>NZ_BAAFGK010000001.1:0-509568 GCF_045865675.1 Candidatus Magnetaquiglobus chichijimensis
AGTTTGACCGGTTTGTTGTTGAGGGCCCCCTTGTCCGGGGCCGGGTCGCGGGCCACCTCTCCCGACGGGGCAGGACGGGCCTGTCCGGCCTCGCCGTTGGTCAGAAAATGGGAGAGCCCCTCGACGCGGATGCCGCGTTTGGTGGCGGCAGGAAGCCAGTTGCGCAGGGCGGTCAGGGTTTCGGCGTGGGGGTGGCCGATGCCGATGGCCCGTCCGGTGTGGCGGGCGATCCGTTCCAACTCCGCCAAGCGGGTCTCGATGGCCGAAACCTTCTGCACATTGTCCAGAAAGACGTCGCGTCGGGCCGCGGGCACGCCGTTGGCCTTGGCGCGGGCGTAACCCACGCTGGTTTGACTGGTGCGGCTGTCCAGGAAAAAGAGATGCCGTTCCTTCAACACCCCCATCACCGTATCCATGGCCTCGCGGTTCTGGGTCAGTCGCGAACCCATGTGGTTGTTGATGCCGGTCACCTCCGGATACTTCTCCAGGTTGCGGATCAGAATCGTGCGGATCTCGTCATGCCCCATGCCGTTGAGCAGGGCGCCCGGACCCGGCTTGACGCGCGGATAGCCCAGGGGCTCCATGGGTTGATGAAGGATGATCTCCTTGTGGGTGGACTTGCCGATCGACACCACCTGCCGGGAGAAATCCCCACCCGGCAGAATCGCCAGGGTGATCGCCTCGGGCAGGCGGGCGATGCTCAGGGATACCGGTCCGTTGTAGCCGAGATCGTCGATCACCACCGCCACGCGCGGCGGTCCGCCCCTGGTGTCCGGCGGGGTGGCCGGCGGAACCTCTTCGGGAGTCGGCTCGTGGGGCAGGCTCTCTTCGTATTGCAGATCGAACTGCGGCGTCTCCTCCGTGGCGGGCTTGGGCTGCGCGCTCACCTCGTCGGAGAGCGGGCCGGTCTCGCCGGGGGGGTGTCCCTCCCTGGCGGGACTCCCCTCCTTGGCCGATCCGTTCTCCTTGGCGGGGGTCGTCTCACCCTTGGCCGGAGCGGTCACGGCTGGTCCTGCGTCGTTGACAGTGCCTGGCGCGCTGGTCCCGGAGAGGGCGCCGGGCACCCCCGGCGGGGGGACCGCCATGGTCACCAGGGTCTGTTTGTCGGCGTGGGTCGTTTCATGGCCAAAGGGCCAGCTCAAACCGTCCAGATAGCGTCCGGTGCCGATTCCGGCCAGAAAAAAGATCACCGCCGCCACCAGCGGCAAAATCCACCAGCGGTTTGTGGCCGGATCGTAGTCGTTCTCCTCTTCGGGCTCGTATTCGATCTCCTGACGCGCTGCCCGCTCGGGATCCCGGCCCGTCGCCACCTCGGTCAGGGGCGCGTCGGGCCTGGGGTTGTCCCCTGGGCGCGCTGCCGGCTCCTCTTCCGGCTCGTCGGGCAGATAGATCCGCTTGAGCAGGGTCACCGGACGGTCGTCGTCCGTGTCGGTGGAGAGCGGATGGACGGGCGCGGGTTCGTCCGTCGAAGCCTCCGGTTCGGAGGTTGGTGCGTGGAAGTCGTCTGTCTGAATGGGGCGCTTCTCGCCGACCCGCTCCCCCTGTTCGGACTGCGGCGGGGATGCGAACCCGTCGGCACCCTCTTCGCGCGTGCCGGGCGGCAGGAAGGCCGCGATTCGATCGTCCTCCTCGAACGGCTCTCCGGTCGCATCGGTCGCGATCGGATCGGAGACGGGCCGGTCCGCCTCGAGGGGCTGATTCTCCGCGCCGGTCGTCTCCGCCTCGAGGGGCTGATTCTCCGCGCCGGTCGTCTCTTCCTCAAGGGGCTGGTCCGCCTCAAGGGGCTGGTCCTCCTCGAGGGGCTGATCCTCTTCGAGGGGCTGATCCTCTTCGAGGGGCTGATCCTCTTCGAGGGGCTGATCCTCCTCGAGGGGCTGATCCTCCTCGAGGGGCTGATTCTCCGCGCCGGTCGTCTCCGCCTCGAGGGGCTGATTCTCCGCGCCGGTCGTCTCCGCCTCGAGGGGCTGATCCTCTTCGAGGGGCTGATCCTCCTCGAGGGGCTGATTCTCCGCGCCGGTCGTCTCCTCCTCGAGGGGCTGATTCTCCGCGCCGGTCGTCTCCTCCTCGAGGGGCTGATTCTCCGCGCCGGTCGTCTCCGCCTCGAGGGGCTGATTCTCCGCGCCGGTCGTCTCCGCCTCGAGGGGCTGATCCTCGCGACTCTCCAGGAGCGGCGCGTCCGCGGCGCGCGGGGATGCGCGCCCGTCCGACGGTTCGGATGGTCCATCCGAGCCGTTGCCGGACTCCGGGGAGAGGGGGCTGGTCAGGTCAGCGGTCAAGGTTTACTTGCTCCCCGCCGGCTTGCTCTTCACCCGACCCTCGAGAACCTGGAACCCTTTCAGCAGATCCAGGGCGCGTTGCAGTTGATGATCCTGTTTGATGTGACCGGTGATGCGATCGAGATTCTCCTCGTCGTTCTCCCCGCCCTCCTTTTTCGACCCCTTTTCCGGCTCGGCGCCCGGCTCGGGGGTCTCCTTCTCGTGCTTCGGCTCTTTGTCGGCGTCGGGTTTGGACTCCTCGCCGTTGCCGTTCTCGCCGGACGCACCCTTCTCCGGGGAGTCGGCGTTTTGCAGGTGGCCCTTGAGATCCGCCTCCTTGGGGCGCTGTTGACCTTTTTTGTCCTTCATATCCAGATCCTCGACCACGATATCCGGCGTGATCCCTTTGGCCTGGATGGAGCGTCCGTTCGGGGTGTAGTACTGGGCCGTGGTCAGACGCAGGCCCGAGCCGTCGGCGAGGGGAATGATGGTCTGTACCGATCCCTTGCCGAACGACTGGGTGCCCATGATCACCGCGCGCTTGTGGTCTTGCAGGGCGCCGGCGACGATCTCCGAGGCCGAGGCCGAGCCGCCGTTGATGAGCACCACGATCGGCGCGCCGTTGGCCAGATCGCCGCTCTGGGCGTCGAAGGACATATCCTTGCCCGGAATCCGTCCCTTGGTGTAGACGATGCGTCCCTCTTCCAGGAAGGCGTCGGAGATCGACACCGCCTGATCGAGCAGACCGCCCGGATCGTTGCGCAGATCGAGCACCAGACCCTTGAGCTTGCCGCCTTCGATCTTCCTGGTCAGATCGGCCATGGCGGTCTCCAACAGGGGCTGGGTCTGTTCGTTGAACTGGATGATGCGCACGTAGCCGATGCCGGGGGCCTCTTCGCGCCATTTGACGCTGCGGATCTTGATGATCGCCCGCACCAGGGTGAAGTTGAGCGGTTTGTTTTCGCCCTTGCGCACCACCTGGAGGGTGATCTTGGAGCCGGGTTTGCCGCGCATTTTTTTGACGGCCTCCAACAGATCCATGTCCGCGGTATTGACATCATCGATCTTGACGATGATGTCGCCCGACTTCATGCCGGCGCGGTAAGCCGGGGTATCCTCGATGGGGGAGACCACGCGCACCCCTTTGTCGTCGCGGGAGATCTCGATGCCCAGACCGCCGAACTCGCCGCGGGTATCGACGCGCATCTCCTTGAAATGTTCGGGGGTCAGGAACGAGGAGTGGGGGTCCAGGGTCTTGAGCATGCCTCCTATCGCACCGTAAAGAATGGATTTTTCATCCACCTCTTCGACGTAGTTCTGTTTGATGAGCGAGAAGACCTCCGAAAAGACGCGCAGCTTTTCGTAGGTGATCTGACTGACCGCCAGAACGTTTTCGGCAGTCAGACTGGCCCCGATCAGCACCACCGCCAGCACGCCGCCGAAGAGCCAGGGGCGCTTGCCCCGTTTTGGATTGTTCATACCGTCTCCTGAATCTCTCTTTTCGAAGTCTCGATGGATGCGCCCGAACGTCCCTTGGGTTCGGTCGAATGTATACAAGAATCAGACCCATTGGAATGGGTTCGTCGTTCACCCGGTGTTGGCCAGCCAGTTGAGGGGATTGATGGTCTTGCCGTTGACCCGCATTTCGAAATAGAGTCCGGGCACCCCGTCCAGAACTCCGGTATCGCCGCTTTCGGCGATGGTCGCGCCGGCGCGCACCCGATCGCCCAGGTTGACCAGCAGGCGATCGTTGTGGCCGTAGAGGGTGTAGACCTGCTCGCCGTGCTTGAGGATCAAAAGCAGTCCGAACCCCTTGAACCAATCGGCATAGACCACCTCGCCGGCATGGATTGCCGTGACCTGGGTGTGGGCCGCCACGGGATAGAACAGTCCCGGCGGACGTTTTTCCGACCTGCCGGGCACCGGATTGGGCAGATGACCGCGCCGTTCCTGGATGCGCTCCGGGATGGCCCCCCCGCTTTCGCCGGCCTCCTGGGCGAACGACACACCTTCCGGCTCCGAATAGCCGCTCAGCTTCTCCAGAAAGGCGCTCAAATGGCCCTTGGCCTGGCTCAACTCCTCGACCTTGCGTTGACGCAGCGACTCCTCCTCGCGGGCGCGCCGCAGCAACTCCTGACGCTTGAGCCGTTCCAACTGGCGGTTTTTCTGCTCTTCGGTGAGGCTCGCGGTGAGGCGGTCCAGGGTGGCGGTCAGCTCCTTGCCTTTTTCCAGATCGCCGCGCAGACGTGCCGCAGCGATGCGGAAGTCGATGAACTCCTGGTTGCGCGTCTTCACCAGCCGGCTGTAGTAGAGCATGCCGCGCCGTCCGGCATCCAGCCCTTTTTGCGACAGGAGCGTGCGTGCCACGCCCCCCTTGGCGCCCAGAAGGTACATCAGCCGCAGATGGTTGGCCAGGCGCTGTTTCTGACGCGCCACCTGTTCGCGATTGGTCTGGATGCGTGCCTCCAGCTCCGGTTGCAGCCGCAACGCCACGCTCTGCTCTTCGATCAGCCCCACCAGACGCCGTTCGCTTGCGCTCAAACTCCGGTCGATGGTCTCCAGTTCGGTCAAAAGCGACAGGCTTTGACCGCGCGCCTGCTCCAGGGCCTGCTGTTCCCGCACCAGTTCGCGCACCGTGCGGTTGAGCTGCAACCGTCCCCGTTCCAGGGTGGCGTGCTCCTGGTTGTCGATTTCGCTGACCGCGTTCGTCCGGGTCGTGGAGCCAAAGAACAATGCGCCGGTCAGGAACAGGGATGCGATGATGCGCGACGTGCGGGACACGCGGGTTCCTTGCCTGGTCACGTTCAGATGCGTTCGGCGTGGTCGGGTTTCATGGGCCATCCACCAGCGCCACCCCTTCCATCTCCGGCGGGATGGCGAGCCCCATGAGTTTCAGCAGCGTCGGGGCCACGTCGCACAGCCGGCCATCGGTCAGACGCGGCTCACGCGCGCCCACATGCAGCAGCGGCGCGGGGTTGAGGGTATGGGCGGTGTGCGGTCCGTCGGTCTGGTCGTCGAACATGCAGTCGGCGTTGCCGTGATCGGCGGTGATCAGCAGCTCTCCGCCCGCCGCCAGCACCGCTTGAGCCAGGCGACCGAGACAGCGGTCCACGGTTTCGATGGCCTGGATGGCCGCGTCGAACTTGCCGGTATGGCCCACCATGTCCGGATTGGCGAAGTTCACCACGATCAGGTCGTACACCCCGGATTCGACTCTGGCCACCACCTGGTCGGTCAACGCGATGGCCGACATTTCGGGTTGGAGATCATAGGTGGCCACTTTGGGCGAGGGGATGAGCAGCCGGTCCTCGCCGGGAAAGCACACCTCCTGACCACCATTGAGAAAGTAGGTGACGTGGGCGTATTTTTCCGTCTCCGCGGCGCGCAGCTGGCGCATGCCCAGACCGGAGAGCACCTCGCCGAGGGTCATGGTGGGGATTTGCGGCGGAAAGGCCACCACCACGCCCGGCAGGGTGGCGTCGTGTTCGGTCAGGCACATGTAACCGGAGAGTCGCACCCGGCGCGCGCGGGGGAAGCCGCTGAAACCGGGGCTCCCCGAGGCGGAATCCGGTTCCGGATCGAGCAGGGCGTGGGCGATCTCGCGGGCGCGGTCGGCACGGAAGTTCATCATCAGGATGGCGTCCCCATCCTCGAGCACCACCACCCGACCGGATTCATCCGGGATCATGCTCGGCTGGACGAACTCGTCATCCTCGCCGCGGTCGTAGGCCGCCTGGATGGCCGCCAGGGCTCCCCCGGCCCGCTCTCCCGTTCCTTCGAGCAGCATGGCATACGCGCGGGCCACCCGTTCCCAACGTTTGTCGCGATCCATGACCCAGTAGCGACCGCACACGGTGACGATGCGACCCGCGTTCAACGCCTGCAATCCGGCCTCGAAGGCGGCCACGTACTCCAGGGCGGAACGGGGCGGGGTATCCCGGCCATCGAGAAAGGCGTGCACGAAGATGCGTTTGGCCCCCAGATCCCGCGCCGCGGCCACCGCGCCGAGCAGGTGGTCCGAATGGGCGTGGACCCCACCCGGCGAGAGCAGCCCCATGATGTGGATGGCTCCGCCCGCCGCGCTGGCGTTGTTGACTGTCTGGACCAGGGCCGGGTTGCGAATCAGCTCGCCCGCGCGCACCGCGCGATCCACGCGGGTGAAATCCTGATAGAGTATCCGACCTGCGCCGAGATTGGCGTGACCCACCTCGGAGTTGCCCATCTGTCCTTCCGGCAGGCCGACGGCCTCCCCGGAGGTCTGCAACAGGGCATGGGGTCGGGTTTGCCACCACTGATCGAAATGGGGCGTGGCGGCATGGTGGATGGCATTGAAACGGGTCTCCCCGCGCATGCCCCAACCATCCAGCACCACGAGGGTCATGGGTCTGGGTCGCATGGTCCGTCTGGACTCCTTGCATGGTGTGCGAAATGGAGAAACAATATCTTCGGTCACCCGTGGGACGGTTCTTCAGGAGCGTTCCGCGGGGGGTTGTAGAGGGGATTCTTTCCCCCATCCAGTCAGTTTAGCACGCTTGCGACCTGGGTACCAATCATTAAAAAAAGTTGGCTCTTGACGAACGGGGGGGCAAGCCCCATTTTGTACGATAAGGTTCTTTCAACCGTTGTCCCTTTCATTCATGTTCGCTCGCGAGGTTGCCATGCCCATTTCGTTGACCAAGGGTCAAAGAGTCTCCCTGGAAAAGGATACCGGTAAATCCTATGACAAGATCGTCATGGGTCTGGGTTGGGATGCCCGTGTGCAACCCAAGAAGGGTTTCTTGAGTTTTCTGACCGGGGGCGGCGAAAGCGAAATCGATCTCGACGCCTCGGTGGGCCTGTTCGACAACCGGGGCAACATGGTCGATCAGGTGTGGTTCCGGCAACTGCGCAGCGTGGACGGCTCGGTGGAGCACACCGGGGACAATCTTTCCGGCCAGGGCGCAGGGGATGACGAGCAGATCATCGTCGCCCTGAATCGGGTTCCGCCCCAGGTCCAATCCCTGGTGTTCGTGGTCAGCTCCTACTCCAACGACACCTTCGACAGCATCGACAACGCCTTCTGTCGCATGGTGGACGCCAGCAACGGTCAGGAGATCCTGCGCTATCAACTCACCACCCAGGGTCCCCACACCGCGATGATCATGATGACCCTCTACCGCCGCGAAACCGGCTGGTCGGTGCGCGCCGTGGGCGAAACCGCCCAGGGTCGAACCCTGGGCGATCTGACGGAGCGGATGCGTCAGTACCTCTGAGTCGCGTTGAACCATCAATCTTTCGTTCTCATTCATAATCCAAGGAGAGTTCCAATGCCCGTTTCCCTCACCAAAGGTGGCAATGTGTCGTTGTCCAAGGAGGCCCCCGGCATGAAGGCGGCCATGATCGGTCTGGGATGGGATGTCCGTTCCACCGATGGCCAGCCGTTCGACCTGGATGGGGTGGTCTTCATTCTGGGTGCCAACGGCAAGGTCCGTTCGGATGCCGATTTCGTCTTTTACAACAACGCCCAGGGCGCGGGCGGCGCGGTGCAGCACCAGGGCGACAACCGCACCGGCGCGGGCGAGGGGGATGACGAGCGCATCCTGATGAATCTCGCGGGGATCCCGGCGGACGTGGACAAGGTGGTGATCGCCGCCACCATTCACGAGGGCGAGAGCCGCCGGCAGAATTTCGGTCAGGTCAACAACGCCTACATGCGGGTGATCAACGCCGAGGGTGGCGCCGAGATCGCCCGTTATGACCTTTCCGAGGACGCCTCCACCGAGGCGGCGATGATCTTCGGCGAGATCTACAAGCGCAACGGCGAATGGAAGTTCCGCGCCGTGGGACAGGGTTACGCCGGGGGTCTGGGGCCCTTGGCCAGAAGCTTCGGCGTGGACGTGGGTTGAGTTTCGCCGCGAACTCCCTTACAAGTATTCCAGAGGTTGGGGTGGGGCGCGTCTCCATCCCCACCCCTGGTTTCGTCCCATCCTTAATCACCGCACGGTCTTTGGGGTTCGCACGCGCATGGTCACGCAAACGGATTGGAAAGAGAAGGGTCAACGGGCCATGGGCGCGGCCACCGATCTGGCCACCGGGTTGTTCAAGGGGTTGCAGAATATCGGTTCGCGGGTTCAGTCCGCCCAGTACCGGCCCATCGTCGAGGCCTTCTGTGCCTGGACCGGCCTGATGGCTGCCCAGCACGGCAAGTTGCAACGCACGGAGATCGAGGGATTCCGCAATTTCCTGTTGCAGAATACCCAGCACCCGGTCTTTGGCGGGTTCCCCCTCGAAGAGTTGATCGACAAGTTCCGCGACTACGCCATCAAGGCCTTCCTGGATGAGCGCGCGGTGTTCGATGCCGTGCTCCATCCGATCCCCCAGGATTCGGAAGAGGCCAAACTGATCGTCACCGGCTGTCTCAACGTCATCTACGCAGACGGACAGTGCGACGAGAACGAACGGATGCTGCTGGAGCAGCTGGCCCAGCGTCTGGCGGTCAACACCGAGGTGCTGGCACGGCGCATGGGGATCATCCTGCCGCCTCCGGTGCATGCCGCTCCTTTCCGGGCTGCGCCTTCGCCCTTCCAGGCCGCGCCGCAACCGGCGCCGTACCAGGCTGCGCCGTCGCCCTTCCAGGCGGCTCCGCAACCGGCGCCGTACCAGGCCGCGCCCCCGCCGGTTCAGGCTGCGCCGTCGCCCTTCCAGGCGGCTCCGCAACCGGCGCCGTACCAGGCCGCGCCCCCGCCGGTTCAGGCTGCCCCGACCGCCGTGCGTTCCTCCGGGGGGGAGCCTTGTTCGTTGTGTCAGGGCAAGGGGTGTGTTTTCTGCAATCAAACCGGATTCAAGGGGTGAGTGGAGGGGTGCCATGGAGAGTGCCAGCGCCGCTCAGAAGGCTGAGCTTGTCCGTCTGATTCTCGAGTCCGAGGGGCGTGTCATGCTCTGTCTGGATGCCACCTGGCCCGGCGTGGCCGTGCCCAGGCGGTTCGCTTCGGACACCGGTTTGCGTCTGATCCTCAACCGTACCATGCCGCAACCGATTCACATCGGTCCCGAGGGGATCGAATCCGAGTTGCGTTTCGGGGGAATTCCGCATTATTGCGTGGTTCCGTATGATGCGTTGTGGGGTGCGTTCAATCCCGACAGTCGTCACGGCATGTTCTGGGCCGACTCCATGCCCGAGGAGATCCGTGTCCGGCATGGCATGGAGGAGTCTATGGTGCGGTTGCCGGAAGGGGTGGTGCTGTCCACCCCCCCGATCGAGCCTCTGGCGCCGCCGACTCCGGCGCGGGGCGAGCGGGTGGCCTTGCGGGTGATCGAGGGGGATGGTGCGGCGGCCCCATCTTCCGAAACGACCACCAAGCGGCCCAGGCCCAACCTGCGGGTCGTGTCGTAACCCTTATCATGAGCCGCGAAAAACAACGTTTTGTCTGCGAATCCTGCGGTGCCGATTTCGGGCGTTGGGAGGGCAAGTGTCTCTCCTGTGGCGCCTGGAACACCCTCAAGGCCTTCACGGTCGATCCCTCCGCGCCCAAGCGTGCGCATGTGCATTCCGCCGTTCCCGTCTCCAGGCCCTTGCCGCTTTCGGCCATCGAAGGGGATGTCCGTGTTCGTTTGAACACCGGTGTGGCCGAACTCGATCGGGCCCTGGGGGGCGGGTTGACTCCTGGATCGGCGGTGTTGCTGGCCGGGGATCCGGGCATCGGCAAATCCACCCTGCTCATGACCGCTTTGACCGCTTTATCCGAGCAGGGTGGGGTATTGTATGTTTCGGGCGAGGAGTCTCCCCAGCAGATCCGTCAGCGGGGCGAGCGGCTTGGCATTGCCGGGGACCGGTTGCTGGTGCTCATGGAGAACCGGCTGGAGGCGACTCTTGATGCGGTTTCCGCGTGCGAGCCGCGGGTATTGGCTGTGGATTCGATTCAGACCCTGGCCACGGATGCCGTGCCTTCCGGCGCTGGTTCGGTCTCTCAGGTGCGCGAGTGTGCGGCGCGGTTGATTCAGTTGGCCAAGCAGCGTGGCATGGCTCTGTTTCTGGTTGGTCACGTCACCAAGGATGGTCAGATCGCCGGTCCGCGGGTGTTGGAGCACATGGTGGACACGGTGCTTTATTTCGAGGGGGAGCGTGGTCACGACTACCGCATTTTGCGGGCGATCAAGAACCGTTTCGGTCCGGCCAACGAGATTGGCGTGTTCGAGATGCGCGAGTGTGGTCTGGTGGAGGTTTCCAACCCTTCCGAGTTGTTTTTGCCGGATCGGGGTGTGGGTTCGCCGGGTGGGGTGGTATTTGCCGGCATGGAGGGAACCCGTCCGTTGTTGGTGGAGATTCAATCCCTGGCTGCGCCGTCGCTCATGGCCCAGCCCAGGCGTGCGACGTTGGGGTTTGATCCCAACCGGTTGGCGATGTTGGCGGCTGTTCTCGAGAAGCGGCTGGGGTTGGGGTTGTTCAACCATGATCTGTTCTTGAACGTGGCTGGAGGGTTTCGCATCAGCGAGCCGGCGGCGGATCTGGCGGTGGCGGCATCGTTGTACGCCTCGTATCGCAATCGGGCGTTGGATCCGGGGTTGGTGATTTTTGGCGAGGTGGGGTTGGGTGGTGAGGTGCGGGCGGTATCGCATGTGGGGCCGAGGTTGAGGGAGGCGGACAAGTTGGGGTTCACCCGTTGTCTGGTGCCGGCGCAGAGTGTGAAGAGTCTGCCGAAAGCGCTCAATCTGGAGGTGCGGCCCGTGGCGACGTTGGGGGAGATGGTGGAGCAGTTGGGATAGACAAGTCATCACGGGGGTCCGGGGGCGATTATCGCCCCCGGCGGAGGTCCGGAGGCAGAGCCTCCGGTAGGGTGTGGGACGAAGTACCACGACTTTTCTTTTGACTTTATTTTTTGACTTTATCTTTTGATTTTCGCGCGCTTTACACGACAAGCGATTTTTCGCGTTTTTGCGAAAAATCGCGCAGCGCGCGCGTCTCATGTGCCCCCTCCTGATGCCCGTCAGGGCATAAGGAGGGGGCGAATTGCTCGGGGGCGGATAGCCGCCTCCGGAGGCCAGTTCTGGCAAGGGTCACGGGAGTTGGTTTTGCAAAAATCGCAAAACCAACTCCCGTGACCAAGGCAGCGCGCAGCGTTTTTTCGCAAAAGGCGCGAAAAAACGCTTTTTTGTAGAGCGCGCCAAAGGCAAAGGCAAAGGAAGAGTCAGAACCAAAACCTCGGAGGCTCTGCCTCCGAACCTCCGCCGGGGACCTTCGGCCCCCGGTCCCCCGTAACGGTTTTTCGGGGACCTTTGGCCCCCAGCCCCCGGCCCCCGGCCCCCACCGTTGTTACGTCGCATACCCGAGATGATTCACCAACCGCATCTCAAGAGCCTCCACCGACTCATTCCCAAACCGCGCCAACTCGGCCACCTGCTCCCGATCCAACCCGTCCACCCGCAAATAACGCGCCTGCGGATGGGCCAGATAAAATCCGGCTACCGCCGCCGCCGGATGCATGGCAAAACTCTCGGTCAACCGCATCCCGGTCACCGCACCCACATCCAACAAATCGAAAATCACCCGCTTCTGAGCATGGTCCGGACAGGCCGGATAGCCCGGCGCAGGCCGAATTCCTTGATACCGCTCGCGAATCAAAGCCTCGCTGTCCATCGGCTCACCCTCGGCATACCCCCAGAACTCACGCCGCACCCGCCAGTGCAACTGCTCGGCAAACGCCTCGGCCAACCGGTCCGCCAACGCCTTGAGCATGATCACCTCGAAATCATCCCCACGCGCCTCAAGCTCCACCACAGCCTCGTCCAATCCTAACCCGGCAGTCACCGCGAACATCCCCAAGGCATCCTCCAAACCAGTCGATAACGGCGCGATGAAGTCGGCCAACGACAAACAAGGCTGACCCTCGGGCCGCTCGGCCTGCTGACGCGGCCACCGCAACCTGGCCAACACCGCGTCCGGGAAACCGGCATGCGGACGGATCACCACCTCCTCACCCTCCAGAACATTGGCGCGGAAAATCCCGAATACACCCCGGGCCCGCAAAATCCCCTGGGCCAAAATCCGCTCCAAAGTGCGCTGCGCCTCCTCGAACAATCGCCGCGCCTCGGCACCTCGCTCCGGATGGTTCAAAATCTCCGGAAAACGACCGTTCAAACCCCAGGTCTGGAAAAATGGGGTCCAGTCGATGAAGGGAACCAAGGCCTCCAATGACTGCCCGTCGATCACCCGGATGCCGAGAAAACGAGGTGGGACAGGCGGTTGGACTGACCAGTCAATAACCAGCCGCCGGGCGCGGGCATCGGCGAGGGAGAGTGGCGGACGCTGACTTTTCTTTAATTGATATTGGGCGCGCAAATGGGCATGTTGGGCGGTGATTTCGGCACTGAATGGCCCTTTTTTGTCGTCATGAAGCAGTTTCGAGGCGGTTGAGGCCGCCTGGGAAGCATCACGGGCCTGAACGACCACGCCGGAATAATGGGGCGCGATCTTGACCGCAGTATGCAACGGCGAAGTGGTGGCGCCACCCACCATCAGCGGCAGGGTCATGCCACGCCGCTCCATTTCGGCGGCGACCAGGGCCATTTGCTCCAAAGAGGGGGTGATCAGACCCGACAGACCGACGATATCCACCCCTTCGGTCTGGGCACGATCCAGAATCACCTCGCCAGGCACCATCACCCCGGCATCGATCACCTCGTAGTGGTTGCATTGCAAAACCACCTTGACGATGTTCTTGCCGATGTCGTGAACATCGCCCTTGACCGTGGCCAAAAGGATTTTTCCCTTCGCCGAAGGGCCCCCCGCGCCGGCCAGACGGGTGGCTTCGATGTAGGGGGTGAGCTGGGCCACCGCCTTTTTCATCACCCGCGCGCTCTTGACCACCTGGGGCAGAAACATCTGCCCCGCGCCGAACAGCTCGCCAACCTGATTCATGCCGGCCATGAGCGGACCCTCGACCACGGCCAACGGATCGCTGGCCGCCAGACGGGCCTCCTCGACATCGGCGTCGATGAAGGCGTCGATCCCCTTGACCATGGCATGGACCAGCCGTTCATGCACCGGCAGACCGCGCCAGCTCTGCTCCTCGCTTTTTTCACGGACGCCGGGTTGCTGATCCTTCAGGGATTGGGCGGTCTCCAACAGCCGTTCGGCGGCATCCTCGCGCCGGGCGAGGATCAGATCCTCGATCTGCTCGCGCAGCACGGGTGCGATCTCGGCGTAAATGGCCAGCTGCCCGGCATTCACGATCCCCATGTCGAGTCCGGCGGACACCGCGTGGTAGAGAAACACCGCGTGCATCGCCTCGCGAATCGCGTCGTTGCCCCGGAACGAAAAGGAGACGTTGCTCACCCCACCGCTGGTGAGCACGCCGGGCATGTCGGCCTTGATGCGCCGCAACGCCTCGATGAAGTCGATGGCATAGCGGTCATGGGCGGCGATGCCGGTGCCGACCGCGAAGATGTTGGCGTCGAAGATGATCTCCTCGGGTCGGAAACCGGCCTTTTGGGTGAGCAGATCATGGGCGCGCCGACAGATGGCGACACGCCGTTCCAGGGTGTCGGCCTGCCCCTCCTCGTCGAAAGCCATCACCACCGCCGCCGCGCCATACCGTTTGGTGAGCCGGGCGTGTTCCAGAAACGCCGCCTCGCCCTCCTTCAGACTCAGGGAGTTGACGATCCCACGGCCCTGAAGACACTGCAAACCCGCCTCGATCGCCTCCCAGCGCGACGAGTCGATCATCACCGGCACGCGGCTGATCTCCGGCTCGGCGGCCAGCCGGTTGAGAAACCGGGTCATGGCCGCCGGCGCGTCGAGCATGGCGTCATCCATGTTGATATCGATGATCTGGGCGCCATCCTCCACCTGCTGGCGCGCCACCTCGATGGCCTCATCGTCGTTGCCGTCGCGGATCAGCCGCGCGAACTTGCGCGATCCGGAGACGTTGGTGCGCTCGCCGACATTCACGAACAGCGATTCTTTGGCGCCGATCTCCAGGGGTTCGAGCCCCGAAAGCCGGCAGAGTCCGTTCGACCGGGCCGGAACCCTCGGCGGCAGGTCGCGCACCGCCTCGGCGATGGCGCGAATGAAGGCCGGCGTGGTGCCGCAGCAGCCACCGGCGATGTTCACGAGCCCCTGTTGCGCGAAGTCGCGGATGATCGCCGCCATGGCCTCCGGGGTTTCGTCGTAGCCGCCCAGCTCGTTGGGGAGACCGGCATTGGGGTGCACCGAGATCAACGCCTCCGAGGCGCGCGCCAGATTGGCCAGGTGGGGACGCAGCTGCTCGGCTCCCAGGGCGCAGTTGAGCCCCATGGTCAACGGGTTGGCATGGGCGGTGGCATGCACGAAGGCTTCGATGGTCTGACCGGAGAGAATCCGTCCACTGCGATCCGAAATGGTGCCGGAGATCATGATCGGCAAAGGATCGGGGCGACTCTCGTTGAAGGCGAGAATCGCGAAAAGCGCGGCCTTGCAGTTCAAGGCATCAAACACCGTCTCCACCATCAAGGCATCCGCCCCGCCATCCGCCAGACCCCGGATCGCAGTGGTGTAAACATCCACCAGCGCGGCGAAGGTGACGTTGCGATAGCCCGGCTGGTTCACATCCGGCGAGATCGAGGCGGTGCGGTTGGTCGGACCCAGAATGCCGGCCACGAAACGCGGGCGTTCGGGTGTGGTCCGGGTGATCTGGTCCGCCGCCGCCCGCGCCACCCGCGCGGCGTGCAGATTGATCTCGTAAGCCAGCTCGGGCATGCCGTAATCGGCCAGGGATATGGCGTTGGCGTTGAACGAGTTGGTCTCGATCAGATCCGCCCCGGCCTCCAGATAGGCGGCATGGATCCCCTGGATCACATCCGGGCGGGTCAGACAGAGCAGATCGTTGTTCCCCTTGAGCTCGCCAGGATGGGAGGCGAATCGAGCCCCGCGAAAGTCGGCTTCGGTCAGGTCGTGCCCCTGGATCATCGTGCCCATGGCGCCATCCAGCACCAGGATGCGCTCTTTGAGCTGTTGGCCCAGAAGCGTGGATCGGTTCGTGGTCATGCGAGTTCCTTTTTTCGTTTTTTGATGATCTGGACCTTGTGAAAGCAGCATCTTTCTATCATGATAGGAGAGTCCCCGCCAGTCTTCGCCCCTCGGTCGGGCTGGGGGACTTCCAAACGTGCGTTGCTTGTCACTCTTTTGCATCAACCCAATCTTCCGATCCCGACAGGCTCGACGCAGAATCAACAGGAGGTCGATGGCATGCGGTTTTCCCGAATTTTCGCGACAACGGTGATGGCTTTGCTGGTCTTGGCGGTTCCGGGCGCGGAAAGCTCCTACAAGGAGGTCTACAAGAGCGGACGCTACACGGTTCGCAAGGTCGAAGGCACCTGCAAACTCGAGATCCTCCTCGCCAAGAACGAAAAGGATCATCAGGCGATCCTGGCCCTGTTCCCCTCCGAGGACTACTACGGCGAACTGTTCACCGAGCGCGAAAAGATCGGTCTGGCCCGCGACAAGGTTCTGATCTCCTTCGACAACAGCAAACCACGCAGCATCCCCTTCGTCCCCGATGCCGATGCCAAGGACAGCTTCTGGCGCTGGCAATACCTGGAAGATACCCAGGAACTGCTCGCCATGATCCAAAAACGTGGCGAAATGCGTGTCAGCTTCTCCAATGGCACCAAAACCTTCGAATACGTCGTGCCTCTCAAGGGCAGTGGCAAGGCCGTGGCCGCGCTGCGCGGTTGTCGATAAGCGCTGTTCTCCACCACGTTTCCGGGGGGTCCGCGCGTCGCCATCCCGGACCCCCCCCGACTGTGGCCGGACCTGCCGGGTCACACGCCCCACCTGCCAGGTCACACGCCCCAGAGCGCCCGATACCCCTGGATGGCCTCCAGATTTCCGGCCTGCGTCGCATCCCGGGCGAGCAATCCGATCAGATCCTCCAGCCGGGCGATGGCGATCACCGGTATGTCGTGGGTGGCCTGGATCTCCTGGGTGGCGCTGGTGGTTCCCGTGCCGCGCTCCTGGCGGTCCAGCGCGATCACCACCCCGGCCAGGGTCGCCCCGGCCTTTTGGATCCATTCGACCGACTCGCGAATCGAGGTGCCGGCGCTGATCACGTCATCGATCACCACGACCCGGCCCCGGAGCGGCGCGCCGATCAGATTGCCTCCCTCGCCGTGGTCCTTGATCTCCTTGCGGTTGTAGGCAAAGGGGAGATTCAGCCCATGATCGCGGCTCAAGGCGATCGTCGTGGCCGCGGCCAGGGGAATCCCCTTGTAGGCCGGTCCGAACAGCATGTCGAAACCCAAGCCGGAGGCGACCAGCGTGTCGGCATAAAAACTCCCCAGACGGGAGAGCCGTTCGCCATCGTGAAAGAGTCCGGCATTGAAGAAATAGGGGCTCGAACGACCGGCCTTGGTTTGAAAGGTGCCGAACCGCAACACCTCGGCCTGGATGGCGAAGGTCAAAAACCGTTCCGCCAGGGTGGATGGTGCGGGTGAGTCCGGTTGCATGGTCATGGCGAGGATCCATCGGCAAGATTGGAATGGGCAAAAAACCGGGAGAGTGTACGGCATGAACGAGGGAACTTCCAAGGGGGTGTTGATCGGTCTGGCGCTTTTGGTGGCCAATGCCTGGGCCCAGTATCTGTTGTGGTTCGGCGAGCAGGGTCTGATCCGGTGGCGGCATACGGAGAAGGAGTTGATGGCCGTGCGTGCCGAGGTTGGCGAGGTGGAAAACCGCATTCACGAACTCAAGGAGGAGATCCGGTTGCTGGAAAAAGATCCTTCCGCGGTCGAGGGGGTGGCCCGGCGTGATCTGGGACTGGTCTATCCGGACGAGATCATCTTCATCCTGCCGAACTGAGGCGGTACGGGTTCGAAAAAAGGGAAACGGTCGCGCGATCGGGAAGCGACGTCATGGATCTGGACCCCGCACGTCTGCTCCTGAAACCTCGACAAACCGGGGAGTCTGAATCGTCACCCATGTTGATCGCCCATCTGATCCATCGCCTCGACATCGGCGGCCTGGAAAAGGTCGTGGCCGATCTGGTCAACCATCTGCCCCACGACCGGTTCGACCACGCGGTGATCAGCCTGACCGAGATCACCGCGTTCAAAGAGCGACTCCACCATCCGCGCGTCACCTTTCATGCCCTGGGCAAGCAGCGCGGTCAGGATCCGGCGGTCTGGTGGCGCTACTGGAAACTGTTGCGACAGCTCAAGCCCGATCTCGTGCATGCCTGCAATCTGGCCACCCTCGAGGCCGCCATCCCGACCCGACTGGCCGGAGTCAAACGGTTCATCCACGCCGAACATGGCCGCGACAGCCACGACCCGGATGGCACCAGACGCAAATATCTGCTGCTGCGACGCTTTCTGATCCCCTGGGTGGATGGTTTCGTGCCGGTCTCCCGCGACCTGCACGACTGGATGCTCCACACCGTGCATATCCCGCCGGAGAAGATCCATCCGATCGTCAACGGCGTTCGGCTCCCGCCGGTTCCCAACCGGTCACGCCCCGGCACCGATCCGAACCGACCGTTCACCATCGGTCATGTCGGTCGTCAGTGGCCCATCAAGGATCCGCTCAACCTGATCGAGGCCTTTTTCCAGTTGCGCCGCTCTTATCCGGAGACTCCGCTGCGCCTGATCCTGGTGGGCGACGGACCGGAACGACCGGCCATCGAGGCGCGCATCGCCGAGTATCGCCTCGCGGATACGGTTCATCTGGCTGGTTGGCAGAACGATGTCACACCATTCTGGGAGCGGTTCGATCTGTTCGTGCTCCCTTCCCGGGCCGAGGGAACCCCGCTCACCATTCTCGAGGCCATGGCCCACGCCCTGCCGGTGGTGGCCACCCGCGTCGGCGGGGTGGGGGATCTGGTGGTGGACGGTCAAACCGGTCGGCTCGTGCCCCGCAGCGATCCCTGCGCGCTGGCGGATGCGATCGGGGAGTATCTCTTCGATCCGGCCCGCCGTGCGATGCATGGCGCCGCCGGACGGGAACGGGTGGCGGCCCGTTTCTCCCAGGAGCGGATGATCGCCGCCTATCTGGCACTGTTTTTGGGTGTTTCGGTTACGAAAGATCAAGAATTTTGACAATTCTCTTTTTGATTTTTGACGTGAGAATGGCTATCCTGCCAAAATCCGATCCAAGATCCCGGCATTCATGAACAGCTCTGTCCGCGAGGGCAGGAGAGATCGAGCATGACCCCATCTTCCGACGCAACGCCACCGATCCCGCAACCCGACGGCACGCAGTCCGACGCGACGACGGCGCGTTCCGTCGCGCCCCAGGACGCACGACGCCGGCGGCTGCTCAAGGGGTTGATCGGCGTCGGCACGGCGGTTCCGATGATCTTCACCCTGCAACGCAGCGGACGCGCGGCCTTTTTCGGCAGCAATCAGGCCTGTTTGAACGACATGCCCGATGCCAGCACCATTACCGAGCCCTGTCAGACGGCTGCCGATGACAAAGTGCGCGCCATACGGAGCAGCTTCATCAACAGGACGGCACACAGCGATCCTGGCGACGCCCCCAATTACACCTTGCAGCCGGGTACCGGCACCCCGGCCACCGACGACGATGACATGTGTCTGGTCTACTATCATCCGGATTCAGGTTGGTTTCCTCACGGAACCAGTGAAGGCGTCGGTGGAACGTATGGAAGAAGCGAGGTGGGCGGTGGTTACAAAGTGATGACCTACTCCTGCTGGACCTCCCTGCACAACACACCGGGATCGACATCCGACACAGGACACCCATGACCATCCCCTTGGCCAACCCTGGGCGCTGGGTGGCTCGCGACGGCGAACCCTGGCTTTTGGAGCGGTTCGGCGAAAGTCACATTCTTTTCAACACCGCTTCCAACGACACCCATGTGCTCAATGCGTTGGCCATCGCCACGCTCGAGGCGTTGCGTGGGGCGCCGGCCACGCTTGCCGAGTTGTTCGACCGTCTTGATCTCGATTCCGACGATGCCGAGGTTGCCCAGGCCTATCCGCGTCTGTTGCGCGAGTTGGACCTGCTTGGCCTGATTCAGCCCGTGGACGCATGAGGATTGGCGATCCGACCTTGCCGGAGCTGATGCGTCGTGCGCGCGGGTCCGGTTTGATCTGGCGGGTTGGTCCGTTTCTCGTGCGGTTGCGGAGCCGTTCGGCGTCGTTCCTGGCGACCTTTCAGACTTTGTATGCCGATCATCGCTTGTGCGAGTCGGATTGTGGGGAGGTGGTCGAATTTCACATCGAGCTGCGTCAGGATCGTTTCTTGCGGCGTTGGTGGCATCCACGGGTATTCTTTGAGCTGGACGGTCCCACCGAGTTGTTGCCCTTTCCGTTGGATCATGCTTTTCCGTTCTTCGAATGGGGTTTCAATTTTGGCATTGCCTTGCGAGCCAACCGTTATTTGATGTTGCATGCCGGGGTGGTGGCGCGTGGGGATCGGGCCTTGATTCTGCCCGCGCTGCCCGGATCGGGCAAGAGCACCTTGAGTGCGGCGTTGGTGGCGCGAGGTTGGCGGTTGTTGTCGGACGAGTTTGGATTGGTGGAGCCGGAGCGCGGGTTCATGCAGCCGCTTCCCCGACCGATTGCCTTGAAGAACGAGTCGATTGATGTGATGCGTCAGTTTGCGCCTGGGGCGGTGATTGGTCCGGTGTTTCCCAAGACCCGCAAGGGGCGTGTGGCGCACATGAAGCCGCCGCTGGAGAGTGTGCGGGATGAAGAGTCGCTGGCCTGTCCGGCGTGGGTGGTGACGCCCCGGTTTCGGCGTGGAGCGGCTCTGAGTCTGGATGCCATGGGTGAGGATCATGGTTTCATGCGTCTGGCCGGGCATTCGTTCAATTATGAGATGATGGGGGAGCGTGGGTTTCGGGAGGTGGTGCGCATGACGAGGCGGTGTCGGTTTTTCGAATTGACCTTTGGGGATCTTGGGGAAGCGGTGGATTGTTTGGAGCGGTTGGTGGAGGGGCAGGGGGAGAGTCGGGTGTTGGTTTGACGGTGGCATCGGACCGCAACCCCCGTTCCCTGCCACCGTTTCATTCACCACCACCACACTCCTCATACGCTCTCCAGACTCAGGCATGCCACATCATCCTCCCGACACGCCGGCCACCTGGCTCCTGACCGCCTGGCTCACCCCCACCACCCTCCCGGCCATGCCCCCCGCCCGCCAGGAGGTCATCCTGCGCCTGGCACGCACCAGCGGGATTCTCGCCGCACTCGAAAAACGGCTGGAACGCTCCCGCTGCCTCGATCAACTGACACCCCGCATCCAATCCATCCTCGAAGGGGCGCGCATGGTCGCCCTGGATCGGGAACGGTCGATCCGCTGGGAGGTGGGACGCATCCAACGGGCCTTCTTCGGCACCGGATTGCCGGTGATCCTGCTCAAGGGGGCGGCCTACCACATGCGGAACCTGCCGTTCGCCGAAGGCCGCCTGACCGGTGACGTGGATCTGCTGCTTCCCCGCCAGGACCTCCCCATGGCCGAACAGACCCTGAAAGCCTGGGGCTGGATGACCGCACTGCCGGATGATTACGATCAACGCTACTACCGGGAGTGGATGCACGAACTCCCCCCCATGCGCCATCGCGACCGGTTGAGCGAACTCGATCTCCATCACGCCATCCTGCCGCGCACCGGACGACTGGTGACCGACTCGACCCCCCTGCTCGAAAACGCCCAGGAGGTGGCTGGCCATCCGGGGATCTGGACGCTGGCCCCGGCGGACATGCTCCTGCACGCCGCGGTGCATCTGTTTCATGATGGCGCTTTCCAACGCATGGCCCTGCGGGATCTGCTCGACCTGGATGGCATGCTGCGCCACTTCGGGGATCAGCCCGGCTTCTGGGAGTCGCTGCTGGAACGGGCCGAACGACTCAACCTGATCCGGCCCCTGGATCACGCCCTGTGGAGCTGCATGCGCTGGTGCAACAGCCCGGTCCCGGAGACGACCCGCCGCGAACTCGCGAAAAAGAGCAAAACCCCACCCCTTGCGCGTTTCATGCGCAACCATTTGATTCCGAGCGTGATGTTTCCAAAACATCCGGACCGGCGCGGCCCCGGTCCCCGGACCGCCGTGGCCGCCTGGCTGCTCTATATCCGTTCCCACTGGCTGCGCATGCCGATGAACCTGTTGATTCCCCATCTGACGCGCAAATGGACCCGGAGATGGTCGTTCCATGTGTGGTATCGTCGGACTGTTTGATCTGAATGGGACGCGGCGTCCGGATCCGGCGCGCCTCGAACGCCTGAACGACGCCCAGAGTCATCGCGGACCGGACGGCGCGGGCCGGATGATCGCGCCGGGTGTGGGGTTGGCCCACCGACGCCTGGCGATCATCGATCTGGCCGGCGGGGATCAGCCGATCTCCAACGAGGATGGCACGGCGTGGCTGGTGTTCAATGGCGAGATTTACAATTTTCTCGAGTTGCGCCAGGAGCTGGTCGATCTGGGTCACCGGTTCAAGACCCGCTCGGACTCCGAGGTGATCCTGCACGCCTGGGAGTCGTGGGGAAGGGAGTGCGTGTCGCGCTTGAGCGGCATGTTCGCCTTCGCGATCTGGGATGAAAAGGCGCGCGGGCTCTTTTTGGCCCGCGACCGGCTGGGCATGAAACCCCTTTATTATACGCGCCATGCCGATGGCTGGCTGGGATTCGCCTCGGAGCTGGGGGGGATCGTGGCCGCAGACGAGATGACGCGACCCTGGTCGATCCAGGCGCTGGAGAGCTACTGCGCCCTCGGCTACGTGCCGGATCCGCTCACCATCCATCCCGATGTTCATAAACTCCCGCCAGCCCACCATCTGTGGGTGCCGCGCGGGGGTACCCGTGTTGCGGAACCATCCTGCTACTGGCGACCGCGCTTCGAGGTCGAACAGCCGCCGCGCGATCTGGACGCCGCCGCCGGGGAGCTGCGCGAACGACTCGCCGCGGCGGTCAAAAGCCACCTGATCGCCGATGTGCCGGTGGCGACCTTCCTGTCCGGTGGACTGGACTCCTCGGCGGTCGCGGCCCTGATGGCCCGTTACACCCCGGATCCCCCGGAAGCCTGCACCGTCTCCTTCGCCGATCGCGATCACGACGAGAGCCACCATGCGGCCCTCGTCGCCACCCGTCACGGTCTGCGCCATCATGTGGAGCGGGCCGATCCGGAACGGTTCGATCTGCTCGAAAGCCTGGCACGCCACTACGGCGAACCGTTCGGCGATCCGTCGGCCCTGCCGACCTGGCTGGTCTGCGGCATGGCGCGACAACATGCCAAGGTGGTGCTTTCCGGCGACGGCGGGGATGAGAATCTGGCCGGATACAGCCGCCATCGCGCCCTGCTCGCCGAGGAGCGGCTGCGCGGAACGGTGCCGGAAACGCTCAGGCGGATCCTGTTCGGCTGGCCGGGGCGCTGGTATCCGAAACTCGACCGGGCCCCGCGCTGGCTCCGGGCACGCAACACCTTGCGCTCGCTCGGCGGGAATTGGATCGACGCGGCCTTGCAAGCGGTCGAGATCATGCCGATCGAGATCCGCCAGGGTCTCTATACCGATCGGGCCCGACGCGAATTGCAGGGATTCGAAACCCGCGAGATCTGGCGCGCCTACGCGACGGATGCGCCGGAACACCCCCTGTCACGCTTGCAGGCTCTGGATCTCAAGGGGTTTCTGGCCGGTCGGGTGCTCGTGAAGGTGGATCGCGCCAGCATGGCCCATGGCCTGGAGGTGCGCGCTCCGCTGCTCGATTACCAGCTGGTGGAGTGGCTCGCCGGGCTGCCGCCGGACTGG
Source organism: Candidatus Magnetaquiglobus chichijimensis (assembly GCF_045865675.1). Taxonomy (NCBI): domain Bacteria; kingdom Pseudomonadati; phylum Pseudomonadota; class Magnetococcia; order Magnetococcales; family Candidatus Magnetaquicoccaceae; genus Candidatus Magnetaquiglobus; species Candidatus Magnetaquiglobus chichijimensis. Next base: position 22,977 of record NZ_BAAFGK010000001.1, read on the forward strand.
AAACTACATAAAGGAATTGGAAAATATCTGCTCAAACAGGCCATGCAACCCGTGCTGCCCGAAGAGATCCTCTGGCGCCCCAAACAGGGGTTCAATCTGCCGCTCGCGGCCTGGACGCGGGGTCCGCTGGCGGGTCGGTTGCGGGATCCGGCTTTTGTGAAAACCCTCGCCGCCACCGGCTGGTTCGAACCTGGGGCGGTCACACGGATGATCGATCGCCATCTGGCCGGGGGACGGGATTTCTCCGCCGCGCTTTGGGCGTTGTGGATGTTGGCGGCATCCGCGCGACAGGCGGGTATGCGATAACCGTGCAGGATGGGGGAAACTTCTCCGTACCCCCCAACCGTGGGGTTCGCTTCGGGCGATCCGCGGGAAAAAACCACACCGTTCAAAATCCTGGTTGCATGGGTTGCGCATGCTTGACATGATGATTCCACGTCGCGAATCTCGCGAATGGCGAGTCCATTTCTCTTGCTTATTGATTTGGCAAAACGTATTTTAGGAGGGATTACCCGCCAGAAAATCAGGCCATGGGGAGGGGCATGCGCACATGGAAACAACGGACGACCATACCACGCCGACCGGCGCGTCGGAACACAGAAGATATCGCGGTCGCAGTCTGCTGATTCCCATTGTCGGTCTGCTGATTCTGACCGTATTGGCCACCATGTCGGTCGGATATTTCATCAATTATCCCTTCCTGAACGAAACCCTGCACACCAAGGCCAAAATCGAGCACGAGGCGCGCGCCGCGCAGATCGGGTTTCTGATCGATCACGAGGCGAGCGTGTTGTCGCAGTTGGCCAATGCCGTGTCGCGCGACGGCGAGTTGCAGGAGGCGGTGACGGCCTTCAATCAGGATTTTAACCGTCTGATGCGCAAGGTGCTGTTTTTGTCCGAAACGATCCGCGGGGTGGATTTCATCAGCGTGCTCGATGTGAGCGGCAAGAGTCTGTTCGCCACCGAGGGGTTGGTCGGGGAGAAGCCGTTGCCTTCCGAGGCGGTCTCCAAGGGGATCAAGACCGGCGGTCATCTGGTCTCGATCGCGATCGAATCCCGTTGGGCCATGGTTTCTCTGGCGCCGATCACCGTGCAGCGCAAGGCGGTCGGTCTGCTGGTGCTGGGACGTTGGATCCATCCGGATCTGGCGCGCGGGCAGGGGACGAAATCCACCGGCATGGCGATCGGTCATCCGGACGGTTTTCTGGCGAGCACGCTGGATGGCACGATCTGGCCGATACCCGATCCGGATCGGGTCCGCGCCTGCCCGGAGGGGAGCGCGGCCTTGACCGATCGGGTCGCGGAGTCCGACCTCGGCCTGCTCTACGCGCCGTTGTCCATCGTCGGTCGTACCTTCTGTGTGATCCTGCCGGTTGATTTCAGTGCGATTCGCCTGGCGTTGCGTGACAATGCCCTGCGTCTGGGGTGGTCCTCGCTGATCATCATCCTGATGATCGGGCTGTTGGGTTTGACCATGCATTTCCTGATTCTGCAACCGCTGAACCGGTTGCGTGACAAGGCGATGATCCTGGTCGAGGTCTGCTCCAACGAGCGCATCGACACGCCGCAACTCTCCAAGTCGGGGAAAGGCAACGAAATCCAGATCCTCGACCACGCCTTCGAAACCGCTTCCACGGCGATCTACTCGTACATCGGCGAGCTGCACCACCAGAAGGAACATTTCGAGGACATGGCGATTCGCGATCCGTTGACCGGATTGGGCAATCGTCGGCTTTTTTCGCAACTGGTGGAGAAGACCCTGGCGGTCTGTCAGCGCTATCGGCGGCGCATGGCGGTGATGTATCTGGATCTGGACCGTTTCAAACCGATCAACGATACGTTGGGTCACGATGTCGGCGATCTGCTGCTCAAGGCGGTGGCCGGTCGTCTGAAGCAGGCGTTGCGCGAGTCGGACGTGGTGTTTCGTCTGGGTGGGGACGAATTCGCCGCCCTGCTGCCCGAATGCGCGGAGGGGGAGGTGGCCCGTCAACTGGGCGAGCGGCTGATTTGCGAGGTGGCCAAGCCCTATCATCTCAATGGTCACGATTGCACCATCGGGGTGAGCGTGGGGATCGCCATTTTTCCGGATCACGCCGAGCAGCTCGAGGGGTTGCTCAAGTGCGCGGACGTGGCGCTCTATGCCGCCAAGGACGCGGGACGGGGTGTGTGCCGGTTGCATGGGGATCCGTGATCTGCGGGGTTTGAAAACCGTTGCGGGGGACCGGTGGCCGAAGGTCCCCGGCTCAAGTTCGGAAGCAGCGCCTGCGAGGTTCTGATTGTGGATTGTGGTGCGGCCTTCTAAGTAACGCGTTGTTTCGCAGTCCTTTGCGAAAAAACGCGGTGCGTATGCTTGGCTGCGGGATCGTTTTGCGGTGTTGGCAAAACGATCCCGCGAACCTGCCCCAAAAACAGGTCGCCGAACAACCGATCCTCACAAGGGAGATCACCCCTCCTCGGAGGAGGCGGAACGCAGGGTCTCCCCTCCGGTCATGCAGGTGACCAGCTCCTCGCCGAACGGTTCGAGGATCTCCACGAACATCTCCAGCCAGTCGGGGTGATGGTTGCGGACGAACTCGGCTTGCCGCTCCAGAACCCACTTGGCGATCGCCAGCCGCGACAACTCGGGGCTGGCCTTGCCCAGGGCCCGCAAGGTGCGATCCAGCGCCTGGGACAACTTCGAAAGGGCATCCACCCGATCCAGGGGCTTGACCTCCCCGTTTTTCACCGCGGCCACCGCCTCCTTGTGGAGTTCCAGATACTCCTCCAGCATGGCGCTTACCATCCGCTCGCGTCGATTCCCGACCAGACAGCCGGCGGCACGGTCCAGGAGCGTGCCATTCGGTTGACTCTCCCAGGGCACCCCTTCTTGCTGATCCATCCGCCGCCAGCGACGGGCGGTGCTCTCCGCGACCCCGTGTTGTCTGGCTGCCAACGCCAGATTGCCGCCACTCTCCAGGAAGGCGGCGCGTACTTGTGCCCGTTGCCCACTCCGCTTTGCCCCTTCGATCCGCTCCGCTCCGGCCATGTTGGTCGATCACCTCGTCGATTGATGGAAGCCCTTGTGATTGAATGCGTCAATTGATTGATGAGACTAAGAAAAATCGGTATTCTCGCCAAGGTGAATCCGTTCCGCCTGGACATGGTACGCGCCCGGCGAAGATTCTCGGACTTTTTTGAACAAATTCCATGACCTTGCATTCAAACGTGTGCTATCCTGACAAAGGACGATAAATAATCGGTCAGACGTGCGCCATCCCGCCCCGAACAAATAAAGAATCTTGGCTTTTGTCTTGCATTCGGGTTTAGTGATCGCGCTTTCCATCAAGATCGACCGCAACACACAGTGATCCGGCACCACGGGGTGGAACGACTATGGCAACCAGTGAACATGGCAAGAAAATCGGCATCATCGGTGCCGGCAAGGAAGGCTGCGAGGTCTTGGAACTCTTCTCGCACAACAAGAGCGTGGAAATCCTCTTCGTGGCCGACCCCGACTCCGCAGCTCCCGGTTTGGCCATGGCCAAGAAACTGGGCATCAAGACCGTTTCCAAACCCGAAGTCGCGCTCAAGAACTTCAAAACCGATCTGATCGTCGATTGCAGCGGCTCGCCGGATGTCTATCGCATGGTTGTCGAGGCGGTCGGCAAGGATGGCGTCATCGACGTATCCCTGATCCTGATGCTCTACAAGATCTTCAGCGAACAGCGCGGTCAGGCCAATCACCAGGTCTTCACCGATCTGGCCAGCGTTCGCCAGGAGATCGATCGCAATACCCGCGACGTTTCCAAAACTCTGCACGGCATCGAGAAAATTTCCAACGAACTCGAGGTGTTGGCTATCAACGCCGGCATCCAGGCCTCCCGTGCCGGTGAGTTCGGCAAGGGGTTCGCGGTGGTGGCCGGCGAGGTCAAAAGCACGGCCCGCGTGGCCCGCGATCTGGCGGGCGACATCGATCGGGTCATCAGCGAAATCTCTTCGATGTCCAAGCGGATCGATCAGTCCTTGAAAAAAGTGCTATAGAATCCGTTTGCTTTGTGGTCGTTCAAAAAAAGGATCGACGCGCCCGCGTCGATCCTTTTTTGCTGAGGCACTCGCGCAAGAAAGTCCCCCGAGAGGTGAAAATCCTCCCCATCCCGTGCGTTTCGGGCCCCATCGACAGCCGATCCGACGGCTCCTGTCATCACATGGACGTTGAGAGAATCGCGTAGATTTGACGCTCGGTAAGGGCATTCTCCCGCGCCAATTGACGTACACCGTCCCCCGCGTCGTAGCGGCGGATGATCTCCCGGTTGCGGCGTCGGCGCAGCAACTCCGCGGCGCGTACCACGGTGAGGGTTTCGCCTCCGAAATGGCTCGACAACTTGCGGGCCTGTTCAAAGCCCAGCAGCGTCACCAACTTGTGTTGAACCCGCAGCTTGCGCGGCACGAAAATGCGTGTCCCTCCGCAGGCATGGACCAACTGCAAGGCCCCTTCCCGCCCGATCACCTCGGCGATCTCCTCGAGTGAACCGGGCAGATCCTCTTTCAAAATCAGCTCCAAACTTTCCATCATGACACCTCCCCGCTTTGCGTAGTTTCAGAATGGTCCGTGGTGGGCATCACATTCTGACTCATGTTGTCCCACTTCACATCATACCAAAAGAGATCGGACCGCACGCTCTCGATCCCCAATTGGGCCAATCTTCTCACCGACCAGCCGCGCAGAACGGCGCGATTGACATCCTCGCGCACGCGGATCGCTTCGGTTGCGCCAAGCTCCTTGATTTTTTGCAAGACCCCCGCCCAACCCCCTCGTACCGGTGGACGCAGTGCCCGGACGCGACGGAAGCCCAATGCGCCGAATGTCAGATCGAGCCCACGCCTTTTGGCGAACAGGATCGCTTTGTTTTCGAGCGCGAACAGGGACAATCCCGCCACCAACGCCTCCAGACGGGCGCGGCGTGGGGCGGCAAAGGCCTCGGAGGAGCGTTTGATCCGTGCGATGCTCTCTTGTCTGTCCATTTCGATGGCATCGAGGCTGCGTTGCAGTTGGGCGATTTCGCCCAGGACGCGATTGGCATCGCGCAGATCCTTGATGACGATGGCATCCACGGATTTGGAACGATTCTGGCTCCCCATGCTCTCCTCCTGGTTGAGCGACTTGGTTTTTGAAGACGCGATATCATGAATACTCGGTTCATTCTTTCGGTTTGTCAAGAAAAAAGATGTTAAAAATGGACTTCACAAATGATTATAAATCATATATGATCATATTATATTGCATTCACTCATACAATTATTGAAACTTTTGATAGTATTATCATACGCACATCAATCCAGTTGGCAATCACGGGACAAATCCTGACAAAGAACCGGATCTTTCATTCGGGGAGAGGGCATGGATCGTGAGAATCGATCCGAAGCCAGGGCCGATGCAGGTGAAAAACGGAGGAATTCTGGCGGATTGGAAGCCGGGTATTTCGGAAAACAGCGGGATTTTTGGGCCGGTGACCTGACCGGGCGTGTGTTGAGGGCAATCTTCGAGAAACTGACTTGCATGTTACCGTGGACCTCCCTTCGGGAGTTCCACGGTAAAGCGGGTTGTGAAGAAGGGGGCGCAGGAACAATCGGGTCAGAGTCGAGCGTTATTCATGAACATTTGGCAACCATGCAGGACCCCTGCATTGGACGGGGTCCCGAGACCCATGGCCCCTGCTGGGATACGCTTCTTTGGTCTTTTGCGCATTTTTACGCATCAGCGATGAACCCCTCGCGGGCAAGGGATCTCGTCGTTGCGATCACCCCGCGTCGCACGCCGCCTTGAACCGTTCGTAGGCGCGGATTTCATCGTCGCGATCGCGGACGCGTCGAACATGTCGCAGAGGATTGTTTTCATCGGTGGGGTCGATCTCCACCTTGCCATCCCACTCGAAGGTGGCATTGCCAGCCAAAAGGCCGGCGTGGTTTTCGCCTTCGGTGGCGCGCAGGGCGGTGCAGATCACCTGTCCGCCGGCATTGAACACCCGGATGGGACGACCGAAGGGGAAGGCTCCGTCCAGACAGGCGGCAAAGGTGGAGGCGGTCATGGCGGTGCCGCAGGAGTGGGTCCATCCCACGCCGCGCTCGTAGGTGGCCACGAAGAGGCTCTCTTCTCCGGTGACGCGGCGCAGGCTGACGTTCACCCCATCCGGGAACAGGGGATGGGCGCCGTTGGCCAGACGTCCGACGCGGATCAGGTCATCCCGATCGACCGTCTCGACCGGCGCGCTGATGTGGGGATTGGGGGCCGAAAGGGCGGTGAAGCGCAGATGGGTCGAGAGCGACGGCAGGATCTCGCCCACCACCTGCGGTCCGTCCCAGACCATGGGCAGGGTGGTTGGATGAAGGGAGATCGGTCCGATTTCGGTTTCGCAGGCCGTGACGCCGGGAAAGAAATCAGGCATGCGCCGAATCCGCAACACCCCTTGCATCACCGCCACCGTCACGGTGTCGCGACCGGTCAACTCGAGGGTGAAACGGCCCAGGCAGCGGATGCCGTTGCCGCACATGCGCGCCTCCGAGCCGTCGGCGTTGAAGATGCGCATGCGGGCGTCCGCGCCGTGGGCAGGTTGATGAAACAGCACCCCATCCGCGCCGATTCCCCCGTTCCGGCGGCACAGGGCCGCGACCAGGCGGCTCCGGGTCGTCTCGGACACCTCCAGGGGGGTGGTCATCTCGTCGATGAGCAGGAAATCGTTGCCGGATCCGTGGCATTTGATGAAGGGTAGAAGCATGGCGATCCTCCTGGGAAAGGGCACGATTCAGCGTTACAGGGGCTGCACACCCTTTGCGAAAAATCGTTTTTTTTTGAAGAGCGCGCGTCCCTTGCATGACGGGGGGAGACCCCCTCTCACCCCCCATCATGCAAGGGACTTGAAATCGTTGACATCACAACGACATCCGAACGATTCCACCTCACAGAATATACCGCGACAGATCCTCGTTTTCGGAGAGATCCTGCAACTGACCGCGCACGAACGCGCCATCGATCACCAACCTCTCCCCGCGTCGGTCCGGCGCGGTGAAGGAGAGCTCATCCAGCAGCTTCTCCATCACCGTGTGCAAACGCCGCGCGCCGATGTTCTCGGTGGTCTCGTTGACCTTGGCGGCGATTTCGGCCAGGGCGCGAATGCCATCCTCGGCAAACTCCAGCGTCACCTCCTCGGTGGCCAGCAACGCCGCATACTGCCGGGTCAGGGCGTTTTCCGGCTCGGTGAGAATGCGCAGAAACTCCTCCACCCCGAGACTCTTCAACTCCACCCGGATCGGCAGACGCCCCTGCAACTCCGGAAGCAGATCCGACGGCTTGGCGAGCTGAAACGCGCCCGAGGCGATGAAAAGAATGTGATCGGTCTTGACCATGCCATGCTTGGTGCTCACCGTGGTCCCCTCGACGAGGGGAAGGAGATCCCGTTGCACCCCCTCGCGGGAGACATCCGCGCCGCCGCGGAACTCACCGTTGCGCGCGCACACTTTGTCCAGCTCGTCGATGAAGACGATGCCCGCCTGTTCGACCCGCTCCAGCGCGGCGCGCTTGGACTTCTCCCGATCCACCAGCTTGCCGGCCTCCTCGTCGATGAGGAGCTTGAGGGCCTCCTTCACGGTCGCCTTGCGGCGCGTCGGACGGGCGCCGCCGAAGACCGAGCCGAGCATTTCGGAGATGTTGATCCCCTCCATGCCTTGTGGGGTGAACACCTCCAGGGTGGGACCGTTGCGCGGCTCGCGCAGATCGATCTCGATCTCCCGGTCATCGAGCTTGCCTTCGCGCAGCATCTTGCGGAACTTCTGGCGGGTGCCCGAATCCCCCGGCAGGGCGGATACGCTCTCCACCGTGCCATAGGAGACGTTCGAACCCGGAAGCAGGCCATCGAGCACCCGATCCTCGGCGGCCTCCTCGGCCTGTCGGCGCACCTCTTGCTTGGAACGCTCCAGCGCCATCTTGACCGCCATGTCGGTCAGATCGCGGATGATCGACTCCACATCCCGACCCACATAGCCGACCTCGGTGAATTTGGTGGCCTCGACTTTCAGGAACGGGGCATCGGAGAGTTTGGCCAGGCGTCGGGCGATTTCGGTTTTGCCCACGCCGGTGGGACCGATCATGAGGATGTTTTTGGGATAGACCTCCTCGCGCAGGGCCGGATCGAGCCTTTGCCGTCGCCAGCGGTTGCGCAGGGCGATGGCCACGGCCCGTTTGGCGTCGTTTTGGCCAATGATGAAGCGATCCAGTTCGGAGACGATCTCGCGCGGCGTGAACTCGGACATTTACAGCTCTTCAAGGATGAGATTGGAATTGGTATACACACAGATTTCAGCCGCGATGCCCATGGCCCGTTCCACGATTTCGCGCGGGGGCAGCTCGGTGTGACGCAACAGCGCCCGCGCCGCAGAGAGCGCGTAAGGAGAACCCGAACCAATGGCCAGGATCCCCTCTTCCGGTTCCAGGACATCCCCGGTGCCGGAGATCAACAGACTGTGGGTGGCATCGGCCACGGCCAGCATCGCCTCCAGCCGTCGCAACATCCGATCGGTGCGCCAATCCTTGGCCAGCTCCACGGCGGCGCGGGTCAGAATGCCGCCGTGCTTGACCAGCTTGGCCTCGAACCGTTCGAACAGGGTGAAGGCATCGGCGGTGGAACCGGCGAATCCGGCCAGGGCGCGGCTCTCTTTCAAAAAGCGCACCTTGCGGGCATTGGCCTTGATCACCGTCGCGCCGAGCGTCACCTGGCCATCACCGGCCATCACCACGCTCGCGCCGCGTCGGACCGAAAGGATGGTGGTCCCCTTGAACATGCTTGCAACTCCCGTGAAGAAACCTGCATGATGGGGGCAGAACCCCTGACCCCCCGACCGTGTTGTTTCCGCAAGGGCGTTCCACACGGCAAGAAAAAACATGGTGCGTTCTTTCCCAACGGATTGCAAGGTGGTGTTGCATGACCGAACCCCTCCCCATCGAAAACGGCCATCGACCGTTGGAGCTGATCCTGAGTCCGCCTCATGCATGCGGGTATCTGACCGGGCCGGTGGCCAGCACTCTGTATGTGAACCCGGAATTCCCCATGGAGATGGAGCGCTACGATTTTCTGCTCGCCACCGGCTTCCGGCGCAGCGGCAATCTGGTTTACCGTCCCTGGTGCCGGGAGTGCGACGCCTGCGTGCCGGTGCGGGTCCGCGCACGGGAGTTCGTGACCACATCCTCGATGCGACGGGTGATCCGGCGCAATCGCGATCTGGTGGTGCAGTCGGGCCGACCGGTCTTCTCCGACGAACATTTCGCCCTCTATCGCCGCTACATCAACAGCCGGCACGGCGATGGTCCCATGGCCGATCCGGAACTCGAGGAGTTCATGGAGTTTCTGCACTCCGACTGGTGCGCGGTCCGCTTCGCCGATTTCCGCGTGCAAAGACGGCTGGTACTCACCGCGGTCTATGATGTGACCAACACCAGCCTTTCGGCGGTCTACACCTTTTTCGACCCCCAGGAGCATCCCCGCGGACTCGGCACCCTGGCGATCCTGTGGGAGGTGGAGCTGGCCCGGCAGTTGGGGCTCGACTGGGTTTATCTCGGCTACTGGATCGACGATTGTCCAAAAATGCGCTACAAGTCGCGCTATCAACCCCTGGAAGCCTACATCAACCGGCGCTGGATCCCCATGCCGGATGCGCGGGAGTGACCTCCATGCCCGCGCGTGCCTATGCCGCCTTTCTTGCCCAATGCGCGCGCGCCGGGCAGACCCGTCGGCTGGTGCCGATGCTGCCGGCATCCGGCGGGCGGATCGACAAGGCGGGACAACGGCTGATCAACTTCTCCTCCAACAACTACATGGGCCTGGCCGACCATCCGCTCCTCATCGAACGAGCCCGGGACTGGACCGCCCGTTGGGGCTGTTCGGCTTCGGCCTCGCGGCTGGTGTGCGGCAATCTGGAGCCCTTCGAACAGGTCGAGGCGCGTCTGGCGGCAGGAAAGGGGAGTGGCGCGGCCCTGGTCTTCAATGCCGGCTTCCAGGCCAATGCCACGCTGCTGGCCGCGCTCCTCGACCGGCAGGTGCTGGGTGGCGAGCCCCTGGTCTTCTGCGATCGGCTCAACCATGCCAGTCTCCATCACGGCTGTCTGGCCGCCGGGGTCCGGCAGATCCGTTACCGTCACAACGACCTGAACCATCTGGAAGAACTGCTTGACAAACAGGCCCGGCATCCGGGTCCGCGGTTCATCGTCACCGAAAGCCTGTTCAGCATGGATGGGGATCCGGTGGATCTGCCCGGCCTGATCGCGTTGAAGGACCGTTTCGGGGCCTTTCTGTTTCTCGACGAGGCGCATGCCACCGGGGTGTTCGGTCCGGGCGGGTTCGGTCTGGCCGCCGCGCATCCGGGCGCGGTCGAGCTGGTGATGGGGACCTTCAGCAAGGGGTTGGGAGGGTTCGGGGCCTATGTGGCCTGCTCTCCGGCGTTGCGGGATTATCTGGTGCAGCGCTGCGCGGGCTTGATCTACTCGACCGCCTTGCCGCCGGCGGTGCTCGGGGCCATGGACGCGGCGTTGGAGCTGCTGCCCACCTTGGATGAGACCCGGCAAGCGTTGCTCGAACGGGCAGCCTGGTTGCGGCGGGAGTTGCAGGGGTTGGGTCTGGACACCGGACGTTCCGCCAGTCAGATCATTCCGGTGCTTCTCGGGGAGAGTGGGGTGGCGCTGGAGGCGAGTCGGCGGTTGGAAGTCGAACATGGGATTCTGGCCATGGCGATTCGTCCGCCCACCGTGCCCAAGGGGACGGCGCGGTTGCGGGTGTCGTTGAGCGCGGCGCATGGGACGGGGGATCTGATCCGGTTGCTTGATGGATTGCGCCACGCGGAACCACGGCATCCCCCTCTTTTGCAGAGCGCGCCAACGCCAAAGACAGAACCACCGGGGCTCTGCCTCCGCACTTAAGCCGGGAACCTTGCGGTCCCCGGATCCCTGCAATGGTGGGGTGGTTACCTCAATGCCGCGCCGAATCGCTCCACCACCCGCGCAATGATCCGCTCCGCCACCCCCTTGCTCTCCGCATCGGTCAACGTGCGATCGTCCGCCTGCAACAACGTGCTTAACGTCAGACTCTTCCACCCCTCCGGCACGCCGGTACCGGTGTAGATCGCCACCACCCGCGCCTGCCGGATCAATCCCGCATCCACGGCCATCACCTCGGCCACCACCGCACCCGCAGGGGTCCGCTCGGGCATCAGGAAGGTGAAATCACTCTGGATGCCGGGAAAACGACTCGCCACGATCTCCTTTGAGCCACTCTTGACCTTGGCGGGCAGCGCGCCCAGATCCAGCTCCAACACGAACAACTCACGACGCAGATCCAACGCCCCCTGCTCGGCGGGGTGCAGCTGTCCCATCCAGCCGATCGCATCCCCATCCGCACCTTGAATCACCGCCTTGCGCAACGGATGCAGAAATGCCGGTCCACCCGCGACCAGATCCGGGGCCATGCCGGTCAGACCATGCATCAGCACCTCCAGATCCCCCTTGAGATCATGGAAGTCCACCGCGCGCGCCGCGGCATGCGCGGAGGGCTCCTCCGCCGGACCGCACAGCACGCAAGCCAACCGCTCGACCTCCTCGAGGATGCCATCTTCGGCGCGGGGCAGAAAGACCCGTCCCATCTCGAAGAGCCGCAACCGCATGTTGCCGCGATTCAGATTGCGCTGCGCGCTTTCGATCAATCCGGCGATGAGCGAGGTGCGCAACACCGATTGCTCCTCGGAGAGGGGATTGAGCAAACGCACCGGGGTGATGGCGCCATCGAAACGGGCCTGAATCTCCGGGCCGACAAAGGCGTAATCGATCGCCTCCTGATAGCCCAGTCCCACGAGAATCTCCCGCACCCGTTCGGTCAGCACCCGTTGCGGATCCGGCACCGGGGGGGAGGCCGGCACGCGGGGCAGGGCGGTGGGAACCTGGTCATAGCCGTACAGACGCACGATCTCCTCGACCAGATCCTCCTCGCGTTTGAGGTCATGGCGCCAGCTCGGCGGAATCACCATGAAACGGGGCTCATCCCCGGAGATCGGCATCACCTGACACCCCAAGGCGTCGAGCATGCCGTTCATGGTCTCGGCGGCGAGGTCGATGCCCCCCAGCCGGTTGACCCGCTCGGGCCGGTAGAAGATCTCGGCGGGGGCATGCCAGGTGCCGCCGTCGAGCAACGTCACCGGGCCGGCCTGACCACCGGCCAGATCGAGGATCATTCGCGTGGCCCGCTCCATGACGTGCGGGATCGCTTCCGGATCGGTGCCGCGCTCGAAACGGTGCCGCGATTCGGAGACCAGCTCCAGCCGCCGCCCGGTGCGCGCCGTGGCGATCGGATCGAAATAGGCCACCTCCAGAAAGATGTCCGTGGTCGCCTCGGTGACCCCGCTCTCCGCGCCGCCCATGATGCCGGCCAGAGCCAACACCCGCTCCTGATCCGCGATCACCGTCATGGCCGGGGTCAGGTTCCGTTCCACGCCGTCCAGGGTGCGCAGGATCTCCCCTTCGGCGGCGCGACGCACCACCACCGGTCCGTGAAGTTTTTCCAGATCAAAGGCGTGCAAGGGTTGGTTCAGGTCGAGCAACAGATAATTGGTCACATCCACCACGTTGTTGATGGCACGCAACCCCACGGCCTCGAGCCGGTTCTTCAACCATGCCGGACTCGGACCCACCTTCACCCCGCGAATCACCCGACCCGCGTAACGGGGACAGCCGATCGGATCCTCCAGCCGCACCTCGGCGATCGCCTCCGGGGCCCCGATCCCCACCTCCGGGAGTTCCAGGGGGTTGAGGCTCTTGCCGGTGAGCGCCGCCACCTCCCGCGCCACGCCACGCACCCCCAGGCAATCGCCGCGATTCGGGGTGATGCCCAGTTCCAGCACCACATCGTCGCGACCCAGCGCCTGGGCGATCGGCTGACCATCCGGGGTGGCCGGATCCAGGATCAACACCCCCTCGGACTCCGTGGCCAGTCCCAGCTCCTTGAGCGAGCAGAGCATCCCCTGCGAGGTGACCCCGCGGATCTGTCCGAGCTGGATCGCCATGCCGTTGGGAAGGTTGGCTCCGACCCGCGCCACCGCCACCTTGTCGCCGGGACGGTGGTTCCTGGCCCCGCAGACGATCTGCAAACAGCTCTCGCCGATGCGCACCTGACACAACGTCAGCCGATCGGCGTTCGGATGGGGATCCACGGTCTCCAGCCGTCCCACCTGCACCATCTCCAGTCCCTGATCCAACCGGTACAGGGCATCGAGTTCCAGACCCGCCATGGTGAGCCGGGCGCCGAGGGTGGTCGCGTCGAGATCGAAATCAATATGGTCGCGCAGCCAATCGAGGGTGATTTTCATGATAAAACATCCAATCCATCTATCAGGGTTTGTTCAGACCTGGGATCGGCAAGACGGTGGGCCGTTCCACAAGGTCAGGGTGTTTTTTCCAGTCGAACCGTTTCACCGCCCATTCACAAAAGGGTTGCCATGGTGAAAAATCATCAGAATGGTCTCGGTTCCAAATCCTTGCGGTCCCTCGTCCCCTGCAACGGCGGGGGTCCTGAATGTTGCCTTCAAACTGCTTGAGATTTTTGATGTTGAATGACCATACCTTCATGGCCGCTTCAACGTCTCACGCATGCCGCGTCAGAAAGCGGGTATCGTTGTCGAACAGGGCGCGGATGTCGTTGATGCCGTATTTGAGCATGGCGAGCCGTTCCACGCCCATGCCGAAGGCGAACCCGGAGTAGCGTTCCCGGTCGATGCCGACGTTGGTGAGCACATTGGGGTGGATCAGGCCGCAGCCGAGCACCTCGAGCCAGCCGGTGCGCTTGCAGACCCGGCACCCCTGGCCTTCGCAGAACAGGCACCCCATGTCCACCTCTGCCGACGGTTCGGTGAACGGGAAGAACGACGGACGAAACCGCACCGGCAACTCCCGTTCGAAAAACCGTACCAGAAAGGTCGCCAGCAATCCTTTGAGCTGCCCGAAGTGGACCCCTTCGTCCACCATGAACCCTTCCACCTGATGGAACATCGGCGTATGGGTGAGATCCGAGTCGCAGCGGAACACCTTGCCCGGCGCGATGGCGCGCAACGGGGGTTGTTTCCCCTCCATGACGCGGATCTGCACCGGCGAGGTGTGGGTGCGCAGCAGCCGTTTGCGACCGTCCAGGGCGGGCGGCAGGTAGAAGGTGTCGTGCATCTCCCGCGCCGGGTGGTCCGGCGGGATGTTCAGCGCCTCGAAGTTGTGCCAGTCCGACTCCACCTCCGGACCCGACGCCGGCGGGAAGCCCATGGCCGTGAAGATGGCGATGATTTCGTTCTGGGCCCGGGTCACCGGGTGGATCGTACCGTGTGGGCGCGGGCGGCCCGGCAGGGTGATATCCACCCACTCCCGTTCCAGCTTTTGGTTCAACTCCGCCTGCTTGAGCGCATCCGAGCGTTCCGCGAGCCGGTTGGCGAAGCTCTCCTTGAAGGCGTTGGCCGAGGCGCCGAACGCGGCGCGCTGGCCTTCGTCCATGTGTCCGAGGCCGCGCAGGATCTGGGTCAGATCCCCTTTTTTGCCCAGCGTCTGGACGCGGATCGCCTCCAGTTCGGCGGGGGTGGCGGCGGCATCGAGGGCGGCGAGGGCGGACTCTTTGAGTTTGGCCAGATCATCTTCGAGCATGGTGGGTTCCCGACTGAAAAAAAAGGTGGGGCGACTGGCGGGTGCTTGGTCGTGGATCGCGTCATCACCGGGGTCCGGGGTGGTTCGGTCCCCAAACCCTTGGACGCATCATTTCCGACTGCATAAAAGACAAAAGGGTTCCAAGGATTGGAACCCTCTCATCCCTCTTGTCTTTTGAGACGATCAGGCCGCCGCCAAAGCAACCTTGGCCTGCTCGGCGACACGCGCGAAATCCTCCGGCGCATGCACGGCCATGTCGGCCAACACCTTGCGGTCCAGCTCGATGCCGCTCTTGGTCAGACCGGAGATCAACCGGCTGTAGGAGAGACCGCTCAAGCGGGCCGCGGCGTTGATGCGCACGATCCACAGCTTGCGGAAATCCCGCTTGCGGGCGCGACGATCGCGATACGCGTATTGCAGGCCATGCTCGACCTTTTGCAGGGCGATGCGATAGCAGCTGTTGTTGCGGCCTTGATACCCCTTGGCCAGATCCAGAACTTTCTTGTGACGTGCGTGGGCACACACACCCCGTTTAACGCGCGGCATGGGTGAGTACTCCTTGAAAAAAGATCTTATAAATAAGGCATCATCTGCCGGACCGCTGGCGCATCCGCCGCAGCCATCAGACAGGTGCCACACATGTTGCGTTTGTTCTTGGGCGCCTTCTTGGTGAGAATGTGGCGCTTGAACGCATGGTTGCGCTTGAGCTTACCGGTGCCGGTGGCGGAAAACCGCTTGGCCGCGCCCCGGTGGGTTTTGATCTTGGGCATTGCCGATCCTTCGGTTGGGGTTGATGTCATCCGCAATCGCGCGTTCACGTCAACTGCGAATCAGGGTACTTTCTTCGTTTTGGAGGGCGCCACCACCATGGTGATCTGCCGACCCATCAGCTTGGGCACCTGCTCCACCTTGGCCAGATCCGCGACCGCCTCCTCGACCCGTTTCAACAGGGCGAGTCCGAGATCCTGGTGGGCCATTTCACGTCCGCGAAAACGCAAGGTGCATTTCACCTTGTCGCCGTCCTCCAGGAATTTTCGCATGCTTCTGAGCTTGACGTCAAAGTCGTGCGTATCGGTTCCGGGACGGAACTTGACCTCCTTGATCTCGATGCGCACCTGCTTTTTCCTGGCCAGCCGTTCGCGTACCGATTTCTGGTACTTGAACTTGGCGTAGTCCATGATCTTGCAGACCGGGGGACGGGCATCCGCGGCCACCTCGACGAGATCCTGACCCGCCTCCGTGGCGCGTCGCATCGCTTCGTAGGTGGTGACCACGCCCACCTGTTCACCTTTTTCGTCGATCAGCCGCACTTCCGGCACGCGGATCTGTTCATTGATGCGCGTGTTGTCGGTCTGAACCTGGGGAGCGGGGCGTTCCCGGTTGTCCCGGTTGCCGGAGGGGCCGCCGCTGTTGTGGGGTATGGAAGGCTTGATGATGATCGACTCTCCCTTGTGGTGAATGTTTCACGAATGGCTTGCGTGGGCACGCCCCCAAGCGTCTACCACGGATGGTTTTTTTCCATCACGCACGTCATGCCCGCTGTCTGCTTTCGACCAGCAGGCGTTGAATCATCTCGTCGAGCGGAATCAGACCCAGCTCCTTGCCATGTCGGTCACGGGGACTCACCGCCCCCTCGGCGCGTTCGCGTTCGCCGACGATCAGCAGCCATGGGATTTTCTGCATGGCGTGCTCGCGGATTTTATAGCCAATTTTCTGATTGCGCAAATCTGTTTGCACGCGCAGACCCGCGGCGCGCAATTTTTGTTCCACTTCCACGGCCCAATCGTTGTAGGCTTCGGTGATCGTCAGCACCACGGCTTGCACCGGCGCGAGCCACACGGGAAAATGGCCGGCGTGGTGTTCGATGAGAATGCCGAAAAACCGTTCCAACGATCCCATCAAGGCGCGATGGATCATGATGGGTCGATGTCTGGCTCCATCCTCGCCAATATAGCCGATATCGAACCGTTCTGGAAGGTTGAAGTCCAGTTGAATCGTCGAACATTGCCATTTTCTTCCGATGGCGTCGGTGATCTTGACATCGATCTTCGGTCCGTAGAAGGCGCCGCCTCCCACATCCTCGCAATAATCCAGTCCGTGATGCAGGATCGCCCCGCGCAACGCGGCGGTGGCCTTCTCCCAGATCGCGTCCGAACCCACCGCTTTTTCCGGGCGCGTGGAGAGGTTGATTTCGAACTTCTCGAATCCGAACGTCCGCAGGGTCTGCAAGGTCAGGTCCAGAATCGCGCTGATCTCCGCTTCGATCTGCGATTCGCGGCAGAAGATGTGCGCGTCGTCCTGGGTGAAGCCGCGCACCCGGAACAGACCATGCAAAACCCCAGACATCTCATAACGATACACCGTTCCCAACTCTGCCCAGCGCATCGGCAGATCCCGATGGGAGCGGATCTGGGAGCGGTACACCAGAATATGGAACGGGCAGTTCATGGGGCGGATCTGGTATTTCTGTTCATCCACCGTCATCGGATTGAACATCGAGTCGTGGTAGAAGTCCAGATGACCCGAGGTGCGCCAAAGATCCAGGTTGGCCATGTGCGGGGTGAACAGAAACTCGTAGCCTGCCGCGCGATGGGCCTCTTTCCATTGATCCTCGATGATCTGCCGAACCCGCGCGCCCATCGGATGCCACAGCACCAGGCCACCGCCGGCGTCATCCTGGATCGAGAACAGATCCAGCTCCTTGCCGATGCGGCGATGATCCCGTTTGGCCGCCTCCTCGAGCAGGGTGAGGTGGGCTTCCAGGGCTTTCTTGTCCGCGAAGGCGGTGCCGTAGATCCGTTGCAGCATCTTGTTTTTCGAATCGCCGCGCCAGTAGGCCCCGGCCAGACGGGTCAGCTTGAACACCTTGAGCCGTCCGGTGGAGGGGACATGCGGACCTCGGCACAGGTCCATGAACGCCCCCTGGCGATAGAGCGAGATGGCCTGATCCTCGGGAATCTCGGCGATGATCTCCGCCTTGTACCGCTCCCCCTGATCCAAAAACCAGTCGATCGCCTCCTGGCGACCCATGAGTTGTCGTTTGACCGGCAGATCCCGTTTGACGATCTCCTCCATGCGAGCTTCGATCGCGGTCAGATCTTCCGGCGTGAAGGGGCGTTCGTAGTCGAAATCGTAATAAAATCCGTCCGCCACCGCCGGACCGATGGTCACCTGGGCGCCAGGAAACAGCTCTTTGACCGCCTGGGCCATCAGATGGCTGGTGGAGTGGCGCAGGATTTCGAGTCCATCGGGGGTCGAAGGGGTGATGATGGCGATGGTGGCATCCTGATCGACCACGGTATCCAGATCGACCAGACGGCCATCCACGCGACCGGCGATGGCCGCGCGGGCCAGACCGGCGCCGATCGTCGCCGCGATCGTGGCCACGCTCGCGGGCGTGGCGCTCTCCTGGAACGATCCATCGGGAAGGGTATAACGCGGCATGGGAATCACTCTCCTGAGGCTTGCGCAGCCTTTTGTATGCGTTGGCAAAGATCATCGACGCAGGCCGCGATGATCTCGTGGGAATCCCCCTCGGCCATGACACGGATTTTCGGTTCCGTGCCCGAGGGGCGTACCAGCAGGCGTCCCTGGCCTTGCAGGGTGGCGTGGGCGGCCTCGATGGCCGTTTGGACCGTGGGATCGGCCAAGGGATTGGAGCCGCGGGGGATGGTGACGTTCTTGAGAATCTGCGGCACGGTATGCAACTGTGCGGCCAGCTCCGAGAGCGGGCGTTGTTGGGTCACCATCCGTTCCAGGATCTTCAAGGCGCTCACGATGCCATCGCCCGTGGTGTTGTAATCCAGAAAGATCATGTGTCCCGACTGCTCGCCACCCAGGTTGCACCCTTCGGCGAGCATGGTTTCCAGCACGTAGCGATCCCCGACGTTGGCGCGCAGCAGTTTGAGATCCAGAGAGTGGAGAAACCGTTCCAATCCCAGGTTCGACATCACCGTGCCAACCACCGCGTCCCCTTTCAGGGTATTGTTCTCTTTCATCATGATGGCGCTCAAGGCCATCATCTGGTCGCCGTCGAGCAGGCGTCCCCGATCGTCGCACACCAGCAGCCGGTCGGCATCGCCATCCAGGGCCAGGCCGATATCCGCCCCGGTTTCGCGCACCTTGTCGCGCATCAGTTCCGGGTAGAGGGAGCCGCAGTTTTGATTGATGTTCAGGCCATCCGGTTTCACGCCCAGCGGGATCACATCCTCGGCGCCCAGCTCCCACAGCACTTCCGGCGCCACCCGATAGGCGGCGCCGTTGGCGCAGTCCACCACCACCTTCAATCCCGTGAGTCGCAGGTCGCGGGGAAAGGTATTCTTGCAAAATTCAATGTAGCGTCCCCGTGCATCTTCGATCCGTTGGGCGCGTCCGATGTGGGACGGGTGGGGCAGGTCGCGGATCACCGGGTCTTGGAAAAACTGTTCCTCGATGGCCCGTTCCACCTCATCCGGGAGTTTCATGCCGTTCGGGCCGAAGAATTTGATCCCGTTGTCGTGATACGGGTTATGGGAGGCCGAGATCACGACGCCGATTTCGGCGCGAAACGCGCGGGTGAGGTACGCGACCGCAGGGGTGGGGATGGTGCCCACCTGGACGCAGTGCATGCCCACCGAGTTGAAGCCCGCGCGCAGGGCGGATTCGAACAGGTAGCCGGACAGGCGGGTATCCTTGCCGATCACCACAACGCCGCCACGGTGATCCGGGCGGCGCAGCACCTGGCCCGCGGCCTGGCCGAGTCGCAGGGCGGTTTCGGCGGTCATGGGGTGGACGTTGGCCAGACCGCGCACGCCGTCGGTGCCGAAGAGGCGGGGGGGAGAGGAGTTCATGAATGCCGATCCTGGTAAGATCCGTCGATCCAAACTGTTGAAAAAAAAGAGGAGGTCTGGGGGATTCCTCCCCCAGGATTTTGCCTTTATCCTTTGTCTTTGTTGGTCTTTGTGTCTTTCGCGCGCGTGACACAGATAAGCGGTTTTTCGCGAAAAAACGCTTTTGTAAAATGCACGCGAAAAGAAAACAGCAACAATCAGACAGCAGAATCAAAATGACGAGGAAGAAGCAAGAATCATGATAATAAGAATTGTTTGTATAAAGAAAAGTAAAAAAGAAAAAAATTAAAAGGCAAAACCTCGGAGGCTCTGCCTCCAAACCTCCGCCGGGGGCCTTCGGCCCCCCGTCCCCCGCAACGGTTGGAGCCAGTCGTCAGCGCCTCATCCCCGTCCCCCGCAACGGTTGGAGCCAGTCGTCAGCGCCTCATCCCCGTCCCCCGCAACGGTTGGAGCCAGTCGTCAGCGCCTCATCCCCGCCGCGACCCGCATGGCCATCTTCGCCCCCGCCACATCATGCACCCGCAAAATCGCCGCGTCCGCCAACAAACTCAACAGATGCCCAACCCCATCCCGCGCCATCGGTCCCTCGATCCCACTCAACTCCCCCAATACCCGCTTGCGGGAAAAACCCAACATCAACGGCACACCCAACCCACGAAATACCCGCCGCCGCCGCAACAAGGCCAGATTGTGTTCCCGACTCTTGCCAAATCCAATGCCTGGATCACACGCCAACAGCCGGATCCCGCACCTCTCCGCCAAAACCTGACGCCGCGCGAGAAAATCAAAAACCTCCACCACCACGTCATCGTAACGCGGGGCGCTCTGCATCACCTCCGGACGATCCGCCATGTGCATCAACAACACCGGCACATCCGCACCCGCCAACCAACCGGCATCCTCCTCATCATCCAAACCCGGTCCACGCAACGCGGTGACATCGTTGATCATCGCCGCGCCCGCCTGCAACGCTGCCCGCATCACC
Organism: Candidatus Magnetaquiglobus chichijimensis; assembly: GCF_045865675.1. Lineage (NCBI taxonomy): Bacteria > Pseudomonadati > Pseudomonadota > Magnetococcia > Magnetococcales > Candidatus Magnetaquicoccaceae > Candidatus Magnetaquiglobus > Candidatus Magnetaquiglobus chichijimensis. The sequence goes on from NZ_BAAFGK010000001.1 coordinate 43,477, forward strand.
TCGGGCTTGGAGCTGTCCACGGCCACGGGAATGGAAACCACGCGCGCCAAACCAGCCACCACCGGCACCACCCGCTCCAGCTCCGCATCCAGCGACACCGGCAACGATCCGGGTCGGGTCGATTCCCCACCCACATCCAACAGGTCCGCTCCGGCCTCGGCCATGGCCACCCCATGCGCGATGGCCGCCTCGACACGACCGGCCAACCCGTCCCCGGAAAACGAATCAGGCGTGACGTTGACGATCCCCATGACACGCGGCCCGGTCAGATCCACACGCCAACCCGGCGATCCACCCCAATGCCACACCGGATCCGCCTGCCGATGCCGCGCCAGGGCGATCTCGATGGCCGTGGCTTCCGCCTCCAGCCCCACCGCGCGCAAGACCTCCGTCAGACCCCGCAATCCGGCGCCATTCAAACGCCCCTCGGCCAGACGCCAAAGGCCGGCTTCCCGAATACGCATCCCCTCGGGCAACAGCCGATCCCACCCCTCGCGCCATCCGGCCAGCGTCACCAACCAGACCGTGATCGGATCATCGAGCAGCTCCACCAAGGGAACCGGATCCCCATGTCGCCCCGCGAACCAGGATCCGTCACCCAACATCGGCTCCAGCAACACCCGCATCGGCGCTGCCAACGGCCTCATCCCCTCCGTCACACGCGCCTCAGCCACGGTTGGAAGCGGGCGGATCCGGGTCGGACGGCTCGTTCCCACGCCCGGCAACCGGGAGCGGAACCTCGACCGTCACGGGCGAACCATCCAGGGTTGGCCGCGCCGCGCTTTCAGAGGTAACCGCCGTCTCCGCGGAAACCACACCCGCAGCCGCCTCACCAGACGCACCCGCCACCGCCTCACCAGACGCACCCGCCGCACCCGCGTCAACCACCGGGCGCGCATCCGCCTCGCCTGCCTCGGCCACGGTCGCACCATTCGGTTTGGTCAGCGAAACCCGATCCATCTCAGCCAGGGCAGGGGAGCTGTCGTCCTCCCGTTCGGACTTGGCCAGATTCGGTCGCACGGCGCGCGCCGGACGAACCGGTTTTGCTTCCTCCTCCTCGTCCTCCTCCTCGTCGTCGTCCACCTCGTCCACTTCCGGCTCCTTGGCCAGATGTACCTTGCCGCGCGGGGCGGAACCACCCTCCGGACCCTCGGCATCGGCCATGGCAGCGGACTTGCCCTTGTTCTTGCGCTTCTTTTTCGGCGGCGGCGGCAGGGGCTTCAACGCCTCTTCGGCGGACATGCCGGCCATCAGATTGGCCACTTCGTCCGCATCCAGGGTCTCTCGCTCCAGCAGAGCCTGGGACATGATGTGCAGAATCCCCATCTTCTCGATGAGAATCTGCTTGGCGCGTTGATAGTTGCGATCGATCAGACCGCGCACCTCCGTGTCGATGGTCAGCGCCGTGGCCTCGGAGATCAACTTGTGCTGGGTGATCTCGCGACCCAGGAAGATCTCCTCCTCCTTGGAGCCGTAGGTCATCGGACCGAGCTTGTCGCTCATGCCCCACTCGCAGACCATGCTGCGCGCCATGTCCGTGGCGCGCTTGATGTCGTTGCCCGCGCCGGTGGTCAATTGGTTGAGCACCAGTTCCTCGGCCAGACGTCCACCCATCAACACCGAAATGTTGTTTTCCAGCTGCTGCCGCGAGTAGGTGTGCCGGTCCTCGGTGGGAAGCTGCATGGTGAGTCCCAGCGCCCGACCGCGCGGGATGATCGTCACCTTGTGAACCGGATCCGTGCCCGGTATCGAGGCCGCGACGATGGCGTGTCCGGCTTCGTGATAGGCGGTGGTGCGTCGTTCGTGCTCCGGGATGATGGCCGACTTGCGCGGCTTGCCCATCATCACCTTGTCCTTGGCCGTCTCGAAATCCTCCATGTCCACGAGTTTCTTGTCGGCCTGGGCCGCGCCCAACGCCGCCTCGTTGACCAGGTTGGCCAGATCCGCGCCGGAAAAACCGGGCGTGCCGCGCGCCAGAACCTCGACATCCACCGACTCGTCTATCGGCACCTTGGCCATGTGCACGCTCAGAATCTGCGTGCGACCGCGAATATCCGGATTGGGCACGGTCACCTGACGGTCGAAGCGTCCGGGACGCAGCAGCGCCGGATCGAGCACGTCGGGTCGGTTGGTGGCCGCCACCAGAATCACACCCTCGGCGGATTCGAAACCATCCATCTCCACCAAAAGCTGGTTCAAGGTCTGTTCGCGCTCGTCGTGGCCGCCGCCGAGTCCGGCGCCGCGATGCCGACCCACGGCATCGATCTCATCGATGAAGATGATGCATGGGGCATTCTTTTTGCCCTGCTCGAACATGTCGCGCACCCGCGCCGCGCCCACGCCCACGAACATCTCCACGAAGTCCGATCCCGACAGGTTGAAGAACGGCACGTTCGCCTCGCCGGCGATCGCCCGCGCCAAGAGCGTCTTGCCCGTGCCCGGCGGACCGATCAACAGCACACCCTTGGGGATCTTGCCGCCCAGGCGCTGGAACTTCTGCGGATTGCGCAGAAATTCGATGATCTCCTGCAACTCCTCCTTGGCCTCGTCGATGCCGGCCACGTCCGCGAAGGTCACCTTGCCCAGGGTCTCGGAGAGCATCTTCGCCTTGGAGCGTCCGAACGACATGGCGCCGCGTCCGCCTCCGCCCTGCATCTGGCGCATGAAGAACACCCAGACCCCGATCAGCAACAGCATCGGGAACCAGGAGATCAGGATCGTCACCAGCAGTGGCGTCTCCTCGGGCGGACGCGCGGTGATGTTCACCTTCTTGTCGCGCAGCATGCGCATCAGGTCCGGATCGTTCGGGGTGTAGGTCGTGAAGGCCACGCCATCCGAGAAAACCCCGGAGATGCGGCGATCCTGCACCACCACGTCGGTGATCTTGCCCTGGTCGAGCTGAAAGAGAAAATCGGAAAACGGGATGCTCTGATCCCGCGGGGTCGGCTGATTGAACAGGTTGAACAGCATGATCAAAAGCAGGCCGATCACCAACCACAACGACAAATTCTTATAAAATCCGTTCAAGCAGACTTCTCCTGGATCGGATGATGTTACCGTGGAACGCCCGCAAGAGAGATCCACGGCGGGGTGAGGGGGGGTTCCCCCATCTTGCAAGTCAACAAGGATTGGAAAGATTCAGATCGGGAGCAGGGCATCCGGATGGGTGAACCGTCCACGCTCATGATAAGGATCCCACACCGAAAATTCAACCATCTCCCACATCTCTTTTTCTCCCGCGCCTTGGGAACTTTTTCGCGGGGCCTCCACGAAACGTTGCCAGTAGATCCGGGACTCCGACCTTCCGATGCGCAGGCCATTCACATGCATGTGCCATCTGCGACCCTTGCCATGGGTCATCCGGGTCAATTGCGCCATGGCGCGGGCGCCGGGCGGGTGTGCGCATCCGGTCAACGCGGCATGGCAGCGGGTGAGCACACGGTGGGCCATGGCCTCGGGAAGCGTGGTAAACGCACGGCAATCCAAGGAGATGACCCCTGCCGCCTGGTTCCACCGGGCATCGAGTCGGGGCCAGTAATCCGCCAGCGCCCATTCGAGCGCCGTGTCGGCCTGGGCCAGTCGTTCCGCGCTCTCGGCCAGACGAAGGGCGAGATCGTGATTCGGCAGCGCCTCGTTCAGAAGCGGCATCAGCCGCTGGCGCAGCCAGTTGCGGCGGTACCGCTCTTTCGTGTTCGAGGGATCCTCGCGCCACGCCACTCCGTGTTGCGTCAGCCAGTCGCGCAGTTCCGCGCGTCCCATCCCCAGCAACGGGCGCAGCAGGCGTATGCCGTTTCCGAGCGGTCGTTCGGCTCGCATCCCCGCCAGACCCGTCACGCCGCCGCCTCGCAACAGTCGTTCCAGGAAGGTCTCGGCCTGGTCATCCCGATGGTGACCGGTCAGAATCGCTTCGGCTCCGAAGGATCGGGCACACTCCAGGAGAAATCCCAGTCGGGCATTCCGGGCCCGTTCCTGGAGATTGCCACCCGATGGCGGGGATTCCCACCTCCCGATCCGACAGGCCAGCCCCAGCTTTTCCGCCTGTTCGCCCACGAAGTGGGCATCCAGGTGGGAATCGTCACGCAAGGCGTGGTCGAAGTGAACCACCAGCAACCGCGTCCTGTCGAGGGCCGTGCCGGCAAGCAGCAGATGCAGCAGGGCCAGGGAGTCGGCGCCTCCCGATACCGCGATCACCACCCGTGCCGTCGCGGCAAGCAACGGTCGGAGCGTGTCATGCAAACGGGTCGAAAGCGGATCGCGAATCGGGCGGTTCATGGTGGGTTCATGGGGCGAAAGAACCAGGAGTTCAAGACGCCACGGGGGGTGAGGGGTATCTCCTCCCATCATGCAGGTTTACGAAAATGGGCGTAAGCGCGCGGTCTTTCGTGTCCCCCTCGTTGCCTGCCAGGCATACGGAAGGACGAACCGCTCGCGTCAGCCAAAGCCGCCTCCGGCAGCCCGTTCTCATGCAAGGCGAAGGTGCGTCGTTTTGCCAAAATCGCAAAATAACGCATCTTCCAAGGCGGCGCGCAAGCGTTTTTTCGCAAAAGACGCGAAAAAACGCTTTTTTTGTAGAGCGCGCTCAAGTCAAAGGAATTGAAACATAAGTCCAGAATCACAAGAAATCGGGTTCAGAATCGAAAAAAAGTCCAGAATCACAAGAAATCGGGTTCAGAATCGAAAAAAAGTCCAAAATCACAAGAAATCAGGTTCAGAATCGAAAAAAAGTCCAGAATCACAAGAAATCAGGTTCAGAATCGAAAAAAAAGGCCAGAATCACAAGAAATCAGGTTCAGAATCGAAAAAAAAGGCCAGAATCACAAGAAATCAGGTTCAGAGTCGAAAAAAAAGTCCAGAATCGATAAAGAACAGGGCCAAAGTCGAAAGTCAAGATACCGGAGTCGCAAGTCATACAGTCACAAGAATCAAAGGAAAAGTCGCGGGGCGCTGCCCCGCCCCCGCCGGGGACCTTCGGCCCCCCGTCCCCCGCAACAATGGGAACACGATCCCAGCTCATTTCAATACGAACAATCCCGCCACGCCTACGCCCTAACTTTTGACATAGCCAATCGGATCATGCGTCCCGGCAGCCTCGAAACCCGCCAACCGCAACCGACAGGCATCACACCGCCCACACGCCAACCCCTCCACGGTCGGATCGTAACAGGAACGGGTCAACGCGAAATCCACCCCCAACTCCAAACCCTTGCGCACGATCTCCGCCTTGGACAGATGCAACAACGGCGCACGAATGACAAACGACTGCCGGGTCACCCCCTCGCGGGTGGCCAGATTGGCCAGACGCTCGAAGGCCTCGACAAAGATCGGACGACAATCGGGATAACCGGAATAATCAATGGCGTTGACGCCAATAAAAATCTCATGGGCCTGCAACGTCTCGGCCCAACCCAACGCCAGAGAAAGGAAAATGGTATTGCGGGCAGGCACATAGGTGGCGGGAATCCCCTCGCCGGAACCACCTTTGGCAGGCGTGAGCGCCGGATCGGTCAGAGCGGAACCGCCAATGCGGTCCAAAGGCAGATCGAGCACCAGCCAACGGGCTACCGGCAGCCGTGCGACGATCGCCTCGGCAGCGGCCAGCTCCTGCTGGTGACGCTGTCCGTAACGAAAGGAGATCGGATAAAGCTCCCGTCCCAACGCATGGGCCGCATGCAGACACACGGCGGAATCCATCCCGCCGGATAGCAGAACAACAGCCCGCTCGACCAAGGTCAACGTCCCAGTTTCTGCTTGATTTGCGCCAGTCGTGGCTTGGCCAGGGAGGCGGACGGGGAGGTGGGGAAGTCCTTGACCAGCCGTTGCAGACTGGTGTTGGCGTTCTCCAGGTCGTTCAGCTCGTAGAACGAAAAGCCGATCTTGAGCAGACTGTCCGGCACCTTCGCGCTGTTCGGCCAACGCAACAGAACCTGGTTGAAGGCCATCAACGCCTCCGGGAACTGCCGTTGCACATAATGCAGCTCGCCGAGCCAGTACTGGGCGTTATCCGCCGTGCCATCTTTCGGATGGTTCTTCAAGAAGTTCTGGAAGCCGGTCTTGGCCGCGTCGTACTGCTTTTCCTTGAGCAGCTGGAAAGCGGCTTCGTAGGCCTCCTTGGGATTGGAGGAGTTGGTGGCCTGGGTGGCCGCCGCCGATGGGGGCTTGGCCGGAGCCGCCGCCGGAGCCGTGGGCGCTGGCTTGGCGGGAGCCGCCGCCGGAGCCGCCGGAGCCGCCGGAGTCGCTGGAGCGGGTGCCGCCGCCGTGCTCGCGGATGGGGGGGCCACGACCGGAGTCGGAGCCGCGGCCTGGGTCGCCGCCGGTTCCGTAACCGCCGGGGGTTGCACGCTGGCCGCCGCCTGGGCCTTGGCTTCGGCGTGCGAGACCTGCTCGACCCGCTCGTTGAGCTTCTTGCCGTCGTGACGCACCTCCTCGACCGAACCTTGCAGCTGCCCGATCTGCTTCTCCAGAAGTGCCAGGCGATTGTTCAGATCGGCCAGGGCGTTGCGCTGATTCTGTTCCGACTGGTCCAGACGCGCGGCGACATCGCTGGCGCGCACCGGCTTGGGTGGCGGTTCGCCGTCCGCCTCGGGCGGCGCGCCAAGACCGCCACAGCCGGCGATCAGGGAGAAGGTTCCACAAAGAATCATCAGGCGCGCGCGCCGGGCGAGGGCGCGACGAGATTCGGTCACCGCGATACGCATGGTCGTCCACACATCCGGTCGGTTGATGGCGTGATGGGGGGAAGTGTTACCTCTCGCCCCCCAGGACGTGGAACACCCACAGGGCGCGCCACGCTGAAAAACGTGATTCGCTTCGAAGCTGGACGGCGGCGGATCGTCCCATCCCGACGCCCCCCCTTGGAACACCCTCGCGGAGGTTCCAAGGGGGAGGCGATGAGATCAAACTGGATCAGGGGACCAGATCGGCGCGGCGATTCTTGCTCCAGGCCGCTTCGTTGTGTCCGTTCACCAGGGGACGCTCCTTGCCGTAGCTGACGGTCTTGATGCGGGAGCCATCCACGCCTTGGGAGATCAGATACTGCTTGGCGGCATCGGCGCGCTTTTGACCCAGGGCGAGGTTGTACTCGCGGGTGCCGCGCTCGTCGCAGTGACCCTCGACGGTGACGTTGCGCTTGCCGAGCCAACGGGCATTCTGGGCCAGGACATCGGCGGCAGACGAGTCGATGATCGAGGAGTTCAGGTCGAAATAGACCCGATGTTCGGGCTCGCCGCCCGCACCGCCGCGACCGGAGGGATCGTTCGGGCCGCCACGGCCATCGAGGTAGGCCGAGGAGCCGTCATGACGGCCCAGGGCGCGACCATCGTCGCCCGCCTTGCCGCCCGCGCCGTCGCCGCCTTGACCGTCCGCACCGGGAACCGTGCCGCAGCCGGCCAGAAGGCCCAGGGAGAGCAGGGAGATGGCCAGAAAATGAGAACGCTTCGTGATCATGATTCGTCAATCCTTGTAGTACTGTGTTTGGGTGCGCGGCAGACCGCGTTGATGATCATACCTTGCGACACGACCGATTCGCCGTCCCTGGTGGAATCCAGGGCGGAACTTCTCATGGGAGAGTATCGTTCAAATTGCGATAATCGTGCAAGGTGTGATCGTTTGTAAACGAAAAAAAGGTGATGAAGCAGAACATTTGGATTAAGCAGAATTCGCGCCATATTTTATAAATAATTGATAACAATGAATTCTGATCGGAATTCCGAATGCGTGCGCCAAGCGCGCACGACCAAATCCTGACGCAGATCACCAGGACCGGGGCGTCGTGCCGACGTTCCGGTCCTGGCGCGCCCGATCGGGCCTGGAATCAGCGCAGCAGCGGCGACCAGGAGGGGTCCGAGGCCCGGATATCGGCCTCCATCGGAACGATGCGTTCGTTTTGTCCGGTCAGATCGATGGTATAGAGCTTCGACCCCTTGCCTTGCATCTCGCGGGTGAAGGCGATGACGCGTCCGTTGGGCGCCCATGCCGGGGACTCGTCCATCCAGGAGCTGGTCAAGGTCCGTTCCTGATTGCCCTGGGGATTGACCACCGAGATGCCGAAACCACCGCCACCCCCCTTGACGAAGGCGATCAGATCACCGCGCGGGGACCAGGAAGGGGCGGCGTTGTAGTTGCCCGCGAAGGTGATGCGGGTTTGATTCGAGCCGTCGGCGTTCATGGTATAGATCTGCGGCGAGCCACCCCGATCGGAATTGAAGACGATGCGCCGTCCATCCGGCGACCAGGAGGGGGAGGTGTCGATGCCCGGATTTTGTGTCAGGCGGGTCAAGGTGCCGGAACCCAGATCCTTGACGTAGATTTCCGCGTTGCCGTCCTTGTTGAGGGTCATGGCCATTTTCGAGCCGTCCGGCGCCCAGGAGGGAGCGCTGTTGAGCCCCGGATAGTCCCCTTCCGGATAGGTTTTGCCGGTGTACAGCTCGCGGCGATAGATGCGCGGCTCGCCGGAGACGTAGGAGACGAAGAAAATGGTCTCGCCACTCGGGGAGAAGCGCGGGGTGAGCACCAGGGAGCGCCCTTCGGTCAGATCGGTGCGGTTGAGACCGTCCTGGTCCATGATCGACAGCCACTTCTTGTCACCCCGTTCGGCCACGAAGACGATCCGCGAGCTGAAATAGCCCGATTCCCCGGTCAAGCGGGAGTAGATCTCATCGGCGATGCGATGGGCCACCAGGTGCCACTCCGGCTTCGGGGCGGAAAAGCGTTGACCTTTGCCCACCGGGGCGCCGCGATAGACATCGTGCAGAAAGAAATCCGCGTTCACCTGGCCGCCGGAGTCGATCACCGCGCCGGACACCACCGCCTCCGCGCCGTTCTTGCGCCAGTCGGAGAAATTCGGTCCCTCTTTCCACAACGAGGCGGAATCCTGCAGGAATCCTTTGCGATCCAGGATCTGGAACAGTCCGGAGCGTTCCAGGTCCGAGGCGATCACATCCGCGATGCGATTGCCCATGGCCGCCGAGGGATTCACCGAACCATCCGGATTGGTGTCGAGGAATTTCGGAATCGCGATCGGCATGGGTTGCAGACCACCCTTGGAGATGTCGATTTGCAGCCCGGCCCGCGCCATGCCGGGAAGGCACAGCACGAGAAGCGACACCAGAAGAAGATACGAAAAGGAAAGACCCTTATGGGTGGCACGGTTCATGGCGGCAAGATACCCGTCTTTTCAAGTGGCGATAAGGTTTTGTAACGATTCAGAACCCCCCACGATTGCAGGGGTCCGGGGACCGCGAGGTACCCGGCTTGAGTTCGGAAACGGAGTCTCCGAGGTTTGGCTTCTGACTTCTGTTTTAGCAGGCTCTTCAAAAAAAGCGTTTTTTGCGAATTCGAGTCCGGAACCTCAATGGATTACCATAACACGATTTTCGCGCCAAGCCCAACATTTTTTACCGTGGAACGCCCGAAAGGGAGGTCCGCGGTCGAGGGTGAGGGGGCTCTTCCCATCATGTCCGTTTTCCGGGCCATGTTTGCGTGAACGTTTTGCCAACGACGCAAAACGTTCACGCAAACATGGCCGTGTGCAGCGTTATTTTCGCAAAAAACGCTCTTTTGTCGAGCGCACCAAAGGCAAAAGCAAAACCTTCGGAAGGCGCGCCGCCTGGGCCGAGCCGGTTCCCGGACTTCTGCGATCATGGGGGGGTGAACGGTTGCGAATTTTTTACAATTCAATAATAGCTCAATTTTAAGTGTATGATATTGAAATATTATTTTTTATTAACCGAGATTCGAAAGAAATGACCATTGCAAATTTCAACAATAGACTCTAACATATTAGAGTATCAGTGCAAACTGATGCATCCGATCCCACCTCTCTAGAAACCATCGAAACGCCCATGAATTCACAAAAATTGCGCTGGAATCAAGGAGCATGGATGCTGGGCCTCGCCGGTCTGCTGATTTTCATGGCCACGGATGGCTTTGCCGCGGAGAGTGCCGCCACCAGCGCGGCCACCACCCCCTGGTGGGTGTGGGCGGCGGCCCTGTTTGTCACCTCCTTTCTGCTCGGCATCGTCGCCGTGCTCGGCGGGGTGGGCGGCGGCGTGCTGTTCGTGCCGATCGTCGGCGGCTTTTTCTTCCCTTTCCATCTCGATTTCGTGCGCGGCGCCGGTCTGCTGGTCGCCCTGGCCGGAGCCCTGGCCGCCGGCCCCGGCCTGCTCAAAAGCGGCATGGCCAACCTGCGCCTGGCCATGCCACTCGCCCTGATCGCCTCGGCCTCCGCCATCGTCGGCGCCATGATGGGACTCGCCCTGCCCACCAACGTCGTCCAGACCTCTCTCGGCGCCACCATCCTCGGCATCGTGGCCTTGATGTGGACCGCCAAGAAGTCCGAACAACCCGATGTCCCCAAGGCCGATTCCCTCTCCAGCGCCTTGGAAATTCACGGCCTCTACTTCGACGCGGCCAAAAATCAGGAGATCGACTGGAAGGTCCATCGCACCCCGATCGGACTCTTCATGTTCATCATCATCGGCATCATGGCCGGCATGTTCGGACTGGGCGCGGGATGGGCCAATGTCCCGGTGCTCAACCTCCTGATGGGCGCCCCCCTCAAGGTGTCGGTGGCCACCAGCAAGTTCATGCTCTCCATCGTCGATACCTCGGCGGCCTGGGTTTATCTCAACAAGGGCGCTGTTCTGGCCCTCATCGCCGTCCCTTCCATCCTGGGGATCATGCTCGGATCCCTGGTCGGCGTCCGGCTGTTGCGCAAGGCCAACGCCTCGATGGTGCGCAAGGTGGTGATCGGCATGCTGCTTCTGGCCGGCTCCCGCGCCTTGATGAAGGGCCTGGGCTTTTGATCGAACCCATCCACAATCCGGATTGATGAGGATACCCACGCCATGGCCGACTACACCCCTGACCCGAAATACGCTTCCGAGGAGCAGGTGGCCTATGCTTCCATCCTGGATCTCGGCTGGAAGATCGGCTTCGTCCTGATGGTGATCTTCTTTGGACTCTACGTCTTCGGGGTGCTTCCTTCCCACGTCTCCATGGAACAACTCGCCCAATACTGGGTGCTGCCCGCCGATCAGTATCTCAAGGCGGTCAACGGTCCCACCGGTTGGGATTGGGTTGCCCTGGTTCATCGGGGGGACTACCTCAACTACATCGGCATCGCGATCCTGGCTGGCATCACCGTGGTTTGCTACGCCAAGGTTTTGCCCCTGTTCCTGAAAAAAGGGGAGAAGGTCTACTCGGCCATCATGATCGCCGAAATCCTGGTGCTGGTGCTGGCCGCTTCGGGCATCCTCGGCGGCGGGGCCCACTGATCCATCCGGATGCGGAGCCCGCTTCCGGCACCCCCGGAAGCGGCGCGCATCCCCAACACCTTCCAAGCGAGGCCCGATCCTCATGAGCGAAATGCGCCCCCTGCTGCCCACCGGTCGCTTCTCCCACATCCTGGTCGCCACGGAGTGCTCGGAGTACTCCCGCAGCGCGGTGGCGTTGGCCGTGGAACTCGCCCAGCTTTTCTCCGGTCGCATCACCGCGATGCACATGCTCTTTTCCAATCCCGAGTTCGAATCCATCGCCCTGGAACAGCTCCGGACCCAGGAACTCAACGCCGCCCGCTCCACGGGCGAGATGAAAAAATGGGTCGAGAGTCAAGGAGTGGCCTGCAACGTCGAAATCCGTCGCGGGGTCCATCCCCACCGCGAGATCATCGACGCGGCCAACGCCTGCGACGCGGATCTGGTGGTCATGGGCCGGCGTGGCCGGCGTGGACTGGCCCGCTGGATGGTCGGTGACGCCACTGCCCGCGTGGTGGCCGAGGCCCCCTGCAAGGTGCTGGTGGTGCCGCGTGGCGCCACCTTGTGGCGCAAGACCATTCTGCTGGCAACCGATGGCTCACGTTACAGCGAACGGGCCGGCGTGGTGGCGACCATTCTGGCCAGGCAGAGCGCCATCCCGCTGCGCGTGGTGTCGGTGGTGGAGAGCAAGGGAAACCAGAAACGGATGGCCTTGGCCACCGAGGCGGTGGATCGGATGCTCGAGCATGCCAGAAGTCAGGAGGTGGTGGTTAGCGGTGAAGTGCTCGAAAGCCATCCCCCGGCGGATGCCCTCGCCGCCGAGGCCCTTCGCGTCGGCGCCGATCTGGTGGTCAGCGGCAGCCATGGCCGTACCGGCATCGAACGGGTCTTTCTCGGCAGCGTGGTGGAACGGTTGATCGGCAAGGTCTCCTGCCCGGTTCTGGCCATCAAGGGGGGGTGAGTGCGTGCCGCGCGCTCGAGCGATTTTCAGGAGGTGAGAATCGCGCATTAAACCGCGCCTGGTTTGGAACAGGTGGTTTTTACCATGGAACTCCCGAAGGGCGGTCCGTGGTACGGGGGGTGGGGGTTCTCCCCCCCCCATCATGTCAAGTTACCATCGAAAAAAAAGAGAGCGTCTGGGAGATTCCTCTCCCAGGGTTTTGCTTTTGACTGTAGCGCGCTCTTTAAAAGAAGCCTTTTTCGCCTCTTTTGCGAAAAAGGCGTCGCGCGCAGCCTTCATGAGCGTCGTTTCCGATTTTTGAAAACAAAGATCATATCTTGCACGGCAGCCGTGCGGAAAACGATGCATCCCATGATGGTTGCGGTTTGATGGCGAGCGCACCGATATAAACGAGAAGTATGACGGTTCAGGACGCCCGTTATGGCAGGCTTTTGGGGATCTTCGTGCCTACCATGGCGCTCCTGAAGGGCGGTCCGTGGCACGGGGGGGTGAGGGGGGCTCCCCTCATCATGCAAGTGACACCAGGGCCCCGCCTCAGTAATCGCCCCGATACGCCATCGGATTCCACTCCAAGGGTGGCTCCTGCATGAGCAGTACCTGCTCCCGCAACGAAAGAATGTGATTGTCCCAGTAACGCGGGGCGTCGAACCAGGGAAAGGCGCGCGGAAACGCCGGGTCATCCCACCGCCGGGCAATCCAGGCGGCGTAGTGGATCATCCGCAACGTGCGCAAGGCCTCGATCAGATGCACCTCGCGCGGGTTGAAATCGTGAAACTTCCGATAGCCCCGCAACAGGGCGGCCAATTGGGTACCCTGCTCATTCCGATCACCCGACAGACACATCCAGAGATCCTGGATGGCCGGTCCCATGCGTGCATCGTCGAAATCCACGAACAATGGTCCATGTTCGGTCCAGAGAATGTTGCCGGAGTGACAATCCCCATGCAGGCGGATCAGACGCACCTCGCCGGCCAGCGAGAAACAACGGCGGATGCGCTGCAACAACTCTTTGATCAAGGCGTCGTAGGTGGCGCGCAAATCCAACGGAATGAATTTCGAGGCCATCAGGAAGCGATGCGGCTCCTCGCCGAAACTCTCCACATCCAGCGTGGGGCGGGCCACGAAGGAACGGGTTGCGCCCAGGGCGTGAATCCGTCCCAGGGCCAGGCCCAACCGTTCGAGATGGTCGAGGTTTTCCAGATCCGGCGCGCGACCTCCACGGCTCGGATAGAGCGCATAACGAAACCCCCGCCAGGTGTGCAGGGTTGCATCCCCGGAATCGGGCAGGGGAGATACCACCGGGATTTCCAGGTCCGCCAACTGGCGGGTGAAGTGATGCTCTTCGAGGATGGCTTCGCGACTCCAGCGACCCTTGCGGTAGAATTTCACCACCAGGGCGCCACCCCCTTCCAGACCGACCTGATAGACCCGGTTCTCGAAGCTGTTGAGCGCCAGCAACCGGCCATCGCAACGCGCTCCAAGCCGTTCCGTGGCCTGGAGGATCACCTCCGGGCTGAGATTCTTGTATGGGGTTTTGTTCGGGGTTCCAGCCATGTGATGTCTGCATCCGTGCGGTCGATCGAGTGGGGCCGGGACCGGCCAGAGCATGCGCAAGGAGCTGATTTCCGCCGTGGTCCGCCCCCGCGTGGAGTGCCGAGGATGGGACCGGAGAGCGGTTCTCCCCAGGTCATGCCCTGTCAGGTCGCAGCGCGGATTATGAGCCAGCCGGGCGCGCTTGGGAAGGGATGTGCGTGAAATTTTCCCCCGGCCCTTGCCGTTGGACTCCCGCGAGGGGAGGGGGCCGGCATGCGTGGTGGTGGCAACGCTTTCGTGTCGTCAGGCGGAGGGATCGGAGGGTGGCGCGGGAGAGGGATTGAAGCGTGAGGTGGCGTGTGGACGCTCATCCCGGTCGCATGACCGACCGGGATGGATGGGCGTTTCGGCTCAAGAGCTGAATGACGCCCTGAACTCAAAACCGGGTGATCGACCGGGCGATTACTCCTGCCAGACCGGATGCACCACTGCCGTGATCTGGAAATCCCGGCTTTCCTGGCCGATCTTGCCGGTCAGACCGGCGTGGTGGTCGCGGATTTTGTAGTTTTCGCGTCCATCGGAGAGGATATACCAGCTTTTCCGGGTTTTGGCAGCATTCTCGCGGGCCGCGACAACGGCTTCATTGTAGGTCATGGCGGTTCCTCGATGAGTTAAGACGTTCATTTTGTGTTCTTTGGTGTTACTGGTTTTTGGGTTTGCAAGATTTTTCAGCTAGCCAAGAGGCGATTCCCATGGCATGCTTGACGATGGGTTTGTGATTTTGCCACTTGGGGAGCGACCATTTTTTAACGATTGTCAGTGGTTGCGGGAAGAGCGGCTGTCTGGCGATCTCAAGGATGCGTTAACAGGTCTCCCCGTCAGGCAAACGGCATTCTGCCTCGAATGGACGAGGAGTTCAAGGGAAAATTTGATTTTTTTTCTTATTTGTTTTTCAAGGATTTTTTTATTCATGATCCCTATTGATCATTCCAATCGTCTGATCGGGGTGCAGAGGTTTTTTTCTTGATTCACAAGGGGTCTGGATTGGTTTTTCAGGGTATGAGGTTTTCGTGACTGGGGAGCTGAAATGAGCAGATTTTCCGGAAAAAGGGTATTGGTAACCGGCGGTGCGGGTTTTCTCGGATCGCATTTGTGTGAGCATCTTCTGATCGAGGGTGCGGATGTATTGTGCGTGGACAATTTTTTTACCGGCAACAAAAGGAATATTCTCGCTCTATTGGATCATCCCTTTTTTGAATTGCTGCGTCACGATGTAACCTTCCCGCTGTATGTCGAGGTGGACGAGATTTTCAATCTGGCTTGTCCGGCCTCGCCGATCCATTATCAATTCGATCCCGTGCAAACCACCAAGACGAGCGTGCATGGGGCGATCAACATGCTGGGTCTGGCCAAGCGGGTACGGGCCAAGATCATGCAGGCATCGACGAGCGAGGTGTATGGGGATCCACAGGTTCATCCGCAACGAGAGGATTACTGGGGCCATGTGAATCCCATCGGACCACGATCCTGTTACGACGAGGGCAAACGTTGCGCGGAGACGTTGTTTTTCGACTATCATCGTCAGCATCGGTTGCGCATCAAGGTGGCGCGGATCTTCAATACCTATGGTCCGCGCATGCATCCCAACGATGGTCGGGTGGTCTCGAATTTCGTGGTGCAGGCGCTGCGCGGGGATCCGATCACGGTGTACGGAGATGGCACGCAGACGCGTTCGTTCTGCTATGTCGATGACATGGTGGAGGGTTTTTTGCGGCTGATGTGTTCCGGGGACGACTTTCTCGGGCCGGTGAATCTCGGCAATCCCGGCGAATTCACGATGTTGGAGTTGGCGAGCAAGGTGGTGGAGCTGACCGGTTCCCGATCGTCGATCGTGTTCGCGCCGTTGCCCACCGACGATCCCAGGCAGCGTCAACCGGACATCGGGTTGGCCCGGGAGCGGTTGGACTGGCAGCCAACGGTGGTTCTGGACGAGGGGTTGCGGAGGACGATCGACTATTTCGATCAGGTGTTGTCAGGTGAAAAATGAACGCTGCGACAGGAGCCGCTGGAATCGACGCCGCGCGGCACATCCGCGCGGTGTGGCGGGCCGCCCGTTGAGCGGGATCTCGATTGGGTTCATAATGGCTGCATGAGGAACATCCTGGACCCGGATTTCGATTCAACAGGGTTCGTGGTTTTGGGTTCACCGTTGTCGGGAGTTGCCACGCATGTCCTTGGAACCGTTTATCCGTCATCGTCTGGCCGAGCGCCAAGCGCTCGGAGAGGCGCCGATTCTGCTCATGTCCCATCTGGTGCTGGGTCATCCCTCCCTGGACGAGAACCGGCGCGTGATCGATGCCATGGCCGGGGCGGGTGTCGAGTTGATGGAGTTGCAGATCCCCTTTTCCGAGCCGATCGCCGATGGTCCGGTGATCGCCCAGGCCAATCAGCTCTCCCTGGACGCCGGCTTTCGCGTCGCCGATGGTCTGGCGTTCGCCCGTGAAATGGTTCGGCGTCATCCGGGCGTGGCTTTTCTGATCATGACCTATGCCAACATTCTCATGGCCTACGGGGTGGAACGGTTCATGCGCGCCGCCGCCGAAATGGGGATGCGCGGGTTGATCATTCCCGACTGGCCGCCCCAGGTGGCGGGGGAACCGATGGGGCTGTGCGCGGAGATGGGCCTGGACTGGGTGCAGCTGTTCACCCCCACCTCGACGGACGAGCGGTTGGGGTATATCGGCGGCCTGGCGCGCGGATTCTGTTACTGCGTGGCGCGCAAGGGGGTCACCGGCGCGCATACCGATTTCAATGCGGATCTGACCCAATTCCTCTCCCGCTGTCGTCAGGTGACCGGGGTGCCGTTGGCGGTGGGTTTCGGGGTCGGCACGCCCGCCGACGTGGCGGCCTTGTGTGGACAGGCGGAGATCGCGGTGGTGGGCACGGCGGCGATGCGGATTCATGCCGAACAGGGCGCCGAGGCGGTGGGGGCCTTCTTTCGTGGTTTGAGACAGGGGGTCGCGTGATGCCCGACGGATGGGATCAAGGGCCCATGGTCCCTGGACTCCATGCCCCGATCCGTTCGGATTCGTGACACCTCGAAGGCCCTGCCTCCGCACCTGAGCCGGCAACTTCGCACGCCCCAGGCCTCCAGCACCCGTAAACCGCCGCCGCGCACCGTCCTCCATGACCGAATCCTCCCACGATGTGCTGATCGTCGGCGCCGGTCCGGCGGGCCTGGCCGCCGCGCTGCACCTGAAACGACATCACCCTGATCTCACCATCGCGCTTTTGGAGAAGTCAGCCCGCATCGGCGCGCATCTGCTCTCCGGCGCCCTCCTCGACCCCCACGACCTCCTCCCTCTGTTGAGCCCCGAGGAGATCGCCACCGCACCCCTGGGACCGGAGGTCATCCACGAAACCCTGCTCCATCTGACACGCCACCACGCCATCCCCCTGCCGCACGGCTGGTCCCATCGCGGCTGTCGCATGCTCGCCCTGGGGAGCTTCTGCCGCTGGCTGGCTGGCCTGGCGGAACAGGCCGGGGTGGAGATCTATCCCGGATTCGCCGCCCGGGAGTTGCTGTGGGAGGGGGAGCGTCTGCTCGGCATCCGGACCGGCGATCAGGGGGTGAATGGCCGGGGCGAACCCGGACCCGGCTTCGAGCCCGGCCTGGCGATGCACGCCCCGGTCACCATCCTGGCCGAGGGGTGCCGGGGGCATCTGACCGGACAGGCGATCCGGAAACTCGACCTCAAGCGCGGTCGCCCGCCCCAGACCCATGGTCTGGGTTTCAAGGAGCTCTGGGAGATCCCGACCGATCGGACCGTCGCGGGGGTGGTGCATACCCTCGGCTGGCCACTGGCCGGATCCCAACACGGCGGCGGGTTCCTCTATCCGGTCGCACCCGGACGGCTGGCCATCGGTTGGGTGGTCGGGTTGGACTACCGGGATCCCTGGTTCGACCCGTTCGTGGCCTTCCAGCAGTGGAAAAACCATCCGCGCATCCGCGCCCGGCTCGTCCGAGGCCAACCGCTCGCCTTCGGCGCCCGCGCGCTGGTGGAGGGAGGGTGGCAGTGTCTGCCGCGTCTGGAGTTCGATGGGGGGGTGCTGATCGGGGATGCGGCGGGATTTTTGGATGCCGCCCGCCTCAAGGGGATCGGCAACGCCATCCGATCCGGGGTGGCCGCCGCGGAAGGGGTGATCGCGGCCTTTGAAACCGGGGATTTTACCGCCGCCGGACTGCGCGGCTATCCGGATCGGGTCGAGGCATCGGCCTGGATGGCAAGACTCAAGGAGGTGCGCAACGTGCGACCGGGATTTCGTGCCGGTTGGCTCCCCGGACTGGTCAACGCCGCCTGGGAACGGTTCAGCCGGGGCCGCTCTCCCTGGAGCTGGCGCTGGTCCATCGCCGATCGGGCCCGCTTGCAGGAGGTGACGCCAGATCGATCCCCCCCGACCATGCCCGCGCCGGCGCCCTGGATCCTCGACCGTTCCACGGCGCTCGCCTTGAGTGCCATCCGTCATCGTCACGATCAGCCATGCCATCTGCGGGTGCAGGATCCGGAGCGGCTCGCGAACGCGGGGCGAACGCGCTTCGCCAATCCCGAAACCCGTTATTGTCCCGCCGGGGTCTACGAGGCGAGGTGCCCGCCCGAGGTGGAACGGACCGTGACGCGCATCCGTGCGGAACGGTGTCTGCACTGCAAGTGCTGCGACATCAAGGATCCGTTGGATACCCTTGTCTGGACACCGCCCGAGGGGGGAAGCGGTCCGGATTATGGGGCGATGTAGCGTAGCGCCTCACGATCGCCACCAGCCCGGCAAGCGCCCTGATTCAACACGGAGGCATTGCCCCCCTCAGGCCTCTCTGGCTGCGTATTGCGCCGCTTTCTGGCGGATGAAATGCCGCCAACCCGGATCATCCAGGGCATCGGCAATGGTGAAGATGTCCTTGTCACCCCGTCCGGAGAGATTGATGATCACGATCGCATCCTCGGGGAGCGTGGGCAGCTCCTTCAACGCCTGGGCCACGGCATGGCTGGATTCAAGTGCCGGGATCAATCCCTCGGCACGCATCAACTCCTGCAACGCGGCAACCACCTCGCGGTCGGTGGCCGCCTCGAAACGCACCCGACCGGTCTGATGCAAATGGGCCAGGATCGGCGACACCCCGACATAATCCAACCCCGCGGCCACGGAGTGGGTGTCGAGCATCTGGCCGTCGCCGTTCTGGAGAAAGAAGGTCTTGTATCCCTGCGCCATGCCGACGGTGCCGGATCCCGAGGCCAACCGCGCGGCATGGCGACCGGTTTCGACCCCCAGACCGCCCGCCTCGACCCCCACCAGATTTACCTCCGGATGGTCGAGAAACCCCTGGAAGATCCCCATGGCATTGGAACCACCTCCCACGCAGGCATACACATGGGTGGGCAGACGCCCTTCGGCGGCCAGGATCTGCGCCTTGGCCTCGGTGCCGATGATCGACTGGAACCAGGAGACCATGGCCGGAAACGGATGAGCGCCACAGGCGGTGCCGAGCAGATAGTGGGTGTCGTCCATGCTGGCCACCCAGTCGCGCATCGCCTCGTTGACCGCGTCCTTGAGGGTTTTGGAACCGGAATGGACCGGAACCACCCGCGCGCCGAGCCGTTCCATCCAGAAGACGTTGGAACGCTGTCGTTCCACATCCTCGGCCCCCATGTAGATCACGCATTCGTATCCCATGCGCGCGGCCATGGTGGCGGTGGCCATGCCATGTTGTCCGGCGCCGGTTTCGGCGATGACCCGCCGCTTGCCCATGCGTTTGACCAGCAGCCCCTGACCCATGACGTTGTTGGCTTTGTGGGCGCCGGTCTGGTTGAGATCCTCGCGCTTGATGTAGACCCGGCGACCGTATCGGGCCGAGAGGTTTTCCGCGAAGGTCAAGGGGGTGGGGCGTCCGGAGTAGTTCTCCATCAGGCGGACGTAGCTGTTCCAGAACGCCGGATCGGCGCGCGCCTCCTCATAGGCCGCGGTGAGGCGGCGAAAGGTCTCGTGGAGGATCTCCGGGATGAAGGCACCGCCGAAGTCGCCAAAGTAACCGGTTTCCATGTTTGTTTCCCAAAGGTTCGGATCGCCAGGATTATCCGGATGACGTATCCGGATGTGGCGGGTACTATAGCGGTTCGCTCCCGCTTGAGAAAGTGCCACGAGGAAAAAAATGACCACGACCATCCATCAGCGGCTGTTTGGTGATTCCATACATGGAATCACCAAAGGTCCTGCACGAATCGAAAAAATCGATTCGCGCATTGCTGCGCAATCTGGCGGGCCATGAATGGCCCGCGTCGGCTGTTTGGCAGGTGCCAAACAACCGCTCAGGTGCGACTGCCGGAGCTGACCGTACACTATGCGCTGGTTCGCCATCCGCTGCGCAAGCGGTTGGCGCTGCGCGTCACGGCGGAAGGGGCGATCGAGGCGCGGGCGCCGATGCACATGAGTCAGGCCACGGTGGAGCGGTTTCTGCGCGATCAGGCGGCCTGGTTGACCGAACAGCTGGCGCGCTGCCGATCGCACCCCCCGACCCGTCCGGTGCTGGCCGACGGCGTTCTGATCCCGCTGCTCGATGAGCGCCTGGTCTTGCGCGTCGCCGGAGAGGGGATCACCCGCGCCCGACGGGTGGGAGACGAACTGTGGCTTCCCGTTCCGCTCTCTGCGGATGGGCTGGAGCTGGCCCTGGAGCGGTGGTATCGCCGTCGCGCCGCGGAATACCTGCCGGAACGGCTGGCCCACTGGGCCACCCGCATGGGGGTCACCTGGCGGACGGTGACGATTCGCGGTCAGACCGGTCGCTGGGGGAGTTGCTCGAGTCGCGGCGCCATCAATCTCAACTGGCGCCTGATGCGTCTGCCTGTCCGGCTGGTGGATTACGTGCTGGTGCACGAACTCTGTCACCGCTTCGAGATGAACCATTCTCCGGCCTTCTGGGAGCGCGTCGCCGCCGTGCTGCCGGATTGGTCGCATCTGCGGCGTGAGCTGCGGAGGTACCCGATCGCGGGTTGAGTGTTTCAAAGCAACGGATCGTCAGATATACAAAAGATAAGCGGATCAATCCGTTCTGTCATCCGCTGACCAAGCCTGTTCGCGCTGCAGGCGGGCGATGAAAAAGCCGTCCATGTCGTGCAGGGCCGGCTCGAAACGAAGATCCCCTTCAGGCATCAGGGCCGAGGCGGGCAGATCGGGGGTGTCGGGCGGGATCGGCACGCGTTGCCAGTCGGGATGGCGCGTCAGAAAGGCCTCGATCTGTTCGCTTCCCTCTTCCGGTTCCAGGGAGCAGACCGCGTAGACCAGCAGCCCGCCCGGAAGCAGTCGTGCGGCACACGCCTCCAGGATCCGCTTCTGCGTTTCGGCCATGGCAGCCGGATCTCCGGCCTGGCGGCGCCAGCGGATCTCCGGATGACGCCGGATCACCCCGGTCGCCGAGCAGGGCAGATCCGCGAGAATCTTGTGAAACCGCCGTCCTTCCAGAAGCGTCGTCTCCGCGGCATCCCCGGTGATGATCTCCACCCCGTCAACCCCCAACCGGGTCAGATTCTCCCGCAGGGTCCGCAACCGTCCCGCGTGCGCATCGACCGCGCAGATCCGTGCCCGGTTTTGCGTCAGGGCGGCCAGATGGGCGGTTTTTCCTCCTGGCGCGGCGCAGAGGTCCAGAATCGCCTCGTCCGGGCGGGGATCGAGCAGTCGGGCCGGCCATTGGGCGGCGCCATCCTGCACCAGAAACCACCCTTGCGCGTAGCCGGGCAGAGCCTCGATCGCCGGGGCTTCCGTCACGATCACCCCTTCGGGCGCGTGGGGATGGGGTCTGCCGTGTGCGCCGAGAGCGGCCAGCAGGCTCTGTCGGTCGGTTGCCAGGGTGTTGACGCGCAACGTGAGTGGCCCGGGGTGTTGATTGGCCGCCAGGCGTGCGCGGGTGGTGGTCTCGCCTGCGTTTGCCAGCCAGCGGGATACCAGCCAGGTGGGATGGGAGAATTCGGTCGCCAGTTGGTTCAGCGGATCGGTCCGGGAGGTTGGGATCGCCTGTGGATCAACTTGTGTCGCCGCGCGCAGAACGGCATTGGTGAAGCCGGCCAGGGGGCGATCCGGGGAGGTTTTGATCAGGGTGACCGCTTCGTCGATGGCGGCATGGGGTGGCACGCGCAGGAAGTGGATTTGATAGAGCGCGGTGCGCAGGACCGCTCGGGTCAGGTGTTTGTTGGCTGCCAGGGGGCGGGTGAGGCAAAGGTTCAGGATGGCGTCGAGCAGACTGAGGTTGCGCAGGGTGCCGGCGGCGATCTCCAGGGCGAAGTGGCGATCGCGGGGTGGAAGTTGGGAGAGTTGCGATTCGTCGAGGCGCAGGGCCAGGCCATCGCGGCAGACCCGTTGCACCGCCAGGGCGGCCAGACGGCGGGCGGTGATCGGGTGGGTGTTTCGGGATGTTTGGGAGGGTGTGATCGATGCGGTGGTCATGGGGGCCGTGGAGCGAAGATCCCCACTGTTGCGGGGATGACATGGGGATCGAGCCGGTTTGGTGACGGCCTCGCGAGGGGCCAGACTCCGTATGGCGGGATTCACGGGCAATCAACGGAAGGAGGGGCCGACAGGAATCACGGATCCAGGATGAAGACGACTCGGCACGGTCACGGGATGACGATCACCCCGTGGCCGGGTCCAATGCGGGATTCATCATGATTTCTTGTCGTTCGGCGCGGCCCTTTCCTTGTCCGGCAGGGTCTTTTCCCTGGTGATCATCCCCTTGCCATCGGGCAACAGCAGCTGCAAACGGAAACGGACGCTCTCCGGCGGCGGCTTGACGAACAGAATCTGATAGGCGGCGGTCTGGCCTGGCATCATTTTGCTGACCTTCAGACGCTTCTCCTCGCTTTGCAGGCCGGCCATGGTGCGCAAGGCCGCCTCGCTGCTCTCGTCCAGGGATTTGTCATCCACCACCCGACCCACGTACCCCAAGGCCGAGGTCAACTCCTTGCCCTCGGCATCCAGCAACACCACCCGGATCGCCGGCACATGTTTGACCAGACGGCTGGTGTTGGCCATCTCACCGGAGATCAGCAGCACCATGCCATGCGGATAACGACGCCACTCACCCTGGGCAGAGTGGAAACGGTAGTCGCTGAACAGATCGAAGCGCTTGTAGGTCCACCAGTCGGTCTGGGCGAGCAGACCCACGCCAAGAGCGATCAACAGAAACACCGACAGGAACCAGAGCCGACGCGCGCCCGGTCCCCCTCCGGACACGGGCTCCTCCACCGTCTCCTCCTCGACGGTATCATCGATCAGATTGGGTTCCACTTTCACGAAAGTCTCCTTTTTCGGCTCCGACTTGACCGGCGCGGGTGGCGGCGGTGGAGGTGGCGGAGGCGGTGGCGGCGGTGGGGGTGGTGGGGGTGGTGGTGGGGGTGGTGCTTGCTTTTCTCGTGCCAGTCTTGCAAGTTCCAACTCCCTGGCCGTGGGTTTGCCCAGGGCCAGTCTCCCCAACGACCCGACGACGGTTTCGGCGTCATCATCCACATCATCGACCGGAGGAGGGGGTGGCGGTGACGCGACGCGCGCCGGAGCGACCGGGGGCGGGGGAGGGGGCGGTAACGCCTCCTCCTCTTCCAGCTCCTCTTCCAGCTCCTCTTCCGGCTCGGCTTGCAGATAGGTGTCGATCAGACCGCTCCGGGCAGGCGCCGACTCCTCTTCCATGTCGCCGGAGAGATCTCCCATCAACCCACCGAAGGCTTCGTCCGCGGAGATCTCCTGGGCGACCGGTTGCGCCTCGCGGGTGGTGGCATCCGCGTCGGAGGGACCAAAGGCATCCATCACCGGGATGTCGCCAAACGCATCCAGATTGATATCCTCTTCCTCGATGATCTCTTCCGGTTCGGGCAGGTCCGCTTCGCCGGGCTCGGCTCCCTCTTGAAAAAAGCGGGCCGACTCCTCGGCGGGCAACTGCCTGAAATGTTCGGTCTGGTGGTCTGTCGCGCTCTTCGAGGCGACGCCTCCGGCAGGAGTCCGGGTGGTCTCACCACCGCGCACGGCCTCGCCGGCGCGCGCATCCGACCCGCGTACCGTTTCGCCCTTGGCGTCGCGACTCTTGGGCGGCGGCTGAAAAAAGACCGCCTGACACTGGGAACACTTCAGCTTGCGTCCCGAAGGACGCAGGATTTCGTCATCGACGTCGAATTGCGCGCGACAACTTTCACATTGAACGATCACGTTTCGACTCCACGATCGGAAAGCCGCCAGACAAAATAGCACGATCCTACTATACGGAATTCTCGCGTGCGAAACAACGCAACCCGGTCAACATATCGCCTGAACCCGCGGGATGGGATGAGAATCCTTTCCAGGCACCCGTTTGAGGCGGTCCGCAAGGTGTGGGAGCGCGTGACAACAGAGATCCACCTCTCCAGTCATCCGCTTGAGGCGGTCTGCGTGGACAACCAGAGCTTTGATTTAACGAAACGGACTTGTGATCCGACCTGGGAAACGATACCATGAAAAATGACTGCCAATCCATCGTGTTCACGGTGCCATGATCCAATTTCACAACGTCACGCTGCGCTATCCCACCGGTCACGAAGCCTTGAAACGGGTCTCCTTCCGTCTGCCCAGGGGATCGTTTCACTTTTTGACCGGTCACTCGGGCGCTGGCAAGAGTTCGGTGCTGCGCCTGATCTACCGGGCCGCGTTCCCCTCGGAGGGATCGGTGCTGGTGGATGGTCGCGACGTGGCACGCCTGACCCGCGGTCAACTGCCGGCGCTGCGTCGCGGGATTGGGGTGATCTTCCAGGACTTCAAGCTTCTCTACGACCGGTCGGTCTTCGACAACGTGGCCCTGGCCATGGAGGTGGCCGGTCACGAGCCGGCACGCATTCCCGGACAGGTGCGCCGGGCATTGCAGAATGTCGGCCTGCTGGAACGGATGCATCAAAACCCCATCACCCTCTCGGGCGGTGAACAACAACGCCTGGCCATCGCCCGCGCCACGGTGAACCGTCCACCCCTGGTGATCGCCGATGAGCCGACCGGCAATCTCGACAAGGAGATCGGACGCCACATCATGGCGCTGTTCGAGGGTCTGCATCGGCAGGGAACCACGGTTCTGGTGGCGACGCACGATCTGGATCTGGCCGCCGAACTCGCCCATCCCCGCCTGGACATGCGCGATGGCGCCCTGTTGCACACCGCGCCGCAACCCATTTCCGATGAGGATGCCGCATGATCCGGCCCTCTCCCCATTCCGGCGACGCAGGCTCACCCCCCGGCGCGCCGGCCCGGATGCCCCCAGGGGGATATGGCCTGTTCGCGCGGATTTTCCACGCGCGTGCCATGAAACAGGCGTGGCGTCCATTTGCCGAGCGCTCGCTCTCCCACTGGACCACCAGTCTGGTCATTGCCCTGGCCTTGACCATTCATGGTCTCTTTTCGTTGTTGCTGGTCAACGCCAACCTCGCCTTGACCCACTGGGAAGATGACAATCTGGTGACGGTGTTCATGCGTCGCGGGGTGGAGCGTGAGCAACTGATCCAGGTGGGCAAGCTGATCAAGGGTCACCCAGGTGTCGCGGAGATGACCATCATCCCCCCCAAGGAGGCGGTGACACGACTCAAAACCATGCTCGGCGACGAGGGCGCCCTGCTCGATGAGCTGGATGAAAATCCCCTTCCCTATTCGCTGGAGTTCCGCATGGTCCGTTCCGTTCCCGCCCAGACCGAATCCCTGGCCAAGGAGATCGGCGCCATGCCGGGTGTGGAGTCGATCTCCCATGACCAGCAGTGGGCCGAACGTCTTGCCGCGTTGATTCGTGCGATCCGTTTTCTGGGCAACGCGATTTCGCTTTTGTTGCTGCTGGCCGTGGGACTGATTGTCTCCAACACGATCAAGCTCACCATCATCGCCCGCCGTGACGAGATGGAGATCATGCGCTTCCTGGGCGCGGACGATGCGTTCATCCGGGCGCCTTTCATCTACGAGGGGCTGTTGCAGGGGATCCTGGGCGCGTGTGGCGCCCTGTTGTTCACGAGCGCGCTCCATTTGGGCGCGCGCGGGGCGATTCTGGAGATCGGGCAGAGCTTCGGCATGACCGTGCAATGGGCCTTTCTGCCCTGGACGCAGCTGTTGCTGATCGTGCTGATCGGGGCGATACTGGGTCTGGCGGGCGCGATTCTTTCGGTGTCGCGTTTTCTGGATGTCTGAGTCTGGCGTTTTTTGGCGCGGCTCCGAATCAAGGATTGCCTTTGGCCGCTGAATCGGACCATAATTGTCTTCTCTAGCGTGGAACGCCCGCCAGGGAGGTCCACGGTCGGGGGTGAGTTTTTTTTGCCCCCATTATGCCAGTTTACTGGAACTCCCAAAGGGAGCTCCATGGTACGGGGGGTGAGGGGGGTCTTCCCCCATCCTGTAAGTTATACGACTCGAACCCATGACGAGGATGGAACGCCATGTCAGAGATTGGAGAGATTCCACGGGATTTGCGTTACAGTCGGGAACACGAATGGGCGCGTGTTCTGGACTCCGAAGTGGAGGTCGGCATCACCGCCTACGCGGCTCACGCCTTGGGGGATGTGGTGTTCGTGGAGTTGCCGAAGGTCGGAACCCGTCTGGAGCAGGGCAAACCGTTCGGCGTGGTGGAGTCGGTCAAGTCGGTCTCCGACCTCTTCGCGCCGGTGAACGGCACGGTGAGCGCGATCAACTCGGAGTTGGAATCCGCGCCTGAGCGGGTCAACGAGGCCCCCTACGCCGAGGGATGGATGATCCGTCTGCGTCCGGATCAACCCGATACGGTGAACGGAATGCTCTCCGCGGACGACTACCGGACAATGCTGGAGAGCGACAGCCACGGCTGACCCGATCCGGCCAAAGGGTGCGTGCGCCAACCCGTTTGGGAGGGGTTGACCGGCTCCGAAAAACCGGTTAGTATATGTGGATTCGCAGCACGGGCGGTTAGCTCAGGGGGAGAGCACTACCTTGACACGGTAGGGGTCATAGGTTCAAATCCTATACTGCCCACCATTTTTAGATGTAAATCAAACGGTTGGCTATATCTGTAGCCAACCGTTTTTTGTTGGGTGCCGGGGTGTGATCCAAAATGATCCATCTTGTGTGTGCCTCACTCCGGCCTGTGCATGGATGAGGAGCTTCACGGCGTCATTTTTGGCAGGCGTTGGCTCCAGAATCGCCAACGCCTGCTTGACCTGTTCCGGCGCCGGATGGCCCGGGCGTTCCGTGGAGCGGATCGAACTTAAGCCGCGAGAGGCTTTTTCCGTCTCCGTCTCCGTCTCCGTCAACGGTGCATGGCATGGTCAGAGTCCAGTGAGTGCCATCCCGCCCAGCATCAGGGTCAATACCAGCCATTCCAGAACTCCGCTCCAGACCAGCAGCCGGACGATGCGTCTGGTTGATGGTTTCAATCCTGGCAACCACGCCAGATACCAGCGACAAACAGGGATCCACCCCAGGCGGGCGTGCCAGAACAGGTGACGCCGTACCGCGCGACCCCATGGGATCAGGCTCGGGTCGATCGCGCGGGCGCGGGCTTCTTGTGCCGGGGGCTGGTCGGGGAGGGGGTGATAGTGTTCCGTGAGGGTCAGGGCCGAGCCCTGATCGTCGTGTTCCCGCCGGGTGATCTCCAGTGCTCTTTTCCAACCCGAATCGTAGGTTAGCAACCAGCCATCCGGTATTGCCGAGCAAGTGATCTGGCAGGTGGTATGCTGGTCGTTGGCTTCGTTGAAGGCGTGCAGGTGGGCGCGCCATTCCGGTTGCAGCGGGTTGGGGTCGGCTTCCCAGCGATCCAGGCGCAGGGTGGGGTTCAGGCCGAACAGGCGGCGGGGATTGGTGTCGATGAACTCTGCCAGTTCGGTTGCGGTGAGCCACGGGATGGAGACCGTGACCCAGTTGCGGTTGTCGGATGGGGGAGGTGGTTGGTCCATGGTGGGGTGAGGTCGATGGGTGATGGGAGGGGTTCTGCTGGCGGGGGGCCGGGCAAGGCCCCGAGGTTTTGAATGGGCCTGGCGCTTCGGGGCGCCGCTTTCCGTATGTGAACCGGAGACCTTGGCCACCCCGTAACGGTTTACCCGCGGCTTCCCTCCCACGGCGCGATCAGCAACGGTACCTCAAGCCCCCGCGCCAACCCCTCGATCCGTACCCGATCCCGAAACCCCGGCACCCCTCCAGGTCGCCGCGGCCCGATCACCATCATCGTCGGACTGATCTCCGTGGCCACGCGCAACATGACCTCGGTCACATCCCCCTGCCGCAAGAGCGCACGATAACCAAGCCCGGAAGCCAGACACCGCTCCCGAACCCCAGCCACCACCACCTGGGCCTCTTCGGACAGGAGATTCTCCAGATAGGAGCCGAACGCATCCCGCGTGGCGGCGTTGTTCAACCAGTCGTCCCCCATCATCCCTTCCCAAAAGGCCGGCACCACCAACAGATGCGTGACGCGCGCCTGCAACAGAAGCGCCATGCGCACGGCCAAGGCCTCGGCACGTCGGGCCCCCGGCGTGCCGTGATGGGCCAACAACAGGTCCACGCCCGCATCCAATCGCGTGGATGCGGGCGTCCCGCCATCACCCATGTCCGATCACCAGCAACACGCCCACGGCAATCACCAGAGCCGCCACCAACGCGGCGATATCCTCCAGACGGTCGCTCTTGAAGATCGACAGCGCTGAACCACGATCAAAAGAAGGGTGTTCCATGCCGACACCTCACACGGTTTTGGAGACAAAAAGCAAGACCACGATCAAGGAACCCACCGCCTTGATCAACCCCACCACCGATCCGATCACCAGCGGCGTGCCCCCAGCCTGACGAAGGGCATGACCGGTGATCTGCATGCCGAGTCCGATCAGACCCAGCGCGAACAACCAGGCGATCCAGTCGCGATACGCCTTGATGACCGGCGAGTCGTGCCAGGCGGCCTTGCTGGCGTTCTCCAGAACGCCCCGGGCGGCACCGTCCAGTTGCGGGATCTTGGCCGCGGCCTTGAGAAGGTTGTCCTGATCACGGGAGGTGAGCTTGCGGTTGGCGATGAGATCGGAGAGGGCCTTTTTCTCCTCCGGGGTGCGCATCTTGGGGAGTTCACTCTCCAGGAGCCTGGCCTGTTTGGGCTTGAGGAGTTTCTCCTCCTTGATCTTGTCGCCGCTGAAAAATTTTCCTTGATAATGGTCCGCAGGCGCGAAGATGCCCAGGGAACTCAAGGCGAACATCAGGATGAATCCCAGCACGAAGATCGGGAATTTGCTCACCAGCACATGCACCAGATCCACCTGGGTGGCGCTCTCCTCGTGTTTGACGTACCAGGCGGCCAGCCACAGCACGATGATCGGCAGGAACAGGACACGGGTGATGTTGAAGATTTCGGCGACCTTGAGGGTTTCGATCCCCTCGGGATCGAAGGCAAGGGCGGCGCCCGCCACCTGGGCAGAGTTGAGGATGCCGGTTCCGGCCCAGGCGCCGAACTGAACCGGCGTCATGTGGAACAGATGGCCGACGGTGGGGAAGATGAACATGCACATCACCCCCCAGGCCAGGATGGTGCCGATGGTGTAGGCGATCTCGGCGGCCTTGGCCTGGACCACCGGCGCGGAGGCCACGGTGGCCGAGACGCCGCACACCCCCATGCCCGCGGAGAGGACACCGGTCATGGAGTTGCTGGATTTCATGCGCCGCCCCATGAAGAGCACGATGCCGACCGAGCCCAGCACGAAGATGCCGATCAACACCACGCTCAAGGCGCCGAGCTGGGCCAGTTCGGCGGCGGAATAGAGGGTGCCCAGCAGGATCACGCCGGTTTTCAGGAACAGGCGCGACAGGCGCACGCCGTTGGCGGCCCAGGCGGGAATGCGCAGCACGTTGACCACGAAGATGCCGATCAGGATTCCCAGCACCACGTAGTTGAGGTTGAAGATCTTGGCGAAGTCCCAGGAGAGGGCGCCGGAATCCTTGACCGCCTTGCCCCAGTTGGCGAAGAGCGGGTCAAGCCCCCAACGGACCATCAGGGCGATGATCATGATGAATCCCACCCCTGGAATCGTGGAGACGATGTAATCCAGATGTCCGGGTTTCGGGCTCCAGGCCAGGATGAACAGACCCGCCAGAGTGAAAAAGCCGCCGAAGATGAAGGAGAGTTTGGCCTGGAACGCTTTTTCCTGATCGAACTTGGATTTCGGCATGCGCAGGGTCGGAGCGGGTTTTTTCTGCGCCTGGGCCAGTTCGGCGGCGACGCGCGATTCGGCTTCGTGCTTCTCCTTGACCGAGACGTGATCCTTGAAGGCCGACTGTTGCAGCGAGGATTGCAGCGTGTCCACCATGCCCAGATGGTTCAGGCCGCCCCACAGCAGGATGAGCAGGCCGATGATCAACAGCGCGGGCGATTTATGGGTATAGATCATGATCAAGACCTTATCTTTAAGGGGTTACGATTCTGGTCCCCTGCATTTGGCGGGGTCCAGGGGCCATTGGCCCCTGGTGGGATCCAAGGGCAAAGCCCTTGGGACTCTTTGTTTGCCTTTCGCGCGCGTTGATCGGAACAAATCGTGCAAATGCGCGGTCTCAATGTGCTCTCTCCGTTGTCCGCCAGGGCCATGGAGAGGGCGAATGACTCGCCGGGGACTCGCGGTCCCCCGTCCCCTGCCATGGTGGGGGTCGTGAATCGTTACGCTTTGGACAGGGTGGATCCGCGCGTCACTCGATCGGCAGCTGACGGGCTTTCCAGTCCGGGAAACCGTTGCGATACCAGTGGAGATTCTTGTAGCCCTCCCGCGCCATGACGGTGACCAGCTTGAAGGATTTCCAGCAGCTGGCGGCGTTGCAGAAGACCACATAGGCTTTTTGCTTGTCCGGCATTTTGCTCAGATCGTACTTGTCCTTGGTGGCGTCGAACTGGACATCCTTGGCGCTGGTCTCCGGATCGTAGGGCACGGAGATCGCCCCCTTGATACTGCCATCGACGAACTCGGCGGCCTTGCGGGCATCGACCACGATCGCCCCCTCGGCCTGGAGTTTCTGAACCCCATCGGCCTCGACCAGATTGACCCCGGCGGGTGGCGTGGTCGGAACCTGCGGCGGATCGCTGGCGTGGGCCGTGCCGATCAGCAGGGTGAGGGCCAGGACCAGACCTTGAATGAAGCCAATGGGACGAATGGCGGGCATGTTCTCCTCCTTGGAACCAGAATGATTATTTTATTCATGAAGGGAGTGCCCACGTCTGGCGGGCATCCTTGAGAAGAGTATAGGCCCTTCGCGTCTGATTTCAATGGTGGGAAAGCGGGCTTCGCGCGGTTATGGCGTGCGTGCGTTTTGGGCGTGGGGATGTGGATGTCACCCCGGAGTTGGGTGGATTCGTGGAGATCGTGAGGAAGCGCCTGCTCCATCCGCGTTGAAATCCAAGGATCATGGAGCCTTTCCCGCAGGCAGCGGACCAGGAAACGCCACGCGGACGGGAACGGATTCCCGAAACGGGAGGATAGGAAGTTTTATCACGCGCAAGGTACTTGCCGGGGAGAAAATTTTCGGTTATCCTTGGCTTTTAGGTGGAAAGGGGCTATAGTTCCCTCGACTGATTCGCGGATGGAGTGGGAAAAGTCGGCTATGCCGGCTTTTTTGGTTTCTCGGGCTGGTGAATCGCACGGTTTTAAGCAAGCCATCCGAGCCATCAAGTCCGAACAAGGCTTTCGATCGTCCAGACAAAGGTTGGCGTGGTTTGACCGAATCTTCCGAAATTCAACCGATCCGGCTTACCCTGGCCGAGCAGCTGGAAAAACTGGCCAGCGAGGCTGCCGTCGCCGAGGGGTGCGAACTGGTCGGCGTGGAGCTGCACTCCGAGACCGGGGGACGCCTGATTCGCGTTTTTCTCGACCGCCCGGAGGGTGGCCTGCGCATCGCCGATTGCGAGGCGGTCAGCGAACGGCTGTCAGGGCTGATGGATCTTCACGACCTCATTCCAGGCCGTCACCGCCTGGAGATCTCCTCGCCGGGCTTGACCCGACCCCTGAAACGACGCGAGGAGTTCAGCCGCTTCAAGGGGCGTCTGGCCGTGATCCATGCCGTTGTGGCGCCAGGAGAGGTGACCCCCGAGCTCCCACCGGTCGCCACGGAAAAAGGGCCGGGTCGCAAGCCGGTGGCGGGCGCCAACCGGAAGATGGTCAAGGGCACGCTGCAAGGCATGGAAGAGGATGACGTGCTGATCGACGTGGGTGATGCCCGGCAGCGCATCCCCTTCCGCCTGATCGCCAAGGCCCATCTGGATTTTGAGTTTAACCGTGGAACTCCCGAAGGGAACTCCACTGGTGGGGGGTGAGGGGATTCTCCTCCCATCGAAAATATCAGCCATAGCACCGGGTGTCATTCATGAGTGTTGAAATCGTACAGATCGCCGAACAACTGGCCAGGGAAAAGGGCATTCCTCGTGACATCGTCATCGAGGCCATGGAAGATGCCATCCGTACCGCCTCCAAACGCAAGTACGGCGCCCACAAGAACATCCAGGTGACCTTCGAGGGCAAGTCCGGCGAGTTCAAACTCAATCAACTCCGCGAGGTGGTCGAGAACGAGGATGCGCCGGGCTACGAGGGTCCGGATACCCACATGTTGCTCTCCGAGGCGCAGAAACTCAATCCAACCGCCAAAGTGGGCGATTTTCTCGCCGAACCCCTGCCGCCGATCGAATTCGGGCGCATCGCCGCCCAAACCGCCAAGCAGGTGATCGTCCAGAAGGTGCGCGAGGCCGAACGCGACAGCGTTTACCGCGAATACATCGATCGCAAGGGCACCCTGGTCAACGGTCTGGTCAAGCGGGTGGAACGCAACAACATCTACGTGGATCTGGGACGCGCCGCCGCCTTCCTGCCCCACGAGCATCAACTGTTTCGGGAGCACTACCGTCCCGGCGACCGCATCCGTGCCTACATCCACGAAGTGCGCGACGTGCAGCGCGGTCCGCAGATCATCCTCTCCCGCACCGCGCCGGAGATGGTGCCCAAACTCTTCGAGATGGAGGTGCCGGAGATCTACGACGGCATCGTCGAGATCCGCGCCGTGGCGCGGGATCCGGGCTTCCGCAGCAAGATCGCGGTGCGCTCCAACGACGCCCATGTCGATCCGGTCGGCGCCTGCGTCGGCATCCGCGGCTCCCGTGTCCAGGGGGTGGTGACCGAACTGCAGGGCGAACGCATCGACATCATCGAATGGTCGTCGGATCCGGCGGTCTTCGTCTGCAACGCCCTGGCGCCCGCCGAGGTGATGAAGGTGGTGATGGACGAGGACGAAAGCCGCATCAAGGTGATCGTGGACGAGGATCAGCTGTCGCTGGCCATCGGACGGCGCGGCCAGAACGTCCGTCTGGCCTCGGAGCTGACCGGCTGGAAGATCGACATCATCACCGAGCGCGAAGAGGCGGAAAGCCGCGTCGAGGAGTTCGGAGCGATTGCCCGCGAGTTCATGGAACGGCTCGATCTCGACGAAGAAGTGGCCACCTCGCTGGTTCAGGAGGGGTTCACCACCCTGGAGGAGGTGGCCTACGTGCCCCTCGAGGAGCTGGCCGGCATCGACGGCTTCGACGAGGAGATCGCCCGCGAACTGCGTACCCGCGCCCGGGATCAGCTGCTGCACTCGGCCTTGGAGAACGAAGAGCGCAAGGCGGCCTTGTCGGTCGATCCGCGCATCTCCCAGCTGCGTGGCCTGACCGATACCATGGTGATCGCCGTGGCCGAGAAGGGGATTACCCAGCTGGACGATCTGGCCGATCTCTCCACGGACGAGTTGTTGGATATGGTCGGCAATGGCCTGAGCCGCAAGGATGTGGAACGGGTGATCCTGCAGGCGCGCGAGCTGGCGGGCTGGTTCGAGGAGTGAGGTGACCGCCCCGGATCGCGCGGATCGGAACGCGAGCCCCCCCCGGAAACGGGAGAAGCCGCGTCACCGGTCGGCTGAAAAGGAGAGTCGGGAGCGTTCGAACGACGCCGGTCGGGCCGGGAGCGGTCGGGCCGAGGTGTCGCGGGCCGGGAGTCGGGCTGGGAGCGGTCAGGCCGAGGTGTCGCGGGCCGGGAGTCGGGCCGAGGTGTCGCGGGCCGGGAGCGGGCGCGAGGCTCCGAACGTCGGAACGCCGCGCGTGGAGGCGACGGAGGCCGCTGGGGTCGGCGAGGGCGTGACGGGCTCGCGACCGATCGGTCGGGAGGCGCGCGACTCCCCCTGGCGGCGTTGCGCGATCAGCCGCAACCGGCGTCCCAAGGAGCAGTTGTTGCGTTTCGTGATCGATCCGGGCGGTCGTCTGGTCGAGGATGTGTCCTCCTCCCTGCCTGGACGCGGCATTCATGTGCTGCCGGATCGAAAACGGGTGACGGCGCTCATGACCCGGCATAAAATGGGTCGCGACGAGGTGGATGTCGTGCTGACACGTCTGGCCGGGGCACTGGAGCGGCGTTTGTTGGACGGCATCGGACTGGCGCGGCGTACCGGCGGGTGTCGGGTGGGACTGCGCGAGTGCGAGGAGTGGATCCGGCGCGGGGCCCGTCCGCTGATCCTCATGGCCGAGGATGCCGTGGGTCTGCGCGAACGGCTGGAGCCGTTGGGCGCCCCGCACGGGGGGATCGAGATCGTCCGGGTTCCGGGAACCGAACGATTGGGGGCCTTGTGGTCCGGTCGGACGGTGGTGGTGATCGCGGTGTTGCATTCGGGTGTTGGTGCGCGGATTCGTGCCGACGCCGCCCGATGGTGGAGTTTTACGCGCGCGGATGCGGGATGATGGCCCATGAACGCGACGGCATGCTGGTGCTTACGAAGGAGTTTTACGCGCGCGGATGTGGGATGATGGGGTGGGTTTGGGGTTGTTCCCCCCGGCACGGCAAGGCGCGCGAAGTGGCCGGGTTGAGACGTTTAAACGACGATGCCGATGGGCATCGCACTGGTGGAGAAGGTTCGGTTGAGCGACTTGAATGACAACGATGGCGATGGCGATGGTTCGCGGTTGACCTTGAAGGCCCCGCGCCGCATTGTGCTGCGCAAAACGGTGGAAGGGGGCTCCATCAAGCAGAACTTCTCCCATGGCCGCAGCAAGAGCGTGGTGGTGGAGGTTCGCAAGAAGCGCACCTTCGTCAAGGGTTCGGGCGATGAGGTCGATGGCCTGGATGTGGTGCGCGAGGAGGCGCAACTCAAGGAGAATGCGCGCATGGGCGCGGCATCCTCTTCGGTCGCCTCCGCGACGGATCCGGGCAAGGACCGCAAGCATCAGATTCTGACGCCGATGACCCCGGCGGAACGGCAGTCGTTCCAGGAGAAGCAGGAGCAGCAGGAACGGTTGGCGCGCGAACAGGCGGAACAGGAACGTCTGGAGGCCGCACGGCGCCGTCTGGAGGCCGAACGACAAGAGGCGGAACGATGCGCCGCCCGTGAGCGCGAGGAGACCGAGCGTCGTCTGGAGGCCGAGCGGCAGGCCGCGGCGGCGGTCGTCGCGCCGGTTGTCGAACCGACCCCTGAGCCGACCCCCGAGCCGACCCCCGAGCCGGTGAAACCAGAGCCCGAAGCGGTTGTCGAGCCTCGTCTGGTGGTCAAGCCCGCCGCGGACAAACCCAAATCCGAAATCAGGCCATCGGGCCTTGCCGCCACGGTGCGCATCGAGGCCGTCCGGCCCCGCGAGCCTGTCGCGACCAAGCCGGATGTGGCTGCCACCCCGCCCGCTTCCCGCGCCGCCACCCGCGAAACGTTGGTCCGTTCCACGGCCCCGCGTCCGGCCACGCCGGTTGCGTCCGTCGCGCCCCTGGTTTCCGATTCCGCCGAGGAGATGGTGGCCGAGGAGCCCAAGCCGCTGGTGCCGCCCCGTGAGGAGAATCGCAATCTGACCCGAGCCCAACGGGAGGATCTGGCGCGCAAAAAGACCGAATTGCTGGTGGCCAAGCGGCTCACGCAGCTCAACGAGTTGCGCGAACAGAAGCGGCTCATCGACGAGCGGCGCGCGGTCGAGGCCGACACCACCACCAGTGGCGATGGCAGTGGCAGTGGCGATAGCGCCTCCCGCGAGACCCTCAAGAGCAAGGGCAAGCGCAAGGGTGGCAAGAAGGTCACGGTTCCGAACCTGCCGCAGGAAAAGCAACTCCCCATGCGTGGCAAGACCCCTCTCATGGGGACCAAGCCGATGGCGCGTCGCGGTGCTGTGGGTCGTTTCGACATGCCGGCTCCGCAGCCGGTGCTGCGTGACGTGATCATCCCCGAGGTGATCACGGTGGGCGAGTTGGCCAGCCGCATGGCGATCAAATCCTCCGAGGTGATCAAGCGGCTCATGGCCCAGGGGATGATGGTGACCATCAACCAGGTGCTCGACCAGGATACCGCCGTGTTGGTGGTGGAGGAGCTGGGGCACCGTCCGAAGACCATCTCCGAGGGCGCAGCCATCGAGGCCGAGCTGGCCGACAGCAACGATCTGGACAAGGATCTCACCATCCGTGCCCCGGTGGTGACCATCATGGGTCATGTCGATCACGGCAAGACCTCGCTTCTGGACGCCATCCGCAAAACCGATGTCGCGGCGCGGGAGTTCGGTGGCATCACCCAGCACATCGGCGCCTATCAGGTGTTGATGGAGAATGGGGCGATGATCACCTTCCTGGATACACCGGGTCATGCGGCCTTCACGGCCATGCGTGCCCGTGGCGCCAAGGTGACCGACATCGTGGTGCTGGTGGTGGCCGCCGATGACGGTGTGATGCCCCAGACCGTGGAGGCGCTCAACCACGCCAAGGCGGCCAAAGTGCCGATCATCGTGGCCATCAACAAGATCGACCGTCCGAACGCCAATCCGGACCGGGTGATGCAGCAGCTCTCCGATCAGGGTCTGATTCCCGAGGCGTGGGGTGGAGAGACGATCTATCTGCAGGTGTCGGCCAAGGCCGGAATCGGCATCGAGAGCTTGAAGGAGATGATCCTGCTCCAGGCCGAGGTTCTCAATCTGCGCGCCAATTTCGGCAAGAAGGCCCGCGGGTTCATCATCGAGGCCAAGCTCGACAAGGGGCGTGGCGCGGTGGCGACCTGTCTGGTGGCCAACGGCGTGTTGCGGGTTGGCGACATCTTCGTGGTCGGTTCGGAGTGGGGCAAGATTCGCGGTCTGCTCAACGACAAGGGGCACTCCGTCACCGAGGCCCCGCCGGCCACCCCGGTGGAGGTGATCGGTCTGTCGGGCGTGCCGTCGGCGGGGGATGATCTGATCACCGTTCCGGACGAGCGGCGCGCCAAGGAGATCGCGGCGTTCCGCATGCGCAAGAACAAGGAGCTGGAGCTGGCCAAACAGATCCCCACCACCAAGCTCGACGATCTGTTCGACCAGATCAAGCAGGGCGAGATGGAAGAGGTGAAGGTGGTGATCAAGGCCGATGTGCAGGGTTCTCTCGAGGCCGTGTCCGATGCGCTGCTCAAGATCACCCACGAGAAGATCCGCGTCAACATCATCCACACCGCCGTGGGTGGCATCACCGAGTCGGACGTGATGTTGGCGGTGGCCTCGCATGCGTTGGTGGTGGGTTTCAACGTGCGGGCCGATGCCAAGGCGCGCGAGCTGGCCAAGCGCGAGCAGGCGGATATGCGGTTCTATTCGGTGATTTACGATCTGGTGGACGACATCACCAGCGCCATGGAAGGGAAGTTGTCGCCGATTCTCAAGGAGGTGACGTTGGGACGCGCCGAGGTGCGCGAGGTGTTCCGCATCACCAAGGTGGGTTTGGTGGCCGGTTGCATGGTGCTGGATGGATTGATCCAAAAGAGCAATTACATCCGTTTGCTGCGCGACGAAGTGATCGTGTATGTTGGGACCATTCACGCCTTGAAACGTTTCAAGGATGATGTGCGCGAGGTGCGTGAAGGGACGGAGTGTGGCATCAGTCTGGACAAGTTCACGGATCTGAAGACAGGGGATCTGTTGGAGGCGTTCAGTCGCGAGGAGGTCAAGGCGACCATCGGGTGATGCGGCGTGCATGAGAGGTCGTGATGCGGCGTGCTTGAGATCGTGGTTTCGATTGCCTGAGCGCCGGGGGTTTTTTGCAACAGCGGAACTCCCGCGCGTCTCCATACGGATTGGGTGGACGGAATCGGCCTGAATCGGCTAGAGTATTCGGGAAGATCACCTTCTGTGGGGAGTACGTCGCCATGTCCGGTCTTGTCGCCACTTTTGATACCCACAAATTTGTCAAGCAGATGGTTGCCACCGGCTTCACCGAGGAGCAGGCGGAAACCCAGGTGGCACTGCTGACCGATATTCTCAGCTATCAGCTTTCCACCAAGGCGGACATCTTTCAGATGGACACGCATGTGCTGGAGTTGCAGCGGGATATCAAGTCCCTGGATGCCGGGATCGAGACCGTTCAAGCCGATCTGAAACGCGACATCAAGGAGCTGGATGCCAGGATCGAGACCGTTCAAGCCGATCTGAAACGCGACATCAAGGAGCTGGATGCCAGGATCGAGACCGTTCAAGCCGATCTGAAACGCGACATCAAAGAGCTGGATGCCAGGATCGAGACCACGCGAGCCGATCTGCAACGGGACATCGAGGCCACGCGCGTTGGATTGCAACGGGACATCGAGGTCGCCAAGTCCGAAACCATCCGATGGACGGCTGGGATGTTCGCGGCCCAGACCGCCCTGATCATCGGCGCCATGTTCGCGGTGATGAAGTTTTCGCAACCCGCGTTGGCGCCGGTCAGCCCGTCACTCCCCCTGAGTGCCCCCCTGACGCAGACACCCCCGCCGGGGTTGGGAAGGTGATGCGTTCCGCATGTTGAGTCCGTGGTTTTTGCTTGGGACCGGCGAGGGGTGGACGCATCCCTTTCACGGAGCCTGCCCATGATGCGGGTCGGCGTTCTCGAAGTGCGGCTGGAGTTGCCCGGCGTGCGCTCCCTGAAAGAGAAACGCGGCATTGTCAAGAGCCTGCTGGAGCGTATCCGCCACCGCTTCGAGGTGGCCTGCGCCGAGGTGGACGAACTGGACCGCTGGGATGGGGCCGGGTTGGGGTTTGCCGCGGTGGGCAACGAAACGGCGGCGGTGCAGAGTCGCTTGCAGAAGGTGGCCAACTTCATCGAAGAGGATGGCGAAACGGTGATGATCGATTATCGACTGGAGATCGTGACGTGAGTGTGCGGGTGGATCGGGTGCGGGGACAGATCCGCAAGGAGCTGGCCGCCATGCTGCAACGGGGCGAGGTGCATGATCCGGGTCTGGCGCTGAGCATGATCTCGATCACCGATGTGGAGCTGAGCCGCGATCTGCACTATGCGGTGGTCTACTTCACGGTGATGGGACAGGAGGTCGGCGAGGTGATGTCCGCGTTGCAGCGGGCCTCGGGGTTCATGCGCGCACGGGTGGCCAAGGCCCTGGGTTTGCGACTGGCGCCCGAGCTGCGTTTCCAGCCGGATCAGTCGCTCAACCGCGCCGACGCGATGGAACGGTTGCTGAAAAGTATTCATATTCCAGAGGAAAAGCCGGGCGAGGGAGACACCCAGGCGGAGGCATGATCGATGGGGCAGGGAAAGCGTTCAAGGAG
The DNA here is from genome assembly GCF_045865675.1 of Candidatus Magnetaquiglobus chichijimensis. NCBI lineage: Bacteria > Pseudomonadati > Pseudomonadota > Magnetococcia > Magnetococcales > Candidatus Magnetaquicoccaceae > Candidatus Magnetaquiglobus > Candidatus Magnetaquiglobus chichijimensis. The sequence continues at coordinate 82,772 of NZ_BAAFGK010000001.1, forward strand.
TGCCGGCCCACACGGCTGGGTGGCGATCCACAAGGAGGTGGGCATGGCCTCCACGCGGGTGGTGGAGCGGGTTAAACGCATCATCCGGGCGGGGCGGGCCGGACATGGGGGGACGTTGGACCCCTTTTCGGAAGGGGTTCTGCCCATTGCTCTCGGCGAGGCGACCAAAACCCTGGCCTCGGTGCTCGATGGCGACAAGGCCTACCGCTGCTGGGTGCGGTTGGGGTCCGAAACCGATACCGGGGATCCGACCGGCCAGTTCATCCCCGGAAACACCAACTTTCCGGATCGGGCGACGGTCCTCGAAACCATTGCCCGCTACCAGGGGGAGATGGATCAGATCCCGCCGGCCTATTCGGCCATCCATGTGGATGGGGAACGGGCCTACGATCGGGCGCGACGCGGCGAAACGGTGGAACTTCCGGCACGCCGGGTGGTGTTTCACGCGGTGGAGCTGGTGGAGTACGCCGGGGATGGTTTGATCATCCTGGACGTGCGCTGCGGCAAGGGAACCTACATGCGCGCCCTGGCCCGGGATCTGGGTCGGGAGTGGGGCTGTCTGGCCCACCTGGAACGATTGCTGCGTACCCGGACGCTGGGTTTTGATCTCTCCGATTGCCTGACGCTCGATGAGCTGACCAGGACGGTCGCCGAGGGACGTTTGAATGAGGTGCTGTTACCCGTGGATCGGGCGCTGGACGACATCCCGGCGTTGCGATTGCGGTTGGAGGCCTGGAGCCGTGTCTTGAGCGGTCAGGCGGCGTGGATCGACGCGGATGGGGTGGAACCGGGAACGGTTCGCCTGCTTTCGCCCGAGGGACACTTCGGTGCCATCGGCACGCTGGGTTCGGGGAGCGATCCCTCGGGCCGGCGATCGTGCACGCCCAAACGGTTGTTCAACCTGACATGAGAGCCACCAGCCATTTTTTTTCATTTCACATCAAGGAAGGAGTTCACCGATGTCGATCACCCAGGAACGCAAGCAGGCCCTGATCTTGGAGTATGCCACCAAGGAGGGGGATACCGGTTCGCCGGAAGTGCAGGTCGCCCTGCTGACCGAGCGGATCAACAATCTGACCGAGCATCTGCGCGGCAACATCAAGGATCACCACTCCCGGCGGGGTTTGTTGAAAATGGTGGGGTTGCGTCGTCGTCTGCTGACCTATGTGAAGGGGCAGAGCAACGAGCGCTATCTGACGTTGATCAAACGGTTGAATCTGCGCAAGTAGCTTTCATGATGGGGGGAAGACCCCTCTTACCCTCCGTCGTGGACCTCCCTGGCGGGCGTTCCACGGCAGCATGAGGGGGGGAACATCCCCATCACCCCCTTGCCGAGGGATGCCCGCGAGGCGCGCCCCGGTCAATCGCGTGGCTCCGGCGCGCGCGCTCCCAAAGAGAATCCGGGCGCCTCTGGCCGGTTGCCTCGCCACCCATACCACCGGACGCGTTCCCGCGTCCGGTGGATTTCACCCCTACCGATGGATAACCAATCAATCATGTTCAATATTTTCAAGAAAAGCGTACAATTCGGCCCGGAGGTGATCACCCTGGAGACCGGTCGCATCGCCCGTCAGGCCGATGGCGCGGTGCTGGTCACCTACGGCGAGACCATGGTTCTGGTGGCCGTGACCGCCGAGAAGGAGCCGCGTCCTGGTATCGATTTCCTCCCGCTTGGGGTCCACTATCAGGAGAAACACTGGGCTGCGGGTCGCATTCCCGGCGGTTTCATCAAGCGCGAGACCCGCCCTTCGGATCGCGAAACCCTGACCTCGCGCCTGATCGATCGTCCGCTGCGTCCCCTGTTCCCCAAGAACTTCACTCTGGACACCCAGGTGGTGGCCACGGTGCTGTCGTTCGACGGCGTGAACAGCGCCGACATTCCGGCCATGATCGGCGCTTCGGCGGCCCTGGCGATCTCCGGCTTCCCCTTCGAGGGACCGATGGGTGGCGCGCGGGTGGCCTATGTGAACGGTCAATACGTGCTCAACCCCACCACCGAACAGATGGCCGAATCGACCCTGGATCTGGTGGTGGCCGGTACTGGCGACGCGGTGACCATGGTGGAGTCCGAGGCCAATTTTCTCACCGAGGATGAGATGCTTGGCGCGGTGATGTTCGGTTTCGAGGGGTATCAGCCGGTTCTCGGTCTGATCCGCGAGTTGGCTGCCGCGTGCGGCAAGCCGCGCATGGAACTCCCTCCGATCGACAAGAACGAGGATGGCCTGCTTGCGGCCTTGCGTTCCGGTTTTGGCGATCGGATGCGCGCGGTGTACGAGATCGCGGACAAGATGGAGCGTCAGAAGAGCGTGGCCGCGCTGAAGGTGGAGGCCGCCGAGGCTCTGGGCGAGGGCGACAAGGCGCGCGCCGCCGAGGTGAAGATGGTCTGCAAGCATCTGGAGTCCGAGGTGATCCGCGAGCGGATCCTGTCGGGCGGCACCCGCATCGACGGGCGCACGCTCACCCAGATCCGTCCGATCGATTGTCAGGTGGGTGTGTTGCCGCGCGTGCATGGTTCAGCCCTCTTCACCCGTGGCGAGACCCAGGCCCTGGCCACCGTGACCCTCGGCTCCAAGCGTGACGAGCAGATCGTCGAGAGTCTGCATGGCGAGAGCCGCGAGCGGTTCTATCTCAACTACACCTTCCCTCCCTACTGCGTCGGCGAGACCGGTCGTCTGGGTGCGCCGGGACGGCGTGAGATCGGACACGGCAAGCTGGCCGCCCGTGCGTTGGCTGCCATCCTGCCCGAGCTGGAGGCTTTCCCTTACACCCTGCGGGTCACCTCCGAGATCACCGAGTCCAACGGTTCTTCGTCCATGGCCACGGTGTGCGGTTCGGTGCTGGCCATGCTGGATGCCGGCGTGCCGGTGAAGTCGATGGTGGCGGGCATCGCCATGGGTCTGGTGAAGGATGGGGAGCGGTTTGCCATTCTTTCCGACATTCTTGGTGATGAGGACCATTTCGGCGACATGGATTTCAAGGTGACCGGCAACGCTCAGGGAATCACGGCGTTGCAGATGGACATCAAGATCACCGGCATCACCCGTGAGATCATGGCGGTGGCGTTGCGTCAGGCTCGCGAGGGTCGTTTGCACATTCTGGGCGAGATGCAGAAGCGCATCGATGCGCCGCGTGTTGAACTCTCGCCCCATGCGCCGCGCATCTTCACCATGAAGATCCATCCGGACAAGATTCGCGATGTGATCGGTTCGGGCGGCAAGGTGATTCGTGGCATCACCGAGGAGACCGGCTGTCAGATCGACATCAGCGATGACGGCACGATTTCGATCTCCTCGGCCAATGGCGAGAGCGCCAAGGCCGCCGAGCGGATCATTCGCGGCATCGTATCGGACGTGGAGAAGGATGCGATTTACGAGGGCAAGGTGGTGCGGATCACCGATTTCGGCGCTTTCGTCAACATTCTGCCGAACAAGGATGGTCTGGTGCACATTTCGCAGATCTCCAACCAGCGCGTGGCCAAGGTTTCGGACGTGTTGAAGGAAGGTGATGTGGTCAAGGTCAAGGTGTTGGACATCGACCGTCAGGGTCGCGTCAAGCTGACCATGAAGGATTTCTGAAGAAGTGGATGGACTCCGGACCCCCGTCAACGCGGGGGTCCGGGGGCGATCATCGCCCCCGGCGGAGGTTCGGAGGCAGAGCCTCCGGGACTTTGCTGTGGCCGGGTTCGTTCCGGCCTTCGTCATCGCGGGGGACCGGGGGCGATCATCGCCCCCGGCGGAGGTTCGGAGGCAGAGCCTCCGGGACTTTTCTTTTGACTTTATCTTTTGACTCTTTTTTTGCTTTTGTCTTTCAGGCGCGACTTTACAAAAGCCTTTTTTCGCGCAGCGAAAAAAGGCCCGCGCCAGCCTTTGCTTTTGTCTTTCAGGCGCGACTTTACAAAAGCCTTTTTTCGCGCAGCGAAAAAAGGCCCGCGCCAGCCTTCCAGCCCGGTATCGTTCGCGCCTTTGGCGAACGATACCGGGCGCGCTTGCCTTGAACGAGCCGCCGACACGGATTGCGCTTGCCTTGAACGAGCCGCCGACACGGATTGCGCTTGCCTTGAACGAGCCGCCGACACAGGTCGCATCCTTGGCGAACGACACCGGTCGCGCCTGCCTTGAACGAGCCACCGTTGGTGATCCTCACCGAAGGTGGCTTTTTTGATGGGCGGAGTGTGTGCGTACCGCTGCTTTGACCTTTACCAGCCTTGTTCCCTTTCGCATCGCCCCCCGGTGTGCCTGCGTTGACGAACGAAACATCAAGATCCGGTTAAGATCTGATTAATTTAAAAAAAACAGCAAAAACATGGCTTGCGACGGACGGATCGATCACTAGAATAAGGGGCTCCCGTATTGACGCAACCTTCCCGACAGGAGTCCTCTCATGAAAAAAACCCTTTCCCTGCCTCTGTTTCTGCTCGTTTTCGGCATGGCCGGCAGCGCTATGGCCGCGGATTGCGTGATCAGCTATCACCGCACCGCCTGCGCCGGACAGGAGGCCACCTCCTATGCCAAGTGCGACGGCAAACAGGCCTGCGACAAGGACAACGCCGCGGCGACCAAGGAGGCTTGTGTCGAGGCGGCCAAGAAAGCCTGCCCGAACGATCGCACCGACATCACCAAGTCCAAGGTCATCAAGGCCAACTTCAAGGGTGAGGCCCTGGTCGGCGGTTTCAGCGATGCGGGTGCCGCAGACCCCAAGGGTGCCAACTTCTGCGCCGGGGATCGTCCGGACTTCAACAAGTGCAAGTAAGTTCGATCAAGGAATACCCGCAAGGGCGGTCCCTGGTCGGGGGGTGAGGCGTTCCTTCCCCCATTATGTAATTTTCACGCGCAATCAAACCAAAACGAACGGTGGGAGCCTGGCTTCCGCCGTTTTTTTTGGCCTTGTGAATTTTTTTGAAAAATGACTTGTAAGAAGTTGCTGGTTACCTGATGATTGTTAACACGGGATGCGGCTCAGACCGTCGAAAGGGGGACTCATCGGGCGGCGGGAAGCGATCCAAGGGTTTGACCATCACGATCACCAGGAGTTTTGTGCGTGGAAATCATCAAAATCGCTGTTGCCAAGGGTATTCACTGGGTGGAGATTCCCGGCGCCGGATTGCGGATCTTGTGCGGCTGCCCGATGGACAGCGTGAAACACCTGATGAAGCGCGGGCTGATCATCTCCACGGAGAAGAAGGGGGTTCCGTGCGAAACCGGACCCAATGCCATCCTGCTTTCGGATAACATGCTCCAGAATGGAGAGTTGGCCAACCTGGGCGAGTTCCCGGTGTTGCAGATGCTCTACAAGCAAGGTCTCATCATTCCCAATCATCCCAACAACACCGGGCTCAAACCGTTGCTCATCGGCCTGGCCGAGCAGGTCAACGCCCAGTTGCAGTACATCTACCGTGGCAACTACGGCCTGGTTTCGAAAGAGGAGATCGAGGCTACCGGGGTCGATCCGGCCACGGCCCACGAAATGATGCGCCTGAAATTGCGTTTTGCCTTTGGTGCGATCCGCTCCACCGATGCCCTGCTCGACACCTGCGTGGTCGGGGATGGGGAGGTGGAGATCCGTGAAGGGGTGATCATCCGCCGACAGGCGCGCAATGTCTACGAGTTCGCGTATGCGGGGGAGAGGGTGACGGTGGATCTCAACCTCGCCCCCGGCGAACGCTACGAATCGGCCTATCCGTTGGGGTTCCAGGCGCTGCCGCGTGAATATTTCGCGGTGGTCCACTCCGGCGAGGGGGATGGCTGGGATGTGAACCGTCCGAGCATGTCGAGCATCCTGATGTTCCACGGCAAGATCTACCTGATCGATGCCGGCCCCAATCTGTTCGCCAATCTGCTGGCCCTGGGGATCGGCATCGACGAGATCGAGGGGATCTTCCACACCCACGCCCATGACGATCACTTCTGCGGCATCACCACCCTGATGCGCTCAGGTCGCAAGATCCACTATTACGCCACGCCGCTGGTGCGCGCCAGCGTGGAGAAGAAACTGGCCGCCCTGCTCTCCATCGAGGAGGAGCGGTTCGGGGAGTTTTTCGAGATCCACGACCTGGAGCCGGAGACCTGGAACGATATCGAGGGGTTGGAGGTGCGTCCGATCAACTCGCCCCATCCGCTCGAGACCACGATTTTCATCTTTCGCTCCTTGTGGCAGGATGGGTATCGCAGCTATGCCCACTTCGCGGACATCGTGGCCCTGGAGGTGTTGGAGAGGATGATCACCGACGATCCAAGCCGTCCGGGGATCGATCGGGCCTATTTCGAGCGGATTCGCGCCGAGTATCTCACGCCAGCCACCTTGAAGAAGCTCGACATCGGCGGTGGCATGATCCACGGCGTGGCCAAGGACTTCAAGCACGACCCCTCGGAGCGGATCCTGTTGGCCCATCTGGCCCGTGAGTTGACCCCCGAGGAGCGGGAGATCGGTTCGAACGCCCCGCACGGCATGATGGATGTTCTGATCGCCGGTCAATCGGATTTCGCGCGGCGCAGCGCCTTTGCCTTTCTCCAGTCGGCGTTGCCGGACATTCCGATTCATCAGTTGCGCATTTTGCTCAACAATCCGATCGTCCACTTCAAGCCCGGCATGATCCTGCTCAAGGAGGGGGAGAGTCCGAAGAGCCTCTATCTGATCCTGACCGGCGCGGTGGAGAAGATCCGCACCAGCCAGAACTATCTGGGCCGTCTTTACAGCGGCACGATGATCGGCGAGGTGCCCGCCCTGGAGGAGAAGGCGGCGCGCTATACCTACAGCACCGCCTGTTTCGCCCAGGCGTTGGAGATTCCTGTTTTTCTGTATCTGGAGCTGGTGCGGCGCAACGACTTCACCGCCCACATCGCCAGGAACGCCGAGATGCGCGCCTTTTTGCAGGCGAGCGCGCTGTTTGCCGAGGGCGTTCCCGATCCGGTGTTGAGCCGGGTGGCCGAGGGGTTGCAGGCGCGCCGTCTGCCGGCGGGGTATGCGATCCCCTGTCAGGAGATGACCGCCCTGAATCTGATCGTCTCGGGTCGCGTGGAACGCAGCCTGGGGGGTGAACAGGTGGAGATTCTGGAAGCGCGCGACCACTTCGGCGAGGAGATGGCGGTGTTCGGCCTGCCGTGCCTGTTTCGTTTCCGGACCCTGGAGGAGACCGCGCTCTTCGCGATTCCCGCCGCGCGGTTGCGGGACATTCCGATCGTGCGCTGGAAGCTTTTCGAGGGGTATCACGAGCGCGCCGCGCGCATGGTTCACGCCAGCAACGACAAAACCTTGTTCCACTGGAACGCGGCCTTCGAAATTCAGATTCTGGAGATGGACATCCATCACAAACGATTGTTCGAGATCGCCAACGCCATCATCGGCCTTCTGCGCGCCGGGGAGGCGCGTCAATCCCTGGAACAGGCCCTCGACTCCCTGGTGAAATACACGGAGTATCACTTCGTTGCCGAAGAGAGGTTGATGGATCGCTATGATTATCCGGAACTGGAGCGGCACAAGGCGTATCACCGTCATCTGGAGCAGCAGGTCATGGAGTATCGTGCCCACATTCTGGAACATGAGGATCCGCGCGGGATCGATTTCAATGGATTCTTCACGGGTTGGATGATTCGCCATATCCTGAGCGCGGATCGTCAGTACAGCGCGTTTCTGAATGCGCGCGGGATCTATTGAGGCTGGACGAACCACGCCTCGCCAGGTGAAGGAGACCGGGGAAGATGACGAAAGGATGGGCGATCGGGCGGGCGACGGACGCGGATGCACCGGCGGTGGCCGGGCTGGTGGGTGAGTTGCTGGATGAGATTATGCGTCATTACGGCGAGCGGGCTTTCTGGTTCGATCGGGAGGGGACCGAGGCGCGGGTGGTGGAGGCTGTCGCGTGCGAGCGTCTTTTCATCTGGATCGCCCGCGCTCCGGACGGGGAGCCGCTCGGGGTGGTGACGGTGTGCGAGAGTTATGCCTTGTATGCGGAAGGGTTGTTCGCCACGATCACCGAGCTGTATGTCGTCCCCGCCGCCCGTTCGCACGGGGTCGGGGCGGAACTGATCGAACGGGCGCGGATTTTCGGACGGGAACGGGGATGGGGTCGGCTGGAGGTGACCACCCCGCCGTTGCCGGCCTTCGACCGTTCGTTGGCCTTCTACGAGCGGCAGGGGTTTGCGGTCACCGGGGGAAGAAAACTTAAATTTGTGCTGTGAATCGGGATACCCTACCCGAACAAATAGCGCATCAAAGCATAACCATAGCGGAACCATACCCTGGAGAGCCGGATCTTCGACTCCCCGAAGATCCGCGCATGCTCGTGACTGGGCACCTCGACAAGCCGGAAGCCCCTCCTCAAGGTTTTGATCACCATCTCCTGTTCGATGGTGGTGATCGCCTCGCGCAGATCCAACGCTTTCAACACATCCACCCGCAGGGCGCGAAAGCCGTTCTGGCTGTCGCTGATGCGGGCTCCGCACCGCCAGTTGATGCAGGCGGTGATGAAGGCGCTGCCGGCCAGGCGCCAGAACTCCTGAAACGACCCGTGCAGTTCGCTCGAGCCGCCCATGAGACGGGAGGCCTGCACATGGTCGGCCACACCCGCCTGGAGCGGGGCGATCAGTTTCGGGATGTCGGCCACGTCATGGGAGCCGTCGGCGTCGATGAACAGGACCCACTCGGTGGCAAGCGCCGGGATCGCGGCGCGGATGGCGTTGCCCTTGCCCAACAGCGGCACGGAGAGCACCCGCGCGCCGGCATGTTCGGCCAGTTGCGGAGTGCCGTCCGTGGAGAGCGAGTCAACCACCAGCACCTCGGGGGCGTACTTGAGACAGCAGCGCACCATCTCGACGATGGTTTCGGCCTCGTTGCGGGTCGGGATGACGATGGTGAAGGGGCGGGGAGTCATGGTCACGCGGTGCCGGAGAGATCGGGCAGGAGGTTGTTCAGGATGGTCGGGTAGGCGTCGCACGGGGTCCAGCAGCCCGGACAGCGGGCAGCGCGGATTTCGGCGCGGATGGCGCGGGTCGGCGCGCTGGCCAGGAGCGCGGCGAGGTTGCCGTCGTGATCACGCAGATTCCCGAGGGGACGATCCCAGATGCTGCACGGGTAAAGGGTGCCGTCTGCGGCCAGGAAAAGCGAGGTGTCCAGGGCGCGACAGGGCATGGGGTGGGTTTGGCCACGCAGGAACGCGCCGGCGCGGCTCAGGTAAAGGCACTCCAGAAAGGCGACCGGATCGATGAAGCGTCGGGATCTCTTGGCGTTGAGCAAGGCGGTGATTTCGTCCTGGCGGGCGGTGGCCCGTTCCGGCGTGAAGAGTCGGGCGGCGGCGTTGTCGTAATAGTGGGCCGAATGGTGGGCGAGGTTCAAGTGCCAGTGGCGGGCGGTGACGCCGGGAAACCGGGTCTGGACCTGGCGCATGGTCTCGTGGAGCGTGCCGGCGGTGTGATCCGAGAGGGTGAAGCCGAAAAAGAGTTGCAGACGCGGATCCGGATGGGCGCGGAAATGTTCGAAGACCGCCATCACCCCTTCCCAGTTGCCCGGCACGCCGCGCAGGGCGTCATGTTGGTCGGGCGGACCGTCGAGGCTCAGCGTGATGGTCAGGCGCGGCGGATCCAGGGCCAGGATCTGGCCGATGCGCTGGATGGTCAGGGCGGGGGAGACGGCGTTGGTGGGCAGATGCAGGTGATAGAGCCGGGGGACGCGGCGCAGGATGATGGCGACCAGCTCCGGCAGGTCCGGCCTGAGCAGGGGCTCTCCGCCGGTCAGATCGATCCAGGACCAGTGGGGATGGCGGGTGAGGAACCGGTCGATCTCGGCGGCGGCGAGGGGATGGGCGGGTTCGGACTTTTGCCAGATGTTGCAAAGGCGGCAGCGGGCGTTGCAGCGGTTGGTGACCGAGAAGGTCAACTTGTAGGGACGGGGATGGGCGCGGGGCAGGTTGGCCAGAAGGATCGCGCCGGCCAGATGGAGGAGGGGGCTCATGCGCCCGGACGACGCCCCCGATGCACCGTGAACATCTGAGGAACGCGCGGGTCCGAGGCGCCGTCGAGGGCGGTCCGGGAGACCTCGAGAAGCCATGGGGAGGCGTTGAGCACCTCGACCTGGCGGGGATTGCCATAGACGATGGTGACCGGCGCGGGGGAGCGCTGGATGCGCTCCTCGATGCGGAGCACGACCGACTGCATCACCTCGCGGTTGAAGGGATTGGACATGTAGACCAGCAGCGGCTCATCCGGCAGGTGGTACTCGGTGACATCCAGATGGACGATGGCCAGATCGGAGCAGCGTTGCGCCGGGTCGCGGAATTTGCGGAAGTTATCCGCCGCGATGTCGCAGAGCTGTTTGGCGAACTCCACGCCGAGGATGCGCGCGAAGGGGTGGAAGGAGGCCAGAAGCAGGGCGCGTCCCTTGCCGGCGCCCAGATCGATGAAGACGGTGTGCTCCTTGGGGATGGCGGGCAGCGCCATCACCGCGTTGAAGAGGGTTTCGTGGGTGCCTTGATACTCGACCCCCTTGTAGCGGTTGGGGGAGTCGATCTCGAGATCCAACATGCCGATGCGGCCCGAGGTATCGATGCCGTAGCGGTAATCCAGGGATTGTTTGCGGTTGCGCAGCCGTTTGATCCACAGGGAGGGACGGAGGGCGCGGCGCAGGCGGGACCAGGTGAGATCCTGGGATTTGTAATACAGATAGTAGAGCCGACGATAGAGCGGCGCGGTGAGCGGATGGGTTTTGAGGTGTTGTTTGAGATCCGTCATGATACGCGGCCAGGGCGGCAGGCTGGGGAACGGGTGATCGATCCGGGATGCGATGCCTTGACCCAAGGCGAGGGTTTTGGGTCGAATCGTCCCCCATGATTCCCCCCCCAATCCCTCTCTTTGCCTTACAAGAGCCTTACAAGGTTTTGCGATCCGCAACTCTAAGTTGCACAATAGCGGCCTATGATACACATAAGCTTCTTGAAGGGAAAGGTGAGGCAAACATGGAAGCGAAACTATCAACGGCCAAGGTGAAGAGCCTGGCGGTTCCAGAGGGTGAACAGAATCTCTTTGTATGGGATACCAGCCTCAGAGGGTTTGACGTGTGAACCATCAACGATGAGGAGCCAATGGTGACCACCGACCCACCATTCCCGTCCATCCTGTTCCAACGCCGTTCAAGACCTCGATTCACCATCCCCACCAGACCGATCCATAATTCCGCATGGGCGGTGGCATAGACGCGACTCACCCCGACCAGATCGGCAATCGAGATGTGCCACATGGAGAGAAACAGACTGAGAACAATCAGGTCAGCCCGAACAAAAAAGGCTGCAGCCAACGTCAACTGCATGCGCGGATCACGGGCAATGAATTTCAGGGCATCGTCACCACGCGAGGGTTCGATGGACAGATCCTGCTGGTGTGGTGGGGCAACAGTTTCTGTTTGATCATCGATGTCCCTGTATCCCCCTTTGTTTCCAAATCATGGCTTTTAACAATACGAATAAAAAAATATTGAACCTCCAACCAAATTATGATAAATATTTTTAATCCATACCTCTTCGGCAGATTCCTTTAAGGTGTCGTTCTTTGTGTTCTGTTATAGAACCTGTTGCTGAGTGCCACTACGGGGCAAAAAAATCCGTCGGCTGGCCTCATCCTGTCTTCATCAGGCTGGTTTTATCCCCTCTGATGGCAGGAATTCCGCTCTCAGTGAAGCCATTCCCCCCTTTTTTTATGCCCCATCAAAATGTATTTCGAGTGTAGTTTCTTAGATTGTGCGAGGCAGAGTGCAGATTCCTCTCCCCATTGCGCGAGGATCACGAACGGATCGCGCGACTGGAGCAGGAGTTCCGCGACCACATGCATGAGTTGAGCACCCGGCAGGATCAATATCTGACCGCTAACCAGATGCCGTGACACACAGATGCCGTTTTTGAAGAGGGGCGGACCATACCCCATGAGAACCCATTCGCGGGAATGACGCCCCAACTGGATGACGAACCTGTCCAATAAGCGTTGTCGCCCCAACTGGATGACGAACCTGTCCAATAAGCGTTGTCGCCCTAACAGAATGATGAACCTGTCCAATAAGCGTTGTCGCCCCACCAAGATGATGCCATCCGGTGCTGGGAGGTTTGGTTGCAGAGATCCTGATCCATGGTGGATGCCGCACAGCCAAAAGCTCTGAAGTTAATATTCCTGAGGTAAATTTTGCAATTGAAAAATGGTAACCTTTTCAAGAGTGATCCATCCGCTAAAAACTATCTTCTGGTTATTTTAATTATAACTAAATAAGTTAATTGACTTTTTGTTTGGGTTGTATAACACTTTTTTGAGCATCAATGATTTTCCATGTTTGGGATAGAGATTAAATATTCATCTTTTGTTTTTGGAAAGAATTATTATATTTCTAATATTATTTTGTTTTACATTTGTTAATTTATGGTAACAGAGAGGAGAGAGCAAGCTATATCACAGAATGAGTATGTATCTCAGTTCGCTTTTAAATATATTATCAAATAAATTGAACTGAGAGATGTTATGAAATTAATATTATCATACGGATCAACAAAGAAAATATAGTATAATGTATTGTTTTCGTGAAGTATAAAAGCACACAATCGCAACTCTTGTATCAGGATGATTGAAATACTTTAGATTATAGACAACACGGAATAACTTAGCATTATTGCTTGTACCCCATTCACCCAAATTCTTGCTAGGTTAAGAAGGAGAATCATCATGCTGAAATTGACGATGGATGTCTATTCCGGGCGCGAAAATCCCACCTGCCTGGTGGACGACGAGAATGAAGTGCGGGCTTTGCTCAAGGCGATGGCCGACAATCGTGCGGAGTTGTCCGACAAAATCAGCGACAATACCCAACTGGGATTTCGTGGTTTTCAAGTGGAACTCATGCATGATGGCCTGGCGAATGATTACGGGTTCGGTTCCAGCATCTTTGTTCCTTCGCTTGAAGCGACGGGCGCCGATTTGGCCAGCGATGTGACCGATCGTCTGTTTCGCGCCATGGAAATCTGGTTGTCCAAACACAGAGACAGCCTGGATGTGTCCGAGCAAATGGAAATCGGCCTGCGCCAACTGGCCATTGCCTCCCGGGGAGAAGGCGGACGTGTGAGCCTCACGGATGAACTCGGCGATACCCCGTCCGCGGAAAGTCAGGATGTTTCGGTTCGGGAATCCCGGGGGCTCGTTTCTTGTACCATCGAACTTGAAAGCTACAATCCCGGTTTCTGGAACAACAATCCCACAATTTTGTCCAGAAACAATTGCTACAACTATGCGAGCAACAAACGCACCGATACGTTCGCTCAACCGGGACGCGGTTGCGGCCGTCAGTACACGGCCACTACCTGCACGGATGTCGCCAATGCCGCCATGTGCGATGGTTTGCACAAGCGCTACAACTGCTTCCCGAACACTGAGATCCCGCGATATCTGGTGGCCCTGGTGGTGGCACCGGGTCCGGTTTTCAAGGATTTTCACTGGTACCGCAAAAACAGCCAGGGTTTCTGGAGTCACAAACCTGGATCCACCGCGGTACGCAATACGGACAACAGTGGCAAGATCATCATGAATCCGGAAACCTGTAATCGCGGATCGTACACCAATTTCTGCGGCTACTTCTATACCTGCAAGAGCCAAAAGATCAGATAAGTACGAAACGACCCCCGCAAAAAATCCCTTGGACAGATGCTCACGCAGCAGATGCTTACGTGAACTTTCATGGTTGAGCAGGAGACTCTCCACCATGCAAGGCTTTTTGCGGGGGGACGCATCACGTGTCCGGTATCCGCGATCCGGCGGACAGTCCGGTCCATTCGTATAACTTTTTAGATCGATGGAGAAAAAGGTTATGCAAGATCAGAATGGCGACAAACCATCTGGCCGAGTGAGCGTTGCGGATGACATGCCCCCTCCCCGTATAAGCAGGAGCACCTATCTAGAACGGACAGGTGGGTTGGGGGCTGGCAGACCTTCGAGTGGTGACAAGTTGCTCAATGGCAGTTGGCTGTTGAGAATTTCGCCGACCGGAAAGGGCAATGAGGATATCCGTGGTCCGATGCGGATTGAGGTCGATAATGGGCACATCCGGGTTTCTGGTGATATTTATGTCAAAAGTCGCCTGGCAACACAGAGCATGGAAGAGTTGATCCCCTCCAGTGCCGTCAAGATCGAGACGAACTGGTATCCGTCCTTCCCGCAGTCCCAATATCGCTGGTATTTCCGCAGCTCAAGTGCTGAAATGAAAAGGAATGATCTGTTTGTGCGTTTCGAACGCCATATCTGGAACGCGAAACAGCAACAATACGGACTGAAAGATAACGGAACCCTTGTTCTGACCTGCGGCATCGCCTTGAGCACGCCGCCGGGCGCTCCCAAACCAACCCTGGTGTGGCAAGGAAGAATAAATTTCGATAATTTTTGGTATGATGTCACGGCCATCAAAACCTCGCCGTATTTCCGGGGGTGTTTTGTGGAAGTGGATGTCATGGTCAATCGCCAATGGCCGGATGTGGCCAGCAGTTGCGATGGTTTGAAACAATTCACCTTCACCGAAAGCTACCGTGAGTCGGGAATGGATTTTCTGGCCACAGTTGACCAGACCAATATCCCCGAAAAAGCCAGCCTCTCCGTTCCCGATTTGCATACCATGATGGCCACCTATCAGGCGCCTCCCACGGCTCAAGACCAGTGGCGGTTGTGGTTGCTGGTGGGGTCATCCTCCGATGGTGGTGGCTTAGGCCTCATGTTCGATACGGGAAGACCACCCCATCGCCAAGGGGCCGCCGGTTTTTCTGATGCGATGATGGCAAATATCACCCGGATTCATCCAAGTTGCCGAGGGAAAAAACTTGGTATGTCCAAGCACTCCTTTCTGCGGACCATGATCCATGAGGCAGGCCATGCCTTCAATCTTTATCATCCCAAGCATGATGTGCACGGGGTTCCCGTGGGTACTACCATCATGAACCAAACACAGGATGTCCTGGGCTTTGCCACCGTGGTCAATCCCTATCCCTGCAACGCAACCATGGGCTTTGATCGCCATAACCTCGCATCCCTCATCCACTCTCCCGATCCCCAGGTGAAACCGGGTTGGAAAGAGTTCGGCTGGGGACACGGGGTTGCCCATCCCGGCATTGCCGAACCCGCGGACGTGGCGGGCATCAGCAGTGGTGACCTCTCCACCGATCTGGAGTTGCGTCTGGAGGGCATACCCAAGCAGCTGGTGCGCGGCGAGATGGTGATGGTGACCGTCACCTTGAAGAACATCAGTAACCAGCCACAGGAGGTGCCACCCTCCCTCAACCTGGCCGAAGGCGATCTCAAGTTACATGTGACCACACCGAGCCAGCAGGATATTCAGGTGCGCGATGTGACGGTAATCTGCGCCGATCGCCGCTTTGTCACGCTCCAGCCCGGTGCGGAGATCAAGGGACAGATTCAGTTGCACTACGGTCCCCACGGACTGACTTTCAATACCGTGGGGCACCATACCATTCGGGCAGAGATGGATTTGGGCAACGGCCTCATGGTGCACAGTGCGCCGATTGATCTGACCATCAAGCCCGCGGTGACGGAAGGGCAACAGCAACTCGAAAAATATACCATGAATCACGATGTCGGGTTGGCGTTTTCCCTGGGGGATACCGGTCTGTCGCAGAGCACCTTCGATCAACTCAAGCAGATTGCCACAGAGTTCCCGCGGAGCTATACAGGGATTGCCTCGGGTTTGATTCTGGCCAATACCTTGTTGCGGGATTTGGTGAATGTGCGCAATGGCGAAATCCTGCGCGCCAGTCAACCGGAGCGAGGCACGGAGATTCTCAATGGAATCACCTATCTGCTCGGCTCATTGGAAACCCTGGCGCGCCTGGCGACCGTGGTGGTCTCCCCCCGTGACCTCGTGGCGCCAGTTCTGCAGGAGGTCAGAAAGCACATTCAGAAAGCTGTCGGTCTGGACGCCTCATCCGCCGACAAAGATGGTGGTGGCTCCGAGGATGACATGGGCATGAGCAATGTGCTGAAAATTCTGGACGACCATCTGTCGTGACGGGATTTGCCTTATAGACCCGCACCCGGTGTCGTGCGGTGCTGTCGTTACCGAGGAATGCCCATAAAAGGCATTCCTCGGTTCATTCATGGGCGCGGGTTTCAGCCGCGGCAAGCAAGCAGCCCATGCGCCATTCGGGTCAAACCGCGTTGCCATGCCTTATTTCAACCTTCTGGTTGACCAAGGGGCATGCTAACCTTTTTGGCGGCATGAACCGGAAAGGTCGCTGGGTTAAGCTCTTCCCTCCGTGGTTTGACAGACCGGTCCTGGGGAAGGATACTCTCGGGATGGGCGTGATCCTGGAGGTCAAACCGTTTGCGGAACCCTTTCAGAGCGCAGATATTCCACGTCATCGGCTAACAACCGTCTGCGCACCACCCGCGGCTTCCTGTCGGAGTCAACCGAGGCTCTGATGGCTGCGATCCATCATCCCCTGAGAAAAGAGCCCCACAGGGAAAGCATGTGGTGCCGTTGGGAGAGACATGCGTTGTGACACGCAGACAATCGTGCTTTCCCCAAGCCGTTATTGGCTATTCTTGCTGCTGGTGTTGTCCGGTGCGATCGTGGAGGCGCGGGAATCCGAGGGTGTCTTGCCGGTGAGGGAGAAACAGGTGATGACCACATTGGGAACCGGCATTCATCTTGGTGAGTGCATGGTGTACTGCGACGAAGAGATCTGGATCAAGGAGAACATCATTCTCTATCAGGCCCGGAGTCCATGGCCGGATGAGGAGATGTTTCCGGATATTCGCCAGGAAATCCCCTTGGATGACGCGACCGCCCAGACCATTTGGAACCAGGTGGATCCGGCGGTGTTTCCCGGTCTGCCTGCGCGCACGGGCCAACCCGATGCCGATGATCGGGGCATGGAGTGGCTTGTTTATGGCGATCACAACGGGCAGGTGCGCATCGAATTCCCCGCGGGCGAGCCTCCAGCAAGCGTCGCCCAACTGCATGCGCTGTTGCGCGCCTTGCGGTTACGTCTTTCCCGGAAACTACGACCCGACTTGCGCTAAACGAATGACGCACCAACCCACGCGCACGGCTTTCCAACCCTGATAAGTCTGCCGGTTCGGATTGCCAGGCACCGATCAATCAACCTGGATCTGGCAGTTACGAATGATTGCATGATCGACCATATGGTTCATGGGGTGAATTGTAAAACAATATAAGCTAACTAATTTTGCGGCAGGACTTTCTTTCGATGCGCCAGATGGCTCACGTGGTTGCATCAGGTGAGCGTTCGCAACTGCCGGATCTGGGATCAACCGCGCCCACGAACCGGGTGACCGGTGCGGTTCTGATGCACGCCTGCACCCCGGGTTACCGCTGATGGTGCCATGCGCGGCATGCTTCACACGCCCGTCCCTTCCTTTTCCATCTCCGCGAGCAGTTGTTCAACCACCATGGCCCACTCCCCTGAAAATTTCGACAGGGCAAGGTGGAGCAACCGCCGTTCCATCCCGCGTTTGCCGTCGTATGTTGTCAATGAAACCTGCATGGCATTCAAGGCAGAATAAACCCGCCCCTGATGCACGATGATTCTGGGAGCCCAGGGAGAGGGCGCCCCTTCGAGACATAGACCGCGATAACCTAACTGATCCGGAATGGGGAATTGTCCAGATGTTTCAGGCAATTGCGCCAACCATTGCAGCACCGCGTCTTCTTCCTGCTCTTGCAATACGAAGGAGGGATTGGCACGGCCACTGTACAGATCCAGGGTCACAGTGATCATTTTTTCTGCTCCGTTTGTAAAGCATGTTTGTGGGATCAGGGGAAAAAGGAGTTCCCCCTGTTTCACTCCTGGCTCTTTTCCTGGTTTTTAGGGGCAGGAAAAACGCTTTAGTAAAGGGATGTCGCGACTCCTTCGTTGCTTAGCTCTGTCCTCTTGGCGGCTTCGAGTTCGCCGTCACGAGCATCCCAGATCTCATGATGTCGTCCTGCCAGCAGTGAAACGCCGCCCAAAAGGCTATCGCCGATTGAGTCAACCGAGAGACGTAGCCAGATTATCCTTGAAGAAGTATGATGTTACGACTATCTAAGCGCCATTGGAGTCACACCCCTGCTTGCAGGGTAGTCTTACAATAGCCTTACAAATTGTCGTTATCAGGGGTTTTGATCTGTTTGCTGAGGAAGAACTGATTGATTTTTCAGGATAAAAATTGGAGCGGGTGAGGAGAATCGAACTCCCGCCTTAAGCTTGGGAAGCTTAGGCCCTACCATTAGACGACACCCGCGTTTGGCAAATCGCATTTTTGAACCCTGATTGGGAATTCTAGGCGATCCCTGGCCCTGGGTCAACACCATTTTTCCCGTGGCACGCCGGCAAGGGAGCTTCGCGGTCGGGGGGGATAAGGGGGATCTCCCTCCATCAGGTCTGTTTCCTGTGCGCCCGCCAGGGGGCGGATGGGTCCGGATCCGGACCGGGGTTGGCCCGTGACGCGGTTTTTGGGATCGCGGTGAAAAACTGTGTTCCCTTTTGGCGCGGAAGCAGGTAAAAGAGAGGGTCATGAACACTACGCCCCCCTCCAAACCTCCCGCGCATTGGCTCGACCGGGTATCCTGGCCGGTGTTGTTGCTGTTGGCCGCCTGGCTGGCCGTGGCGCCGATCACGCCCGAACCCCATCTGACCGAAAAGCTGCGCATGCTGTTCGCGGGTGAACTCTCCCGCCCCATCGACATCTTCGATCTTTTTCTGCACGCCTCGCCCATCGTGGTGGTGATTCTCAAGGCCCGGCGTCGGTTCGCCGGCCCTGGCTCGGGATGAACATCGTCCTGATCGGTCCCCGCGGGGTGGGCAAGTCAGGCGCCAGTCGCATCCTGGCGCGCCTGACCCGCTTTCCGGTCCTCTCCACCGATCTCCTCCTCTCCTACGAACACGACGGCCTGCCGATCCCCGCGATTCTGCGTGCCATTGACGGCGACTGGAGCCGTTTCCGCGACCTCGAATACGCGGTGGTCGCCAAGGTGGCGCGTCTGGATGGGGTGATCATCGACACCGGCGGCGGGGTGGTGGTGGATCTGGACGACGCGGGCGGCGAGATCTACAGCGAACGCAAGCTCTCCCTGCTCAAGCGAAACGGCTTCATCGTCCATCTGACCGGCGATCCGGCCCGTCTGGCCGCCCGGGTCGCCAGAGACCCCAACCGTCCCGCCTTGAGCGCCGCCCACTCCGAAGAGGCGATCATGCGCCGTCGCGAACCGCTCTACCGCCGCGCGGCGGATCTGACCGTCGATGGCGCGCGCATGCGTCGCGAGGAGCTGGCGGAGTGGATCTTCAAGCGACTGCCCGGCGCGGCGTCCGGTCTTCATTGAGCGCCTGTCCGGCCATGGCCGGACCCCCCGACTCTTGCCGTGGAACTCCCGAAGGGAGGTCCACGGCAAGGGGGGTGATGGAGTCTCCCCCCATCATGTTAAGTTACCGTGGAACTCCCGAAGGGAGGTCCACGGCAAGGGGGGTGAGGGGGTTCTCCCCCCATCATGTTAAGTCAGATCGGGGTTGCGTCTCCTCTCCCGAATGCCGTTCATCACCCCCGTTGTCCTCCGATCGTTCGCCATCGCTCCGGATTGTCCCTGTTGGGGTAACTATTCACCACCCCCTCATGCAAATTCACATTCCCCCGTTTCCCTGCGGTCAACGGGGGAATGTACAAAGGACGGTGCGTGCTTGCGCATTTTTCGCAAAAACTGCGAAAAATTCTTATCATAAAAGCGCGCGAAAGGCCAAGTCAACGTCATAAAAGCCAAACCTCAGGGCTTCGCCCCGAACCCCACCGGGGGCGATAATCGCCCCCGGCCCCCCGTAATAGAGGGGGAGCTGAATCGTTACCTGTTGGGAACATTTTTCGCTTCTCTTCTTGATCCGCGCGACCGATACAGCTTCGCAAGCGGGGACTCCAGCGTCTTCCCGCCGGTTTTCGAGTGTTGCGTATGTAACGGAGGTGCATCATGAAGATCTCCTGGCCAACAGACCACCCGCTCCATCCTACGCGGGTCGCGGAAAACAGACTTCGGCAACAGGCCGAGGAGACCCATTTTCATGCCCCGGAACGGCCTCGCATGATCCAGAAATCCGATCGGATCACCCTGTCGGATCCGGGCGTCACCAGCGGCGCCCTGGTCGTGCCGGTATTGTTCTCGCCTCACGTCCTGGTGGAACGCCACATCCAGGGGATGGTCAACGAGGCCATGAGCGCCGTTTTGCACGAACCCACCCAACTGCCGGAACCGGATGGAATCCGTCAGGTGGTGGTGGTCAAGGAGTGAGACGGCTGATTTTGGGGAATTGATGGAAAAATCGATTTTTTGATTTGCATTCAGCCCCATTCGCTCCTATTTTCACCTGCTTGACCGTGTGGTTGCAAAATCGCTTTTGCGCGTTGAAAGCCGCTTTCCGGGAGAAGAATAGAGAGCCATGATCCGGACTCTTGGTTTGGTTGTCCTTTCGATGCTGGCGTGGATGACCCCTGATGGGGCATGGGCCGGTGATCCGGCGTCCCAGGCTCCCCGCCCGGCGGGTTACGATCCCAAGGTGGCCTGTGAACGCTACGCCCGCGAGGATGGCATCCAGCCCAACCACCTGGTCGATTACATGAATCAGTGCCTGCGGGATCTGGCCAACGACCAGATGCACGCGGAAGAGGAGCCGGATCCGGCTTTCAACGAGGCGGAGGTGGAGGCCCTGTTGAATCCCCCTGCCTCGCCCAAACCACCGGATCCGGTCAAACCGGCGGGGGCCAAGCCGCCAGCCACGGGTAAACCCCCGGCGCCGGCGCGCCCGAAACAGCCGTGAACGCGGTTCTGGCCGGAGCGGCATGGGCGTGGACCGGTTCCTGTCTGATCGGTATGGGTGTCGCATGGAGTCCCGACGGAAAAGGGAGAGAAGCATGAACGAAAAATGGATGGTATCCGCGATGTTGGCCGGTGGGGTGCTGCTGGGTGCCGCGTTGGCCGGAGCGGCGGAGGCGGTTCCCTCGGAGGAGGAGTTGATCGCCCAGTGCAAGCAGTTCGCCATTGAGGACCAGGTTCCGCCCAAGGAGGTGGATGCCTATGTCACCCAGTGCGTCCTCGACCTGAAGGAGCAGTATCTGCCGATCGGCGGGATGGACAATCCGATCTTCGCCCCGCCCATCGAGGGGCTGAAAGATCCCTTGAAGGATCCGCCCAAGCCGCCGACCCGCTAACCTGACATGATGGGGGGAAGAACCCCCTCACCCTCCGTACCGTGGACCTCCCTGGCGGGAGTTCCAAGCTAACGTTCGGGATGGGTGAAGCCCCTCACCCCGAAGCGTGAACCGCCCTTGCGGACGTTCCACGCCGACGGTCCCGACGCCTCCGTTCCACGCCGACGGTCCCGACGCGTCCCATGCCTTGCCGGATCCGGATTCGATCGACACCCCGGAGCCAGGCAAGGCATGGGACGCGCGCCAGACTCATGCCGCATGGTCGAACTCACCCGGCACGGCCCACCACCTCGAGCCGTGTTCGCGCCCCCGAACCATCGACCTCGTGGGTGACCCCCCGCACCACCGCCCGGTATCCCCCTCCGCGCCACCCATCCCGCACCTCGATCAGCTCTCCGGGCAGAATCTCCGGACGATGCACCAGGCTCAACCGGATCTCGCGCAGCGGCTCCCCGGCGTCCAGTTCCGCCTCGGCCCTGACGCGCCGCGCACGGGTGTCGGTCAGCAAGGGCGAGACGATCTCCCGCTCCCGCCAGGGTGGACCCCCGGCACGGGTCATCACCAGCGCGTGGCCGGGTTGGAGGGTTTCGACCCCGCGCGCTACGAGCAGCATGGAAAAATCATCCGCGCCCGCCACTCTGGCCGGCACCTTCAGGGGATGACACCGGGCATCCGCCAGGGTGACCAGCACGCGGGCCACGGCCACCCCCGTTTCCGTGGCGGTGACGGTGCGGCCATCCGGTTCCAGGGTCAGGGCGCCGAGATCCGCGCCCATCCAGACCACCGATTCGATGCGACTGGCCGGGCGTGACAACACCGCCCGCCGCCGGTTCTCGAAACGCAACAGCTCGGTGCGACCGCGCGTCACCGTCTCGCCGGGCATCCAGTCGCCACTCGAGGCCGATAGCCCGTCCAGGGTCACGCCCGGCGAGGCCATGGCCAACACCCGCACCGTCTGATCGGGCTCCGGACCGCCCGCCGGAATGGCCAGGGGATCGACCTCCAGCCAGATTCCCGGCTTTTGCAGCTCGTCCGCCTCGGCGCGTACCGTCACCCGGTTGATGCGCGTGCCCGAAATGCCCATTTCGCGCAGCTCCAGCAGGTCATCTCCGGCATCCAGCTCATGGGTCGGGGTGATCCGCTCCCAGTCGGGCAGGGGATGGGGATGACGCGGAGCCAGCTCCAGCACGCCATCGGCACGGGAACGGATCTCCCCGCCAACCGCGGAGGCGATCCGGGCGGCGATGCCCAGGGGGGTCTCCTGGTCCGCGCGCAGCCGGAACGCGGGGAGCAGCCAGTCGGGCAACCCCCAGATCACCGCCTCGCCCAACGCCTCTTCGACCGCCGTTCGTGCCGTGACCGGGTGTTCCCAGCTCCAGGCGCGCGGTGGCGCGAAGGGCGCCCCATGGCGCGCCGCCACGCCCAGCAGGATCCACGCCCGTTCCATCCGTCCGGATTCCGTCAGATGCCTCCCCTTGTCCAGAAGCAGCATCCGGAACGATATCCCAGCCCAGCCGAGGGTCACGGTCTGCTCCAGACCCGGCTCGATGCCCCCTCCGTCGCGGGCCGGAACCAGCCGCGCCCGCCAGGCCACCTGATCGGGGCTCCAGGAGAGCGAGGCGCTTTCGAGGACGAGCCTCTGGCCGTCGAGGGTGATTTCGGGCCACGGAGGGATGCGCGGCACCCCGTCCCCGAGCAGGCGCCACCACCCGTTTCGCGCGGATCGCGTCGGATCGCGGCTCAGGAGCCTGAATCCCTGCCCGAGCCGGGCCATGCGGGTCACGCCGTCGGCGCGGGGCTGGACAAGCTGGACGCCGACGCGCCGAAGGAGCGACCAGAACGCACGTCGTCCGGTCGCGATGCCATCGTGCAGCGGTTGTCGGGATCCCGACTCCAGACGCGACTGCCACATCTGGAGGTGGTCGGTCCCGCGTGGCGTCCGTTCCGGCAGGGTGAAGGCGCGCCACTCCAGATCCACCCAGTCGGACAGATCGCTCCACGCCCCCTGATCGTGCCAGACCACCCCGTCATCCGACCACTGGCAGCGCATCTCCTGCGGCGCCTGATCGAACAGAGCCGGCAGGATCCACAACGCATCGACCGCCACCGCCTGGCCCGCGCCAAAGTCGTAGGCCACCCAGGACGCCCCGAAGGGTTCGTCGCTGGACCACCAGGTCTGCGTGTCGTCGTCGAACAGATAAACGGCATCGGCGTCGTTGTGGCTGGCCGAGGCACTGCCCTGGCCACACAGGTTCCCGGTTCCACCGAATCCTCGCATCTGAATCCCGGCGAGGGTGATCCAGCCGTTGATGCCAGACGTGGAGCGCGTCATCAGCAAACGCCAGTAACGGTGTGCCATTCCAAGCCTCACTCCGGTTGTGGAAAAAAGAGGATATCCTCGAAACGGGTATTCGGACCCTCCACCAGGGTGGCGATCTCACTGGGATGGGAGAGGGGCCAATAGGTCGTACCGTAGGGAACCTGATCAACGTTCCAGATCAATTGGCAGCTGCGTTCGTAGGTGTCGCCCAGCAGATTGGCGGCGCGTATATCCGGAAGGGTGTAGGTGTTCGAAAAGCCGGTCACCTCGGAGGTGCTGTAAGGAATGGTCGCGGTATAACCGAACGAGGTGGTGATCTCCAGCCGCATGGCATTCCAAACGGAGCTGGCGCCGATTCCGATGGTGAGGACCAGATCGTGGTAGGTGATCACCTGTTTGTCGCTGTCCGAGGTGGGTAGCGTGGCCGGAGGGGTGAGGTTGTCGATGTACTGGTGCGGCATGAACCAGTGGGTTCCCGAATAGCCGATCGTCAGTTTGAGATCATATGTCCAGCTGAGCAACCGGTAGGTGGGGGTCCAGACCACGATCAGGATCGGCAGACGGAAGCGAGCCGACGGAACCGCTCCAGAGATGATGTGCTCGACCGAGTAGGGGACGCTCGAATAAATCGTGGAGCGTCGAATGGTGTGGAACGGATCCGGATAGGTGGTCGTATCGATCACATCGAAGAACGGGATCTGAACCGTGTGGCGTCCGGGCGGCAGCGGCAGGGGATCCCCCTGATCGGATACATAGAGGCGTGGATAGGTGGTCTCCAGGGTGCGGAGACCGGTGGTGACCAGATACAGTCGCAACCAGCTGCGCTCCTGACCCACCAGTTCGGTCAGCAGGGCCTCGTTGAAGGCGATCGTGTAGTAGGGCTCCTCGTATTCGCATCCGATGACCAGACCCGGCACCGGCGCGTACCAGCCCAGTTCCGGGTCGGCATACGCCGAGAGGGAGCAGACGAACGCCCAGTCGCTCGAATAGAGCTGCATCACCAGCCATTCCGGCGTGGTCGGGGTGTACTCCAGGCCATCGTCGCGGCGGATCTGAAACGAGTAGGTCAGCGCGGAATAGGAGAAGCCCACGATCCGGTCGAACGGACCGGCATCGAGGACGGGGAAGGCGGCGGTGGCCATGGTGGGAGCTCCGGAATGGATGATGAATCAGGCCGAACCGGCGAAACGAAGCGTCAACTCCGGACAACAGCCATTCGGGGAGGATTGATCGCACGGGCTGCCGTCGGCGCGCTTGAGCTTGAGCACCATCCCCACGGTCCGCTCCACGTCGATGTAGATCTCCGTGCTGCCGGGGGCGAAGATCCGTTCCATGCGCACCTGGCGCGACTCCTCGACATACTGGAACCTGGGGTTGCTGGCCGCCTCCACGCAGTCGCGGATCGCGCTCATCTCCCGTTCGTTGAGCAGGGAGGAGTTCGGCTGGATCGTCTGTTTGCAGCGGTCCCAGCAGGTCGGCTTGGCCGGGGGCTTGTAGCGGTAGCTCGCCCCCTCCTTGGAGAAGGGGGAGGGATCCTGGATCCGGTGTCCCGAAGGGGTGTCGGCGCGCGCCGGCCAGTAGGCGCGGCTGAAGGCGAGTTGCGTGGCGTCGTTCGGTCCCACGGCGATGATCCGCACCGGCGGCACGGCGGCATCGTGGATGTTGCCGGCCAGCCAGGCCAGACACATCTCCCGGAACAGCTCCGGCGAGGCCTGGGAGGCTCCGTTGTCGTAGGTGATCTCGTAGAGGGAGAACTCCGGCGTGTACGTCACCACCAGGGCGCCGGTCACCTCCTGATCATGGACGAAGGAGGCGCTCTCCGGATCGAAGCGGGGCGGATGGGTCTCCTCTCCCTGGGCGTCGAAGAAGCGTGACTGCTCGAGGATGCGCGCCATGGGCCGGTCGTGATGGTAACGCAGCCGTTTGACGCGGGTTTGCACCCACGTCAGGGTTTCGATCAGGGATTCCTGGCGACGCCCGAGGGCGTTGGCGGTGCCGCCCATCACCGTGAGGCGCACCGGATCGGCGCTCTCGCGGGCGCAATAAAGCCGTATCCGCTTGACGCCGGGCGCCACCTGGATCAGCGCCTGATCCAGCCACGAGGCGTAGGCCTCCAGCGGTCGCTCCAGGGTCCAGTTGGCCACCAGCGCCGGTCGCACCTGCACCGGGCGGGCGCCGTGATCATCCGCCACGCGCAGTTCGAACGGGGGGCGTTCGGCCTTGGCGCGCGGCGTGCAGTCCAGCAACAAGGCATCTTGCGGGTTGGTCATGCGCTCTCTCCGCTGATGGCCACGATCACCTGGTTGCCCGAATGGCTGTTGGCTCCCGCCGGCACGGTCCGTTTCTCCCAGAAGGGAAGGGCCGCCGGATGGGTGACGAAGGTGATGGTATCCCCGCTGGCAAAGGTTCCGCCCCAGGGTGGCGAGCCCCCGGTGATGGTGAACCAGGGTTTGCCGAAATCGGGATTGATGGCCGAGAAATCGTTCTGGATCGCGCCGCTCCCCACGATGCCCAGATCGTCCCCCACGCAGATGAATTGCGTGGCGCTGGTGAACGTGAGGGTCCAGGTCTGCTCGATGGCGCCGATGTGATCGAGGGTTGGCGGGAAGCCGGTTCGGTCGTAGCTTCCGGCCTGGGAGGAGAGTTGCCAGCCGGTCAGGCTGGCGGCGATGTCGGCCCCCTCGAGCACGGAGGCCACCTTGGTGACCCCTGCCGCGTAGTTGCAGGCCGGGCGGTTGCCGTCGGCCAGGGTGAGCGTGGCCAGATTGCCGTTCCAGGTCACCGCGTCGCTGGCGGCCAGGCGCAGGAATTCGCTGTTGCCGGCGGGTGCGTCGAGGCTGGTCTGGTCCGAGATGCGGATCAGGTCCCCATCCTGGAAGATGGCATCGCCGTTCGCGTCGTTGCCCGGTTCGACCACCACCTGCAAGGTGGCGTCATCGGCGATGATCGGGCTGTCGAGGATTCCCACGCCGTGGCAGCGCGTGTAAGCGTTGGCTTCGGCCTGGGTATCGGTTTGGGTTCCGGCCAGCAGCACCACGCGGTCATCTCCGGGCGTGCCGGTTTCGATGAAGAGGCGCGGGGCGATCAGGGCCAGGTCGTCGTCGTTGGCGATCTTGATGAAATTCTTTCGATATTTGACCGATCCGGCGTTACGTTCCGCTTGGGGGACATCGGGCCAGACGTTGTTTTTCACCCCGTCCGGGATTTCCAGCGCGGACATCGTGCCGCCGTTGGTCGGGCCGTCGTTGACGTTTCGTGACCGGTACCATTTGATTTCACTGCCCTGAATGGCCATGTTTGCATCTCCGAGAGGGTGAATGTCAGGGGATCAGGACCCCCTGCCAGCGCAGGGGGCCTGAATCGTTCCTTTGTGTCTTCTGGCGCGTGGCCCCTGGACCCCGGTGGTGGCAAGGGGTCAAATCGTCAACAATCGGATTGTACCCGTGAACCGGTCCTGATGAGGCCAGACCGGCTCCACGGCAAAGGCCGGCGGGGTGTCGTGACGAAAGATCACCGTGCCGTGCCAGTTCTCCCAGACGAGCGGATAGGAGGCCCCGGCCAACGCCGCCAGCACGGCCAGGGCCTCCACCGTGTCGCGATCCAGCCAGGCCGCGTCGTTCCGGGCTTCCAGCGTCACGGGACGTCCCGCGAACTGGTTGCGAGCCCAGATCACCGGTTTTCCGCCCAGAGTGCGGACTACCGTCTGTTCGACGAGCGCGGCGGCATGGCGGTCGCTCCACACCAGTCCATCCGGCAATACCACATCGCCAAGTTGTTTCATGTCACTCCCCAGCCGTCACGAGACGCGTGGCAAAACGCATCGGAAACAACGCCACCTCTCCGGTGAAATGGGCTCCCGGCGCGTTCACCATCCGGAACGGGGTGAATCCCTCCCCAGGCGACCAGCCGAGCAGCGCCCGACTGACCGCGTTCAACACCGGTCCGGCCTCGCGCCGTTCGCCCGCGCCACCCTGGGCGTCACGGACGTTGCGTACCGCCACCACCACCAGCCAGAACTGCTCGAAAGCCTGCTCGGAGCCGGCATGGGCGAGGGGCGCGTGACCGTCGAAGATCAGATAGAGGGCCGGCGTCGCGCCACTGCCCGCCGGGATCTCCTTGATGTCACGCGCTCCGCTCACCCGGCGCGCCAGCGGCAGACGAAGGCGCAACCGCTCCAGAATCGGCTCCTCGGCCACGAAGAGATCGTCCATGCGCTAGAACCCCCATAAGGTGGTGTCGTCGAAGGCGCGCGGCGCGGCGTCGAAGGCGGGTGAGCCGGCACTGCCCGCCACCACGCCGGTGGCGCCACCCGCGATCCCGGTTTTCCCCGCGCCCAGGGAGGTGAGCCAGGCCATGGCCCGCTCGTAGCCGGCCTGAACCGCTTCGGGAATCCGGTCGCGATGCAACAGACGCCGCGCGATCTCCCCGCACAGACGCGGCAAGGGGCTTTGGGCAATCCGCGCGTCGGAGAGCGGCAACAACTGGCGCGTGACCAGATAGGAGTCGATCAGCCGCGAGGCATCCTCCAACGCCTGGAGGAGCGCGCTGGCGCCGACATCGGCGGCGTCGGTCTGATCCGGGGAGAAGCCGGCGCGGCTGCCACCCTCGAGGGTGAGACGCAGCAGCTCCGGCGAGACCGGGGTCAACTCATCGGGGACCGCGACCTGCGCCAGCTCGCGGGCGCCGAACCACAGCATCATCTGGACAGGTTGGGCGTAGGGCATGGTTTTCGTCACCTCATAGGGGTCAGGACGGCATCCCGTTCGGCAGCCGAAACGGGATGCCCCATCAGACGGCTCAAGGGCTCCAGACGCGGCTTGCCGTCGCGGGTCCAGAGAGCGGGATCATGCGGATCGAGCGCGGCGATCGCCTGTCGCAGCGGATCCGGAACGGTCGAGCGATCCGGATCCGCCGGGGCGATGGCCCCGGCGGTCAGGAGGGCGCGCGCCGGTTCGGGTGTCAGCGCCACCCGGTCGCCAGGACGGTACGACAGGCCGTCATGGCGCAACGGAGCGAGCACCCGATGCCAGGTCATGGCGGTCACGCGGGATTGCGGATCAAGAAGCCGGAGAGGATCCCGGTCAACACCGGCACCCGCTCGTAGGTGACCGGATAGATCCAGCTTTTGGCGTTGTTCTCGTAGTAGGGGCGTTCCACCAGCGGATGACCCTCCATGGTGTAGGTGTAGCCGAAGGAGGGATCCTCGATTCCCGAGGAGTGGGCCGGGGTGTAGGCCAGGATGGCGTGGTTGCCCCAGATGTCGATATCCTGGCCGGCATCGTTGAAGGCCACCGCCTTGCCCACCGCCACGGTCTGGAGATCCCAGAGAGCGGCGAGCATGTCCGGGGTCACCGAGTCGCGGCTGGTGTACTTGAAGCGGTCCACCACCTGGGGATGGCTTTTGAGGGCGGCGAAGGCCTTGGCCGAGAGCACCAGGGTGTTGGGATAGATGCCCACCGAGGCGCGCACCGCCTCGCGGGCGGCGTCGATGTCGCCGGAGGGGTTGGAGCCGCCATCGCTCCACTGATCGGAGCCGGAGAGGGTCAGCTTGTGGTTGTTGTCGTAGTTGTCGGGATTGGTGGCGAGGCTGGCCTGATCGTACTCCAGGGTCAGCGACAGGGCGCGCAGGGCGCCGCTGATGGAGCGCTGGGCCAGATCGATGCCCGGCGCGCGGCTGGCGTCACGTTGATACTCGCGGGGCACCTGGGCTTCGATGGAGTCTTGCATGAGGGCGAAGCTTTTGCCCAGGAAGCCGAACTGGATGCGCCGGGTGGCGGCGCCGGGGGCGCGTCGCACCTGATAGAGCTTGAAGCTCTCGCGTCCGAATTCGAGCACCTGCCCGCCCGACACCTGCACCGGCACCTTGGGGAAGAGCGCCTGGCCCACATGTTCGGCATGGCGATAGCCCTGGGCGATTTCGGTCAACACCGGGTCGATGACCCGCACCTGATTGGGAGACATGAGCATGACGGATATCACTCCTTGGATAAGGATTCATGAACGGTTGAGAGAGGTGGGGCGATCCGTTGGGATCAACGCCGCAGCAGGATTTCGATGAAATCGCCGGCGCCGGCGGCGGGTTGCAGGGCGTCGCCGAGGATGAATTCGGGCGGATCGCCCCCTTCGAGGATGGCGCCGTTGGCGGCGGTGCTGGTGACCGGGATGGCGCCGGCGGCGATGTGCAGGCCGCTGGTGGCCGGGATCACCCGACCCTGGGCATCGGCGATCAGGGCCTGTCCGCGGGTGATGGCGGCGCCGGTTTCGGCCACGGCGGTGCCGTGGGTGACCACGGCCAGGGCGGCGCCCGAGGTGGCGGCGCTCATGGCGATGCCCATGGCTTTGCCGCCCTGGGCGGCGATGGCGGCGCCGTCGAAATCCACGGCGCGGCAGGCGGAGATCGTTTCGGAGGCGATGACGGTCAGGGTGAGGACGGCGATGTTCTGTTGGCTCATGATGATCTCTCCTTGGCTCACGCGGTCACGGCCAGGGCGGCGGTGAGGTAGTCGGTGTGGTGGGCGTTGGCATGGGCGAGGATGCGCGCGTGGCTTTCGAGATCTTGCGGATCGACGCTGAACCCGGGCGGAACCTGGAAGCGGAGCGCCGGGGATGGGTCACGACCCGCGGGGGCGTGTTCGGCGTAATCCACCTGGCGCGGCAGCTCCTTGAGGAACCCTTCCAGGAAGGCGCGGCGTCCCTGGTTTTCGGCGAACTCCACCATGCCGGCGTCCGCCAGGAAGACCAGAAAGGCCACCAGCCCGTCGCGGAAGCGGGGCAGCACCCGTCCATCCGCCACCAGGGCATCGACGAACTCGGCGGCACGCGCCTGTTTTTGCGTCTCTTCGGCCTGGCGCAGCGTTTCTTCGCGTTGGGCGATGCCCTCCATCTGTTCGGCGAAGCGGGCTTCGCGGGTGGCCAGTTCCCGTTCTTGCAGCGCGAGCCGTTCCCGCATCTCCTGGAGCGATGGCTCCTCCTTGTCGATCTTGTCGTGCATGCGTGACTCCATGGTTGGTTGCGGCGGTGTCGGGATCGACTCCGCCTGGGTGGGTGCGCACGCCTCGCCCACGGCCCACGGGGCGGACGAGGCATCTTCGTGGAACGCGACCTGCGGCAATCCCTTCACCGCCGGAGGTTGCGCCCCCAACAGTCCCACATGGCGCGGGTAGTAGACGCCAGGAGCGGGATTGCCGGGTCCGTTCGGGGTGTAGAAGCTGACCGAGACGTTGCGATAGCGTCCCTGGGCAACCAGTTCGATCACCGTGGGATCGAGTTCGATCAGCGTGGCCATGAGGGTGCCCTTTTCCAGGGAGAGGGCGGCTATCCAGCCCCAGGCCGGGGCGTCGTGGCGCGGATGTCCGATGACCAGCGGCGCTTTCCAGCGTTCCGGGTCATAGGCGGCGACCGTGTGCGCAAGGTCGGCATCGGTGATGACCAAGGTCGTTCCGCTCATGTCTGCGTGACGACCCGACTTGAAAACCGGTATGGTGATGGAGGAGGTGTTCATGGCTGCGGAGTATGCCGGTGGGGTGTGGAAATGGGCATGCGCAGGGGTTCGGCACATTTTTAGGGTCGTTTTTTGGGGTGAATGTGTTAGAATGGGACAGTGGCGCATTTCGGATTTCGATAAATGACGCGACCAGGGAATCTTGAGTTTCTTTAAGAATAGATGAGGGTTTTATGGGTCAATCTCACGATCAGGTTCCCTCTTTTGAGGAGATCGAACTGGACAATCCGATCGGCGCGGTGGAGGAGTTCACCATCAACCAGGATTGGAATGCCGAGAGAACCAACGAATACGAGTTGTGGGCCGAGATGCCCGGTCAGTGGGGCAATCAACGGTTGTGGGTGGCCTTTCACGAGGAGACTGGTTATTTGCAGTTCAATGCCTACATGAATCTGAAGATTCCGCAACGTTTTCTGCCACAGGCTGCGCAGACCATCACGTTGATGAACGAGCGGGTTTGGTTGGGTCATTTTGAGATTTGGAGTGAGGAGCGCACCCCGGTGTTTCGGGTGGTGTTGCCGTTGCGTGGTGCGGAGTTGCATCCGGAGCAGCTTGAGGATGTGATTGCCGCCATTGAGGAGGAGACCGATCGGTTTCATCCGGCCTTGCAATGGGTGGTGTGGGGTGGGAAGACGCCGGAGGAGGCGATTGCCGCGGCGTTGGTGGATACCGAGGGTGAGGCGTGAGGGGGCGGGGTGAAGGTGAAGGAAGGAACAGACCCCACTGTTGCAGGGGTCCGGGGACCGCGAGGTCCCCGGCGGAGGTTCGGAGGCAGAGCCTCCGAGGTTTTGGTTTTGACTTTTCTGGTCTTTTGACTTTCTGGTCTTTTGACCTTGATTTTGGCGCGCTCTTCAAAAAAGCGTTTTTTCGCGTTTTTTGCGAAAAAACGCTGCGCGCAGCCTTGGTTGCGGGAACGTTTTTGCGGTTTTGGCAAAAACGTTCCCGCGAACATGGCCCAAACAGGCTGCCGAGGGCGGTTTGAAAAGCTTATTATCTTAAGATCGCGCGAAAAATGAAGAGTCCCAAGGGCTTTGCCCTTGGATCCCGCCAGGGACCATTGGCCCTGGACCCCGGCCATTGTTTGAAACCGAAATCTCAAGGGGGAGCTTGAACATGCGACATGCACGTTGGATGGGATCGGCCTGGATTCTGGCCCTGCTCTTGGGGTTGTCGGGCACGCCGGTCGAGGCCGGCACCATCAAGATCGGCGTGGCCGGACCACTCTCCGGTCCCCAGGCGGCCTTCGGCGAACAGTTCCTGCGCGGGGCCGAACAGGCGGCCAAGGACATCAACGCCAAGGGCGGCATCCACGGCGAAATGATCGAGCTGGTCAAGGGGGATGACTCCTGCGAGCCGAAACAGGCCGTGGCCGTGGCCAACCGACTGGTCGATTTCGAAAAGGTGGCCGCCGTGGTGGGCCATTTCTGCTCCTCCTCGACCATCCCGGCCTTCGAGATCTACGCCGAGGCGGGCATCCTCTCCATGACGCCGGGATCGACCAACCCCCTGGTCACGGAGAGAGGGTTTTCCACCGTGTTCCGCGCCTGCGGACGCGACGACCAGCAAGGGGTGGTGGGGGCCGAATACCTGGTCAAGGAGCTGAAAGCCAAACAGATCGCCGTGATCCACGACAAGGATACCTACGGTCAGGGGCTGGCGGATGCCATGAAGGGCCATCTGGGCAAGCTGGGGCTCAAGGAGGTGCTCTACGAAGGTCTGACGCGCGGTGAAAAGGATTTCAACGCCCTGGTCACCAAGATTCGCGCGGTCAAGGCCGACGGGGTTTACTTCGGCGGGTTGCACAGCGAGGCCGGACCACTCGTGCGCCAGATGCGCGAACAGGGTCTGACCATCCCGCTGGTCTCCGGGGATGGGATCATGTCCGACACCTTCGTCACTTCGGCGGGCGGTCCCAAGTTCGTCGAGGGGGTCTACATGTCCTTCGGGGCCGATCCGCGCAAGATCCCGGCAGGCAGGGAGGTGGTGGAGAAGTTCCGCAAGGCCGGCTACGAACCGGAAGGGTATACCCTCTACTCCTACGCCACCATGCAGTCCATCGCCGCCGCGCTCGCCGCCAACAAGAACCGCGACGGCGCCACGCTGGCCGCCTGGCTCAAGGCCAACCCGGTGGAGACCGTCATGGGCACCAAGGCCTGGGACGCCAAGGGTGACCTGAAGGTTTCGGACTACGTGATCTATCGCTGGACTTCGGACGGCAAGTACGAAGAGGTTCGATAGCGATTGCCGTGAATGGCCACATCCTCGCCCAGCAGGTGGTCAACGGGCTGGTCCTGGGTTCGGTGTACGGCCTGATCGCCGTGGGATATACCATGGTGTACGGCATCATCGGCATGATCAATTTCGCCCACGGCGATGTGTATATGATCGCGGCCTATCTCACCGCGATTGTTCTCGCCGCCCTGACCGCATGGGGATTGCAGTCCATCCCGGTGGTGATCCTGCTGGTGCTGGCCTTCACCATGGTCGTCACCGCCCTGTATGGCTGGAGCGTGGAGCGGATCGCCTACCGCCCGCTGCGCGCCTCCAACCGGCTGGCGCCGCTGATCTCGGCGATCGGCATGTCCCTGATTCTGCAAAACTACGTCCGACTCTCCCAGGGTGCGCGCACCCAGGGCACCCCCACGCTGCTCGATGGGGGGGTGCGGCTGTTCGATGGCGGACCGGATCAGTTCGTCCAGATCACCCATGCCCAGATCCTCATCGTGGTCACCGCCATCGTCGGCATGGGGCTGCTGTGGTATCTGATCCACGGCACGGCCATCGGACGGGCCTGTCGCGCCGTGCAGCAGGATCGGGTCATGGCCAGCCTGCTCGGCGTGGATACCGATCGGGTGATCGCCATCGTCTTCGTGCTCGGGGCCGGCATGGCCGGAGTGGCCGGCTCCCTGGTCACCTTCAACTACGGTTCGTTCGATTTTTTCATTGGCTTCGTCACCGGAATCAAGGCGTTCACCGCCGCCGTGCTGGGCGGGATCGGCTCCCTGCCCGGAGCCATGCTCGGGGGGGTGATTCTGGGTCTGGCCGAATCGATCTTCTCCGGCTTCGTCAACACCGATTACAAGGATGTGTTCGCCTTTGCGCTGCTGGTGCTGGTGCTGATTTTTCGTCCGAGCGGCCTGCTGGGTCGCCCGGAGGTGGAGAAGGTCTGATGACGCGCCGGAGAGAGGTGGCATGAGCTGGACCACGCGATTGCGCGATGCCGGCCTCACCGGGTTGATCGCCCTGCTGCTTTTCGCCCCCCTGACCGGCGTCACCCTCACCGGCTACACTCTGGAAGGACACTGGCAGCGACCCTTGTGGCTGGCCGCCGGGGTGGTGGTCGGCAGGTTTCTGCTCGGACTCTACCTGGAGGCGCGCCATGCCCGGCTTCCGGTCGAGAGCGCCCCTGCGTCCGAAACGGTGGGCTGGATCGACCGCAACCGCCCGTTCATCCTCGGCCTGGCCCTCGCCTGCGCCTTGCTGCTTCCCTGGTTCATCGGCAAATACTGGCTCAACGTCGCGATCCTGGCCTTGATCTATGTTCTGCTGGCCCTGGGACTCAACATCGTGGTGGGACTGGCCGGCCTGCTCGACCTGGGCTTCGTCGCCTTTTACGCGGTGGGCGCCTACGGCTATGCGTTGGGATTCAAGTATCTGGGCCTGAGCTTCTGGCTGGCGCTCCCCTCGGCGGCCATCCTGGCCGGTCTGTGCGGCATCCTGCTCGGTTTTCCGGTGCTGCGCATGCACGGCGACTACCTGGCCATCGTCACATTGGGATTCGGCGAGATCGTCCGGCTGGTGCTCAACAACTGGATGGCGTTCACCGGGGGTCCGAATGGGGTGCGCGCGCCGTTCCCCTCCCTGTTCGGCCTCGAGTTCGGACGCCGCGCCCAGCCGGGTCATACCACCTTCCACGAATACTTCCAGATCCCCTACGCCAGTGAAACCAGGGACATCTTCTTCTATCTGCTGCTGCTGATCGTGGTGTCCGGAATGATCTTCGTGGTGCGGCGACTGCGCCGCATGCCCCTGGGACGCAACTGGGAGGCGCTGCGCGAGGATGAGATCGCCTGCCGCTCGCTGGGGATCCAGCCGGTGTCGGTCAAACTGTCGGCCTTCGGACTCGGGGCCATGACCGGGGGCTTGGGCGGGGTCTTTTTCGCCGCCTCCCAGGGGTTCGTCAATCCCACCTCGTTCACCTTCATGGAGTCGGCCCACATCCTGGCGATCGTCATCCTCGGCGGCATGGGCTCCACCGGAGGGGTGATCATCGCGGCGGTGATCCTCACCGTGCTCCCCGAGGTGCTGCGCGACTTCGCCGAGTATCGCGGTCTGGCCTTCGGCATGGCCATGGTCTTCATGATGATCTGGCGTCCGCGCGGCCTGATGGGGATCCGCCGCGCCCGCTTCCACCGCTCCGAGGTGGGGACATGAGATCTCCGCCGCTTTTGAAGGTGCGCGATCGCTCCGAGGTGGGGACATGAGACCTCCGCCGCTTTTGAAGG
Source organism: Candidatus Magnetaquiglobus chichijimensis (assembly GCF_045865675.1). Classification (NCBI taxonomy): domain Bacteria; kingdom Pseudomonadati; phylum Pseudomonadota; class Magnetococcia; order Magnetococcales; family Candidatus Magnetaquicoccaceae; genus Candidatus Magnetaquiglobus; species Candidatus Magnetaquiglobus chichijimensis. The sequence continues at coordinate 118,304 of NZ_BAAFGK010000001.1, forward strand.
TACGCGATCTCTCCATGCGCTTCGGCGGCGTGGTGGCGTTGAACCGGGTCGGTTTCGACGTGAAACCAGGTAGCATCACCGCCTTGATCGGTCCGAACGGCGCGGGCAAAACCACGGTTTTCAACTGTCTCACCGGATTCTACGCCCCCAGCGAGGGGGAGATGCGCTTTCATCCCCTGGACGGCCACGAGGTGGCCCTGCACGACCTGCTGGGCGGACCGTGGCGCGGCGTGGATTTCAGCTCGCCGGCGGCTTTCGCGCGGCGTCTTTATTACAAGATGTTCGGGGGCGCGGCCCTGGCCGCCCGTGTCGGGGTGGTGCGCACGTTCCAGAACATCCGGCTGTTTCGCGAGATGACCGTGATGGAGAATCTTCTGGTGGCCCAGCGCGCACGGGTGAACAACGGCATCCTCTCCGGTCTGCTGGCCACCCCGGATTACCGGCGCGCCGAGGCCGAGGCGGTCGAGCGGGCCTGGGGATGGTTGGATTTTTTTCGATTGGCCGAGGAGGGGAATCGTATGGCCGGCTCCCTGCCGTATGGCCGGCAGCGGCGTCTGGAGATCGCCAGGGCCATGTGCGTGGAGCCGCGTCTGTTGTGTCTGGACGAGCCGGCGGCGGGTCTCAATCCCAGCGAAACCGACGAGCTGGCGGAGTGGATTCTCGCCCTGCGGCGCGGTCACGGGGTGACGGTCTGTCTGATCGAGCATGACATGGGGTTGGTGATGGAGATCTCCGACCATGTGGTGGTGTTGGATCACGGTCAGGTGTTGGTGGCGGGTCGTCCCGAGGTGGTGCGCGACGATCCGGCGGTGTTGGAGGCCTATCTGGGCGCGCCGGAGGAGGGGTGAGGTGGAGAGGTCCGAACCGATTCTGCGGTTGAGCGGCGTGGATGTGGCCCATGGCCAGATTCAGGTGTTGCGGGATTTGACCCTGGAGGTGGGCAAGGGGGAGATCGTCACGCTGATCGGGGCCAATGGCGCGGGCAAATCCACGTTGTTGATGGCCATTTTCGGTCAGCCGCGCGTCCTGCGGGGGAGCGTCGTGTTCGACGGTCAGGAGATCACCGACCTGCCGACCCATCGCATCGCGCGGTTGGGTCTGGCGCAGGTTCCGGAGGGGCGGCGCATCTTTCCCGGCATGACGGTGTTGGAGAATCTGGTGATGGGTTCGCCTGGGGGCGAGGTGGATCAGGCGGTGTTGGAGCGCATTTACGGGTTGTTTCCGATCTTGCGGGAGCGGATCGGGCAGCGGGCCGGAACCCTTTCGGGCGGGGAGCAGCAGATGTTGTCGATCGGGCGGGCGATGATGAGCAAGCCGCGGTTGTTGTTGTTGGACGAGCCGAGTCTGGGATTGGCGCCGTTGATGATCCGACGGATCTTTCAGGCGTTGCGGGCGATCGTGGCCGAGGGTACGACGCTGTTTCTGGTGGAGCAGAATGCCAATCAGGCGTTGCGCCTGGCGGATCGGGGATATGTGTTGGTGAACGGTCGGATCGTGATGGAGGGAAGCGGGACGGGGCTGCTGGCCGACCCCGAGGTGCGGCGTGCCTATCTGGGGGGGCATTGATCCCGGTTCTGGGAACATCACAGCCGGGAACGCCGGCCTTTTCGTTTTATTCTCAACCAGTCACGCGCGACCGTGGCGGATGTCTGTCTGGCCATGTACCCAACCCCGCCCGTGGACCTCCCTGACGGGAGTTCCACGGTAATGCAGGGGTTTTGAATCGTTCTCTCTTGCAAACTTCAAAGAGCCCAGCATGCCCATGCTCCGTACTCCCCATCTTCTGGCGACCTTTTTCGGTTCGGGACTGCTTCCCAAGGCTCCCGGCACCTGGGGCACGCTGGCTACCGTGCCGCTGGCCTATCTCTGTCAGCAAATCAGCCCCATCGGGGCCTGGACGATCCTGCTCGTGGTGTGCGTGCTCGGGGTGTGGAGCGCCGGGGTGGTGTGTCGGGAGACGGGGCGGGAGGATCCGTCGGAGGTGGTGATCGACGAGGTGGCAGGATTCTTGCTTACCATGATCGATGCCCCACATGGCGCCATGGGAATGGTGATCGGATTCGCGTTGTTCCGGCTGTTCGACATCTTCAAGCCGTGGCCGGTGAACGCCCTGGAAAAACTGCCGGGGGGGTGGGGCGTGATGGCGGATGATCTGGCCGCCGGGGTGTATGCCGCCTTGTGCGTTCATGGACTGGTCTGGATGGGTTGGCTATGAAGTGTCTGTTGGTCATGCCACGCTGGAGCGAACAGGGGGCGTTGTTGCCGTCCTCCGGACGCCCCTACCTTGATCTCGCCCTCGAGTGCCTGGGGATCGGCCCTGTGGCGCTGATGGAGATCGATGGCGATGGCCCGTTCGATCCCGGCAAGATCTCCGAGGAGTATCCCCTGATCCTGATCCAGGGGGATGGCCAGGGGGGGCGCCTGCGCCGCTCGCTGGTGTCGAGTCTCGGGCTGTCGCTGGGGCTGGAAGGGGATGACTCCGATCAGCTCAAGGTGTTCGGCGCGCGCGCCCTGACCGATGAGGCCGGACACCCGGAAGGGTTCATCCTGCAACGCCGGGGTCGCACGGTGGCCTATTGCGAACGGTCGATCTGGGCGGCGCGACGCGCGCTGGTGAAGATTCTGCGTGGCCTGATCGGGGATGGAAACGGGGGGCGGCGCAAACGGTCGGTCGCCTGCTGGATGGTGGAGGGGGCCGGGGAACCGTTGGCGCTGGGCCCGGAACCGGGAGCGGCGTTGCATGCCGCCTGTCGGGTGCGCGATCTGCCGAATGGCGATGCCGGCCTGTTGATTCCCGCCACGCTCGGCGAGGCCTACCAGACCCGCCTCGCGGAGCAGTTGGGCAATCGCATCTATGCCACCTCCCCGAAACCTCTGGAAGAGGTGGTGGCGGCCTGCCTGCGGGAGGCGGGTGTCAAGGTGGCGGTGGCGGAGTCCTGCACCGCCGGTCTGGTGGCGGCGCGGCTGTCGGCCCTGCCCGGCTCCTCGGCGTATCTCTCCTCCGGTTGGATCACCTATGCCGACGAGGCCAAGATGCGCGATCTGGGGGTGCATGCGGATCTTTTGGCCAGTCGCGGGGCGGTGAGCTACGAAGTGGCACAGGCGATGTCCGCCGGGGCGCTGAGGCTCTCCGGGGCTGATCTGGCCGTGGCTGTGACCGGTATCGCCGGCCCGGAGGGGGGCAGCGCGGAGAAACCGGTCGGCACGGTCCATCTGGCGGTGCGCAGCCGTGAGGGCATGCTGTTGGAACATCGGGGATTCTACGCCGGCAGTCGCGAACAGGTGCGTTGGCGGGCGAGTCAGACCGCGTTGCATTTGCTGCGTCGCGTGCTGGCAGGTTGAAAAGCGGGAAGGAGAGATTGGGCATGGCGTGTCGCGTATGTTGCATGATGGGGGGAGAACCCCCTCACCCCCCGACCTCGGACCTCCCTGGCGGGCGTGCCACGGTCCGGAGCGGTTTTCGCCTCGGGGTGGCCGCGTTGGCCGCGTGGGTCTGGATCGCGGGCATGGAACCGCTCTATTCCGCCGATCCCCCGCAGGATCTGCCCCGCCGCCGCTATGTGCTCAAGGATCGCAAGGATGAGGTGATCGGCGGCACCTATTTCCGCCATCGTGCCACGGCCAACGATACCATGATCATCCTGGCGCGGGACAACCACATGGGTTTCAACGAGATCATGCTGGCCAATCCGGATCAGGATCCCTGGGGTCCGCGCGTGGGCAGCAAGATCCGCATGGATTTCCGCAAGGTGCTGCCCGGACTGAACAATCCGGCCAAAATCGTGATCAATCTCCCGGAGATGCGGTTGTATCATTTCCGGGGCGATCGCATCGAAACCTATCCGATCGGCGTGGGGCAGGAGGGGATGATGACCCCGCGGGTCCGTACCGCGGTGACGGGCAAGATGGCCGATCCGGTCTGGCGTCCGCCGGCCTCGATCCGCAAGGAGGATCCCTCTCTCCCGGAGGCGATCTATCCCGGACCGCGCAACCCCTTGGGCACCCATGCCATCTATCTGAGTCTGCCGGCCTATCTGATGCATGGCACCAACCGTCCGTTGGGGGTGGGACGACGGGTGAGTCACGGCTGTATCCGGCTCTATCCAGAGGATATCATCGAGTTTTTCCCGAATGTCAATCCGGGCGACAGCGTGGCGTTCGTCAACGAACCGGCCAAGGCCGGCTGGCGCGACGGCGAGCTGTATCTGGAGGTCCATCCGATTCTGGCCGACCTCAAACACGAGGGAAGTCTGCGGGCGTTGATGGAAAAGGCGGTCAAGCAGGCTCTGGCGCGCCGTTCCGATCTGCGCGCGGTGGTGGACTGGCGGCTGGCAGAGCGCATGGCCGACAATCCGGATGGTCAGTCGCGCCGCATCGCCGTGGCCGAGGGGTCCAATCCGGCGGCGCGCGACCGGTATCTTACCGTGCCCGAGGTGCCGGAAGAGCAGACCATCCCGGAGGGTGGTCTGAAACTCCCCGACCTGGAACGGCTCGACCGGGAGGATGGCAATCCGGCGGCGATCCGCATCGATCATCCGGTGCCCAAGAGGCCGGTGGAAGAGGAGCGCAAGGGCGCCAAACCCAATCCTGGTAACGGTAGCGCCTGGCCTCCCGACGGCGACGACTCCAACGCCGAGCCGATGCCGGCCATCGCGCCCGAACCGCCTCCGGCCTCGATCGCGGATCCGGCCTTCGAGCCGAAACTGGACTCCGAGGCTGACGAGGTGCCGCTGGAATCCGCCACCGATCCGTCGGACTCCCCCGGACAGGGCGTGGTGCCACCCGATTACGTGCCGCCGTCGCGATGACGCCTCCGCAAGCCGCAGGATCCCCGGATCCTGCGGCTTGCGAGACGGTCGATTGACTCCGCACTCCCCTCCAAGAGCAGCCGATGGTTCAGGATTTCTCCTTCAGGCGCAAGATCGCGCTGTTCTTTCTGCTGATCTTGGCGGCGTTTGCCGTGACCGTCACCCAATCCTACCTCCATTACGACACCAATCAATCCTCCTGGCAACGCGATCACCTGACCCGACGCATCAGCGAACTGATGCACGGCATCGAAAACGACATCGACCACGCCCATACCGAGGTGGAGTACTTTCTGCGCGTCAAGGATCCACGGGTCGCGGATCATGTGGAGAGGTTGATGCGCGATGCCCTGCCACGTCTGAAGGAACTCGACCGGCTGCAGGTCATTCCCGAGGACAACAGCCGGGAACGGGTGATGACTTGGCTGGAGAGCCAGCTGGATCTGTTCGCCGCGATCCGCAAACGGCTCGGGGCCATCGGATTCGACGCGAGTTCGGGCGAACATGGACGGATCCGCGAGGAGATCCACGAGGTCGAGCAGTTGTTGACCGGGCATGAGACGTCGCAACTGCTCGCCTCGATGTTGCAACTGCGGCGTCACGAGAAGGATTTCATGGATCGCAAGCAGACCGTCCACCTGGAGAAGTTCCATGCCGAGGTGGATCGGTTCCACGAGCTGCTGAGCGGATCCGGGGGCTCCCTGAGCGAGACTGAGAAGAGCCGGATCCGCGTGTTGACGGTGAGCTACGTGCAGGGGTTCTACACCATCGTCAGCGAGGTGCTGGCCCTGGCGCAGCAGATCGACAAGTTTCGCCTCGGCGTCGAGGAGACCCGCAAGGCGCTCGATGATCTGATGGACTCCCTGGAGACCATCTACCAGAGTCACGATTACCAGCAGACCGAACTGGTGACCACCCAGTTCTGGCGATCCCAGTTCACGGTATTGGCGATTCTTCTGGCCATTGGTCTGCTGATGGCCGGCATGCTGTTGGATATGATGAGCGCGGTGAACGGGTTGAGCGCCACCGCGCAACGGGTGGCGCGTGGCGAGGCGTTGACGATCGAGGTGGACCGTCACGATGAGATCGGGATTCTGGCCCACTCTCTCAAGACCATGCAGGAGAGCCTGACCACCCGCAATGACGAGCTGGAGACCACGGTGCGGGAGTTGCGGGCGAGCGAACGGGAGAATCGGCGCGCCCTGGATCTGCGCACCGCCATTTCGACGATTTTGCAGCTGTCGTTGCAGCCCATGACCCTGGAGGAGATTCTCGAACGGGCGTTGCGGGTGGTGCTGGCGGTTCCCTGGCTCAAGGTCGAGCAGCGTGGCGCGATCTTTTTATACAACCGGGCCACCGAGCGGTTGGACATGGCGGTTCATTACGACCTTTCGCCGCAGCTGCTGACCACCTGCGCCTCCATCGGGATGGGCCAGTGTCTGTGTGGCCGGGCGGCCAGCGAGCGCCGGATGGTGAGGAGCAACCAGCTCGATTCGCGTCACGAGGTCCGTTTCGAGGGGATGCGCGAGCATGGCCATTACTGTCTGCCGATCCTCTCGGATCAGGATCTGTTGGGGGTGTTGAACGTCTATCTGCCTGCCGGCCATGTGTTCGAGGAGGAGGAGAGCCATTTTCTCACCAGCATCGTCAACACCTTGTCCGGCGTGATCGCCCGCCATCACGCGGAGGAGAATCTTTCGTACCTGCTCGCCACCCTGGACGCCAAGGTGGTGGAGCGGACCCGTGAGTTGCGGGAGAAGATCGAGGAGCTGGAGACCACGCGCGGCGAGCTGATCGCCAGCGAAAAGCTCGCCTCTCTCGGACGTCTGGTGGCCGGAATCGCCCACGAGGTGAACACCCCCATCGGCGTGGCCTACTCCGGGGCCACGCAACTGCTGGACGAAAGCCGCGTCCTGACCCAGCTTCTGGCCCGGGACGAGGTGGAGATCGACGCGCTTCTGTCCGGCATCGAGGCCATCGAGGGGGCGGCGCGTCTGGTGGAGCGCAATCTGGCGCGGGCGGCGGAGCTGGTGCGGAGTTTCAAGCGCGCCAGCATCGACCACTCCTCCGAGGCGCTGCGCGACTATGTGGTGGGGGAGGTGGTGGGGGATGCGCTGATGAGTCTGCGCAACGCCTTCAAGAAGAGTACCGTCGAGGTCATGGTGGTCTGTCCCCCGGAGTTGTGCGTGGCCGGGGTGCCTGGTTATCTCAACCAGATCCTGACCAACCTGTTGATGAACAGCCTGACCCACGGTTTCGCGGAGGGTGCCCGAGCCGGGCGCATCGACATCACGTTGGCTTTGCGCGGGCATCTGTTGAGCCTTACCTATGCCGACGACGGGGTGGGCATGACCGCCGAGGTGCGGGAGAAGGCTTTCGAACCCTTTTTCACCACCAACCGTTCGGCGGGTGGGAGTGGCCTGGGATTGTACATTTGCTACAATCTGGTCACCACCAAGCTGCGCGGCACGATTCAACTCGACAGCCAGCCGGAGCAGGGGGTGCGGATCACCGCCGCCTGGCCGGTGGCGGTGAAGCGGGGATAGCGCGCCTGCTTGTCAGGCGCATGATGCCCCTTGCAACGTGCATGATGGGGGGAGCCCCTCCCCCCCTTACCATGGATCTCCCGAAGGCAGCCCCATGGTAAGACTATTCGCATTCATGCGCTGAATTTTGTTTGGCATCATTCATGGTATTTTTAAGAATATCATCTTCTGGTAACGACTCAATAATGATTGTCAATAAAAAATTGAAATTGACAGCATATGAATAATTTGTTACAAATGTGACACATTGTGACAAAATTTTATGAGGCTGTTTGGTGATTCCATCCATGGAATCACCAAACGCGCACGGTTCGAAACATGTGAACCGTGCTTGGACAAATTGCCGCGCAATTTGGCGGGCCATCCAGGGCCCGCATCGACTGTTTGGCAATGGCCAAACAGCCTCTCATGCGAGTACGCGCCCATGCCTGCCGAAAAACGCATCTTGCACCTGTCGGCCAAAAGTCCCGCCGCAACCACGGATCCGGGCGCCCTGCCGCCCTGGCTGGTGCTGGTGGTGGACGACGATGCGGACGTGATCGCGGTCACCCGCCTGAACCTGCGTCAGTTCCAGTTCGCGGGGCGGCGTTTGTCCCTGGTCGCGGCCTCCTCGGCCCAGGAGGCGCGGACGCTGCTGGAGGACACCCCCGGCGGTTTCGCCCTGGCGCTGATCGACGTGGTGATGGAGAGCGATGACGCGGGACTGCTGCTGGTGCGCCACATCCGCGAGACCCTCGGGGATCGGAAGATCCGGTTGATCATCCGCACCGGACAGCCGGGACTGGCCCCGGAACGGTATGTGATCGACCACTTCGACATCGACGACTACAAGGAGAAGAGCGAACTTTCTGCGCAGAAGCTCTACACCACGGTCCGTTCGGCGTTGAAGTCCTACCGCGATCTGACCACCATCGACATGGCCCGCCAGGGGTTGGAGGCGATCCTGGGCGCGGCCCCGCGCATGTATCTCCATCCGCTCGACTCCTTCGAGGAGTTTTATTCGGGGGTTTTCACCCAGATTCTCGGCTTGTGCCATCTGGGGGCGCACAGCGAGGTGCGCATTGCCAACGGTTTTCTCGCCCTGTTCAACAAGGACGACATCACCATCAAGGCGGCGGTGGGCGATGTGCGTCTGGACTCCTCGCCCGCCACCCTGCGGGAGAACTTCACCCCCACCGAGACGGTAATTCCGCTGCGGATTCGCGACGAGACCATCGGCATGCTCTATCTGGAGCATGGCCAGCCCCTCGACCCGCTGGCGTTGCACCTGCTGCGGATCTTCACCGGTCAGGTGTGCGTGGCGTTGCAGTCGTTGCGCATGCAGATGGAGCTGCGTCAGGCCCATCGTTCGGCGATCCAGATGCTCTCCGAGGCCGCCGAGGCCAAGGATGCCAACACCGGCGAGCACATCCAGCGCATCGTCGCGCTGACCCGGCGGCTCTCCCTGGCCCTGGGGCTCTCCCCGGACCTGGCCGAACAGTACGCCCAGGCCAGTCAACTGCATGACATCGGCAAGATCGGCATTCCGGACCAGATCCTCAACAAGCCGGGTCCGCTGGATCGGGACGAGTTTTCGCGCATCGCCACCCATTCGGCCATTGGCGGCACCATCATCAAGGACGGGAAGAACTTCGGCATCGCCCGCGAGATCGCCTTGTATCACCACGAAAAGTGGGATGGAAGCGGCTATCCCGAGGGGTTGCGCGGCGAAGCGATTCCGTTGTCGGCGCGCATCGTGTCGGTGGTGGATGTGTTTGACGCCCTGACCCATTGCCGGCCCTACAAGGGTCCGTGGAGCGTTGCCGAGGCGGTGGCGGAGATCCGGCGTCTGAGCGGCGCCAGTTTCGATCCGCGGGTGGTGGAGGCTTTCGAACGGCTCCATGCCGGGGATCAGTTGGGGGATCTGCTCCAGTAGTCGTTCAGGGCGCGCAACAGGGCCTCGCCGCTGGGCAGGGGTGGAACGACGGCGACTCCGACTCCGCGTCGGGTGAGAACCTCGGCGGTCAGGGGGCTCAAGGCCGCCAGCACGCAGCCGGGCGGCGGGCCGTCGGGCAAGAGATCGAGCAGGATCCCGGCCCCGCGCGGGCTGAACAACAACATGGCCGCCACCTCCGGGAGCCGCTCCAGCACCGCGTCGGGCAGGCGTTCCGCGGCCACGCTCCGATAGACCGCGACGGTATCGACCGTTCTGCCCTGGGCGGTCAACAGGTTGATCAACTCCTCCCGTCCCTCCTCGGCGCGCAGGAAAAGCAGACGTCGCGCGTCGGGCAGCCGTTCCAGCAGTGTTTCCCCCAGTTTTTCTCCCCCTTCGGCCTGGTCCGGCACATTCACCATCCAGCCCCGTTCGCGCAGCACGTTGGCGCTTTTCTGTCCCACGGCGAAGAGCGGGGGCGGGATGATGCCGTCCGGGAGCGCGGCGCTCAAGGCGCGGGCGCCGTTGGCGCTGGTGACGAGCAGGGCATCGTAGGTGTGCAGCCGGCTCAGGGCGTCGCGCAGCGGGGCGGGATCCTCGACCGGCTCGATGGCGGTGAGCGGGGCCAGAAGGGCCTGACCGTGCCACCGTTCGATCTGCCGGGCGGTCTCCGTGGCGCCGGGTTGGGGGCGGGTGACCAGGATCAGGCGGTTGGCCAAGTGCATGGGCGGCTCCTGGATCGATGACGTGAACGGGTTGACGAAAAAAAATGGCGGGCGCCGCATCAAGAGAAATGCATGCAATCGCTTCGGATCTCACGTATGATAGACGATCCCTTGAATGATGCCTCTTTGGCAAGGGTGATCCTTATCATTCCCATGGCGTGTTCATGAGTCAATCGTTTCTGGATCGCATCGTTTTGTTCGCATGTTCGCGCGCGTATCTGCCCGGCCTGTTGTGGCTGCTGGCGGTGGTCGCCTCGCTGGCGTGGAATCTGCACGTTTTGGATCTGTCCGACGACGGGAGTCATGGGCGTCACGCCGGCGAGGGCCCCATCGGCACCCGGAGCGTCGATGTCGCCACTCTGCGCACCGAGTCCTGGGTGCTCCATCTGTTCGTGCTGCTGGCGGGCGCCGGGGCGCTGCACCACTTCGACCGGACGCGCCGCAAGCGCGAACGGGACGAGGAAGAGCGCCAGCAAGCCTGGTCGCGGGAGCGGGACTCCCTCAAGGATACCAACCGCAAACAATACACCCTGCTCAAGAAAATGCTGGATCAGTCCAGCAGGCTGACCCGTCAGAACGAGTACCTGGAACAGCAGGGACAGGTGCGCGCGGTGATCAACCGGCTGCTGTTCGACTCGCTGGAGGCGTTGTCGTTGCGCGAGCAGCTCGATCAGGCAGTGCTGCTGATCACCTCGATTCCCTGGCTGGACAGTCCGATCGAGGCCGGGGCGATTTTTTTGTGGGACGAGGAGCGGCATGAGCTGCATCTGGCGGCGCAGCGCGGACTGCCCGAGCCGCTTCTGGAACGGTGCGCGCGCGTGCCGGAGGGGTACTGTCTGTGCGGACGGGCGGCCCGGTCGCGGCAAACGGTGCATGCCACGCGTCTGGACGCCCGACACGAGATCACCTACTACGGCATGAGCGATCACGGGGATCACTGCTTTCCGATCATCGGCGGCGAACGGCTGATCGGGGTGCTGAACCTGAAGATGGATGCCGGCTACCTTTTCACCGAGGAGAACACCAATCTGCTCAAGCCGGTGGTCAACACCCTGGCGGGTCTGATCATCCGCTGTCAGCAGGAGGAGGAGCTGAGCAAGGCCAGACGGAGCGCCGAGCTGGCCACCCAGGCCAAGAGCGCCTTTCTGGCCAACATGAGCCATGAGATCCGCACGCCGATGAATGCCATCATCGGTCTGAGCCACCTCTGTTTGCAGACCGGGCTGACCGACAAGCAGCGGGATTACCTGTTCAAGGTGCACAGCGCGGCCAACTCGCTGTTGCGGTTGATCAACGACATCCTGGACTTCTCCAAGATCGAGGCGGGCCGCGTCGAAATGGAGTCGGTGGAGTTCGAACTCGAGGAGGTTCTGGATGGCGTGCTGGCGGTGATCGGGGTCAAGGCCCTGGAGCAGGATCTGGAGCTGTTGCTGGATGCCGATCCGAAGGCGCCGAGCCATCTGGTGGGGGATCCGTTCCGGTTGGGTCAGGTGTTGACCAATCTGGCCAACAACGCGGTGAAGTTCACCGAACGCGGAGAGGTGGTGATCGCCACGCGGGTGCTGGTGGAGGGGGAGAGCGACTGGTTGATGCAGTTCTCCGTGCGCGATACCGGCATTGGCCTGACCGACGAGCAGATGGGCCGACTTTTCCAGGAGTTCAGCCAGGCGGACAGCTCCACCACCCGCAAACATGGCGGCACCGGGTTGGGGTTGGCGATCTCCAGGCGGCTGGTGGAGATGATGGGCGGCGCGATCGAGGTGGAGAGCGTGCCGGGTGAGGGGAGTTGCTTCACCTTCACGGCACGTTTCAAGCGGGCCAGCCGGGTCATGGAGGATTATCGGGCCCAGATCGGCGATCTGGCCGGACTGGCGGTTCTGGTGGTGGAGGATCATGATGCCACCCGGTCGGTGTTGGCCGGTGGTCTGGAGTCGCTGGGTTTCACGGTCTCCGAGGGGCGCGATGGCGCGATGGCCATGGAGGCCCTGAGCTGGGCCCGGCAGGAGGGTGAACCCTTCGCGATGGTGCTGGTGGACCGGCTGCTTCCGGATGGCGATGGCGTGGAGCTGGCCTGGGCCATCAAGAACCAGGCGCCCGAGGGGTCCGTTCCGGTGGTGCTGGTGGTGGCCGAGCAGGGGTTCGAGGTGCTCGAGTCGCGTCTCGGGGAGAGCGACGGCCTGGATGGCATCCTGGAAAAACCGGTGACGCGCGGCAGTCTGTTCGAGGCGGTGATGCGGGGCTTCAACCGACCCACCGAGAAGTCGCGGCACCGCTCGCAGTTGGGCGACAACGCCGTGGTGCGTCAGATCGCCGGGGCCCGTCTGCTGCTGGCCGAAGACAACGAACTCAACCAACAGGTGGCCCGTGAGCTTCTGTCACGGGTCGGGGTGGCGGTGACCGTGGTGGAGAACGGTCGTCTGGCGGTGGAGCGGGCGACACGGGACCACTTCGACGGCATTCTGATGGATCTGCAGATGCCGGAGATGGATGGACTCGACGCCACCCGTGCCATCCGGCGCGAAGGGTCGTGGGCGGCGCGCATGCCGATCATCGCCATGACCGCCAATGCCATGGTGCGGGATCAGGAGGCCTGTCTGGCGGCGGGGATGAACGACCACATCGCCAAGCCGATCGATCCGGAGATCCTCTACGCGGTGCTGGCCAAGTGGATCCGTCCGGACACCTCGCGGCTGGTGGGGGAGCCGGTGGTGGTGCCGGAGACGGAGGAGGCCGAGGTGTTGCCGCTGCCGGAGCTGCCGGGACTTGACACCGCTTCCGCCTTGCGGATCATGGGGGGAAACGCCAGGCTCTATTTGGACATTCTGGGCCGGTTTGTCCACAATCAGGGGGAGGCGTGCCGGGTGATGGCGCGGCAGGCCGATGCCGGGGCGTGGTCGGAGCTGGAACGGACCGCCCATACCCTGAAAGGGATCGCGGCCACCATCGGCGCCGCCGGATTGAGCGGAAGCGCCCAGGCCGTCGAGCATGCCGCCCGCGAAGGGGGAGAGATCGGCTCGGAGGGGGTTTCGGCGCTGCTGGAGCGGGCCGGGGTCGAACTGGAAAAGGTATTACAGACGATCCGGAACGCTTTGCCCGAACCCCCTGTCCAAGGGGAGGAGCGCGGCGAGCGGGATGGCGGAAGCGACAGGGAGGGGTTGGCGCCCCTGTTCGTCAAGGCGGAGCGGATGTTTCGCCATTTCGATTCGGATGCCGAGGGGGTGATCGAGGCGATGCGCCCCCTGGTGGGCACCGATGCGGACCGGGAGAGTCTGCGGGTGTTGAAAACATTGTTGGATGGTTATGATTTCCAGGCCTGTCTGCGCCATCTGTGGGCGTGGGCCGAGAAGGTCGGGATTCCCTTGCGACCGGACGAGGAGAGCGGGACATGAACACGGTGAACGGCGGTACGGTCAAGGAGGGGACGATTCTTCTGGTCGATGACCAGCCGGATCAGATCAAGGTGATCAAGGCGGCGCTGGATCAACACTTTTTCGTCAAGGTGGCGATTCGCGGCGAACTGGTGCTGCCCATCGCCGCCGAGGGCGGGGTGGATCTGATCCTGTTGGACATCCTGATGCCTGGCATGGACGGCTACGAGGTGTGCCGGCGGTTGAAGGAGAATCCCCGCACCGCCGAAACGCCGGTGATCTTTCTGACCTGCAAGGATACCCAGGACGACGAGACGGTCGGTTTGCGGCTCGGCGCGGTGGATTTCATCCGCAAACCCAGCAGCGCTTCGGTGGTGCTGGCCCGCTGTCGCAACACCATCTCCCATCAACGGGTCAAGGAGGATCTGCGCCGCAAGAACGAGGAGCTGCGCCTGGCGTTGAAGGTCCGCGAGGATATGGAACGGGTGTCGCGCCACGATCTCAAGGGTCCGCTCTCCGGGATCCTGGGTCTGCCCGAGATCATGCTCCTGGATCACAACTACACGGATAATCAGCGCAACCTGCTCAAATTGATCGAACGCAGCGGTTACATCATGCTCGACATGATCAACCGGTCGCTGGATCTCTACAAGATGGAGAACAACACCTACCAGCTCAGGTCCGAGGATTGCGATCTGGTCGAGATCTTGAAGCACGTCACCGGCGGACTGGAGAAGCTCATCCAGACCAAGCGTCTCAAGATCGTGATCACGCTCGAGGGGAGCGACCATGCCGCCGGTCCGTTCCAGGTGCGGGGCGAGCGGATGCTCTGCTATTCGGTCTTCTACAACGTGCTGCTCAACGCCATCGAGGCCTCGAACTTCAACAGCGAGATCCGCATCCACCTGGCCCCGGACGGGGATATGGGCGCCGCGCGCATCACCAACTCCGGCGAGGTGCCGGAGGCGATTCGCGAACGGTTCTTCGACAAGTACGTCACCCATGGCAAGGAGCACGGATCCGGACTGGGAACCTATTCGGCCTGGCTGGCCATCAAGACCCAGGGTGGCCGGATGGAGCTGGACGCCAGCCAGCCGGGTCAGACCAGCGTGATCGTCACCCTGCCGCGTCCAGGGCGGTGACCCGCGCGCTTCGCATGGCTCCCGGAGAACAGGACCGCCCCCCCATGTCGCGCCTCCTGATCGGGTTGTTGTTGTTGATTTCAATGCTTTCCGGCCCTGTCCAGGCCGAGCCGGTGGTGGTTCATCCGGATTTCGACTTCTCTCCCACGGTCAGCGCGGACGGGCGCTGGCTGGCCTACGTTTCCAACCGTTCCGGCAATCGCGACATCTGGATTCAGGAACAGACCCCCGGCAACACCGCCCTCGCCCGACAACTCACCGACCACCCCGGCGCCGACGAACAACCGAGCCTCGATCCGACCGGCGCGCGGCTGCTGTATGTTTCCCACGAACAGGATCCGCGCGGCGACATCGTGCTGATGGATCTGAAAACCAGGACCAGGGAGCGGTTGACCGATCGCGCCTTCGGCGAACAGAGCCCGCTGTGGCTGCCGGAAGGGAAAGGATTCCTCTTCACCCGCCAGGCCGCGCCGGGGAGGCCGGTGGCCGTGTTGCGGCGGATGCTCGGGGAGTCCGGGGCCACCGTGCAGGTGGAGGGGGCCGCCACCTGCACCCCGACCGTGGGGACATGGCTGGTCTGCTCGCGGGAGGGGCGGCTGATCGCCCTGCGCGCGGCAGGGGACGGCGTGGATCAAAGCAGCCTTAAAAACCTCACCCTGGGGCCGGAGTGGGATCTGGAGCCCCGTTTTCTGGCTCCGGACCGGTTGATCTTCACCCGCGTCTCTCCGGAGGATGACAGCCGCTCGGCGGTGTGGATGGCCCGGTTCACCCCGGAGCAGGGGCTTTCAGCCTTGTATCGGCTGACCCCGGAGGGGGACTCCCCGCGCCATCCCGCCGTGGCCGGTGAGGCGATCTGGTTCGGCGACGCCCGCGACGGGGAGATCCATCGACTGGAGATCCCGACCCTGCTGGCCGATTACACCGATCCCGACCGCGCGCGGGAGAAGGGATTCGCACTGTTGGCCGCCGGCAAGAGCGGGGAGGGGATGCGGATTCTGGAGAACCTGTTTCTCAATCCCGAACGCGTGCCGGAGGCGGAACGGTTCGGGTTCGACTGGGAGTATCTCGACCTGCTGCTCGAAACCGAGGCCCTGGATCGGGCCCTGGCGGTGGTGGAGCGGTATCGAAGGGCCGGCGGGGAGTCCGGCGCGCGCGCGGCGATTCAGGGGGTGGTGGTGCCGATGTCGCGCGACTTCCCCCGACTGGGGGCGGATGAGGCGCGGGCGCGCCTGGTCCAGGGGCTCGAGGCCATCGAGGGGATCGCGCGGGGTCATCCCAAAAGCGAGGCGGTGGGGGTGGAAGCGCGCATCGCCGCCAGTCGCCTGCTGCTGCTGGGTGGGGAGACGGCCATGGCGCTGGCGCGGCTGAACGGTCTGGAGAGCCTCCAGGATCGGGATGCCCGCGTGCGGGCGCTGCTGGCGCGGATGCGGGTGCTGGAGCGGGTGGGGGATGGGCCGGGACGCAAGCAGATTCTTTTGCAGGTGATCGGGTTGGTGGGCGAAAAGCACCGCTGGGGAGAGCGGGCCGTGGCGCGCCTGGTGGCGCTCGCCGAGGAGGGGGGGAAGTTCCCCCGTCAGATCGAGTCGCTGCAAGCGCTGATGCAGGCGCATCCCGGCATCGGACGGCTGGCCGTGGCGGCCTGGACCCGCATCGCCACCCTGCACCAGGAGAACGGCGACGAGGAGCGCTGCGTGGCCGCCCTCGAGGCGCTGTCGAAGCGTGACGCGCTCACCCTTCGGGAGCGGATCCGCGCCATCGGCTGGAAGGCGGAACGGCTCATCCGGCTGGAGGATTACGATCGGGCTGCTGCGGCCTATGCCGAATTGCGTGGCGTGCAGGGGCTCTCCGAGGCGGAGGCCGGGCGCGCCGCGACCCTGGAGATCCGCCAGAGGGTGCGCGCGGCGCGCAGACTGGCCGAACTGGGGGATCCGAAGGTGGCGCTCAAAAGGCTGACCGCCCTGCTGGTGGACCATCCGGAGTCGGTGGAGGCCCATCGCGCCCATATCGCCCTGCGGGTGCGCATGCAGGGCGCCGCGCCGGTGGTGGCCCATCATGAAGCGTGGCTCAAGGAGGATCCCAAGTCAACGACGCGCCGTTACGCCCTGGCCCTGGCCCTGACCTATGTGGAGCCGCTCGATCACGAACGGCTGATCGGCATGCTCGAGGCGGTGGTGGCCGAGGCTCCGGACGTGGCCGCCCATCACCAGACCCTGGCCTGGGTGCATGAGCAGTTCGAGCGGTCCGGCAAGGGGGAGCGCGGCCATCTGGAAAAGGCGTTGCAAGGGTATACCGCCGCGTTGCGCCTGACCGACGCGGCCACCGCGCCCCAGGATGAGGCGGATCTGCTGTTGAATCTCGGCCATGTGCACCACGCCATGCGCAACCACGGTGAGGCGTTCCGTTATTGGCAGCGCTGGACGCAACGCAAGCGCCCCCTGGCCGACCCGGTGGCCCATGCGCTGTTGTATCGCAAGATGGGGGAGAGCGCCTTCAAGACCGATCGCTCCCAGGAGGCGGCGCAATACTACCGACTGGCCCTGGATCTGCTTCCGGCGGATCGGACGCTGTTGCGCGTGGAGCTGACCGAACGGTTGGCCCTGGTCCAGCAGACCCTGGGGGAGCACGCGCGCGCGGCCCTGGGATTCGCCAAGGCGCTCGAGATGAATCTGGCCGGGAACCGCACCGGCAATCTGGCCCTTTTGCAACGCAACATCGCCTTCAACCTCCACCAGGCCACCCGGCCCGCCTCCACCCCGGAGGAGGCCCCGGTGGATCGCGAGGCGGTGCGCGCCGCTTTGGCCGGCTATCTCCAGAGTCTGGAGCTGTTGAAAAAACATGGCAAGGAGGAGCGTCCGCCGGAAAAGGGGTGGTTCAGTCTGCAACTGGCCCTGGGGGAGAACGGCTCCCAGGCGGCGTTGGGATTCGACCAGCACGGCGAGGAGAAGCTGTTGTTCGGTCTGGTGTCCACCCTGCATCAGGCCCTGGACGCGCCCGAACGGGCCCTGGCGGATCTGGAGCGCAAACGGGCGCTCCTGGAGTCGGGCGGGGTGCTCGAAGGGGGAACCCAGAAGGCCGAGCTGGCGGTGGTGCTCAACCGGCTCGGCCAGCTTCACCATCGGTTGAAGCAGTTCCAATCCGCCTGGGAACGGACTCTGGAATCCTTGACCCTCACCGAGTCGCTGCATCTTCAGGCCGGCTCGCGGGCCAACCTTTATAATCTTTCCAAGATCGCGGTGGAGCGGATCCTGGCCGGGGAGGCGCATGATCCGGGGTGGGGGGTGCTGCTCGCCGATCGGCTGGCGGCCCCGGAGTGGGAACAAACCCAACCCAAGCTGGCCTTTTTCACGCTGGCCAACGTGGCGTTTCTGCTCGCCCAGCCGCTGGATGGCATGGTGCTCCCGAAAGGGGGGAGCGAGGCCGGACGGATGGCGCGCTGGCATGGCTGGCTGACGGCGCGCGGGCGCTGCGACGGCTTCTACCGTCGCGCCGAGGCGCTGTTGCATGCCGACAAGGGGTTCGGGGCGCGGGAGTTGTGGAGTCATCAGCTGCGCATCCAGTTGAATCGGCTGGTGATCGCCCAAGAGGCGGGCAAGGAGGAGGCTGCGGCGCGGCTGCGAGGCGAGATCGATACCTTGTCCACGGCGGGTCTGGCCGAGGGGGGGTGGATCGTGGCGCTGCTGGAGGCCGAAGGGAGCGCGGATTCCGAGTTCCGGAACGCCCGGCTGGATGCGGCGCTCGCGGGGGCCCTGGACTGGCCGGCTCCGCTCCATCCGCGCGGGGCGGGGCGGATCCTGGCGCCGTTTTACGAGCGGTTGATCGCCCTGCGGGTCGAGCGACGGGTGGGGGAGGGGCATCTGGAGGCGGCCCTGGACGAAGGGGAGCGGCTGGAGCGGATGAGGTTGGCGCTGCTGCTCAACGACCGGTTGGGGCGGGGTTTTTTTCTCAACGGTCTGGAGCGGGAGCGGGGGGCGATCGAGGAGCTGTTGCGCGGCCTGGAGGCGGTGTCGCTGGGACGCAGGCGCGTCGCCAGCGAGGCGGCCTGGAAGGGGTGGCGGGAGGCGATCGCCGGGCTGCGCGAGAGCCATCCCGAGGCCGCCGGCTGGTTGTCGCCCCGCGAGCCGGCGCGCGCGGCGTATGCCGAAACCTCGGAGCGGCGTCCGTATGTGCGGTATCTGCCCGGCGCGGCGGGGGGACACCTGTTCACGGTCACCGGTCCGGGAAAGATCCGCCATGCACGGGTGGAGGTGGACGGTCGGATACGGGACGGAGAGTCGTCGCGGTTCCTGATCGCGGGGGCCGAGTGGCTGCATGCGGCCCTGCCCGAGGGGATCGAGGGCGGGGAGATCGCCCGGCTCGTGGCCACGGTTCCCGTGGCGCGGGTGAGCGGGTTGGAGGATCTCGTCGTTGGCGATCCCCGGCGTGGGGTGTGGAGCGGACGGCTGGCCACGAGTGGTCCCCTGGGGGTGGCGTTCGACCCCTCGCCGGATGTGCCGCCCCGGCGGGTGGCGCCCCTGGTGTACGGCGCGGAGCCGGAGCCGTCGAACGTGTTGATTCAATCCAACGTTTTCATGAGCCTGCTGCCGGTCACCTCCCTGGCCTTGCCGGTGCCGGGGAAGGATGGGGATCGGATCCGGCTCTCTCTCGCCGATTTCCGGCTTGCCGAGGGGCATGGGGCGTTGCTGGTGACCGGTTCGTCGTTGGCGGATGGGCGCGAGAGGGCGCTGCTCGAGGCGGCCCTGCGGCGCGCCGGCTTTGCCCATGGGATTCTGGTGGATGCGGGGGAGAAGCCGGAGCTGGTGGAGCGGGTGTGGCGGGATTACCTGGTCCATCTGGCGCGCATGCCGGCCCTGTTGGCCCTGGAGACGGCCTGGAAGGGGAGCGGGGAGAAACGGGCCAATCCGTTTCGGTTTTCCGGCCACGCCGGCTGGGATGGGGAGGGGGCGCGGGAGCGGTTCGAGGCCGAGGTGGCCGAGTCGGGACGTTTGCGGGAAGACGGAAAACCGGAGGCGGCGGTCGGGCGCATCGAGAACGCCCTGGCCCTGGCCGGACGGGCCGGACGGGAGGGGGAGATCGGGACGTTGACGGGCCGGGCGGTGGCGCTCTGGTCCGGGTTGGGGGAGGATGGGCGCGCGGCTGAGGTGCAGGGGTGGTGGCTGGAGCGTTTGAAGGCGGCGGGAACCAGCGGGGATACCCTGGCCCATGCCCATCATGTTCTCGGGGTGTTGCTGGCGCGGCAGGAGCGGTACGAGGCGGCGATGCCCCATCTGGACGAGGCGATGCGTCTTTGGGAGCAACACGGGGAGGGGGCGCGACCGGGTGCCCTGGCCTCCGGCGAGGTGGCGCGCGGGGTGGTGGCGGAGAATCGCGGTCTGGCGGGCGAGGCGCTGCACCGTTTCGAGCTGGCGTTGGAGCTGGATGGCAAGCGTCGGGATCGGGCGGCCATGGCCGAGCATCATTCAAGGCTCGGACGCATCCATTTGCACCGTTTGTACCGTCCGGCGCCCGCGCTTCAGGCTTTCGGGCAGGCGGTGGGGTTGTACGAGGCGCTTGGGGATCGGATCGGGGAGGGGCGGGCGAGGCTGGAGATCGTGCAAGCCCGGATCGGCATGGGGGAGCTGGAGGCTGCCGGACGGGAGCTGGATATCGCGCGTCGGCTGGCCGAGGCAAGCCGGGATGGGGCGTTGGAGGCCGAGGTGGCGTTGCGCGAGGCCAACATCGCCTGGTATCGCGGCGCGTACCAGACGGCGTTGCAGGCTTTGGAGCGGGTCGAGCCGTGGGTGGAGAAGCGTCGGGATCCCCGCCTGACCATCCAGCTGGCCAACAGTCGCGGTCTGATCTATTGGAGTCTCAACGAGCCGGATCTGGCGGCGCGTCATCTGGACGCGGCCATCGATCTGTCCCAAAAGCGCAATCTGACCGGCGAGCTGGCCGCCTCCCTGAACAACCGGGGTCTGATCGAGCGGCAGAGCGGCGATACGGCGGCGGCGCTGGCGTCATTCCAGCGGGCTCTGGCCCTGGACGAGGCGCGGCACGACAAGCATCACATGGGCAATTCGTTGCGCAACATCGGCATCACCCAGTTGAAAGCAAGGCAGCTCCCGGAGGCCGAGGCCACGTTGCGTCGTGCCGAGGCGTTGGCTCGAGAGACCGGGGATCGGATCCTGTTGGCCAAGGGGTGGTTGGCGTTGGCCCAGCTTGGGCGGGTTCAGGGACATGTCAGGGAGGCGCTCAAGGGGTTTGAGCGCACGGCGGAACTGTCGAATTCGATTGGGCTTGCCGAGGTGCGTTGGCGGGCGTTGACCGGTGCCGCCGGGGCGTTGCGGAGTCTGGGTCGGGATGGAGAGGCACTCGACCGGCATGCCGAGGCGATCCGGGTGGTCGAGGGGTTGCGTGCGCCGCTGGAGATCGACACGTTGCGGCATGGCTTTCTGGAAGACAAGCAGGAGCTGTATCGGGACATGATCGTCCTGTTGGCCGATCGCGGGCGGGAGCGAGAGGCGTTCGATCTTCTGGAGCGTTCCCGTTCCGGGGAGTTCCAGGATCTGTTGGCATCCGGCAGTGCGATCGAGGTGCATCCCGAGGATGAGGCCCGTTTGAGGCAGGTCAACGCCATGTTCGCGGAGGTGGAGTCGCGGGCGCGGGCGTTGGCGGCTCTCAAGGGGACGGAGGCGAAGCTGTGGGCCGACTATCGGGCCAAGCGTGCCGAGGCCGAGGAGGCGTTGGTGAGCTTGCGGGTGCGGAGTCCCGGTCTGGCGGCGCGGGTGGCGGTGGCGCCGGTCACGTTGGAGCGGTTGGAGCGTGTGTTGCCTGCCGGGGTGGGGGTGGCGAGTTATTTTGTGACCGAGAAGGAGCTGTTCATCTGGTTTTCGCGCGCTTCGGGAACCCGTTTCAAGCGGGTTCCGGTGAGCGAGGCGCGATTGGAGGAGACGCTGCGCGTCTATCGGGACGCCATGCAGAATCAGGCGCGGGTGGATGGCGTGCTCACCCGTTTGCATGGTTGGTTGATCGAGCCGTTGGCCGAGGATCTGGAGGGGGTGACCCATCTGGGGATCATTCCGCACCGGTCGTTGCATGTGTTGGCGTTTGCCGCCCTGCGTGCTCCGGAGGGGTGGTTGATCGACCGTTTTCCGATTTTTCACGAGCCTTCCGCCGCGTTGCTGGAGCGTGCCTTGAGCAGGCCGATGGATCAGAAGGTCGGCAACGGGCGGGTGTTGGCCATTGGCAATCCGGATCTGGGGGATGCGGATTTCGATCTGGCCATGGCGGAGTTCGAGGCCGAGAGTGTGCGTGGCAATTTCACCGAGGGGGATCTGCTCAAGGGCAAGCGGGCCACCAAGGGGTGGATTCTGGAGCACATTGGCGACTATTCGGTGATTCACATTGCCGCGCACGGGGACTTTCAGAACATCAACCCGCTTTTTTCCTCGCTTTGGCTGGCGAGCGGCGACAAGCCTGGCCATGGGAAGCGTGAGCGTGGGGTGGTGCCTTCGGAGGCGGGGCGGTTGAGTGCGCGTGAGGTGGCGGGTTTGCCGATTCGGGCGGAGTTGGTGACCTTGAGTGCCTGTCAGACCGGATTGGGGCAGTTGCGTGGCAGTGAGTTGTTGGGATTGAACCGGGCGTTTCTGTATGCCGGCACGCGGTCTGTACTTTCGTCGTTGTGGCGGGTGGATGATTTGGCCACGGCCTTGCTGATGAAGCATTTTTATCGTTATCATGGACGGATGGGCAAGGCGGAGGCGTTGCGGCAGGCCCAGTTGCTGGTGCGGCAGGCCCACGCCCATCCGGCCAATTGGGCGGGATTTGCGTTGGTGGGGGAGTATCGGTGAGGGGGTGATTGAACAACGTTCGCCGGGGTCCGGGGACCGGCCCGGTCCCCGGCGGAGGCCGGAGGTAGAGCCTCCGGGACGTTGATTTTGATTTTTTCTGTTGGTTTTGAATCTTATTTTTTGTTTTCTTGACTTTGTTTTTCAGGCGCGTCTTTCAAAGAAAATTTTTTTCACGGTTTTTGTGAAAAAAATTTTGCGCCAGCCTTGGCTGCGGGATCGTTTCGCGCCTTTGGCGAAACGATCCCGCGAACATGGCCCCCAAGCAGGCCACCGCAGGCGGCTGGTGCGCCGTTGGCTGCCCAAAAACGGCAACGACCCAGGACGCATGAGACCGCGCGCTTGCGTGATTTTTCGCAAGAATCGCTTATCGTAAAAGTGCGCAAGAGGCAAAAGAAGCGTCCCAAGGGCTGTGCCCTTGGATCCTACCAGGGGCCAATGGCCCTTGGATCCCGCCCGTTTACCGCTGGCCATTGGCCCCTGGCTCCGACTTCATGAACACATCCAACCTGAAACGACACATTCTCATCCTCGCCCTGGCCCAGGGACTGCTGACCCTCAACAACGTCACCCTGATCGCCATCAACGGCCTGGCCGGACTGCTCCTCGCCCCCGACCCCAGCTGGGCCACCCTGCCCGTGGCCGCATTTGTGGCCGGGGCCGCCCTGGCCACCCTGCCGGCATCCTTTCATATGCTGCGCCATGGCCGCCAGAAGGGATTCCGCCTCGGCGCCCTGTTCGGCCTGCTCGGCGGCCTGCTCGCCACGCTCGGCGTGATGGAACAGACCTTCACGCTGATTTGTCTGGGAAGCCTGCTCTCCGGATTCCATAACGCCTTCGGCCAACAGTACCGCTTCGCCGCCGCCGATGTCGCTCCGGAAGCGTGGAAAAGCCGCGCCATCTCCTGGACACTCGCCGGCGGCATCCTGGGCGGCGTGCTCGGCCCGGAATTGGGCAAAATCACCCGCGACCTGATCACCCCCCTGTTCGCCGCCTCCTACGGCTCGCTGAGCCTGTTCACCCTGCTGGCCTGGTGGGTGCTCGGTCGGCTGGATCTGCCCCCCCTTCATGAAGATCACTTCGCCACCCCGGGACGCCCGACCTGGCAAATCATCACCCAGCCGGTCTATCTGGTGGCGGTGCTCGCCTCGACCACCGGCTATGGGGTGATGAATCTTCTGATGGCCGCCACGCCCTTGGTGATGCAATCCTGCTCCCTGCCGTTCGGCGACGCCGCGTTCGTGCTCGAATGGCATGTGCTCGGCATGTTCGTGCCGTCGTTCTTCACCGGTTCCCTGATCCACCGTTTCGGCGTGCCGCGCGTGTTGCTGGCCGGCGTGCTGCTTCTGTTCGGCTGCGGGGCCGTCGCACTCTCCGGCCAGTCGCTGGCTCACTTCTGGTGGGCTTTGCTGCTGCTGGGGATCGGCTGGAATTTTCTCTACATCGGCGGCACGACCCTCCTGACCACCACCTACCGCCCCGAAGAGAAGGCCCATGCCCAGGGATTCCACGATCTGATGATTTTCGGCGTCCAAACCGTGACCGCCCTCTCCTCCGGCATGATCGCCACCTCCAGCGGTTGGGATGGCCTGAATCGCGATGCCCTGCCGGCCATCATGCTCACCGCCCTGGCCGTTTTCTGGTTGATGATCCGTGGTCTGAGAGCGGAGAATCCCAGGCCCTGAACCAGGCCCAGCCTGGAATATGTGGGTTTCATTGTTGAAAAATGGTCACCATTCAGGACTCCCGCTCCTGCAAGGTTCTCCGTTCCCTGCAAGCGTGGGGATTCTGAACGGTTGCCAAAAGACGCATCCCAAAACAGGTGCGATTCAGAACTGGAAAAATGGGGTGGCGAGCCCCCTGGCGGAGCATGTATGATATCCAGACATGACGGCAATCGCTCTTGCCGTGGAACGTCCGCAAGGGAGGGCCACGTCGGGGTAAGGGTGGGGGATCTCCCCCATCATGCAAGTTCGTCACTCTTCCACCGGGATCCCTGAATCATGGCCTGTGACCAGATCTTCATTCGCGACCTGTTGGTGCGCTGCATCATCGGCATCCAGGAGTGGGAACGCCACACCTTGCAGGATGTGGTGATCCAACTGGAGTTGACCACCGACACCGCCCGCGCCGGCGTGAGCGATAACATCGACGACGCGGTTGATTACAAAAGATTGACGAAAAAAATCATTGCCCATGCCGAGGGTTCGGCCTGCTGGCTGGTGGAGGCGCTGGCCGAACAGATCGCCGCCATCTGCCTGGAACATCCACGGGTCGAGGCGGCACGGGTGAGCGTCGAAAAACCAGGCGCGCTGCGCTTTGCGCGCACGGTCGGGGTGACCATCCTGCGTCGTCGCACCCCGGCGTGAACAGCCCGGTGCTGATCGCCTTTGGCGCCAACATCGCCCCAGAGGAGAATCTGGCCGCCGGGATCGCCCGGCTGCACGCGACGGTCAGGGTGCGCGCCATCTCCACGGTCTACCGCACCCCGGCCCTGGTCGATGCCAATGCCCCGATTCAAGCGCCACTCCCCGATTTTCTCAACGGCGCGCTCTGCATCGAGGGTGGCTGTGAACCCCTTGGATTGCGGGAACTGCTGAAAAAAATCGAACGCGAACAGGGGCGGCAACCCGGTCAACCCGGCTGGGCGCCGCGCCCGCTGGATTTCGACATCGCCCTGATGGGCGAGGCCCGTTTCGACCAGGAGGGGTTGACCATCCCGGACCCGGACATCCCCAAACGGGATTTTTTGGCCGTGCCTCTGGCGGAACTGGCCCCGGAGCTGATCCATCCATTGCTCGGTGAGCCCATGGTTCAGGTTGCGGCCCGATTTTTGGGTCACACCGCATCCATGCGCCCGGATCCGACCGCGACCGCCCGGCTGCGGGCCATTATCTCCTTGTGACCCGCTCGGGATTCCGGTATAGATAACGGTAGACAAAACGGCCCTGATTCATTCCTCCCGCATCACATTCATGGAGAGAGCATTCCGATGTCCAATCTTTTCGAAGGGGTCTTCACGGCCCTGATCACCCCGTTCAAGAACAACCAGATCGATGGCGAGGCGTTTCGCAATCTGATTGAATTTCAGATCGCCAACGGCGTCCATGGCATCGTGCCGTGCGGCACCACCGGCGAATCGGCCACCCTCTCCCACGAGGAGCATCGCGAGGTGATCCGACTGGCGATCCTGGCCGCCGCCGGTCGGGTCAAGGTGATCGCCGGCGCGGGTTCCAACTCCACCAGCGAATCCATCGAACTGGCCCGCCATGCCCAGCAGGCCGGCGCGGACGGCGCCCTGCTCATCACCCCGTATTACAACAAGCCGGGGCAGGAAGGGCTCTATCAGCACTATCGCGCCATCGCCGAAAGCGTCCAAATTCCTCTGGTGCTCTACAACGTGCCGGGACGCACCGGTGTGGATCTTTTGCCGGCCACGGTGGCCCGTCTGGCCAACATGGGTTCGATTGTCGGCTTGAAAGAGGCGACCGGCGGCATGGAACGCGCCTCGACCATCCGGCGCATGTGCGGCAATGCCATCACCCTCTTTTCCGGTGACGACGCCACTTTTCTGCCTTTTCTGTCGATCGGTGGCAAGGGGGTGATCTCGGTCACCTCGAACGTCGCGCCGGCGCAGATGGTGGCCATCTGGAACGCCTGGCAGGCCGGAGATGCCGCCAAGGCGCTGGAGGCCCACGAGTTTCTGCTTGACCTCAACCAGAAGCTCTTCTGCGAGACCAATCCGATTCCGGTCAAGGCCGCGGCGGCCATGCTCGGCCTGTGCGAACCGGAGATCCGTCTGCCGTTGACCTGGCTGGCCGAGAACAATCAGGCGATTGTGCGCGCCACGCTGGTCAAGATGGGGTTGCTGGCGGCGGCGTAGGGGGTCGGTTCGCGCGGCGTATCGACGCCAGCGCGCAGACCTGGTTCCGGATTGGTTGCGCCAACAAAAACCCCAAACCTATCCGGAACCCTTGCTTTGAAACTGGCCGCCTGGGCGGTCCCTTCGGAATATCATGGGCATCAAACTGATCAGCGAGAACCGCAAGGGGCGGTTCAACTACGAAATCCTGGAGAGCTTCGAGGCGGGCGTGTCGCTCACCGGGACCGAGGTCAAATCCCTGCGGGCCGGCAAGATCAACCTCAACGACTCCTTCGCCGTGATCCAACGCGGGGAGTTGACTTGGCTCAACGCCAACATCTCCGCCTACACCTACGGAAACATCCACAACCACGATCCCATGCGCACCCGCACGCTGCTGGTGCATCGGCATGAGATCCAGCGATTGATCGGCGTGACCAAGGAGAAGGGGCTGACCCTGATACCGCTCAAGGCCTACTGGAAGAATGGTCGGGTGAAGCTCGAAATCGGTGTGGGGCGCGGCAAGAAGCTCTACGACAAACGCCAAACCGTGCGCGAACGCGAATGGGCGCGCGAAAAAGGGCGCATCATGAAGGGGGAGTGAGCGGACGCCACCCCCGGATGGCCAGTGTGAAGCGAATGCCCCCCGGATGGCCAGTGTGAAGCGAATGCCCCCCGGATGGTCAGTGTGAAGCGAATGCCCCCCGGATGGCCAGTGTGAAGCGGACTTTACTGCCAGCAGGTATGGGTCCGACGGGTTGAGATCATCGGACCCATGCCAACTGGCCCCGGATCGTCATGGATCCAGGTCATGACTTCAAGATCGTCAGGCCGGTTCGGCCTCGGCATCGGCATCGGCTCCGGAAAGAACCAGAGGACTGGCCCGATAGGTCACCACCTTGCGGCTGGTGATTTCGATGGGTTCACCGGTTTTGGGGTTGCGGCCCGGACGGGCCCGTTTGCTGCGTACCGAGAAAACTCCGAATCCGGACAATTTTACGGTTTCTCCCTGTTCGAGCCGCTGGGTGATCATCTCGAACACCTGCTCGACGATGGCGGTCGATTTGGGTCTGGAGAGCCCGATGCGTTCATAAACCGCTTCGACCAGATCCGCCTTGGTAGTCGTTGCCATATCCTTCCCCTTGAATTCCAACTGCTCCATGGAATGTTTATCATTGATTCCCGTCCGCAGACACTTCGCTCTCCACGCGGTGCGCGACGAATCGGCCATTTTGGCATAATGCCCCACAGTATGCCCTGCAATCCGCTATATTCGCAAGAGCCATTATCACTTTTTGCAATAGGGCTTTTTTGATTGATGCGCTTCATTCGTTCGCCGGCGCATCGAGGATCGCGCTGATTTTCCTGTACTCCTCCTCCATGGCATCGAGTTGGGCGAGGGAGAGGGGTTTGTTCTTGAGTTCTACCTGTCCGCGCAGGCGCATGGCCTGCCATTTCACCCGGTAGGCGCCGATGCGATCGGAGGAGGATTTGAACCATTCCACCTCGTCCTGGGCCTGATGAAAGTCATCCGCCTGGAGGGCTTTGCGCAGCCGGGACGCCTGTTCGGGGGCCCGTTCCAGAAAGGCGCGGCGTTGCCGGTCGATCTCCTGGGGATCCCCTTCCACGGGCTTGAGAACCGCAGCGATGCCGGTCGGCGCGTCGGCCTTTTCTGCGGCGGGGGTGGCTGGTTTGCGCAGGAAGGGCTCGAGGGCGGCATGCAGCTCCTCGGCGCGGTAGGGCTTGCGCAAAAAGCCGTTCATGCCGTCCTCCTGACAGCGCTGCCGATCGGTCTCCAGGGCGTGGGCGGTGCAGGCGATGATGGGGGTGCGGGTGTTGGGGAACTGCTCCGGATCGGCGGCGCGGATGCGTCGGGTGGTTTCGTGGCCGTCGAGTTCCGGCATTTGCAGATCCATCAGCACCACGTCGAAGGGTTTGGTCTTGAGGATGGCGAGGGCCTCGTTGCCGTTTCCGGCCAGGGCCACCTCGTGACCGGCCTGCTCGAGCAGGTTGAGGGCCACCTTCTGGTTGTTGATCATGTCATCGACCACCAGGATGCGCAGGGTGATCGGGCGTCGGCCACCGATGCGTCGTGGCGGGGCCGAGGCGGTCACCCGTCCCAGGGCGCGGTTGACCGCGCGCAGCAGCGGAAAACGGAGCGCCGGTTCGGAAAAGGGGACGGCATCGGAGAAGGCATCGGCCAACAGGGTCTCTTCCACGCGACGGGCGGGAGGAGCGGTGACCACCGGTCGATTTTTCCAGCCGTCGCGTTGGGAGAGTTCCGGGGGCACGCTTTCGGCGTTGCGCAGCAGGTGGTAATCGACGATCAGCAGATCATGGGGCGCGCCACGCTCCGCCGCCTGGCGCAGCACGCCGCGCAGCGCCTCCAGATCGGCCACCATCGTGGTCTGGGCGCCGGCCTGGTCCAGAAGATCGTTTAAAATGTCGCGTCCGGTCGGATTGTCGTAGGCGGCCACGATGCGCAATCCGGCCATGGGCAGAGAGACCTCCCCGCCACCACCACGGGCCTCCATGACCGCCTCCTGGCCCGACGGGGCACGGCGTCCGGTGGCGAAGCGCGCGGTGAAGTGAAAGACGCTCCCTTCACCCAGCGTGCTCTCCACCCAGATGTTTCCGCCCATCAGATGGGTGATGCTGCGACAGATGGTCAGACCCAGACCGGTGCCGCCGTATTTGCGGGTGGTCGAGCCATCCACCTGGGTGAAGCGGTCGAAGATCAGCTCCAGGCGATCCGCCGGGATGCCGATGCCGGAGTCCGACACCGAGAATTGCAACAGCACGCTGCCATCGGTCTCCTCGGAGGCGCGTTGCACGTTCAAGACCACCTCGCCCTTTTCGGTGAACTTGATGGCATTGGCGATCAGATTGATGATCACCTGGGAGAGGCGCAACGGATCGCCCACCAGGGTTTCGGGCAGATCCGGGGAGATGCGGCAGTGGAAACCGATTCGTTTCTGATAGGCGCGGATGGCCATGGTTTCGCAGGCGGCGCCGATGCGGCCATGGACGTCGAAGGGGATGCTTTCGAGCTTGAACCTTCCGGCCTCGATCTTGGAGAGATCCAGGATGGAGTTGATCAGATCCAGGAGGGTCTGGGAGGCGTTCTGGACGATCAGCAGGTTGTCGCGTTGCACTTCGGTCAATTCGGTGCCGAGCACCAGATCGGTCATGCCGATGATGGCGTTCATCGGACTGCGGATTTCGTGGCTCATGTTGGCCAGGAATTCGCTTTTGGCGCGGTTGGAGCTTTCCGCGACCTGGAGGGTCTCTTCCAGGGATTTGAGCAGCTGCTTGCGATCGGTGATGTCGTGGAGAAAGGCGGTGAAGATGGTGTCGCCGTCGAGCACGTCCGAGGTGAGCGCCATCTCCATGTCGATGATCTCGCCGTCGGCGCGCATGGCCGGGGCCTCGATGCGGCGGCGCAGAGTGCCGTTCCGGTCTGTGCTGGTGGCCTTCCAGCGTTCCATGCCCGAGAGATGTCCATCGCGTTGATCGGGCGGGATGATCAGTTCGGCGACGGTCTTGCCGAGGGCCTCCTGGGACGAATATCCGAAGAGTTTTTCTGCCGCCGGGTTGAAGCCGATCACCCGGCCTTCGGCATCGGCGGTGATGATGGCGTCGAGGGCGGTGTTGAGGATGGAACCGAGCCGTCTTTCGCGACTCTTGAGCTGTTCGTGGGCCTCCATGAGACGGCTGGTGCGTTCGGCCACGAGGTTTTCGAAGTGGACGTTTTTTTCGATGATCTCGATGTTCTGGGAGACCCGGCAGAGCAGTTCCTCGTCGCGGAACGGCTTGGTCAAGAAGTCGTTGGCGCCGGCCTTGAGGAACTGGGTGGCCATGTCGGTGCTGCCGTGGGAGGAGAGACCGATGATGGCGGTGCGATCGCGGGTGTGGCGGGGTCGGATGCGTTTGATGAGTTGAAAGCCGTTCATGCCCGGCATTTCGTAATCCACGAGGATCAGGCGCACATCCGGGTGTTCAAGGAGCAGTTCGAGGGCCGCGGGGCCGTCGGCGGCCTCGAGCACCTGGAAGTTGCATCGTTTGAGGAACTGCCCGACGTGGTAGCGGGAGCTTTTGGAGTCATCGACGACCATGGCCTTGATGGAGGCGTTTTTGCGGAGGCGGTCGATGAAGTAGAGCACCGCGTCGATGCTGCTGGCGTTGTCCTTGATGAAGTAGTCGAGCACCCGTTTCGAAATGACGCTGGCGCGCACGTCGTCTTTGATTTCGCCGGTGAAGACCACGGAGGGGATGTCGAGGGACTGGATGTAATCGACGATTTCGCCGTTGGGCGCATCGGCAAGGTAGAGCCCGAGGATGCCGAGAAAGAAGTCGTTCCCCTCCTGGCGCACGATTTCCTTGGCCGAGGCCATGGTGGCGGCCCAGAAGACCTGGAAATGCAGTTCCGTTTCGATGCGCTGCCGCAGCAGGGCGGCAAAGCTTTTGGAACTTTCCACCAGGAGGATTTTTTCCACGGCTGATCCCGAGTTCGAGGAGAGGGGGCGTTTCGGGAGTGGTCCCGAATTCAGGCAATTCTGGAAATAGATACCATTACCGCGAAACGGTCGCGGGGACAAGTGTTTGTTTTAGCAATTATAGTATAAATGATATCCATTTGCGGTGATGGGTCGATTTCCGCGCCACGGGCCGGATTGCACCTGCTCCGGGGCACCCGGTTGGGGAGGGATTTTCTTGGATCGGCGTGGCGGTTTCGGATAGACTTGCAGACAAGATGATCCTTGACTGC
Source organism: Candidatus Magnetaquiglobus chichijimensis (assembly GCF_045865675.1). Lineage (NCBI taxonomy): Bacteria > Pseudomonadati > Pseudomonadota > Magnetococcia > Magnetococcales > Candidatus Magnetaquicoccaceae > Candidatus Magnetaquiglobus > Candidatus Magnetaquiglobus chichijimensis. Next base: position 149,258 of record NZ_BAAFGK010000001.1, read on the forward strand.
TGTCGGAGATGGTGCCATGAGCAGCCTTGTCATGCCATTGGATCCCTTGGCGATTGTCAAGAAGCCGGAGTCGGCGCGCCTGTGCCGGCATGGGAAGGCATCGACTCCGCGAACCTGATGCATGCGGCGAGGCCGGGCGGTTGAACTCATTATCGAAATGCACGATAATTGTATGCAAAGGTCAAGAAATCCTCGCTTGACCCCTCGAATCCCATCGATGGGCGGAGAAAATCGGCATGCAGACGGCCAATCCCTGGCTCAATCCCCCTTCCGAGGCCCCACGACCCCCCAAAGTGGATGAAAAGCAGGCAACCGTTCCGGTTGGTATGCGCCGACTGACCCGTATCTGCCCGCAATGCGCACAGGAGGTGGCCTTCGAATACCCGGAGGCCGCCACCCGCTGGCAACAAAATTGCCCAAACTGCGCTCAGTCGATCACCATGGAGCTGGTCAACGGGCGGCGCTGTCTGGTCCACGAGGCGCGCGGACGCCGGGTGGTGGAGCGGCTCGGGCCGGGGGAGCGGCGCCGGCGTTTCTATCGGGTGCGCTGTCATGGTTGCGATGCCTGGCTGATGGTGGCCGGGGAGGAGCTTGACGCGGGTCGGGCGTGTCCGGTCTGTGGGCTTGAGCACCGGTTGCGCGTGGCGGATGGGGAGGTGTGCTACGAGAGCGAACCGCGCGTGGGCGGTATGGTGGTCTTATCCTGTGAGCGGGTGATCGAGATCTCCGGGTATGTGAACGATCCGGCGTCGCTCTTTGCCACCGGTGCGAGTGGGGCCATGGCGGCTGGACGCGGGGATGGCGCGGCTTTGTCGGTTGGGCGCGGCAGCGGCGCGGTTGCGTCGGGTCACGAGGAGCGGCTCGCCCTGGCGGACGCGCGTCGGGAGATGAAGCTGTTGCGCGAGCGGGATGTGGCCTCGCGGCTGGCGCTTCGTCAGGTGGCCGACGAGCGCGATGCCGCAAACCGCCGCCTGGAGCGGGCCGAAGGGGAGTTGACCCGGATTCGGGCCGAGCGGGATGCGGCCCTGGCCACGCTGGAGGCGACGCGACGGGAGGGGGTCGAGGCGCGGGAGACATTGCGGCGCGAGCAGCGCGAGCGCATGATGATGGAGGAGGCCCTGGCCACCAGTCAGGAGCGGGTGGAGGGTCTGGAGGCGGAACGGCGGCGTTTGATCCAATTGTTGGAAGAGGAGTCCGAGGCCGTGGAGTCCGCGACCTCCGGGAACCTTTTGCCTGGGCCGGGGTCCGAGGATGGGGGGACGATGACGCCTGATGAGGCGTGGTACTGTCCCGAGGGGCGGGAGGAGGCGTTGATCCCGGCCTGGGATGAGCTGGGTCTGGCGCGTCGGGTGTTGGGGATTCGCGGCGAATTGACCGTCGAGCGCATCCAGTGGGCCTACCGGACGCGGGTCAAGAGCTACCACCCGGACCGGCTCGCTTCGATGGGCGTGGCGTTGCGCGCCCTGGCGCACGAGAAGATGCGCGAGATCAACCGGGCCTATGGGATTCTGATGAAAGCGCATGGACATGGTTAGGGCCTGTTCTCGTTCGAGACGCCAAGGCCTTCAGACAAGGCGCGGGGAGGCGAGCAGCGCGGCATGCACGTTTGGTATGTGAGCGGCGAAGCGCTCCCGCCGCAGGTTCAAGGACTTTGGGACCGAATGAGAACCGCCCGTGGGCACATCATCGCCGGAGTGTTTCCTTCGCTCGCTGCCCTTGGGCTGTTCGCGAGCGGGGTCGCCTGGGCCGGCGCACCAACCGGCGCGGGACCGGATCCGTTGGAGAGCGTCCGCGCCGAGTTGCGCGCCGGGCGCCACGAGAGCGCCATCGACGGCTTCACCCGTCTTTTGACCACCGGCGAGCCGACCCGCGAGCGGCGTCTGGCCGCGCTCGAAGGGCGTTGCGAGGCCCAGACCCGTCTCTCCCTGGCCAAGAAGCGTCCCGAGGCCGCCGCGCGCGCCATCGAGGACTGTTCCGCCGCGTTGCACCTCGAAAGCGGGGTGGCGCGTCTCTGGCGGCTGCGCGGTCTGGCGCGTCTGGCCGCCGGACAGCCGGAACAGGCGTTGATCAACTTCAACCACGCCCTGCGTCTCGAACCGGCGGATGCCGTGGCCTTGCGTCATCGCGGGTTGGTGCAGTTGGGGTTGGGTCGGCACGCCGAGGCGGACGCCGATTTTCAGCGCGCCGCGCGCCTGGATCCGGATCAGGCGTGGCACGCCTTCAATCGCGGTCTGTTGGCAGCCCGGAGCGGCAAGATTCCCGAGGCGGTCGAGGCCTGGCGTGCCTTCGAGCAGGCCCGCGGTCCGGCGGGTCGGGAGTGGCTGGCCTTCGTGGCGCGTCGCGAGGGTGGGGATGCGGATGCCCGCCGCGTGGTCGAGGCCATGCAGCGTGCCGATGGCAACCGGGATGCGTCGAAGAACGAGCCCGCGCCCGAACCGGCGAAGAAAGCGGAGATTCCGCCCGAACCGGCGAAAAAAGCGGAGATTCCGCCCGAGCCGGCGAAGAAAGCGGAGATTCCGCCCGAGCCGGCGAAGAAAGCGGAGATTCCGCCCGAACCGGCGAAGAAAGCGGAGATTCCGCCCGAACCGGCGAAGAAAGCGGAGATTCCGCCCGAACCGGCGAAAAAAGAGTCCGCGTCAATGGCTGGCAAAGGGGGGCGTTATGAGTTCCGTTTGGGATCTTTTCTGGATCGAGGCAATCTGGAGTCCACGCTGCGTGCGTTGAATGGCGCAGGTCTGGCGGTGCGTGAAGAGGAGGTGATGGTGGGTGAAATGCGCTTCTTTCGCCTGACCGCCGGACCTTTTGTCACCGAGGAGGAGGCCAAGACCGCCCAGGAGAAGGCCGCCAAAGTGCCGGGGGTGCGTCCCGAGCCGGTGCGTGTGATGCGTTGAGAGGCTGTTGTTTGGCAAATGCCAAACAGCCGACGCGGATCCTTCATGGCTCGCCAGATTGCGCAGCAAGTTGAGAGGCACGAATCGATTTTTTCGATTCGTGCCGGTTTGATGATTCCATTTAGGGAATCACCAAACCGCCTCTGAAGATAGAGCGGCCTGCAACGTGCCTGTGCGGCATCTCTCTTCTGCTGGCCTGTTGCTGCGGCATCTCTCTTGTCAGTTGGCCTGTTGCGCGGCCTGCCTCGGCCCGTTTGAGGCAAGGCAAGCCCCCATCGTTTGCCAAAGGCGCAAACGATGGGGGCTTGCAAGGCTGCGCGCGGCGCATTTTTCGCCAAAATCGCGAAAAATGCTTCTTTGTGAAGAGCGCGCTAAAATCAAAGTCAAAACCCTGGGAGAGGAATCTCCCAGACGCTCTCTTTTTTTTCAACGATCACGTCAAAAGCAAAACCCTGGGAGAGGAATCTCCCAGACGCTCTCTTTTTTTTCAACGGTCACGTCAAAAGCAAAACCCTGGGGGCGTCTTGAGGCGCCTCAGTGCTGAATCCCCTTGCTCTTGGCCGCTTCCAGAAGGTTCGTCTTGGGATTCGAGGCACAATGATTGGCCAGACGCTCGGAGAAACGGGTGAAATCACTCGGCTTCCATACCGTGTCCCCGGAAACGCCGCTCAGATAGCCATCGATCCACATCAACACCACGCCGATATCCTCCTCGTCTCCCTCCGCAGCCTCCTTGAGGAACTGTCCGCAGGTGTAGGAGCCGAAATCGATGTTGCCTGAATCCTGGCTCTGCTTTTTGGCGTGAACCGGATTCATGGCCAACAACACGGTGCAGAATGCAAGTGAAGAAAAAATCAACTTTTTCATGATGGAACGCCTTACATGGAATCGGAGAACAAGAGAAGGTGGTATAGATCGAGAAATTGATTCTATCAATCTACAGAATTGAGAATGCCAGATCACCACCAGCCTGTCAACCGGTGGCCAAGAGAAACATGCAGGATGGGGGCGCCCGCTCACCCCCGGACCGTGGCGCTTATCTGGCGATCAGCAAAGAGCGTCCGTCTTGGTCGGATCACCCCTTCGGACCGGTCAACGCCGCCTTCAACTCCCTCCGGATCCGCCCCAGACCCGGTTCGTCGGCCTTGGGAAAAGGAATCGGTCGGCACAGGCGCAGACAACGCAAACCCACCCGCGCGGTGAACAGTGCGTTGGTGGCCGCCTGACCGGCTCCCGCCAGAGCGGCGCCGGTCAGGGTATCCCCAAGCGCCTCGGCGGCGGATTTGGCCAGCACGTCGCCCGATCCTGCGGCCAGCATCCCCTCGGCCACATGACGCATCAACACAAAGGTGCCCGCCGGTCCGGGACGCAGACCGTATACCTGGGCGATCTCGCGCATCATGCGCAGGTTGCGCCAGAAAAACAACAAAGCGTCCAGCAGCGCCAGGGGGCTGAGCACCGCCAGAAAGGCCGCCGAGGCGGCATGCTTGCCGATGATGCGCAAGGCGGCCTCGTCCAGGGGTTTCAACGCCCGCTGGGAGAAAAGCGTCAACGCCTCCCGATCTCCCAGATGGGCCTGGTTGAGGGCGCGGAACGCCTCCAGGGCGTCGCGCAACTCCGGACGCTCGGCGTGTTGATCGACCAGCCGGCGCAGCAGGGGTTGGGCATTGCCGAAACCATCCTCGGCCATCAACCGCGCCGCCTCGGCACGCTGTCCGTCCTGTGCCCGAATTGCCTTCAATCCGCGCAGCTCCCTAAGCAACGCCGAAATCAGCACAGAGATCAACACACCCACCAGGCCGCTGAAAAACAACCCCAGTCCCACATGCAGCCGGAACTGTTCCACGAGGAACAGGACGCTCTCCTCGATGAGAATGCCGGCCAGCAGCAAAAAAAACGACCAGAAGAACCAGCGCCAGCGTCGCCCGGAACCGGCTGCCCCCGGTGACTCGCCAAGTGGCGGCAATGGATCGGAAAAACCGTTGCCCGGCTCCTCCTCCTTGACCGGTTCGGCCTCGGTGGGTGGTTGAAACGTGGGCGTGACGCGCGGTGAATCGGCGATCAGGGGGTCTGGAGAAAGCTCCACCGGAGCTGTCCAGGTCGGGCGGCTTCTCATCGCAACTTATCCCCCAACAGAAACTCCAACGCCTGATCCAAACGGATGTGCGGCGGGGCCAATCCTTCGGTGTCCGGGGGTCGGCGCGGCTCGAACTCCATGAAATGAAACCGATGGGTATCCCAATCCTCGGCCTCGGGGAGGGCATCCGGGATTTCGCCGGGGAAAAGCAGCGTCTCTCGTTCGCGACCGCGTGGCGTCCCCTGAACGAACGACAGGCGGCGTCCCTGGTGCTCCCGCATCACGGTGCGGGTGCAACGCAGCGAGGCCAACGGCTGGGTCTGGATCTCCACCCCCTGGAACGAGGCGTCGTTGGCCGAACGGGCCACCAGGCGCCTCAGCAGACGTTCCAGATTGGGGTGCTGGTCTGCGGCCACGTAGTCGGCCTTGGTGGCGGCAAACAACAGCCGGTCGATGCGCGGATTGAACAGCCGGTTCAACAGATTCGACGGGCCATGGCGAAAATGGCCCAGAATCGCCTCCAGGGCGGCGCGCATGTCGGCAAAGGCCCCCGGACCGCGATTCAACGCGCCGAGCAGGTCCAACAGCACGATCTGGCGATCGAAGCGGGAGAAGTAACGTTTCAAGAACCCCTCGGCCACCAGTTTCTGATAGGATTCGAATCGTCTGGCCATCTCCTCGCGCAGCGAACCGGGGATCACCCCATGGGCGCCGGGCGGCGGCAGGGGACAGAAGGTCAACAGCGGTGCTCCCTTCAGATCCCCCGGAATGGTGAACCGTCCGGGTTGCAGAAAGCTCAAACCCACTTTCGAACTTTTGCAGGCGAGCAGAAAATCGGTGTAGAGCCGCGCCGACTCCCGCAAGGTCTCATCCGTGGCCTGGGCCGTGGGATCCAGGCGGGTCAGATGATCCCGCCACTGGGCGGACAACGAACGTCGCGGCTCCTCCTCGCAGTGACGCAACGTCTGCTCGGACCACGCCTCGAACGAGAGCTGCAACATCGGCAGATCGATCAGCCATTCGCCGGGATAGTCGATGATATCCAGATGCAAGGTGGCCGAGGAGGTCAAACGGCTGCTCAGGATGCCGGACGGCTTGTACCGGATCGCCAGCCGGATCTCGCTCAAGGCATCGGTGGGTACCGGCCAGGTGGGTTTGTTGCCCAAAAGCGACCGCATGTACCGCTCGTAGGTGAAGGCCGGCACATCCAGATCCGGTTGCAGCATCACCCGTGTGCCGAGCAGACGGTTTTCACTCGCCACGCTGAAGTTCGGCAGATTGGCCCCTTCCAGGGCGTGCAGCAGATGGTGGATCAGCGTGGTGGTGAAGACGGTCTTGCCGCTCTGGTTCAACCCCGTGACCGCCAGCCGCACGGTGCGATCCATGGTCAGATGGAACAGCTCGTCGAGATGGCGTCCGACCTGATTGGCATGCCGGCTCACTTCCTTGGAGCCAAAAACCCGTAACAGATTCTTCATGGTTGATTCATGGCCGGAGGACGGGGCGCGGTTCGATCGAAACGTCGCGCCGGGGGTCTGGAGGAGTCGGTGGATGGAGCGCCGCCCGGTTTGGGAAGCAGGGTGGTGATTTCGGGCGATGGCGCGGTTGCCGGCTCGGGAGGCGTGGCCGGCTGGTTGAAGTAGGCCTGGCTTTGCACCAGACCCGGCGTGCGCGCCGACAGCGACTCGATCTCCTGATTCAGCTCCGTCAGACGGGCCTCGCGTTGTTTGAGCTGCGCCTCCAGGGTCACCCGCGCCTGACGCGCCTCCCCGGCCTCCCGCGAACTCTCCTCCACCAGGGTGAAGAGCCGGAACACCTCGGTCTGCAACTGCTTGATGCGCGCCTCGCGACCTGCCAGCAGGCTCTCTTTGTTTTCGCCTTTTTCGACCGTTTTTCCATCAGGCTGGACGTCCGTGTGAGAGGCATCCCCCTTGCGATCCACAGGAGCGGTCTTTCCGGCCTCGCGCGCCTCCAGGGCGCGCCGCAGGGTCTCGTTGCGGGCGGTCAGGTCCGCCACCTCGGCGCGCAGCAGGGTCAGGCTCGAGGCCTCAGCCGCAGCGGAGGGGGGCAACGGCTTCCCCCCATCTCGCCCGGCGGAAGGGGCATCCCGGCCCTGAACATTCCCCTCCTGGGCCAGAAGCCGCGCCGACAACTCGGTGTTCTCGGCACGCAAACGGCGCGTCTCAGCCTCTGGCGGCTCCGCCGGACGCGGCTGGGGCTGGACGGTCACCAGAATCAGCACGAAAAACAGCATGCCGACCAGAAGATCGAGTACGAGAAGCGGCATGCCGAGTGAAAGGGCCTTCATGGGTTCGGTTGAATCTGCTTAAAGTAAAGGGTCCAATCCCAAATCCATCCGAATGTCCGGCCCGAACATGCGGGCCGTGTCATCCTGGTCACGTCAATCCAGAGATGTTGCGCGTCCGACGGCTGAAAAATTGTTGATACAACGCCGATACCCCTTCCTCCCGACCAACCGACTCCACCACCTGCCGCGCCCGATCGCCATCGAACTCTTCGATCACCTGCGCCACGATCTGCTGGTTGTTGCGTGCCAGCCGTTCCAGAAGCGCCTCCGCCGAGCGGGCGAAACTCGAGGACATGCGCTCGTTGAACCCCTCCACAGCCGACACCAACGCCTCCACGGCCTCGCGATTGGCCCGAATCGACCCTTCGCTGGCGCGGCGCGTTTCGCGGGCCAGCTCGCCCAATCCGTCCAACCCCTCGGATTGCCGCTCCAGGGAGCGGGCCGCCAGCTCCATGCGATCGACGATCCGCATCCACGACTCCTGCTCGTCACGCGATACCATGGCCGATGCCTCGACCGGACGGACCAGCAGGGGCTGGATCTCCCGCGCCAGATGCAACGCCAGCTCCCGCGCCAGTTGACGCCCCTCCTCGCGCAAGGAGTCCACCAGCGGGCGCCAGGCGGTCGGATCCAGTCCGATCAGCGTGGTGCCGGTCCCCTCGACGAGCATGGATTCGCCCGGCATGGGCAGTGGCGCGGATGGAAATTCAGGCAGGCGTTCGCGGATCAGATCGCGCAGTTTGCCATTCTCCTCGCGCAGGGCGGCGATCATCGGATCCAGGGAGAGCGGCGCGGGGGAGGGGACGGGGGCTGGCGGTGCGTCGGGCAGCCGTTCGCGGATCAGATGACGGAGTTTGTCGTTCTCCTCGCGCAGGGCGGCGATCATCGGATCCAGGGAGAGCGGCGCGGGGGAGGGGACGGGGGCTGGCGGTGCGTCGGGCAGTCGTTCGCGGATCAGATGACGGAGTTTGTCGTTCTCCTCGCGCAGGGCGGCGATCACCGGATCCAGGGAGAGGGTGACGGGCGTCTGACGCGCCCCATCCGTCCGGACGGCCAGGGGGGGCTGCCCCGTCCCTTGTCCCAGCTGTTGCATCGCGAGCAGTTGCGCGTGCAGAAGCTGCTCGCGGGAGACGAACGGGAAGCGCTGCGCCAGTTGATCGCAGAGGAGGGTCAGCTCTTTTTTCAGCCGTCCGCGCCAGACCCGCGCGCGCCAGGAGAAAAGCCAGGCGGAGAGCAGACCCGAGATCGAGGCGAGAAATTTGAAGGCCGCCAGGCCGAGCAGGTCACGGACCGCCTGTTGGGTGGCGGAAGGGTCGTTGGGCGCCAGACCCGTCGAGGCCACCTGCAAGGCGCCGAGCAGACCGACGAAGGTGAACAGCACCCCGGCCCCGATCAGCTGCAACGGCAGAAAATTTAGCCGTTCCGCGTGGCTGTTGGATTGGGAGAGGGTGGTCAGATCGAACAGGGTGGCGGGTTGCACGCCGCGCATGATCGGGGAGTTTGGGGTGTCGTGATCGATCAGGGTGGCCACAAAGGCGCGCCAGGCCGGAGCCAGCCTGGGCAGCCCCTCCATGCCGGCGTGCAGACGACGGAGATGGGGCGCGAACGCTTCCGGTTCGTCCGGGGTTGCGTCGCACAGCTCCCGCGCCGAACGGATCTCCTGGCGCAACGGCTCCAGCCAGGCATCGCGGGTGAACCACCAGGCGGCGATGGCCCAGACGGGCAGCAGATCCGCCGCGATCCAGGGGAGCGCGGGATGGTTGAGCAGATGAATCAGCCATTCGAACATGACGCGTGCTCCGCGTGGGTCAAATCCGGTTCACGGGGTTGTCACGCCCCAGATGTCACCAACGCCACGGCCCCCATCCCGGTGACCAGGGAGACCAATCCAGGCCGTTTTCACCCCTCCACGGCGTTCCAGCGTCGGAACGCCTCGATCACCACGGCCTTCACATGGGCGTGATAATGGCCGTAACGCTCGCGCAACGATCCGGCCAGGCTCCCGTCATCGGTGGCGGCGGTCAGGGTCTGGGCATTGGGCAGGACGTTTTCGAACACCGGAATCCCCAGGCGTTCGGCCAGGGCATGCACCTGTCCGATGTTGCGTTGATACTGTTGCCCCCGTTTGTCCGCGCGGTTGAGCAGCATGCCCAGACAGAACGGTCGCTCCCCGCCGCCGCGTTCACGGGCGTAGCGGATCATCTCCAGGGTGTTCGGCAGCGCCTCCAGGGAGAAGCGCGATACCTCCACCGGGGTGATCACCGAATCGCTCATGATCAATCCGTTCACCGCCAACAGATTGCGCTCGTCGATGTTGCCGGGCAGATCCATCAGCACGATGTCGCAGCGCGTGGCCAGAAAGGGACGCAGCTTCTCACGCAGGGTGGTGAGACGATGGAGGGGATTGACCTCGAAGGCGAATCCGCTCGCCTTGTCCGAGACCAGCACCGCGACTTCGCCGATCGCCGTGGCGCGTCCCTTGACCGGCGTCGCAGGACGACGGTGCAGATAGTTCTCGATCGCCACCGGTTGTCCGGCATCCAGGCGCCGCGCCAGATCCCCCAAGGTCAGGCCGCTCCGACGGGCCTCTTCCAGCGTGTCCTGTCCCAACAACGCGGTCCCGCATGACCCCTGAGGATCCAGATCAAGCACCACAACCCGCAATGGACGATCACGAATCACCAGCGAGGCGAGAAAATCGGCCATGAACACGGTCAAGGTCGATTTGCCCACGCCGCCTTTGTTGTTGTAGATGGCGATCGCGTACATGCATGGACCTCAGGCAGCGGTGGAGGTGTTCCGTCGAGCCGGCATGATCATTGCATTAATCATCCCTGAAACCTGCTTCCCCAAAGCCTCGAAGGAGACTACCATGAGCCGTGAAATCCAGGCACTGCAAGACAAAGTGAACTTCCTGCGCCAGACCCCCCACGTTTACGACATCGTGACCACCCATTGCGGCGTCAAGGATCTGACGAACCTCAAGGGCATCAGTCCGAGTTCCCTGCAACGGGTGCAACGCTACGTGGATTACTACTACGGGATCTTCGCCTATCCGTATTGAGACCGGTTGCCACGCCGCTCCGAATTCCCCCGCGACATCGGGGAGCTTGCCGCGCCAACCGCCTGCCAGCTCCCCGATCTTTCCTCATGCCGGGCATCGATCCGGTCTGATGCTTCGGTCCTGCGCGCGCCGTCGTGCCGTCCTCTCGACCAACCGTCCTGTCTATCCGGTCGCCGTTTTTCCGACCAACCGTCCCATCCATCCGGTCGCCGTTTTTCCGACCAACCGTCCCATCCATCCGGTCGCCGTTTTTCCGACCAACCGTCCTGTCTATCCGGTCCAGTCCCCCCCTGGAGGGGGCGTCACCACGGCATGAAGCGGTTGATGAAGCTCATGGGCCGCGACGCGCTGTTCATGTCGTAACTCATCACGTTCATCGCGCCGGTCATGGCATGCACCGCCTGTCCCATGGCCGCGACATTTTGATTGATCGGCGCCAGAACGCTCATCTTCTGGTTGATGTCGGTCATGCTCTTGTCCATGTTCTTGATGCTGCCGTTGAGCGAGGTGACGTTCTGGTTCATGCTCGCGACGTTCTGGTTCATGCCGTTGACCGAATCGGTGATGTTCTCCATGTTTTCGGCCATGTTCTGCAGATCCACGGACATGGTTTCCATGTTGTCGCTGATGTACTCGAGATGGGTGGACATCAGTTCGATGTTGTTGGAGAGCATGGCGATGTGGTTCGAAAGGCTCCCCATGTTCACCCCCATCTTCGGGTCGATGGAGGAGGCCATGGTGCGGATGTCCTGGGTGAGGCTGTAGATGAGGAAAAAGCCATACATCGCCAGAATGATGAAGGCAAACAGCGACGGATAGACGATCAACTCCCAACGACGGGCGCTCTTGTCGAAACTTTTGGCGAACTCGGACAGGATCATCGCCGAACATTCGCCACACTCCCGGTAACGTCCGGCAGGCACGATCGGCATGTTGGGCGGCATGGATTTGATTTTGGGCGCGGCTTTTTGACCGTCCATGCTGTCCGGGCTGATGGGGTCCTGGGGAGGTTCCCGCGGCGTGACGGTGTCCGACATGGATCAGGCTCCTTTTTTGGATGTGCGCGTCACCGGTTGCTTGCCGGTTGAGACCAGTTCTGGATAGAGCGGTTCCATCAGATCCAGAAACTCCTGGGTGGCCTTGCCGCTGGGCGACAGTTCGAATACCGCGCGCCCTTCGCTGAACGAGCGTCGATAGGCGGTACGCTGGGCGATGCGGGTTTTCAGAACCGTCACCCCTGGCAAGGTGCCCAGGGCGGCTTCGGTTTCGTCCGACTCCCGCAGCATGGGATGTGTATCGGCGCGGTTGATGAAAAGATAAATTTCCGGTCGCTTGTTCCGGGACGAGGCGGTTTCCTTGATGATGTCCAGGAAACGGGCCGTGGACCACACATCCGCCTGACTCGGCGGGACCGGGGAGATGATGCGATCCGCCTGGGCGATCGCCTGGCGCATGGCCCAAAGGTTGGAGGCGCCCACGTCCACCAGCACCTCGCCTTGATGATGGGCCATGATGCGGGCTGGGTCGCTCTCGGAACGATAGACCTTGATGTCGGGTTGGACCCCCTCTTCGCGGCGAACCTCGATGGCATCGCTCAAGGTGGCCTGGGGATCGAGATCGAAGGTGATCACGTTTTGGCCACGACGCGCCAGCCAGACCGCCATGTTGAAGGTGATCGTGCTTTTGCCACAGCCGCCTTTCAGGTTGCCAACGACGGTGATCATCCGCGCCTCATTGAGTTCCTTGACCGCCTTTGGGTTGATCGTAGCTCCAACTGACGGAGCTGTCTTCCAGGATCTTCCAATCTACGCAATAATTATCAAGAATTCAAGTCTCCACTTATGGATCTGGTCAAGTGGCGGTGATAAGCAGACTCGATGGGATCGGCTCCTTCCCCCCCCCGACCGTGGAGCTTCACGGCGAATCGACCGAATGGGGGCAGCCCCCCCTCACCCTTCCGACCCTGGAGTTCCAGGGCAAAAAAAAGGGCGGCCCAAAGGCCGCCCCCATGCAGGATACGTTCCAGAGAACGTATGGACGCGCAAGCCTGACTTACTTGCCAGCCGGAGCCGCTTCGGCGGGAGCGGCGGCGGGAGCCGGAGGAGCACCCCAACCCGGAGCGCCACCCCAACCACCCGGAGCGCCACCCCAACCACCACCCGGAGCGCCACCCCAACCACCCGGAGCGCCGCCCCAACCCGGACCATAACCATAACCGGGATTCCAGCCGTTGTTCCAGCCGTTGTTCCAGCCATTGTTCATGTTGTTGTTCCAGCCGTTGTTCATGTTGTTGTTGCCGGAACCAGAGGCGTCACCGCCCATGTTGAAACCGAAGTTGCCGGAGGCGCGGCCATTGCCGTTGCCGGAGCCGTTGTTGCCCCAGTTGTTGCCCCAGTTGTTGTTGCCCCAGCCGTTGTTGTTGCCCCAACCCGGGCCATTTCCCCACCATGCGGAAGCTTCCGGCGCCGTCAGCAGCGCGCCAGCACCCAACAGAACCGCCACTGCCAGCACCTTCATTCCAATTTTCATGATAATCTCCACTTTAGTATGTGATTGTGAGGGCTAATCGTTGCTGCCTTACGTCAAACTTTTACCACCAGCCGCCAGGTCCCCAGTTACCGGGCCCGTTGCCGGGTCCCCAGTTGCCGGGCCACCAACCGCCTGGCCCACCGTTCCAGGGACTGCCCCCATTGGGTCCCCAGCCGTTGTTCCATCCATTGCCGTTGTTCCAGCCGTTGTTCCAGCCGTTGCCATTGTTCCAGCCATTGTTCCACAAATTGTTCGCCCAACCGTCCATGTCGCCATCGATGGTGATGGTCAGATTGCCACGGGCGCGACCATTGCCGTTGCCGTTGCCATTGCCCCAGCCGTTGTTGGACCAGCTGTTGTTGTTGCCCCAGCCGTTGTTGCCCCAGCCGTTGTCCCACGGACCCCACCAGGCGGACGCACTCTCCGGGAGGGCCTGACCCAGAACGGTCAAGACTCCGGCCAAGGCCAGAATACGCGCGGATCTCTGCATGTCCCAAGACTCCTTGTCATCAAGAGTAGTGTCGGGCGGTCCGGAATTTTCCAGCCACCCCATTACCACCAACTGCCCCGGCGATAACCGTCGCTCCACGGACGGTAGGAACGCGGGGCGGCTTGTGGTTCGTCCTCGGGCAGTCGATAACCCGGCCCCAGGCGCGGACGCTCGTAGTAGGAGGGGTCATGCCAACGCCGCTCCGCGCGCGGATCCAGTGGCGGCTCGAGGGTATCCCAGGGGGGGAGTCCCGCCCCGTAGTAGCCGCGACCCCGATCCCAGTCGCCGGTGGCCGCCCAGCCGAGAGATCCTGGGTCGTTCCAGGGATTCCCGTAACCAGGCGGATGGGAACGGCCAGGATAGGGACTGTTTCCGCCCCAAAGTTCCCACTCCGGATAGGGTGAACCCCGTTCGGCGACACCCCATGGATCGTACAGCGGCATGTAACGATACATCTCGCGCGACTCGCCACGTCGTGCCGCCGGGTCATATTCATGGCTCCGGCGTCCATCCACCGGTTCCCGCATGCGCGGTTCCCCGCGCCATCCCTCGCCGCTTTGCTCCTGCGGGGATTTCATTTCGCGCATGAACGAGCCCATGAACTTGCCCATGCGTTGTCCCATCTCCGTGGCGTCACCCTGATCCGTGGCGCCCATCACCCCGGGCATGCCCGGCATGCCAGGGGTGACGGACATGCCGGGTACGGAGGGCATGACTTCTGCGATGGGATTACCGGCGTCCGCGTCCGCCGTCGGACCCATCCAAAACAGTCCGATGGTCGCGGCAAAAACTAAGTTTTGATAACGCAGAGAGATCCTCATGGAGTCACCGCTGGATCGTTGGTTCGAAAATCGTGCTTCGAGCATACGTTTATCGACCCATGATATCAATTTATTCAGTGACGAAACCAGGGGAGAAATCCCTCCGCAGCTATTATTCGTATATGATGAATTTCTAATATACCCATTCCGGGACGATTGCAAGGGAATTTTCATCGTCGGCTCATTTTTTTGACCAAAAAAGTCAGATTTAGGTTCCTGGATGCCATGTCAAGGCGCTTGCTTTTGATAGTCCTTGGGAATTTGAAACAGTTCCACAGGTTGAGTGCCCTCCTGGATGTTGGAAAGTTCGACTTGCAAACCATCCATGTATTGTTCCCGGATGGCGATTCCCAGCCGAGGGTCGATCCAAAGATGGGCCTGGGGGATTTCACGCTGGTCGGGACCGCGTTGCGAGATCTCCCAATGGATGGTTTGCCGACTATCGATTTTTTCGGTTCCAACCTGACGACAGATGAGCGATTTATCGCGTCGGCAGGGTCCATCTGGATCATCGGGCAGGGGAGGTCGGTTTTGGCTGACACCTTTGCGCTCGGAATATGTTTTTTGTTTTGGCAAAAGTATCCATAAAGTTTTTTCTTTGGCGAGGTGAATCATGACGACCGGGATATCATCCCGTTGCGACTCTCCACGCACCCCATCCGGGGAAACGAACAGTTTTCCACGGGTTTGGATCCATTTTTTTTGGGGAACCTCCCGTGGCGAGGCGCCACGGGCCGACGGGACCGGAGGTCTGGCCCCCTCCTGGACGATTTCGGGTCGGGAGCGGGTGACCTCTGCGGAGAAGGGAATCGGGGTGGAATCGGCATGGGCGTTCAAGGCCCACCCAACCCACGCGAGCAGCAGGGTGCGGGCCAGGAACGGATGGCGATGGCGACGCGCGGAGTGGTTCAAGTTGGGCATGGTCGCATGGCGGGAGTAGGGGAGGGAGGTTGAGAAACAGCCAGGACAAAAAGCCCGCCCAAGGCGCAACACACCACGAACCACAAGGCTCGCGTCAACGCCAGGGCTCCGTCAGCGCTCTTCGGGCCAATAGCGACCGCCGGAGGAACCGGAGCCGCGTCCCAATGTCCGTCCGTCATTCCGGAACCGCTCATCCTCGTAGCCGTTCGGGCCTGGATCCCGGTCGTCATACCCACGCTCCCGATACCCCCCGTCGCCCCAACGACCGCCGCCCCGCGAATACTCGCGCTGATAGGGGCCATCCCAACGCGACGAGCCACCACGCGATTCATGGGGATCGTCCCGGTAGCCGGATCGGGAGCCCGTGGAATCACGGGAGCGGGCCGGTCCGTCATTCCATCGCTCGCTGACAGGGGGACGATCCCCGGCAGACGAGGAAGAACGCTCCTCCATTTCATAACGATTCGGACCACCCCCGCCATTCGGACCACCCGACTCCTCCCACTGGGAGGGGACATGACCCCAGGGACGACTCGGACGGCGCGATTCATCATTCCAACCCCGCCCCCAGCCACGCGCCTGGCCGGACGGAGGGGGCGCATCATCCCGTCGTCCCTCGCGCCACTGAATGCCGCGATCATCCTCTTCGTAGTCGCGACGCGGGGCGGGCGGGCGGATCTTGAACGGGGTACGCTCGGGATCGACTCGATAGAACCCGGAATTCCATTGGGTATCCTCTTCGGCCCAGACATGGGCCGACCATCCGGCCATGACCCCGAAAACCAGCGCGAACGACAGGGTGACGCCCTTCGGCGTGCCACCAACTCCCCACCAACCCATCTGACGCATCGACGATTCCATCGGCCTCATCTCCAGGGATTGCCGTCCTGCCCATACCACTCACTGCCGGGATTCCAACCATCCCCGGAAGGGGCGGAATCGCTCAGGGGACCCGTCGGCAGCATCAAAACGCCGCGCGCCGGCATCTCGCCCGAAGCGCCCGGCGGTTCCAGGCCGGCGGGACGTCCGCGTCCGTTCGGTACCGGCGGAGGCGGCGCGAACAGAGGATCCGCACCGCTTAAAAAACCCTCTTCCAGCCGTTCGTTGGACGGCGGATTGGCATGGTCGCCCTTGACCCCGCCAGAGATCCCTGGCCCGAACTCCGTACGCCTGGACAGGCCACGTCCACCTCCCTCCACACCCCGCTCCGCTGCCGATTCCAAGGGTTTTCTCTCGGCCACGGGCGGTTGTCGGCCCTCCTCGCCGCGCTTTCCAGGCGGGGGACGACGTTTCTCCTCCTTGCCTGTGCCCGGCGTCCGCGCCGCTGGCAGGCCCGGAGGTGCATCCTCGGCCCGTTGAAACAGGCTGTCATCCATGAGATTCAACGGTTTTTCAGATCCAGGATCACCGGAATCCGCCGGGCTTCCCCACCAACGGAAACCGCCTCCGCGCTCGGATGGCGCGCTCTGCTGGTTCGGCAGAGTCACCGGCTTCTCCTCGCCAAAAGCCCAGAGCGGACCCGCGATCACGCAGCCGATCGCCGTCATCGCGACCACCACCCCGCCATGCGCGCCACCCCTCATCAACCGTCCCCGCGCGGTTCGTCCGTCTTGCCGTGGTCGCTCTTCAAGCGAATCCCACGCCTGGTCACCGGTTTCGGCCTGTTCTCCTCGGCACCGTTCTCGACCGGTTCGACCTTGGGATCGGGCGACGGGTCGCGGCTCTGGGGCGACTTGGATGCGGGGGCGGAGGAGTCGTCCAGCCGGGCGACCGGGGAGGGATCGACCGCCTTCTCCACCGACGCGGACTCGGCGACCGGCTCGGGATCCAGCACCACGGGTGCCATCGGCTGGGGAGTTGCCGGTTTTGGCCTGGCTTTGACCTTGGGTTTCTTCGGTCGGAAGATCAATCCCCAGAAAAGCTGCCAGATGGCGAGCAGAATGCCGGTCCGGGGGGCTTTGGTCACCTTGACCCCCGGCTTGGGAGCCGAGGCGTGGGGCAGGTCGGCCTCGCAGGCGCCGTCGAGTCGCCCGCCACCACGCGAGGGGGGCAGATGCTCCGGATCAACAAAGGCATGGCTCGCGCTCACGCAGCCCAGCGGAATCACCAGCAGGGTCAGAAGCGTCGAGACCAGGGAGCCGAACAACAACGAAATCGCCATGCCCTGGAAAATGAAGTCCCCCAGAATCACGCTCGATCCGGCCACCAGCGCCAGGGCGGTGATGATGATGGGCCGGGTGCGCGCCTTGCACGACAGGATCACCGCGTCACGCACGCTGGTGCCGCGCATGATCTCCTGCTTGGCGAAGTCCACCAGCAGGATCGAGTTGCGCACGATGATGCCAGCCAGGGCGATGAAGCCGATCATCGAGGTGGCGGTGAACTTGGCGTTCAGCAGCCAGTGACCGGGCAGAATCCCCAACAGCGTCAACGGGATCGGCGCCATGATCACCGCCGGCAGCACGAAGTTGCCAAACTCCCACACCACCAGCATGTAGATCAGGATCAAGGCCACGCCAAAAGCCAGCCCCATGTCGCGGAAAGTTTCATAGGTGACCACCCACTCGCCGGTCCACTCGAAGGCTGAATGGGTGTAGCTCTTGGGCGGTCCCATCATCTCGCCGGTGATCTTCACCCCGTCCGGCGCGGTGTAGTTCTTGAGCATCGCCTCCACGTCCATCATGGCGTAGATCGGCGCGTCCAGACGTCCCTCCACCTCGGCGGTCACATACTCCACCGGGCGCAGATCCTTGTGGAAGATGATCGGATCATGGGGCTGCTTGACGAAGCGTCCCAACTCGCCCAAGGGCACGATCTTGCCCTGCGGGTTGACCAGCGGCAGGTCGCTCAGGCTCGAGATGTTGGAGCGCACCCCCATCGGCACCTGCAACACGATGTAGGTCGGCTCGAGCACGCTGCCGCGCTTCACGTCGCCCACCTGGGCCCCGCCCATGGCCATGCCGAGGTTGCGGTTGATGGCCTCCACCGTGATGCCGCGGCGTACCGCCTTTTCGGTGTCCACCTCGAAGCGCCAGATGTCGTAAGGCTCGCGCATGTAGGTATCGACATCCACCAGGGAGGGCGATTTCTTGAATATCTCCTCCATGTCCCGCGCCAATTTGCGACGGGTGTCGGCATCCGGGCCGGTCACCTCCGCGACCACGGATTGCAACACCGGCGGTCCGGGCGGCATCTCCACCACCTCGATGTGGGCCCCGACCTCGCGCGCCATTGGGGTGAGCAGCTTGCGCGCTTCGATGGCGATGTCGTGGCTGGTGCGCTTGCGTTTGCTCTTGTGCAGCAGTTGCACCTGAATATCGGCCTGCCAGGCATCCTGACGGAGATAGTAGTGACGCACCATGCCGTTGAAGTTGAACGGGGAAGCGGTGCCTACGTAGGTTTGCAGCGCCGTGACCTCCGGGATCTGGGTCTTGAGCGCCTGGGTCATGCGCCGCGCCAGATTGGTGGTCTTGGGCATGGCCGTCCCTTCCGGCATGTTGATCACCACGTTGAACTCCGGCTTGTTGTCGAGCGGCAGGATCTTTACCGTGACGTCCGTGGTGTAGAAAAGCAGCATGGACAGAAAGAACAGACCGATGAGCAGAAACAGGAAACCATACCCCTTGACCTTGCTGTCCAGCAGGGTGGGAATGATCCAGCGGAAAAATTGCTCCAGCCGTTCCGAGCTTTTAATCTCCTTGTCGGAGTGGTGGTGCAGAGAGCGCATGCTCGGTTTGATGAGTTGGGCCAGCCACGGGGTGAAAATGAAGGCCGCAAAGAGCGAAAAAAGCATGGCCACCGATCCCAAAGCCGGGATCGGCAGCATGTAGGGGCCCATCATGCCGCGCACGAAGCCCATGGGCAAAAGCGCCGCGATCACGGTGAAGGTGGCCAGGATGGTGGGATTGCCCACCTCGCGCACCGCGTCGATGGAGATCAGATGGCAGCACTTGTCCTCCATCAGCCAGCGCCGGTAGATGTTCTCCACCACCACGATGGCGTCATCCACCAGGATGCCGATGGAGAAGATCAAGGCGAACAGACTCACCCGGTCGATGGTGTATCCCATGATGAGCGCCGCGAAGACGGTCATCAGGATCACCACCGGGATCACGATCAGGGTCACGGTGGCCGGCTTGAAACCGAGGGCGAACCAGACCAGCACCGTGACCGCCATGGTGGCCACCAGCAGCTTGAAGAGCAGTTCGTTCACCTTTTCGTTGGCGGTTTCGCCGTAGTTGCGGGTCACGGCCACGTTGACGTTCTTGGGGATCAGGCGTCCTTTCAGCTCCTCGATCTTGGCGAGCACGCCATTGGCCACGGTGACGCCGTTGGCCCCTTTCTTCTTGGCGATCGCGATGGTCACCGCCGAGGATTGATTGGCCGTGGGACCGTTCGGATCCGCCGCCGGCCCGGTGGTGTAGGTGACCATGCGCTGGGTCTCCTCCGGACCGGAGAAGACCTCGGCCACGTCGCGCACCCGGATCGGCTGGTCGCCGTGGGTGCCGATCATCAGACGGGCCACGTCATGGGCGTTCTTCAAGAAGGCGCCGGAGTAGACCTGAAAACCCATGTCCGAGGATTCGACGCTGCCCAACCCCTTTTCGCTGTTGGCGGTGCGGATCGTCTGGGCGATCTGGTCCAGGGTGATGCCGTAGCCGCTGAGTCGTTCCGGGGAGACCTCGACCCGGATCTGTTCCGGGCGCCCGCCGACCACGAAGCTCTGGCTGGCGTTCTCCACCTCGTTGAGCTTCTGCAGCACGTCCAGGGCCAGGATGCGCAGCGAGGAGTCATCCACGTCGTTGGACCAGAGGGTCAGGGTCACCACCGGCACGTCATCCACCGCCTTGGGCTTGACCAGGGGTTTGGTCACGTCCGGCGGGATGAGATCCATGTGGGATTCGAGCTTGTCGTAGAGCTTGACCAGGGATGCCTCCATGTCCTGGCCCACGTCGAACTCCACGGTCACCATCGCCTGACCGCGCAACGAGGCGGAATAGACGTGTTTGACCCCCTTGATTTCGCTCATGATCCGCTCAAGCGGTTCGGCCACCAGGGTGGAAACCTGATCTGCCGATGCACCGGTGTAGCGCACGAAGATGTCCACCATCGGCACCGAGATCTGCGGATCCTCCTGTCGCGGGGTGAGGATCAATCCCATGATCCCCATGGCCAGACAGGCAAAGAGCAGCAGCGGCGAGAGCGGCGAGTGGATGAAGGTTTTGGCCATCGAACCCGCCACCCCGAGATTGTGCGTCAGGGTGGTGGGAGTCGGGGGAGGGGGCAGCGAATCTTTGTGGAATGTCGTCATGTTCGCGCTTCCGGGGCTCGGGGTTCGGGGCCACCGCTTTGGGAGAGGTCTTTAAGGGGTGAAGCGACATGCGTTGCCGAGGTCGCTCCGGATGGGCACGCTCCGTGGAACCCATTTTGACGGGGGCTCCACGGGTGGAACGCGCGGGGCGTTCCCCGCACGTTGTTCTAGTGCTGCTTCTCCATCTTTTTGCCAGCGGGATTGGTGGACGAGGGGCTCCAGTCTGTGGCCATGCCGCTCGGCGGGGTGGCCAGGATGCGCTCGCCGATCGACAGACCCGACAGCACGCTCACCGACTTGTCGTCCACGAAGCCGCCCAGGCGGATCATGCGCAGTTGGGGTTCATCCCCCTTGTGGTCCGGGGCGATCAGCACCGCCGGCAGACTGCCACGCCAGATGACCGCAGCCTTGGGCACGATCGGCATGCTTTTCACCGGCGTGGTGACATCCGGGATCATCACCTCGGCGTACATGCCCGGACCGCCCGGCGCATCCTTGGGCAGATCGAGCTTGACGGTCACCGTGTGCCGCTGGGCATCGGCCATCGGATAGATCTGCGCCACCTTGGTTTCGATGCGGGTGTCTCCCACATCGAGCTTGGCCGGAATGATCATATCCTTCTGGACGCCGGGCATCAATCGGGCCGGGATGTCCACCTTGACCTGAAGATGGCGCGTGTCCGCGAAGGTCAGAAGGGGCATGCCGGGTTGCACGGTATTCCCCTTTTCGATGTGCTTGGCCACGATCACGCCGGAGAAGGGGGCGATCGATTTGGTGTCGCGCAGCTTGGCCTCGAGTTCCTGCAATTTGGCCTGGGCCTGGGTACGGCCCGCGTAGGCCTGATCGATCTGCGAGCCCTGATTGTAGATGCGGGCGCGCCGGGTGAGTTCGGGGTTGTCGATGCCGATCATGCTCGACATGGGCCGGGTGACCATGTAGTCCCACATGCGCGGCATGGCCATGCCGGTGTTGTCGGCGCCGCCGTAATCCGAGCCGCTGTAGACCTGACGGGTATACTGGACCCGGGCATTCTTCCAGTTGACATCCGCGGATTCGAGGGCCGCCTGGGCCGAACGGCGCATGGCCAGCAGGTCATCGTTGTCCAGGGCCACCAGGACGGTTCCGCTCTTGAACCAGTCACCCTCCACGCCGGCGATGTACTCGACCCGTCCAGGCATCTGCGCGGTGAAGGCGACCTCTTTGAAGGGGACCACGGTACCGCCCAACGTCGTGGTGGAACCAATCGAGCCGGCTTCGACCGTGATGATGTTGCCATCGGCGCGCGTCTGGGGAGCGGCCAATGTCACCATGAACGCGGAGAGAAGCGCGATGAACGTTTTTTGGTTTGTCATGACGTGCGTGCCCCCTTGACTGGCGATGAAGACCCCGACCTCCGTGAAGAGGTCGGGGCGTTCAAACCATCGATAATTATGAGATTTTTATACCCGTCCCATGACGGTGAACGACTTGATGAACGGGCCGGCCATGCGCGGATCCTTGATCATCGCGCCATAGTCGCCCACCTCGAACTTGAGCTTGCGGGTGGTGTAGGCCATGCCCAGCCCCATCATGCCCAGCCCCTTTTCGATCCACTTGTTCCAGCTCTCTTCGCTGGCGCGCAGATCCCAGTTCACCTCTTCTCCGGCATAGGCGCCACTCTTGACCGCCTTGCCCCCCTCGATCACCAGCACCCCGCGCGGTGCGTCTTCGCCATCGATGCCGTAGGCGATGGTGGAGTTGAAACCGATCTTGGCCAAGGCATCGGCCAGTTCCGATTCGTTGTTCCATTCGGTTTGAAAGCGGTTCATCCATTGTGCGGAAAACAGGTCAGCCATGTGTGTGGTTCTCCTCTATTTTTCATTAACAGGGCTGGATCGGCGCGGGATGCGACCCGCTTGGACCCTTGTACAAAATAGCCCTCGATTATAAGAGAATCCTGTTGCGTTCGCCAAATTTTTTTTACCGATGTCGCACTCTAAGGCGCGATTCACCGGTGGTGGCGATGGGGATACACCCATCATGCCAAGTTGGTTTGGCCACGAATGACGCTCCGCAACCTATGAATCGGCAGGTTGGGACGGGAACTTAAACGATGATGCGTTTTCGGATACGATTTACCGCCAGGGGGAAGCAGAGTGCGAGGAGTGCGAGGAGTGCGGCGAGGTGCCAGAGCGGGTATTCGAACGGCAGTCCGGTGGTGAGGGGACGGATCAGGGCGACGACGTGGGTGAGGGGGAGGAGTTGGGTGGCGAGCGTGAGCGGGAGGGGCAGGGTATCGACGGGGAAGAACACCCCGCAGAAGAGGAACATGGGAGTGATGATCAAGGTGAAGTAATACATGAAGAAATCATAGTTGGGCGCGGTGGCGGTGACCACCATGCCCATGGAGGCGAAGACGAGACCGGAGAGGAGCACCACCGGCAGGGCGAGCAGGGCGGTGGGTGCGGTGACCGAGCCCATGAGCCAGCCGACGAGCAGGATGGCCGATCCGGAGAGGAGGGATTTGGTGGCGGCCCAGGTCACCTCGCCGGCGACGATATCGGCGATGCTCACCGGGGTGGCGAGCATGGCGTGGAAGGTTTGTTGACGGGTCATGCGGGTGAAGCTGTTGTAGATGGACTCGAAGGTGGCGGCATACATGGAGTTGGAGGCGAGGATGCCGGCGGTGAGGTAGACCGCATAGGGGATTTCGCCCATGGTTTCCACGTAGCGACCCAGACCGTAGCCCATGCCGAGGAGATAGAGGAACGGTTCTCCGAGGTTGCCGACGATGGAGGTGGCGATGTTCTTGCGCCACACCAGGAAATGGCGTCGCCAGACGTGCACGAAGAGCGGGGAGGGGAGGATGGTGTGTCTCATGGGGGGTGCATCATGCCACGAACCGGCCCGAATGGGAACCGTGTACCGGCGGAGGTGACACGTTCTCTGGCGGTCATGGTCCGGATCCACGGCGCCGGGTGTCAAAATGCTTGCCAAAACGGATCGGGTGGGGTAGAATGTCATTTCCGGTCGGCGATTAACGATAAGACGCGATACCGATCCGAACCGGCGCGCGGAGGAGTTCCAGAGCGGTTGAATGGGACGGTCTCGAAAATCGTTGTGGGGGTAACCCCACCCAGGGTTCGAATCCCTGCTCCTCCGCCATTTAGTTTTATCTAAAATTCTTCGGTTATCGATTCTCCGGCATCCTCTGCCAAAAACTCACAATGAATTCAAAGGTTACCCAACGGTTTCGGAGAACATACCGCATCCGTTCCCGCCCTCCCATGGCCATTCCTGGCTGTCAGGCGACATGAGAAACTGACCCCCTGGCGACACGAAGAATTGACCCCCTTCCCTGGGAAGGAGGAGAGATGACATTAACCTAAAGATTCGGTTTCAATCCTTGGAAACGCGAGCAATCCTTTTTCAACTTCCAGGATGTGATTCGCACGCTGCACGACGTGGGCGGGGCGACCATCGTGCTGATCGGCGAGGAGGATCACCGCGCGCGAGCTGGCGATCCACGCCTCGACCGGTGAGGTGGCGGTGCGGGAGACCTCGGCGCGCAGGTATCTGACACGGTTGAGCAAGGCGGGATATCTGCGGCTGGAGACGGATGGTCGCTATCGGTTTCTGCCGGGCGCGGATACCGGGCCGCTGGCGCCGATGACCATGCGCACCAAGTTCGTGTTTGACCCGAACGTAACGAAATATGCGGTCCGGGCAGCGATGCCATGCGGATGGTGGGAGATGAACGGGCGGAATCTTTTGGTGGCGCGCGCCAGTTGGGGCGAGGCGATCCCGGAATGGCTGTCGCCACAACGGGATCGCCGAACACTTCTCCCCATTCGCCCACGCCACGATTACGGGTCACCAGCATGCTGCCTCGCTCGTAGCGTTTTGAAACCAATTGAAAAAACAAATAAGCTGCATTGGCTTCCAAAGGCAGATAGCCCCGTTCATCCACGATCAGCAGTTTCGGTTTGGCAAACGGGCTCATTTTTTCTTCCAGTCGTCCTGCCAGGTGCGCCTTGGCCAAAGTCGCCACCAAGAACGGCGCCGTGGTGAACAACACTGAATAACCCCGTTCAATCGCTTCCCGACCCAGGGCTACCGCCAAATGAGTTTTGCCAACACCTGGAGAACCCGGCAGTAACACCGCATCGCCATTGCCGACCCAACGGCAGGCCGTCAGTTCGCGGGTTTGTTTGGGTTCCAGGGCAGGCTGAATTTCAAAGTCAAAACCGTCCAATGTCCGCACGAATGGAAATTTTGCCATGCTGACGCTGTGAAATGGGTTCAAGTTTGACCCAAAATATTCGAAAATAACCTGATCAGAAAGCGCAAGCTTAAAAAATTTGCATATTTTACAGTCTTTGCTTGTTTCTTTTTTGGCCATAGAATAAACTTCCAAAACACCTTCACTTACAAGATTCTATAGGGATGCATCATTATGAATATCAAGATTTTTTTATTGGCAGGCTCCTTGTTGCTGGCTTCTCAGTCCGCCCATGCCGAAAACGTGCCACGCAATCTGCCCTATCCGAAGGGGACGCCCAACGCGGAAGAGGTCGCCAAACAGGTCTACTACGTCAATCATTTTTACGCCGTCAAAAATTTCTCCATCGAAAAGGGACAGAATGGCAGCATCACCGTGATCGCCTCCCGTGGCATGGGTGAGGAGCCGATGATCAACACGGTTGAACGGTATCTGAACAACGAATACAGCGATGGCGAGACCAAGGCCAAGGATCTGGCCATTTTCCGCTCCGGAAAACTTAATGGAACCGGGATGTTGATCGTGGATTTCGTGGATGACGCCAAAAGCCAGGCCTACTCCATCTGGTTGCCGGCCCTGCGCAAAATCCGCCGTTTTGCCCAACCGGCGTTCGACGATGCCTGGGGCGGCACGGATTTCACCTTCGAGGATGTTACGCTGCGTAAGCCGCACCACGAAACCCATGAACTGCTGGGCAAGGAGAGCTTCAACGACTGCCTGATGGCCATGGAGTTGACCCCTGCCCAGGCCAAGGGCAATCTGGCCAATCTGCATAAACCGGCTTGCAATCACAAGGGGCGCGAGGTCTACAAGCTCAAAAGCACCACCCAATTCAAAAACTGGTGGTACGACTACCGCATCAGTTATGTAGATACCCAGAGCTTCGCCGACTATCGCACCGAGTTCTTCAAGGAGAACAAAAAAATCAAGGTGATCGACCGCGACTGGGCCCCCATGGGACTCTCCGACCTGCGCGCCTTGAAGTGGCGTTACTGGTATGGACGCAATTTCGTCACCAATCACGAAACCATGGCCAGCATTCCGGATGATGTGGCGCAGTGGAACACTGCCAAGGAAGAGGGGCTCTGGAGTGAGCAGACCTTGAGCAAAATCAATCGATAATTCAGGCGTTCACTCTTAGGGAAGCAAGGAAGTCCACCATGAAGAAAACTCTGACTCTCTCCATGTTTTGCGCCATCCCCATGGTGACGATGGATGTTTCTGCCGGAGACGCAACCGGTGCGAACCTCTCCAAATGGGAAGTTTCCGGCTATCTCAAGAATGAAACCGCCGTTTTTCAAAAAAGCGGCCCGGTGATCGGCGAACGCAGCAGCGTTTCCGATACCCGTGAACACAATTCCGCCGAGGTCTCCAAGTTCGAGAACAGCCTGGTGATGTTCGTCAACGGAGAGTTGCTGCCCAACGCCAAACTGCATGCTCAGTTCGATGCGGTCTACGACTCCGAGGCGGTTGACGGGTATCGGGGGCATAAAAACTACTCGCAACAGGATGCGCTGCGCGAGCTGTACATCGACTCCAAGCTGGGCAATCAATTCGATCTGCGCGTTGGCAAGCAACAACTGGTGTGGGGTACTGCGGATGGGATCAAACTGCTGGACATCATCAATCCCACCGACTGGCGCGAATTCAACCAGAACACCATGGATGAGTCGCGCATGACGGTCTGGATGGCCAAGGGAGATCTCAGCCTCACCTCCAAGGATAATCTCCAGTTTGTCGTTTCCCAACGCCACGAGAGCCGCATTCCGGGTCTGAACGCCAACGGCGACGCGGGTCAACCCTTCATCATGAAGGGGGTGGATTCGATCACAGGACCGGTCAACGGCTTCCGCAACATCGTGCCGGAAATGGGGGCCATCTCCAATTCGTTTTACAACCTGGCTGATATCCAGGGCAAATTCGGAGGTGCCAAGCTCAGCCAAATCACCAACATGACCGTCAACGATTTTGCCAACACCAATAATGCCATGGGCAGTGGGACCACCGGGGCCAACGTACTCAACGGCATGGTCTACGGTCCAGCTGCGCAAGGGGGCATCAGCGGCAAGACCAACCTGATCGACGGTGGAACCGCCAATTGGGATCCCAATCATCCCAATTCGGTGTTCGAGTACATGTCCAACGCCACGTTTGCCACCTTCGACGCCTTTGTCAATGCCAAGACCGCCTATGTGCGCGACTATCCCGATGAGGTCGCCCCCAATCTCGGCCTGCGCTACAAGAGCACCCTGGGACGGGATTTCAACTACTCGCTCAATTATCTGTGGCACTACGATCCCAATCCCTACATCGAGATGAGGTGGAAAGGCGCCAACGACGAAACTCTGACCCCGGTCACGGTCGCGGGAGTGGGTGCCAATGGTCCGACCACCACCGTCACCCTGCCCGGATATGGCGGTGCGGCAGGCAAAGCCCCCACCCTGCTTTTCACCGAGAAGCTCAATCGCATCCACAGCATGGGCGCGGCCTTCGACACCACGTTTGACACTGCGGCCCTGGGTCCGGTGGTCGGACGGGGTGAATTTCTCTACCAGAAGGATACCAAGGTGTCGGTCATCGATCGCACCAAACTCGGCTATGGTGATCTGGTGGGCGGCATGCGCATGGAAGATGCCGACATGTTCAAATATGTTCTGGGCGCGGACTTCTCGTTTTTCACCAACCTGATGCTCAACGTACAGTTCATCCAGTTCATCAATCTGGACTATGTGGATGAGGGGGGCAATAACGGTGCCAATTCGGGACGTTACACCGCAGATCAGGCCTCCTTGCACCTGAGCAACGGCTTGCGCAAGGGCGCAAAATACCGGGAGTTTGTCTCCCTGTTCCTCTCCAAGCCGTTCGGTGCCGAACAGCAGGGCCGAGTCAACAACATCACCATTGCCGAAGAGAGTGGTGGCTACTGGAACCGGTTTGATGTCGAATACGGCTTTACCAATGCCGTCATCGGTACCGCAGAGGTCAACAACTACTGGGGCAATGCCGATACGATGTTCGGTCAGTTCAAGAACAGCAGCAACGTTCAGGTCGGCTTGAAGTACCTTTTCTGACATGATGTCACCCTGAGGCGCCCTTAGGGAGTTGCAGGGTCGGAGGGCGATGGGGGGCTCCCCCCATCGCGCCTGTTTCCATCCCATTCGCAAATGGGGCCGGGTGTCCGACGGCCCCTTTATGTCGATTTCCTCTTCAAAACAGGAGACTACATGTCCAAATCGATCAGCCGCCATTACGCCGAATTCGCCATGGCCCATCGACGCTCGATCTTTTGGGGTGTGCTGCTGGTCACCTTGTTTCTGGCGCCCATGATCCAGTATCTGGACATTCGCAACGATCCGGATACCTTGCTGCCTTTCAGCAACCGGTATGTTTCAACCAATCTGTACGCTGAATCCCATTTCGGCATGGGCAACCTGATGGTGGTAGGCATCGAGATGAAACAGGGGGATATTTACCAACCCTGGCTGATCAATACGGTGCAGGAGATCCACCACAAGCTGGAAAAACTGCCCAACTCCCGGACGAACAACTTTCTCTCCCTGGCAGCCCAGAAAGTGAAATTCATGGGCGCGGATGCCAATGGCTTGGTCTTCAAACGGCTGATCCCGACCTCCGGTATCGATACCAAGGATGCCAAACTCGCGGAAGAACAGCTGGCTTTTCTGAAAACCGGTCTGGAAGAGAACCCGGTGATGGCACCCATGCTGCTCTATCAGGAGGATGCCAACGGCAAACGGTGCGTCTACGGTCAAAGCGGTTGCACCACACGTGGCACCTTCGTCATCGCCGATTACGACGACGGCGTCAAAGAGCACTATCTCTCCTGGGTGCGCACGCTGCTCAAAGAGCTGGAACCCTATACCCACGATGACCGGATTCGCATCCTGGTGGCCGGCGAACCCTATTTCCTCTCCTACATGCTGCTCGACTTGGTGGATCACTGGTGGTTGTACGCACTCTCCCTGGTGATCGTCGTTCTCATGCTGCTCCGGGAGTGTCGCAGTTGGCATGGCGCCCTCTTCCCGATGTATGGCGTGCTGACCACGATTGTCTGGACCATGGGGGTCATGGGACTTTCCGGATTCCTGCTGACCACGATGATGGTCTTGACGCCGATGTTGCTCCTGGCCATCGGCATGGGTCACGCGGTCCAGGTGACCCGACGTTACATGCAGGAGCATGACGAGTGGGGGGATACCGAAGAGGCCGGGATCCGGGCGATCGAACACACCCTGATCCCTGCGGCGCTGTGCGTGGTGACCGGGGTGGCCGGTTTTGCGACCCTCGGACTGGTCGATATCTCGTTTTACAAGGACTATGCCTACTTCGGCATCTTTGGCCTGATCACCCTTCTGTTGACCACCACGACCTTGATTCCTCTGATGCTGGTCATGTTCCCCATGCGTGCAACCGGTATCAGCCAGTCGGAAAAAGAGTACAACTGGCGCAAGGAGCGCCACATCGCCAGCACCCTGACCAACTTCCTCACCAGAGGCACCCGTTGGATCCCAATCGGCGTGGTGGCAGCACTGCTGCTGCTGTCGGTTCACTATACCGGTATTCTGCACGGCACCCGGGATGACCTCATGCCTGGGGTGGAAAAGGGGATCAACTACGCCCACGCCGCTTTCAAGGAGGATTCACGGGTTATCCGGGAGATCAACCGGCTGGGCGAGATCATGCCCGGTGTGATTTCGCTCAACATTCCGATTCGCGGCAAGGATCCCCTCAAACCCCGTTGCGGACAGGATGGCGCCGCTCCCCCCAACTGCCATGACCCGGAGACCATGGGCGAACAGGGGATCTTCAACGACGCAGATGTCATGGCAGATCTGGCGCGCATGGAAGAGTGGATGCGCAAGCACCCCTCCATCGGTTTTACCGGCTCCTATGCCCAATATCTCAAACTCGTGAACATGTTGTTGTCCACGGAACCGGGCGAAAAGGCCAATATGGCCCATTTCGCCATTCCGGATACCGCCTACCTGAAGGCTGCGGATCCGAATGATACGCGCAATCCCAACGAAATGATCGCGTTGTACAATGGCCTGTTGGCAATGATGACCAGTCAGGGTGACCTGGATTCATTCGTGGACTCGAAAAGTTGGAACGAAGGGGTTTTATTGGGCTTTGTGAATACCATGGATCCGGCCTTGACCCACAAGGTGGTCCTGGATATTCAGACCTACATCGAAGCGCACAAAAACGATGTCGGCTTCCGCAAGGTCAACTTCGGCCTGCGCAACGGCGACACCTCCGGGGATACCAACGAACTGTCGCAACCCGGTCCCCAATATCTGGCTCCCGGAATCGGTGGCTTCCTGGGTGCCACCGAAGCCACCCGGGAGGTCAGCATGGAAAACTGGCTGCTCTCTCCCCTGGAGACCGGCGTGGTCATTTTTCTGATCACCGGCCTGATGTTCCGGAACTGGGCGATCTCGTTGTTGTTGACGGTGATGCTCGGCATCACCTTGTTCACCCAGTACGGACTGGCGGGTTATTTTACCGCCATGCGCAACTGGTCGGGCAATCTCCATTTCGGTAATCTGGTGACCCTGAGCATTGCCATGGGATTGGGGGTGGATTATTCAATCTACATGGTCTCAAGACTCAAGGAAGAGATGGAAATGTCCGGTGGTGAGTGGCGAGAGGCGCTGTTCAACACCCTGGCCTCTTCCGGGTCGGCGGTCATTGTGTCGGTGATGGTGCTGCTCGGGAGTCTGATCCCCCTGTTGGGTACTGAACTCGGCAACACCTGGGGTCTCGGGATTTATATTGGCGAGGCACTGGTGGTGGATGTGTTCACCTCGTTGACCGTGCTGCCTTTGCTGGTCTACTGGCTGAAACCAAATTATATCTTTCAACCTGAGTAACTTGCGAAATGGGGGGATGACCGTTCAGGTCAGGTAACCATTCAGGCTCCCACTATTTCGGGGGTCAGGGGATGGTTGCCGCCCCCAGCGGGGGTGCCGGGTGGAGCCTCACGACTTTGCCGTTACCTTGTGCGCCCGTTTACAAAAGGGCCTCGTCGCTGTTTCACGTGGGTAGCCACCCGGGAATATAAATGGACGAACGACCTTTGGGTGGGGTGGAGCCCCTGGTTACCATCGGCAAGGCGGGCCGCCGGCGGAGCCGGTTTTTGGCGGCCTGCCTTGCCGTTCGGGGGTCCGGGGGCTGAGGGCCACTCGCAAAGGTGGAGCGCCCACTTTATGCTTCCCGGGTTCCATTTGATTTCTATTGCCACAAATCAACCCACGTGAAACAGCGAAGAGCCTTAAATTTCCTGCTCGATCGGGGGGCGTTTGTCGCGAGGTTCTGCAAGGGTTGGGGAAGGCTGCCAGTTCTTGGCCAACTCCTGGGCCTTGGCGAGTTGGTCCGGGTGCATGCGTTTGGTCAGAGTTTCACGCAGTTTGATGGCTTCCTTGTCGCCACGACTGGCCGCCAGATTCAACCACATGTGGGCGTTGACATCGTCCCTGGCAACGCCCTGGCCAAGGGCATACAGGTGTCCAAGCCGGGTCTGCGCCGAGGTCTTGCCCTGATCGGCGGCCATGCGGAACCATTTGGCCGCTTCCTTGAAGTCCTTGTTGACCCCCTTGCCATGCAGGTAGATGATGCCAAGATTGGATTGAGCGGTTGCGTGGCCCTTGTTGGCGGCCAGGCGCAATAACCTTTCCGCCTCCTTGAAGTCCTGGGCAACCCCTTTGCCCTGCAGGTACATCACGCCAAGGTTGGACTGGGCCGCAGCATGGCCCTGCTCTGCCGACAATCGGAACAAACGCAGCGCCTCCTGATAATTCTGCACCACCCCTCTACCAATATAATGCAGCACACCCAGGGTGCATTGGGCCGTGGCATTGCCTTTTTCCGCGGCGCGCCGCAGGTTGGTCAGGTTATCCTCCGCATGGAGGGGAGAGATCAGCAGACCGAGCAGTCCAAGTACCGGAAGCAGTTTAAGAACTGTAGAAAGTTTCAATAGCATGGTAACACCTGGATGGCGGATCGCGGAGGTGTGGGGAGTGGAGGATTGTCCGGTTTATCAATAAACTGAAAAAAATACCGTTCGATATTTCTTCTGGCAATGGGCGGCTTTGATGGTTATCATTTAGTGAGTATAAACATACAGCCAGCTTTGACCAGTGGTCAATTGTATAGAATAAGCCATGGAAATTCAAATGATGTCAACAGGTTTCTTATAGGATATCCTGCAAAATTGAAATTATTCGTCGCTTGCATCTTAAATGGGAGGCTAAGTTAATGTTTGAGCAGGTTGTTCCGGTCAACAAAGATCGTCATGCTGGGAAAAGAGTTCGCATCATCAATGATTTCAAGTTTGCATCCAACTTCCATTTGGCATATCTGACGACCCACGAATTTGTCCGCGCCGCCCCCCTCTACCCGGTGCTCTTCCTGGAAGACAAGGCCAGCGATGAATTCCGCCCCGTGGCCCTGTTGGGGCTGGACGCGGGTGAGAATCTGTTTGTTGACAGTCAGGGCAACTGGGCTGCTCCCTACATTCCGGCCATCATTCGTCGCTATCCTTTTGCCCTGAGCAAATCGGCTGAAGAGGATCGCTATATCGTGTGTGTGGACGAAGCCAGCAGCTTGCTGAGCGATACCGAAGGAGCGCCCATGTTCGATGAGGCGGGCAATCCGACCCAGGTCATCGAAAACGTCAAACGCTATCTGGGCGAGTTGCAGATGATGGACCAGGTTACCCATGAGTTCAGTCGGTTTCTGGTGCACAACAATCTTTTGACCCCCATGAACATGCGCGTCAATGTGGCCAACCAGGTACGCAACATCACCGGCTGCTACGTGATCAATGAGGACCGTTTGAACAATTTTTCCGATCAGAAATTTTTGGAGCTGCGTCAGAAAGGCTATTTGACTCCGATCTATGCCCATCTGATGTCCCTGTTGCAAATCGAGCGTCTGGCCAGCCTGAAGAAACCAGCCGTTGTGGATGTGCCGCCAGTCGGGGCAACCATCCAGTAATGCGGTTGAGAGGCTTCTATGCGAACGACGGCCAGAAATGGAGCATGCACATGGCAATAATGAACGATAAAATGGAATCTGGCGGCAGGTGCATGCTGCTTGCCGCGTCCGCGTTGGCACTCATGGTAGGCACTGCCCCCATGAGCTGGGCTCAGACCGCCACCGGGTCTCAGGCAACCGCGCCGAGGGGCGTGATCTCGATGGGCCTTTCGGAGTTCGTCGCCAGGCTGCGCGCCAGCAACAAAACCATTCTTTCCAAAAAGAGCGAGGCGGATGTCGCCGCCACGGGCATCGATCGCGCCGCCGGCGCCTTCCAGCCCATTGGCAGCGCTTCCGTCATGCGCGGCATGAGTCGGCAAAAGAACACCTTTGAAGAAGAGTTGACCCGGCAGGGGCTGGGCGTTTATGAGCGCGAAGGCAATGATTTCAGCGTGGGCGTGACCCAACTCGTGCCCATGACGGGTGCCAAGCTGGAGGGAAAGGTTTCTCTTTCTCGCTCATTGACCAACACGGATCGTCTGGATCCCTTGCGTCCGTCGGACGCCTACAACAACCGCAGTGTGGCGAGCTTATCTCTCACCCAGCCTCTGGCCCGGGATGCGGGTGGCGAGGTCACCGAGGCGCGACTCAATGTGGCGCGTTTGGACACCACCGCGGCTGAATTGACCCAACGCGACACCGAAACCAGCGTCGTGGCCGAGGCGATCGTCGCTTATTACGAACTGGTGGCGGCCCAACTGCGCGTCACGTCCGAGGCCGAGAAGATCCGCACGGGGGAGCGACTCCTGAACGAAGCCCAGAACCTGCACCGCATGGGGCGCTTGTCCGAATCGGACATATCGGAAGTGGAAAATGCGTTGGCCCGTTACAAGGCATCCCACAGCGAGGCTTTGCAAAATCAAAAGGAACGGGAAAACCGTTTGCGCACGATGCTCCTGCTGGATGATGCCAAGCAAGGCATTCGGGCCAGCGATGCGCTGCCCACGGTCGAGAACAAACCGGTGGATGCGGATGCCACATTGCGGATCGCCCTGGAACGACGCGAAGATTTCCAGATGCGCAAGGTTCAGGTGGAGCGGGAGGGCATCCAACTGGCCTACTCCAAGAACCAGACTCTGCCCCGTATCGATTTGGTGGGCAGTTACGGTCTGAACGGCCTGGAGTATACGGCCAACAGTGCCCTGGCGGCCAATCGCATGTCCGACTACCCCAGTTGGACCCTTGGGTTGCAGTTCAGTGCGCCCCTGGGCTCCAACCGCCAGGCCGAATCCGATCTGAAGGCGGCGCAATTGCGTCGCGAAGAGGCTCTGTTGAACCTCAAGGCCGTTGAGGTGCAGATCGCCAATGATATCGACACCACGCTCGGCATGCGCAAGAGCATGGCGGAGCGCTGGAATTTGTGGGACCAGGTGCAAAAACGCGAAACCCGGCAACTGGCGGTGGAGAGGAGCAAATTTGCCGAAGGTCGCAGCGACATGCGCGAGATTCTGCTGCGCGAAGAGCGCGTGGTCAATGCGGGTCTGTCGTTGCGGGAGCAGCAGGTTGGTTTCGCCCGTGCTCAAACCTTGTTTGAGGCGGCTCAGGGAACCCTGATGGATCGTTTTCGATGAATGGTCTTTGAGGCTCGCCGTCCATGTCGCGTTCTTTGTTTACGGGGGATGTCCGGCACTCCTGGTGGACCACGGTTCTGGTCCGTTCGGTGGTACTGGTCGGTTTGGTGGGCGTGGTCGTTTTTGGGGGACGTGGCGGTTTGGCCGTCGCGGCGACTGCCGTTCAGGTGTCCGCCCCTGGCGTCACCCAGGCGCTGCGCGACATCAAGCTGAGCATGGCGGTGGCGGGTCGTATCGAGAACCTGATGGTCAAGGAGGGGCATCGCGTTCGTCAGGGTGACTTGCTGTTGCATCTGGATCGCCGACTCGAAGAGCTGGAAGTGCAACGGCGCAAGTTGCTGTTGGCGGATACGGCACGTCTCAATGACCTGCGTGACAAGGAGAGAACCCTGACCGCACAGGTCAAATCCTTGCGGAGTCTGAGTGGTTCAGGGAGCGTTTCGCGCAAGCAGTTGGAAGACGAGGAGATCGCCCTGGGGGCCATCATCTCCGAACGCAAGTCGCTGGAGGCGGCCAAACAGCGGGAGAAGGTCGAGTTGGACCTGGCGGCTGAAGCCTTTGAACGCCGACATCTGCGCGCGCCGATGGATGGGGTGGTCACAAAAATTCTGTTGCACGTCGGAGAGAGCGTGGCGGCCAACGAACCGGTCATGCATCTGGTGGATGTCAGTCGCGTGCGTTTCATGGGCACGGTTCCGGCCCAGTTCGGGGCCGAGCTGCGCGAGGATCGGCAGGTCACCATCAAGCTCGATCTCAATGATGCGGATGAAAAGCCTCTGTTGCGCGAGGCGGTCGTGGTGTTCGTCTCGCCCATCACCGATGCTGCCAGTGGCCTGGTTGAGGTGATCGCCGAATTCGACAACCGGGACGGATCGGTAAAGCCCGGCATTTCCGGGCGCATGCTGTTTTAAGGGGGTGTGTTGGACAAGGTGGCGGACCTCCTTGAAGAGGACTCCTCTCCCGCGCAAACCGGCGCTGTGTTGGCGGCTCTCGCGGGATTCGAAGGTAAGGCTGAAGCCTTCTGGTCCTTGTACCTGCAGGCGGTGGGGCAGGTGTTGGCCGCGCGACGTGTCTTGCTGCTCAGTTCGGCGCTGGGTCATCCATGGCGGGCGCGGCTGCAGTGGCCGGTTCAAGGTGGCGAGCTGCCCGGAGATCCGGATTGGACGCTGCGTTTGTTGGCCGGCATGCGCGGCGGTGCCATCGTCATCGACCGTAGTGCGGACAAACGGCTCTCCCTGGCCATGCAACCGGCCGGGATATCCGCTGGCGAGGGCCAGGTGTTGGCGGTGGTGGTTCTTGGGGTGGCCGTCGCTGGATGGGATGAATCCGTCCTGGATCAGTGGGCCCACCTGGCCGCGGCGATTCCAGCCCAGTACGTGCGGCAATCCTCGGCGCGGGCCCAGATGTCGGAACCTGCCGCGACTGGTGCACCGGCCATCCTGGATGAGGATGGAAGCCGGGATGCGTCCGACGTGCCCGCCCTGGAGAAGGCCGGGCGTCTGCACGACATCTTGCGCCTTGGCATCAAACTGAGCCAGGAGACGGCCTTCTTTCAGGCGGTTCTGGTGTTGTGCAATGCGTTGGCCTTGCGTCACGGGTGTGAGCGCGTCTCGTTGGGCTGGTTGACGGGTTCTGGCATTCGTTTGGTCGCCATGAGCCATGTCGAACATTTCGACGCCCATTCCACGGCGACCAATCTGCTTGAGGCGGTGCTGGAAGAGGCCATGGAGCAGGAGTCCCTGCTGGTTTATCCGGCTCCTGCGGATTCCCATGCCGTGGTGCGTGCCCACCAGGTTTACGCGGAGAGTCTGGGACAATCGTTTCTGACCACGGTTCCCCTGGCGAGCGGTGAGAAGCTGCATGCCGTGGTTTGCCTGGAACGAAAAAGTTCCGCCTTGAGCGAGGCCGACCTTTGGGAACTGGCGCTCATCGGGGAAGCCGTCACGCCATGGCTGACCGAGTTGCGGGCCAGGGATCGCTGGTTTCTGGCCCGCTGGTGGGACGACATCCGTGGGCAGGTGAAAGTGGTGTCCGGTCCGCGTCACATGGCGTGGAAGGTCGCGGGTCTCGGCGCGCTGCTGAGCGTGGCCGTGCTGTCGTGGGTGCCGTGGGCGTACCGGGTGGATGCCACCTTAAGCATACGCAGTCAGGGTCTTTTGTTCATGCCCGCGCCGTTCGATGGTTATCTGCGCCAGGTCCATGTGGATATTGGCGATCAGGTGGAGGCAGGGACGACCCTCGTGCAACTGGACACGCGGGATCTGCTGATCGAGGAGTCGATGGCGGAGGCCGACCTGGTACGCTATACCCGCGAGGCCGAGAAGGCCCAGGCGGGTCGGCTCTTGGCCGAGATGCAAATTGCGCTGGCGCGCCAACAGCAATCGGCGGCCAGACTGGAATTGATTCGTTACCAATTGAACAATGCTCAGGTCAAGGCTCCTTATGCTGGCGTGGTGATTGAGGGGGAGCTCAAGAAAAATCTGGGCGCGCCGGTGCGCAAGGGTGACCTGCTGCTCAAACTGGCCCAGACGACGGAAACCTACCTCGAACTCGAGATTGATCAAGCCAATATCCACGAGGTGACGGTCGGCATGACGGGCGAGTTCGCGCTGGTCGGACGTCCGGATGAGCGGTATCAAATCACCGTCGGTCGCATTGATCCGGCGGCCATTACCAAAGAGGGCAAGACGGTCTATCTGGCGCGCGCCTCGGTCCGGGGCGAGCTTAAGCCCAGTTGGCGGCCAGGCATGGGTGGTTCGGCCAAGCTTGAGGCCGGCAATCGCCCGTTGATCTGGGTCATGACGCAACGCACGGTGCGTTTCCTGCGCGAGTTTTTCTGGCTATGAATCTGGAAGATGCGGGCGGAAGAATTTTCAGCGATGCGTGGCACCGGGTCGCTGGTGTGCATGTGCAGTTGCGCGCCAGCGTCGGGGCGCACCGTCAGTTCTTCCGGGGTGAGCCATGGGTGATTCTGCGCGACAAGTTCAGCAACAACTGGTTTCGCATCTCACCGGACGCCTATGCCTTTTTGTGTCGCCTGGACCATGGGCGTTCGGTTGACGAGGCCTGGAACGAATCGCTGGCCGCCGATCCAAAACGGGCATTGACTCAGGAAGAGGTGGTGCAGCTTCTGGGTCAGTTGAACCTGTCGAACCTGTTGCAATATGACCGCAGCGATTCGGCAGCCAGTCTGTTTGAGCGCATGAGCAAGCGCAAAAAGGGCGAGACCAGGGCTCTCCTGATGGGTTTTTTGTCGATCAAGATACCGCTCTACGATCCGGATCGCATGCTTGAAAAGGCCATGCCTTGGATACGGCGGATTTATAGTCCGGTTGGTCTGGTGTTCTATCTTGTGCTGTTGCTGGCCGGTGGCAAGGCCTTGATGGAAGAGTCATCCCGTTTGTTTGAGCAAGGCTCCGGCATGCTGGCGCCATCCAACCTTGGTTTGTTGTACATAGGCTTTTTGATCTCCAAAATGCTGCATGAGTTCAGTCACGCGGCTGTATGCAAATATTTTGGTGGTGAGGTGCACAGGCTGGGCGTGATGCTGTTGATTTTTGCTCCCATGCCCTATGTGGATGCAACCGCCGCCTGGGGCTTCAGACAACGCTCACAGCGCATCCTGGTGGGTTTGGCGGGTGTGGTGGCCGAGTTGGCTTTTGCTGCTGGTGCGGCGCTGGTCTGGGCCAATACCGCACCCGGTACCCTCAATGCACTGGCCTACAACGTGATCTTTGTCGCCAGTGTCTCCACCTTGTTGTTCAACATGAATCCATTGATGCGCTTTGACGGTTACCACATCCTGGTCGATGCGCTGGAGGTGCCCAATCTCTATCAGCGCTCCCGTGAACAACTGCGCTATTTGGGCGAACGTTTCATTTTACAGTTGCCTCATGCCCAGCCAGCCGCGCGCACCGCCACGGAGAGCTGGCTTTTGCCCACCTTTGGTCTGCTCAGCATGGTCTATTGGCTGTTGCTGATGTTCAACATCATGCTGTTCATTGCAGGCGAATATTTTGAGTTGGGCGTGGTTCTGGCGATCCTTTTGTTTTTCATGTCACTGCTGCTGCCGCTGTTCAAATTTGTCAAATATCTGATGATCAGCCCGAATCTGGGTCATTACCGTTCCCATGCCGTGGGGGTTTCGGTGGGGATCGCGGTTGTCGCCACAGGGGTGTTGGGTCTGCTGCCGGCACCGGATCGTATCCGGGTGATGGGGGTGGTACAAGCCGGCCAGTCGCGTCAGTTGCATGTGGAGAGCGAAGGTTTTTTTACCGAGCTGCTCGCACATCCGGGCGCGGTTGTGCAGCAAGGGCAGCCGCTGTTGCGTCTGAGCAATCCGGATCTGGACCTGGAGATTCGGGTGGCCAGGATGCAACTCATGCAACTCAAAGCCCAGGAGATTCAGGCGATTGCCGGAGCGGTGGCCGATTTGACCCCCATCCATCGACAAAAACAGACGGCAGAAAAGACCCTGGCCACCTTGCAGGGGCGCAAGGAGGGGCTTCTGGTGGTGGCACCGGTGAGCGGAATCTGGAGTGCCAGCGAACTGGATGCCAGTCGTGGTCAATGGCTTGGACGTGGCGCGTCTGCGGGCACCATCGTGAACCAGGATTCCTGGCGATTTGTGGCTGTCCTGCCCCAGGTGGCCAGCCATGCATTCGAGGACACTATCCAATACACCGAGGTACGGTTGCGCGGACAGGAGGAGATCAACCTTCAGGCTCAGGCCACGGTGGTCATGCCGTTTGAACAGGGTCAGTTGCCTTCGCGGGCGTTGGGGATGGCCGGTGGTGGTGAAATCGCCGTCTCCAATACCGATTCCAGTGGGTTGACTGCGGCGGAGTCCTTTTTTCGCATTGAGTCCGTTCTGTCCGTGGATCCACAGAGCCATGTCCGTTTGGCTCATGGTCGTGTGGGCACGATGCGTTTGACACTCTCGGATCGTCCGTTGTTTGCGCAGTGGGAGCGCAAGTTGCGCCAACTGTTTCAGCGCAGGTTTCACGTATGAACCGGCTTCCACAGCCGTCTCCCCTGCGACAACCGCTGCCTTCGGTGGCGACTTTGCCATGGATCTCCCGAAAGAGAGATTCGCAGGAAGGGGGTGAGGGGATTCTTCCCCCATCAGGCACGTTTCTGGAGCGTTCGGCATCTCTTCGGCCTTTGGCAGCCAGGGCCGAAGGGTTGGATGCCTTGGCCCACCAGCTGATGGGCTATTGGCGTCGCTGGCGTTCGCCGGTGGGGGAACTGGCGCGACAGAGCCGGGAGGCTCTGGTGGCCTGTGAAGCCTTGTCTGACCTCACGGACGATGCGTTGCGCGAGCAACTTGATGCGTTGCGCGCTCGATTGCGTCTGGATCCCGCCGAAGGCAAGGGTTTCCTCATTCAGACCTTGGGATGTGTGGGTCAGATGGCGTTCCGTCATCTGGGTCTCAAACCGTATCCGGTCCAATTCATGGGCGCGTTGGCCATGCACCGTGGCCTGCTGGCCGAGATGGCCACCGGCGAAGGCAAGACCCTCACCGTTGGTCTGGCTGGCGTGCTTGCCGGTTTTTCCGGTCGTGCCTGTCACATCATCACGGCCAACGATTATTTGGCTCATCGGGATGCCGAAGAGATGGTGCGGCTGTATCGCGCCTGCGGCCTGAGCGTCTCCTCCATCGTCTCGACACAAGAACCGGTTGAACGAGCGATCCATTATGCCTCTGATGTGGTGTATCTCACGGCCAAGGAGTTGCTGGCGGACTATTTGCGGGATGAAATCGGTTCCGGCTCTTGGGAGCAACGCTCGCAGGCGGCTTTCATGGCCTGGCTCAAGGGCGCGGCAGGAATGCAACCTCCGGGACGTGTCCTGGTCCGTGGTGTTCACACAGCCATTGTCGATGAGGCCGACAGTATCCTGATCGACGAGGCCGTCACCCCGCTGATTCTCGCGGCACACCGCGAAAGCCGTGGTCTGGCGGATGCGGTGATGAGTGTCTCAAGGTTGGCCGATACCCTGATAGAGGGCGAGGATTATTCGAGCGACATCCAGGGCAAGAGTGTGCACCTGCATCAGTCGGCCCTGGATCGATTGACCCTGCTCGTCCGGGAGATTCCCGTTGTCTGGCGTCCGACGCCGAGGCGTGAAGAGCTGTTGCGTCAGGCGATCTTTGTGCGTCTGTTTTTCAAGCCGGGCCATCACTATGTGGTGCAGGAGGGCAAGGTCGTCCTGCTCGACGAATTCACGGGACGCATGACGCCCGGACGTTCGCTGACGGCGGGTCTGCACCAGGCCATCGAGGCCCATGAGGGGCTGGTGATCACGGACCCCAACGAGTCCCTGACACAGATGAGCTTTCAGGCGTTTTTCAGTCGGTTTCGCAAGCTTTCCGGCTGTACCGGTACAGCCTGGGAGGCGGCGGCAGAGTTGTGGCGTGTTTATGGATTGCTGGTGGTGCGCATCCCGGAGCATCGTTGCCGGCAGACGGTTTATCGCCCCCCTGTGATCACCCGGACCCGATCGGACAAGTGGCAGGCTGTGTTGGACGGGGTACTCAAAGAGCATGGGTTGGGTCGTCCGGTGCTGGTGGGTGTGCGCAGCGTCCATGCCAGCGAGGCATTGGCGGAGCGTTTGCGAAATGCCGGCTGTTCGGTGCGGGTACTCAACGCGCTGACCCATGAGCAGGAGGCGGACATTGTCAGCCAGGCGGGTCAAGCCGGGGTGATCACCATTGCCACCAACATGGCGGGTCGCGGTACGGATATTCGCCTGGGGGATGGCGTTGTCGAGCGTGGCGGTTTGCATGTGATCGTGGCGGAGATCAACGATTCGTTGCGGGTGGATCGACAGCTTGCGGGTCGTTGTGGTCGTCAGGGCGATCCTGGCAGTGTTTCGATCCATCTGAGTCTGGATGACGACCTGGCTGTGCGTCTTTTGCCGGACAGTGTTCGCGGCCTTTTTTCCCTGCTGGCTGGGCGTTTTGTGCATGGGCTGGGTTTCGTGGCGCAGCGCGCGTTTCGCTGGGCTCAATCCCGTGTCGAAGCCGAGGCGTTCGCCCGTCGCTGGTCGGTGCTCAAGTCCGATGAGTGGATGCGTTCCGCCTTGCCGTTCGAAGGGCGAGGAAGGAGCTCCGCATGACCCCTATGGAGCCTTGGCCCTGGTCGTTTTCTGCGGCGCATCGTGCCGATTTTGTCGCCGGGCTTCGTTCCGTATTGAAACAGGTGGAGGGGCTGGCCGTGGTCGGTTGGGAGACCTCCTGTCGTCTGAGTCCATCTGGACTCCGGCCAGATCGCCTGTTGCTGGGTTTCTCGCCAGCCGGTGTCGCCCCCCGACGTTTGCAGGCACTGCCCGCTGCCTTGGGCATGCCAGCCTCTCTGGCCGATTCGTTCATGGCGGCACAGGGAGAGGCCCGCCACATTCTCCTGGCCATTGAACTGGGTTCGGGAGATTTGGAGATCAAGGCCTATCTCTCCTTTGAATCCCGCCTGGGCACTGTTGAATCGGCGGATGAGGGGAGTCGATCTCCGGCCATGCGGGGCTACAAATGGCATCCCCGCGATCCGAACCGTACACGCATCAATGACTATTGGCGCATCTCCACAACGCCTCAGACGTTGTTGTCGATTTTGGAGCAAGGGGAGGGCGTCCTGCCCGCCGCCATTCCGGCTTATGCCGTGGCGGCCTTTGCGGTTCGGAACGCACTGGCGTCCCGTCCTTATTGGCATGCATGTGATTTTCTGACGGCAACCGAACAGGCGAGCGAACGTTCCTCCTGCAGCGTGCGTTTTTATGAGACCGGGCTGCAGGTGGCCGACTTGCAACCGGCCCTGAAACGTTTGCAAGAAACCTGGCTGTTCTCCGATGACCAACGTTGCATTGAGCGTCTGGAACACCGTCTCCTGGGCTGGATTCAGGTCGGTGTCGATGGATTGAGAGAACCTTTCGTAACCTTGTACTGTGAAGCATCCCGGGCCGATGCCCGCCACGCACTTTCACTCTGGGACTGACCGAAATGGGCAAAAGATTATACAAGCGTTCTTCTGACCGTCGCTTTGCCTTGAAAAAGACACGGGTTCAACTGGAACGGCTGGAAGATCGGATCCTGATGTCGGCAGACCCTTTGCTGCGGCTTAAAACCACACAGGACCAGCCTTTGACCGCTGAGAATGTGCCGTTTGATTTGCTGCAGATTCAGGCCGGTGACTCAAGCTTCGACCTGGGCAGCCTGATCGTTAGCAACAAGGCGACGATGATCGACCTGACCAAAGGGAGTTCCCAGAATAGCGGGCTCACCCCGATCAACGCCGATCTTATGAAACTCTCCAAGAGTCTTGGCAGTCTCGTGCTGGACCTTGGAGACAATGCCAACAACGTCACGCTGACGCAAGCCGAAGAGGGCATGCTGCGGATCAGTGGCGACAACATCATGGATTTGCTTTTTGCCGCGCCAACGGAGCTGGTCGGTTTGCGCGGTGGCAGTGGTGTGGACAAGGTTTTGATCGAGAACCTCGATCTGGGCAACGCCGATCTGGTGATCGAGGCCGAATCGATTGAGCTGGAGGCCGGTTTCACCCTCAGAACGCAAGGGGATGCGGTATTCAAGGGGTATGCTGGCGTGACCTCCAAGGGCGATGCGGGCCTGTCGCTGGAGGTTGACGGGTTTGTTGGTTTTTATGGCACGGCGCGCATTGGTGGCCAACTGATTCTGGATGCGCAAGTGGCTCTGGATGCCCAGATCCGACGTAATGGCGTCGAAGGTTCGGTGGATCTGGATCTGACCAGCAGTGCTGTGGCCGAAATCGGCCAGTTTGCGGATATTGCGGCCAACAGTGTCAAGGTGTTGGCCAGCACCGGCAATGAGATCCTGATCAACAGTCAAGGCGGTTTGGGCACGGTGTCGGTGGATATCACCCAGAACACCAAAGCCTCCGTTGCCCCCGGTGCCACCCTGAATCTGGCAGTGGCTGGCTCAAGCCCCAAGATGGCCTTGCTGGTTGAGGCCGTGGACCGCAGCCGGATCTCCAGCACGCTGAATACCG
The DNA here is from genome assembly GCF_045865675.1 of Candidatus Magnetaquiglobus chichijimensis. Lineage (NCBI taxonomy): Bacteria > Pseudomonadati > Pseudomonadota > Magnetococcia > Magnetococcales > Candidatus Magnetaquicoccaceae > Candidatus Magnetaquiglobus > Candidatus Magnetaquiglobus chichijimensis. The sequence goes on from NZ_BAAFGK010000001.1 coordinate 192,577, forward strand.
CCGACAGCCTGGTCACCGCCTTGACCGCCGGTCTGGACCTGGGCATCGGCACCTTGAACCTGGAGCGCAATGCCCTGGCTTTGCTGGGGGACAATACCGTCAGCAATCCGAAAACCACCACCGTCAACGCGGGCCAGGATGACAGCACCCAACAGGCCATCAAGACCGGCCAGATTCAGGTTGCCGCGGCCATTGCCGACTCTTTGTCAGGAGGGGTGACGGGTACGGTCAACTCGTCGTTGATCGGCGTGCAGACCACCACCCTCAAAGACCGGGTCTTGTCCCTGGTGGACCATACCGATCTGGCCGGCTCCTCCTTGCAGGTCTATGCCCTGAACCAGGCAAGCCACGACGCCAGCGCCAAGATTGCCAAGCAATCCTCCACCGGTTCCATTGCGGCCTTGTTGAGCGATGCCATCGTGCAGACGACGGGCGTGGTGCATGTGGTTGCCAAGGACCAGTCCCGTTTCACCACCACCAGCGGTGAATTTGTCGCCGACTCCGCCCTGCTTGGCGGCGTGCAGCTCAGTGTTTTGTCCGCCGTCAACAGCATCGATCGCACGGTGCAGGCCATTGCCAGCCATGCGACCATTTTTGCCGGTGAAGTCAGCGTGATTGCCGCAAGCCAGGCCGAGTTGAGCGTCGAGGGCCAGGCCATGACCGTGACCACGGAGGCCAACGCCACACCGCCCTCCTTGAGTCTGGGTGGCACTCTGGCCTGGAACCAGTTGAACGGCGGCACCACGGCTTCGGTGGTCGATTCAACCCTGTCGGTGGACGGTGGCGATGTGACGGTGGGGGCGCGCAACAGCTCGATCGTCAGCGCCACGGACAGCGCCGGTTCCCCGGAATCCGGCGGGGCCGGTTCGGCTGCCGGCATCTCTCTGGCCTTCAATGCCATTGGCTGGAAGATGGGCAATCCGCTCACCGCCGGCTTGAACAGTCTGCTCGGGACCGATTTTGGTTTTACCGGCGCGGCTTACCAGACTCTGGCCGAGTTGCGTGATTCCACGGTCTCGGCGGAGGGTAACCTGACGGTGACCGCCGATGATGCGATGGATATCTCTTCGATCATCAGCAACCAGATGAGTGCGGTGGCGCTCACCACGTCCAGCCTTTCGGTCGGGGCATCCGCGGTGTTGGCCAGCAATCGCATACGCTCCGAAACCCGCGCCTATGCCAAAGGTCGGGAGAAAGTGGTTCCGGTCGGCCAGGATCCGGCTGGCGACACCCTCGATCCGGATTTCGCTTTGCAGGGCACCCTCACGGTGCATGCCACGGATGATGCGAGCATTACCTCCGAGATTACCATTGTCGCCAGTTCGTCCAGTCAAGGTGGGAGCAGCGTGGCCGCAGGTCTCCTGGTGTCACGCAATGACGTGCGCAACCAGGTGGAGGCCTATCTGCTGGATGTCAAACTGAATGCAGGGGAAGATGCCGAGGTCGCCGCCAACGCCACCACACTGATCGCCGCCACCCTGAGCGGCGAAGTGATTGCCAAAAGCGAGCCGTCCGGGGCTGGGTCAGATCCTGGCGCCGATACTGGCACGGATACGGGCACCGGCACGGACACGGGCACCGGCACGGATACGGGCACCGGCACGGATACGGGCACCGGCACGGATACGGGCACCGGCACGGACACGGGCACCGGCACGGACACGGGCACCGGCACGGATACGGGCACCGGCACCGGCACGGATACGGGCACCGGCAGTGGCGGCACGACGATCGCGGTCAACGGACTGATTGCCAGCAACCTGATTCTCTCCAACACCCGCGCCTGGGTGATCGACAGCGACATGACCACGGGCGGCGATTTTACCCTGACCGCCGATGACTCTTCCGCGATTGTCGCGGAAAACCGTGCGACAACGGAGAGCAGCGGCACAGCCGTGGGGGTGACGCTGGCCTTCAACACCATCGGCTGGAAGGCGCAAAACCTCCTCTATGCCGCCGTGGATGCCCTGCTCGGCACCAGCATCGGCACGGAGCAACCGGCGACCGCCAGTGTCCTGGTGACCGGCGGTCGTTTTGACGTGGGTGGCGCCATGACGGTGGCGGCCAGCAACGAAGCGCTGATCGAGGCGGGCATCCTGAACGATACCCGTTCCACCGGGGCCAGTGCGGGCGCCGGTTTCGTCCTGGCCAGCAACATGATCAGCACCAAGGTGAACGCCAGCGTCCAACCGGATGCGGAGAGCGCAGATCTGCTTGTCGTGACCACCGGATCCGGCCTGTTTGTCACGGCAGAAGATGCGGCCAGCATCGATGCCGATGTCAACATGGTGACCGGGAGCAGCGGCGGCGTGGCGGTGGGGGGGCTGGTGGCCCGCAATGATGTTCGCAGCCAGGTGGGATCCCTGGTGGATGCCGTTCAACTCGTCTCCGGTGGCGACGTGGACGTGTCGGCGCGCACCAGCGCATCCATTGAAGTCTGCCTGTCGGGGGAGACTACCTCGGCTCCGGCAGCGGAGGGGAGCACGGATCTCGGTCTGGCGGTCAACGCGCTCATTGCCAACAATCTGGTGCTCAGCCAGGCCACGGCCACGCTCTCCGACAGCGATCTGTTCATCGAAGGCAACCTGCGGGTGGCGGGCGACAATGTCTCCACCATCACCGCCAACAACTCGGCCACCATGTCATCCGGTGGCACCGCCGTCGGCGTTGTCCTGGCTTTCAATACCATTGGCTGGAAGGCGCAGAATATCCTGTTCAGCGCCCTCGATGCCTTGCTGGGCACCGATATCGGCACCGAACAACCGGCAGAAGTGAGTGCCCGGCTGGTCAATACAGCGTTGATTGTCACGGGTGATGTCGCGGTGCTGGCCGGTGGACTGGATGAAGAACCGGGCGCCCAGACCGGCTCCGTGATCGAGGCGAGCGTGTCCAACAGCACGGAGTCTTCGGGCAGTTCGGCTGCGGTGAGTTTCATCCTGGGTCAGAACAAGATCAGCTCCCGCAGTCTGGCCTGGCTCAGTCCCGTTGCGTCGAATCCGGTGGATGCGGCCCTGCTGAACAGCAGCAATGAACCGCCGCGTCTGGATCTTCTGATCGGTGGCAACCTGACCATCACCGCTACCGACGCGGCGCAGATTGATTCCACGGTCAATCTCGAAGCCACCAGTGGTGGCGGGGCCGCGGTTGGGGGCGTGGCCTCCCGGAATGATGTGCGCACCTCGGTTCAGTCCGGACTGGATCGGGTGAACCTCGACCTGGGTGGTGACAGTGTTGTGACCGCGTTGGAGTTGGCGCAAATCCATGCCAACGTCTCCGGCATGACCGTCTCCCTCTCCGAAGAAGAGGCCGCAGCCGCCGAAGATCCGGTGGAGGGTGTTTCACAAACACCGGATGCTGGCACGGATACGGGCGCGGACGCCGGCACGGACGAGTCGCCCACGGGGCCTGGCGCCGTCTCTGCGACGGACACGACCCCGACACCGGAAGAGGAGTCGGCCACCGCGACCGAAGCGGAGACGACCGAGGCTGCCACGGCCACGCCGATTGCGGTCAATGGCCTGATTGCCAACAACCTGGTGCTCAGTTCCGGTCGGGCCACCGTGACCAACAGCGCCATTGTGGCCGGTGGCGGTCTTGCAGTCGAGGCGAGCAACGAATCGGGTATCGAGGCGGAAAATACCGCCACCATGGAATCCGGGGGGACAGCCGTGGGTGTGACCCTGGCGTTCAACTCCATTGGCTGGCAGGCGACCAATTTGCTCAAAAGCACCATTGGCGCCCTGGTGGGCTGCGATCTGGGCACCCAACAGCCTGCCGAAGCGTTGGCCAAGGTATACAACACGACCCTCGATCTGGGTGGAGATCTGAGCGTGCAATCGGCTCAGAGTGCAACCATTGGCGCCACCACCAGCAATGCCACCACGGCGGCTGCCGGCAGTGCTGCCGCCAGTGTGGTACTGGCCTCCAATGCCATGAGCACGGCGGTCGATGCTTATGTTCGTTTTCCGGATGGCACGGCAGACAAGGACAAGGTTGTCCATGTGGCCGGTGACATGCTGGTGACGGCCAGCGACGCCCCCAACATTCTCTCCGGCGTCACGGTTTCGGCCATTGCCAGCGCGCCGGAAGAGGGCGATGGGGCGTATTTTACCGTCGATTTGCGCAGTGGCGATGGCCTTCAGGAGGTCAGTTTCGGCGATCAGGTACTGGTGGCGGACGACCATGAAGCCGGGGGCGAGGGGGGCCGCATCTACCGTTACATGGGTGGCGAGACGGTGGAACTCGATTTGACCGAGACCGACTTCACCGATACCGGCTACTGGTATGAACTGGTGCCGCTGCCGCCATCCCTGGATATGGTCAACAAGTTCATGGGGCTGCTCGGCACCGAGATGCCCTATCTGGAAAAAGAGTTCACGCTTGTCAGCATTCCGATTGGCAGCCAGAGTTTTGATATCGGTTTGAAGGTGACCGCCGGGTGGGAAGATCTGACAGTCAAGGATTTTCTCAAGGGGGAGGCCGACGCTTCCGAAGGGGGGCTGGAAATTTTGCCGACAGGCATCAAACTCTCTTTGCCTGCGAGCGTCATGGAGACGCTGAATGGCATACTGGGTCCGCTTCCTTTGGTGGGGGACAGTTTGGAGTCCCCGGCCTTGACCATCGAATTGATGTTGCCTGATCCTGAACTGCCCTATTTTGAGTATGAAAAAGTTCTTGGCGATATTTGGTACGGGGGCCAGGAGTATGAATGGGGTGTGAAAGCCGAATTCGGTTGGCCGAGCACCACGTTGTTGGATATCGTCAATCTGCAGGCGCTGATCAGCGGCGACGGCTTCGCGCCTGTCCTGCCCGAACTGGTCACGGACATCTTTTTGCGTCCGGTGCAGGTGGGACTGGCACCCGGTGGGGCCGCGTGCGGTGCGGCCCGTCAAGGCGGGGAAGAGGCGGTTCCGGTGATCGACGCGGTGGATTTCATGCCCGGTCAGTTCATCTTCGAGGCCCCGTCGGCGACCTTCGATTTTCTCGGCCACTCGGTCGAGTTGAAGTTTGCCCGCATCACCATGGACACCCCCGCCGAGTTCGAACGTTATGTTGACAGCGCTCTCGATCCGTTGGTGGTCGATCTGGGCGGTTTGGATTTTGGTGATCCGGTCGAAGGTTCGCCCGTCGTGATCACGCTGCCCGGCATCCACGTCTCCGGCACGGAGGCATCCTCCCAACTGCTCACCCAGTTCAAGGAGTTGCTGCGCTTCATCCCGTCCGAGATTCAGCTGCACGATCCCTCTGTTTCTGTAAGTGTGATGGGCCATCCTTTCACCTTCGAATTGCCGGTTTCGTCGGTGATCGCCGCATTGGGGGACTCTCTCCCAAGCTTCATGCATGCCGGGGATGGTTACACCTCCTTGGAGATTGCCGATCTGTTCCCTGACAGCTCTTCCGAGGTGCTGGACTTTTTCCTGCAGTCCAAGGATGCCGCACCCCTCGTGGTGGACAGTTTTACCTTTGACCTGGGCGGGATCAGTCTGTCGGGTATTGAAGCCGGTGACAACCAGACCACGGATACGACAACGGGAGGGACCGGGGAGGAAGAGGCCGGTTTTGGTGGTCGTCCGGTCAAGAAGGTCGAAACCGGCGGGGCGGGCCAATCGGCCATCCAGCGTCTGCTGCTCAACCAGGGTGATGCAGGCATCGATTATAGCGCCGATGAGCCTCCCAGCTTTGCGCTGACGATGGTGGACCCTGACAGCGGAGAGGAGTTCACCACCGATGCCATCGAGCTGTTGCAACTCGACGTGGCGTTCAATGAAACCCAGCGATTGATTTTCATCCAGAAACCGGCAGAGGTGCGTGGGGATGGCACGGCGGGAGAGCGTGCCGGCATTCCGTTTGTTTTGAAGTATCTTCCCCCGGTGGAGGAGGAGACGGCGACCAGCACCGAGGCGCGTGCGGATGATCAAGTGGAGCGCTCGGTTGAACTGGTATTGACGGGCGACGGCGCCAATGATGCGGTCACCATCCAAACGGCACTGGTTGAATGGTTTGGTGAAAACAATGTCACGGTGACCTTCAACGCGGACGATTCGGCTGCGGAGCAGTCGATGTCGTTTGCCTCCGGCGGCATGGTGTTTGACATCCAGTTTGTGGGTGAATTGGCTGCAACCGACATGGGACAGGTCCGTGCGAGTGTGCTTGGCCATGTCAACCGTGAATTGATTGTCCGGTCGGAGACTCTCAAGGACGGGACGACCGGGGCCACAGCCGTGGAACAGGCCCAATTGATCGAAAAGGCACTGCAAGTCGCCCTGGAAGATGCGCATGCCGCCACGGTGGTGGCCGAGTCCGCTCCTGGCAGTTATCTGGTGATGTTTGGCGGTGACGCCTGGGGCACCCGGGCATTGGGGCGTCTGGCAGGGGCGGATGAGTCGGAAGGTCTGCGGGTGCGCGTGCGCACGGTGGAGACCGGCGAGGCGGCCACCTCACCGGGTTACGCCATCAAGCTCAATGATCCCGAAGGCGCCGATACGTTTGACATGCAGATCACCATCGACGATGTGCACTATCTGGTCACGGGTCTGGCGGTCAACATGACGACCTCCGAGTTGGCCCAGGCCATCCAGGATGGTGCCATCGGCGAGGATGGCAGCACCCTGGAAGATCTGGGGCTGGAGGTCAAGATCACGCTGGATACCGGATCCGATGAGTCGGACTTCTGGAAGATGCGTTTTATCGGGGATGTGGAAGCGCACGCCTTTGGCAGCGTGCGTAGCCTCTTGATTCCGGCAGCAGTGGTTGATCCTGGCACAGGGACCGATCCAGGGACCGATCCAGGGACCGATCCAGGGACCGATCCCACACCCGAACCGACCCCGGAACCGACCCCTGATCCCACACCCGAACCGACCCCGGAACCGACCCCGGAACCCACGCAGGCGCCCGGTGACGGGACAGCCGGTGACGGGACAGCGACCACCCCGGCGGCGACCGAGCCTACCCCGTCCAAATCCCTGGCCGTGGGTGGCATCATTGTGCGCAACGATTTGCGGGCCACGGCCAATGCTTACGTTCAGAACACCGATCTGACCGCCGGTTCGGTGACGATCAACGTGGCCGAGGAGGCGGTGATCCGCGCCCTGGCCGATGCCACGGCGGAAGCCACCGGCGGAGATGGACCTGGCCTGGCCGCCGGTGGTGTCATTGCCACCAACCTGATGCTCAACAGTGCCAATGCCTATATCGTGGACAGCGATGTCACCACGACCGAGGGGGATCTCACGGTTGATGGCGTCAACTCCGGTCACATTGTGGCGGAAAACAACAGCTCCATGAGTTCGGACGGAAAATCCATCGGGGTGACCCTGGCCTTCAACACGGTGGGCTGGAAGCCCACCAACATTCTGTTTGCCACCATCGACGCCCTGGTGGGCTCCCGTTTGGCGGATGAGCAGCCATCGACCGTGATGGCGTATGTCCAGGACTCCAACATGGAGGTGGCCGGCGCCATTCTGGTTTCCGGGCGTTCCGAGGCCTATATCCTCTCGAAGATCTCCAACGCGACCAGCTCGACCATGGCATCGCCCGAAGAGGCCCCGGCGACAGATACGGCGGCGACCGACGGTACGCCCGCGCCCGTGACCCCCGATGCGGTCAACCCGGCGGCGTCGGAGAAACCCTCTGGCCTGTCGGTTGGGTTTGTGTTGGCCAGCAATATGGTGAGCAGTCAGGCCAAGTCGTTCATCTCGGGAGAGGGCGGCACGGTTGATACCGGCGATGGCGGTCTCTCGGTGACCTCGGCAGACGATGCGAGCATTGTCTCCACCGTGGACCTGGAAGCGATCTCCACGGGTGAGGAGAGCCAGGCCAGTCTGGCGATCAAGGCCTTGTCCAATCTGGCGGGGCTCACCTACACCGATCGTTCGGGCGAGCAGAAACTGAAATTTGGTGATCGGGTCCAGCTGGGCGGCGCGGTTTATTCCGAGTTTGACCGTCCCGAGGAGGTCACCAAAGGCCAGAGGGTGCAGTTGATCACCGATATCGGGGGTGGTTTTGCGGGCGATACCTATGAATACATTGGCCAGGAACCTCTGGAAGATGTCCAGCTCGCCGACCAGCTGTTTACGGATACGACCCTTTGGAAACGGGTCAAGGGCGAGCTGGGCGTGACCTACATCTTCACCGGCTGGAGCGACACGGTTGATCTGGCCGAGGAGGATTTCAACGACCGGGACCGCTGGTGGAAACTTGATCTCGCCTTCTGGACCGATCTGGGCGCTACGGCGGCAGATGCGCTGTTCGGGGAGAAATCCGATGCCTCTGCTTTTGGTGGACTGGTGGTGCGCAACGATGTGCGCACCGATGTCGATGCCTTGATCGACGGTCAGACCATCACCCTTGCCGGCGACCTGAATGTCACGGCGGATCAGCGCGCCACGATTCTGGCCCAGGACAACAGTACGGTCAGCAGCGGCAAGACAGCCATCAACATCGTGATTGCGACCAACACCATCCTGTCGGATGCCCGTGCCTGGATGGAGGAGTGTGATGTCACCGCCACGGCCCAGGAGACCCCGGAGGATGCTGCCGCAGATTTCGAGGCCGAAACCGGCAGTGTGAACATCGCTGCCCACAACAGTGCGCGTATTGCGGCCCTGGTGGCCAGCAGCGTCAAGGCCAGCACCTCCGTGGGGGTGACTCTGGCCTTCAACACCATTGGCTACAAGCCGCAAAATCTGTTTGCCAACATGGCCGACAGCGTGCTGGGCACCAGCTTTGGCACGCCGCAGACCGCCAGTACGGTTGCCGGTGGAAAAGGCAACACCTTTGATGTGGCAGGCGATATGGATCTGCTGGCCGACTGGGCCGGCAGCATCGATGCCATTATCGAAAGTTCTGCCCTGGCCTTGAATGTCGATGTCAAGTCCGCGCCCACGCCTGGTGGGGACAATGGCTCCAAGTCCGCCATCACGGTGGCTCCCGTGGTCGCGATGAACAAGATTGCGGCGGATGTGCGGGCGACATTGGATGAGACCGGGAAGGTGGATGCGGGCGGCGGTATTGCCGTGCAAACCAAAAGCCGAACCGCCATCCACGCCAAGGTGGCCGCCAGCGCGATTTCGATCGCCGCCAGCAAGACCAGCAGCGCCAAGGCCATTTCGGTGGGGCTCAGCCTGTCGCGCAATGACATTTTCAGTTCGGTCGAGGCCTCCATCAAGGCTGTTGGCGATGTCAAGACGGATGTGATCGCCAGGGGGGGCGCTATCCGGATCGGCGCGTGGCGCAGTTCCGTCATCACCGCCAATGGAACGGCCACCGCCGTGGCCGTGGCCATCAGTGCCAAGGGGGGACCTGCCGTGGCGGGTGGGGGCACTCTGGCTTTCAACCGCATCAGTGGCGACACCGACGCCTTTGCCGGGTTGGTCGCGCTGCGGGCGGGCACAGAGGAAGAAGCGGGCAACGTCTATGTCGAGGCCCATGACGACTCCCTGGTGGATGCCTATCTGCGTTCCGTGGCAGCGTCGGTTTCGGTGGGCGGCGGCGGGTCCAAGGCCTTTGCTCTGGGTTTGTCGGTGGCCCGCAACATCATCGGCGAGACACCGGTCTCTGTTGAGTACGATTACAAAGCCAGCCTGTACAACGATCAGAACAAGAACAAACTTCTCAAGAAAGGCGATTATGTCCTGAATGACTCCAGCCTGCTTGGCAGGGAGATCTTCCAATATGTCGGCGAGCCCATCGACAAGGATGGGCTTGACTTGACGACTCAGAATTATTCGGACGAAACCACCTGGAAACTGGTCAGTTATGGGACCGCGCGCGCAGCCACGCTCGCCCGACTGGATCGGGCCAATGTGGATGCCACGGGCGCGTTGACCCTGACCGCCACCTCGACCGCCGAGATCAACGCCATGGTGTTGGCCGGTTCCGCCGCGGTGGGCGCCGGTCGAGGCGGGGCCATCACGGTGAGTGCCGCCGGGGTCTATGCGGAAAACCGCATTTTCAGCAGCGTGGATGCCCGCATCATGGGGAGTGATGCCGACCCGTCCACGGTAACCGCCAATGGGATCGACATCAGGGGCGAAAGTCGCGCCTCCATCAATGCCGTGGCCGGTGCGGCCTCCCTGGCGGCCTCGTTGGCCGGAGGTGGCTCCAGCATCAGTGCCTCGATCGGTTTGTCGCTGGCTTTCAACAGCATTGACGCGGATGTGCTGGCACGCGCCGAACACGCTCTGCTCGATGTGGGCGCAGGCGCTCTGACCATGCGCTCGATCTCTGCCGGTTTGGCGGAGGGGCCGGACATAGAGTGGGCCAGGTTGCAGCAGGCAGGCATCACCGCAGCGGCTTTGGATTCTGCCGCCAATGCCAATGCCAAGACCAGTTTCGACAGCGATACGGACCGGGAGTGGGATTACCTTCGCAAAGATGGTTTGACCTATCTGAAGGACGGGGATCTGGTTCGTGATGACGATGGTCGTATCTATGAATTTGATGATGATGATCAAACGATTAATCTGACCGACAGGTCGCTGCATCTGGCCAGCGATGATCGATTCGACGAGGTGGATGACACCGAGTCCACGGTCAAGTCGGGTTATACCGTGCGGGTGGACGCGTTGCACGACCCGCGACTCGGTGAGGCCGGGCGCGTCTACCGCTTTATCGGCGGATCGGTGGATCATGTGACTGCCGAGGGCATGACAACCATCTCCTCCGGGCAGAAGGTCCGGGTGTCGGACAACTTTGGCCGGAAAGGGTTTGCCGGTCGCGTGTTTGAATATGTCGGCGAGGTCGAGCAAACGACAGTCGATTTATCGACAGCCGATTACACCGACAGTGACACTTGGGATGAAGTCGAATACGAGGAGGATATCGAACTCTGGAAAGAGGATTACACCAATACCACACGCTGGGAGTTGGCCTCCGAATTTGCCGATCCGACCACGGTGGTGAATCTGCGCAACGTGTTGATCGATGCCGGTTATGAACTGGCCGATGCGGATTTGATCCGACCCACGGCGGTCTATACCTCGGGGGATGGTCTCGACTGGAGCTACAGCACGGACGAGGGCACCGTCGATCTGAAGAAGGATGATCTTGTTCTGGACGAAGGAAAGTATGACGAGGACGGCAAAGAGATCATCTACCGCTACCTGGGCAAGGAAGAGGATGAGGAGGGAACGACGACCTCTGTTGACCTGTCCCAGGCCGATTTTGAGGATGACGATCTCTGGGAGAAACAGGATCCCCAGGACAAGACCATACGCAAGGAGGATACCGTCCGACTGGCCAACACCTACCGGAACGGCGGCGTGGGCGGCGCGGTTTATCGCTATATCGGCAAAAACAACCAGGAGCTGAATCTCACCAAGGTGGACTATTCGGACACGACCAACTGGGAGCGGGTCGTGCCGGAACTGGCGGTTTCGGTGATTGAGCCGGGCAAGATCTGGCAGATCATCGACGCCGATGGCAAGAGTTTCACCCTGACCCTGGATGGTCAGGATGTCAGCATGGCCCGGAACAACATCAACGCCCTTTCGGTGGCAGCCTCGGCGGCCATTGGCCTGGCAGTCGGTGGCAGTGGAATCGCCATCAGCGGGGCGGGTGCGGTGGCCGTCAATCGACTCAGTGGCTCCACCGATGCGCTGTTGCGCTTTTCCGACGTGACCGCTGCCGAGGATGTCACGCTGAGTGCTGTCAACCAGTCGGTGATTTCCGCCACCATCGCCTCTTTGTCGATTGCCGTTGGCGCAGGCAGCAGCGCGGGTGTGGGGGCCTCGATCGGCATCGCCGTCGCCCGCAACCTGATCGGTCAGGAGGGATTCGGCGCGGTGGGTGAGGATGCCATTGCCACCGTTCGCGCTGTGGCCGAGGATACCTCCATTCAGACCGCGGGGGATGTCACCTTTACGGCCAAGGCCAGCCAGTCCATCGACGCCCTGGTTCTCTCCGGTTCGGCTGCCGTGGGCGCGGGAGGCAGTGCGGGTGTTGCCGTGAGCGGTTCCGGTGTCTGGGCCGAAAACCAGATCGGCGTTCGGGTCAGAGCCGGAACCATGACCGAGACGGCTGCCAAGACCCGGCCTGGCAGCATCTTTGCTGACAGCGTGTCCGCGTTGGCGAACAACAACTCCAGGATTACCGCCTTTGCCGGTGCCGCTTCCATTGCCGTGGCACTGGGCGGCACGGTCGGTGTTTCGGTTTCCATTGGTATTTCTCTGGCCCGCAATGTCATCGACGGCGTGGTGCTGGCCGCACTCGAAGGGGTCGAGGTGACCACTTCCGAGGGGGTGACAGTCAAGGCACAATCGGATGCCGATATCCAGGTCTTCTCTCTGGCGGCGTCGGTGTCGGCTGCCATTGGCGGGAGTGCCGGTGTTGGCGTCAGCGGCGCCGGGGCATCGGCACTCAATATCATCCTGGCCGACACCCATGCGGGTATCGACGACAGCGCCATCACCGCATCCGGCGACGTGGTGGTGGATGCGGTCTCCACCAGCCGGATCGATGCCACCATCATCTCCGCCTCCATTGGCGTGGGCGTGGGCGGTGCCGTGGGCGTGGGGGCCTCGATCGGTGTGTCGATCGCACGCAACTATTTGGGGTACGATCCCTATGCCTATGACGGTACGGTGACCTATGTGCAGGGCACCGATTCCCCCGGCCAGCTCGTGAAGGGCGACACCGTTAAACTGGGGCCCAGGTCAGGCGCGCGTGCCAACGAGGTGTATGAATATATCGGCAGTAAAACTTTGACTCAGGAGGACCGGGACAAGAACGGCGCGATGGATGACCTGATTCTTGCCCAGGACTTTTCCGACAAGGATAAATGGAAGCAGTTGCTCACCACTTCGGCCAATGAGATCCAGGCCTACGTCATCGGCTCGTCGGTCACGATCAGCGACGATGGTGTCCAAAGAGATCTTGCCGTCAACGCGCTCAACAGACAGAAGATTGATTCCTTCGTGCTGGCTGGCTCGGTGGCGGCCTCCGGTGGTGGCACCGTGGGCGCGGCGCTCAGTGGCGCTGGGGCGAGTGCGACCAACCGCATCAACACCGATACCCAGGCCTACATCTTCAACAGCACGGGCACGGGCATGGAGGTCGATGGGGATATCGTCATCCAGGCCGACAACCAATCCAGCATCGAATCATACGTGCTGGCCGTGTCGGTTTCGGCGGCCTTCGGCACTTTTGCCGGTTCTGTCTCCATCGGCATCTCCATTGCCGTCAACGAAATCGCGGGCAGCACCAAGGCCTATGCCGATCGCGTGGTCCTGGACGCCGGAGGCGATATTCTCATCACCGCTCTGGACACGCCGAGCATCGACAGCAGTTCCACCGCGGTTTCCGTGGCCATTTCGGGGGGGATCGGTTTTGCCATTGCGGGCGGTGGCGCGGTCTCGTTCAACACCATCACGACTCAGGTTGTGGCAGGGATCGATCGAACGCTGGCCGGGGCACTCCATGTTTTCGTGGAGGGGAGTGAAAACGGCTGGACCGAAGTGCGCGCCAAGGGCAACCTGACCATTCTGGCCGACAGTCTGGCCCAACAGGAGTCACAGGTTTTGTCGGCTGCGGCCAGTTTTGGTCTGATCGCCGCAGCCGCAGCGGGGACGGTCTCTGAAAATGAGATGGGCGCCCTGGTCGATGCCTATTTGTCCGCGGCGGTCGTGGAACTGTCAGGCGCCGATGCGGTTGTGTTGGTCAAGGCCAACAGCGTGCAGAACAGCTACGCGCGTGCGGACGCGCTGAGCGTCAGTTCCGGCGCCTCCATGGGTTTCTCTTCCGCCAGTTCCAAGGATATCAGCATCGTCCGGGCCGGTTTGGGTGCAAACGCCCAGGTGACGGCGCCCACGCTGCGCGTGCTGGCCGACTCCACCGACAACCTGTTCCAGCAATCCACCGCCTCCAGCGGAGGCTTGTTCGCGGGTCTGGCCGGGGCCTACTCCGAAGTGGACATTCTGGGACGGACCCAGGTTCTGGTTGGGGATGACAGCAAGGTCACCGTCAGCATGCTGGACCTGACGGCCAACCGGGAACAGAACTTTGATGCCACCGCTTTCAATCTGGCGGTCGGTGCTCTGGCTGGCAGTGGGGCGACGATGATTTCCACCCTGCTTGGCTCTGCCGATATTAAGATTGGTGAACGGGTGGAGGTCTTGGCCGACGATATTTTACTTTCGGCCAAGAACGTGGCGGACAAGAGCCTTTATTCCAACCTGGACAACTCCCTGCAATCCTTTGGCGGCGGTCTCGGAACGATCTCCGTTCTGGGTTCAACGACCACCTTGGGCACTGTGGACAATCAATTCGGTTCCCAGGTTGAGATTGGCGAGGGCAGCAGGCTGATTGCCGCCTCCTCGGCCAGCAAAGGCGGCCTGTTCCGCATCGAGACCGTCACCGATGTCTTCACGGTGGACAAGGTGCGCGTGGATGCGGTGGGGCTTTTGGCGATCAATACCGCGACGGTCGCGCAGAATGCCTTTTTGATGTCCGACGTGGTGGTGGATGGCGCCGAGCTGCGCAATCTGAACGGCGATTTGGAAATCGCGACCCAGACCAATGCCACATTGACGGCCAACACCAACAGTTTTGCGGCGTCTGCCGTCGGTGGCGCCGGTTCCAATACCGCGGTCATTCTTGGATCAGACAACAGGATTTTATTGAACAACGCCGAGTTGTCGGGCCAGGATGTCACGTTGCTCGCCGGTCAGTCCAGGGATCGCGTGGCCAACGAGTTGCACAGCACAGCACGCGCGGATATGACCACGGTGGCATTGTACGGTTTGAGCGTGCCGGTGGTTTCCAATGTGTTGGCTGAGAACAATCTGGTTGATTTGCAGGGGAGTACCAGTGTGCGTGCCGTGCGGCACGTGGATATGGTGGCCGAAAAAGGGATTGGCAGTGAGCGGGCCAAAATTGACGGTTTGGTTCTGAATGTCGGACTCATCCCTTACGGGTTCGAGCCCACCGGCACGCTCGTCGATCACAGCACCAATCTGGTCAGGATGGGTGATAAGGCCACGGTTGAGGCGGGCATGAATTATCTGACCGAAATTCAGATCCTGCCGCTTTGGGTCAATGGTGAGCGCCAACTTGCCGAAGGCCGTTTGGGCAAAACCCTGACAGATGCCGAAAAACTGGCCTTGCATCTGGACAAATCCCAACAATATGAATATGCCCCGCTGGATATGGAGGATGTCTCCATGGGGGTGAGCACCGGAACCATTGTGGAGGGGGTGGCAGGCGCTTTTGGCAAGGGAGAGGCCGGAAAATATTATGAATTCGCGCCCGGCAGTTACAAAGACGAATCGCTGATCCTCGAAAAAGAAGATTATACCGACACCCGACGCTGGAAAGTGGTGACGCCGGATCACCAGATCGAAGCCACCACAGCCAACCTGACCGTGAGCACCGGCGAGACCGTGCGCACCCAGACGGGCCTGTGGGCCAAGCGGACCGGTGTGGCCACGACGGTCAGTTCCGCCACCGATTTTTCCGGGACTGGCTGGAGCGAGATCCTGTCGCTCAAGAGTGACAAGGGCTACCAGTTTGCCATGAAGCTCAGCGATGACTTTTATGTGGTCAAACCCAAGGCCGTTGCCCTGCCCAAGCTGGTTTATGCCAACGTGGCCAACCAGTTGTTTGAGGATCGCGCCAAGATTCTGGGTTGGATGGAGAGTCATGCCGGCAATACCGAGGCGATTGCCCGGTATCAGGCCATGCTGGACAAAATCGATGGTCAACTGCTCAAAATGGGTCTGGCTGAGACGGTTGGCGGCAAGGCGGTGCCACGGGCCCAGTTTGACCAGCTGTTCCTGGAGTTGCCCACCATTACCGCATCGGGTGGGGGTGTGTTCATCAAGGCCACCACCGATCCCGGTCTCTCCCTTGGCAAGGCTTTGGAGAGTGGCCGTATCTTGGCCCACGGTTCGGCCTTGATCAACATCACCAACAGCACCCCGTTTGGCTTGATCGTGAACAACGTCTCCATCCTGGACAGCAGTCGCCAGGATATCGTGGATGGCGCGTTGACCAGCCTGGAGCCGGGTACCGTCTACTGGAATGGCAAAACTTTGGGAATGGGAGGATTGGCCGGCGAGGCGGGCGTGGGAGGCACCAGCCAGATCAAGATCATGCAGGATGCCTATCCCAGCGCCTTTTACGATCTGGGTGTCACCATACCGGATGCTCCGCAGGATCTGTATGTTCGCGGCAAGATCTCCAATGCCGACGGCGATCTGTATCTGACCAACCTGGAAGGCAGCATCAATGTGACCGGCGAGATTCGCGCCAAGGAGATCAAGCTGACGGCCTCCGGCGATTTCAACCTCTCCACGGATGACTGGTATCACACCAATCAGGATCCGCGTCAGTATGTGAACTTCAACAAGCTGTATGGCCAGAAACTCTACAACGATGCCGGCTTGCCCAAATTGGCCGCCCTGTCGGAAACCTCGGCGCAAGACGCCCCCTACCTGCTCAGCCTGCAACAGGCCATTGCCGGTGTGGTGCCCAGCACCCGCGATGAAGTCGAATCGAACGATACCCTGGCCCTGGCCGATGCGTTGTCGAACGGGGGAGAGGTCACGGCACGGCTGGCGACCTTGGGTGATGTGGATTATTACCGGGTCAAGGTGGGAGGGCCGGGCAAGATCAAGCTCGCACTCACCATCCCGGGTGGTTCTTTCAGGGTGCAGTTGCTGGATGCCAACAAAACCCAGGTTGACAGCCGTGACATCTCCGCCTCCCAGACGGTGGAGATGGATATCGCCAGGTCCGGCACCTATTTCATCAAGGTGGCCGCGATTGGCTCCGCCACTTACAATGCGGGTCCATACCGACTTCTGGCCAGCTTTGATGAAGACCGCAAGTCGATCCTGTTTGCCATGGGCGCGATTGACATCAATGCCCGTTACCTCAACATCGACGGCCTGGTGCAAAGCGGTGTTGACAACATTGAGCTGAACATCTCCAAGGATTTTGCCCCCACCAAATCGGTCAACTTCACGGATGATCAGGGCAACATCCGCCCTGGCATCTCCTTTGGTGCCGATGGCCTCATGACGGTGGATGGTGCTTTCGACGCCCAAAACAAGGTGATTGTGCTCGATCCGATCAAGCCGACTGGCGGCAGTATCAATCTGACCGGCACCATCGTCAGCACGGGGAATGGCGAGTTGCGGGTGGCCAGCGGCTACGCGTCGGTCCAGATCCACAATGAAAGCGCTTATGAACTGGCGATCGATACCATTGATTTGTCGGAAAATCGTACTGGCACCATCACCATTACCGACAGCGAGACCCTGTTGCGCGAGGTGTTTACGGTCCAGAACGGCACGTTTGATCGGGTGATGAAGCAGGGCACCCTGGTTTCGAAGACCCAAGGCGATACCGCCGTCAGCAGCATCAACTATGTGGAGGTGCCTGGATCACGCCAGACGGGGATCAATGCCGTCATGAACTCAGAGGGCTATACCCCCATTTTCTATCAGCCTGCTCCAGGTCGTTATTACACCTGGATCGAGGGGCAGGCCTTGACCCAGACGGAAGTGTTCACCTACGAGCAGAAAAGTTTCAACCTGCTTGGCTTCGATTGGGACGGCCTGGTGCCGGACCAGGCGGCCAAGGATGTGGACAAGAAATTTGCCGATGGCACGCCATTGCTGGAGTCCGAAGAGGTCACCCTGGAGAACACCGACGCCATGCTCCAGATGATCTACCTGCGCAAGGGCAATCCTGCGGTGGATGTGATCGCCAACAAGTCTCTGGTGCGGGATGTCAAGACCAACACGTTGTATGAATATATCGGCTCGGAGAGTACCGTCTCCTTCCCGGTCACGGATTTCACCAATACCGACACGTGGAAATTCCTGGAGAAGTTAAGCGGTGGTCGCCTGACGGGCGGGGTGTGGGAGAACACGGAGAGCAACCCGGTTTTGCGCGCAGATGGTACCAAGTGGGTGGCCAAAAAGGCGGACTACCGTTTGGACAGCAGTTTTGCCAACCAGGAGATCACCATCAAGGGACCGACCACCACCGGCGGCGGTTGGTTGCGGGAAAAGGTGGTCACCACCATCAAGACGACGGTCACGGGTCTGAAAGATTTTTATGGTTACAGCCTCAAGGCGGATCGTCCGGTCAAGATTTCGTCGGCGACCGGATCGGACAAACCGGTGAACCTTGACATCCAGACGACCGGCACCCTGCGTTTGCGCAGCAGCATCTCCATAGGCGGCGGACCAATCGATGAGGAGGCGGAAGATTTTCGTCCCATTGCCTTGTCGGCAGATGCCCTGGAGGTCTCCGGAACCGCCCTGTTCTCTGGCGCGTTGCCGGAGATCAAGTCCAACAGCGATGTGATCATCAAGGTCAAGGATCCTCGGGGCAAGCTCAATATCCAGGCCACCGGTCAAATCCGGGTGGAGCAGTTGGCCGGCAAGACCAACAACCCGATCAAGATCGGCCAGGTGGTGGCGGCTGAGTATACGCGGGATGGTGAACTTCTCGCTGCCGGGGCGGATACCACGGGCGCCGAACTCTCCGCGGCCTTTGATGTGCAGATTTCCGCGCTCAACGGCATCGTGGGCACCAACAACCTTTCCCGTATTGTCGGCGCGACGGTCCAGTTGGATGGCGGTGCAGGTTTGGTCATGGCGCGGGTGGATAGCGCGCTTCTGGGTACAGGCGGCGTGGCGGCCCGCGCCGCTGGCAGCATCAATATCGAAGAGACCTCCGGTGACCTGCGTCTGATCACCCCGACGGCCTGGAATGGCGATGTGTCGGTGACAACCACCGGAGATGTCACCCTGCAGGCCCGGGCCGGTGCGATTACGGATGGCTCGTTTGAGCGTTACATCCCCGATGGCAACGTGGCCGCAGCCAACATGGCCAAAGGGGGCTTTGAAAATGCCGGGTCGGGTCATTATGCCTTGGCCCCCGACCTGATTGCGGTTTTGCTGCCCCATTTGGAAACCAATGGACAAGGAGCGACCCCCACAGCGGAAAAACTCAACATTCAAGGGGCGAATATCGAACTGATTTCGCACAGTTCGACGGATCATGCCGCCGGCGTGGGTCTCTCCAGTGATCGGGTCACCATCCGGAATCCGGGAAATTTTGCTGCCTTGTCGCTGGCGGAAAAGGAGCTGCTTTCCCAGGCGTCGGCCCGGGATGTGGTCTCTGCCACCTACCAGCGTTATCGGTATCTGGGCGAGGATGGCACCCTGGATCTGGCCACCCCCTCTGCCTTCTCTGATCCCAGCCAGTGGGAGGAGATCAGCACGTATCTCATTCCCCCCGCGAACCTGCCGGTGCTCTCGTCCACGGATGGCGTGGCGGATGTCCGCCATGGCCAGTGGGTCGAGGACAAACACCGCCTGTTGAGCGTCACGATCCAACTGACCGATGACCTCAACCTGTCGGCCAGCGGCAACCTGATGATCGACAGCCAGGGTGTGGTGGCGGTCCGCGCCGAGAGCGAAATCCTGATCGCCGATGGCAGCGGCAGCGCGCTCAACACCCGTGGCATTCAGGCATTGGGTAACGTGTGGCTCTCCACCGCCGGTTCCATTCATGCCAGCAGTCAGATCTGGGTCGGCCAGGCGTTGCAGAACTGGACGCCAATCATGAGCGGTGGCGACATCACCTTGATCACCGATGGGGATGCCGGGGTCGGTTTGGGCCATGGTGGCATTTACACCACCATGGGCGATGGCGACATGGCTGTCATGCGCATCGATCTGGGTGACAAGGGGCTGAGATTGCCCGGCAATGATGGCTATATGCCCGGCGTGCTGACCGTGGACGCCGCCGGCAGGATCCTGATCGAGGAAGGGAGCGACCTGACCGGACAAGGCAGCAACCTGTGGTTGGCCACGGTGCAAAGCCGGGGCAGCGGGGAAGACGGTGTGGTGGCCTTGTCCACGCGCACCGGCAGCATCTATGCCTCGGAACGGAGCGAGCATCGCAATGGCGTGCATGTGATCGGCGAACAAGTCACGCTCACCGCCGGTGACGGTGCCAACCTGGGCAATTATCGCAATATCGGCACCGCCGATCGCGCCCTGCGGGTGGATGCCGAGACTCTGAGTCTCAAAACCATGACCATGCTGCGTTCGGTCATCGCCATCGAGGATATCAACGATCTCACCCTGGTCGATGGGGGCGTGTCGGTGGTCGCGGATTCCGATGGGGCCATCATCAAGATTCGCGCCCAGGATGATCTGATTGTGGGCAGCGATATCCAGGTCTCAAGCGATCGCGCCAGCAGCATTGCCTTGCAAGCCCGTGACGGCGACCTGTCGCTCCTCGGGGATGTGCATTTTGGTCTGGGCGCACTGACCTTGCAGGCGGGTGGCACTGTTTTTCAGGGTGCGGGCTCCCTGGTGGTCAATGCGGGGGGTCGGATCGGCGTGACCGCCGAGAAGGGTTCTCTCGTGCAAGAGGACGGGGCGCAGATTCGCAACACGGGAGCCGCCCTGGGCGTGGATGCCGGGCAGGATGTGGTCGTCTCCTCGCTGGATGCCGGTAACGGCGTATTGGATGTTTGGGCACGGTTGGGGTCGATCCGCCAGTCCGGCACGGACAGCAACGCCGACCTGGTGGCCGCGGATCTCAAGCTGCGGGCCGCGGGTTCGATTGGCACCCTGGGTCGCCGGGGGCAGGTGTTGGAAATCGCCGCCGATACCCTCGATGCCCGCGCGGGTGATGCGCTGAATTTGTTGGCCGATCATGGCTTGAGCGTGGTGGGTCTGACGGTCGGCGTGGCGCCGGTCGCACCGGCCACGGTCAGCAGCTCCCAGGGATCCGCCGTGCTGCGCACCCGCGCCGGCAGTCTGGCCCTGCTCGGAGATGTGTTGGTGTGGGGGAGCGGCAATCTGCTGCTGCAAGCCGAGGGGAGCGGCAGCAACCTGACCGTCGGCACCGACAGTGCGGGGGTGGCGGTTGCAACCTCCGGCGGCACGATGAGTCTGCTGGCAAGCGGCAGCATCCTGCTCAAGGGGAGCAGTTCACTGGCTTCCCAGGGTGGGGCCTTGGATCTCCAGGCCGAGCATGGCGCGCTTGATATGGCGGCGGGCTCCACGGCAGGCAGCCACGGTGGTGCGGTCCGCATGGCCGCTGGCAACGCGCTCTCCCTGGCGCGTGTCGATGCCGGGAGCGGCGCCATCAGCCTGTTGGCCGGCACGGGCCGGATCAGCAATGCCCTGGCCGGCACGACGGTCGTCAACCTGATCGGTCAATCCTTGCGCATGGTCGCGGGCGCCAGTATCGGGGGGGATGGCACGGGTCTGGTTTCGGAAACCAGCAGCCTGCGCACAACGGTGACGCGGCTTTCCGCCCATACCGCCAACGGCAGCATCGGTGTGGTCAATACCACCGATCTGGAGATCGGTCCGGTGGCGGATTTCCGCATCGATCGCGTGAAGGAAACCGGATTGGTCGCACCGGTGTGGGACATCGAGCAAAGCGGTTTGCGTGCCAATGGCGCCACGAGCACGATTCAGGTTGCCGCCGCCGGCACGATGACGGTCCTCCGTGATCCGGCCTTGGATGACGGAACGCCTGTTTGGGCGGGTTCTGGCAATATCACCCTGACTCAGGCCGGGGGCGCGTCTGTGCTCTTGCCGGAGGTGGTCCCCTACCGTTTCACGGGTACCGTCATTCCGCAAGTTGTTGGAGATCTGCACATCAATGACGCCTGGTTGGCAGAGAACGGGGTGACTGGCAACGATCTGATCATCAGTGCCAGCGGTCGCATCACGGTGGAGAGTCTTACCGTGGCGTTGGGCACGCTATCGTTGACGGCAGGCGAGAACATCGAGATCCATGCCACGCTGGCGGCCAATGCCTTGCGCCTGGAAGCGGGTGGGAGCATCGAGACCGGTACGAACGGTTTGTTGCAAGCCGGGCAGGTGGGGCTGTATGCCCAGGGGAACGTTGGTTCGGGCGCTCAGACGTTGCTGGTGGATCTGCAGGGGGACACTGGCGGAGTGTGGGGCAACATCGGTGGCGATGCCTTCCTGACCGAGACGATGGGCAACCTGGTCATCGCCGGACTGACGGTGACGGGCATGGCCTCGGCGACCACCCGGAGCGGCGCCATTCGGGGTCGGGCCACGGGTGGCTTTGCCGACCTCAAGGCCGGATCGGTCATTTTGAAGGCTTGCGGGGGCGGTATTGGCAAGGCGCAGATGGATACGCTCGCTGCCGAGCCTCTGGTTTTGAAGACCGCCAGCCTCCAGGCCAGTGCCGACCAGGGGGATCTGCTCCTGGTCAACCAGACGGCCTTGAGCGTGGTGGGTGACGGTCTCATGACCGGCGCCGGTGCCATCTTGCTGGATGCGCGTGGCACCGTGACCCTGGATGCGGACATTCATTCGGCAGGCGGGGCGATCAGCCTGTTGACCCGTGGCGCGTTCCAGCAAGGGGCGGGCACGACCATTGCCAGTGCGGGTGGCGATATCGAAGTGCGCAGCGTGCGTGGGGATATCATCCAGGTTTCCGGCAGTTTGATGGACAGCACGACAGACTCCGACAATTCGGGTCAGGTGAGCCTGGATGCCGGTGGCGCCCTGCACATCGCCCAGGTGCGGGCGGGTGACGGGGCGGTGGCCTTGATTGCCCGTGCCGGATCGATCATCGATGCCGATGTCGGTACCACCGACACGCTCGACGTTCAGGCCGGCAGGCTCCTGTTGTTGGCCAGCGAAGAGATCGGCGCCACGGTGCAGGCCGGTGGTCTGGTGGCGACCACGGGGCTCGCGCCCAATTCCCTGGAGCTGGATGTTGGCCATCTGGCCGCCTCCAGCGGTGGCGGCATGCGCCTTGTGGCCACGGGTACGCTTGCCATCGACGATGTTTCCGTGACGGTGCAGCGGGCTGGCAGTGACCATTCGACGATCTGGGATGGTCAGGGCATGGCAACCACGGATGTGGGCGACATCTTCCTGACCGCAGGCTCGGCGGACGCATCGGATGTGGTCGTGACGGTGGCCCAGGATGTTCATGCCGGGGGTGTCGGACGGATTGAACTGAACGCGCTTGGCACGCGGTCGCGCATCTGGTTGCAAGACGATGTGGTGGCGCAAGAGGGGGAGATCCATCTGTTGGCCACCGACAGTGTGGACAAACAAGATGCCGCCGTGATGGCAACCGATGGCAGGATGGTCATCACCGCTGCCAACGGTCTGCGTCTTGTCGATGCAACCGGTGCTCTGGCTGCCGGGACCATGGGCCGCGCGGCGGGCACAACCCATGGCGTTCTTCGCATTGAAGGGAATCAGACCCTGGCGTCTGGACAGACCCTGGCCTTGCGCCTGGGTGATCCCGATGCGGGTGACCATGACACCCTTGAGGTCACGGGAACCTTGACCCTGGCCCAGAACGTTACGCTCGATGTGGTGATCCCCGCGTTCACGGATCACACCGGATTCAAGCCGCAATTGCGTGATACCTTTGACGTGATTCAGGCGGGCAGCCTGACTGGCCTGTGGCGTCAGGCCAAGGGTCTGTTCGGTTATGACGCTGGAAACACCGTGCTTGCGATCAAGCAGAGCACCACCGGGCTGGTTCTCGATACGGTCAAGCGGGCGGTGGCCGAGGCGGTCACCATTGTCGCGCACAGCAAAACAGACGCCGACGCCCTGGGCATGTTCTTTAACGCCGACTATTTCACCAATACCAGCGCCTTCTCGGTGGGGATGACCCTGACGAGCAGTCAATTCTTGACCGTGGATGGCCGGTTCCAGGTCTCCAACAGCCTGGTGGATGGGGTCAGGTTGTCGGATGGCACGACCGTCCAGACCCGTCGCTGGCTGATTGGTGGCGACAATCTGCACGCCTTCGTGGGACTCAATGGTCCGTATCGTCTCGATACCGACCACGACAACGATCTTTCAGACGAGACCATCAACCCGACAGCCGCCGGTTTTGAATTGACCGGTCTGGATATCGGCCTGGCACTCTACATGGAGCAGGCGCCCGCCGGTCAACCGGAACTGGATCGGCCCCGCAACTGGGTGAGCCTGAGCGCGACCTCGGAGACGGCCACCGAGTATGGTTTGTCCCTGGTCGAAGCCACTGCCGGCAACATGGCCGTCTCCATCAACGTGGGGACGGATGGTCGAACCGTGGTGGATTATCAAGGCGCGCCTCTGGCCATTGAAACCGGCCATGGCAGCGAAACCAAAACGCTCGATTTTCTGGGTGCCTCAGGCACGATGATCAAGGCCTCGGGCGAGATCTCCCTGACGGTGGGTGAGTTTTTCTATGTCGGGGGTTCTCTCGGGTTTGAGAAGAGCAGTCGTGAAGTGGTCCTGGCCGACGGCAGCCAGGTCAAAACCGACACCCTCGCCTTCGGTGGCGAGGGGCTGTATGCCTTTGTCGGCGTGGGTGGACCGTACTGGGGCGCCGTGGATCCGGTCACCCATGCCAGAGAGCCGTTGCCAGGGAGTGGGGCCGTGGGTCTGGCCCTGGAAGATGCCGATTTTGCCCTGCTGCTGGCATCGGCCAAACCGGGCCAGGGCAATGCCGACGGTTTGAGCTGGGTGGCATTGTCGGCCACAGCCGGCAGTGTCGGCCTGGTGGGTGTGGACAACATCACCATGCAGGTCAGTGATCTTGCGGTGGATCTGAACCTGGTAAGCGGCGTGGGTGCCGGTTTCAGTGCGGACAGCAAGGTGATCGACTTCACTGCCGAAGGGGGGCAGGTGGATATCATCACCGGCACCGGCCACACACGCACCTTGGATATGGATGGCGATTTGGGTGTGCTGGTGCGGGCGTCGGCCTCGGGTCAATTGAAGGTCGGCGATTTCATCGACATCTCCGGATCCATGGGGTTTGAGCGTCGTGTGCAACAGGTTGTGCTGGCGGATGGCACCGAGGTGCAGACCCAGATGGTCAGCGTGGGCGGCACCGGACTGACCGGTTTTGTGGGTCTGGGTCCCTATGCCACGGACAACGACGGCAACGGCGTGATCGACCGGGACGCCAACGGGGTGATTCTCACCAGCGAACTCAATCCGGCAGCGCGCGGCGTCGCGGTCCGGGGGGTCGAGTTTGGTCTGGGGCTGTTCCGTTCCACGGACAGTGGCTACAGCAACACCCGTTGGACGGCACTGACCGCCAGCATCGGCCATGTGGACACCCTGGTGGGTCTGCCCGACGATATCACCTTCCAGATACGGGATCTGGGGGTGGATATCAACCTGGTCAGCGGCTTGTCTGCGGGCGTGGATGCCAACGACAAGGTGATCGATTTTTCCGGCACCCGGACGGTGGATGGCGTTGAAACCAGCAATGCCGTGACCCTGATCACCGGAACCGGCAAGAGTCTGGATCTCACCCATGCGGGTGACCGCGGCCAGATGGTGCGTGCCTCTGGCGGCATGACGCTGGATGTCGCGGGCTTTTTCATGGCCAGCGGCACGATGTCGATGGAAAAATCGTCGCATCAATTCACCCTGGCCGATGGCGCCCACGTCGATACCGATATGCTGACCCTCGGGGGCACGGGCCTGAATGCCTTTATCGGTGTCCATGGTCCATACCGCCGGGATACCAATGGGGACGGCGCGATCGATCTGGATGATGAGGTCAACCTGAACGCGGTCGGCCTGACCTTGACGGAGGCCGAGTTTGGCCTCGCCTTGATCTATGAGAAAACGGGAACGCGCAACTGGAGCGCTCTTGAAGCCAGTGCCGTCGAAGTGGGTCTGGTGGGTGTGCCAGGGGTTACGGCCACGGCGCAGAACCTTTCGGTCGGGATCAACCAGGTGTACGGAGTCGCCACCGGCAGTGACGCCGATACCCAGGTGATCGATTTCAGTGACGATAAGGGGCTGGCGGTTTACACCGGTTATGGCAAGACCATGACCATCGACCTGGCTGGCAGCAAGGGGGAGTTGATTCAGGCCTCCGGCGATTTCGCCCTTGGCATCGCCGATTTCGTCACCGTGCGCGGTTCCCTGGCCTTTGAGAAATCCATTGGCACCATCCAGGTACATGGCGAAAGCCATATCGTGGACACCATTCGTGTCGGCGGGACCGGCATCAGCGCCTTTGCGGGCGTGGGCGGTCCCTATTTTGTGGACAGCAATGGGGATGGCCGGATCGTGGTCGCCGGGGTGGACGCGGATACCCCCAACGGCAACGCCACCGGCTTTGCCCTGACCGATGCCACCTTTGCCCTGGTGCTGGCCTCGACCCCGGAGGATGCCACCCGATTGACCGGCGTCACCTGGCTCGGTCTGGAACTGCAGACCGATTCCGTGGCCTTTGTCGGGGTGGATGCCATCACCATGTCGGTGAGCGACATTCTGGTGGAGGTCAACCAGGTCTACGGTCTGGCGCCCAATCTGGAGCCGATCCACTATGTGGCGGCCTTCGACACGATGGCTGATCCGGCCAATCACCTGACCCCGATGACGGTGACCACCGGTCCGACCACCTCCCGTACCCTCACGCTGGACGGCGACAAGGGGCCGCTGGTTCGCGCCTCTGCCGATGTTCAGATCGGCGTGGGCGGTCTCTTTTACGCAGGGGGATCGCTGGGATTCGAAAAATCGGTGCGGACGTTGAAACTGGCCAACGGCGCCCAGGTCTCGCATGATGTGCTCACCGTTGGCGGGCACGATTTGCAGGCCTTTGCGGGTATCAACGGCGGACCGGTGGAGAGTCTGGGTGACGACGCCGTCGGTTTCCTGCTCTCCGGCGTGGAGTTCGGTCTGGTGGTGGCGTCCGAGCGGGAGGTGTTGACCCAGACCCTCGTCGAAGACCGGACCTGGAAAGGTGTGGCGGTTTCGGACTACCGCATGGTCGATGGGGTACGCATCGAGGGCAGTCGCCAGGTTGCCATCTCCAACGGCTCCTCCGGCAGCAACATCTGGATCTCCGAAGACCAGGGCTTGAGTTGGAACGAAACGCCCCTGGGTGCGCACGGGTTGAGTTTCAGTGGGGTCACCATCTCCGCTGACGGCCAGGAGATCGTTCTCGTCGTGGCCGAAGGCGGCTTGTTGACCTCGCGCAACGGTGGCCGCGACTGGTTTTACGACACCACCATTGTTGACAGTTATACGGCGGTGGCCTTGACCGGGGATGGCGAGATCATCACCGCGGACCAGCGTTCCAAACGTCAGTTTGACGTGCTTTCGATTATGCCTGGCCGGAATGGTGGCGGCTTCGCTCTGGGGGATACGCTGACCATCAAGGGATTGTCCACGTCGGATGTGGTCTACACCGTGGTGGCCGAGGATTTGACCTCCGACGGAGCCAGTTCCACAACCGCCGCCACGGTCAAAGAGGCTTCAACCAATGTTGCCAAAAAGCTGGCCAAGGCCTTGAATGATGCCGCAGGCGGCGTGGCCACCGCCACGGCCAATGGGATCACCATCGAGTTGGTGGCCAAGGGAACCGGCAGTCAGGCCGGCTGGTATGGCGTCGGGGGAGGCATAAAGTCCTACAATCGTCTCTCGTTGATGCTGTTGAACGGCGAGGCTGTGCCCAGTCGTGGCATCGGGCAACGGGATGTCTTCAAGATCACCGGCAGCTTTGCCGTCGGTGATGTGATCGCCATGCATGGCATTACCGATGACGGTTCGACCCTGCATTACACCGTCCAGGATATCGATCTCAAGGTCGATCGCAAGAGCGATGGCAAAAAGGCCACCGCCGAGCAGGCGTGGACCAACGTGATGACGGGCATCAAGGCTCTTTTTGATGAACCGGTGGAGGTGCCCAAGGCCATCCATAGACTCCAGCAAGATCTCGCTGCTCTTTATTTCTTGAATCTTTTTGGCACCATGGATGAGGAGGTGCTCCAGGCGGAAAGCGCCCTGGATGCTTTGATGACCTACCAGTCTCCGGCACTCCACAGCACCGTCATGATGGAGGTTTGGGACGGTGTGATGGTCTTTACCGGTTTCAGGGGCAATCCGCCTTACAATCTGGATATCGAACTCCTGGACAAAACCGGCAAGATCAAGAGTGGCAACACGATCCTGTCGGCGGAAGGCAACCTCATTCAACCCCAACGCGGCAATCTGCGCATCACGGCTTCTTTGCAGGATCTGGTCAACATGACAGGCCCGCTGGCGGCAGGCGATGTCGTGGTCGTGGATGGGATTACCACCGATCGGCCTGCCTTCACCTACACCGTCACCTCCGATGACCTTCTGGTCGATGGCCATGCCGCCACACAAGGGCAGGTGTGGGCGAACGTGATGGTCAGCATTCAGAGAATCTTCGCGGATCCCGCCGAGCGACTCCAACGGATCGACTCTTTGCAGGATGTATTGGATTTTCTTTCCAAGTTGAACCAAGACATCCCGATGGATCAAGCCGTTGGGTTCCTGGAATCGACCCGGAACGAGATCCTGGGGGATCTGGATGTTCTCTCCCGTCTGCCCTCCGCGCTTCCGGCGCTGGAGGCTGTGCAGACATTGCAGGCCAAAGTTCTGGGTGCGCTTGAACTCCTTGCCCATCAGCCGGCGGACCTTCAGGTGGCGGAGTTCGTGAACGGGTTGCAAGCGGATCTGGCGGAATGCCGGGATCTGTTGCAAGTGTTCCAGCCCATGCCAGGCAACACGGCAGTGAGCGAGGCGGTGCATATTCTGGGTGTAAGCCAGGATCATATTCAGAAAACAATGGATTATATGTCCCAGGGGGCGGACCCGAGCCAGTCGGTGGGTCAAATCGTGCGCGGGATGGAAGAGCGCGTGGGCGCGCTGGAAGCGGAGCGGAATGCCACCATTGGGGCGTTGGAGGTTCTTGGTGTCTTGTCTCCCAATGCCCGGTCTGGTCTTGCCGTGGAGAAATTTGCAACGGATGTCGGCAATGCCATGGCGTTTCTGCAAGGCGTCTCTCAAGACCGATCGCTGGCCATCGTCAGACTGCTTCTGGAGTTGACGATCACGGACGAAGATGCCGAACTGCAAGGGATTCTGGATGTATGCAACCTGTTGCCCGGGAATGTTTCCGTGGGTCAGGCCCTGGGCGCGTTGGAGAGCATCCAGGGCCAGATCCAGACAGCCAGGATGGGCATTCTTTCCCAATGGAATCCCGACCTCTCGGTGGCGGATGTCGTGCGCGGGCTGGAAGGGAGAGTCGGCGCGCTGAACGGGGAGCGGGATGATGTTAAGGTGATCCTGGATGTTCTGCACGATTTGCCGCCCGCTCTCCTGCCGGATGAGGCTGTGCAGGTATTGACCACGGAGCAATGGGTCATCGGGCATGCCAGGGCGTATCTTCAGAAGGTTCTTCAGAGCGCGCCAAATGGCAGCATGGTGGGTGTGGTATCCGACTTGACGCGCCTTCAGAACACGATTCTGGGAACCTTGGAAATCCTCCACGATTGGCGTCCAGACAACCAGGCGATGGAAGTCGTGCAGTGGCTCACCAAGACCAGGGACGAAATCCCCGCGGCCCTGACCTATCTTGGCAGCCATCCGGGGATGGCGGTGGGTGAAGCGGTCTTGGCGCTGCGGGGGGATCTCGATGATCTCCAGAGGGGCTTGGATGTCATCTACCGATATGCCTCACCCGAAGGCTCCTCGATGCTCCATACGATCCTGGGGGATCTGGATGTTCTCACCCGGTTGTTGCCTGCCGAGCTGTCGGCGGGTGAGGCCATGGGGCGGCTGGATGGGTTCCGTGGAAAGATTCCTGGGGCTCAGGATCTTCTCGCCAAACTGCCAGAAAACCTCACGGTGGATGCCGGCATACGCAAGCTGGAAGCGGCTGGAATCCCCGAAGTTCTGGGCGTATTCCAGTCGTATAGAGAAGATGTTTCAGGGGTTGCGGTCGTCAACAGTTTGGGCGTTTCCCTGATCAACCTCCAACTGACCTTGAACGCGCTGGACCATGTGGCTCCAGACAGAGTGGTGAGTTCCGTCGTGCAGGAGATGGAGGGCCATCTTGGGACCATCCTGGATCTTCTTGCCAATCCATTGATTGTTTTCCTTCCGGAGTATGACGCGCTTAGGGGTGACCGGGATGCCACCCTGGCGATATTGGGTGTGCTCTACCAGTTGCCGCCATCACTCAGGACGGATGAGGCGGTGCAAAAACTGGCAACAGACCGACGCATCATCGGAACGGCTCGGGATTTTCTCCAGATCCTGCCCCCGGACATCCGCATGGGTGCCGTGTTGACGGCCTGGCACCACATTCCGGAAGCCCTGGAAATGCTCCACCAATGGTATCCGGATCACCCGGTGCAGGAGGTCGTGGGATGGCTGGCCAAACTCTGGGACGATATTCCTGTGGCCAAGGATTATCTCTCCAGAATGGATTCAACCCACACGGTGGGTGAGGCGGTATCCAAGCTGGAGCGGGACCGTGATCACCTCCAGCGTGGCGCGGAGGTGATCCACTACGCCCCAGACACGACGGTGTTGGAAGCGGCAGTCAACCTGAACGCGGCTTTGCGCGCTGAATTGGCGCACCGTCCGCAAACCGAAGGCAGCGTCGTCTCTTTGAGAATCGGGCAGGAAGGGATGCTCTTCAGCAGTCTCGATGGCATGCAGCCATTCAACCTGAAGATTCATGTCGAGGGGAGCGATGGTCAGCGCAAGGCGGACAACCCGGTGGTGCAGAACACCCTCCTGCCTGTCCGGCCCTACCTGCCGGCGGGTCTGTGGTCGGATGAAAACTGGACCTCGATGGTTGCCTTCGATACCCAGGAGCCCAACGCCCCCGTGACGCACGCTTTGCTGGCCGCGGCGGGTGCGCCGGTACAGGGCAACGGGCCAAGCGGTGTGTATCTGGCAATCTGGACCGATGCCAATGCCCCCGTTCAGTGGCAGGATGTGACCCCGGACGGGACCGCCGGTACGGACTGGACCGCCGTGGCGGTCAATGGCCCGGAGAGCGGCAAAGTGCTGGTGGCGGTGGGCAAGGGGAGTCAGATTTATATCCACCAATCCGGGAAAGGGTGGCGTGCTGTTGGCGAGAGCCGCAACTGGAGTTCGGTGGCGATGGCCGAGGATGGCAGAACCATCGTCGCGGCGGCCAGCGGCGCCAGTGGCGGTATCTGGGCATCCATCGACTGCGGCGTCACCTGGCATGTGGTACACGGTTCGGAAGGGTTGGCATGGCGTTCGGTCGCCCTGACCGCCGATGGTCTGCGTCTGACGGCGGTGGCCGACAATCGGGGCATCTTCACCACCCGGATCAACCAGCCGGGGGTCGATATGCCGACCCGCGTGGCCCTGGAGGCGGAAGCCAGGGATGTCGCATTGGTGGGTCTGCCCGAAGGTTTTGAGCTTTCGGTGCAGAACGTGAAAGTGGGTGTCAACCTGGCGGACAGCGACGCCCACCAGGTGATCGACTTCAAGGCCGCCCCGTTTGATGTGGTGACCGGTACCGGCACCACCCATCAAATGTCCCTCGATGGCAAGAACGGCGAGCAACTCCAGGTGGCGGCAGATTTCACCCTGAGCCTGGATCACTATGTCTACCTCGACGGCTCCGCGGCGTTCGAGAAAAAGAGCTCGACCGTCACCCTGGCCAATCAACAGACGGTCATGGTCGATTCCCTCACCGTGGGGGCCAGCCAGGTTACGGCCTTTGTCGGCACGGGCCTGACGGACAGCAACCATGACGATCGCATCGACAGCCATGATCTGGCGGGTTCGAATGCGCTGGGTTTGTACATGGGCGAAGTGGATCTGGCCCTGGGCCTGTTCAGCGCCAAGGCCAACCCGATTGACAATTCGCTGCTGGGCATGCGCTGGCTGGCGCTCTCTGCCCAGGCCGGCACCGTGCTCCTGGCGGGTCTGCCTGGGGTGAGCTTCAGCGGTTCCGACTTCGCAATCCAGGTCAACCGCGTCACCGATTGGCCTGTCAACCTGCCCCAGAATGCGGATATCACGCGCTTCAAGGATGAACATGCCCTGAATCTCGTGGGTGAGCACGCCCTTTCGGTCCTCGCCGGTCCCAATGTCCATGTCGATCTGGCGATGGATGGTCTGGGTGAACAGCTGGCCGTGCAGGGTACGGTCGATCTGTCTGTCGCAGGTATGGTCAGTGTCAGCGGCAGTGTGCGTGTCAAGCAGACACGGGCGGATATCCATCTGGCTGGTTCAACGGAGGCGGTCGGAGCGGATCTGTTCGTGATTGGCGGTGCCAACCTGGCTGCCCGCGTTGCCGCGGGAGCAGGCAGCGATGCCCTGGGTGTGGAACTGACTGGACTGGATATGGCCCTGGTGCTCGCATCGACCAGCAGTACCACCGACAACCGGCGCTGGCTCTCCCTCTCCGGCACGGCAGAGAAAGCGGGTCTGATCGGGACGTCTGCCTATGGCCTGACCGCCGTGGGAACCGATCTGGCGTTGGATATCAACATGGGACTGGGCATCAACCCCGATGGCAGCGCCAACAAGAGCGCCATCGACTGGAGCGGCGCCCCCATGGTCGTGGCCCTGGGTGACGGCACGACCCGCGCGTTGACGTTTACGGGTGACACCTTCATGTTGGCCGGGACCATGGATCTGGCCTACCGTGATGTTTTCAAGGTCTCCGGAAGCCTTGCCATCTCCCGTGTCGAGCGTGTCATCAAGGTTGGTGGCCAGAAGATCGATGCCACCGGCTTTTTGATTGGTGCTGCGGATGTGTCTGCCGAAATGTCAGGCATTCAGGTTGCAAATATTTCGTTGGGGCTGGCACTGATGAGCTCCAGTCGGGCCGCGGCGGGAGATGCCCGCAGTTGGCTGGCCATGTCGGCCTCCGCCGAGTCGGTGACACTCAAACCGGAGGATTTTGGTCTGTCAGCGGATCTGTTCAAGCTTGAGGCCCATAATCTGGCTTTGCAGGTCAACCTGGGGTTGGGCCAGTCGGGAGGCGTGGACAATGACCAGGTGATGGATCTGGGTGGCAGCGGTCAGGGCGATACCCTTTACAACGGCGCCATCACCGTTGCCACGGGTGCGACAGCCGCGCAGACGGCTGCGATCTCGTTGAATTACGGGGCGGACGCCGGAGAGTTTGTCTCCCTTGTGACGGACGCCACCCTGCAGATTGGCGCCCTGGTCAGTATGCGCGGCACTTTGGCCTTTACCCGTGCCGGATCCCGCAGCGTGACCCTCGATGACGGCAAACGGCGCAGCATGAACCTGACCACCATTGCGGCGACCGGTGTGGATGTGCAGATCGGTCTGAAGGTGGGCACAGAGGATTTTGTGGGGGTCGAACTGCAGCAGGGCGCACTGGGCCTGATGCTGCTGCAAGACATCAAGGGTGCTGGCAGCTTCATGGGCTTGAGGGCCGGTGCCAGCCAGTTGAGCCTGGAAGGGGTTGACGGCCTGGAACTTTCCGCCCAGTCCATGCTTTTGTCGATGAACAAGGGGTTTGGAACCGGTGAGCTGGCAGGCCGTGTGGTGGATTTCACCCAGGGGGATATCGACGGCAATGGCCGCGCCGATGGGTTTACGCCACTGACCGTGCGCGGTCAGACGCTCTTTTCCCTGGACGACAACACCGCGCGTCTGGAGGCGGAAGCCTCGCTGCGTCTGGCGATTCGCGCCCCTGGCGCAGCATCCAACGCGACACCTCTGGTGCAGGGTTCCGGCGATTTCAAGGTGATGGAGTCCAACGGCGTCATGGTGCTCGCGGGTGCCCACCTGCAAGCGTCCGTGAACCTGTCGAGCGAGATGCAAGCCGCCGTGGTGGACGGGACGGTGGTTCTGGTGCTCAACGATGGCGGTTTTGCCCTGTCGACGGGTGGCACGGCCAGGCTGCCCCTGCCTGGCGCCTTTGGCATTGCGGCCTTTGGCGATTTCGGTCTGGAACTCAACCGCACGGGAGCGGATCTTTATCAGAGCGTCGTGGTGGGCGGTGAGACCCTCACCTTGAACTACGCAGACGATTATACCAGGTTTACGGTCGGGGAACTGGACGCCACGATTGGCGAGGGCCTGGCCATGGATCTGGCCGAGGAGGCTCTGGGTCTGAGCGATGCGGCGGCCAAACTGCGTCAGGGAGCCGATCTGCCGGTCATTGGTCAATCCCTCGACGAATTGTTGGACCTCTCTTCGATCCTGGGGGTGGGAGATTACATGCTGCACTATCTCCAGCCCCTGCTTCCCAAGAGTTATGAGTCAAAAATCAATGATCTGGAACCGGTCACCTACGGCAAGACGGGTGAGCCTACCTTCCGCAACATGCTGGCCTATTTGAACGATGCCTGGCTCAAGCAAAACCTGGCCAGTGGCGAGGGTTTGCAGATCAGCAAGCTCGGTGGCGACGGCTTCGCCCTCTCTTTTGACGGCGAATTCAAGCGACATGTCGGTTTTGGTCTCGATCTGGCGAATCAGATGGAGGGTCTGGGTGTTGAACTGCTGGGTCAGGCACAGGTGGCTGGCAATCTGGAGATTGGGCTGGATTTTGACCTGGGACTCGATTGGAGCAACGGCGCGCAATTCAATGTCAACGATCTGCATTTTGCGGGGGATCTGGCGGCCAGTGATATCGTGTTGGCGGCAGGTCTTGGTCCCATCAATCTGAGCATCGGTCGCAACGGCGTCAGCAATACGGGTCAGGCCTGGAAAAAAGGCTCCGCAGCGATTTCGATGTCTGGTGGTCTGAGTCTGGTGGATGGTCAGTTCAATCTGACCGCGCCCGGCAGCAGCCTCTCCCTGGATCTGCCGGTGTATGCCGCCGTGGCGGGCATGGATCTGACGACGGATGCCAACGCACTCCCGACGGTCACCATTGCCGGTGATTTTCTGGCGGGCAACCTGAGTGTCACCACCGAACATTTCGATCAGTTCAGCAAGTTGGCCAAGCTCACGTTGACGGATGTGCTGGCGGCGCTCCCGGAAATGCTCAAATATCTTGAAGGGCTGGATCCGGCGGCGTTGGGTCTGGAGTCGTTGCCATTCGTCGAGCAATCGGTTTCCAGCCTGCTGGACCTGGCCTCCGCTTTCAAGGCCGGGGTGGTTGACAAGATCGATTTTTATCGTGATCCCGTGGCCTGGGTGTCTGCGACGGGCGAAACCCAAAGCGCGACCGGCAAAGGCACGGTCTCTGCCGACGGCTCGCGGTTTGCGGGTGTCGCGGGTCAGTTTGCAGCCTCCATGACCGGTTCCTGGGTGACGGTGGGCCAGGAGACCGTGCAGATCCGTGATGTGGCGGCAGATGGCTCTGCGTTGACGGTTTCCACGGCTTTGTCTCCGAATGCGGCCCAACAGGATTATCTGGTTCATCGGGCACTCGAAAAGATCAAGACGCTGGACGAGTTTGTGGACGCGCTCAACGAATCGGGCCTGCTGGGAACCGCCATGGCGACCTTCGACGCGACCACGGGTGAGTTGCGGGTGCCGGTCCGTTTTGCCCATGCATTCGACGCGCTGGAAGCGCCGATCAAACTCGGCCTGGGTGGCGATGATGCGCCGATCTCCCTTTCCACCTCGGCAGAAGGGGAGATTGACATCAATCTCCATGCCGGGTTTGATCTGATCATCAAGCTGGGTGATGCCCTGGATGTGGCGATTGACCAGTTTGCGGCCACCGCCGATATCGGGTTGGCGGTTTCTGACCTGGAGGTCGCGGCCAGCCTGGGCTTTGTGGGGCTGACGGCGGGTGGGGCGAATACCGGATCCGGTATCACCTTGGACGCCGAAGTCAATCTGGCTCTGGACCGCACACCCGGTGCCAACGGTCTGCCCACCTTTGTCGATGCCAACGGCACATCCGACAACAGTGGCCGCTTTGCCATCACAGACCTGGGAGATGCCTTCCATTCGATTGTCGTGAATGTCGATGGCGCGGCCTCGGCCCGCATGAAGGGGTTGAGCGTTCAGGCGGGCAGCGTCGAGTTTGAGATGCCCAACGATCCTGAACTGGGCATCTATGTGCAGGATCTCCTCGATTGGGATACCGTGGTGCTCCGCCATGCCACGGATTTTGATCTTGCCGAGGAGGTGGCAGCCGGTCTGGATCCCCATGCGGTCGTCATTGTCCTGCCACCCATCGATGGTCTGCTCGATATGAGCAAACTCAGCATGGCCGATATCCTGGGCGCCATCCGCACCGGTCTGAATCTGGTGGACCAGCTGGCGGGTGACCAACCTTTTTATGTCGATCCTCTGCCCATCATCAATCACTCCCTGCAGAGCATCATGAATGTGGGGGATACCTGGCTGGGTGCGCTGGAAGATGTGGCCAGGGATCCGGTGACCGGTCTGGACGGGGCCGAACATCTTCTTGAAGAGAGCCTGGGGATCGACGACAACGCGCTGGATTTCACCCTGGATGCCGCGCACCATAAGCTCTACCTGGATCTGGATCTGGCCATGGGCCTCGACCAGAACAGTACGCTGGATTTGAACCTGGCTGATCTGGTGGCCATGGCCGGCGGCGGTCTGACCCTGCCGGAAGGTTTTGAGAAGTGGCTCGATGCATCAGGCGGGGGCGATATCCATCTGAGCGTCGGAGCGGAACTTGAATTGCGTCTGGGTATCACGCTTCCGGATGCGTCGGGCGGCGTTCAGTTGGCTGTTGAGGATTATGATGCCGTGACCGGCAAGGGGACGCGTCTGGCCTTGACGGCCCGATTGGCGGCCGAAAATGTTGCCCTCAATTTTGCCGTCGGCCCGATCGAGTTGGGGGTTGCCAATGGTGTCGTGACGTTCGACGCCGACGCTGATGCCCAGACAACGGCGCCAGCGGCTCTGCAGATTGCGCTGGTCGATGGCAAACCGCAGATCGATCTGCTGGGCGCGTTCAATGTCAGCTTGCCTTTGACAGCCAAGGTGTTGAACAGCAACCTTCCGATCGGCAAGCTGCTGGTGCAGACGGATCCGAAACTGGGCGACCAGGGGTTGGCGACCTTGATCGATCAGGGCAGTGGCCTGATCGTCAAGCTGCCTGACCTGGATTTCATGGATACCGGCAAGAGCGGTCTGATTGACATGCTCAACGATCCGAGTGTGTGGTTGGATGGTGTGGACCTGGGTCTGGGCGCGGTGCAGGATCTCTTCGAGAGTTCTCTGGCTGCAGAAATTCCCATTATCGGGGCTGGGTTGGCCGATGCCGGCAACCTGATCGGCGGGCTGCGTGGCGGTCTTTTGCAGGATCTGCGTCTCAAGCTGTCCGGTCCGGGCAAGCCGGTGGCGCTGGTGCGCGACACCCTGTTCAACGCCTTCTCGTCATCGGGCCTGAACATTTTGCAAGACAGCAACCACGATCAGTTGATCACCATCGACGATATCGACATCGCCTTCTATGACGTGGCCGGCAAGCGTCTCTCCACCTGGCAGCCGGGCCAGGCCGTGCCCCGGTCGGGCGTCGATGCCATCCGCTTTGACATGGATCTGGGGGGAACCATTCTCGATACCGGGGTGGATATTCCTCTGGATCTGGACCTTCCGGGCTTCAGCCTGAATGTTGATGGCGGTTTTTCCCTGGGCGCGGAGTGGCACTATGATTTCGGCTTTGGCATCTCCGAGGCAGACGGCTTTTTCCTGAGCTCCCAAACCAATGGCGAGGATCCGGAACTGAGTCTGGAACTCAAGGCGTTCCTGGATGGCGAACCACTCACGCCGGAGGTCACCCCGTTTTCGGGTTCCGGCTCCTTGCTGTTTTTCAATGCATCCGTCACGGACAAGGACAGCGACCAGGACTCTTCTGGTTTTCAGGGCAGCCATGTCACGGGTCTTTTGACCGTCGATCTCAAGGGCAACACTGCGGGTCGCTTGACCCTGGACCAACTTGTTTCGGCGCCGCAAAGCGTGTTGACGGCGGAATTCGGCGTCAACGCCGAGATCAACCTGGGTTTGGAGTTGAGCGCCTCCAGTCTGCCCAAATTGAAGGCTGATTTTGTGTTGGATTGGGATTGGCGTCTGGGTGATCCAGCGGTCGCGTTCCCCCACATCAATATCGAAAACATTCGCATGGACATGCAGTCCGCGCTGTTGGACTTCCTGTTGCCCATCGCCACCAAGGTCAGCTCGACGTTGGAGCCGTTCCGGGAGGTGATCGAAGCCCTGGTGACCCCGGTTTCCGGTCTGGATACGATTCTCAATCCGGCCCGCAGTGCCATGGGGTTGGCGCCGGATCCGACCATTCGCGGCCTGATCGATACCCTTTATGAGACGGTTCGGGTTGCCAAGAAACTTCCGCCGATCGACTGGTCTTTCCTGGAGGCAGCCCGTTTTGCCTTGAAGTTGCCGGACATGTTGCGTTCGCTGGTCGCCATGGGCAGTGGTTTGCCTCTGGGCAGTTTGTATGATCTGGGGACGAACAATTTTCACTTTGTGGCGGGTGAGGGGTCTTCGGGCGGTCAGCCCATGAGCGACACGGAGATGGATTCCATCTTCAGTGGCATGTCTGTTGTCACGAACAACGCTTCGGGGGGCAGCACCAGCGCAGCCGCCCGTTCCGGTTTGCAGGTTTTGCCCTATCTGACCGACATTGGCAACTGGGCGAAAATATTCAGCGGTGGTTCAGCCACCCTGTTCACCTATGAACTGCCTCTGCTGGAGTTTGCTGCCGGTTTTGACGTTACCCTGGCCACCATCCCGACGCCTGTCGGGATCAATGTGGTCATCGGGGCCCTCGGCAACCTCAACGCCTATGTGGATCTCTCCTTTGGCTTTGATACCTATGGTGTGCAGAAAGCCTTTGCATCGGGTAGTCCTCTTGACGTGGTTGACGGTTTCTTCCTGAACGACTGGACCTTGCCAGAGTTCAAGAATGGCTCAATCGTGTCTGGTACGGGTGGCAAGGAGAAACCCGAATTCGGTCTGACCCTGGAACTGGGTCTGCGCGGAGGCGTGGGCATCGGCCCAATATCCGCCGGCATTGGGGGTTCGATCACCGTCAAAGTGGCTGCCGACCTGAACGACATCAAAAAGGGTACGGTGACACGCAACCAGGATGGCCAGTTGGTCAGCGTCAGTTATGCCGGCGATGGCAAGGTGCGGGCGTCGGAATTGGTTGCCATGATGACCTACCCGGGACCGATCCCAGGCGTGCCGGGTGGTCTGCTCAACACGTTCGATCTCTATTTGCAAGGCATGCTTACGGCCTTTCTCTGGGGCAAAGTGGACATGCCGTTTTTTATTCCAGACATCGATGTCAGGATCAATCTGTTCAGTGTTACGCTGTTCAAGTCTGATATCAAGGCCCCCACCGTCATGCCGGAGTTGGGCTCTTACGACTCGAAAACCGGCGTATTGACCTTGCTGGCTGGCCCGCGTTCGGCGGATCGCCTCTATTTGAACACGCTGGATGCGGCGGAAAACTGGATTGTCAGCGGCAATAAAAGCAAGGTCGATGTCGAGTTCATGGGCTTTGTCAAGAGCTTTACCAATGTGAACAAGGTTGTGGTAGACCTGGGGGCAGGGAATGACAATCTCAACGCCTCCGCCTTGGACCAGGTGGTTGTGCAAGCCTATGGCGGAGAGGGTAACGACACCATTCTTTTGGGTGGTGGTGGCGGTACGGTCATCGACACCGAAGGCAACAACACCTTGCGCGCCCTGGCAACGGGAACGTCGGTGGTTTATCTGATTGGTGGTCGTGGTGACGACAAGCTTTCCGGTGGTCTGGGTCAAGATGTCCTGTATGGAGGCATGGGCAACAACGAACTGATCGGTGGGGGCGGTAACGATACCCTGTATGCCGTGCAGGGCATCAACAAGCTCTCTGGCGGTGACGGTGAAGACTTGTATGTCTTTACTGGAGAACTGGGACTGAATATTGTCACGGAAACCGGCAAGCAGAACTCCCGTGTCGATTTTTCGGGCGCCTTGTCCCCCGAATTGTTGGGCCTGATCGGGCCAATACCTGGGACTCCACTGGTTTCTGCGCCTTCAAACTTCACCCTGATTCGCGGCACCTCGGCACGCCTGCTGTTTTACGGCACCCCGTTCGAGGGTGACCCGAACCTGGAAACCGTGGTCACTTTGTCGATCGCCGATGGTCAGTTCAAGGCCGGTTCCATGAACGGCGTCACCGTGGATGGCAACAATACCGCCAAGCTGACCTTGACCGGCAAAGTGGCGGATCTCAACAAATACATGACTTCCTCCAATGCGCCGACCTACACGTTCACCAGCGGCGATGATGTGCGCACCCTGGCCGTTGAGATCAGGCAGAACGACAAGAGCAGCGTCGCGTATGCGGATGTCTTGGCCATGCATGTCTCCGGAACCAGTCAGGGGTGGCGTGACATGGTTCAAGCCGGTGACCTGCTGGTGGCGGTCTCCGGGGTGACTGCCGGTCA
Organism: Candidatus Magnetaquiglobus chichijimensis; assembly: GCF_045865675.1. Classification (NCBI taxonomy): domain Bacteria; kingdom Pseudomonadati; phylum Pseudomonadota; class Magnetococcia; order Magnetococcales; family Candidatus Magnetaquicoccaceae; genus Candidatus Magnetaquiglobus; species Candidatus Magnetaquiglobus chichijimensis. Next base: position 232,760 of record NZ_BAAFGK010000001.1, read on the forward strand.
AACGGGTGTCTACCTCTCCCGCGACCAGGGGTTGACCTGGTCCAGGGCCGATACCCCAAAAGATATCTCCTACAGCATGGTTTCGGCATCGAGTCATGGTCGCGTCATTGCGGCGATGAATTCAGCCGGCAAGTTGACGGTCTCCCGTGATGGCGGTCTGACCTGGACCAACAGCACGGCCCCAGCCAACAATTATTCCGAACTGCTGGTGCTTGAGGATGGTCGCATCCTGGCATCCGACCATACCGATAGCGCACAGGTCAAATATTTCAACAATATCTTTGATTGGGGCACGAAAACCGTCTATAGCCCTGGGGAGATGCGCATTCTGAATGCGGGCGGCACGGAGTGGACAAAAGTAACCGCCATCAATGCCAACTGGAATGCCATGAGCGCCAATGCCGATGGCAGCACGTTGGTTGCGGTCAGCGGCGCTGCATCCAACAAGGGCGGCAACGGGGGCATCTACATGGCCAATCCAACGGCCAACGGATCGATCACCTGGGTCGATATCACCCGAGGGGCCGTCAGTAATGGAGACTGGGTCGGTGTCGATATGGATGCCAGCGGTACCCATATGGTGGTCGCCGCGCGCGGTGGTCAGATTTACCTGGCCGATACGAGCCAAACGGATTGGACCTGGCGTGCGACGGGCTTGACCGGACAGTGGACCTCGGTCTGGATGAGCGACGACGCCAAGACGGTGGTGGCAACGGCCAATGGCGGTTCGGGTGGCGTCTGGCTCTCCACGAATGGCGGTGTCGCCTGGACGCGGGTGGCCGGTCAAGGGACCATGGGGGTGGAAGCAGGCCGTGACTGGCGCATGGCAACCTTTGATCCCACCACGGGCCAGATGGTGGCCATCATCGATGGCGCCCCCATTTTGACCTTCGCGCCTGCTCCAACCAGCCTTGCGGCCAACATCACACTCCCAGAGCAGATGTTTGTGGGGGGCCATGATCCGACCGACATGGTGTTTGCCAAAGGAACCCTGGCCGATGGCGATTCTCAACGCCTGACCGTGACACTCGCCGCGACCAGCGGAACCTTTACCGCCCTGCCACCCGCGAGTCCGGTGGATACCAAGGTGAGTGTCGTCACCGTCACGGCATCGTCGGCCAACAGCCCCAGCGTTGAGCGGGTGTCGGGCATCGTCGATGGCAACACCGCAACAAAATACCTGAACATGGACGGTCCGGGCAGTGGCTTGATCCTCACCCTGTCGGCGGCTGAGCGGGTCACCCGTCTGGACATGACCACGCGCAACAATGACGATAATTATCAGTGGGATCCGAAAACCTATGCCCTGTATGGCTCCAACGATGACCTGGCTTGGCAGAGCGCTGACTGGGTGGCGGTGGCCAGTGGCGCGACCGGTCTGGGTAACGGTCGGGGTGTCGGCAATACGGTGACTTTCGATAACAATGCAGCATACAAATATTACAAGCTGGTTTTCCCTGAGGTGAAGGGTGTCAAAGATGGCAAGAGCTATCTGCACTTGTCCGAGGTGGCATTGTATGCACCGAACCTGACCGTTCAAGCGGGTGATGTTCTCACCATCAGCGGGGTCCAGAAGGATATCGTTGACTATCTGTCCAAGTCGGGCAACGTGCAGTTTGTGCCGGGTATGCAAGGAGCCAACGGTACGATCAGCATGGTGGTGGCGGATGGGTTGAACCGGACGGAGCAGGAGATTCCGCTGATCGAGCAGGAACCGTTTGCCATGAAGGCATCCTACGATGCCGGCAACTTTGAGATCTTTGCGAAGTCGGGCAGTGGTCTGCGATTCAATCGTGGCGCTCTGGGGGAGATCCGCCTGGGTGAGTTGTCGGACGAACTGACCGTGATGAAGCTCATGGATTCCCCGTCCATCCTGGTGGTCAACGCGACTCCAGGGGAAGACAAGGTGACTCTGTTTGCGGGGAACACCCGTTCGCAGGACGGTTCGCTTCGTACCATGGATTTGCGGGATGACAATGGCGCGTTGAACGACGACACCCTGGAGCTGCAACTCAAGCCGGTGGATACCAGTCCGAACAAGAACCTCATTCAACTGGGTTCTGGCCAGTTGATCAGTGGTGTGGAGCAGATTCTCTGGGACGACACGCTGGGTACCCTCAGCATCAAGGGGGACAGCATTCATCTGGTTGCCTTGGAGGAGGGGGAGACAATCGACCTGGGCGCCCATACGACGCTGAAGATCACGACGGAACGCCTGAGCATCGAGGGTGATGTGTATGCGGATGCGTTTGACTTGAGCGGCGTGGATCCGACGCACGTTATCCTGTCCGGCGCGCTCTATACGTATGAGGATGATGGCAGCACGGCTGAGTTCACTTTGCCAGGCAGCGTGCGTTCCGTGGCCGTCAACGAGGGGGTCGTCGATCTCTCCAAAATCGATTCCAACTACGCCTTGCAGATTGCGCCCAAAGATCCGACCACCCCAATCAGTCTGGGAGGCAATGCAGGGTCTGGCGGGGTGCAGATCAATTTGGGGGATAAATCACTGCCGTCGCTGGTACTGGGCGCGGATGGTGGCTCCAACCCGATCGATGTCGGACAACCCGGTTCCACCTTGACTCTGAATACGCCCCTGGTGCTGATGGCGCAAGGCAAAGGGGGTGAAATCGCCATAGACGGTACGCTGCAAGGCACCTCCCTGAAGGTCTATGGCTCTGGAAACACCACGACTTTCAATGATGGTAGTGTGTTGATCATGAGTCAGGAGTTGGTGTTGAACGACTCCCTGAAGATCAACGGTGCCGTCACTCTGGGTGTTGGCGCCAGCGCGGTGGCGGATATCGCGATCTCCGGTCGCATCAATGGCGGCCTGGGCGACCACGATGTACTCACCTTGGAGGGCAATGGACATGGCATTGCCATCAATGGTCGGGTTGGCGATGGTGTGGGCAGTGTGTCGATCGTTTCTGGTGGGCAATTATACAAGAGCGGTGTCTACACCAATGTCCGCCTGACCGGTGGTTCCGGCGCGTCGGCCACGGCAACCGTCACGGTGGAGGGCGGTATTGTAACCGGTGTTGTGTTGGATTCCCTGGGTGGCGGATACCAGGTTGGTGATCTTTTGAGTGCCTCCCGCTCAAGCCTGGGGGATCTGGAAGGGGTGGCATCCGGATTCTCGTTGCGTGTCGATTCCCTGGCCGATCTGGAAGGTCTGGTCGTCAAGGGCGGCCAGAACGTCACCTTCAATGATCGCGTGTATGTCGAGGGTGACATCTCCATAACGGCGACTGGTTCGGTGATCTTTACCGATCAGGTGGTCATGCGCAACGGGGGTCACCTCTTCATCAACAATGCCGCGCAAGTGCAATTTCTCGGAGGTATTCGCACAGAGGGGACAACAGAACCGGCACTGGTGTTGACCGGCACGAATGCCAATGTGGATTTCGGCAATGGTCTGCTGGTGGGTGGCAGCGATACGGTGCATTTCGGGGGTGTGCAGCGTCTGGAGTTGAGCGCACCCGTGACCGGTCAAACCGCACCCGGCATCAAAGTCAGTGGCGGTGCCTTGACCATGACCGAAATATCGGGTGGTCAGGCGTTGCGTCTGAATGTTGCCACGTTGGATCTGTCGGGAACGACACTGACTTTTTCAACCCTTGGCAGCGTGACTCAGCAGATCACGGCCAGTGATGTGCGTCTGACCTCCGAGCAGGGCATCGGCAGTCTGCTGGCCCCCTTGAATGCCACGGTGACCACCTTGTCCGCTCAGAGTGCGACCGGGAACATCTGTCTCAAGCTGGATGGCAACACCACCCTGGTGCGTCAGGGTGTGCAGGTTGCCAACAGTGGTGACATGAACATCCAGGTGACCGGAAACCTGTCCATGGAGACGGCGGCGGTACTCAGCACCACTTCGGGTAAGAGCGATGTGAGCGTGACCGGGTCTGCCACGCTGTCAACACTGGGCAGCACGAGTGGCGCGATCACGGTAAACTCTGGTGGCGACGTTTCGCTCGCCAGCATGACGAGCACCGGCGGTTCCTTTGCCGTGACCAGCAAGGCCCTGACGTTGACCGGTGCCGGTATCAACGTGGGTGGAAGCGGAACGGTGAACATTCGTGCGGATGGCGCGCTGACCATGAATGATGGATCTGCCATCAAGAGTGCGGCGGGAGAGATCAAGACGGATGCCAAATCGCTGACGATGAGCAGCAGCAGCGAGATCTCGACCGTGGCTGGCGCCATCACGGCGAATATGGACGGCGATGTCGATGTGTCGGTCATCAAGAGCGCGACGGGCAACATCACGCTGGGCACGAAGAAGCTGACGCTCACCGGCACGGGCTTGCAGACCGGCGGCGCGGGGAACCTTGCGACCACCTCGACCGGCGCGCTGTTCATGAGCACGACCAGCCGCATGACGACGGCCACCGGCACCATCAACGCGACTGCGACCGGCGATGTCGAGGTCTCCCTCATCAAGAGCGACAGCGGATCGATCACCCTGGGAAGCGCCAACCTGACGCTGCGGGATACCGGATTGCAGACGGGCGGCACGGGTCAGATCACGGTCACCGCGACCGGCGGTCTCGCCATGAGCAGCAGCAGCGAGATCTCCACCGTGGATGGCAACATTGCAGCCAACATGACCGGCGATGTCGAAGTGTCGGTCATCAAGAGCGCGACGGGCAACATCACGTTGGGCACGAAGAAGCTGACGCTCACCGGCACGGGCTTGCAGACCGGCGGCGCGGGGAACCTTGCGACCACCTCGACCGGCGCGCTGTTCATGAGCACGACCAGCCGCATGACGACGGCCACCGGCACCATCAACGCGACTGCGACCGGCGATGTCGAGGTCTCCCTCATCAAGAGCGACAGCGGATCGATCACCCTGGGAAGCGCCAACCTGACGCTGCGGGATACCGGATTGCAGACGGGCGGCACGGGTCAGATCACGGTCACCGCGACCGGCGGTCTCGCCATGAGCAGCAGCAGCGAGATCTCCACCGTGGATGGCAACATTGCAGCCAACATGACCGGCGATGTCGAAGTGTCGGTCATCAAGAGCGCGACGGGCAACATCACGTTGGGCACGAAGAAGCTGACGCTCACCGGCACGGGCTTGCAGACCGGCGGCGCGGGGAACCTTGCGACCACCTCGACCGGCGCGCTGTTCATGAGCACGACCAGCCGCATGACGACGGCCACCGGCACCATCAACGCGACTGCGACCGGCGATGTCGAGGTCTCCCTCATCAAGAGCGACAGCGGATCGATCACCCTGGGAAGCGCCAACCTGACGCTGCGGGATACCGGATTGCAGACGGGCGGCACGGGTCAGATCACGGTCACCGCGACCGGCGGTCTCGCCATGAGCAGCACCAGCGAGATCTCCACCGTGGATGGCGCCATCACGGCGAATATGGCCGGCGATGTCGATGTGTCGGTCATCAAGAGCGCGACGGGCAACATCACGCTGGGCACGAAGAAGCTGACGCTCACCGGCACGGGCTTGCAGACCGGCGGCGCGGGGAACCTTGCGACCACCTCGACCGGCGCGCTGTTCATGAGCACGACCAGCCGCATGACGACGGCCACCGGCACCATCAACGCGACTGCGACCGGCGATGTCGAGGTCTCCCTCATCAAGAGCGACAGCGGATCGATCACCCTGGGAAGCGCCAACCTGACGCTGCGGGATACCGGATTGCAGACAGGCGGCAGCGGTCAGATCACGGTCACCGCGACCGGCGGTCTCGCCATGAGCAGCAGCAGCGAGATCTCGACCGTGGATGGGGCCATCACGGCGAATATGGCCGGCGATGTCGAAGTGTCGGTCATCAAGAGTCAGTCGGGCAGCATCCGGTTGGCAGGAGGGAAAGTGTTGCTCCGTGACTCAGGTATTCATGTCCATCATGGCGCAGGTGTGGTAACCGTGAATGCCACCAACGACTGGCTGATGAAATCGAATACATCGGTGACCACCGACACCGGAACCATGACGATCAACGCAGGTGGGAGGATTCAGGTCTCTCACCTGGAGTCCTACACGGGTGATGTCGCATTGGATTCTGGCAAAAATGTCATGGTTGTCGGATCTTGGCTTCAGCCTCAGATCAAGACTCAGGGTGATTTGAGTGTCAACGCTGACGAAGGTGTCGGTGGGTATGGTTATGATCGTCTCTATGTGGACATCAAGGAGTTGACTGCCCGCAACCGTGAGACAGGAGATGTTCTGATTTCGGGTTGGAAAGGTCTGAAGGTTGCTGCGGCTGGCGTGCAGTCTGACTCCGACAAGGGTTGGTTGATCTTGATGTCTGGTACATCCGGATTGGTGACGAAGGCCGGGCAGGTGAGCGCCACGAACGGTCAGGCAGCCTGCGTAAGCGGCAAGACCATGATGATGCGATCCTCTATGCTCAATGGTCGGAACATGCAGGGTTTTGATGGCTATATCGTGCCTGAAATAAAGGGAGTGCCAGAGATCGACACGCTGGACTCCTTTAATGCCCGCCTTGTTGAGGCGTGGAGCGAACAGATTGAAGGGATGTCGGCACAGGAGCGGCTCAGTTCTGCCGCCCATGAGGTATCGATTCCGATGCAAGCTCTCTCTGACCGCAGCCTTGCAGCATTTTCGGCATCCGTGGTCCACGAATCCGGTTCGTCCGATGTGATTGCAGCACTGCTGGATGCGGCACTGCAAAAGGCCAAGAACAGTCAGCAGGAAGAGATGTTTGGCATCAATCAACCCGATTACTGGTCGCAAAGTTCGCGGGCAGCGCGTAGTGAACCTGTGCGTGACCATGCGCCTCCAGCCCAACCGGAGCAGGGACAACCGGAGAGGGGGCAACCGGAGAGGGGACAACCGGAGAGGGGGCAACCGGAGAGGGGACAACCGGAGCAGGGACAACCGGAGAGGGGGCAACCGGAGCAGGGACAACCGGAATTGGTGTCGCCGCAACCGCTACAGTCAAGGAGTACCGGCAAGCCAGATGCCAGAGACATGAACGACTCGTTCGATGTCGAAACGGATGGGAAAGAGGAATAAGCATCCTCTGCAGAGAAGGTAATTAATCATCAGTAAACCCCCGGCTCTGCCGGGGGACTCACAAAGTTTGACATTTACGGGAATCTTCCACGGTTTGTTGGTCTTTTGGTCGTGCGTATCTCAGCGCTTGGAGAAACAGGTCTGGGATGAACTCAAGCCGTTGGAATTTCCTCGGACTGTTTTTCAACGATTGCGAAAAGGCCCCTTTGAGGGGCCAGCAAGTGACACTCCCCCGGCTATGCGGGGGGAGTGTTATGAAATCAAATCTCGTGCCCCTTGCGGGAAAACTTTGAGTCAATCAAACGCAGAAATTCCAGTGGGTGGGGACAGAGTTTTTCTGTAACGACCATGAGGCTGACAAGCAATAACGCCATTTTCCGCCGAACCAATACGATTGCAACGATGCTCTGGTTGAGCGTGTGTGGATTGGTGCCTGCGCCACTTCTGGCCGCATCTTTCGGAGAGGTGCTCGAGCGTTCGATGTCCGGTGATCGGGCGCGTTCGGCGGATGGGGCGTCGGATCGGAGCGAGCAGAACGGCCAGCCCGAGTTGGATCCGAATGCGCGCCATGCTGTCAGGACAATGCCGAACGCCATGCACCGTCTCAAGGGTTACAGAACCGCGCCTGTGAATGTGCCGGGGCCGGAAGAATGGAATCCATCGGGTCGGGGGATCCGATTTCCGCCGTGTTCCTGTGGTCTTCCCCATCCGCGAGGCCTCGGGACGGGTAGAAAGGAACAACAGGATGGCCGCCCGCCCAACCCTTTGGAATAACGCAGCTCATGAGCGAGATGGCACGGGGCTCCGACTGTTCCGATCGTCTTTTGGCGCATATGGGCAAAACTTACCGCGATGAAATCATGCGCAACCGGCTCGTTCATGGATGTTGATTCACTCTTGGAATATTGAAAATACGATCAGAATGCATTCATAATCGTTGTCAGGCGTTGATTGTCAAATATTCCAGAATAGTCGGATCCCCGTGCCGTGCCGGCTCCTGCGGCATGAACCGGGGAATCATCCGCGTCCCGGTTTGCCCCGGGCCTGGGAGAAGGCCGCGGCCATCGCATTGTCTGCCTTCGGCACGGGTGACGGACGGGCGGCGACCGGACGCGGACGATCCGCTTTCACGGTTGATTGCGTGGTGGCGGGCGTATCCTCCAGCCGCATGGAAAGAGCGATGCGGCGCCTGGGTTTGTCCACCTCCACCACCCGCACCTTGACCACCGCGCCAGCCTTGACCACATTGTGCGGATCTTTCACGAACTGGTGCGCCATGGCCGAAATGTGCACCAGCCCATCCTGATGCACCCCGATATCCACGAACGCTCCGAAGTTGGTCACGTTGCTGACCACACCTTCCAGGATCATGCCCGGTTGCAGATCCTCCAGACTCTCCACCCCTTCGCGGAAGGTGGCGGTGCGGAACTCCGGGCGGGGATCCCGGCCCGGCTTCTCCAACTCGGCCAGAATGTCCTTGACCGTGGGCTCGCCGATGCGTTCATTCACGAAATCCCGGGGGGAAAGCTCTTTGAGCAGCGTGTGATTGCCGATCAACCGATCGATCGTCACTCCAACCCGGTGCAGAATCCGCTCCACCACCGGATAGGACTCCGGATGCACCGCCGAGGCATCCAGCGGTGTCGCGCCGTTGCGGATACGCAGAAAACCCGCCGCCTGCTCGAAGGCCTTGGGACCGAACCGGCTCACCTTGAGCAGCGACTGCCGGGAAGGGAAAGGGCCATGGAGATCCCGAAAGGAGACGATGTTTTTGGCCAGGGTTTTGTTCAGACCCGAGACCCGCTCCAGCAACGGCGCCGAGGCGGTGTTCACATCCACCCCCACCGCGTTCACCGCATCCTCCACCACGCCGTCCAGCGCTTCTGCCAGACGCCTGGGCGGCACGTCGTGCTGATATTGGCCCACGCCGATGGCTTTGGGGTCGGTCTTCACCAGCTCGGCCAGGGGATCTTGCAGTCGGCGCGCAATCGAGACCGCCCCGCGCAGCGATACGTCCAACTCCGGCAGTTCCTGGGAGGCGAACTCCGAGGCCGAATAGACCGATGCGCCCGCCTCGTTGACCACCACGCCCCGCAAACCCAGATCCGGCATGGTCCGGCCCAACTCGGTCACCAGCTTTTCCGTCTCCCGGGAGGCGGTGCCGTTGCCGATGCTCATCAGCCGGACGCCATGCCGACGGGCCAGCTCCGCCAGTCGCGCCATCGACTCGCGCCACTGGTTGCGCGGCGCATGCGGATGGATCGTATCGGTGGCCACCACCTTGCCGGTGGCATCCACCACCGCCACCTTCACGCCGGTGCGCAAGCCCGGATCCAGACCGATCACCGGCGTCATTCCCGCCGGAGCGGCCAGCAGCACCTCCTTGACGTTCCGGGCAAACACCCGGATCGCCTCTTCGTGGGCACGCTCCTGCGCCTGCTTGAGCAGATCGTTCTCCAGGCGCGGCTTGAACTTCTTGCGCCAGGTCTGCCGTAGCGTCTCCTCCATCCAGCCATCGCCCGGGCCTTCCCGGTTGACGAGCCGGAAATGGCTGCGGATGGCAGACACGCAGGTGACCGCCTCACCCAGGGCGTCGTCCAACTCCTCCGGATGATCCAGGGAGAGGCGCAAAATGCCCTCCTCCTGGCCGCGCAGCATGGCCAGCAGCCGATGGCCGGGCAGCTTTTTCAAGGCTTCGCCCGAGGCGAAATAATCCGCAAACTTGGCGCCCTTTTCCTCCTGTCCCTTGACCACCCTGGACCCCAGGATCCCCTGTTCCAGAAATTGCGCCCGCAGCCGCCCGGTCAACTCCGGGGATTCGGCAAAACGCTCCATCAGGATCTCCCGCGCTCCATCCAGAGCCGCCTGAACATCGGCCACCTTCTTCTCCGGATCGACAAAAGCAACGGCCAGAGCCTCCGGTGGCTGGCTGGGATCCTTCAGCAGTCGATCGGCCAGCGGCTTCAGACCCGCTTCCAGGGCCTGTGCCGCCTTGGTGTGGCGCTTGGGACGGAACGGCAGATAGAGATCTTCCAGCCGGGTGCGCGTATCGGCGGCCAGAATCGCCTGTTCCACCTCCGGGGTGAGTTTGTCCTGTTCGCGGATGCTGTTGAGCACCGACTCGCGGCGTGCTTCCAGATCCCGCAATTGAGCGAGACGTTCATGCAACTGACGCAAATGGGTATCGGTCAGGCCGTGGGTGGCCTCCTTGCGATAGCGGGCGATGAAGGGCACTGTGGCCCCCTCATCCAGCAGGACAATGGCGGCGGCAACCTGGAACTCCCCAACGCCCAGTTCCTCGGCAATCCGTTGCGAGATGGTTTTCATGGTAGGGGTTTCCTCATCGCCAATTTTTCACGCTCATCCAATCCGAGGCAGCCCTTCTCAGCCATGCACTTCAGGGCTCCCGACATCTGATTGACTATATATCAATTTGCAGGGTGGAAAACAGTCACCTTCTGTCCTGTGTTGAAAAGTCATGGAGAAGTCTTGCTACTCCTGTCGCTTTACGCCAAACCATGCGGCGTAGAGGGCAGGGAGGAAGACCAGGGTCAGGGCGGTGGCCACCACCAGGCCGCCCATGATCGAAATGGCCATCGGGCCCCAGAAGATGCTCCGGGTGAGGGGGATCATGGCCAGGATCGCGGCGGCGGCGGTGAGGATCACCGGGCGGGCGCGGCGCACCGTGGCTTCGATGATCGCCCGCCACGGATCCAGGCCCGCCTCGATTTCGTGCTGGATCTGATCCACCAGGATCACCGAATTGCGCATGATCATCCCGCCCAGCGCGATCACGCCGAGCAACGCCACGAAACCGAACGGCGCCTGAAACAAAAGCAACGCCGGCACCACGCCGATCAATCCCAACGGCGCGGTCAGAAACACCATCCCCATGCGCGAAAAGCTCTGCAACTGCATCATCAAAAAGAACAGCATCACCAGAAACATCACCGGAAACAGGGCGAACAGGGCGCGGTTGGCCTTTTCGCTCTCTTCGATCGCGCCCCCCTGTTCGATCCGATAGCCGGGCGGCAGGGAGTCCCGAATCGCTTGCAGGGTTGGCCAGATCCGCTCCGTGGCGTGGGGGGCCTGCACCCCGTCGATGACATCGGCGCGCACCGAGACCGCCATGGCGCGGTTCCAGCGCCACAACACCGGCTCCTCGAAGCCCGGCTCGATGGCGGCCAGATGCGACAACGGCACCAGATCCCCGGAGCGGGCCGGCAAGGGCAGATCCTCGAGCTGGTCGATGGCCTGCCGTTCGGCGGCTTCGGCGCGCACCACCACCTCGGTCAGCGTCTCCCCATGCCGCAGCTGGGCCACCGGCACGCCGGAAAAGAGCAGTTGCAGCGCGTTGCTCACATCCGTCGAGGCGATGCCCAGCTGGCGCGCCTTCTCCTGATCGACGCGGATCTTCTGAACCCGCACCTGATCGTTCCAGTTGAGCTGGGTATCGCGCACCAGGGGGCTTGCGCGCACCTGATCGCGCACCCGCGCGGCGATCCGTTTCACCTCGCCCGGATCCGGTCCGATCACCCGGAACTGCACCGGAAAGCCCACCGGCGGACCGAATTCGAGTCGGGTCACCCGCCCGCGCGCTTCGGGGAAGGCCTCTTCCTTGTCGAACAGTGCCATCAACTCGGTTCGAATCCGCTCCCGCGCTTCGCTGCCGGTGGTCATGAGCACGAACTGGGCATAGCCGGGATTGGGCAGTTCCGGCTCCAGCGACAGATAGAAACGGGGCGATCCGGCCCCCAGATAGGCGGTGAAGTAGGGGATATCCGGGGTGTTTTTCAGAATGTTTTCCATTCTGAACACCAGCGCCTCGGTAGCGGCCATGGAGGAGCCCTCCTTCAGGCGCAGCTCGACGAGCAGTTCCGGGCGCGCGGCGGTCGGGAAGAACTGCTGCTGCACCTGTCCCATGCCGGCTCCGGCGGCCAGGAACAGGAGCAGGGTGGCCAGGAGGATTTTTTTTCGATGGGTCAGGCAAAGATCGAGCAGGCGGCGCAGCCGGTCATGGAGGGGAGAGGCATGGGGGTCGGCGTGGGTGGCTCCGGGCTTGATTTTCGGGAGCAACAGCACGCCGAGATAGGGGGTGAACAGCACCGCCACCAGCCACGAGGCGAGCAGGGCCACGCCGACGATCCAGAAAATGCCGCAGGCGTACTCCCCGGCGATGGATTGGGCGAAGCCCACCGGCAGAAAACCGGCCACCGTGACCAGGGTTCCGGTGAGCATCGGAAAGGCGGTCGAGGTGTAGGCGAAGCTGGCGGCCCGCTCCCGTTCCCACCCCTGTTCCATCTTTACCACCATCATCTCCACGGCGATGATGGCATCATCCACCAGCAATCCCAGCGCGATGATCAACGAGCCCAACGAGATGCGGTCCAGATTCCAGTCAAAGGCGTGCATCACCACCAGCACCATGCCGAGCACCAGCGGAACCGACGCGGCCACCACGATTCCGGCACCCCGTCCCAGGGCGAAAAACGACACCGCCAGCACGATGGCCAGGGCCTCCAGAAACGATTTTTCGAACTCCCAGATCGATTCGGCCACCACCCGCGGTTGATCGGCGTATTTTTCCAGGGTGACCCCTGCCGGCAGTCCGGCCTGGATCGATGCCATGCGGGCATCGATCCGTTGGCCCAGATCGAGGATGTTGGCATGGCGGTTCATGGTGATGGCGATCACCACCACCTGACGGGCGTTGTGGCGGATCACGAACGATGGCGGATCCTCGTAACCGGGTTTGATTTCGGCGATATCCTTCAGGCGCAGCAGATGCCCCCCGGCCTCGATGGGGATCTCGCCGATGTCGGTTGCGTCGCGCGCCACCCCATCGACCCGCATGAAGAGCCGATCCCCCGGAGTCTCGGCAAAGCCCGAGGGATTCAACTGGTTCTGGCGTTTCAGGGTGTCGATGAGCGTTTGGGGAGAGATCCCCAGTCCGGCCAGCTTGCGGCTGGAGATCTCCACGAAGATCTTTTCCGGCTGGGTGCCGAGCACATGCACCTTGTTCACCTCGGCAATGGACTGGATCTCGCGTTGCACCCCCTCGGCCAGCTCGCGCAGTTCGGTCAGGCTCAACCCGTCGCCGTGCAGGGCGTGCAGGGAGAGGTAGACATCGTTGTATTCGTCGTTGAAAAAAGGTCCGAGCACCCCTTCCGGGAACTCCTGGCGGGCATCGTTGATTTTTTTGCGTGCCTGATACCAGGTTTCGTCGAGCCGCGCCTTGGTCATGCGACCGCTCATGCGCAGGCTCAACGCTCCGTAGCCGGGTCGGGAGAAGGTCTTGATGAAATCATACCCCTCCAGCTCGCGCAGTTTGCGCTCCAGCCGGTTCATCACCTGGTCCTGGACCTCCCGTGTCGTGGCGCCGGGCCAGACCATGCTGGCGGTCATCATCGGCACGTTGAAGATCGGATCCTCGGCCCGTCCCAGCCGCAGGTAGGAGAAGACCCCGGTCAGAAGGGTCGCCAGGATCAGGAACAGCACCATCGAACGGTGGGTCACCGCCCAGGTGGAGAGGTTGAATTCGCGTTCGTTCACGACCGTTTCCCGTCGTTGGCCGTGGTGGAGACGGGCAGGGGACGCTCGATGGGTGAAATGACCAGACCGGCGTCGAGTTTTTGCGCGCCGATGGTCACCACCCGTTCGCCGGGTCGCACCCCCTCGATCCAGACCCCATCCGCCGCGTGGCCGATCACCCGTACCGGTCGCGCCACCAGTTTCGACGGACTCCCCTCGACCAGCCAGACGAACGGGGGGCCATGATCCTGGACCAGGGCGGCGGCGGGCAGGTGGATACCCGGGCTGGCGTCGTGCGCGGCAAGATGCAGTCGGGCGCTCATGCCGAGTCGGATCGTGTCCGGCTTGAGCGCCGCGTCGGGCAGGGCATAGCGGGCGCGGAAGGTGCGGCTGGGAAAGGTGGCCATCGGCGCCAGCTCCCGCAGCGTGACCGGAAGCTGTTTGTCGGTTTCATCGGCGATCTGGACCGAGGCATCGTGTCCCTCCAGACCGTTCACCAGGGATTCGGGCAGATCCACCACGATCTCCAGCCGGGTCGGATCGGCCAGGCTGACCAGCGACTGGCCCGCCGCCACCACCTGACCCACCTCGAAGCGCAGCGCGGTGATCACCCCGTTCCCCTCCGCGACCAGATTGGCATGATCCAGGGCGTTGCCCGCCAGATCGAGTTGGCTTTTGGCCTGGGCCAGACGGGCGGCGGCGGCATCGGCACGCGCCTTCTGGCGTTCGTGGTCGGCCTCGGAGACGGTGTTTTCGCTCAGCAGTTTCCGAAACCGGGCCTCGTCCCGCGCCGCCTGTTGGGCATCCACCCGGGCGGCGCGCCACTGCTCTTCGGCGGCGCGCCTGGTGAGGGTCGGATCCAGCGGATCGAGCCGCGCCAGGGTTTGACCCTTCACCACCCGATCCCCCACCTCGACCTCGCGGGTGAGGATCTTGCCGTGGATGCGGAAGGAGAGTTCGGTTTCGTGACGGGCGCGCACCGTCCCGGTGAAGCGGCGTTCACGGGGGTGGTCGGTGGCCTGGATCATGGCGACGTAGACCGGTTTGGGGGCGGCTGTGCCGGTGCGCTCCTCCTGGCAGCCGGACAGGGGGAGGGCGATCAGCGGCGCGATCAGCCAGGGTGCATGGCGGTAGAGGGTCATCGAGCGGTGTCCGGCGGTGATCAGACAAGCCAATACGAGAGCGTTCAGGGTGAGAGTCTAGCAGGATTTACTGTACGGTCAAGTAAACTATTAAGCCAAAGCTTCGGGACGGGGTGCGATCAACCGTCTGGACGGCAGGCGCGCAGGAACAGGGCAACATTGGCCTGAATGCGCGTTTGGTTGGCTTCCGGGGTACATCGGCCCAGATCGAGTTGGGCCTGGATGTGCTCCAGCCCATGAAACAGGGCGAGAAACTGATTGGCCGCCAGAAAAGGGTCGTGGATGGCCAGGGTTCCGGCCTCGGCGGCGGCGGTCATGTAGGCGGACACCTGATGGACCAGTTGCAGCGGTCCGTGGTCGAAGAAGGCCTGGCAGGCGTTGGATTGTTGTCCGGCGGCGGCCATCATCAGCCGGAAGGAGGCGAGCACGGAATCGAGTTCGATGAGGTTGACGAACTGTTCGGCGATGTGCTGGAGGGCGATTTCCGGGTGGAGCGGATCGAGGGAGCCGGGGGGCATGGCCGCGAACATCGCTTCGATGTGCTGGTCCACCACGGCCTCGAAGAGCGCCTGTTTGGTGGGGAAGTAGCGGTAGATGGTGACCTTGGAGATGCCGGAGGCCGCGGCGACTGCGTTCATGCTGGTGCGCTCGTAACCGAGGCGACAGAACTGTTCCGCCGCAGCCTCCAGGATGCGGCGCGGACGATCCGGGTCACGGGGTCGTCCGCGCGGCGCGGGAGGCCTCTCCGGCAAGGTCATCCGGCGTTGTCCGGCAGCGCCAGACGGCTGAAATCGGCCAGATGCGAGAAACCGGCACGGATGGCGCCCAGCAGGGCCAGGCGATTGCGTCGCACGGCGGCATCCGGATCCATCACCAGCAGCGCATCGAAGAAGCGGTCGATCGATCCGCGCAAGCCGGCCAGGTTCTCCAATGCTGCGTCGTATTGCCGTCCGGCCAACAGGGGTGCGATCGCTTCGGTCACGCGGGTCACCTCGGCGTGCAGGGCCGATTCGGCCTCTTCGCGCAGGGCGGCGGGCGTTACGGCATGGCCTTTTTCTTCTGCCGGGGCCTTGCCGAGGATGTTGGCGATCCGTTTGTTGGCCGCGACCAGGGCCGGGAACGATTCGCGCGTCTTGAATGCCCGCAGCGCCTCGATGCGGGCCACGACATCGGTCAGATCATCCAGACGCAACACCTCCACCGCCTCGATCAGATCCGGGGCGAAGTCTCGTTTCAGGTGGCCCTCCAGGCGACCGTGGATGAACTCGAGAAGCTCCTGGGCCGTGGTTGCGGCATTCCGTTCCAGCACGCCGGGGGCGAATCCGGCATGGGCCAGTTCCAGCAGCGGACGCAGGGCCACGGCCATCCCCTCCCCATCGAGCAGCATGCGGATTACCCCCAGTGCCGCGCGGCGCAGGGCGAACGGATCCTTGGTGCCGGTGGGGACCAGGCCGATGCCGAAACAGCCCACCAGGGTATCGAGTTTGTCGGCGAGCGACACCAGCCGTCCGAGGCGGGAGGCGGGCAGGTCGTCGCCGGCCCCCTGGGGACGGTAATGTTCCTGGATGGCGCGGGCCACGGGTTCGGATTCGCCGGCGTGGCGGGCATAGTAGCCGCCCATGATCCCCTGCAACTCCGGGAACTCGCCCACCATGCCGGTCACCAGGTCGCACTTGGCCAACAGGGCGGCCCGTTCGGCCAGGGGTTTGGCGTCCGGATCGAGCCGTTCGGCCAGGGCGCCGGCCAACGTGGCGATACGTCGGGCCTTTTCGCCCACGGTGCCCAGACGGGCCTGGAACACCACCTTGTCGAGGGCGGGCAGACGTTCCGGCAACGGGATGTTGCGATCTTCGCGCCAGTAGAAGGCGGCATCCTCAAGGCGGGCGCGGAGCACCCGTTCGTAACCGCGCACCAATACCGACGGATCCGGGGCATCGAGGTTGGCCACGGCCACGAAACAGGGTTTCAGGGCGCCGTCGGGCCCTTGGACCGGGAAGTATTTCTGATGATGTTTCATCGAGGTGGAGAGCACCTCGGGCGGGATCTCCAGATAGATCGGATCAAACCGGCCCAGCATCGGGAGCGGCCATTCGGTGAGGCCGGCGTTCTCCTGGATCAGACCCGCATCGAGCCACGCCTGGCCACCCTCGGCCTCGGCCAGACGGGTCACCCCATCGCGGATCGCGGTGGAACGCGCGTCGAGCGAGAGCATCACCCGGTTGGCGGCGAGGGTGGCGCGGTAGGATGCCTCGTCGGTCACCGTGAACGGACCGGGGGCCATGAAGCGGTGTCCGCGGGTCTGATTTCCGGCCATCACGCTCTCCGAGGCGCGCGCCTCGAGCACCTGGCCATCGAGAAGAACCACCATCCAGCGGATCGGGCGCACGAAGCGGGTCTGACCGCTTCCCCAGCGCATGGATTTGGGCCACGGAAAGGCGGCGAGGATGCCGGCCATGAGTTTCGGCAGGATCCCGGTGGCCGGACTGCCCGCCTGGCGGATGGTATAGGCCAGGTAGGCGCCTTTGGGGGTTTGGAGCCGTTCGAGATCCGCCACCGTCGCGCCGCAGGATTGGGCAAACCCCTCGGTCGCCTTGGTCGGGTTGCCCTGGGCATCGAAGGCCCGTTCCAGGGCCGGGCCGCGTTTGGTCTCCTCGCGATCGGCCTGACGGGCGGCGATGCCGGTGACCGCCAGGGCCAGACGCCGCGGCGTGCCGTCGCACCATGCCAGACGGGTGGCGCCGTCGGTGAGACCGGCCTCGTTCAGGGCGGCCATGGTCGCTTCCCCGAAATGGCGGATCGCCTCGCCCAGCATGCGCGCCGGGATCTCCTCGCAGCCGATTTCCCACAACAGATCGCTCATGACCGTCCTCCCTGCTTGATGAGCGGGTAACCCAGGGCGGCCCGCTGCGCCGCGAATCCCTCCGCCGTCACCTTGGCCATGGCGCGCACCCGTCCGATGAAGCGGGCCCGTTCCGTGACGCTGATCGCGCCGCGCGCGTCCAGAAGGTTGAAGACATGCGAACCGTGAATCACCTGTTCATAGGCCGGACCGGGCAGCTCCCTGGCGGCGAGTGACAACGCCTCGGTTTCGAACATGTCGAAGAGCTTGAACAGGTTCTCGGTGTTGGCGGCCTTGAAGTTGTATCCCGAGAAGTCGCGTTCCTCCTGCTGGTGCACATCGCCGTAGGTGATGCCCGGCGCCCAGGTCAGGTCATAGACGTTCTCTTTGCCCTGGATGTACATGGCCAACCGTTCCAGGCCGTAGGTCAACTCGCCGGAGATCAACGGCAGATCGATGCCACCCACCTGCTGAAAATAGGTGAACTGGGTCACCTCCATGCCGTCGAGCCACACCTCCCAGCCCAGCCCCCAGGCGCCGAGGGTCGGGCTTTCCCAGTCGTCCTCCACGAAGCGGATGTCGTGGGCGCGCGGATCGATGCCGATGGCGGCCAGGGAGTCCAGGTACAGATCCTGGATGTCGTCCGGGGAGGGCTTGAGGATCACCTGAAACTGGTAGTAACGTTGCAACCGGTTGGGATTTTCGCCGTAGCGGCCATCCGTGGGGCGTCGCGACGGCTGCACATAGGCGACGTTCCACGGCTCCGGTCCCAGGGAGCGCAGGAAAGTGGCCGGATGAAAGGTGCCGGCGCCCATCTCCATGTCGTGCGGTTGCAGGATCACGCAGCCCCGGTTCGACCAGTAGGTCTGCAACGAGAGAATGAGGTCTTGGAAAGTCACGGTCCACTCCTTGTGGCGCATCCCAAAATGCGGGATGATGAACATAAAATGAGATGGTGAGGTATGTAACGCTTTCGCGTCGTTCTCTTCAAGGAGTTTTCGTCAAAATCATGTCCGTATTCGGCCTGACGATTCTGATTGCCCTGCTGATCGGCTTTCTGGCCGATACCCTGGTGGTTCTGGTCGATTTGCGCGCCACGCCGGCCAGGCCGCCCGAGAAAGTGTCCGGGTTCATCGATGACGCGGTGTGGGAAAAAAGCATGGCTTATGCCCGCGCCAAGGCGTGGCTCGACATCGTGGCCTCGGGGAGCAAGCTGGTCGCGCTGCTTTTGTGGTGGTTTCTGGGCGGATTCGCGTGGCTGGACCGCATGGTCGCCTCGTGGAAACTCGGCGAGATCGCCTCGGGGGTGCTGTATGTGGCCATTCTGCTCGTGGCCTTCAAGCTCTTCTCCCAACCTTTCAAGATCTACCACACCTTTGTGCTCGAGGCCCGCTTCGGCTTCAACCGCACCTCCTGGAACACCTTCATCGACGATCGCGCCAAGGGACTGCTGCTCTCCCTGGTGATCGGCGGGCCGCTGTTGGTCACGGTTCTGGTCTGCTTCCACTACTGGAAAGCGTGGGCCTGGCTCTACTGCTGGTTGATCGCCACCTTTTTCCTCATCCTGATCCAATACATCGCGCCAGCCGTGCTGATGCCTCTGTTCAACCGCTACACTCCGCTCCCGGAGGGTTCTCTCAAACGGGCCATCGAAGCCTGTCTGGAGAAGGCCGGGGTGAAGTTCTCCGGCATTTTCACCGTGGACGGCTCGCGCCGCTCGACCCGCGCCAATGCCTTCGTGACGGGTTTGGGCGCGCAACGCCGGGTGGTGCTCTACGATACCCTGCTCTTGCGCCAGCCTGAACCCGAGGTGGTCGCGGTGCTTGCCCATGAGATCGGTCATCTGGTCCTGGACCATCTGCGCCGGGTGACCCTGATCACCATCCCCTATCTGGGGTTGATGTGCGGTCTGCTCTCCCTTGCCATGCAACAGCCCGATCTGCATCGGGATTTTTTCATGGAGCGGGTGACTCTGCACGGAGGGTTCGTGTTTTTCGTGTTGCTGGCCGTGCCGGTGGACGTGATCACCGGACCGTTTTTCAAAAGGATCTCTCGCGCGCACGAGTTGGCCGCGGATCGTTTCGCCGCCACCACCCTGGAGCGGCCCGAGGCCCTGGCTTCGGCCCTCAAACAGCTCGCCGTCGCCAACCTGACCCAGGTGAATCCCCATCCGTGGCGGGTGTTTCTTCATCACGCCCACCCTGCCATTCTGACGCGCATCGCGGCAATCGAGGCGCTCCAGGATCCGGAAAAAGGGTGAAAGTTCCTGTTGATGACTGCTTTTTCTGGTCATGGCCCGTTTTTTGTGCAATAATAACGAGAAAATGGTTTCAGGTGCGACCTGACTGCAAGATGGGGGGCGTATTCGCTGATCCTGACGCTGGTTCCATCCCAACATCGAGGAGCTTTAATCAATGATGGATAACGACGAGGAAAGGAAAGAAGACGTGAGCGACAAGGAATCCCACGAATCCAAGGAGTCGAAGGAGGCCAAGGAGCCCAAGGAGCCCAAGGAGGCCAAAGAGCCCAAAGAGCCCAAGGAGGCCAAAGAGCCCAAGGAGGCCAAGGGCGATGGCGCGGTGACTCTGGAGAATACCAAGATTCCGAAGAAAAAAATGGCCAAGATGAGCGAGGAGCTCTATCTCAAGGAGTTGGCCAAGCTGCATGTGGAACTGGTGAAGCTCCAGGAGTGGATCCGGGTGAAGGGTCTGAAGGTGGTGGTGCTGTTCGAGGGTCGCGACGCGGCGGGCAAGGGCGGCGTGATCAAGCGGATCACCGAGCCGTTGAGTCCGCGTATCGTCAAGGTGGTGGCGCTGGGCACCCCCACCGAGCGCGAAAAAAGCCAGTGGTACTTCCAACGCTATGTGCCGCATCTGCCGGCGGCGGGTGAGATGGTGCTCTTCGATCGCAGCTGGTACAACCGTGCCGGCGTGGAGCGGGTGATGGGCTTCTGCACCGAGGATGAATATCAGGAGTTTTTGCGCTCCTGCCCGGAGTT
Source organism: Candidatus Magnetaquiglobus chichijimensis (assembly GCF_045865675.1). NCBI lineage: Bacteria > Pseudomonadati > Pseudomonadota > Magnetococcia > Magnetococcales > Candidatus Magnetaquicoccaceae > Candidatus Magnetaquiglobus > Candidatus Magnetaquiglobus chichijimensis. The sequence continues at coordinate 253,282 of NZ_BAAFGK010000001.1, forward strand.
CGAGCGCATGCTGGTCCGTTCCGGGATCATCCTGATCAAGTATTGGTTTTCGGTGAGCGACAAGGAGCAGGAGAAGCGTTTCCTGAGCCGTACCCAGGATCCCACCAAGCAGTGGAAGGTGAGCCCCATGGATCTGGAGTCGCGCATGCGCTGGGAGGACTACTCCCGCGCCAAGGATGCGATGTTCGCCTACACCGACATCAAGCAGGTGCCCTGGAACGTGGTGGATGCCGACATCAAGCCCCACGCCCGGCTCAACTGCATCAGCCACCTGTTGAGCCAGATCCCCTACGAGGATCTGCTCACCACCAAGGATCCGATGAAGCTGCCGCCGCGTAAGAAGTCCACCGGCTACATCCGTCCGCCCATCGACGAGCAGACCTGGGTGCCTTACAAGTATCACGGTTGATCCAAACCGGGACGGAGAGGCGAAAAATGGAACCGGGGGAGCGATCCCCCGGTTTTTTTTATCTTATTTTCAGGTGGGTCGTTCCGGGCGGGGAGAATCGTGGCGGAGAATGTGGAAGCGGTTGGCGTGCAATTTGCTTGGGAATGGTGCAGCACTCCCAGGATTCTGCTTTTGGGGGTCAATGTTTCGTCTTCTTGAAGAGGGAAAAGGCATCCCATGGACCGTCATGACCCCGTGTTATCCAAGGAATCACCGGCCAGTTCACGCCAGACCGCGGCCATCATCGCCCGGCGGGCGGGATTGATCCTGCTCGGTTGCCTTCTGCTCGCGGCGTGTGAACCAGCCAGTCGCATCAAGCAGTCCAGGGATCACTTCCTGCAACCCACCAATCCCGAGGTGGAGATCTCCGCGGCGCCGGCCCAGGGCAAAAAGGACGCCCCGCTGGCGGCGATGACCGAATCGGCTTCGCCGGAGGAGGTGTATACCATCACCGTCACGGAAATGCCGGTGAAGGATCTGCTCTTCGCCCTGGCCCGCGACGCCAACAAGAACATCGACGTCTATCCGGGCATCCAGGGCCGCGTGACCCTGAGCGCCATCGATCAGCCGTTGAGCAAGATTCTCGACCGGGTGGCCCGACAGGTGGCGATCCGTTACGAGATTCAGGATAAAACCATCGTCGTCACCCCGGATCTGCCCTATCTGAAGGTCTATCAGGTCGATTATCTGGGCGTCGAGCGGACGATGGACAGCACCAACAAGATCTCCTCGAATCTGACGACCACCAAAGCCAATGCGCTCACCAACCCGATGGCGGCCACGGACAACAACCAGTCCAACAGCACCCTGACCACCAAGTCCAGCAGCTCGTTCTGGAAAACCGTTACCCAGAATATCCAGGCGATTCTCGGCGCGGACGTGGGCATCGAGTTTCTCAACAACCAGGATCAGCAGGGCGGTCTGCCCGGTGCGCCGGGTCTGGGGCAAGCGGGTGGGGGCGTGGGTGGGCCCTCGGGTTTGAGCGCGGCTGTGGCTGGATTGCCGCCCGGTGGCGGCCTGGGTGCCCAGCCGATCCCGCAGGGACTGCCGGGTCTGGCGAAAAGGGAGACTCAGAACCAATCCATGAAGCCGGGTCTGGTGTCGGTGAACACCGAGGCGGGGGTGATGAGCATCGTGGCCACCTCGCAACAGCACGAGCGCATCCAGGAGTATCTGGACAGCGTGCTGGAGAATGTCCATCGTCAGGTGCTCATCGAATCCACGGTCGTGGAGGTGGAGTTGAACGACCGCTTCCAGGAGGGCGTGGACTGGAACATCATCTTCAACCGTTCGGCTGGGGTGGTGCTCAAGAGCGCCTTCACCGATGCGGCGGCGGCGGCGGCTGGGAGCGCGGTGAATTATTTCACCCTGGGCCATACCGGCGGTCCGAACGGCAATCCCGCGACCGATCAGGGCCCGGTGAATGCCACGATCAAGCTGTTGGAGAACTTCGGCAATGCCAAAATTTTGTCGAGTCCCAAGATCATGGCGCTCAACAATCAGCCGGCGGTGTTGAAAGTGGTCAAGAACAAGGTGTTCTTCACCCTGAAATCCAGCACCGCGTCCCGGGATGTCAGTTCTTCCGGCACCAACAACAACAATACCGGCACCGTGGCCACGCAACCGGTCTTCGACACGGAAATCCACACCGTGCCCGTGGGTCTGGTGATGACCGTCACCCCGCAGATCTCCAAGGAGGGGATCGTGAGTCTCAACGTGCGTCCGACGATTTCGCGGATCAGCCGCTGGGTCAACGATCCCAACCCGGCCCTGGTCAAGAACAATGCGCAGACCAATCTGCCGGACAACATCTCCAACCCCATCCCCGAGATCGAGGTCAAGGAGATGGAGACCATGATGCGTATTCACAGCGGTCAGGTGGCGGTGATGGGTGGTTTGATGCAGGACTCGATCAGCAACGCCACCGAAGGGATTCCAACCGTGTCGCGTCTGCCGATGGGCATCGGCTCCCTGTTCGGTCACAAGGACGAGGGGGTGAGCAAGAGCGAGCTGGTGATCTTCCTGCGTCCGGTGGTGATGACCCACGGCAGACCGCGCGAGACGGTCGCCGAGCGATCCCGGGAGATGATGCGCGAGCCGCCGCAATCCCAGGCGGCGCCATCCCAGCCGGCCCCAGCGGCCAAACCCGCCGGGTCTGAAAACGGCGGCGACGGCAGGAACAAGGCGGACAAACAGGCCAATCAGGCCGGGGACAAGAAAAACACCGCGGTGGCCAAGCCCTCCGTGACCTCGGAAACCATCGAATCTTCGACCAGGAGCGGCTCTGCGGACGCCGGTGGTCCGGGTGCCGCGCCCGCCAAGGCGGCTGCGAATCCCGAAGCGCCCAAGGCTGCGGTTCAAACCCCGCCCGCCCCGGAGAAGGCGCCGGCTCCGGTGGCTCAGACCCCCGCAACCCCGGCCCCTGCCGCGCCGGCTCCGGTGGCTCAGGCCCCTGCCGCGCCGGCTCCGGTGGCTCAGGCCCCCGCAACCCCGGCCCCTGCCGCCCCGGCTCCGGAGAAGGCTCCGTCTCCGGTGGCTCAGGCCCCCGCAACCCCAGCCCCTGCCGCGCCGGCTTCGGCCCCCGCTGCGCCGGCTTCGGCCCCCGCTGCGCCGGCTCCGGTGGCTCAGGCCCCCGCCGCCGAGGGGCAGCGCGCCAAGAGCGGATCCCAGGAAGCTCCGGCGGCCCAGCCCAAGGGTGGCGCCTCCGCCAATGCCCTGGCGGTGGGGAGCAGCTATCTGGATTTCACCAACGCGCCGGGTCAGAACGGCGGTGCGGCAGCGGGTGGTTTTCCGATGTTCCCCTCCGCGCCCCCCTCGAATCGCGCCTTTCCGGTGCGGGATGCGGATGCCCCAGCCGGTCAGGCGGGTCAGGCGTCGGGACCGGAGGCTGCGTTGAATCCCCGCACCGAATCCAGACTGTGACGGTTTGTGATTGGCCGCGACCGATCCGGCGTGAATGCCCAGGCCGTCCCTCGTGGACGGCTTTTTTTTGAGCGATCGGTGTGCTGGATTTCGACCCGGCGCGCCATCCGCAGGGGTGGTTGGGGCGCGCGGGAGGCTGGTTACGATTTTTTACCCGAAATCAATGGGCGTTTTGCTAAAATCGGGTATACTGTGCATCATTGCTTTTTTTTCGAGGAGTACCCGCAAGGGAGATCCCTGGTCGGGGGGTGAGGGGGTATCCCCTCATGCAGGCACGTTTCCTGGGTGGCGCCCTCGTTCCATGACCGTGGAACATCCGCAAGGGAGGTCCACACGGTCGGGGGATGAGGGGTGCTCTCCCCATTCTGCAAGTCAGCAAGCAAGGATTCTCGCGATCCATGAGAAATCTTCTTCGGAACAAACGGTTGGTGGCCATGGTCCTGGTCGCTTTGCTGGCGGCCCTGGGTGGTTATCTGTTGCTGATTCCGGATGGTGGTCAACGAAGCAAGCCGATCACCGTGGAACGCGCCAAGGTGGCCACACCCGACAAGAAGGGCGCCGAGGCTCCCCAGCCCAAGAGCGTGGCCGAATCCGCCGCCCAGCGTGAACCGGTCGGCACCGTCACCCAGTTCAAGGGGTTGGCCTACGCCAGCTTCGAGAGTGTGAAGCGCACCCTGGCCGAGGGGGCAACGCTGTTTCCGGGTGATCAGGTCGTCACCGGCAAGGAGACGCGCCTGATCATGAAGATGCGCGACGACGCGGTGATCGCCCTGGGTCCGGAGAGTGAATTCCTGGTGCAGGAATATCGCTTCGAGCCCGAGGAGGCGGCGGGCAACGGCGTGGTCAACATGACCAAGGGTATGGTTCGTTTCACCTCCGGCAAGCTCGCCAAAATGAAGGATCAACCCTTCAAGGTGGTCACGCCCGTGGCCACCCTGGGGGTGCGCGGCACGGAAGGGTTCGTTCGTCTGGGGGATGGCAAGGGCAAGGATCGGGAGATCGAGGTCATCACCCTGCAAAAGGAGCTGCTGGTGTGGATGGAGGAGGCGGGTCGTCCGGCTCCGAAGGCATCATCCGGCGAATTGTTCTTTTCGAAGGGCTGGTCGTTGATCAACGACGCCTGGGCCGCGGATACCAGCAAGGCGCCGCTGGCGGTCCGGCATGGCGAACGGCTCACCGGTAGCGCCAACAAGGCCCCGGAGGTCCGCAAGGCGACGCGGGAGGAGTTGCGCGGGGCCTATGGCTCGACCACGCTGCGCAAGATCTCCCCCAAGACGCGGGAAAAATTGACCAGCCAGGTGGCCAAATCCCTGGTGGACAAGGGGTTGGCCCCGGACAAGGCGACGGCGGAAGCGTTGTTGAAAAAATCTCCCCATGCCCTGGATGAGCTGGTGAGCAAGGCCGAGGAGAAGTTGGAGAAGGAGCTGGAAAAGGCGATCGAGAAAAGGATCGACGCGGACGAAAAGATCGCCGCCCTCGACGAGAAGTTGAAGGAGACCGTGGGCGCGGAGGGGGCTGCCAAGCTCCAGGAGATCGAACGTCAGCAGGCCGAACAGCTCGAAACGTTGCGCCGGGAGCGTGCCGAGCAGCTCGCCGCGATCGTGACCGATCCCGCCTTGAAACCGGATGCCGACGCGATCGTGGCCGGCCACGACGAGCGTCAGATCGAATTGCACGCCGAGTTGGGCGAGAAGATCGCCAAGGTGGAGGCGGAAGGGGATACCAGGAAGCAGGCCGAGCTGAAGGCCGAGTTGAACAACAAGCTCGCGGAGTTGGAGAAGGAGACCCGTCGCTCCCTGGAGTCTCTTCTGGGCACGGAACAGGCCAGCAAGGTCCAGGAGGCGGTTGCCGAGACGGCCAAGCGCGAGACGCAACTCGCCACCCAGATTGCCCATCAGATCGAAGCCGTGGTGCCCAAGGAGCAGTTGGAGATCGTGCGGAGCATTGAGGGGCAGAAGGGGCGGGTCGAGTCCGCAACCCCGTTCAACCTCAACGATCTGAGTCAGACCACGGCCACGACCAAGGCGCAGGAGGAGGCCATTCGGGCCATCGAGGCGGTCACCACCAGCCTGATCAACGGCGTTGCCGATGCGGTCAAGGCCGGCGTGCCGCTGGACAAGGTGATCCAGGGGCTGGACGATGCCGCCGTGGAGCGGCAGCGCACCGAGGCGACCCGTTTGGGCGTGGACCTGGAGACCGCCACGAAGAATGCCGAAGAGTTGTTGAAGGTGCTGGAAACATCTCCCCTGGCCGCGAAAAAGGGCAAGGAGTCGGATAAACCCAAGGAGACGACCAAAACCGAGGAGCCGGCCAAACCCGCCGAATCCACCGAGCCGCCCGTTGAACCCAAAAAGAGCGAGGAGCCGCCCAAGGCCACCACCACGGCCCCCGTGACCCCGACAGCCACGACCACCATTCCGGGGATCGCCCCCACGCCTTTGGATGCCGCCAGCACGCTGTCGTCGTCGGGATTCAGCTCCACCACCACGACCACCACCACGGTCACCATCAACAACGCGCCGACCATCGCGCTCCAGACCTTCACCATCTCCGAGAACGCCGCCAAGGGGACGATCGTGGGGACGCTGGTCGCAACCGATCCGGACGTGGCCGATCAGGGCAAGTTGCAATTCAGTCTGGGCGAGAATTTCGGCGGCGCCTTTGGCGTGGATTCGAGTACCGGGCAGATCACGGTGCTCGACCCGAGCAAGCTCGACTTCGAGACCAATCCGACCATCCGGCTCACCGCCGTGGTCAAGGATCTGCCCAAGAGCGGCACGGCATCGGCCACGGTGTGGGTGGTGCTGACCGACGTGAACGAGGCGCCGACCGTCACCTCCGGGAGCAGCGGGACCCTTGTCGAGAATGAGAGCGGCACGGTTTACACGGCCACCGCCTTCGATCCCGACAAGGATGACACCCTCACCTGGTCGCTTTCCGGGACCGATGCCGGATTCTTCCGCATCGACGCCACCGGCGTCGTGACCTTCCGCAATCCGCCCGACTTCGAAAATGCCAACCACGCGCCGACCTACGTCTTCGACGCGATCGCCACCGACAAGAAGGGGCTGTTTGGCTCCAAGACAGTGACCATCACCGTCACCGATCGCAACGAGGCGCCGGTGATCACCTCCGAGGCGGGGGTTCTCTTTGCGGAGAACGGGGCGGGCATCGCCTATCAGGCCACGGCCACGGATCCGGATGCGTCGGACAAGAACAAGCTCACCTGGTCGCTGTCGGGTAACGACGCGGCCCTGTTCGAGATCAATGCCCAGACCGGCGCCGTCCGTTTTCTGGCCAAGCCGGACTTCGAAAGCCCCAAGGACGTGGGCGGGGACAACGTTTACAACCTTACCGTGAGCGTGACCGATACGGGCTGGGAGGGTTCTGCGGCGCTAAGCACCTCCAAAGAGATCACCATCACGGTGGTCGATCAATCCACGGTCACGGTCACCTCCGCCGAATCGGTGACCTTCGATGAGAATGGTACCGGCATCGCCTATCAGGCCAAGGCCACGGATCCGGATCCGGGTGATGATCCGCGCATCTGGTCCATGGTGGGTGCCGATGAGTCGCTGTTCAACATCGATGCCGCGAGCGGCGCGGTGACCTTCAAGCAGCCGCCGGACTACGAAAATCCCAAGGATCACGGCAAACAGAACAGCTACCACATCACCATTCAGGTGTCGGACAAGGGTAAGTTCTTCGCCAGCAAGGCGGTGACCATCAACGTGCTCGACTTGAACGAGAAGCCGGTGATCGCCGTGTCCTCGCCTTCTGCGGTGACCTTTGCCGAGAACGGTTCCGGCAGCGCCTATCAGGCCACGGCCAGCGATCCGGACAAGAGCGATACCCTTTCCTGGAGCCTTTCGGGCGCGGACGAGGATTGGTTCACCATCAACGCCGATACCGGCGCCGTGAGTTTTCGTCTGCCCCCGGATTTCGAGAGCGCCAGCCATGGGCCGGTCTATGCCATCACGGTCAAGGTTCAGGACAAGGGCGGCTTGAACGACTCCAAGGCGGTGACCATCACGGTCACCGATGTCAACGAGGCCCCGGTGGTCAACTCCGGTGCGAGCGCCACCTTCGTGGAGAACGGCACCGGCGTGGTCTATACCGCCACCGCCACGGATCCGGACGCCAAGGATCTCTTCGGTTGGTCGGTGGGCGGTGCGGACAAGGCCTTTTTCACCATCGATCCCACCACCGGCGAGTTGCGTTTCAAGACCCCGCCGGACTTCGAAAATACCAGCCATGGGCCGGTCTATGCGATCGACGTGATCGCCACGGATCGGGCCGGACTGGCCGGATCCAAGAGCGTGACCATCACCGTCACCGATCAGCCGCCGACGATCACCTCCGGACCGAGTGCCACCTTTGCCGAAAACGGAACGGGGGTGGCCTATCAGGCGACCGCCACGCAGCTGGATGCCGGGGATGGGACGCGGGTCTGGACCCACTCCGGACTCGACGCCGCCCGATTCACCATCGATGCGGCCACGGGCGCGGTTCGTTTCGTGACCCCGCCGGATTTCGAGGCCCCGAATGACGTGGGTCGGGACAATCTCTACGAGATCAACGTCATCGTCACCGACAAGGGGAGTCTGAGCGATTCCAGGGCGATCACCATCACGGTCACCGATATCAACGAGGCGCCGAAGATCTCCGCGACCGCGCCGGCGTCGCTCCCCTTCAACGAGAATGGCAGTGGGGTCGCGTACCAGACCGTCGCCTTTGATCCGGATGCCGGAGATGTCATCGCCTGGTCACTCGGGGGCGCGGATGCGGGCTTGTTCACCATCGACGCGACCACGGGCGCGGTCCGTTTCGTGACCCCGCCGGATTTCGAGAGCGCCACCCATCTGCCCGCCTACGCGCTGACCTTGACCGTGACCGACAAGTTCGGCCTCACCGACGCCAAGGCGATCACCATCACGGTGGTGGATGTCAACGAAGCCCCGGTCATCACGTCGGCGGCAGGGGTGAATTTCGCCGAGAACGGCACGGGTGTCGCGTATCAGGCGACCGCCACCGACCCGGATGCCGGAGATGCCATCACCTGGAAACTCGCCGGTCCGGATGCGGGGTTGTTCACCATCGATGCCACCACCGGCGCCGTGAGTTTCAAGGCCGCGCCGGATTACGAGACCCCCCTGGATGTCGGCGGCAACAATGTTTACGACATCCAGCTCACCGTCACCGACAAGGCCGGTCTGTCTGCTTCCCAGGCGGTGACCATCACCGTCACCCCGGTCAACGAGGCCCCGAAGATCGCCTCGAGCGCGCCATCTTCGGTCACCTTCAACGAGAATGGCACCGGCGTCGTCTATCAGACCACGGCCACCGATCCGGACGGGGATCTGCTCACCTGGGCGCTCTCCGGCGCGGATGCGTTGTCGTTCATCATCGACGCGACCACGGGCGCGGTCCGTTTTGTGAATCCGCCGGATTTCGAGAACGCCACCCATGGCCCGACTTATGCCATCACCGTGACCGTCACCGATGGCGGCGGGCTTTTCGACGCCAGGCCGGTCACCATCACGGTGACGGATCTCAACGAAGCTCCGGTCGTCACCTCGGCGGCAGGGGTCAACTTCGCCGAGAACGGCACGGGTGTCGCGTACCAGGCGACCGCTACCGACCCGGATGCCAACGATGCCTTCACCTGGTCGCTTTCTGGAGCGGACGCGGCGCTCTTCAACCTCGACGCGGTTACGGGCGAGGTTCGGTTCAACGTCTCCCCGGATTATGAAAATCCTCAGGATGTTGGCAAAAACAACGTCTACGACATCGTTGTCACCGCAACGGACAAAAAAGGTCTCTCCAGCGCGTTGAATGTCGCCATCACCGTCACCGATGTCATCGAGAGGCCTTCGATCACCTCGGGTCCGACTGCGACCTTCCTGGAGAACGCGACGGGCATCGCCTATCAGGCGACCGCCGCCCCACCGGAGGTCGGAGATGTGTTGAGCTGGTCGCTCTCCGGTGCGGATTCCGGACGCTTCGCCATCGATTCGGTCACGGGCGCGGTCACGTTCCTGGCTCCGCCTGATTTCGAGACGCCGCTGGATGCTGGCGCGGATAACGTTTACACCATCAACGTGATCGTCACCAACAAGCTCAATCTTTCCGATACCAAGGCAGTCGCCATCACGGTCACCAACGTCAACGAGAAACCGGTAATCGATCCGAACGCGCCTGCGGCCAAGGATTTCGTGGAGAACGGTACAGGTGTGGCCTATCAGACCACGGCCACCGATCCGGATGCCGGGGATGTGCTCACCTGGACCCTGGGTGGCGCGGATGTTTCGTTGTTCGACATCAACGCGGTCACCGGCGCCGTGACTTTCAAGGCCGCGCCGGATTTCGAAAGCGCCGTCCATGCGCCGACCTACGCGCTCACCCTCACCGTGGCCGATCGGGATGGTCTGTTCGACAGCAAGGCGGTGACGATCAACGTCACCAACCTCAACGAAAAGCCGACCATCGATCCGACGGCCCCGGCAGCGAAAAATTTCGCCGAGAACGGCGTCGGAGTCGCGTATCAGACCACGGCCACCGATCCGGATGCCGGGGATACCCTCACCTGGTCGTTGACCGGCACGGATGCGGCCTTCTTCGCCATCGATCCGGCCACGGGCGCGGTGACCTTCCTGGCGTCGCCGGATTACGAGAGCGCGACCCACGGTCCGGCCTATGCCATCAACCTGGTGGTGACCGACGCCGGTGGGCTTGCCGATACCAAGGCCGTCACCCTCAACGTCACCAATGTCAACGAGGCCCCGGTGATCGATCCGTTGGCCCTTTCGGCGGTCACCTTCGCCGAGAACGCCACGGGCACGGTCTATCAGACCACGGCCACGGATCCGGATGTGCCGGACACCCTCACCTGGTCGCTGGGCGGGGCGGATGCGGCCCTGTTCACGATCAACGCCACCAGCGGCGCGGTCACCTTCCTGACCCCGCCGGACTTCGAGCATGTCCATGGGCCGACCTATGCCATCGACGTGATCGTGACCGATGCTTTGGGGCTTAATGCCACCAAATCGGTGACCGTCACGGTGACCAATGTGAACGAGGCCCCGGTGATCGATCCGACGGCCCCGGCAGCGAAGGATTTCGCCGAGAACGGCGTCGGAGTCGCGTATCAGACCACGGCCACCGATCCGGATGCCGGGGATATCCTCACCTGGTCGTTGACCGGCACGGATGCGGCCTTCTTCGCCATCGATCCGGCCACGGGCGCGGTGACCTTCCTGGCGTCGCCGGATTACGAGAGCGCGACCCACGGTCCGGCCTACGCCATCAACCTGGTGGTGACCGACTCCGGCGGGCTTGCTGCCATCAAGGCCGTCACCCTCAACGTCACCAATGTCAACGAGGCCCCGGTGATCGATCCGTTGGCCCTTTCGGCGGTCACCTTCGCCGAGAACGCCACGGGCACGGTCTATCAGACCACGGCCACGGATCCGGATGTGCCGGACATCCTCACCTGGTCGCTGGGCGGGGCGGATGCGGCCTTCTTCGCCATCAACCCGACCACGGGCGCGGTCACCTTCCTGACCCCGCCGGACTTCGAGCATGTCCATGGGCCGACCTATGCCATCGATGTGATCGTGACCGATGCTTTGGGGCTTAATGCCACCAAATCGGTAACCGTCACGGTGACCAATGTGAACGAGGCCCCGGTGATCGATCCGGCGGCCCCGGCAGCGAAGGATTTCGCCGAGAACGGTACCGGAGTCGCGTATCAGACCACGGCCACCGATCAGGATGCCGGGGATACCCTCACCTGGTCGTTGACCGGCACGGATGCGGCCTTCTTCGCCATCGATCCGGCCACGGGCGCGGTGAGTTTCCTGGCGTCGCCGGATTACGAGAGCGCGACCCACGGTCCGGCCTACGCCATCAACCTGGTGGTGACCGACTCCGGCGGGCTTGCCGCCACCAAGGCCGTCACCCTCAACGTCACCAATGTCAACGAAGCCCCGGTGATCGATCCGTTGGCCCTTTCGGCGGTCACCTTCGCCGAGAACGCCACGGGCACGGTCTATCAGACCACGGCCACGGATCCGGATGTGCCGGACACCCTCACCTGGTCGCTGGGTGGGGCGGATGCGGCCAGCTTCGCCATCAATCCGACCACGGGCGCGGTCACCTTCCTGACCCCGCCGGATTTCGAGCATGTCCATGGGCCGATCTATGCCATCGATGTGATCGTGACCGATGCTTTGGGGCTCAATGCCACCAAATCCGTGACCGTCACGGTGACCAATGTGAACGAGGCCCCGGTGATCGATCCGGCGGCCCCGGCAGCGAAGGATTTCGCCGAGAACGGTACCGGGGTCGCGTATCAGACCACGGCCACCGATCAGGATGCCGGGGATACCCTCACCTGGTCGTTGACCGGCACGGATGCGGCCTTCTTCGCCATCGATCCGGCCACGGGCGCGGTGAGCTTCCTGGCGTCGCCGGATTACGAAGCGGCCCACGGTCCGGCCTATGCCATCAACCTGGTGGTGACCGACTCCGGCGGGCTTGCCGCCACCAAGGCCGTCACCCTCAACGTCACCAATGTCAACGAGGCCCCGGTGATCGATCCGTTGGCCCTTTCGGCGGTCACCTTCGCCGAGAACGCCACGGGCACGGTCTATCAGACCACGGCCACGGATCCGGATGTGCCGGACACCCTCACCTGGTCGCTGGGTGGGGCGGATGCGGCCAGCTTCGCCATCAATCCGACCACGGGCGCGGTCACCTTCCTGACCCCGCCGGACTTCGAGCATGTCCATGGGCCGACCTATGCCATCGACGTGATCGTGACCGATGCTTTGGGGCTCAATGCCACCAAATCGGTGACCGTCACGGTGACCAATGTGAACGAGGCCCCGGTGATCGATCCGGCGGCCCCGGCAGCGAAGGATTTCGCCGAGAACGGTACCGGGATCGCGTATCAGACCACGGCCACCGATCAGGATGCCGGGGATACCCTCACCTGGTCGTTGACCGGCACGGATGCGGCCTTCTTCGCCATCGATCCGACCACGGGCGCGGTGAGCTTCCTGGCGTCGCCGGATTACGAAGCGGCCCACGGTCCGGCCTACGCCATCAACCTGGTGGTGACCGACTCCGGCGGGCTTGCCGCCACCAAGGCCGTCACCCTCAACGTCACCAATGTCAACGAAGCCCCGGTGATCGATCCGTTGGCCCTTTCGGCGGTCACCTTCGCCGAGAACGCCACGGGCACGGTCTATCAGACCACGGCCACGGATCCGGATGTGCCGGACACCCTCACCTGGTCGCTGGGCGGGGCGGATGCGGCCCTGTTCACGATCAACGCCACCAGCGGCGCGGTCACCTTCCTGACCCCGCCGGACTTCGAACATGTCCATGGGCCGACCTATGCCATCGACGTGATCGTGACCGATGCTTTGGGGCTCAATGCCACCAAATCGGTGACCGTCACGGTGACCAATGTCAACGAGGCCCCGGTGATCGATCCGGCGGCCCCGGCAGCGAAGGATTTCGCCGAGAACGGTGTCGGAGTCGCGTATCAGACCACGGCCACCGATCCGGATGCCGGGGATACCCTCACCTGGTCGTTGACCGGCACGGATGCGGCCTTCTTCGCCATCGATCCGGCCACGGGCGCGGTGACCTTCCTCGTGCCGCCGGATTACGAAGCGGCGCACGGTCCGGCCTATGCCGTCACCGTGGTCGTCACCGACTCCGGCGGGCTTACCGCCACCAAGGCTGTCACCATCAACGTCACCGATGTCAACGAGACGCCCCAGATCACCTCCACGCTGGCGGTGAACTTTGCCGAAAATGGCACCGGTACCGCCTATCCCGCCACGGCGAGCGATCCGGATACCGCCCATGGGGATCTGCTCACCTGGACGATCGCCGGAGGCGCGGACGCGGCCCTGTTCACGATCAACGCCAGCACCGGCGCCGTGACCTTCCTGACCTCGCCCAACTACGAGGCACCCACGGATGCGGGCGCGGATAACGTCTATGACCTCACCCTCACCGTGACCGATACCCTCGGCCTGTTCGACACCAAATCCGTGACCATCACGGTCACCGATGTCAACGAGCCGCCGGTGATCAACTCCGCGACCAGCGTGCCCAACGTCGTCGAGGGGACCACCACCGCCATCTACACCGCCACGGCCACGGATCCGGAGAACAATCCCTTCACCTGGTCGCTCTCCGGACCGGACGCGGCCAGCTTCACCATCGATGCCAATACCGGAGCCCTGACACCCTCCGCCTTGCTGCGCTACGGCTCGCCGGCGGATGTGGGCGCGGACAACGTTTACAACGTCACCCTGGTGGCCACCGACAACGGCACGCCGGTCCAGGCCGGAACGCTTGACATCACCGTGACCATCATCAGCAAGATCGACCTGAGCAACCTCACGGTCTACGAAAATGCCGATCTCGGCACCGTGATCGGTCAGTTGAGCGCCTTGAATCCGGAGGGAGGCGTCACCTTCTCCTTCTCGCTTGCCGCCAATCTGGAGAATCTTTTCGATGTGCAGACGAGCGGGACCAACGTCTATCTGGTGGTGGGGAGCGCGGCGGTCAAGCCGCTGGTGGTGGGCGACCACGCCGTGACCCTGCGGATGGACGATACCCTGGGACGCACCTTCACCCGTCCGGTGCTCGTTACGGTCCAGACCGTGCCGTTCGATATGACCGGCGCCCTGGTGGTGAACGATGCCACCTACAAGGCCGATGGCGAACTGGTGCTCAAGAGTATCGTCAAGGGGCTGTATCGCGCCTCCAACGATGCCACCGGGCGGACCGTCGATCTCTCCGAAACCGACATCGCCAAGCTGATCGTGGGCAAACTCGGACAGCAGATCTCCAACGTCACGTTCACAAAATCGTTGCAGGAGGTTCTGCCCATGCTCCGCGTGGAGTTGCTGCCCGCGGATGATGCGCAGATGATTCGGGTTCGGGCGCGGATTGGGGTGGTCGAGGCCATGTATGCCCGCCTGCCCGCCTCGGTGCGCACGGAGTTCGGCACCTGGTTCGACACCTTCTTCAACGCGGTGGCGCCCTATGCCACCAACTACACCACCGATTTGCAGATCCGGCTGATGCCCTATCTGCAGACCGTGCCGGATGGCGCCGGCAGTCATGTGGAGCTGTGCGTGGATCTGGCCGGTTCGACCCTGGAGGTGCTGAATCTGCGCATGGTGCCGCGCATCGGCATGGACATGGCGTCGATGCTGACCAGCTACAACGCCACCATCCGACAGTTGTTGAAAAGCGATGGTTCCCTCACCTTCTTCACCGGCGGGGGTGGAAACGGACCGGCCAAGCACTTCCTCGATCAGGCCATGAAGGAGGCCACTCAGGCCAACCAGATCGCCAATGCCCCGGCGGGGTCGGTGATTCAGAAGGGATTCAACACGCAGATCGCCGCGGATGGTCGCTCGGTGCAGGCGTATGACGCCAGCAACCACACCAGCCAGCAGATCCCGACCTGTCAGCGGATCGACTACTATCTGCCAGGCTGGATCAACGGCATCTCCATCACCTCGGGGAATGTGCAGTTGACCCGCTGAACCGCACCCGGTCATGTGTGGTTCTTACCGTTGAGAAAAAAGAGAGACTCTGGGAGATGCCTCTCCCAGGGTTTTGATGTTGATCTTGATGTTGATCTTGGTTGGAGCGCGTTCTTCGCAAAGAAGCCTTTTTCGCGGTGCTTGCGAAAAAGACGCCGCGCGCGGTCTTCGAGGGCGTCGTTTCCGTTGTTTGGGAACGACGCCCACATCCTGCTCACAGCCTTGCGACAAACGACGCATCCCAAGGCTGGCCGGCTGACTCCTCAATCCCCGAACGCGCGCAGGGCCTCGGCCAGCTCGCGGGTGACCCGCCGACCCGCCTCCAGGGTCAGATGCTCCCCAACATCCCCATACGATTCCGGATTCCGGTAGGCATGGGTGAAGTTGCGGTTCAGGTCGATGATGCCGCGCAGATTGGGGAACTCCGCGCGCAGGATCGCCATCTGTTCCAGCCACTGGCGCTGGACCACCAGGTTGTTCTCACACCCTTCCAGACGTACCGCCGGCACAATCACGAAGAACAGTCGGGTTCCCCGCGCCTGCAGGTCCGCCAGGAATTGCCGCTGGAGGGTTTTGCCGCGCTGATCCTCCAGCACGAACTCCCGCTGACAGTCGGGATCGAGCCGGGCCTGCTCCCAGATCGGTTGTTGATCGCGCCACTGTTTGTCTTTGAGTTCCGCGCGGTGCCTCTCCGCATCGGGTGACGGGGATGGCGCGGGCAGGAGGCCGCCGAAGGAATCGACCAACGCATCAGCGGGGGGCTGCCAATCGACCAGGGCGGACAGTCGTTCGGGATAGCCGCGCAGCCGGCGCAGCCAGGCTTCGGGCCCCTCCGGCAGGAAGCTCTGCGGGGTTTCCAGATTCTGGATGGTTTTCCAGGCCGCCTGTTGCCAGTAGGTCTGTTGGCTCCCCCAACGCGGTTGCGACCAGGTGCGCAGGGCGTCGGGAATGAGCAGGGCCAGAACCCGTTGGCGATAGTAGAGCAGGGGCATGGTGGCGGCGAGGGCGTCCGCGCTTTTGGCTTCCAGCCAGCGGAAGAATGCAGCGTACTGGATGACCCGCAAGGCGTGGCCCGAGGAGTTGAGCAACTGTTCGCGGATCGAGTTGGCCAACCGGTGGCGGAGTTTGAAATCCCGTGGACTCACGGAGAGAATCAGGGTCTTGGGTGGCCGGTCTGCGATCAGCCGGTTCATCAGCTCATGATAGAAGGGGAAGTAGCCGCCCCCCACCGAGAGGGAGTGGACCGTGACGGGTGGTTTGCCGGGTTGGGAGAGCGCCTGGGACAGGGTGGTCGGATCGAGGGGCTTGGAACGGGAGTTGCCGAGGATCAGATGGTCTACCTGGGGGCGTTGGGTGTAATGGTGATATTTATAGCTGAACTCGGGATCCAGGAACATCCTGGAAGGGGGAATGAACGGCTCGTCCGAGAGAATGGCCAGGTTGCCCGCCAGAAAGAGCAGCGCCAAAAGGGGGATCCACCCGGTACGCATCATCACCGCACGCCCCTAGAATTGAAAGTAGATGAACATCCGGTCCATGGATGGGGCCGTGAGATGGTAGATGCCCAGAAGTCCGAACACCAGGGCGCCCCGCCAGAGTGGATGGCTTTCACGCAGGGGCATCAGGCGTCGCTTGAGCACCTTCAACTCCCAGGTCATGGCCAGAAGATAGAAGAGGAAGGCAAAAATCATCAACAGATCCGGGGGTTGATTGATCCCGGATCCCCAGGCGATGGTGCGGAATTTCCAGGCCAGCACACCCAGGTCGGCGATCGACTCCAGGCGAAACAGAAACCAGCCGAATCCGACCAGCAGCATGGTGGAGAACCACCGGATCGCCACCGGGGTCCGTGCCGGGAGCAGGCGCCATTCGAGTCTTTCCAGGGAGAGGAGCAGTCCGTGGTAGACCCCCCAGAGCAGAAAGTTGTAACTGGCCCCATGCCAGATCCCGCCGAGGGTCATGGTGGCCATGAGATTGGCGATCGTGCGTCCCTTGCCGAGTCGGTTGCCGCCCAGGCCGACGTAGAGGTAGTCGCGCAGCCAGAGTGACAGGCTGATGTGCCAGCGATGCCAGAACTCACGCATGCTCGTGGCGGCATAGGGGTAGTTGAAATTGTCCATCAACCGCACGCCGATCATCCGTGCCAACCCCTTGGCAATGTCGGAATAGCCGGAGAAATCCCCGTAGATCTGGATGGAAAAGAACAGCGTGGCCAACAGGATGGTGGTCAGGGAGTATTGCTCCATGTTGCCAAAGACCGGATCCACGTAGGCGGCCAGATTGTTGGCGATCACCATTTTCTTGAAGAATCCGCGCAGGATCAGGGAGCCGGATTCACGCCACTCCAGGGGGATGGGGGTGTTGGAGGCGAACTGGCGGATCTGGGGCAGAAGGTGGGTGGCCCGTTCGATGGGACCGGCCACCAGTTGCGGAAAGAAGGAGATGTAGCAGAAGTATTCGCTTAACTGGCGCGAGGGTTCCAGTTCACGGCGGTAGACGTCGATGGTGTAGGCCATGGACTGGAAGGTGTAGAAACTGATGCCGACCGGCAGCAGGAATGCGGTGGCGGTGGGTTGGCAGACGATGGAGAAGAGCGAGAGCGCATCGCACGTCAAGGTTTGCAGAAAGAGAAAATATTTGAAAAAAATCAGAATCAGCAGATTGCCCCCGAGCGCGATCGCCAGGATCAATCGGTCGGCGTGACGCCAGCGGACGATGGCCAGCGAACCGTAAAAGTCGATCAGGGAGGAGAAGACGAGCAGGATGATGTAGTAGGGATTCCAGGCGCCGTAGAAGATCAGGCTGGCCACGTTGAGCAACTGGATGCGCCAGCGACCCAGATGCTTCCAGGCGACCACGAAAACGAGCATGAAAAGGAAGAATGCGTAGCTGGTGAATTGCATGCGGGCGACCTGCTGACACGATGACTGCGATGCCCTGGAGTGTACGGTATTTTCGTGGAAAGCGACACAGGGTTCTGGTCACGGCGCGGTTTGTCGATCGGCTTTGGGTGCGGGCGATGATCGAGTCGCTTCCGGGATGGGCCAAGGAAGGCAAGGGGGGGGTGGGGTTCCCCCCTTGCTGTCCATGTCACCCGCCGGTCTGGTCGGAGAGCGTTTCCGGTCAGACGGAGGGTGCGGTGTGGGGAGGATCAGAAGGTGGTGAATTCATCATCCGAGGCGCCCTGGTGGCGTGACGCGGCGGGGGCGGGCAGGGCGCGATGAGGCGCCGTCGGGGCGTGGACAAGCGCCACCTTGGCCGGCGGGTGGGCGGCGCCGCGAGGCCGGGAGGTGTCCATCCGTCGCGCGGGAGCCCGATCGTCCCGACCGGTACGGAAGAACGCAACCGAATTCTGCAAGGTGTCGGCCTGGGCGGAAAGCTCTTCCGAGGTGGCCGCCATCTCCTCCGAGGTGCCGGCGTTGCGCTGGATCGCCTGATCCATGGACTGGATCGCGCTGTTGATCTGCTCGGCGCTTTGGGTCTGCTCGCTGCTCGAGATCGAGATCTCCTGAATCAGTGTCGCGGTTTTCTGGATGTCGGGCACCAGCCGTGCCAGCATGCCGCCGGCCTGTTCGGCAATGGAGACGCTGGAGGCGGAGAGTCCGCCGATCTCGCTGGCCGCGGTCTGACTCCGTTCCGCCAGCTTGCGCACCTCGGCGGCCACCACGGCAAACCCCTTGCCGTGTTCCCCGGCCCGCGCCGCCTCGATGGCGGCATTCAGGGCCAACAGGTTGGTCTGACGGGAGATCTCCTCGATGATGGAGATCTTCTCGGCGATCTCCATCATCGCGTCCACCGCCCGTTTCACCGCCACCCCGGTCTCCACCGCATCCTTGGCCGCCTGTTGCGAGATGGTCGCGGTGGTTTGGGCGTGATCGTGATTGCGACGGATACTCTGGGTCATCTCCTCCATGGCCGATGAGGTCTCCTCGATGGCTGCCGCCTGCTCGGTGGAGGATTGGGAAAGCTCCTGGGCCGCGTCCGACAGGTGCTGGCTGCCATTGGCCACCTCGTTGGAGGCCATCTTGACCTGCTCGAGGATCTCCCGCAGACGGGTCACGGTTTGGGACAGGGAGGTGGCCATCAATCCCACTTCGTCTTTCTGGCGGATGGCGGTTTCGACCGTCAGATCCCCCTGCCCAAAGGTTTCGGTCATCGACTGCAACGCCTGCACCGGCGTGGTGATGGCCCGTCCGATGATCCAGGCCAGCAAGGCGCCCAACAGCAGGATCACCCCGCTTACGCCCAGGGCGATGCCGGCATCCTTCTGGGCTCGTGCGGAGGTCTCCTCGGAGGTCTTGCTCATGTCGGTGTTCGCCTCCTTCACCAGGGCCTCGATCAGGGGCTCCATGGCATGGCTTGCGGCCCGCATCTTTTCGGCGTCCTGGGCGAGCTCCTTGTTTTTGGCCACGAGTCCCTCGAAGGCCTGTTTGTAGGTTTGCAGGGTCTTTTCCATGGCGGCGCGATCCTCGGACGCGATGGCGGATTCGCCGATCACCTGGCGCATGGCCTCCAGACGTTTGGCCACGCTGGCGACATATTTCTCCTCCCCACGCAATTGATAATCCTTTTCATCCTTGCGCAGCTCCAGATAGAGTCGGGCCAGTCCGGGGACATACCGGCTCCGCAACACCTGTTCCATCTGATGGGCCGCTTCGCGGAACCCCTCCGTCACCCCGGCATCGCCCTTGCCGGACTGGATCGTGGCCATGCCATCCTGAAAGCTCTTCTGATAGCGGTCCGTCAAACCGGCCAGGTGCTTTTTCATCGCGTCGTTCAAGGTGGAACTGGCGATCTCCTTGCGGAAATGGTCGATGGTCTTGGCGAGTTCCTCGGCGTATTTCGACTCCCGGCGCAGTTGAAAATCTTTTTCCGCCCGGCGCATCTGTAATAGAATCAAATAGATTTCATCGGTATCGTACCGTTGGATCTGTTGTTCCATGGCGTGGGCCGCATCCCGGAACATCCCTTGCAAACCGACGTTGGGGGTGAGGCCCTTGTCGGTCTCGTTTTTGGCCACGCCACGGAAGGCCTGGGCGTATTCGTCGAGACGGTTCAGGATCTCCTGATCCAGGCGGGCGCTTTCGGCATCCTGGTTCTGGGTGGCCTTTTTGAGCATCTCGGTCACCGTGGCGTGCATGGCGGTGATGCGTTCGTTGGTGGCGTCGAGATACTTGCCATCCTTGCGCAACAGAAAATCCTTTTCGCCGCGACGGGCCTCCAGCATCTGGATGTTGAGTCGCAACGCCTGACTCTTCTCCACCTCGACCCGCTCCAACACATCGCCCTGGTAACCGTCCAGGGTGCGATGCAGGGTCTGATCGTATTGCCAGATCACCCCCAGGAACAGCAGGCCCACCAATCCGAAACTCCCGGCCACCTTGACCCCGATCTTCATGTCCCCCAGTCGCATCATGCCGAATCCCCTCGCTTGGTTGTCAACGTCATTTTGGATGGTTCGCGTTTCATCGTGAAAGTGATAGTTAAGAATTGATATTCGTCCATGAAATTCTCCTATTTGTTATAGGGGATTTTGACGCTTCTGGCAATTCGAAATCCGGTCCATGGAACAAGGCGCGTTATGCGCGTCCATGTCGGCCATCAAATCAGGACGAAAAACAAGTAGAACTGGTCAATGGATACTATTTCGCATTGGAATAACGGGGTTCGCGGGCCAAAGCGGACCGCATGGATGGCGGAAATGGGGGGCGGGCCGGTAAAAAGGGGAAGAGACAGGCGGAATCGGGGAGATCGTCTCACTCGAACGCTTGCTGGATCTCCAGGAACCCATCGAGATGGGTCAGGAACAGATCCACCAGTTCGGGATCGAAGTGGGTGCCGCGATCCTTGCGGATCTGCCCGACCGCTTTTTCGATGCTCCAGGCCGGCTTGTAGGTGCGTTTGTGGGTCAGGGCGTCGAACACATCGATCAACGAGGTGATGCGCGCGAAGATGTGAATCGCCTCGCCGGCCAGACCGTTGGGATAGCCGGTGCCGTCCCACTTCTCGTGATGCTGCAGGCTGATGATCGCGCCGGTGCGAATGATCGGCTGATCGGAGTTGCCGAGCACCTGATGGCCGATCTGGGTGTGCGAGCGCATGATGCGCCACTCCTCGTCGGTCAGGGAACCGGGCTTGTTGAGGATCGCGTCCGGAATGCCGATCTTGCCCAGGTCGTGCATCGGCGAGGCCATGCGCAACAACTCGCAGTCACGCGACGGCAGACCGGCGAACTGCGCCAGAAGACGCGAATTTTCCGCCACGCGCCGCACATGCTGTCCCGCCTCGCCGCTACGGGTTTCGATCACCTCGCCCAGGGTGAAGGTGACATCCTTCTGGGTGGCGATGATCTCGCGATGGAGCAGAAGCTGCTCGAACGAGGCGGTGACGTTGGCGGAAAACAGTTCGATCAGATCCCGATCCACCTCGCTCAGACGTCGCCCGGCATCCAGCAGCAGCAGATTCTCCAGGCCGTTGCGGGTGCGGAAATAGCCGATAAACACCTGCTCGGAGAACAATGGACGCCGCTCGCGCAACGCCTGCCAGGTCAGGGTGACCAGATCCGAGGAGAGCACCTCGTCCACGGGTTGACCGATCAGCGGCGCGTGTTGTCCGGTGGCGGCATGAATGCGGATCACCCCATGTTTCAGGGTGGCGGCAAAGGCGTCCGTGGCGGGCTGGCCGGGATTGATCACCAGTCCGAACTGCTCGAGAATGGTCTGCGCCAGCTGTCCCATGGAGTGGAACTCGTAGAGGCTCCCGGAGGCGTCGATCACCCGGTGCATGCCGCGACGGGTCTTTTCGATGGTGTCCAACAGCTTGAAGGCGCGCAAACCCGCGGTCACCGAGGTGATCAGGCTCTGGTTGCTTAAGTTCACCTTGTCCTTGTAGTCGTTGATGTCGTAGGCGGCGATCACCTCCGCCTCCGGGGCCAGTCCCGGCTGACCGGTGCGCAGGATGATGCGCACCCAGGGGTTTTCCAGGGTGTCGCGAATGTAGCGCACCACCTCCAGCCCCTCGCGATCGCTCTCCATCATCACGTCGAGCAGCAGCACCGCGGTATCCGGATGCTGGACCATCAGACGCCGGGCATCCGCCCCGGAGTAGCCGTGGATGAAACTCATGCGCCGACCGTCGAAGAGCAGATCCTTGAGCACCAGCCGGGTCAGGGGGTGCAGATCGGGATCGTCGTCGATCACCATGATTTTCCAGGCCCCCTCCGCGGCGAACGGCGGGGCCGCGACCGGGCCGCCCCGGCTGGGGATGTGTCCCGACAACAGGGAGTCCGAGGGACGCGAGGGCTGGTTCATGGGGGTGGGCTCCTGGTCCGGTCAAACGGGGAAGTGGATCCGGAACTCCGTTCCGGCGCCAGGCGCGCTGCGGGTTTCGATGGTCCCGTTGAGGCGCTGGGTCACCAGATTGTAGACGATGTGCATGCCGAGTCCACTGCCGCCCTGATTGCGATTGGTGGTGAAGAAGGGTTCGTAGATCAGTTTCACGGTTTCGGCGTCCATGCCCTGACCGTTGTCCCGATAGTGGAGGAACACCGTGGCCGGGTCGATGAGACCGGCCTCGATGTCGATGCGACCCGCCTGGCCGGCTCCGAAGGCGTGGGCCAGGGAGTTGAGAATGAAATTGGCCACGATCTGCGACACGGCGCCCGGAAAGGTGTACAGCACGATCCCTTCCGCGCATTGCACGGTGACCCGATGGGGGGCGTTCTTGAGTTTGGGACGCAGGGTGAAGACGGTTTCGTCCAGATACTCCTTGAGGTCGAAGCGGCGTTTCTCCTGGCTGGTCTGATCCACCGCCACCTGCTTGAAACTCAAGATCAGATCCGAGGCGCGCCGCAGATTGGCCTGGATCAGCCGGGAGGCCTCGCCGACGTTCTCCACGAAGGCGTCCAGATCTTCCCGGTAGAGGGTGCCTTCCCGGTAGTGGGCGAGGAATTTGTTCAATTCGCTTTCCAGATAGGTCACGGCGGTGAAGCTGGTGCCTACCGGGGTCTTGATCTCGTGGGAGATGCCCGCCACGAGTCCGCCCAGGGCCGCGAGCCGCTCGGACTGGATCAGCTGATTCTGGGCGCTCTTCAACGCGGACAGATGGTCGTGCAGTTCGGCGGTGCGTTCACGCACCTTCTCTTCCAGAAAGGTGTTCTGGTATTGCAGCGACTCCTCGAGCCGCTTGCGTTCGATCATGCTGCCCAGGGTCTGGCACATGGCCATCAGCAGCAGTTCCTCTTCGGGGTTGTAGGGCTGGCCATGGGCCAGATAGAGGGTCAACACCCCCAGCAGCCGTTCCCCGGAGAGGATCGGCACCGCGTAGTGACCATGGGGCGGCATCTGGGGAAAGGTGATTTCGTGGCGTTCGTCCACCCGGTCGGCATGCAGCGGTTGCCGGGAGAGCGCCGCCCGTCCGCATACACAGTGTCCATGGGCGACCCGCGCGCACAAGGTGAGCAGTTGGTCGTCGAGTCCCAGGTGGGCGGTCAGGCGCAGGGTGTCGGTTTGGGGTTCGTTCAAGAAGATCGCCCCCTTGGCCTGGATCGCCAGCCAGGGCACCGACAGGATGAAGGCCAAGGCCTGGTCCAACAGTTCGTCGAGCGGCACGCGGTGGTAGGAGATCTCGTGCAGACCGTTGATCACCCGCTGGAAGGTCAGGTAGTCGCGGGCCTGTTTCTCGGCGCGCAACCGTTCCGAGATGTCGCGGAACACCACCACCGCGCCGCGGATTTCACCCTGATCACGGATCGGCGTGGAGGTGTATTCGACCGGAAAGGCCGTGCCATCCTTGCGCCAGAACAGCTCATCGTTGACCACCTGGGTCTCGCCGGAGCGGATCGCGGCGAAGATCCGGCATTCGTGGCGCGGATAGGGGGATTGATCGGCATGGGTGTGATGCACCCGGTCGTGCAGGGAGGTGCCGATGATCTCTTCGGGCAGCCAGCCGATCATGCGCGCGGCGGCGGGATTGATGAAGGTGGTGCGACCGGAGGGGTCCAGACCGTAGATCCCCTCGCCGGCGGCCTCGAGCAGGAGCTGGTTGTGACTGCTCATGCGGCCCAGGTCGGCCTGGGCCTCGAGACGGGCACGCAACTCCCGGGCGACCACCTCCTGGGCCATGGCGATGGCATCGGCGACCATGGTCACTTCGTCGAGGCTCTTGTCGCGCACGGCGTGCAGGGCGTCGCGGATCTCCGGGGTGAGATCCAATCCCCTGGAGAAGGCTTCGGCCACCCAACCGAGGGTGTTGATGCGTCGGGTGATGCGGATCATCCAGGAGCCGAGGCTTTTCCAGAACAGCCAGGAGATCAGGGCGAACAGCGCCACGCCCACGATCAGAAGCTCTGTCACCGAGAAAAGCGATTCCGTGACATGGCGGATCACCAGGCGCGGGCTGTTGGGATCGTTCTTGCGCCAGGGAATGATGATCTGGTCGATGCGCTGGTTTTTGTTCCAGAAGGTCGCGTCGAGGAGGGATTCAGGGGGGGGTGACGTGTTGCCTTGCGAGCTGGCCATCACCCGTCCCTCGTGGATCACGAAGAGTTCGGTGAAGGGCAGGGTGGCGCGGAACAGGAGTCCGTTTTCGATGGCCACCAGGACGAAGATCTCCCCATGTCCGATCGGACCGAGCCAGAACGGTTGGGCGATCCAGCGGTGGAGCACGCCGGTGGTGGTGGAGACGTGCCAGCCGCTGTTGCCGCTGAATTCAAGGGTTTCCGGCAGACCGGAAAAGTGGGACGGATGGACGTGGAGCACCTGGCGCGCCTCGTCGGTGATCACCACCGCCGCGAAGGAGGAGTCGCTCTCCTGACGCAACGATGCGGTCAGCGCATCCCAGGCCCCCACCCCGCGGGCAAAGAGATCGAGCAGTTCCAGCCGGTTGTGGAGTCGGACCGCCTGTTCCTGCCACTCCTGTTCCAGCAGGACCAACTTGTCGGCATGGAACCGTTCCAGGGAGGTCATGATCTGGTGGGCGGTACGGTTCATGGCGGTGAGCTGCAACCAGAAGGCGAGCGTCGCGATCACCACGATCATCAGGAGCGTGGTGATCGCGACGCGGCTGGCCGCCTGGCGTGGCAGCACATCCTTGCGGGTCGTGACGTTCGAGGGGTTCACTCCTTGCGTCCGGCCCATTGGTCGTTGATGAGATGCTCCATGCGCACGGCGGTCGCCTCCGGGGCTCCGGCGTGGAAGAACTGGTTGGTTTCCGCGATTTGCAGGTTGGAAAAGGCCCCGTCGCGGCTGAACAGGCGCGGATATTTGCGCAGGCAGACCCGGACCACTCCTTTCTCCTCTTCAGAGAGGCCCGCCAGCTGTTCCACCACCTCTTCCGGGGTGTGTTCGACGATCCAGCGCAGGGAGCGGCGCACGGCGTTGACCAGCCGTCTGACCTTTTCCGGCTCGTTGGCGATCACGTCGGGACGGGTGGCCACGGTGGCGTGGAGGACTCGGGATCCGGCGATGTCGCGGTTGTTGTCGGGGTCGGCGAGATTGTGCAGAAAGAACCCCTTTTCTTGTTGCAGCAGCCAGGTGGCGAAGGGCTCCTCGGAGACGATGGCATCCACCTGTCCAGAGTCCAGGAGTATGGCGCGCCGTGTCCAATCCTGTCCGGTGGAGATGACCCGTGCCTCGCGTGGTTGCAGGCCGTCGGCCTTGA
This sequence comes from Candidatus Magnetaquiglobus chichijimensis, assembly GCF_045865675.1. NCBI lineage: Bacteria > Pseudomonadati > Pseudomonadota > Magnetococcia > Magnetococcales > Candidatus Magnetaquicoccaceae > Candidatus Magnetaquiglobus > Candidatus Magnetaquiglobus chichijimensis. The sequence continues at coordinate 278,893 of NZ_BAAFGK010000001.1, forward strand.
GGAGCATTTCGAGGAGCTGTTGGGACATGGTTTTGGCGTTGACCGCGCTGGTGTGCACGCCGACGATGCGCCCTTTCAGATCGGCGATGCGGGTGATTTCGTGCTCGAGGGACTTGCGCACCACGAGCGCGAACTGGGGCGCGTCGGAGAGGGCGGCCACGCCGACCAGATCGCCGCCGTTGGCCTTGAGGGACATGAGGGCCGGGAATCCCGCTGCCGTGAAATCGCTGTTGCGGGAGACCAGTTCCTTGATGGCCAATCCGCCGCCCTCGACATGACGGAGTTGCACCTCGATGCCTTCGTCGCGGTCCGCGCCGATGGCGGGGATCAGGTCGATGGGCAGAAAGGAGAGGTTGTGCGGTCCGACGACGCTGATGACGATTTTGAACAGGGGATCGCCGGCCCAGCCGAGGGCCGGGGCGAGCAGGAGCAGCGAGAGGAGCGGCGTGAGCAGGCGCATCACGTTAAAAACGATCATAAGGGAAAGCGCACGCTGTCGATGATTATTTGCTTTAATGGATTCCATTCTCATTTTAACGCAGATGCTCCCCGCCGTCCACCCGTATCAACTCTCCGGTCACAAAGTCATGATCCATGAGGAATTGGAGCGCGGAGATGATGTCATCGGTGCTGCCCGCGCGGCGCAGCGGGGTGGCGGAACCGATCTGGGCGAAGGTGACGGCGGAGTCGCCTGGTGCCGGCAGGATCGGACCGGGACCGATGGCGTTGACGCGGATCCGGGGAGCCAGTTCCAGGGCGGCCTGGCGGGTCAGGGTCCAGAGGGCCGATTTGGCTGCCGAATAGGCGGCGTAATGGAGACGCGGACGATCGGCATGCTGGTCGATGATCTGGATGATCTGGCCGTGCTCTTCATTCGGGAGACGGCGCGCGAAGTCGCGGGTGAGAAGAAACGGCGCGGTGAGGTTGATCTCCAGGTGGCGTTGCCACAACTCCAGGGAGGTGTCGATGAGATCCCCGCGTTCGAAGATGGCGGCGTTGTTGACCAGCAGGGTGACCGGGCGGCCCGAGAGCCGCTCCTCGGCCCGTTCCAGAAGGGTTTGAAGTTCGGATGGATCGCCCAGGTCGGCCTCGAGGGCGTGGGCCTCCCCACCCTGGGCGGCGATCTCCCGGATCAGGGCGGTGGCCGCGTGCGGGGAGTGGCCGTGATGGATGACCACGGCCAGACCCCGTTGGGCCAGGGCGCGGGAGATGGCGGCGCCGATGCGGCGCGCACCGCCGGTGACGAGCGCGGTGGTGGGTTTGGGGTGCATGCTGGGCGCTCTCCGGAATTGGGGTTGGGGTGGTTGTCGGTTCTCGCGCCGGGAGGGCGTCACGACCTCTCTATCCTGGCAGCATGGGTGTCCGGGTGCAACTTTTCTTGCGTCGGCAACTTTTTGGACGTCGCCCGGGAGCGGATTTCCCGGCGTTGTTTTGGGGTGTGCGGAGAAAAGTATGTGTTTGTTTATGCATTTGCCGTGTTGGCAGGTGTCAATTCTATGAATGGTATATAAATTGCATTAACTTAGCCATGACAACCTGTTCTTGACAACGAGGTCAACAATTGCGCATCGGGTTCATGCGAGGTATCCAGCGATGAAACTCCAAGAGTGGTCCAGGCCGATGAATGACGAAATACAGGTCATCCGCTTCGTGCCCCCGTCCGAGTTCAAGCGGGAGGCGACCGATTGGATGATGGATGTGAGCGACCAGCTCAAGATCGTGGAGGCGCGGGGGGCGGGTGCGGTCTCCACCGATCACATCTCCCGTTCCATGGGGGCGTTTCACCGTCAGGCCGCCTCACGGGGGTTGAACGAGGTGGCGGACCTGGCCTTGAGCGTGGCACGGGCTTTGGAGAGCGCCCCAGGACGTCACGAGACCGCCCGCCGGGTGGTGGCGCTGTCGCTGGCCGCGGTGAGTCAGATTCAATGGCTGCTCAATCCGTCGGTGGAAGGGGCGGGACGCAACGCCCGTCGCATCGTCCACGGTCTGTTGAGCGACTGGTGAGCTGGACCGGAAGGCTGGTGCCCACCGGGTGAGGTGGGGCGGGGGTGCGTCGGATTCGTGCTGTCAAGCGCCACCACTTGGCCCCATTCGGTTGCACCAGGATGGACAGGCCACGTTCATTTGCGACGCTCTTGGGTGTTGGCGCCGGTTTGGGATTGCGCAACCGGGTATCGGTCAGGGATATGGCGCGGTTCCTTGGTTTGCGGCGGATGTGTGTCGTGGTTTGCCTGAACCCCCGATCCGCACACGATCTTTGCACACACCAAACCGGGATGTCTGTACACACACTTGGAACAAAAAGAAGCCAGCAAATGTTTAATCTTGCTGGCTTCTTGGAGATTCTTGGAGGTCTTTGGAAAAATATGGTGCCCAGGGACAGAATTGAACTGCCGACACGAGGATTTTCAGTCCTCTGCTCTACCAACTGAGCTACCTGGGCATTCTGCGGATGGTCGTCGCGCTTGCACGCTTTCGTGACAGGCACCTTTAATACAGAATTGCGGGAGAAGTGTCAAGATGGATTGATGAGATTGTCCGTATGTGTCACAGTTTTCAGGATGGCGGTGGCACTCCTTCGGACAGGTTGATCCATTGAAAATCAGCATCGGCATGCGGCTTCAGTCTGGGCCCTGGGGGGGAGGCAATCGCTTCGGGAGTGCGCTGGGCGCCTATTTGCGCCAGCTGGGCCACGAGGTGTGCCACGACTTGACGCCACGGGACCTGGACATCATCCTTCTGGCCGAGCCGGAGGGCCGGCTGCGCATTTCCGCCTACGACCACGCCGACATTCTGCGTTATCTCCTGTTCGTCAACAAAAAGGCTCTCGTCGTCCACCGCATCAACAACACCAGCGAGGCGCGCGACGATGAATCGAAAACCTTCAACCGGTTCCGCATTCACGCCAACCGGATCGCCGACCACACGGTGTTCGTCAGCCAATGGGTGCGGTCGTGCTATCTGGCATCCGGATTCGGGGCGGATCGTCCGGCCTCGGTGATTCTGAATGGCGCGGATGCCAGACTGTGGCGCCCCGGCGATCCCGGTACCCGCGCCCATGACGGTTGCCTGCGTATCGTCACCCACCACTGGAGCACCCACGCCAACAAAGGGTGGGACATCTATCGACGACTCGATGCCCTGCAGGGCCAATCCCCCTGGAACGAATGGCTGCGCTTCACCTTTGTCGGCAGGCTGCCAGAGGGGGAGCGCATCGAGAACGGACGGCATGTGATGCCGTGCACGGGGGAGGCGTTGGCCGAGGAGTTGCGTGGACACGATGTCTATCTGACCGCCTCGCGTTTCGAGGCCGGCCCCAATCACCTCCTGGAGGGGGCGATGTGCGGTCTGCCGTTGTTGTACCTGGAGAGTGGTTCGATGGCCGAATATGGTGATGGATACGGTATTCCATATACACCCGGGACACTGGAAAACGTTCTGCTCGCGATGCGGGAAGAACGAAATTCCTGGCGGCAGAAGGTGCTGGAATACCCATTCACCGCAGATCGCATGTGCGGCGCCTACCTGGAACTGTTCGAACGGTTGTTCGCGGAACGGGCGGATTTGATGACCGCGCGTCGCTGGTCCTCGCAATGGGTCTGGATGGTTAAATGTCTGTTAAAGCGCCCCTGGAGCGGGTAAAAAACAGGATCGGGCAAGAAGACTGGCTGATCGCTCTCAGATGTTTAACATATTCTGATAGTATAATGATGCGTCGCGATACGGTTCGATAATGTATCCAACCATGAATATACAATTTTTTTGATCCCGGCATTGCGGAACCGCTTGACCCAGAGCGCGTGCGATGGTAGAAATTCCGGCGCGTCATCATGCGGCTCACCCATGAATGGCGCCTGAAGCAAAGCACGACAGCGCAACCCCTTCGTGGAGCATGGCCGAGATGCTTGAGAATTATTTTCCCATTCTGGTTTTTCTGGCCATCGCCGGCGGCATGGCCGTCGTCACCCAGGTGATGTCCTTTCTTCTCGGGCCGCGCAATCCGGATCCCAAAAAACGTGCCCAGTACGAATGCGGCTTCTCCCCTCTGAGCGGCATCCGCGTCCCCTTTGATGTCCGATTCTATCTGCTGGCCATTCTTTTCGTGGTGTTCGATCTCGAAGCCGCGTTCCTGTTTCCGTGGGCCGTCTCCTTCAGGCAACTCGGCGTGATTGGCTTCGTGGAGATGGTTCTCTTTCTGCTGATTCTGTTGGTCGGCTATGCCTATGTCTGGAAGAAGGGGGCATTGGAATGGGATTGAACGATCCGTTTGTCCAGGGCGTGGCCCAGGAGGTGGGTGAGCGCGGTTTTCTGCTCACCTCGGTGGATACGCTGGCCAACTGGGCGCGCACCGGCTCCATGTGGCCGATGACCTTCGGTCTGGCCTGCTGCGCGGTGGAGATGATGCAGGCCGGCGCCAGCCGCTACGATCTCGACCGTTTCGGCATCGTCTTTCGCGGCTCGCCGCGTCAGTCCGACGTGATGATCGTGGCCGGCACCCTCACCAACAAAATGGCCCCGGCCCTGCGCAAACTCTACGACCAGATGCCCGAGCCCCGTTGGGTGGTCTCCATGGGCTCCTGCGCCAATGGCGGCGGCTATTACCACTACGGCTACGCCACGGTGCGCGGCTGCGATCGCGTCGTGCCGGTGGATGTCTACATTCCCGGCTGCCCGCCGACCGCCGAGGCCTTCCTGTACGGTATCCTGCAACTGCACAAGAAAATCCATCGCACCCATACCTTCGATGGTGGCTGGGGTGCCAACGGCGTGCGTCCGCCCAAGAAACTGGTAGGGTGAAGCGATGACCCCCGAAACCCTCGACACACTCGAAGCCGCGGTGACGGAACGGCTGCCGGATCTGCCTCGCGAGCGGATCGGCGATGCCCTGGTCGTGCGGGTGACCCCCGAGAACCTGATCGCCGTCATGACCGTGCTGCGCGATGATCCGGCCTTGAATTTCCACCAGATGATCGATCTGGCGGGCGTCCACTATCCGGAACGGGACAAGCCCTTGGAGGTGGTCTACCAGTTGCTGTCGGTTTACAAGAACCATCGGCTGCGGATCAAGTGCGCCCTGGCCGAGGGCGAGGCGATCCCCTCGGTGACCCCGCTGTGGAGCTGCGCCGACTGGTACGAGCGCGAGGCGTATGATCTGGTCGGCATTCTTTTCTCGGGCCATCCGGATCTGCGGCGCATCCTCAACGAATACGATTTCGACGGCCATCCGTTGCGCAAGGACTTTCCGGTCACGGGCCGGATCGAGGTGCGTTACGACGAAACGCTGGGCCGTATTGTCCGGGAACCGATCTCCCTCGAGCGGGGGAATCGCGAACCCTACCGCCACACTCTCTAGGAGCCGAGACGTTGGCGATGGAAACGCAAGCGCAAAAAACCGAATTTCTGAACTACACGGTCAACTTCGGACCGCAGCATCCGGCGGCGCACGGTGTGTTGCGTCTGCTGCTGGAACTCGACGGCGAGGTGGTGGAGCGGGCCGATCCGCACATCGGCTTCCTGCATCGCGGCACCGAAAAGCTTCTGGAGCACAAGACCTACCTGCAGGGCGTGCCCTATTTCGACCGTCTCGACTACATGTCGATGATGAGCGAGGAGCACTCCTGGGTGTTGGCGGTCGAGAAGCTGATGGGGGTCCAGGCCCCGGAGCGGGCCCAGTACATCCGGGTAATCTACGCGGAGCTGACCCGTATCCTCAACCATCTCCTGTTCCTGGGGGCCCACGGTCTCGATGTGGGCGCCATGACCATGTTCATCTACTGCTTCCGCGAGCGGGAGCGGATCATGGACATGTACGAGGCGGTGTGCGGGGCGCGCATGCACGCGGCCTATTTCCGTCCGGGCGGCGTGGCGCGGGATTTTCCCGAGGGACTGGCCGAGAAGATCCAATCCTTCACCGAGGATTTCCCGGCCAAGATCGACGAGTACGAAACCCTTTTGACCGGGAACCGCATCTGGAAACAGCGTCTGGTGGACATCGGCGTGGTTTCCGCCGCCGAGGCCCTCGACATGGGCTATGTGGGCCCCATGCTGCGTGGTTCAGGGATCGCCTGGGATCTGCGCAAGGCCGAGCCGTATGACGCCTACGACCGGGTGGATTTCGACATTCCGATCGGCAAGAACGGCGACAGCTACGACCGCTATCTGGTGCGCGTCGAGGAGTTGCGGCAGAGCAACCGCATCATCGCCCAGTGTTTGAAGCAGATGCCCAGGGGGCCGGTGAAGATCGAGAACTTCAAGACCTCCTCCCCCTATCGTCAGGAGATGAAGGAGGGGATGGAGTCGTTGATCCACCACTTCAAGCTCTTTTCCGAGGGGTTTGAGGCGCCTCCGGGCGAGGTGTACGTGGCCACCGAATCCCCCAAGGGGGAGTTCGGGGTGTACATCATCTCCCACGGCGGCAACAAGCCGTATCGGGTCAAGATCCGCGCTGCCGGCTTCAACCATCTGCAATCCTTGAAGACCATCTTGAAGGGGCACATGCTGGCGGACGTGACGACGATCGTCGGAACCATCGACATCGTGTTCGGTGAAATCGACCGGTAGCTGGGATCGACGGACGGGCCGGGCCCCTCGGGGAACCGGGTCCGGTCGAGAGCTGGAATGGCCGTGGAAATCCCTCGGGGCGTTCCACGGTCGGGGGGTGAGGGGGTTTTTCTCCCATCAAGATCGTTAGTCGGGTCGTTTTGGACCATTGCATTGAGGCATCGCGAGCATGAACGAGCGGAGTCCACTCTCCACGGGCGTCACGCCCCGGTTTTCCGATGAGTCGCTCAAGGAGATCGAAACGATCTTCAAGCGCTATCCGGCGGATCGGCGCCAATCCGCGGTGATGCCGATCCTGCATCTGGCGCAGCGCGAATTCGGGGGCTGGCTCTCCCGGGAGAGCCTCGATTATGTGGCCGGCATTGTCAACATGCCGCCGATCCGGGTCTACGAGGTGGCCACCTTCTACACCATGTACAACCTGCGTCCGGTGGGGATGTATCATGTGCAGGCCTGCACCAACATCTCCTGCTGGCTGTGCGGCTCGGATCAGGTGATGGATGCCTTGCGGCGCAAGCTCAAGATCACCCCCGGCCATACCACCGAGGACAAACGCTTCACGCTGGCCGAGGTGGAGTGTCTGGGCGCCTGCGTCAATGCGCCGATGATGCAGATCAACGACGATTATTATGAAAATCTGACCGCTGACAAGGTGGTCGAGATCATCGACCGGCTTCCCTGATTGATCCGGGATCAACTCGAGCGGCGGACGCCATCACGGATAACACCTCATGAAGATCGTCTATCAGAACATCCATCTCCCCAACAGCCACACCCTGGCGGTCTATCGCGCCAATGGCGGCTATCAGGCGGTGCTCAAGGCCATTGAACTGGGTCCGGACGAGGTGATCGAGGAGGTCAAGCGGTCCGGGATCCGCGGACGCGGCGGCGCGGGCTTTCCGGCGGGCATGAAGTGGTCGTTCATTCCCAAGAACGATCCCCGGCCCCGCTACCTCACCTGCAACGCCGACGAGGGCGAGCCCGGCACCTGCAAGGATCGCGACATCATCCGCTTCGATCCGCACCGGTTGATCGAGGGGATGATCATCTGCGGCTTCGCGGTGGGGATCCAGCAGGCCTACATCTACATCCGTGGCGAGTTCTACCGCGAGACCGAACGGTTGCAGGCCGCCATCGACGATGCCTATGCCGACGGAATCCTCGGGGATAACGCCTTGGGCAAGGGGTTTAAGTTCCATCTGGCCATCCATCGGGGTGCCGGGGCCTACGTGTGTGGCGAGGAGACCGGTCTGATCGAGTCGATCGAGGGCAAGAAAGGGCAGCCGCGCCTCAAGCCCCCGTTCCCGGCCAACATCGGCCTGTACGGCTGTCCGACGGTGATCAACAACGTCGAGACCCTGGCCTCCATCCCGACCATCATCGAGAAGGGCGGAGCCTGGTACGGTGGCCTGGGCGTGGCCAAGTCGAGCGGCACCAAGATCTTCTCGGTATCCGGACACGTCAACAAACCGGGCAACTACGAGGTGGAGCTGGGCATTCCCTTGAAGACCCTCCTCGAGGAGCATGCCGGGGGCGTGCGCGGCGGCTGGAGCAATCTCAAGGGGGTGATTCCGGGTGGATCCTCCTCGCCGATCCTGCCCGCCGAGGTGTGCGCCACCATCACCATGGACTACGATTCGATGGCCAAGGCCGGCACCATGCTGGGTTCCGGGGCGGTGATCGTGATCGACAAATCGGTATGTCTGGTGCGCGCCGTTGCGCGGCTCTCCCGTTTCTACCGGCACGAGTCGTGCGGACAATGCACCCCGTGCCGAGAGGGGACCGGCTGGCTGGCGCAGATCATGACGCGCATGGAGGCGGGGCAGGGGACCATGGAAGACATCGATCTGTTGCAGGAGATCTGCAACAACATCGGCGGCAAGACCATCTGCGCCCTGGGTGACGCGGCGGCAGGTCCGATCATGGGTGCGCTCCGGTCGTTCAAGGAGGAGTTCATCTACCACGTGGAGCATGGCCGCTGCATGGCGGGTTGAGGAGCGAGCTTGGAAAAATGCCTACGCTGATCATCGACGGGAAGGAAATTGATGTCAAGCCGGGGACCTCCATCATGGAGGCCGCCAAGCTTTTGGGCATTTACATTCCCCATTTCTGCTACCATCCCAAGCTGCCGATCGCCGGCAACTGCCGCATGTGTCTGGTCGAAGTGGAGAAAATGCCCAAGCCGGTGATCTCCTGCGCCATGCCGGTGAGCGAGGGGATGGTGGTGAAGACCGACTCTCCCATGGTGCGCACCGCGCGCAAGGGGGTGATGGAGTTCCTGCTGATCAACCACCCCCTGGATTGTCCGGTGTGCGATCAGGGTGGCGAGTGCACCTTGCAGGATCTGGCCATGAAATACGGCCCGGACCGTTCGCGTTTCCACGATCACAAGCGCGAGGTGCCCAATCACGATCTGGGTCCGTTGATCGAGACCGAGATGAACCGCTGCATCCACTGCACCCGCTGCATCCGTTTCTCCGAGGATGTCTCCGGCGTCGAGCAGATGGGCGCGGTCTACCGTGGCGATCACATGACGGTGGGTCCGTTCGTTGAGACCTTCCTGGATTCGGAGCTGACCGGTAACCTGGCCGAGATCTGCCCGGTTGGGGCGCTGAATTTCAAGCCGTTCCACTTCCAGGCGCGTGGCTGGGAATTCAAGCACGCCGACGGGGTATGCGCCCACTGCTCGGTGGGGTGTCACACCCGTCTGGACCATCTGGATGGTCGCATTTTGCGTGTCATGGCGCGCGGTTGGGACGCGGGCAACGAGAGCTGGCTGTGCGACAAGGGTCGTTTCGCCATCGACGGTCTGCGCGAGGGACGTCTGGAGGAGCCCCGTGCCCGTGCGGTGAACGGCGTGGTGCAGCAGAAGGTGAGCTGGCCCGAGGCGTTGGATCGGGCGGCGGCGGTATTGAAATCGGTGAAGCCCGAGGAGGTGGCCGGTCTGGCCTCGGATGCGATCCAGGGTGGCGAGGAGCTGTTCGCGTTCCAGGATTTCCTGCGCAACGTGGTGGGCACGCCGCATGTGGATCACCGTCTGCGGCAACGGGATTTCTCCGGCGACGAGCAGGCCCTGACCCGCGCGGATCTGTTGATGAACACGCCGCTGGTGGAGTTGGCCGGCGCGGACGCGATCGTTCTGGTGGGTTTTGATCCCCGCTTCGAGACACCGCTGTTGAACTTCCGACTGCGCCGCGCGGCCCAGGCCGGCGCGCGGGTGGTGTCGATTCATGCCCGGCAGTTGAACAGCAACATTCCGGGTCTGACCTCGATTCTGGTGACCCCGGGCGGCGAGCCGACCTTGTTGGGTCAGATTCTGCTCGGCCTGGATGGCGAGGCGCCGGGTGGCGATGCCGGGATGGTGGCGGCTCTGTTGAAAGGCGCCAAAAAGCCGGTGGTGCTGCTGGGCGGACAGGCGATCCTCCATCCCGAGGCCGAGACGTTGCGTCGTCTGGCCGTGGCGATTCTGGACAAGCTGGGTGCCATCGGTCCGGGCTGGAACGGATTCAACCGGGTGGCCGCGCGCGGCAACGCGGCGGCAGCCCAGGATCTGGGCGTGGTGCCGCATCGCGGTCCTGGTTATACCCGCCTGGAGCGGGTGGGGATGAACGCCACGGCCATTCTCGAGGCCGCCGCCGAGGGGCGGATCAAGGTGTTGTTCCTGATGGGGGTGGATCCCACCGAGGAGGCCCTGGATCGGGATCTGGCGCGGCGTGCCCTGGAGAAGGCGCGGGTGATCCATCTTGGCGCCTACGGCTGCGAAGCGGCGCGGGTCGCCGAGGTGGTGCTGGCCGGTCTGGCTCCGGGCGAGAAGTCCATGACCTTGACCAACTGCGAAGGTCGGGTCCAGCACAGCGCACGGGCGGGCAACGGACCGCTGGAAGCCAAGGAAGATTGGCGCATTCTGCGCGGTTTGAGCGATCGGTTCGCGGCTCCTCTGGGTTACAACGATCTGGAGGCGCTGCGCAAGCGTCTGGCGGCGAGCGATCACCGCTACGATTTCGCGCGGCTCGGTCCGGGCGAGACCCCGCGGGCCTGCGATCACAGCCCGGTCACCAAGGGATTGCCGGTGACGGTGCGCCCCGTGGAGCAGGCTTCCGGCATTCATCTGGTGCTGGAGTCCTGCTTGTATCGGGATGATCCGGTCACTTGGCGCTCGCCGGTCATGTCCAGGCTGGCCCGCGATGGTCGCTTGCGGATCCATCCGGACGATGCCAAGGGTCTGGCGATCGTGCAGGATGGTCTGGTGCGGGTGCTCCAGGGCGAGAAGCGGGTGGAGTTGCGCGCGGAACTGGATGCGCGGATTCCTCTCGGCGTGGTGTTCGGGGATTTCGGCCAGGGTGAGCACTCTCCGCGTGAGTTGTGCGACGACGCCCGCGGTCATGGTCGGGTGAGTCTGGTGGCATTGCCGGGTTGAGCGGGCGGTCACCGGTCGCCATGAGGCGATGGGTGATCCGGCGTGGATCCGGAATTGGGGTTGAATGGCATGCCAGGTTCGGCGAGGACCTGGGCATGGTGGCGAGTGTCAAGCGTGGACCGGGGACGACATGCCTGAAATTCTGAAAGAACTCTTGGGAACCGTTCATGGCTTCGGCGAGGGGTTATTCGGACCGATGCTCTGGATCGGTGTCTGGACCGTGATCAAAATCGTGCTCCTGCTGGCCCCGGTGCTCTTCATGGTCACCTACATCACGCTGGCGGAACGCAAGATCATCGGCTTCATGCAGGTGCGTTACGGACCCAACCGGGTGGGCTTCTGGGGGATTCTCCAGCCTCTGGCCGACGCGGCCAAGCTGATCTTCAAGGAGTTGCTGCTGCCCGAGAAGGCGGACCGGACCCTCTTCTTCCTGGCTCCGGCCCTGACGCTGGTGCCGGCCCTGATCGCCTGGGCGGTGATTCCGTTCTCGCCGGGTCTGGTGCTCGCGGACATCAACATCGGCATCCTCTACATTCTGGCCATCTCCTCGATGGGGGTGTACGGCATCATCATGGCCGGTTGGGCATCCAACACCCGCTTCAGCTTTCTGGGCGGTCTGCGCTCGGCGGCGCAGATGGTCTCGTATGAGGTTTCCATGGGCTTCACCCTCATCCCGGTGGTGCTGCTTTCCGGCAGTCTCAACCTCACCGAGGTGGTCAATGCCCAGAAGGGGATGTGGTTCGTGATTCCCCTTCTGCCGATGTTCGTGATCTACTTCATTTCGGTGGTCGCCGAGACCAACCGTTCCCCCTTCGACCTCCCGGAGGCCGAGGCGGAACTGGTGGCCGGTTTCATCACCGAATATTCGGCCATGAGTTCGGGTCTGTTCTTCATGGGCGAATACGCCAACATGATCCTGGTCTCTTTCATGGGCTCCATCCTCTTTCTGGGTGGATGGTTGCCGCCGGTCGGGTTCCTGGATTTCATCCCCGGCGTCATCTGGCTGGGGCTGAAGGCGGCGTTTCTGCTGTTCGTCTTTTTGTGGATCCGGGCCACCTTCCCGCGCTATCGCTACGACCAGTTGATGCGGCTGGGTTGGAAGGTTTTTCTGCCCATCTCGCTTTTGTGGATTTTCGTCACCGCGCTGGGTGTGCTGCTGTTCGGAAAGGCGTAATGGAGGAGATGCCAAGATGGGATTGAACTTCAAGGAGTTGGCCGACACCTATGCCCTGCGGGAGCTGGCCTCCGGGCTGGCGGTCACGCTGCGGCACATGTTCAAGCCGCACATCACCATCCAGTATCCCGAGGAGCGCACGCCTTTGTCGCCCCGTTTTCGTGGCGAGCACGCCTTGCGTCGCGACGAGAAGGGTGAAGAGCGCTGCGTGGCCTGCAAGCTCTGCGAGGCCACCTGTCCGGCCCAGGCGATCTACATCGAGATCGATCCGGAAAGCCGCGCGGAGAAGCGTTTGACCCAGGTCTACAGCATCGACGAGACCAAATGCATCTTCTGCGGCTTCTGTCAGGAGGCCTGCCCGGTGGATGCGATCGTGCTGGGACCGAATTTCGAGTTTCACGGTTACACCCGCGAGGATCTCTATTACAACAAGGCGCGGTTGTTGGCCAATGGTGAGCGGTGGAAGGCGGAGATCGACGCCAATCTCGCCGCGGACGCCAAATACCGGTAAGCAGGAGCGCGACAGATCATGGTAGCGGATCTCGTATTCTACATCTTTTCGGCCATCTCCGTGGTTGCGGCCATCGGGGTGATCGCCAGTCGGAACCAGGTCCATTCGGTTTTGTTCCTGATCCTGGCCTTCTTCAATGTGGCCGGTCTGTTTGTGCTGCTGGAGGCGGAGTTCCTGGCCGCGATTCTGGTGATCGTCTACATGGGGGCGGTGGCGGTGCTGTTCCTCTTCGTGGTGATGATGCTCAACGTCGATTTCGAGGAGCTGCGCAAGGGGGCGATGGAGCATCTGCCGATGGGGCTGTTCATCGGCGCGCTGATTCTCGTCGAGTTCGGCTTCATCCTCTCCGGGATCCATGTGGAGGGCCATGCCCACCAGGCGGCCAACATCTCGAACACCCAGCTGATCGGGCAGGTGCTTTTCACCAGGTTCCTGCTGCCGTTCGAGGTTGCCTCGTTGATCCTGCTCGTGGCGCTGATCGGCGCGGTGGTGCTGACGCACCGTCGGCGCAAGGACGTGAAGCGGCAGGATATTCCGTCGCAGATCGCCCGTCGGCGCGAGGATGCGGTGGAGCTGGTCAAGGTCGCTTCGGGTCAGGGAGCCAAGCCATGAGTCTGAACAACTATCTCTTGTTGAGCGCCATGCTGTTCACGATCGGCATTGTCGGGATCTTCCTGAACCGGCGCAACATGATCATCATCCTGATGAGCATCGAGCTGATCCTGTTGGCGGTGAACATCAACTTCGTGGCCTTTTCCCACTATCTGGGGGATGTGTCGGGCCAGATCTTCACCTTTTTCGTGCTGACCGTGGCCGCTGCCGAGGCCGCCATCGGATTGGCCATACTGGTCGCCTTCTTCCGGAATCGCGCCACCATCGACGTGGAAGAGATCGACACCCTCAAGGGTTGAGCCGGGCCGCTCCATTCTCAAGGGCTGAAAAAACCCCACTTGCATGCGGGATTTGAGACCACGATGAGCAAGAACCTTCTGATTGTCCTACTGCCCCTCGCGGGATCCCTGATCGCCGGACTCTTCGGACGGCGCTTCCTGGGGAACGCGGTGAGCCGTCTGGTGACCATCGTCTGCATGTTGGGGGCGCTGGCGCTCTCGATCCAGGCCTTTCTGGCCATCGCCGTGGGGGATGCCCCGACGGTGCGCGAACCGATCTTCTCCTGGATCGTCTCCGGGGGATTCAAGGTCTCCTTCGGGATGCTGATCGACCGGTTGACCGTGGTGATGCTGGTGGTGGTCAACGGTGTTTCGACCCTGGTGCACATCTACTCGGTGGGCTACATGGCCGAGGATCCGGATCAGCCGCGCTTTTTCTCGTATCTGTCGCTCTTCACCTTCGCGATGTTGATGCTGGTCACCGGTGACAACTTCCTGCAACTCTTCTTTGGTTGGGAAGGGGTGGGACTGGCCTCGTATCTGCTGATCGGCTTCTGGTTCACCAAGGAGTCGGCCTGCAACGCGGCGATCAAGGCGTTCCTGGTCAACCGGGTGGGCGACTTCGGTTTCGCGCTGGGAATCTTCGCCCTGTACATGGTCTTCGGCACCCTGGATTACGCCGAGGTGTTCGGCATGGCTGCGGCGGGCCAATATCCGGCCACGGTCGATTTCCCGCTCTGGGGCGCGGTGCCGACCATGACCCTGATCTGCCTGCTGCTCTTCGTGGGGGCCATGGGCAAGTCGGCCCAGCTGGGTCTGCACACCTGGCTTCCGGACGCGATGGAGGGTCCGACCCCGGTTTCGGCGTTGATCCACGCCGCCACCATGGTGACCGCCGGCGTGTTCATGGTCTGCCGCGCCTCGCCGCTTTTCGAACTCTCCCAGACCGCCCTCAACGTGGTGACCATCGTCGGCGCCTCCACCGCCCTGTTCGCCGCCACCGTGGGCCTGGTGCAAAACGACATCAAGCGGGTGATCGCCTACTCCACCTGCTCGCAGCTGGGGTACATGTTCTTCGCTGCGGGAGTCTCCGCTTATCCGGCGGCCATGTTCCACCTGTTCACCCACGCCTTCTTCAAGGCTCTGCTCTTTTTGGGCGCGGGTGCCGTGATTCATGCCATGCACCACGAGCAGGACATGCGCCACATGGGTGGCCTGGTGAAGAAAATCCCCTTCACCTACGCGGTGATGATGATCGGTACGCTGGCTTTGACCGGCTTCCCCTATCTGGCTGGTTTCTACTCCAAGGACGCGATCCTCGAGTCGGCCTACGCAGCTCACACCACGGTCGGCACCCTGGCCTGGATCATGGGCATGCTCGCCGCGATCCTGACCACCTTCTATTCGTTCCGGCTGGTCTTCATGACCTTCCATCGCGGCGCGCCCAAGGATCACCACGACAGGCACGCCTACGACCACGCCCACGAGGCCCCCTGGTCCATGCGTCTGCCGCTGCTGATTCTGGCTGCCGGATCGCTGGTGTGCGGCTACCTGGGGCAGTCCATGGTCGATGTCGGCTGGTTCAAGGAGTCGATCGTCATCGTCAAGGGTCACGACGCCCTGGCCCATGCCCACCATGTGGCCGCCTGGGTGAAGTGGTCGCCGTTCGGCATGTTCCTGATAGGCCTGCTTCTGGCCTGGATCCTCTACATCAAGGTGCCGGGCCTGCCGGCGATCATGGCCGATGTGCTGCGCGGCATCTACCAGTTCCTGCTCAACGCCTGGTACTTCGATCGCCTCTACGACCGGCTCTTCGTGCGCACCGCCCGCGAGATCGGTCAGGGGTTGTGGCAGACGGGTGATGTCAAGATCATCGACGGCTACGGCGTCAACGGCACCGCCGGCCTGGTCGTGCGGTTGGCCCAGGGGTTGAAGCGGATGCAGACCGGTTACGTCTATCACTATGCCTTTGCCATGGTGATCGGGGTTCTGATTCTGATCACGGTTTACGTTTGAGTTGGGGGCGGGAGAGAGCAACCATGCTGAGCCTTGTGACATTCCTTCCGCTTGTCGGAGCCCTGGTGATTCTGCTGGGGGTGCGCAACGACAACCTGGCCAAATACTGGGCCATGCTGGTCTCGCTGGTCACCTTCCTCATCAGCCTCGGGATCCTGCTCGGATTCGACACCAAGACCGCCAGCTTTCAGCTGGTGGAAGAGGTGGCCTGGCTGCCGGAGTACGGCATCGCCTATCGCATGGGCGTGGATGGGATCAGCCTGCCGTTCGTGCTGCTGACCACCTTCTTGACCCCGATCTGCCTGCTCGCCTCGTGGGAGTCGATCAAGATCCGGGTGCGTGAGTACCTGATGGCCTTTCTGGCCCTGGAGAGTTTTGTGGTGGGGGTGTTCTGCGCCCTGGACTTCATCCTCTTCTATGTGCTCTGGGAGGCGATGCTCATCCCGATGTTCCTGATCATCGGCGTCTGGGGTGGTCCGAACCGGGTCTACGCGGCCTTGAAGTTCTTCCTCTACACCCTGGCCGGTTCGGTGTTGATGCTGATCGCCATCCTGTCGCTGGGTTACGCGGGTCACACCTTCTCGATCCCCGAGTTGATGAAGCTGCCGCTCGCGTTCTCGTTCCAGGTGTGGCTGTTCCTGGGTCTGTTCGCCTCCTTCGCGGTCAAGGTGCCGATGTGGCCGGTCCACACCTGGCTGCCGGATGCCCACGTCGAAGCCCCGACCGCCGGTTCGGTCATTCTGGCCGGCATTCTGCTGAAAATGGGCGCTTACGGCTTCCTGCGCTTCTCCCTGCCCATCCTGCCGGACGCCTCGCGCTTTTTCATCCCCTTCATCTTCGGCCTCTCCCTGATCGCGGTGGTCTATACCGCCCTGGTGGCCCTGATGCAGAAGGATCTCAAGAAACTGGTCGCCTATTCGTCGGTCTCCCACATGGGTTTCGTCACCCTGGGGATCTTTGCCCTGAATCAACAGGGGCTCGAGGGCGGTATCCTGCAAATGGTCAACCACGGCATCGTGTCGGGCGCTCTGTTCCTCGCGGTGGGCGTGGTCTACGACCGCATGCACACCCGCATGATCGCCCACTTCGGCGGTGTCGCCCATGTGATGCCGGTGTATGCGGTGATCTTCATGATCTTCACCATGTCCTCGGTGGGTCTGCCGGGCACCAACAGCTTCGTGGGCGAGATCCTGATCCTGTTGGGGGCCTTCATGGCCAACAAGGCGGTGGCCATGGTGGCGGCGACCGGTCTGGTCTTCGGCGCGGCCTACATGCTCTGGATGTTCAAGCGCGTGGTCTTCGGCCCGATCGCCAACGACGAGGTGCGCGCCATGAAGGATCTGTCGATGCGCGAGGTGATGTTGTTCGCGCCGCTGCTGGTGCTGGTGTTCTGGATCGGCTTCTATCCTGCGCCGTTCCTGAATCTGTTCCACGCCTCGGTGGAACATCTGTTGATCCAGGCTGCGGCGGTCAAGACCGGTGCCGTGGCGGTGGCCGGGTTTTAAGTATGAGAATCGAGTCGCACGCTTTCATCCAGACGGGGAGCATGTAAGGAAATGCCAGTCCAAATGCCGGATATCAACCTCGGTGCGATGCTGCCGGAGATCCTGATCACGATCCTGGGACTCGTGGTGCTGTTGAAAAGCGCCAGCGAGAACGAGGAGCGGGGGACCCGGCTGATGGCGATGAGCATCGCCGGCGTGGTCGTGGCCGCCGCCATCACGCTCAACGCTGGAGATGGCACCGCGTTCGGGGGTTCGTTCATCAACGATCTGTTCTCCCGTTCGATGAAGCTGCTGATGTACGTGGCCACCGGTCTGGTGCTGTTCATGTCCTCGGGCTACATGCGTCAGAACCGCTTCGATGGCGGCGAGTACCAGGTGTTGACCCTCATGGCGCTGCTGGGCGGCATGTTCATGGCCTCGGCGGGCGATTTCATCATGCTCTATCTGGGTCTGGAGCTGATGTCCCTCTCCATCTACGTGCTCGCGGCCTGGAAACGCGATGACATCCGTTCCAATGAGGCGGGTCTGAAATACTTCGTGCTTGGCTCCATGGCTTCCGGCTTCCTGCTCTACGGCATCACCCTCATCTACGGCACCACCGGCACCACCCTCTTCACCGGCATCGGACAGGCCATGGCGCATGGTCACATCGCCACCGCCACCATCATGGGCGTGATCCTGGTGCTGGCCGGCATGAGCTTCAAGATCGCCGCCGCGCCGTTTCACATGTGGGCCCCGGATGTCTACGAGGGTGCTCCGACCTCGGTCACCGCCTTCATGGCCGTGCTGCCGAAGATCGCCGCTTTCGCCGGCATCTTCCGGGTGCTGTTGAGCGCCTTCCCGGCGTTGCAGAGCCACTGGAATCCGCTGTTGCAGCTGTTGGCCCTGTTGTCCCTGGCGGTCGGCGCCATCGCCGCCATCGGCCAGACCAACATCAAGCGCATGCTCGCCTACTCCTCGATCGGCCATGTCGGTTTCATCCTGATCGGCATGACCACCCATTCGGGTCTGGGCTATCAGAGCGTGATCGCCTATCTGGCCATCTACATCTTCACCAGCGTCGGCGCCTTTGCCGTGGTGCTGCTTCTCAACCGCGAGGGGATCGGCGACGAGACCTCGGATTACAAGGGGTTGGCCCATCGCCGTCCCATGCTGGCGCTGTTGATGTCCCTGTTCATGTTCTCCATGGCCGGGATCCCGCCTCTGGCCGGGTTCATGGGCAAGCTCTATGTTTTCATGGCCGCGGTCCAGTCCGGCATGATCCTTCTGGCGGTGGCCGGTGTGCTCTTCTCGGCGATTGGCGCTTTCTACTATCTGCGCATCGTCAAGTTCATGTATTTCGATCAGCCTGCCGAGGGTGCCTTCACCATCTCCCTGAACTTCCAGGAGTTGGCGATCCTGACCGTGACCGGCGTGATCATGCTGTTCTGGGGGCTTTTCCCGGGCGGACTGTTGACCTGGAGCGGCACGACCGTCAAGATGTTTCTGTAGTCCGGATTTGTTGTTGCGGGCTTCGGGAGGTCTGGAAGAGGATTCCAGACCTCCTTTTGTTTGGGGCGTGGCCAAGGTGGTCTGGTGGGCAGGGATGCGGGGAGCCGGCGATGCGTGCGGCGAACCTGCTCGGCAGAGCGCTGGTGGGCAGGGATGCGGGGAGCCGGCGATGCGTGCGGCGAACCTGCTCGGCAGAGGGCTGGTGGGCAGGCGATGCGGGGGGCATGCCTGGGCAGGGCGCGCGCGGGACGATCGCGGGTCGCGGTGGTTGCCCCATCTGACTTGAAATGCGGGGAGCGATGAAGGCGAATGTGACGAGCGGGGAGGAGCCGATCGCCGGCGTGCTGCGCGAGGCGATCGCGGGCGCGGGCGGGAGTTTGCCCTTTTGTCGGTTCATGGAGTTGGCGTTGTATCATCCGCGTCATGGTTATTACATGACCGGGCGTACCCGCGTGGGGCGGGGCGGGGATTTTGTCACCGCGCCGGAGCTGACCTCCCTGTTCGGCGAACTGCTGGCCTTGCAGTGCATCGAGATCTGGCAGTTGTTGGGCCGTCCCGCCTTGTTCGAGGTGATCGAGATGGGGGGTGGGTCCGGGCGGTTGGCGCTCGACATCCTGACCACCGCGCGGCGGTTTCCAGAATTTTTCCCGGCATTGCGGTATGGTCTGGTGGAGATCAGCCCGGATTTTCGCGATCGGCAGGAGAGGTTGTTGCAGGAGGCCGGTTTTGGCCCGGAGCGGGTGGCGTGGCTGGCAGGGGTGCCGGAGACGGTTGCCGACGGGGTGATTCTGGGCAACGAGTTTCTGGATGCCATGCCGGTCCACTGGGTGGAGATGGGCGCCGACGGCTTGCGAGAGCTGGCGGTGACCATGGACCGGGATGGCGGTTTGCAAAATTGTCATCGAGAGCCTTGCGAAGCGCGGATCGCAGCCTATTTTGAAGGGGCGGGGATCGGTTTGCCGGTGGGATTTCGCGACGAGGTGGGGTTGGCGGCATGGGACTGGATGGCGGATGTCGGAATGCGTTTGCGGCGCGGCGTGCTGTTGATGATCGATTACGGCGAGGTGGACCAGGACCACTTCGGCCCGTATCGTCAGGCCGGAACGCTGGTGGGGCATCGGGACGGGGAGCGGGTGGACGATCCGCTGCGGCATCCGGGAGCGATGGATCTGACTGCCCATGTCAATTTTTCCGCCATGGCGCGTGCCGGGGTGGCTGGCGGTCTGGAGTTGCTGGGGTTCACCACGCAGGGGTGGTTCTTGCAGGGGTTGGGGATTCTGGAACGGCTGGAGATGGCCGCGCGGCGCATGGAGCCGGAGGCGGTCGAACGGCTGCGCAAGGTGGCGATGCGGTTGCTGCTGCCGGACGAGATGGGGGAGCGGTTCAAGGTGTTGGCCATGGGACGTGGGGTCGGGGATGGGGTGCTGTCCGGTTTTCGGTTGAATGATCAACGGAACCGGTTATAGAATGTTACTTTGTGGGTTTGGTGTATCCGGTTACGAGACGATGAGGGACGAAGGTCATGGGAATCCTGGAAGGCAAGCGGGGATTGATTTTTGGTTTGGCCAACGAGCGCAGCATCGCCTGGGGGATCGCGCGTGCCTGTCATCGCGAGGGGGCGGTGTTGGGGTTCAATTATCTCGGCGAGGCGCTGGAAAAGCGGGTGCGTCCCTTGGCCGAGGAGCTGGGATCCGATTTCGTGGTGCCGTGCAATCTCAACAATGACGAGGAGATCGATCGGGTTTTCCAGGAGGTCGAGCAGCGTTGGGGTGGGGTTGATTTTCTGGTCCACTCCGTGGCTTTCGCCAAGAAGGAGGAGCTGGACGGATACTACTACGACACCTCGCGGGAGGGATTCCGCATTGCCATGGAGACCTCGGTCTATTCGTTGACCGCGTTGTGCGGTCGTGCGGCCCCTCTGATGCGCAACGGCGGTTCGATTCTGACCCTGACCTACCTGGGCGCCGAACGGGTGATGCCCCACTACAATGTGATGGGCGTGGCCAAGGCGGCCTTGGAAGCGAGCGTGCGTTATCTGGCGGTGGATTTTGGACCCAAGAACATCCGGGTGAATGCCATCTCCGCGGGTCCGATCCGCACCCTGGCCGCGGCGGGGATCGGCGATTTCAAGCACATCCTCAACTGGAACCGCGACAACGCCCCCATGCGCCGCAACGTCACCATCGAGGAGGTGGGGGAGTCGGCGTTGTATCTGTTGTCCGGGATGAGCAGCGGGGTGACGGGCGAGGTGTTGCATGTGGATGCCGGGTATCATGTGGTGGGCATGAAGGCGGTCGATCACGAGGAGGGCTGACCATCCCACCGGACCGCGCGGCTCAGGCTCTGCGGAGCGCGCGGCTCAGGCTCTGCGGACCGTGCGGCTCAGGCTCTGCGGAGCACGCGGCTCAGGCTCTGCGGAGCGCGCGGCTCAGGCTCTGCGGAGCGCGCGGCTCAGGCTCTGCGGACCGCGCGGCTCAGGCTCTGCGGAGCGCGCGGCTCAGGCTCTGCGGACCGTGCGGCTCAGGCTCTGCGGAGCGTGCGGCGCAGGCTCCGGTGGTTCTCCGACCGCTCCACCGTCACATCCAACCATCGGGAATCGGCATGTCCGGCAATGGCATTGGTATCCTGTTTCGCTTGACCACCTTTGGCGAGAGCCATGGTCCGGCCCTGGGCGGGGTGGTGGAGGGGTGTCCGGCGGGTTTGCCCCTTGTGGAGAGCGATCTGCAACGGGATCTGGACCGGCGTCGTCCGGGCACGAGCCGTTTCACCACCGGCAGACGCGAACCGGACCAGGTACGCATCCTCTCCGGGGTGTTCCAGGGGGTGACCACCGGGACGCCCATCGGCCTGATGATCGAGAATACCGATCAACGCTCCCGCGATTACTCCGAGATCCAGGACCTGTTCCGCCCCGGACACGCCGATTACGTCTACTGGCGCAAGTATGGCATTCGCGATTACCGTGGCGGCGGACGGGCCTCGGCGCGGGAGACCGCCTTGCGGGTCGCGGGCGGGGCGATCGCCCGCAAGCTGTTGGCCGCCGTCGGGGTGGAGATTCGTGGCGCGTTGATCGCCATGGGTCCGGAGCGGATCGACCGCAATCAATGGGATTGGGAAGAGGTGGGACGCAACCCCTTCTTTTCGCCGGATGCGGCGGCGGTGAGTCGTTTTGAGCTGCTGATCGACACGGTGCGCGCTGCCGGGGATTCGGTGGGCGCGACCGTCGAGGTGGTCGCCTCTGGGGTGGGCGTGGGGTGGGGCGAACCGGTGTTCGACCGGTTGGATGCCGATCTGGCCAAGGCGTTGATGAGCATCAACGCGGTCAAGGGGGTGGAGATCGGCGATGGGATGGAGATGGCGCGCGGTCGCGGCTCCATGCTCGCCGACGAGATGCTCCCCGCGCCGGATGGCGAGGTCACCTTTGTCAGCAACCACGCAGGTGGCATCCTGGGTGGACTCTCCACCGGCCAGGAGATCGTGGCCCGATTGGCCCTCAAGCCCACCTCTTCGATCCGCATTCCCAAGCGCACCGTGGATGTGCATGGCAATCCGCGTCAGGTGATCACCGAGGGGCGTCATGACCCGTGCGTGGGGATTCGCGCCGTGCCGGTGGCCGAGGCGATGATGGCCCTGACCTTGGCCGACCACTGGTTGCGTCACCGCAGCCGTCAGGGTTGGAAGCCGTAGCGCGGCGTTGCTGCCCGGCGCTGGCCGTCAGGGTTGGAAGCCGTAGCGCGGCGTCGCTGCCCGGCGCTGGCCGTCAGGGTTGGAAGTGGTGGCGCGTCGCGCGCCGGTCTAATGGCGCGTTTTGGTGGTATGGCCCGCTTTGGGCGTCAAGGTGAAAACGAGCGAGAAACGCCCCATGTCGATGCGATCGCCGTTTTTCAGACGCTCCTCCTGGATGCGTTCGTCGTTGAGATAGGTGCCGTTCTTGCTGGCCAGATCGCGCAGGTAGTATTTTTCGCTGTTGGCCCTGGAGATGCGCATATGATGACGCGATACCGCCGCGTTGGGCACGCGGATGTCGTTGTCCTTGGCCCGTCCGACCCGGATCGGCTCCTTGCCGACCGGGAACTCCTCGACCAGCTCTCCATCCCGGTACAAGATCAATCTGGCGCGTAGCGTGGTGCTCATGCGGTGCCTGGTGACGCGAGGTTAGCGTGCAACGTCTTTGTGGGGATTCCGTGGGTGAGGCTCGCGGGAGTGCGCGCCCATCTGGCCCGTGTGCCAGGAGGCGGCGCGCGGATGCAGCCGGCCTTCGGCGTCCAGATACCGCACGGTGAGCAGGGTCTGTCCAACGCGAATGGCTGTCGATTCGGGCAGGGGGGCGGGTTCTTCCAGGCGGTGCCAGGTGGCGTGACGCGGTTCCGGCGGACGCAGGAAGGTGCCGTTGGAGCTGCCCAGATCTTCGATCATCCAGAATCCCTTGGCATGCGGGAATATCCTGGCATGTTGCAACGAAACCCCCTGGTCTTGCAACAGAATACGGATGCCCTGGAACGGATGGAGATGGATCGCGGCCCTGCCGATCAGGAATTCCGCATGCTCCTGGACATGGTAGTGGAAGTCATAGCCGTTGCACTCCGGCTCCTGAATGTGGAACAGAAGTTGCGGGAAAACGCCGTTGGGCAGAATGGAGGATGGGTTCGGCAAGCGTTGCATGGCCATTTTTTTCCGGTTTGGCTGGATTGAGAGGCGATTGAGGGTCATGAAAAGCAAGATGCGAGCCACCTCGGATGAGGGTATGCCCAGGAATGTTCGTCAACTTGCGGGAGGAGGGGAGAATCCCCTCGCCCTCCACCCTTGGATCGCCCTGACGGGCGTTCCAAGGTAAACGGTGATCCCCATGATTCAAGCCTTTCTCGATCGTCTGGCGGGCGTGGACCGGCGGGACGGGGAAAGTCTCCTCCCCGCCTCCGACGACAACGACGCGCCGCTGTTCTGGTTGCACACCTCTGCGGACGGGCCGGTGGAGGTGGTGACGGTGGCCCGGTTCGGGGAGGAGGCCCGGCGGTGGGCCGGACGCATCGCGGCCCGTCCCGAGGGGGTGGTGGCGATTTTCGGACGCATGACCCTCTCCATGCTCGCGGCCTGGTTCGGGGCGATGCTGGCCGGTCGGCTGCCCACCTTTCTCTCCCACCCGAGCCGCAAGATCACTTCCGAGGATTACGCCGTCAAGCTCGCCAACTACCGGGCCCGTTTCGGTGCCTGTCTGTTCGTCGGGGAGGCCCTCGACCGGGCGGTGTGCGCGGAGCTTTTGACGCCCGAGGATCCGGAACATGCCCTGGCGCCAGCGGTTTTTCCACCGGTCGTGCCGGATGTCCGGCGACCGCTCTTTCTGCAGTGCAGCTCCGGCACCACCGGGTTGCAGAAAGCGGTGGCGATCACCCCGGCCATGCTCGACCGGCAGGTGGCGGCGCATGCCGGCGCGTTGCGGCTCGATCCGGCTTCGGATCGCATCGTCAGCTGGCTTCCGCTTTACCACGACATGGGACTGGCCGGGGTGTTCCTGCCTGCCCTGCTCACCCAAACCCCGCTCCATCTGCTGGATACCTTCGAATGGGCCGCCAATCCGGGCTGGCTGCTGGGGGTGATCGAACGCTTCCGCGCCACCCTTTGCTGGCTGCCCAATTTCGCCTTTTCGTGGCTGGCGCGGGTGGGCGGCACCCAAGATCTGCGCACCATGCGCGCCTTCATCAACTGCTCGGAACCGGTCTCGACAGGCGCTTTTGCACGATTTCAGGAGGCATTCGGCGTGGATGGCGGACAGTTGGCGGTCTGCTACGCCCTGGCCGAGAACGTCTTTGCCGCCACGCTGACCCCTTTGGGTGAGCCGCCCGGCCTGTTGATCGTGGATCGCATGGCCCTGGCGCGGCGTCAGGTGGTGGTGCTCGGGGAGGGGCGGGCGGGTGATCCGCCGGAGGCCATCCCGCCGGGGGGCGCTGCGCTGTTCGACTGCGGCGCGCCGGTCGCGGGGGTCGGGGTGCGCATCGATTGCCGCTCGGACGCGGAAGAGGTGGGCGAGATCCTCTTGTCCGGCCTGTGCGCGGTGTCGTCCTATCACGGGCAACCGCCTCCCCGCGATGATGGCTGGTTTCCCTCCGGCGATCTGGGTTTCTGGCGGGAGGGCCGGTTGTATGTCACCGGGCGGATCAAGGAGCTGATCATCCACAACGGCAAGAACATCCATCCCGCCGATGTGGAGGCCGCCGCTGAGGGGAGTGGCGTTGTCCATCCCGGTCGGGTGGTGGCGGTGGGACGGCAGGATCCGGGATTGGACTCCGAACAGGTGCTGGTGCTCTTCGAACCGGCGGAGGAGTTGACCCCCGAGATGCGCCGTCAGCACTGCGCACTGCTGCGCCAGCGGCTCGACGCCTGGTTCGACATCCGCTCCGAGGTCGCTTGTGTGCCGCGCAACTGGTTGAAGAAGACCTCCAGCGGCAAGATGGCCCGCCTGGAGAATCTGCGCCGTTTTGAAAACGCCCTCAACACCACGGTTCATCTGGTCGGCGACAGCCATGTGCGGCTCTTCTGGAGCGGCCCGACCAGCCATCACAACCGCTACCGGCGCATCCAGGGCCACTGGGTGGGACTGCTGTGGTCTGAGAACTGGCGTCAGAGCCTGCCCTTTTTCGCCGCCCTGGTCGAACGGCTCCAGTCGACCGATGTGCTGATTGTCTCCTGCGGCGAGCCGGAGTGCCGATCGGTCTTTCCGGTCGATGCCGATCCACCGGCGCGCATCGCGCGGGCGGTGGGCGAGTATCGGGCCTTTTTCGGTCTGCTCAAGCGGCTCTGGCCCGGACGGCTGGCCTATTTGACCGGCATCCCCACCCATCCGGAGAACATCGACAACGGCGATCTCACCTGGCCGATTCGCGGCACGCCGGAGGATCGCTACCGCTGGCAGGGGGTGTTCTATACGGCCATGCGCGCCCTCTGCGGGGAGTTGGTGATCCATTGTCTGGATCTTTGCACCCCGCTGCTGGGCGCGGACGGCTATCTGGATCCGGCCCTGCTGTGCGACAAGGCCCATCTGGATCCGGCCTACGAGGGGGTGGTTCTGAAACTTCTGACCGACCGGTTCGGGCATCTGGATCTGGCGCCCAACGATCCGGCTCCAGAGGAGCGCGTCTGGGACGGCTCCAGGGAGCACTTCCTGGCGTTGATGCGCCTGAAGATCCGCTCGATCCAACCCATGATCGAGGCGGCGGACTGGTCGCGGCTGGTGTCGGATGGGCTGCTCGACTCCCTGGCCATCGTGGCGCTGATCGCCATGCTCGATCGCACCTTCGGGTTCCAGATCGATCCGGCGCGGTTGCGGCGCGAGGATTTCGAATCCCTCGAACGGATCTGGGAGCGGTTCGGTCCCGTGGATCAAGCACAGCCCGACGCGGTGGAACAATCGAACGGCACGGGGTGTTGAGTTGACGGTGGCGGCGGGTCACGCCTGGTCCACGATCCAGTCGCCGATCACCAGATGGTCGAGTCCCATGGCGACAAAGGCCCGAAGCGCCTCTTCGGGGGTGTTGACCAGCGGTTGGCCATGGGGATTGAAGCTGGTGTCGAGCACCACCCCGAGTCCGGTCGCCGCGCGCATGGCGACAAGCAACCGCGCGTACCGGCCCGGATCCTCCTCCGCCACCATCTGCGGACGGCAGCTCCCCTCTGCGCCGCTCACCTCGGCCAGAAGCCCGCGAAAGGTCGGACGCAGCCGGTAGAGGCTGGTCATGCCGCGATCCGGAGGCCCCCGATGGTCCTCCAGGAGCCGTTCCGCCTCGCCGTCGAGCATTGCCGGACAGAACGGTTGATACCAGGCGCGTCGTTTCAGGCGGCGGTTGAGCCGCTCCCGCAGGCCGGGCAGGTCGGGTCGGGCCAGCACGCTGCGTCCTCCCAGGGCGCGCGGTCCGTACTCCATGCGGCCCTGATGCCAGCCGAGGATTCGCCCATCGGTCAACAGGCGCGCCGCTTCCGGCACCGGATCGGCGTGGTGGCGATGGGGCAGACCGCTCCGGCGCATGGCCGCTTCGATCTCCTCCGCGCTGGCCTCGGGTCCGAGAAACGGATGCTCCAGCAGGGGCATGGTCACCTGGGTGGCCGACAGGCAGGCCGCCCCAGCCGCCAGTCCCCCATCTCCCATGTGCGGGAAGACGTAACAGCGTTCCACCTCCGGCAGCCGTCGGATCATCCCATTCAGCCGCACGTTGGCGAAGATTCCGCCTGCCAGGGCCACCCGGTTCAGGCCGGTCGCGGCCAGGGCGTGGCCGATCCATGTCAAGACCCAGCTCTCCAAAGCCTGTTGGGCCATGGCCGCCAGGGTTTCGTTTGGATGACGCCAGTGGACCCGCCGCACGCTTCGTTCGAGATCCCCCACGGTGGCGCGGATCCGGAGTCCGTCGATGGCGAAGAGTTCCAAAAGCGGGTTGTCGTCCGGATCGATCTCCGGGGCGTGATCGGCCAGGGCCATCACCTTGCCCTCGTCTTCGAGTTCGCGCAGATGCATCAGGCGGGTGATGCACTCGAAGAAGCCCCCCAATGAGTCGTGCGCCGCCACCGAGGCCAGCGGTTCGAGCCGGCCACTCCGGAAGCGGTACAGCGAACCGGAACGGCCATCGCCCACCCCGTCCAGGGTCGCCACCAGGGTGTCGTCCAGCCCGAGGCCAAAGGCCGCCGTGGCCGCGTGACACCGATGATGGTCGTGCCAGGTGACGGGAGCCTGGATGCCCAGGCGGCGCAATTCAGGTTGCAACGCCCACTCCGACAGCCGGCGGGTGACGGCGTTGCCGGGCCAGCGGGTGACGACCCGTTTGGCGGTTTGCGTCCAGGGATCCAGGGGAGAGGGAGGGAGGAGGTGGCGGCGCAGCTGGTAATAGCGCTCCTTGGTGGCCGGCAGGAGGCGGGAGAGGGTCTTGGCCGGATCCGTGGTGCAGGCGGCGATGCGATCGATCCGGTCGGCGCGGATGCCGGCCTGGTCGAGACAGGCGGCGATGGCCAGGCGCGGAAAGGCGATCTCGAGCTTGCGGCGCGTCAGCCGCTCCTCGTTGATGGCACAGGCGAGGCGGCCATCGACGAGCAGCGCGGCGCCGGCGTCGTGGCCGTCCCAGAGTCCGAGGATGATCTCGCGCATGGTCGTGGATCCGTGCTGGTGTGGGTATCCGGGATCGTGGGGCGTCCACATGCTTGGCATGGTCGATGCTTTATACCGTGACCAGGAGAATCACTTCAAGCCACGTCCGCAACCGATCGAGTGACCCATGCCCAGTTCCACCGTACCGACCCCGGATCCGCTCTTCGCACCGTTCCAGCGTCATTTGAGCGCCGAGAGGCGCTACTCCGACCACACCACCACCGCCTATCTGGGGGATTTGACCCGTTTTGCCGCATTCTGGGAGCGACACACCGGTCAACCGTTGAACATGGCCACGCTGCCGACCGTTCGACCCGTCGAATTGCGCGCCTTTCTGGCCCACGAGCGCAAGGAGGGGCTTTCCAAGGCCACCTTGCAGCGGCGTCTGGCCTCGGTGCGCGCCTGGTTCCGATTTCTGGAGAGTACCGGAGTGCTCACGCAAAACCCGGCGGCGCTGATCGCCGCGCCGAAGCTGGGGATCCGCCTGCCGCGCGCGCCCACCGAGGAGGAGACCGCCCGTCTGTTGGATGCGCCGCTGGACAACGCGCCGCTCTCCGACCGGGAGATGCCCGCCTGGGCCGAAGCCAGGGATCGCGCCATCCTGGAGCTGCTCTACGGCTCGGGGTTGCGCGTTGGCGAGGTGTGCGGCCTCAACCGTCAGGATGTGGAACTCGACTTTGCTCAGGCGCGGGTGATGGGCAAGGGTGGCAAGGAGCGCATCGCTCCGCTGACCATGCCGTCGGTCCAGGCGCTGCGGCGCTATTTGCGCGAGCGGGACCAGGAGTGCCCGTTCGGGCGCGGCGCCCATGATCCGCTGTTCATCGGGGTGAACGAGACCGGCGATGACCGGCGTCTGAATCCGCGTCAGATCCAACGGTTGCTGCAAGGGTTGCGCCGTCGCCTCGGCCTGCCGGAGAAGATCACCCCCCATGCCCTGCGCCACGCCTTCGCCACCCATCTGTTGCAGGCCGGCGCCGATCTGCGCGCGATCCAGGAGTTGCTTGGCCACGCCTCCCTGGCCACCACCCAACGCTATGCCCATTTGGATTTCCAGGCGTTGAGCCGGGTCTACGACCAGGCCCACCCCCGTTCCCGGGCCATGTGACGCCACCATGGGCCCGATCGTCAATCGTTTCCTCGAGCAGATCGTGCTGCCCCCCGGCGTGTTCCTGACCGGATTGTGCGTGGTGTGGTGGCTGCTGCATCGTCCCGCCCGTCTGGCGGCGGAGATCCGGGTGCGGCGGGCGGGTTGGGCTGTCGTCGTGCTGGGATCGTTCGCCTGGCTCGCCATGCTGCCGATCGTCGCGGATCGGATCGTCGGGAGCCGCCATCCTCCTCGGGAGACGGCCCTGACCCGCGAGTCGATCCAGAGGAGCGATGCCGAGGCGATCGTGGTGTTGGGTACCGGACGCACGCCCAGGGCTCCGGAGTACGATGGCGAGGATACCGTGACCCTGGGTGGATTGGCGCGTGTTCGGTATGCGGCGCGTCTGCACCGTTTGACCGGTCTGCCGCTGCTGTTGGCCGGTGGACGTCCGTATGGGGAGAGTCGTTCGGAAGCGGCCATCATGCGCGACGTGCTCGAACAGGAGTTCCAGGTTCCGGTGGCCTGGCTGGACGAAAAGAGCCGCGATACCAGGGAAAATGCCATCGAGGCCACCGCGATCCTGAAAGAGCGGGGGATAACGAGGATTCTCCTCGTGGTCCACAACCGCGACATGCCACGCGCGCTCGAGGCCTTCGAGCGGGTGAGCGGGGGAGCGATCCGGGTGACTCCGGCGCCGATTCAGTTCCGACCGAAAATCGATCGGAGCCTCTCCTGGAACGCGGCCACCCTGTGGTCTGCGGTTCCCAACGCCGATGCGCTCGCCCTGCTGTCAACCGAGCTGCACGAATGGCTCGGAGGGATCTGGTATCGTCTGCGGGACCGCGGAGCCCATGACCCGAAAGGAGCTTAGCTCCCTTCCTGGTTTGCCAGCCGGGCGAGGCACAGACCGAGAATGTCCGCCAGATCCCGCAACAGATCGGTGGCATCGCTCGGCAGGAAACGGTTTGGCGTGGCCCCGCCCAGATTCAGGGCGCCGATCAGTCCTTCCGGACCGCTCTCGAGATGGGTGAAGAGCGGGATCAGGGCTTCGGAACGGACCTGCGTGGAGGCTGGACCAAAGAAGATTTCGCGGTTGATCCCCTCCTGGCCCACGCGGATCAGCGGACGGGGCGCATCGCGCAGGAGGTCGGCCAGCTGTTTGTGATCGACCAGAAAGAGCCGCTGGTCGAGATCGGGATCGGCTTGCAGCGGCGCGCACAGGCTCCAGAGTCCGGGGTGACGGTTGGAGATGGCGATGGTGGCGCGGTGGATGTCGAAGAGCCGCTCCGGATCGCCGGTGGCGATCAGCAGCAGTTCGCGCGGGTTGGGGGCGGTGACGAGGCGCATCTGAATGCGATGAAAGCTGGCATGAATCCGTTCGTTGCGACGGATCTGCTCCAGCATGGCATCGAGCTTGAGCGACAACTCTTCGTTTTTCTGGCGCAGGACGTTGAGTTGTCCGGCTTCGAGCGTGACCACCTTGCCCGAACCCCCGGAGACGCTCGGCAGCAGCTCCGGATGGGTGTCGAGAAATTCCGGATGGGCGGTCAACCACAGTCGGACCTGTTCGGACGAGAGGTCATCGGAAGGTGTTTCGGCGTTCATGGCGGAATCCAGTCGGTTGGCGCGGCGATGAGTGTTGACGCAGTGCGGAAAAGATCCTATTTTTAGCGGAATCTCATGAACATTGGAAAGGTTTCATGGGTGGAAACGGTCAGGAGCGGAAATTTTTCAGGGAGTGAACATAAAAATCATGGCATGCGAGATTGATGAAGGCAACATTGAAAAAGTGGCTCGCTGCATGAAGGCATTGGCCCATCCGTTGCGTTTGAAGGTGATCGTGGCGCTGCGGGATCGCGAGTTGAGCGTGCAGGAATTGGTCGATGCCGTGGGGACGACGCAATCCAATGTTTCGCAGCATTTGACCATCATGCGCGACAAAAACATCCTCGATTCACGCCGCGAGGCCAATCAGGTGTTCTATCGGGTGGGCGATTGCAAGGTGTTGGATCTCGTCGCTCTGACACGCAGCATTTTTTGCGACTCACGCGGTGGCGCCACGGCGGCGGCTGCGGCTTTGGCCCAGGCGGCGGCGCTGGCCGGGGAGTTCGAGGAGGAGACGGTCGGCACGGGTCGGGAGTGAGACGGTTTCGCTGTCCGGAGTTCGTGGGGGAGGGAGAGCATGGAGTGGGTGCAACAGAATGGTCTGACGGTTCTGCTGACGCTGCTGTTTCTGGTGCTGGCGTTGAAGAATCCGGTCATGGCGCGGATTTACGGCGTGCGTTCGATCTCGGTGCATGAGCTGGCCAAACGGCTCGGGAACAAACCCGCGCCGTTGTTGATCGACGTGCGCACGCCCATGGAGTTCAACTCCGGTCATATTCCCGGCGCGCGCAACGAGCCGCTGGGAGAGCTGTCGAGGCGGATCGAGGCGTTGCGCCAGTTGGCCCAGGGCCGGGAGGTGGCGGTGGTCTGTCGCAGCGGCGCCCGCTCCCTGGGAGGTGCGGTGATGCTGAAAAAGGCCGGCTGCGAAACCGTTTACAACGTTGCGGGCGGCATGTTGCAGTGGCAGTCGCAGGGATATCAGGCGCGCGGTTGAGAGGTTGCGTTCCGGGACCGGCGCGCCGTTGGGCATCCGCACCGGCGCGTCGCCGGGCGCCGCGATGAACGGGGCTTTGTGGCCCGATGCTTCCGACTCCGCCGCTCTGGAGGAGGAGATCCGTTTGACCGTGCCGGATCCGGCCCTGTTTTCCGCCCTGGAATGTGATCTGTCGGCGCGCGTCGGCGGGGGCGGCTTTCTGGATCGCTCCTATACCGATCTCTATCTGGACCATCCGGACCGGTTGCTTCTCAAGCGCCGGCTGGCGCTGCGGCTCAGATCCACTGCCACGGCCACCCATCTGGAGATCAAGGGGGAGGGGGTGCTGGATGGGGGGGTGTGGCGACGTCCCGAGTGGCGGCAGGGGGCGGATGTCGTGCCGCCGGCCCAAGTCCGGGATGTGGCCGATGGTCCGGTGCGCCGGCGGCTGGAGAGCCTGTTGGGACGCGAGGCGCCGTTGGCGCCGCTGCTGACCTGCACCATCGACCGGCGGCTCGTGGCGCTTTCCGGACGTGAAGGGGCACGGTTGGAGGTGAGTCTGGATCGCGGCGAGATCCGGGCTGGCGAAGGCCGGGTCGGAGTCGCCGAGCTGGAGATCGAATGCGGTGCCGACGCCCGCGCGGCGGGCCTGTCGCTGGCGCGCGAACTGCGCGAACGGTTCGACCTCCGGGATGCCCCGCATTCGAAGTTCCGGATCGGTCTGGCGCTGCTGGGGTCGGCCTGATACGGCGCTCCGGACCGGTGGTGACGGAGCGGGGAGCAGGGGGCTCTTCTGTCATAAAAATTCTCTGGAGTTGAAACGACGTGCGCTATATCAGCACCCGGGGGGGCGTGGCCCCGATCTCCTTTTCCCAGGCGGTGATGATGGGGCTGGCCACCGATGGTGGTCTGTTGCTGCCGGAACGGATCCCCACGGTGAGCGCGGAGCAGTTGCGCGCCTGGGCCGGATTGTCGTTCCAGCAACTCGCCATCCAGGTGATCACCCCGTTTCTGACCCCCGGCGAGGCGGTGTCCGACCGTCTGCCGGAGCTGGTGGAACGCTCTTTCGCCACCTTCAGCCACCCCGACATCACCCCGGTCACCCGCGCCGGTGACCACTGGATCCTTGAGCTGTTCCACGGCCCGACCCTGGCCTTCAAGGACGTGGCGTTGCAGTTTCTGGGCAATCTCTTCGAAATGCTCCTCAAGGCGGAAGGGGGACGACTCAACATCCTCGGCGCCACCTCCGGCGATACCGGTTCTGCGGCCATCCACGGGGTGCGCGGTCGCGAGGGGATCCACGTCTTCATCCTCCATCCCCACAACCGGGTGTCGCCGATCCAGGAACGGCAGATGACCTCGGTGCTCGATGCCAACGTACACAACATCGCCATTCGCGGCTCCTTCGACGACGGACAGACCATCGTCAAAACGCTGTTCAACGATCTGGCCTTCAAGGACGCTTATCGCCTCGGCGCGGTCAATTCCATCAACTGGGCGCGCATTTTGGCCCAGATTGTGTATTTCTTCTACGCCTGGGGGCGGGTGACCGGCGGAGATCCGCATCAGAAGGTGCTCTTTTCGGTGCCGACCGGCAATTTTGGCGATATTTTCGCCGGTTACATGGCGCTGCGGATGGGGTTGCCGGTGGAACGGCTCATTCTGGCCACCAACCGCAACGACATTCTGGTACGATTCATGGAAAGCGGGGAGTATCGGACCGGAGAGGTCAACCCCACCATCAGCCCCTCCATGGATATTCAGATCTCCTCGAACTTCGAGCGTTACCTCTATTACCTGCTCGACGAGGATCCGGCGGCGGTGCGTGGGGAGATGGAACGTCTGCGCGTCGAGGGTGTTTTTGCCGTTTCCGAGGCCAGGCGTCGCCAGGCCGGGGAGATTTTTTCCGCCCGCCGCGTGGGCGAGGAGGAGACCTTGGCCCGCATCCAGGCGACCTGGGAGCGGCATGGGGTGCTGCTCGATCCGCATACCGCGGTGGGGGTGGAGGCGGCGGGGAATGAACCGGGGGCCATCTGTCTGGCCACCGCCCACGCGGCCAAGTTCGCCGAGGCGGTCCATCGCGCTGTGGGATTCGATCCCCCGGTGCCACCGCCCCTGGAGGGGTTGCTGGAACGACCGACCCGCTGCCGGATCCTCGATCCGGATCCCGAGGCGGTGCGCGCCTTCATCCGCGAGGTGCTCGGGTGATCCGTCCCGGTCGCGAGGCGCGCGGGTGAGCATTCTGCGCGCGATCGTCTCCGGCGCGGAGGGTGGCGGACGAGGCGTGGAGCGCAGACGGGTGCCGCGTCATCCGTTGCGCGTCGTGGTGACGCTGCGGCTGGTCAATGGCGCCGTCACCGAGGGCAGGATCCGGGACATGAGCACCCAGGGGGCCTTCGTGCGACCGCGCGGATTGCCCTTTGGTCTGGATGTGGGCGAGGAGGGGATGCTCTGTCTGAGTGTGCCGGGAGGCGGGAGCATGGAGCACCGCTTTCCCTGCGAGGTCCGGCGGACGGGCGAGGATGGGGTGGCGGTGCGTTTTTTGAACGGGGAGTGAACCAGAGGGGAGCCGCACGGGTTGGAATCGGCCAAGGCAGCCGCCTCGGTCACGCCGTGGGAGCGCGGAGCGAATGCGACAACCAACTTTCCTGGAATCGGGCATGTACCGATGGTGACGATGCGCGACACGAGAAACGAACCAGACCCGGCGATGCGACGCCGTGCGCGCCCGACGATCGTCCCCTGGCTGACCGCATGGCGGATCGGCCTGGCCGCCTCTCTTCTCTGGATCGGCGCGACCTGGCCGGCAAGTGCCGACATCTACTCCTTCACCGACCCCAACGGCGTGATCCACCTGACCGATCGTCCGCTGGGCCCGGAGTACCGCCTGTTGATCTCCTCGCCCAAGGAGTCCAAGGCCGACCAGAAAAAGAGGGCTCAGGCC
Source organism: Candidatus Magnetaquiglobus chichijimensis (assembly GCF_045865675.1). Taxonomy (NCBI): domain Bacteria; kingdom Pseudomonadati; phylum Pseudomonadota; class Magnetococcia; order Magnetococcales; family Candidatus Magnetaquicoccaceae; genus Candidatus Magnetaquiglobus; species Candidatus Magnetaquiglobus chichijimensis. The sequence continues at coordinate 313,191 of NZ_BAAFGK010000001.1, forward strand.
CGGAAAGAGAGCCTGGCACGCCAACCGCTGCCCGGTCGCGCCACGGGTTTGCTCTCCGGCAATCCGGTGGCCGGCGATTACGGTTCCAGCGCTCCCGGCGCACGGGTGATCCGCTATGACGGGCGGCAGGAGAGCCGCAACCCCCGTTCCAACCTGGTGACCCTGGGAGGCATGCCCTATTCCGGTTATGCCGGCGGCGGCTCGATGAACGATACCATCCAGGACGCCTCCCAGCGTTATCGGATCCATACCGCGCTGATCAAGGCGGTGATCAAGACCGAATCGGATTTCAACCCCCTGGCGGTTTCGCCCAAGGGGGCGGTCGGGTTGATGCAGCTCATGCCCGGCACGGCCCAGGATCTGGGCGTGGTGGATCGCACCGACCCGGTGGAGAACATTCATGGCGGTGTGCGCTATCTGCGCGAGATGCTGGAACAGTTCAACAACGACCTGGTGCTCTCCCTGGCGGCCTACAACGCCGGTCCGGGCGCGGTCAAGAAACACGGCAACACCGTTCCACCCTATGAGGAGACCCAGCACTATGTGGCCAAGGTGCTCCATTACTATCGGGCCTACCTCGCGGCCATGTGACCCTTCGGGTGGCGCGGCGTCGGGTTCCCGGTCCGTGAGCGGCCTGGGGGCATCGGTTCGGCGCGTGCTGCTGGCGTGGGTCGTTCTGTTTCTGGTCGTGCCCGTCGGGGTTGCCGAAGCCCGTTTCCAGGACGACTTCAACCGTCCCGACTCGCGGGATCTCGGGCCTGGCTGGACCCACGCCCCCACCCAGAACGACTGCCCGCAGCCCAAATCCGCCGCCAGAAAGCCCGCCCGCGCCAAGGAGCCGGCCCCCCGGAGCGACGACGAGGAGGCCGATGCCCCCTACGACGACATCTCCCGCGAGATCGAAAAAAAAGCCGGCAAGAAGCCGGGCAAGCCTGCCGCGAAAAAGTCCCAATCGCCGGCCAGCGACGGGTTTCCGGGTGCCCGCGCGACCATTCGCGACGGGATGCTCTTTTTCAAGTACACAGAGAATCAGGATGCCCAGATGGTGCAGCGGGAGTTCCCTCGCGTCCTGACCCGGCTGAGCTATGATTTCACCCCGCTGTATGCCATGGGTGGCACCGAGGATCGCGCCTGGATCGGGGTGCGTCTCTTCTATCTGGATGCCAACGATCTGATCCTGGGCGAGATTCGCCACTTTTATCACCAGTCCGAGTTTCCGGAAAAAGAGAATCTCCCCACGGTCCACACCATCGCCCAGAAGGGGAGCTTCGATGGCACCCCACGCCGGGCCGACATCGATGCCGAGCGCATTCTCGAACAGCGTCTGCGCGGCGTGGACCGCAAGAAGATCGTCAAGACCCGCGTGTCGTTCGAGGCGGCCACCGGTTTGTGCGCCTCGTCGGTCGAGGCCCAGGTGGATAACGTGGTCGCCAGCTTCGGCGAGGGGGCGGAACCGTTCCGTGTCACCCGTGCCATGCTCATGGAGATCGTCGATGCCGGGGTGGAGCGGTTCGGCAAGGAGCGGGCCGGCTTTCCGGGCAACTGGAAAAGCGCCATGCTCGACCGCTACGGCAAGCAACCCATGACCGACTGGCTCAACGAATTTCCCTCCGACCTGCGCGGCGATCCGCTGCGTCTGGTCGATCATCTCGGGCAACGCTACGGCCTGACCGGACGCGAGGCCTGGCTGGCCGGTTTCTCCCTTCATCAACTGTTGTCCGCACCGTGAGCAGGATTTGGAGCGGGGGCGGGAAACGCCCGTTTTTGTCGGCCCTCGGGCTGCTTGCGATCCCCTGGTCGCTGTTGGCCGCCGAGGAGATGGTGCAGTGTTCCGACGGCAAGGGGGATCCCCAGCTGTTCCGTCGTCAGGAGTGTCAACCGCTCAAGGATCCCACGGTTCCGCGCCCGCGACCGACCGCAGACCCCGCCACCGGGGAGCAAGGGAACAATTCGCCGGTCGGCGTGCCGGAGCTTGGGCCGGACCCGGGTGGTCCGGACGGCGATAACCCGGCACAGGCCTCCGCCAGGCCCAAGGTGGTCACCAGGATTCCCGGCCCCTGGCATGTCACCGAGATCCTCGTTCCCTCCAAGGGCGAGGTGGCCAAGGGGTATGCCCCATCCGCCATCATCAACGGACGGCACATTCTGGTCGGCGAAACCGTCGATGGCGGCGTGGTCGGATCCATCGCCCGCGATCGCGTGGTGATTCGCCACGAGGGCCGGGAGACCGTGGTCCCGTTTGACCAGACCACCCATGCCGCGCTACCCGGACGGGTCGGCGTGGTCCCCTTGAAACGCACCGCCTCGGGCATCTATCTGGTCAAGCTGCGCATCAACGACAATCCGGAGTTCGAGGCGGTGGTCGATACCGGCGCCTCGGAGCTCGCCCTGCCCGCCGAGGTGATCCGTTGGCTGGTGCGCACCGGTTCGTTGCGTCAGGAGCATTTGATCGGCAAGGGAAAGGCCGTCATCGCGGATGGCAGCGAACACGATACCCGCCATCTGCTGCTCACCAGACTGCGGATCGGGGATATGGAGCTTAAGGGGGTTCCGGTCATCGAACTTCCTGAGAAAAAAGAGAAGTCAGAGGATGGTGGGGACAAGGGGGACAAGGACAAGGGGGCGAAACCTGGCCTTGGTGGACCAGGGGAGGCGGACAAGAAGAGCAAGGAGGAGAAGATCGATCCCGACGCGCTCCTGCGTCCCCTGTTCGGCATCAAGACCCTCGAGCGTCTGGGACGCTGGCGGATTGACCAGGGCGCGGGTCAACTCATCGTCGAGCGCTAGCCGTGGCCAACCGGGAGAAATCCCAGACGGAGCTCCGCCTTGGGGCCTGCAAGGGGATGCGTTTGGCCAGATGCTGCTCCGCGTGGACCTGGAGCAAGACCAGCAGGGCAATGATGTGGTACGGCAGGTCGAAATAGGCCATGCCCAGGAAGATCCCCGCAGTATAATAACTGATCAGACTGACCTGTAGCATGCCCGCCAACTCTCTGGCCCAGAGGAGTTCCGGATCCCGCCGCGTCAGGCGGGCGATTCTGCGTCCGGACAGCAGGGCCGAGATGTGCAGCGCCGCCCAGATGAAAAAGCCCACATATCCCTGTTCCGCCAACACCTCGAAATAGATGCTGTGTGCTGCGCGGCGTTGCACGCCGGGCAGATAACGGTCAAAGGCGCCCTGATCGTAGACCTTGAATCCCCCTCCCAGGATCGGACGGTCGTTGGCGACCGCGATGGAGAATTTCCAGGCGTCGAAGCGACCGGTCACGGATTTGTCGCGGGTGATTTCGGTGTCGCTATGCATCATGTACTGAAGAATGGTCATGGCGGTTGACTTTTGACTTTCATTGAGCTGTTCGAAATGGATGTTTCCTTGACTTGATGTGTTGATATTGACCTGTTTTGGCAACTTAAGATCTGTATCGGTATGAGTTCCGAGGGTTGACACGATCGAATCAATTACTTGATTCATTCGATTGTGCCATTGCTGCGGCATGAACTGATAGATGATGGGTGCGCATGCCATGAAAAAGGCCAGAAGAATGAACCTGCTTCGGGTTTTCAGAAACAGGGAGATGCTCAAGATCATGAGTCCCAGAAAACCACCGCGCGAATAGCTTCCCAGTACGGAAACGAAGGAGAGGAGAAAGGAGGCGATCAGAATGATGCGCAGATAGAGTGATTTGGTTTGAGATGTCAAATAATAGATCAGTGGAATGGTCATGAGCATGGCCAGCGCGAAGCTGTTGTTGTCCACGAAGAAAGAGTCGGTGGGGCCCATGACCCGGAAGTGTCCGCCGGAACGAATCGTGAAGAGTCCGCCCTTGACGCCGTAGAAACCGATCGAGATCGTGATGATCAGGACGAGCAGCATGAACTGTCGGCGCGTTTTGACCAGGATCAACGTTGAGAAGACCAGGAGCTGGATCTTGAAGAAGCGATCGAACTGGATCTCCGCGGCGCCGGACTGAATGGCGAATTGGGTGGTAATGAAGGTCCAGAGGGTGAAGACCGCCAGCAGGATGATGGGGAGTCTCCAGGGGATCTTGCCTTGGATGGTGCGCCGGTTGACCAGGATGCTGATGATGGTGATGGCGGCCACGATCAGGTTGAAGCGGAAGTTGTAGGCAAAACCCCAGGTGAGGCGGTGGGGGTTCATATAGCTGAACCAGGTCCAGAGCATCAGGCCGACATAGGGTCGGAACAGGGCGACCGGCAGCAGCGCGAAGACGAACAGCAGGAGCGCGATGTCTCTCATGGCGCGGATCGGTCCCGGGTGCGGAGAGGGTGAGGGATCGAGGAATCTCCGCGGGCGATCAGCCGTTCGTAGAGGGGTTGATAGCGGCGCGCGCTGGCGAGCCAGGTGCGCTCTTCGTTGGCGAAGCGTCGCGCCTGTTCGATGACGGCGGGCCAGGAGGCGCGATCGGCGAGCAGGGCGATGACGGCATGGGCCAGGGCGGTGGAATCGCCGGCGGGAAAGAGAAAGCCGGTGCGTTGATGGGAGATGAGTTCCTGGTGACCCCCGACGTCCGAGGCGAGGACCAGGCGACCCGCGGCCATGGCCTCGAGGGGTTTGAGCGGGGTGACCAGGTGGGTCAGGCGCATCGGCAGTCGTGGGAAGAGCATCAGATCGACCATGGCCAGACAGTTGGGGATGACGCTGGCAGGCAGGCGTCCGGTGAAGTGGACGTGGGTGTCGAGCTGGAGTTCACGGGTACGTTGGCGCAGGCGGGCCTCCTCGGGGCCGCCGCCGACGAGCAGCAGCAGCACGGAGGGGCGTTTGGCGCGGATGGCCGGCATGGCCTCGAGCAGCAGTTCGAGTCCCTCGTAGGCGTAGAAGGAGCCGATGTAGCCGAGGATCTCCCGGTTGCGGGTGTCGAGTTCCGGGAGATCGAGTCGTTGGGGATCGGTCGGGATGAGGAACCGTTCGACCTCGACGGCATTGGGGATGGTGGTGATTTTTTCCGGCGGGATGCCGCGGGCGATGATGTCGCGTCGGAGCCCTTCGCAGATGACGGTGATGGCGTCGGCTTGGCGCATGACGTGGGTTTCGAGCCGGCGGGTCAGGTGGTAGCGGGCCCCCTGGGGGTGCGAGGTGCCATGGCTGGCGGCGGCATCTTCCCAGAAGGCGCGGATTTCGTAGATGACCGGAAGGCCGAGTTCCCGTCCCACGGCGAGCGCCGCCAGGCCGTTGAGCAGCGGCGAGTGGGCGTGGAGCAGATCCGGTTTCTCGGCGCGGGCGATCTCGACAGCTCTTTTCTTGAGAGCCGCCACCATCACCATCTGTCCGAGCAGGGGGATTCTCGCGGCCAGGTGGGTCGGGGTTGGGGTCCGGTGAAAGATCACCCCATCGACCTCTTCGCGCGGGGAGTCGGGCGGGGTGGGATGTTTGGGACTCGTCAACTGTATGGTTTGCCAGCCAAAAGCCTGCTGTTGGCGCAGGATGGCCAGGGTTCGCGAGACATAGCCGCTTTGCAGCGGCGCGGAGTGGTCGAGGAGATGCAGGATGCGCATCGTGGTACGGCCTTCACGCCGTTGAGGCGGTTGAGGTGGAGGTCAGGGCGTGCGGCGGGTGGTGGAACGGGCCGATCGTGCCTGGTCGCGCTTCAGACGCCTTCGCGCGGCGGTGCGGGACGGAGGGCGGAAGGTCTGGTCCGGGCTGGGGCATGGAGTCGTCTCGAGAACCGGGGATGGAGGTGATTGGCGAGGCCTCCTATCTTGTATTAATCCTGGATGGGGGTCAACCGTTGATGTTCCCGGTGGGCGACGTGGTGAAGCCGCGCCAGACGGCGCGTGGTTCACGGCTGGGAGGCGTTTTCGAGGAGGCGGATCACCTGCGCCCACCAGGGCGGGGAGAGGGTGCGGGCGGGGAGCGCGGGCCGGTCGCGCCACTCTGGGAGCGCGGCGCGGATCGAGACCGCCCGATAGCGGTCGGGGTGGGCGTCGATGAGTCGGCAGAGACGCGCCAGGCGGGATTGATGCAGGCGGTGGGCCGGGTAGCCGGGATCGGCCCCCGCCAGATCCCGTGGGTGGATCAGAATCACCACCGGGGAGAGTCGTGCGTGCCGGGCCTGTTCCAACAAGGCGCGCATCTCCCACCAGGATGTGCCGGTCAGGGTCAGGGCGCGCCAGGGACGCGACAGACGCGGCAGACGGGCGTGATGGCTGAGCACCGGCAGTTCCAGCACGCCGTCGATGCGGTGCAGGCCGTTGGCCAGCCGCAATTCCGGCTCTTCGGGCATGAAGATGCCGATGCCGATGTGCGAGGCCGCGGGCATGCCCATGGCCGCCATCACCCGATAGAGTTGCCGATCGACGCGCAGTCCACCGGCGCGCAGTGCCACCGGGGGTTCGACCCCCCACTGACGGAATCGGGCCCGACCGTCCTGGATCCAGCGGGTGAGTTCGGTCACCGTGCGTCCGTGACAGTTGTCGTTGGGGCGCTCCCGACCCAGCCGCTCGCGCCAGTCGGGGTGGCGGAAGAACTCCCAGCAGGGGTGCAGATGGAGCTGCACGTCATGACCGGCGGCCTGGATCCGTTGGACGATCCGTCCCATCGGTTCCGGACCGAACCAGGTGGACTGGAGCGTTTCGCAGAAGAAACTGGCCACCAGATGGTGTTCGGCCAGGGTGTCGAGCAGTCTGCCCAGACCTTGTTCGCGTCCCGAGCCATCCGGGCACAGAACGTTCTCCTCACCCAGGGGGGTGGCGTCCGGCAGGGTGAAGGCGCCGTGGATGCTGAACTCCACATCGACGGTGAGGAGAATCTCCAGGGGGGGTGGCGCGTTCATCGGTGACTCCGGTCGAGGCGGTCGGCGAGCCAGTCGCGCAGATACCAGAGGGTGACGCGCGGGTCGTCGCGCCGGAAGATCTCGTCGCGCCACAGCAGAAATCCCGTCAGGAGGTCGCGCCAGGTGCGCGGCAGACCGGAGGGGTCGTGCGCCAGGTCGGGATCCTGGCGCGCCATGGCGAGCAGCAGTTTGGTGAGCGCCAGCCGGTTGCAGACCACCCCGTCTTGCGGCGTGCCGGCGGCGGGCGGGTAGGGCAGCACCCCGTGGGCGCTCAACAGCAGGCGCGGCTCGTCGAAGCCGAGGAGATGCACCTTGCCGGTGGTGCCGCCCAGGCGACCGTTTACCTCCAGAAACCAGGGCGTGGCGTCGCGGGGATCGAGGAGCAGTTCGAAATGGAGGCAGCCATGCAGGCCCGCTCCCTGGCAGAAGGCGGTACAGGCGGCACGCAGGGATGGATCGAGGGGCGCGGGTTCGAGGGTGAGGGTGACCCCTTCGAATTTGCGTCGCACCAGGAAGGCCGCCAGCGCGAACGGTGTGCCGTTGGCGTCGGTCGCGGCGTGGATCACCAGGTTGGGTCCGTCGATGAAGGGTTGGAGCAGCACGGGCCGGTCGAGTTTCCGGAAGCTCCCCAGCCAGGTGGTCAACGCCGCGGGGGTGTGGAGGATCTTGATCTTGAACATCGGTTCCGCACTGCCGGAGCCGTCCGGACGGGCCACGACCGGGAAGGCCCCGGCGGGAATGAGTGGCAGGTGGTCGCGGTCGGCGTGCCAGGTGGGCAGCACGGCGAAACCGCACGCGCGGGCCAGTTCCGCCTGGCGGCTTTTGGCATCGAGAAAATCGAGCGACCGCTGGGAGGGGAGCCACAACGGGCAGGGGAGTTCCGGTTCGATGGCGCGCAGGAGCCGGGCATCCCCTTCGCCCAGGCAGGTCAGGCCGGCGCAGCGGTTGGCGGTGAGAAAATCCCGCAATCGGGTCTGTCCGGCGGATGTGCGCAGGGCGTCGCGGGGGATCGGCAGGTGGTGACCGGGCGTGCCGGGCCAGCCGGGGGTGCCGTTGCCGGGCGTGAGATGGACGAACAGCGGTTGCAGTCCCAGTTTGCGCCAGGAGCGCAGGCAGGTGAGTTGCGCCGGTCCCAGGGGACCGAGCACGCCGGGTCGTGCGGACTCGGGGGGAACGGTGGGTTGGGTGATGGTCACGAATGCCGGATTTGGGGTCTCCATGGTCGAGACTATACCCTGGGAGTCATCCGTGACTCAAGAGGGTGGACCATTCTCTTGCCAGACAGCCGACGCGGGCCATTCATGGCCCGCCAAATTGCGCAGCAATTTGAGAGCACGAATCGATTTTTTCGATTCGTGCAGGTTTGCTGATGCCATTTATGGAATCACCAGACAGCCTCTGAGTGTGGGCTTGGCATTTTGGTCGGCATTCGTTAAGATCGGAGGGCAAGGGGTTTTTGGGCGGCGCTTCCGGATCCCGCTGGTTGCAGGGATCGCGGGAACCGCGAGAGCAGGGGGCATGGGTGCCGGGGATCCTGAACGGTTCCTTTCCCGGATTGATGGACACGCGAGTCGAAACGGATGCACGAGATCTTCACGGAACTGGACCAGGACGGCTCGATCAACGCCTATCAGCAGGCCGCCAACCGCCTCGCCGAGGGGGGCGGATGGGGTGGACGCCCCCTGACGATCGCGCTGCTCTCCTCGTTCGTGGTCAATCCGTATCTGCCCACCCTGACCGTGGAGGCGGCACGATTCGGCTTCGAGGCGCGCTGCTGGGTGGCTCCGTTCGACAACGTGATCCAGGAGTTGATCGATCCCGCGAGCGCCACGGTCCGGGGAGGGTACGACGTGGCGCTGATCATGCGCACCCTGCATGCCGCCTGTCCGCCCCTGGCGACCCGGTTTCTCGCCCTCTCCCCCCAGGAGGTGGATCGACTCATCGCCGGGCAGGTCGAGGAGTTGGTGACGGCGCTGCGACGGTTCCGCGAGCAGACCGCCACCGTGGTGATCGTCCACGGTTTTGCCCTCCCGGCCCATCCGCTCCTGGGCATCCTGGAAGGGTCGGTGGAGAACTCCCAAACCGAAGCCATCCGCCGTCTCAACGCCGCGCTGAGCCGGGAGGTCCGCGCCATCCCCGGTGTCCATTATCTGGATCACGACCGCGTGTGCGCCCGCGTCGGACATGCCAACAGCCAGGACGATAAATGGTGGTACATGGCGCGAGCCCCCCTGTCGGCCCGTCTGATGCCGGAGTTGGCACGGGAACAGGCGATCTTCTTCCATGCGCTGTGGGGTCGGGTGCGCAAATGTCTGGTCCTGGACCTGGACAACACCCTGTGGGGCGGGGTGATCGGCGAGGATGGCATGGCCGGCATCGCCCTGGGTCATACCGGTTTGGGCCTGGTGTTCCGGGAGTTCCAGGAGAGCGTGCTGGCGCTGCATCGACGCGGAGTGCTGCTGGCCATCGCCAGCAAAAACAACTTCGACGACGCCTTCGCCGTGCTGCGCGATCACCCGGAGATGGTGCTGCGTCCGGAACTGTTCGCCGCCATGCGCATCGACTGGCGACCCAAGCCGGAGAATATTCTCGAGATCGCCCGGGAGCTGAACATCGGCGTCGATTCCCTGGTCTTCTGGGACGACTCCCCCCAGGAGCGACTCTGGATGCGTGCCGCGCGCCCGGAGGTGCTCACCCCGGAGTTGCCCACCGATCCCATGCTTTATTCCGAACGGTTGCGACGCCTGGGGGTGTTCGACAAGCTCTCCCTGACCGGCGAGGATCTCAAGCGCGGCGAGATGTATCGCGATCAGGCCCGCCGTGACCAGTTGCGCGCCGGAACAGACTCCCTCGAGGCCTTTTATCACGGCCTGGCCATGCGCGTGACCATCCAACCCGCAGAGGAGATGACCTTTGCCCGGGTGCTGGATCTGATTCACAAAACCAATCAGTTCAATCTCTCCACCCGGCGCCACGACGCGCAGACCCTGCGCGGCTTCCTCGCCGATCCGGCGTGCGGGGTGTTCGCCATGCGCGTTGCCGACAAATTCGGCGACAACGGCCTGGTGGGGGTGGCCATCGTCCGCCATGCCGGGGAGATGGTCGAACTCGATACCCTGCTGATGAGCTGTCGGGTGATCGGACGAACCGTGGAACGGGCCCTCCTGACCCATCTGTTCGCGTGGTCCCGGCAACGGGGCGCGACCCGCATGGAGGCCGATTTCATCCCCACGGCCAAGAATCAACCCGTGGCGCGATTCTTGCCTGAACATGGCTTCACCGAGATGAGCCGGAACGGGTCGTCAAGCCGCTGGGCGTGCGACCTGACCACGGTCACCCTCTCCTGGCCCGATTACATCGAACGAGGTATGGCATGAGTCACGCTCCACACGATGCGCGCATGTTCAAGGTGCTCTCCGGGGTGTTGGGCAAGAGCGTCGAAGAGGTGGCGCGTCTGGCCGAACGGCAGGAGCCGCATGGGGAGTCGTTCTGGGACTCCCTGCAACACATCAACATCATTCTGGGTCTGGAGGCGGAGTTCGGAATTCGCTTCGAGCTTCTCGAGGCGGTGGATCTCAAGACCGTTCCCCTGATTCGCACCAAACTGGCCGCCCTGATCCGGTGAGTCGGCGGAAGTTCTTCGTCGTTCACCCGTTGATCGACTCTTCGAGGTCTTCTTGATCATGTTCTCCTGGCTCAAGGCACGCAGCCCGGAAGCGCGGCAGACGCGCCCAGGCGTCCGCGACCGCTGGGGTGGCTGGCTCTCCGTGGCGCTCATCCTGGCGGTGATCCTCGTCCCGCCCGCCCTGATCCGTACCCAGCGCGACCCCATCCGCTTCGACGATCATCATCTCCGGCAGCTCCAGGCCCTGCAACCCGAATACGTCTTCGTCGGCTCCTCGACGCTGCTGTCGCGCATCGATCCGGAGTGGATCGGCGCCCTGCGACCCGGTACCCGCGCCTACCTGCTCGGCGAGCTGGGAAGCATGAGCGCTCTTTGGTATCTGTGGGTGAAAAATTCGCTGCTCCCCTCCGGCGTCCGGCCCAAGGCGCTGTTCATCCATTTTCGCGACACCGAGTTGACCGATCCGATCGACGAGACCGGTTCCGTGACCGGCCAGGAGAAGATCGCCCGAAATCGGGTCGGGGACGAGGCGCTGTTCGATCGGGTGATGGGCCATCACAAGGGATGGATCGGGCGTCTGCGCGAGGGGTTGCTGGGACTCTATCCGATTCAGGAGACCTGGCGCCAATCCGGACTCTGGCTGATCGACGGGATCGGTTTTTTCGCCGCCTCTCCGGAGTACCGGGCCTATCTGCACAAACGATTGTTTGGATCGGAACCGGTCACCTCGAGCGAGGCCGCGGCCATGGTCGCCCAGCGGGAACATTTCAAGCGGCAATTGGCCGAGGGGATCTTTTCGACGGCGAATCAGCGGGTGCTCAAGGGGAAAAGCGGGGTGTCGGGAGGCGAGGAGGAACGGTTGCTCTTTTCCGCGCGACTGGAGCACTCCTTTTTGCCGGAGTTGATCCGGCTGGGCAAGGAGGTGGCCTCGCGTGTCGTGTTGGTCCGCATCGAGTCGCGACCGGCCATGGACGAGACCCGACATGGGGAGAGCGGACCCTTGCGTGCCTATATGGCTGACCTGCGGGAACATCTGACCAGGGAAGGGGTGGAGCTGCACGATTTCAACGACGAGCGGGCTTTCAGGTTTGAGATGTATCTGGATGGTGGGCATATCAAGCCCGAGTTCAGGCGTTTTTACACGGAACGCTTCGTCGAGCGGCTCGCGGAGGTGTTTCGATGATCTTCCACAGCCTCGATTTTCTGCTCTTCATGCTTTTCGTGCTGGCGGTCTACTGGCAGTTGGGACGACGCGCGCAGAATCTGTTTTTGTTGGGGGTGAGCTATTTTTTCTACGGTTATGTGCATCCCTGGTTTTTGTATCTCATCTTCGCCTCCACGGTGGTGGATTACCTCTGTGGTCTGACCATGGCGCGCTTTCCGGAGAAAAAACGGTTCGTGCTTTGGTTCAGCATGGTCAGCAATCTGACCTTTCTTGGCTATTTCAAATATTTCGGCTTTTTTGTCGAGAACGTTGCCGAATTGTTGCGACTGCTCGGTCTGCCGAGTTTCACCAACACGCTGGATATTTTCCTGCCGGTCGGGATTTCGTTCTACACCTTTCAGTCGATGAGCTACATCATCGATGTCTATGCCGGCAGGCTCAAGGCACGGGAGAACTTCTTCGAATTCGCCCTGTTCGTGGTCTTTTTCCCGCAACTGGTCGCCGGACCGATCGAACGGGCGATCACCTTTCTGCCGCAAATCGAGAAGGCTCGTTCCATCTCGGCCACGGATGTCCGTGACGCCCTGTTCCTGCTGGTGTGGGGATTCTTCAAGAAGCTGGTGATCGCCGATAACGTCGCCTACATCGTCAACAAACTCTTCGCCCTGGAGGAGACCACCTTTGCCCTGGCCTGGATCGGCGTGTTGGCCTTCGGCGTGCAGGTCTACGCCGACTTTTCCGCCTATACCGACATGGCGCACGGCTCGGCGCGCCTGATCGGCTTTAAACTCTCCCCCAACTTCAACCATCCCTTCATCGCCGCCTCCCCGGCGGAGTTCTGGAAACGGTGGCACATTTCACTCTCCTCCTACATCCAGGATTACATTTTCTTGCCGCTCTTTTTCCATTTCCGGGCGCGCGGGGTGCGATACGGTGTGGAGAAGGGGTTGCTGATCACTTTTTTTCTGATCGGACTCTGGCATGGCGCGGGATGGAATTTCATTGTGTTCGGTCTGTACCACGGCATGCTGGTGATCGTGTATGACCGGTGCAAGGCGGTGACGCCGATTGGCATTCGGGAGAGTCCCTGGATCAGGCCGTTTCAGGTGGTGTTGATGTTCTTTTTCATTCATGTCGGCTTTTTATTGTTTCGAGAGGGTGAAATCGCGTACATTGTGCGCCATCTGAGCCTCTCTCCCTTTGCGACCACCACCGCCTTGCAGGATCGGGCGGCCTGGTTCCTGTTCGGACAGACGCTGCTATGGTCGCTGCCGTTGTGGATCAACACCGCGTATGTGCATGTGAAAGATCATCTGTTCCGCGCACCGGAGTCGCGGATCCGAACCGCCCTGCATCTTCTGGTGTCGGCGTTGATGTTCTATGCGATTCTGGTGGTGCGCGGGGATTCCGAGGCGTTCATCTATTTTCAGTTCTGAACCGCATCCGGTCTGGCATGTGAAGAGTTCCGGTAACGTGCATGATGGGTGGCGAATCCCCTCACCCCCCTTGCCATGGAGCTCCCTTCGGGAGTGCCACGGTAACCATTCAGGATCCCCGCAGGGTCATCACGACTCCGGGATGACGGGTTGGATGCGATTCGTCGCGAGGATGCGGGGGGGACGATCGCCGGATTTGGTGGTTGAAATCGGGCGGGAAATGGCTTAACGTAACCGGTGCAGGGATTGGCATGAACCACCCTTGGTAATGGAACCGTTTCGTGATTCGTATTTTTCGTCACTATCTCCACCGTTGGTCGTTGATGCTGATCGGCATGGAGTTGGCGTTGGCCTCGCTGGCGGTCTATGTCGGCGTGGCGGTCCGTTTTTATGGTATGGATCATCCCGATGAGATCCATACCCAACTGCTGCTCCCCAAGGCGCTCTTTTTTGCCTTTGTGATCGTCACCAGCCTGGCGGCCATGGGACGTTATCAACGGCTGATGAACGAGGGGTTCTCCGGGGAGTTGTTGCAGGTCGGCATCAGCTTCGTGGTCGGTCTGGTGGCCATGAGCATGCTGTTTTATGTGTTTCCGGGTCTGTTCATCGGGCGTGGCGCGTTTGGTTATGCCCTGGTCTTCAGTTTCTGGATGATCGTGGCGGTCCGGTATGTTTTCTTTCGTTTCGTGATCGACACCGATCTTCTGAAACGGCGCGTGATCGTTTTCGGGATGGGCGAGCCGGCCCGTTTGGTGACCCGTGCCGTGATCGACCAGGGGGTCGGACAGTCCGATTGCCAACTGCTGGGATACTGGCCGGTGTCCGGCGAGACGATGCGCGTGGACGACGCCCGGATCATCTGGGATATCCGCGATCTGCCCGAGTACGCCCAGGATCACGACGTGGACGAGGTGGTGATCGCCCTCGAGGAGCCCCTCTCCACCCTCTATCTGGACGAAATCCAGGCGTGCAAGTATCGCGGCATCCGCATCATGGACATCCAGGAGTTCTGCGAACGGGAACGGCACATCATCCTCACCGAGGTCATGGATCCCGGCTGGTGGTTGTTCCACTCCGTGGGATTGTACCGGGAACCCTGGAGCGAAGCGGTCAAGAAACTGTTCGACACCTCGATCAGTCTGCTGTTGTTGTTGATTCTGTCTCCGGTGATGCTTCTGGCCGCGTTGGCGATCTGGATCGAAGGGGGCGGTCGGGGACCGATCTTCTACACCCAGAGTCGGGTCGGGATCGATGGCCGGATCATCCCGGTGTTGAAATTCCGCAGCATGCGCACCGACGCGGAGCAGGACGGCGTGGCGCGCTGGGCGGCGCAAGACGATGCGCGCGTCACCCGCGTGGGTCGGTTCATCCGCAAGAGCCGCATCGATGAGTTGCCGCAGTTCTTCAACGTGCTGCGCGGTGAGATGAGTCTGGTCGGTCCGCGTCCGGAACGTCCCGAATTCGTGACGGAGCTCAAGATCAAGATTCCCTTTTATACCGAACGGCTGCGTGTCAAGCCGGGCATCACCGGGTGGGCGCAAATTCGTTATGGCTACGGCGCGTCGGAGGAAGACGCGGCGGAGAAATTGAAGTACGATCTCTATTATGTCAAGAACCGCGGACTGTTTCTGGATCTGCTGGTGCTGATCCATACCGTGGAGGTGGTGCTGTTCGGCCAGGGCGCCACGGGTCCAAAATCTCGGAATTAGCGAACGGATTGGTTCTTGCATCACCCGTTACATTCCCGACGGGCGGGCGGTTGCCGTTGAACCTCCGGGGGGGCTGTCACGGCAACGGGGATGAGCGATTGCCTCCTCCCATCATGTAAGTTCGTCAAGGCATGGATTGAAGTCGCATGCAGCAGGATTTCGGATTCCGCGATATCTATTTCCAGATGATCTTCTATGCCCGGGGCATGTGGCGGCATCGCTGGCATATGGTCGGTCTGGCATGGTTCGTCTGTCTGTCCGGCTGGGTCTCCGTGGCGGTGATGCAGGATCAATACGTGTCCAGCGCTACGGTCAAGATCGAGGATCCCCGTCAGGAGATCGCCGACTTTCTTTCCAAGACCAAGCAGGTGATCGATGTCACCCGCGAGGCCCATCGGGTGCTTAACAACCTTCTGAGCCAGCAGACCCTTTCGCACGTCGTGCGCGAAACCGATCTGTCGTTTCTGGTCAAAAACGATCAGGAACGCCAGGAGGTCATGAACCAGCTCCGCGTGCAGATCAGTGTCACCTCCACCGGCGACGGTCTCTACCGCATCACCCACCGTCACAACGATCCCAAGATCACCCGTCAGGTGGTGGATGTGGTGCTCGACCGTCTTCCGATGGATACCCTGCCCATCGAAGGGGGTGGCTCGGCGCGCACCGCCGAGGAGTATCTGAAAAAACGGATCGCCGAATACGAGGCCAAGGTGGCCGAAGCGACCCAGAAGTTGCAGGAGTTCAAGAACCGGAATCTCGATCTGATCCCCGAGAAGGATGGGGGATATTACGTGCGCGTGACACGGCTCAACCGCGCCATCGAAGCCCATCAGGCCAAGTTGCACGAACTCGAGCAGAGTCGCGACGAGGTGCGTCGTCAGATGCTGGAAATCGAGAACTCCACGGGATCGCCGACCGAGGAGCAGGATCGCAAGATCGAGGCGCTCAACAAGCAATTGCAGGAGTTGATGAGCAAGCATTATGTCAAGGGTGGACGAAAATTGCCCTTGTACACCGAAAATCATGCCGAAGTGATCGCCCTGCGCAAGGCGATCGCCCAGCAGGATCAGCAGCGCCAGGAGAAGATCAACCGTCTGCGCGCCAGCGCGGATGATGGCACCTCCTGGGAGTTGGAGGCCAATCCGGTCTATCGCAATCTCAAATTGACCGCGAGCAAGCTCGAGGTGGAGCTGACCAGCGCCCGTGTCCGGCTGACGGAGACCGAGGCCCATCTGAAACGGTTGCGGACCCAGGAGACCACGCTGCCTGCCATCGAGAACGAATACAATCGTTTGCAGACCCGCCTGTCGATGATCCAGGAAGAGATGGCGGCGATGTTGCAGCAGGAGACCAAGGCTCGGGAACGCGGTGAACTGGAGGAGGATCTGAGCCGTTTCGTGCGCTTCAAGGTGATCGATCGTCCGCAGGTGCCGCGCAAGCCGGTGGGACCGAATCGACCGCTCTTCTCCACGGTGGTTCTGGTGGGTGGTATTCTGGCCGGTCTGGCGTTGTCGCTGTTCTTGTCGGTGATCCGTCCGGTTTTTGACAGCCCGGCCTCGATGAAGCGCGTTCTGGGTCTGCCGGTGTTGGGCATGGTGTCGATGGTGGATGAAGGGGTGGGCAGCCGTTGGGCCCGTTCCAATGCGGTGTATGGCATGACGCTGATCGGTCTGTTCGTCCTGTACGCGTGCGTGCTCTATTTCGTTCCCATCTTTTGATTCTGGTCGGTTCGCGATTTATTGCCGGTGGGTCCGAGGCCCAATCCACATGATGGACTATCAGAACATTCACAAGAAAGTGGTCCTGGACTTCGAGCGTCTGCGCGCCAAGGGGGTTCTGACGCCGGACACCGGTCGGAGCATCATGGCCGAGGAGTACCGGGTCATCAAGCGTCCCCTGCTGCTCAACGCGGTGGGCAAGGAGTCCGAAAAGGTTGCCAATGGTCGCATGATCATGGTGACCAGTGCCTTTCCCAAGGAGGGCAAGACCTTCACCGCCATCAATCTGGCCATCAGCCTGGCCGCCGAGATGGATTTGAACGTCCTGTTGGTGGACGGGGATGTGGCCAAGCCATCCGTGGCGCGGATTCTGGGATTCAAGGCCAAGGTGGGGTTGATCGACTGTCTGTTGGGCAAGGTGGAGAACTACTCCGAGGTGCTCATCAAGACCAACGTGCCGAAATTGACCCTGTTGCCCTCGGGGCGTCGCCACCATCACGCCACGGAGCTGTTGGCCAGCGAGAACATGCGCATTCTGATCAAGCAGCTCGCCGACAGTCCGGATCGCATCGTGGTGTTCGATTCGCCGCCGCTTCTGGTCACCACCGAGGCTCGGGAGTTGGCGCGCAACATGGGTCAGATCATCATGGTGGTGGAGGCGGAACGGACTCCCCAACTGGCGGTGAAGGATGCCCTGGAGCAGTTGGACAATCCGGATATCGTGGGTCTGGTCCTGAATAAATTCCGCAAGCGTGGCGCGGTGGGTGGCTATTACGGTTACGGCGGCTACGGCGGTTATGGCGGCTACGGCGGTTATGGCGGTTATGGCGGTTACGGCAGCTACGGTGGGGGGTATGGCGGCGGCTATGGTGGGGGGTATGGCGGCGGCTATGGGGGTGGATACGGCAGTTCGGAGTCCGAATCGCCGCCCAGGAAACCGGGATTCTTTTCGCGTTTGTTCCGGCGGGGGCAGGATTGAGAGGTCCGGTCCAGAGTGGGGATGCGCCCCTCAATGGGCTGACCGTGGATGTGGAGGAGTCGTTTCAGGTCGCGGCCTTCGAGGGGTGCGTGGCGCGCGGCCATTGGGAGTGCCTCCCCGCGCGCGTCGAGGGGAACACGCGGCGCATTCTGGCGCTGTGTGACCGGCATGGGGTGCGGGCCACGTTTTTCGTGTTGGGTTGGGTGGCGCGACGTCATCCGGATTTGATCCGTGCCATCGTGTCGGGTGGTCATGAGTTGGCCAGCCACGGCATGGAGCATGTGCGCGCCACCCGGCAGGATCCCGAGGTTTTTCTGGCCGATGTCCGCCAGTCGCGAGAGATTCTCGAGCAGATCTCCGGCGTGCCGGTCGTTGGCTATCGCGCTTCGACCTATTCCATCGGCAAACGGAATACCTGGGCCTTCGACAAGCTCGCCGAGGCCGGTTACCGTTACAGTTCCAGTGTCTATCCGATTCGGCACGACCTTTACGGTTGGCCAGAGGCGCCGCGTGAGCCGTTTTGGCCGAGCGGGGTGGTGGGGCGTGGTCTGGTGGAGATCCCGGTGGCCTGTCTGGAGTGGGCTGGGCGGCGTTGGCCGTGTGGAGGCGGGGGCTTTTTCCGGTTGTATCCGTATGTCGTGACCCGTTGGGCCTGGCGACGGTTGAATGTTGGCGAGGGGCGGGCCGGGGTTTTCTATTTTCACCCATGGGAGTTGGATCCCGGTCAGCCGCGGGTGGCGGGGTTGCGGTGGAAGAGTCGTTTTCGGCACTATCTGAATCTGGAGCGGATGGAACGGCGGATCGAGGCGTTGATGGGGGATTTTCGGTGGGATCGGATGGATCGGGCGTTTGCGGGGGTGATTGGGCAGGTGGGGGCGGGTGTGGTTGGCGGAGTCGGAGATGGGGAGCGCCCTCACGATCGTTCAAGCCCAACCAACCCGACATGTGAACCATGAATCTGTCCGGCCTGACCCCGCCTTCCCAACCGTTGCGCGTCCAACCCGCCAGTCCCGCCGACGCATCGGAATGGGACCGCTTCGTTGCAACCTGTCCGGAAGCCACCTTTTTCCACCGCTTCGGTTGGAAACAGGTGATCGAAACCGTCTTCAACCATCCGACCCACTACCTCCTGGCGCGCGCCAATGGTGAAATCCGCGGCGTTCTGCCTCTGGTTCATGTCAAAAGCCTGCTGTTTGGCAATGCCCTCGTCTCCACCCCGTTTTGCGTTCAAGGCGGCGTCGCGGCTCTGGACGAAGAGAGTCGCCTGGCCCTGGAATCCCACGCCGAACAACACGCCCTGGAACTGGGCGTCGATTGGCTGGAGTGCCGCAACACCACCCCCAGACGGCCCGACTGGGACGCCAAGTCGCTTTATTACGGCTTCCGCAAGCCGATCTCGCCCAATCCCGAGACCAATCTGGCCGCCATCCCGCGCAAACAACGCGCGGAGGTGCGCAAGGGCATCGCCCACCATCTCGTCGCCGTGGAGGATGACACCATCCACACGCGCTGTTTCGATATCTACGCCGAAAGCGTGCGCAACCTGGGTACGCCGGTCTTTCCGCGCGCGCTGTTTTTTCAGTTGAAGGAGACCTTCGGAGCCGATTGCCAGGGCTTGCGCATCGAACAACACGGCAAAAGCGTGGCCGAGGTGGTGAGCTTCTATTTTCGCGACCAGGTGTTGCCCTACTACGGCGGCGGCCTGCCCGAGGCGCGTGCCAGCGGGGCCATGGCCTTCATGTATTGGGAGTTGATGACCCGCGCGGCGGCGCGCGGTGCGGAGACATTCGATTTCGGTCGGAGCAAGATCGGTTCGGGGTCGTTTGATTTCAAGAAGTTCTACGGCTTCACCCCGGAGCCGCTCCAGTATCGCTACCGTCTGGTGCGCGCCGGAAAGTTGCCGGATATCAATCCCATGAATCCGAAGTACCGGTTGTTCATCCGCCTGTGGAAACGTCTGCCGCTTCCGGTCGCGGAGCGGGTCGGACCATGGTTGTCGCGCCATTTGGGGTGAGTGGCCCGAAAGCGTCGATGCGGGGGATTCGGGAGGGGGCGGAATGATGCACGCAACCCTGCTCAACCACGGGTGATGGAGTCGGCGCACAACGATACCGTCACGTCTTGGGGTGAGTGGCCCGAAAGCGTCGATGCGGGGGATTCGGGAGGGGGCGGAATGATGCACGCAACCCTGCTCAACCACGGGTATGGAGTCGGAACACGACGATACCATCACGTCCGAAAGTGCGGCGTGGGGAAGTGGGTATGATAGGCGGTAGAGCTTCCGCCATGGTTTGCTACCGCGGTCGAGACGCACGGTAGCAAACCATGGCGGAGTGCCGTATCGGTATCGCGGGATGCGTTCATGGGCTTGGGAACGCAAGGTGCCGCGAAGGGACCGGACGGATGGGACCGTCAACGGCTGATTGGTCAGACGATCGCCAGAGGCGATTACTTCTTGTTCAGGCTCTTGCGGAAGGTCTTCTTGACCCGCTCGGCCTCTTGACGGGCGGCTTCGGCCTCTTGACGGGCGGCTTCGGCATCGCGCTCGGCCTTCATGCGGGCGGCGTCAGCCCGTTCGGCCTCGAGGCGGGCATTGCGGGCGGCTTCGGCGGCCTGCATGTCGGCGGCATCGGGTTGGGTGGCGCAGCCGGGCAGGGTGCTGCCGAGGACACCAGCGAGCAACAGAACGGGGAAGATTTTGTAACCCTTCATGACTAAGTCTCCTTTTGCTGACTGATTTAAAGCGAAAATAAGTGTTTGAACCACATTTTGCCCATCATACCGTGAAAATGGGGAAAAGTCCCATAAAAAATTAGATTTCCCGAGGTTTTTTTTGCTTTTGCAAACGGCACATCATTTGCATAAGCCAATTTTTTCCATATGAATCAAACAATTGCTTGTCATGATTCCGGAGGGACATTTCCTTGACGATATTCAGGATCTCAGCAAACGCCATGCCAATTATCGAGATTCATCCGCCCCAGAATTTCAATAACCCGCGCCGACTCACGGTCCGGTTCATCACCGCTGTAACCGATTGTGGCCCGGTGCGGGCCTGGGTGCGTCCCAGAGCGGTATCCAGCGCCGATTGGGCGGTGTCGAAACCCTGGGTGTGGTGCAGCAGCGTCTCGACGAAATAGTGGCCGGTTTCCGGCTCCCAGGCGATCACCACCGGCACCAGCCGCTCCACCTCCGTCTCCAGGAGCACCCCCTGTCCGGCGGCCACCCGTCCCGATTCGTCCGATTCCAGTCGCATGGCGTGCTTGACCGGCGGTTCGGTGCCGGCGGTCGGGGAGTGCCAGTAGATCCGCTCCACGGCCCAGGGGGTCACCAGCAGGGCGCGGAACTCACCGGTGAAATCGTCGTTCAGCTCCATCTCCACGGTGATGACCAGATTGCGGTTGATCTCCGGACTTTTTTCCGGCATCTGTCTCAAGATGCGGGTGGCGCTCACCTTGAGGGCCACCGGATCGGGCCAGCGGCAGTCCCAGACCGGTGGTTCCTCCGGGTCGGGATGTTCGACCGATTCGTCCATGGGATGTCGTGTCCTTGGCGCTAGAAAAACAGCCCGTCAAGCGGGCTGGAGGCCGACGCATAGAGCTTGCGCGGGATCCGTCCGGCCAGATACGAGGCGCGCCCGGCCTCGACCGCCTTTCTCATGGCCACGGCCATGCGGATCGGATCCTTGGCGCCGGCGATGGCGGTGTTCATCAGCACCCCGTCGCAGCCCAGCTCCATGGCAAAGGCCGCGTCCGAGGCGCAGCCCACTCCGGCATCCACCAGGATCGGCACCTTGGCCTCCTCGATGATGATCTTGATCGTGTAAGGGTTGCGCACCCCCAGTCCCGATCCGATCGGCGCGGCCAGAGGCATCACCGCCACGCATCCCATCTCTTCGAACCGCTTGCACAGATAGGGATCGTCCGTGGTGTAGACCATCACCTCGAATCCTTCGGCGATCAGCCGCTCGGCGGCGATCAGGGTCTCCGGATTGTTGGGCCACAGGTATTTGGGGTCCGAAAGCACCTCCAGCTTCACCAGATTCCACCCGCCGGCCTCGCGGGCCAGCCGCAGGGTGCGCACGGCATCGTCGGCGGTGTAGCAGCCGGCGGTGTTGGGAAGGTAGAGATATTTTTTGGGATCTAGATGATCGGTCAACATCGGCGCATTGGGATCGCTCACGTTCACCCGGCGCACCGCCACCGTGACGATTTCCGCTCCCGAGGCGGCCACGGCCTGGGCGGTCTCCTCGAAATCCTTGTATTTGCCGGTGCCCACCAGCAGACGACTCGTGAAGCGGCGTCCGGCGATCACCAGCGGGTCGGGTTGCATGACCGCGACGCTCCCGTCAGGGAGGGGCGGGGTCGGGGGGAGAGAAGGGGATTCTCCCATCAAGTCAGAATCTGGTTCCATGCCGCCTCCGATGAAATGGACGATTTCGATGCGATCCTCGGGCTCCACGGTGGTATCCGTGAACCGATCCCTGGGCACCACGTTCAGATTGCGCTCTACCGCCACGCGCCGCGCGTCGAAACCAAGGTGCCGCAGCAGCTCCGCGACGTTGATTCCCTCCGGCAGTTCGGTGGCATCCCCGTTCAGTGATATCCGCATCGTCCGCCTCTCCCGTTCGCTTCACCGCGCCGATTGCTGTTGGGTTGGGATCTCTTTACACTAAAACGTCCCAAAAGGGGGTTCTCGCGCATGCAATGGGTTGCCCTTTGGTGTTGATTTTCGATAAACTCCCAATGGGATTTTATCCATCGAAATATTGTCCGCAACCTTCGCCGCGCGCAAGGACTCATTTTCCCGGGTCACCTCAAGGATGCTGACCGGTCACCTCAAGGAGGCTGAATGAGCGGGAGTCTGGAGACGTGGGATCGGAACCTGGCTCGTTTGCCGCGTCTGCTGCGCGAACGGCGCCTGGAGGAGGCCGAGGCGCTGGTGGAGGCCTGGATCGGCGCCGAACCCGAGATCGCGGCGCGGGGTCTGCTGCTGGCGCGTCTGATCGCGCTGCAACCCGAGCGCTGGGATCAGGTGCTCGCCTCGGCGTTGCGGGAGTTTGGTGCCGCCCCCCTGGCCGCCTACCAGCGGACCATCGGGGTGTTGGACGGGATCCGCGCGGAGCGTTTGGCCAGCCCGGCTCCATCTGCGGCCCAGGCGGAAGAGCCGGTCGTTGAGCCGGTGGAACCGGAAGCGGCCCAGGCGGAAGAGCCGGTCGTTGAGCCGGTGGAACCGGAAGCAGCCCAGGCGAACGAACCGGAAGCGATCGAGGCGAACGAACCGGAAGCGATCGAGGCGAACGAACCGGAAGCGATCGAGGCGAACGAACCGGAAGCGATCGAGGCGAACGAACCGGAAGCGATCGAGGCGAACGAACCGGAAGCGGCCCAGGCGGAAGAGCCGGTCGTTGAGCCGGTGGAACCGGAAGCGGCCCAGGCGGAAGAGCCGGTGGAACCCGAAGAGCCGGCCATCGCAGCGGTGGGGGAAGAACCGGAAGAGGCGGCGAAAGAAACGGAACCTCTGCCCAAGGAAACGGACGAACCGTTGAGAGAAAACGGGGCGGTGCTGCGTCTGGAGGGGTGGTTGCAAGGGGTGCGCGGCGGCTGTGCCGTCGGGCGTTCCGAGGCTCCCGAAGGGGAGGGGATGGTGCGGGCGTCGTCGGAGGAGCGTGCGGATGTCGCGCCCATCCGGGATCCGCGGGTGGAACGGATCGCCTCGTGTCTGGAGGCGTGGCAGGCACGGCTGGCAGCATGAATACCCTGATGAAAAAGCGCTTCCTGGTGCTCAACGGTCCCAATCTGAACATGCTGGGGTCGCGGGAGCCGGGAATCTACGGTTCCCTGACCCTGGCCGACATCGAACGCGCCTGTCGCGGAAAAGCCGCGACTTTGGGAGTCGAAATCGATTTTTTCCAGTCCAACCACGAGGGCGAACTGGTGGAGCGCATTCAGGCCGCGCTGAACGTCGTCGATTGGATCATCATCAATCCGGCGGCGTATACCCACACCTCGGTGGCGATTCGCGATGCCCTGCTTGCCGTGAACATCCCGGTGATTGAGGTGCATCTGAGCAACATCCACCGCCGGGAACCCTTCCGGCATCACTCCTACGTGAGCGACATCGCCGAGGGGGTGATCGCGGGATTGGGGGCGGATGGTTATCTGTTTGCCCTGGAGGCCGGGGCTGGACGCCTTGCCGCGTGCGCGGCGCATGAAAACCCTTAGTTGAGGAAGGTCATATGGCTTTTGATCTGAGAGACATTCGACAATTCATCCGCTTTCTGTCCGACACGGACGTGGCCGAAGTGGAGATCAAGGAGGAGGGGCGTTCGTTGCGCATCACCCGCGCCACCGCCCAGACGGCGCCCGTCATGCCGCAACCGCTTGCGCCGCCCCCGATGAGCCGACCGGCGCCGATGGCGGTGCCGGCGGTCGCCCTGCCGCCGCCGTCCCCCTTCATGCCCTCCTCCTCCCAGGACGACGGCAAGGAGACCACCGTGGCCATCACCGCGCCGATGGTGGGCACCTTCTACAAATCCGCCTCGCCCGAATCCGCTCCCTTCGTGAAACTGGGCGACGTGGTGAAAAAAGGTCAGGTGGTGTGCATCATCGAAGCCATGAAACTCATGAACGAGATCGAATCCGAGGTGAATGGCCGGGTGGTGAGCATCATCAAGGAGAACGCCACCCCGGTCGAATACGGGGAAGAGATGTTTCTGGTCGAGCCGAGCTGACCCATGCCCATGTTCAACAAAATCCTGATCGCCAATCGCGGCGAAATCGCCCTGCGGGTCCATCGTGCCTGCAAGGAGCTTGGCATCCAGACCGTGGCGGTCCACTCCTCTGCGGATGCCGAGGCCATGCATGTGAAACTGGCCGACGAATCGGTCTGCATCGGTCCGCCTCCCTCGCAGGACTCCTATCTCAACGTCGCAGCGATCATGGCCGCCGCCGAGATCACCGATACCCAGGCGATCCATCCGGGTTACGGTTTTCTCTCCGAGAACGCCGCCTTCGCGGAGATCATCCAGGCTTCGGGGCTCACCTTCATCGGTCCGGAACCGGAGGTGATCCGACTGCTCGGCGACAAGGTGCGCGCCCGTCAGGCGATGATCGAGTCTGGCGTCCCGGTGGTGCAGGGCTCCTCCTCGGCGATTCCCAACGAGGAGACCGCGGTCAAGGTGGCTCGTGAGATCGGCTTTCCGGTGATCATCAAGGCCGCCGGCGGCGGGGGTGGTCGCGGCATGAAGGTGGTCCACACCGAGGCCGCCCTGATCAACAGCTACACCGTGGCCCGCACCGAGGCCCAGCAGTTTTTCAAGAACGACGAGGTTTACATCGAGAAGTTCCTGAAAAACCCGCGCCATGTCGAGATCCAGATCCTGGCCGACAAACATGGCCACGCGATCCATCTCGGCGAACGCGACTGCTCGTTGCAGCGGCGTCATCAAAAACTCCTCGAGGAGTCCCCCTCGCCGATGGTCACCCCGGAGGAGCGCGAACATCTCGGGCGTCTGGCCACCAAGGCTGCCCTGGCGGTGGGCTACACCGGGGCCGGCACTTTCGAGTTCCTGCAATCCGAAGGGAAATACTACTTCATCGAGGTCAACACCCGCATCCAGGTCGAACACCCGGTCACCGAGTACGTCACCGGTCTGGATCTGGTCAAAGAGCAGATCCGCGTCGCCGCCGGGCTGCCTTTGGCCATCACCCAGGAGCAGGTCCGTTTCACCGGCCACGCCATCGAGTGTCGCATCAACGCCGAGGATCCGGAACGGTTCATCCCATCCCCCGGCCTGATCACCGAATACCATCCGCCGGGTGGCGGTGGGGTGCGGGTGGACTCGGCGGCCTACTCCGGCTATCGGATTCCGCCCTACTACGACTCCCTGATCGCCAAGCTGGTGGTGCACGGTTCGGATCGCACCGAGGCGGTGGCGCGCATGCGCCGCGCCCTGGATGAGTATGTGATCGGCGGGGTCAAGACCACCTTGCCGTTGCATCAGCGCATCCTGCGCGACAGCGCCTTTGTGCGTGGTCGTTATGATCT
This sequence comes from Candidatus Magnetaquiglobus chichijimensis, assembly GCF_045865675.1. Taxonomy (NCBI): domain Bacteria; kingdom Pseudomonadati; phylum Pseudomonadota; class Magnetococcia; order Magnetococcales; family Candidatus Magnetaquicoccaceae; genus Candidatus Magnetaquiglobus; species Candidatus Magnetaquiglobus chichijimensis. The sequence goes on from NZ_BAAFGK010000001.1 coordinate 338,663, forward strand.
GAATTTCTTGAGCCGCTTTCTCAAGCGGGATGGCTGACCGGTCAGGGGAGGAGTGCGCGATGAAGGCATTGGATCACATGACCGTCATGCTGGATGCCGAACAGATCCAGCAGGCGGTCGCCGACATGGCCGAACGGATCAACCGCGAGGTGATCGCTTCCGCGGCGACCGACCGGGAACCGGTGATGGTGGTGGTGCTCAAGGGGGCGTTCCTGTTTGCCAGCGACCTGCTGCGTCATCTCTCCAGACCCATCCCGGTGGTTTTCGCCCACACCCGCTCCCAGGAGGAGCGCATCGTCATGACCGTCGAGGATCAGGAATTCCTGCGCGGGCGTGACCTGATCCTGGTGGATATCCTCCTGGACAGCGGCGACAGCCTGAAGCGGCTGCATCGCTGGTTGACCGATGCGTGTCAACCCGCCTCGATCCGCATTGCCGTGTTGCTGCACAAGACCGTGCTCGATCCCGAACCCCTGCCGCTGGATTTTCTCGGCTACGAGGTGCCCGACCTGCGACTGGTCGGCTATGGCATGGATGAGCATCAACGGTTCCGCGGACTTCCTTGCGTCTACACCTGGTGGAAGCCGACCCCCGATCTGGCCTGAGCGGGATGTCGCATGGTTGCAACGTCGTTTCCATGGCGGATGGATTGAGGCCAATATGCGGAAAAAGCATCTTTTTTCTGTGGTGGTCGTCTCCCTGGTCCTCACCGTGTCGTATCCCGCCGCGTATGCCGAGACGAAACTCGATTTCTGGATGGCCCGGTTTGGCGCCGAGTTGGGCATTGCGGAGTCTCAGTTGGCCCTGGGCGAGATGTACCGCAAGGGCGAAGTGGTTCGTTTCAATTTGGAATTGGCGCGCCATTGGTTCCAGAAGGCCGCGGAGCAGGGGTTTCCGGAAGCGCAGAGCAAACTGGCCCTGATGTATGAACAGGGCGTGGGTGGACGCCGCGCCATTGGCAAGAATGCCGTGCAGGCCTATGCCTTTTACAATCTGGCCGCCCTGAATGGCGACGAGACCGCGGCGGCCAAGCGCGATGCGATCGGGCGAAAGTTGAAACCCGAGCAGATCCAGCAGGCTCAGGAGTTGACCCGGCAGTGGGCCAACAAGTTTCCCGGCATGAACGAGATCCCCGAGTGACCTTTTCCAGGCATGAACGAACCCCCCGAGTGACCTTTTCCCGGCATGAACGAGATCCCCGAGTGACCTGAAAGCCCCGCGTGACCTGAAAGCCCCGAGTGACCTGGAGGCGGTGTTTGCCGCGTGGCCGGGGTGTTTGTCCGCTCGCCGGCCTGGTCACGAGCTGGCGCCGGCCCGGTCACGAAGCCCGTTTCTTTTTACCGTGGTTGAACATCAGATAGAGCAGCGGAATCAGAAACAGCGTCAACAGGGTCGAGAAGCCCAATCCCCACACGATCGACGTGGCCACCGGTCCCCACAGCAGGGATTTCCCACCCAGTCCCATGGCCAGGGAGAGCAGTCCGACGATGGTGGTGATGGTGGTGATGAGGATCGGCACCACGCGGCGTCGGGCGGCATAGATCATGGCGTGCAGGGGGCCCATCCCCTCGCGGCGGCGGTCGTTGGCCGCGGCGATCAGCACGATGGCCGCGTTCACCGCGATCCCCGAGAGGGCCACCACCCCGTAGAGGGTGTAGAGACTCAGCGGATGGCCGGTGATCAGCAATCCGCACACCACCCCGACAAAGGCCAGGATCACGGTGGTCAGGATCAACAGCGGCTGAAAGTAGCTGTTGAACTGGGTGCCGAGGATCAGATACAGCAGGCCGAATCCCATCAGGAACAGCCACGCGATGGCGTCCATCGACTCCTGGATGTCGTCCAGGATGCCGGAGAAGTCGAGATCCACGCCGGGAAAGCGGGTGTGGAGTCCGGCCCACGCCTTCTTGATGTGCTGGTTCGCGGTGACCACATCCATGCGGGTGCGATCGAGTTCCGCCTCGATGGTGATGGCGCGGCGGAAGTTGTAGTGGTGGATGGTATCCACCCCCTGGCGGGTTTCGTGGCGGGTGAGGGTGTCGAGGGTGGTCGAGGTGCCGTTGGGCAGGGCGACCGGCAGGTTGAGGATCTCCTCGACCCCGTGCGGCCTGGTGGGCTTGGCCATCACCCGCACCTTGACCTGCTCCCCCTGGTGCTGGAAAGAGGCGGCGATCTCGCCATCGGCCAACAGACGGGTCAAACGCGCCACCAGCGCGGCATCCACCCCGGCGCGGCGCAGGGCGTCGGCATCCGGACGCAGCACCAGTTCGTGGCTGCCGAAGGCGAAGTTGTCGGTGATGTCGCTCACTTCCGGCATGTCGGCCAGGATCTTCTTGATCGCGGCGCTCGCTTCGCGCAGCTGGGTGTAGTCATCGCCGCGCACCTTGACGCTGATCGGCTTGGTGACCGGCGGTCCGCCCGACATGGGCAGAAAGGTGATGTTGTCCGGTCCCGGCGTGGCCAGGACCGAGGCGCGCATGCCGTCGATGATCTCGCGCACCGAGCGGCGCTTTTGGGCGTCGGGTGTCAGGCTCACCAGGATCTGTCCGAAACGGTCGCCGAAAAAGGGTTCGGTATCGGTCATCATCTGCCCGGCGTAGGGGACCACGGTGCGGGTCTCCTCGGGTTTGAGGCCGGCGCGCACCCGTCGTTCGGCCTCCAGGGTGGTGGTCATGGTCCGTTCCAGCGAGGAGCCGGCGGGCATCTTGAGGTTGACGTAGAAGAGCGGCATGGGATCCATGGCGAAGAAATCGACCCGGATCATGCCGGATGCCACCACGCCGATGGAGAGGGCCAGGCCCAGGAAGGCGGTTCCCATGGAGAGTTTGGGGCGGCGCAGCACGGGAATCAACAGCCGCACGTAGAGGATGCGGATGCGGTGCATGAGGCGGGCGCGCCACAGCTCCATGCGGGTGGGCGGACGGTCGTGCTTCCAGTTCATGGCCGCCACATGGGCGGGGAGCATCCAGAAGGCCTCGACCAGACTGAGGAGCATCGCCAGGGAGACCACCATGGGGATGATCTTCATGAACTTGCCGAGGATGCCGGGCAGGAGCATCAGGGGCAGGAAGGCGGCCATGGTGGTGAGCGACGAGGAGGCGACCGGGATCCAGACCTCGCGGAGTCCCGCGATGGCGGCATCCATGGCCTGGACGCCGTTGGCCAGGCGCAGGGCGATCGACTCCACCACCACCACGGCGTCATCGACCAGCATCCCCAGGGCGATCACCACCCCGAGGAGCGCCATGACGTTCATGGTCTGGCCGAGGGCATGCAGGATGATGAAGGTGCCGGACAGGGCGAAGGGGATGCCGAGACTCACCAACAGCGAGATGCGCAGACCGAGGAAGAGCCAGGTGGACAGGAAGACCAGGATCAGCCCCATGAGGGCGTTGCTCTCCATGATGGAGAGGGCATTCTTGACCATGGCGGTCTGATCGTCGGCGAGCAGGGTCTGGACGCCGGTTTGCTCTTTCAGCGTCTGGCGACTTTCCAGGTACGCCTTGATGTGGTTGGTCAGATCGAGGGAGTTGACCCCGGGCCGTTTGGTGACGGAGAGGAAGATCGCCGGCTTGCCCTGATAGCGCACCATGCGGTCGGCCTTCTTGCGGTCCCGGACCACCTCGGCGAGGCGGTTGAGCTGCAACTCCCCCTCGCGGCCCATGACCGGCCAGGTGGCCAGTTCTGCGGGATCCGGGGTGGTTCCCTGATAGCGCAGCATGCGATTGCCTTCGCCCATGGCCACGGCCCCGCCGGCCAGATCCCGAAAACGCGCGGTGATGGTGCCGGCCAGTTGGGTGGGATCCACGCCGAGCAGGGCCAGATGGAACGGATCGAAGCGCACCTGGAGTTCCGGATCGCGCAGCCCGAGGGGCATCACCTGATCGACCCCCGGAATCCGTTCCAGATCCTTTTGAACCCGGCGCGCCTGCTGGCGCAGGGTTTCGTCATCGGCCTCGCCGGTGACCACGGCCATGACCGTGGGCCAGCCGTTGGCGCTGGTGATCTCCAGGATCACCGGATCCTCGGCCTCGGTGGGGATTTCCCGTTGTTTGTGGTTGATTTCGCGGCGCAGATCGGTGACCCGTTTGTCGAAGGTGTGGTCATCCATCTCCTGGAAGCGGACCAGGATGCTGGAAGTGGCATCGCTGCTGCTCGACATGACGAAGCGGATGTCCGGGATCTTTTGCAGCGCCTCTTCCAGGGGGTCGGTGACCAGTTTTTCCACATCCTCGGCAGAGGCCCCCGGCAGGATGGTGACGAGGCTGATCCAGTTGAAGCTCATGTCCGGATCCTGTTGCCGGGGCAGTTGGCCGTAGGCGAGCAGGCCGAGCACCAGCACCAGGACGAAGGCGACATTGGCCAGGACGTGATTGCCGAGAAAGGTACGCATCATGGGGGAGGGGCTCATGGGTTGCAAGGGTATCGGATCGTGGTCGGGCCACGCGCGCCAACCTGGGGTATGGGAGCGGGGTTCAGGGCGGGGCCGGAATGGGCTGGATCGCCGCGCCGTGGGTGAGGGATTCGCGTCCGGAGATCACCACCGTCCCTTCCGGGAGGGGATCGAGCAGGGCCGGATGGCCTTCCAGGGCCTGGGGAAGCGGTTGGAACGCCGCCTTGTCCCCCTGGGCGAGAAAGAATCCCAGGGTGGCGTCGCGGCGCACCAGCAGCCAGGGTGGAAGATGGGGTCTGGCATCCGACCAGACCAGGCGACCGGCGGCGCCGGGAACCGGTCGATCACCCGTGAAAAGCAGACGGGCCTCCCTGGCGCGACTGGCGGGATCGACCACCGGCACCACCACGCGCAGCTTCACCGGATAGTCGCGTCCTTCGTGGGAAAAGTGCCAGGATGGGGCGCGGGTCAGGCTGTCGATGCGTCCGGAGGCGATGGTCGCGGAGAGTTCCACATGGCGATGGTCCACCAGTTGCGCCAACGGCGTGCCGGGCGCGGCATCCATCCCCACTCTGGCCTGACGTTGCACGACCACCCCGTCGAAGGGGGCCTTGACCAGACACTTTTCGACGCGGGTGCGCGCATCCTCCATGGAGACCTCCACGGCACGCGCCTGGGCGGCCAACTCCTTGACCTCGCTTTCGCTCTGCTCCACCCGTTCTTCGGAGGCCTGTTTTTGCGCGTGCAACTGTCGGGCCCGTTCGGCGCGCTTGCGGGCGGTCTCCAGGCGGGCGCGCAGCCCATCCAGTTCAGCTGCGGCGCGGCGTTCCGCCAGCCGGTAGGCCCAGGGATCCAGACGCACCACCAGGTCGCCGCTCTTGACCGTATCCCCTACCTGTACCGGCAGTTCGACGACGGTCGCGCCAACCTGGGCGGTGATCAAACCATCCAGCAGTGCGCGCGATTCGGCGGGCGCCTCCTCGCGGGGGTGGATCAGCACCGCTTCCAGGGGTTTGGTGGTGACCTGGAGCGGTTCGTCGGCCTGGGAGGGGAGAGGCAGACAGAACAGGATGAACAACCAACCCGGCAATGGGCATTTCATGACTCAAGCATCCTCGTTTTCGTGAAGCGGACGATTTCAAGCGTGGCATCCGGCAGTGTAGGAGGTTATGCCGAGCGGATCAATATTTGGTTTGTTGATAATTGTTCACTATGGGGTGTTGCGTTTTTTTCGTGTTTGTGCGATAAAAAGTGGTGTTCGTTCGCATTCTTGCAAGCAATAGCTAGCGTATAATGACTTTGTGTTTTCTGTGTACCGGCCTGTTTGTAAAACTTAACAGCTTCGGTTGAGGGTGGGATCGTCAAACGTGGGAGGGGGACGCTTCGGATCCGGTGCTCGTCTGATGGTGGGTATGATCGTCTGTGGTCTGCTGGCCGGTTGCGCCAGTACCCCGCCCGCGTCGCGTCCGCTCAAGAAAGTCAACGACGCCTGCGCCATCTTCGAGGATCGGAACGGGTGGTACGACGAAACCCGCAAAGTGGCGAAAAAATGGGGCGCACCGATTCATGTGCAGCTGGCGATCATCCATCAGGAGTCCGGATTTCGCCATAACGCCCGTCCACCCCGTTCCAAACTCTTCTGGTTCGTGCCGGGTGGCCAGTCCACGGCCTTCGGCTATGCCCAGGCCCTGGATTCAACCTGGGAGAACTACAAGAAAAATACCGGTGCCCGCAACGCGAATCGGGACAACTTCGCCGATGCCGTGGATTTCGTCGGCTGGTACGTGGATCAAAGCCATCGCAAGTGCGGCATCGCCAAGGATGACGTGCGCGCCCAGTATCTGGCCTATCACGAGGGGCAGCAGGGCTACAACCGGCGCACCTTCGCGAGCAAGGGGTGGCTTCTGGATACCGCGCGTCGCGTCGAGAAGAACGCCGAGAAGTACCGGCAGCAGTTGCTGCGTTGCCGACCGGAAGAGGAGCCGAAGGGCAGGGGTGGGTGGTTCTTCTGATACCTTGTATTGTCTTGCCAGAAAAGTGATCGGCATGCACACCCCAGGTCTGACAGACGTGCGACACCCCAGGGCTGACAGACGTGCGACACCCCAGGTCTGACAGTCGTGCGACACGCCAGGTCTGACAGTCGTGCGACACGCCAGGTCTGACAGTCGTGCGACACGCCAGGGTGGAGGGGAATCGAGGGTGGGTTGGTGGGATCCGGCATGGCGGGAGCGGGGCGGACGAAAACAAAAAACGAGCCGGCCAGGATCAGGGTCCCAGAGGGGGGAGACGCGTACCGGGCCGGCTCGCGACAACGCTGGGTGACAAAGTCGCCTGGCGCCATCTGATCAGAAGTGATGAGCGGAATACGTTTCTATGATTGCATTCGCTTATACCATGAATTATCGTACGATCGGGATCCAGGGTAAATTTATTTTCGGAACCCATCGTATTCACGACGGGCAGGAAGGGTAAACCCATGCATGATTTGGTTCGGTTCGATCTGAATCTCCTGGTGGCCTTCGATGTGTTGATGACCGAGCGGGGGGTGACGCGCGCGGGACGACGTTTGGGCATCACACAGGCCGCCATGAGCAATACATTGCGACGCTTGCGCGATATCTTCGATGATCCGCTGTTCGTCAAGATCGGACTGCGCATGGAGCCGACGGCACGCGCCCTGGAACTGGCCGGACCGGTGGAGCGGGCACTCAAGGAGGTGCGGCAGGCGTTGAATCAGGAGCGGTTCGACCCGATTCACGCGCAACACCTGTTCCGCATCGGCATGGTGGATTATGCCTCGGTTCTGTTGTTGGCCCCGTTGGTGGATCTGTTGCGCAAGAAGGCTCCGGGCGTGGCTCTGGAGTTGGTGGATATCGGTGGCGAGGACGAGCGCACGGTGTTGGAGAGCGGCGCGGCGGATCTGGTGTTCAGCCGTTTCCAGTGGGTTCCGCCGAATATCCTGCTGCATCGGGTGTTCCAGATGCAGTTCGTCTGCATTTTCCGTCAGGATCATCCGTTGATTCCAGACGGCAAGTTGACCCTGGAGTCGTTTCTGGCTGCGGATCATATCCATTTCTATCCGCGTGGCATGACCAGCACCGTGGTGGACGAGGCCCTGGCCAACATGGGACGGTCGCGGAGCATCAAGGCGCGGCTCTACTCGCTGGGGAACATCCCCTTCATGGTGGCGCAGAGCGACCTGATCGCGGTGTTGCCGGATCGGGTGGCCAAGCGCATCGCCAAGCCCCTCCACTTGCGCGTTGCGCCGGTTCCGGTGAATACCCCGGCATTGCGCATGGCCATCGCCTGGCATCCGCGCACCGAAAAGAGTCCGCCCAACATCTGGTTGCGCGAGCAGGTCAAGTCGCTTCTGGAGTTGCCCGAAGAGGGGTGATCCGCCTGCTTCGGAATGGATCAAGATCGGGGGAACCGGGACGGCGTTCGTCACGTTCCCCCGGTCCCGCCTTGCCGGAGGCGCCCGCCCCCTCACACCCCATACGGCGCTTCGGTGCGCAGACGGCTGTCAACGATCGGGCGTCCCAGGGTGAAGTGATACAGACTCTGGAAACGGGCCGAGCGCAATCCGATGGTCTGGTGAAACCAATCGTCCAGAAAACAGCCAATGCCCGTGCCGCGCATGCCGGCGGCCTCGGCCTCCAGATAGAGGGTCTGTCCCACCATCCCGGCCTCCTGGTAGAGTTGTCGATAGAGCCAGGGTTCGGATGACAACCCTTCCGGAAACTCCCCGAGCATCCCCAACGTCAACACCCCGTCCGAGGCGATCTCCTGCTGGCAGGAGATCCAATAGGCCGTCTCTTCCAGAGAGTCGCTCCGCAACCGGTACAAGGGCAGATGGTCCGGCGCCCCGGTGACCGCTGACCATGCCAGCTCTTCCCCGAGCGCGGCCTTGAGCCCATCCAGGCGATGCGGATCCCGTACCAGGATGTACAATCCGGCCTCGACCCCGCTGATCCGATGGAGCATGCAGACCGGAAAGATCCGGGGCGCCCAGGGGAGGGCATCCCAGGGGGCCAGATCGGCACGCGGCAGGGTGGCGTCGAGCAGACGCCACAAGGCCGATGCCGGGAGGGTGGCGGAGGGATCGAACCGTTGCGCGCTGCGCCGTTGCCGGATCAGGGAGGCCGCCCCCTTGGACGATGCGCCCGCCGGCAAGGGAGTCTCCAGGAGAGGCGCCCAGGGGGGTGGCTCGGGAAGGCGGGGTTGCAGGGTCGCCAAGGTCATGGCTTCGACCTGCGGCCAGTGATGGCCATGGCGGCGGCTCAGACGATTGGGCAGCCCGAGCCACGGACCCCGCGCCGCCAGATCGGCCAGGGCAACCACCTCCGCGCCCAGCGGACGCCAGGGTGCGCTGGCCGGTTCGACCAGGAGCAGCCGTTCGGCCTCCTCGGCTTCGGGGGTTGTGCCGTCGTCACCAAAGTTCACCCCGCTGGTGAGCACGCCGAGCAGGCGCGCCACGTCGCGCGTGGCGGGCGCGGTCAGGAGCCGTGCCCGCCAGCCGAGGGTGGCCGCCGCATGTCGGAAGGCGGATATCGCGTGGCCGGTGTCGAGTTGTACGTAGCGAAAGGCCCGATCCCCGTATTTCCACGTCTCGCGCCACGGGATCGAGGTCAGGCCGATGAGCAGGCTTCCCGGCGGGAACCGGGCGTTCCAGTCTGCCCGTTCGTCGCGGGTGATGGCGCGGCGCTGCTCGAGCCGATGGTCGCGGCTGACGTAGTGATAGACCCCGGCCTCGATGCGCGGGCTGCTCCCTTCCGGGGGGAGATCGGGGAGGATCACATACCCCTCGGTGGGGTGAAGGTTGCCGCTGGAGGGGTTGCAGCGCAGCGCCCAGCGGGTCTCTCCGTGGACCTTCCAGGCGGAGAGACCCAGGGACAGCTCCAACAGGGCGGCCACGGAGGCCAGATGTACCGGGGCCACCGGGATCCGTCCCGGTGGTGCGTAAAGGTCGTCGAAGCTGGAGGTGAGGCGGTCGGCCACGAGGGGAAGCTGGATCCGCGGCGCGCCGGCGTGGGTGCGGAACGGATCGGGCTGGTTGGCCCAGTCGAGGTGGCCCGGACCTGGGGCATGGCGGTCCGGCTGGTGCTTGGAGTGGTGGTGATAGGCCAGGACCGTTTCGCCTGGGGTGGCGTCGTCGCGCTTCATGATGCGAACCTCACCCCGGTGCCGCCCAGTCCACAGTAGCCGCGCGGATTCTTGGCCAGGTACTGTTGATGGTACGCCTCGGCGACATGAAACGGGGGCGCGGGGAGGATTTCGGTGGTGATCGGACCGAACCCGGCCTGGGTGAGCCGGGTTTGGAAGCGATCACGGGAGGCGAGGGCCATCTGGCGTTGTTCGTCGGAGTGGGCATGGATCACGGAACGGTACTGGGTGCCGATGTCGTTGCCCTGACGCATCCCCTGGGTCGGATCGTGGCTCTCCCAGAAGAGGGCCAGGAGCGCCGCGTAGCCGATTCGGGTCGGATCGAAGACGACCAGGACCACTTCGGCATGGCCGGTCAGACCGGTGCAGACCTGGTGGTAGGTGGGATCTGGGGTCTGGCCGCCGGCATAGCCCACGGCGGTGGTGATGACCCCCGGCTGTTGCCAGAACCGTCGTTCCGCGCCCCAGAAGCAGCCCAGGCCGAAGGTGGCCATTTGAGATCCTTCCGGATAGGGGGGCTCGAGGGGAGTGTTCAGGACGGCATGCAGGGTGGATGCGGGCATGATGACCTCTGACGCGGGAGAAAGGAGTCGTTGCACTGTTTTGACACGCCGCCGCGCGGTTTGGTTCGCGCTTCGGGCCTCATCACCCCGCCAGACAGCCGTCGAGCCGGGCGAGGGCGTCCGGGTCCGCGAGGAGCCGATTGCGCAGGGCGTGGCTGATTTCCAGGTGGATGAAGCCCGGAAATCCCATGGCGCGCACCGCCCGGCCCGTGGCGTTGGTGGTGCCGCCGAGGATCTCCACCTCGGTGGGATAGAGGCTGACCGTGCCCAGATCGGCTTGCTTGAGACACTTGGCCACCTTTTCGACCGGCGCCGAGGGTTGCCTGGTGCCGGAACTGACGATCAGATCTGAGGTCCGCGGGTCGTGAGCGGCACGCTTTTTCTCGTCGAATCCATGCAGTTGCACGATGCGCGCATGCGGATGGGTGGCGGCGATGGCGCGCCCGAACGCGGTGAAGGGTGAGGGATCCACATGGGCCAGATCGCTGTGTGGGGTTTCGTGACGGTGCCGGGTGTTCCAGGCCGCGCCGGCCACCCCGCCGCGTTCGAACAACCGCCGGGTGATCTCTCCGGTTCCCTGGTCGAAAAAGCGGTGCGGCGCCTGGATGAACACCCCTCCGGTCCGCTCCGGACGCAGCAGATAGAGTCCCTGTCCCTGGTTGGCGCGTTCGCCGATCAGCAGGGTTGCCGAATCGGGCCATGCAAGCTCGAACCCGAGTCGCCTCCAATCCGCCCGGTTGTCCCTGCCGCGCATGGTGTCGCGAAACGCCAGCTCCATCCGCTCGGCATCCGGAGGGGAGAGGGGCGCGAATCCGCCAGGTCGCACCGTCGCCGGCAGCCAGCGGGCCCACGCGGCGGCATCGAGGGGGGTTCCCGAGGCCTCTTCCAGGGCGACCGTGAGCATCAGCGCCATGGCCAGCCAGCCATGCGTCGCTCCGCGCATGCCCCCCGTCATGCCCCGTTCCGGCGCGCGCCAGAGCCACCCCCGTTATCCGTCCGCAGCGACCAGAAGAGGTGATAAAGCGGCGCCAGGATGGTGAAATCCTCCCGAAGCCGGTCGGCGAATCCGGGACCGAAGTGCTCGGCGCCCACCGGTTCCCGGCGCATGAGGTAGAGGGTCTTGCGTTGATACCAGTCGGCCAGTTCCGGGGGGAGTTTCGGGTTGAGGGATTTTTTGTACATCTCGCCCGCCAGGGAGAAACGGGTTTGTCCCCGTGCCGGCGCGGTCGCCTCCAGGAATTCTTCCGGGGTGTCGTCGATCATGGCGCGTAAGTGGTCCATGGTGGCGCGGGAGGCGGCGTAGAACCCCATGCCGTAATGGCACTGCTCGATGCCCAGATCGAAGAAGAAGGCCGGGTTCTCCTGCCAGGTTTTGAAAGGGCGCTTGAAGGAGAACCACAGGTTGGTCCGGTAGGGGGATTTGTCGCGGGAGAAGCGGGTATCCCGATGAACGCGGGCTATGGTCTTGCCGACCAGGGGACGGGTTTCGAAATCCGGATCGATGTCGAGCATGGCCGGTCCCAGCTCTCCCACCAGCTCGGCCATGGGGTTCAACACATGCCGATCGAACCTCTCCCGATGTTCGGTGAACCAGGTTTTGGTGTTGTTCTCGCGCAGATCGACGAGAAAACGGAGCGTGTCCGGAGTGAAACCGGTGGTCATGGTGGTGACTCCTCGGTATGACTTCCATCGTTGTATCGGCAGGCGATCCCATGCTGCCGGGCCGCCGTTTGGAGTTGGTCGATGCGTCAATCCAACGGGTTGCGACCCATGGCATCGAGAATTTTTTCCGAGGTGTTGGGCGAGATGGTATCAAATGAGGTCTGAACCGGCAAGCGTCATCCCTCCTCCCGCCGCCCGTTCCACGTGCTCTTGGCCGCCTACGCGGCGGCAAACGACAGTCACATCAGCGCCCTTTTTACCCTGCTCTCTTGGCTGCCTACGCGGCGGCAAACATCAGCGCGCAACCCTGCCCAGTTGATGTCATTTTCTTGGCCGCCTACGCGGCGGAAAACCGCCTGAAGATGTACTATCCGACCAAGGAAATTCTTTTGGCCGCCTACGCGGCGGCAAATCAGCGCTCCGGCCATTGCCACAAGCAACCGAATCTCTTGGCCGCCTACGCGGCGGCAATGGGGTGGCCAAATGCAGTTTGGCCCCAACAGCACGTAACAGACGCAGAATCCATTCTTTTGAGAGCCTGTGACCTGCCTGACAGTAGGCCCCGGTCCCAGGTGAACAAGGTGGTTTTCCTTGTGCAACCCTCTCCGCAACGACCTGGGCAACCGCCCAGCAACAGGAATGATCCGGGCTGAGCACCTGGGCAATGAAAGCAGCCAGGGTCACGACAGGTGAGAACACCCGGTCACGGAATGTCGCTTTTTGCTCCTCCAGAATCTGGAGTATGAACCCGGACGACAACACATCCCCGAAGGGCAAACCTTCCCTGAGGGGGAAAACGCGATTTCAATGTGGCTGCAAGTCATCCTTGTATGCCGATATTTTTCCTGTTGGAATGGGTCCTGGGCGTGAGATCTTGGGTTAAGATTAATTTTAATGATTATTTATATTATATTCGTGCGCAAAAAAAATCGGGAAAGCCCTGTTCCCGGATGGGCGAGGTGGAGCCTGTTCCCGATGTCGCTCAAGCTGGATATCGTGATGCGTCGCCCGTGGCGCGCGGGGTCGGCGTGCCACGGGGAGGCGTCAAGCGAAGGGGATCACCGATACCCGTGGTGGCGGTGGTGGTGGGGCGGGGTGTAATCGGATGCGCCGTCGCACTGGGCCTGGACGCGGCAGGCGTGGCCGCCGGTGGCCTGGCGGCAGCGGCGTGCCACGGCGTTGACGGCGGCGTTTTTGCTGCGGAAACCATCGCTCCAGACCCAGGCGCCACCGTGTTTCGGCCAGCCGATCGCGGCGCAGGTGTTGGAGAAGCGTCCCGCGATCCGACAGCGATGGCCGCAAGCCTGTATCGCCTCGCGGTCCGCCTGACGTTGGGTGGGGAAATTGGTCACCATGGATTCGCGCCGGCCCCGTTCGTCGATGGCGATCGCGCCGGCGGCCAGAAGATCGCCCGAGATCAACAGAAGCACCAACAGAATCAAGCGTTGCGCGATGGAAGGGGACATGGGGCTCCTCCTGGCGAATACGGTCGGATCAAGATTGATGGGAACCTCCAGCCGTGAAACGCGCCACGGGTGGGGTACGGGCCAAGTCTGGCGAAAAATGGGTCGGTGTGCCTGATCGAGCCTATTCGCTCACCACGCTGATCGGAGTCAGTACCGGGGAGAGCGGTTCCACCACCCGCGTCAGGGTCGAAGAAGGAATCTCCGAGGCCATGGCCGGGGGGTCCTCGTCCGAATCGACGTGTTCGGTCTCCAGGGCCGCGGGCGGGTGCTCCTCGACCGGTTCCGACTCCGGTTCCGGCGCGGCGGCGCGGGCGGCGGGCGGGGTGGTGGCGGGTTTGCGGGCCGGACGGGTGGCCGGTTCGACCGCGCGGGCGGCGGGCGGCGGCTCGACGCTCTTGGCGGGCTGACGTGCGGCAACCACTGGTCCCGCCACGCAGGGGGAGCGTCCGGCCTTGCGGCAGTTGGCGGTCAGAACCGTCTGACGCCATTCGCCCAGCGACACGAAACGGTAGTTCTCGCGCTCGGCGGCGGCCAGCACCGCCGGCAGGGCGCGCAGGGTGTTGATGTGCGGGCTGTGGAACAGCAGCACCGCGCCCGGATGGAATTGACGAATCACGTTTTTGGCCATGATCTCCGGGGTGATGCCGGTCCAGTCGCGGGAGTCGATGGTCCAGAGCACGGTCTCCATGCCGTGATCCTTGGCGGTATGCACCAACCGGTCGTTGAACTCGCCATAGGGGGGACGAAACAGGGTCAGTGGCACGCCGAGACGGGAGAGTGCCTCCTTGCCCTGGCGGAAGTCGCTGCTCAGGTTTTCGGACGAGAACCAGCTCACCCGTTGGTGGCGGAACGAGTGGTAGCCGATCTCATGCTTGTTCGCATGCACCTCCTTGACCACCTCCGGGAACAGCTTGACCTTGCTCCCGATATAAAAGAAGGTTGCCGGGATTTCGTGCTTCTTGAGGAGCGCGGCGACCTCCAGATCCCGTTCGTCCGGTCCGTCGTCGAAGGTGAGCGACATGATCCGCTCTTCGGGGAGCGAGAGGGTATCGACGGACATCACCACCTCGCCACCCGGATAGAGAAACCGGGGGGTGAAAGAGACGTTGGCGTATTTGACGCCTGCCTTCGACTCCTCGCTCTTGCCGTGCGCCACGGAAAGGGGCAGCACGGAGACGATCAGAAACCAGAACAGCGCGAGATTTCGCGCCAGGGCATGGGAATTGGGCATGATGAACGAGCGAAGGGCCACTTTAAAAAGAGTCAGGATGGATGTCGAATGTGTAAAGAGGCTGTCCGATCCATGCCGAACAGCCGATGCGGGCCAAGGGGCCAGTCATCGTGCGAAGCACTGGGTGAAGCAAGGGTTGAGAGTTTTTTTCGAAAATCGTGCGCATCCGGGTGATGCCGTGGGGGGGCTGATTGAACCGCACCCAAGACGACTCGAAAAGAGCAAACATCATACCGATTCCCACGCTGGATGACAAGCTGTCCTGACCCGTGGGGAGAAAGTTGTTTTTTGAGATTTCCAAAAAAAATGGATCAGACCAGATCCTGGGCGTGCCAAATGCAAGGAGATGGTTTCCTTGCGGGTCGGAGACGTGCTAATCTATGGAAGGGTGTGAGTCCGAAGGCCATGGAATCTCCGGGCCGTCCATTCGTTTCTCTTTTATTTCTATCATTGCCTTGAATCTACAGGAATACCACGGTGAACTGTTCCCAATGCCAACTGGACAACCGTCAAGGTGTCAACTACTGCACCCGTTGCGGTTTCCCCATGATCGCCGTCTGTCCCCACTGCCGCGCCCCGCGTGCCCTGGAGGATCACTATTGCGGCGAATGCGGCATGCGTTTGCCAGTTCCCTCCACCAGTCGCGTGGCGACGCCGACCTCGGCCATGATGGTTCCGGGTGCGGTTTCCGCCGCCGGTGGCTCCCAGACCACCCCGGTGCCGCTGGAGTCGGAACGCAAGAATGTCACGGTGCTCTTCGCCGACATCTCCGGCTTCACCGCCATGAGCGAAAAGATGGACCCGGAAGAGGTCACCAACATCATGAACGGCTGCATGAAGATGCTTGCCGACATCGTTCACCGCTACGAAGGGTATGTGGACAAGTTCATCGGTGACTGCATCATGGCCATCTTCGGCGCGCCGGTCACCCACGAGAACGATCCGGAACTGGCCCTGCGCGCCGCCCTCGACATGCAAAAAGAGATGGAGGAGTACAATACCCGTCTCCAGGGGCGCATCGAAAACCCCCTCGCCCTGCATACCGGCGTCAACTCCGGCATGGTGATCGCCGGTGGGGTGGGATCGGACAAGAAAATGGAATACACCGTCATGGGCGACACGGTGAATCTCGCCGCCCGGCTCGAATCCCTGGCCAAGAACGGTCAAACCTTCGTCTCCGGCTACACCTACAACCTCACCCGCCAGCACTTCGAGTTCATCCGCCACGACCCCATCAAGGTCAAGGGCAAGAAGGATCCGGTGGCCGTTTACGAAGTGGTGCGCGCCAAGAGCCGCCAGGAACAGAGCAACGATACCGGCCAGCCGACCACCCCGCTGGTCGGGCGCGGTCGCGAAATGGAGACCCTGCGCGCCTGCATGGAACGCCATGCCAATGGCCAGGGATTGGTCACCTTCCTGATCTCCCCGGCGGGCGTGGGCAAGAGCCGCATCCACCAGGAACTGAAAAAACAGTTCCTCAAGGGCGAGCGCATCCAGGTGCTCGAGGGGATCTGCCGCTCTTTCAACCGCGATACCAGCTACGCGGTCTTCATCGAACTGTTCCGCCAGATCTTTGACATCGATTCCGAGGATCTCGAGGAGTCGATGACCAACAAACTGGTCACCAACCTGCCCCTGCTGCTCGGCCTTAAACCCGAGACCCTCTCGGAGGAGGCGCGGCGCGCCATGGTGTTCATCGGCGCGGCCATGGGCCTGAAATTGGGGGCCGAGTTCGACGTGCCACTCGACAAGATGAGCGCCCAGGAGATCAAGATGGGGATCTTCCGCTCGGTGGGCTGGTTCCTCCAGTCCCTGGCCGCGCGCAAGCCCCTCATCCTCACCCTTGAGGATCTCCACCTGGCCGATGCCACCTCCGTGGAGTTGATCGCCTCGTTGTTCGAAAGCGTCAAACAGGCGCCGATCCTGCTGCTGCTGCTGATGCGTCCTCAGCCGGAACACCCCTCCAACAAGCTGCCCCTCATCGCCGACAAGGAGCTTGACGACCTCTCCATCGAGATCCAGTTCAAACAACTCACCCCCGCCGAGTGCGATGAGCTGACCCGCCGGCTGCTTCACTCCGACGAGGTGCCCGAGTCGGTCCTGCACCTGATCCGCAACCGCGGCGACGGCAATCCGATGTTCATCGAGGAGATCGTGCGCAACCTGGTGGAGGAGGGGATCGTCGAACTGGTCCCCGGCGAGGCGCCGCGCATCATCAAGAATCTCGACGAGGTGACCATCCCCTCCTCGATCCAGGGGATGTTCATCGCCCGCATCGACAAACTCCCGGCAGACCTCAAGGAGGTGCTGCTCACCACCGCCGTCATCGGACCGGTGTTCCGTCTGTCCCTGCTCCAGAGGCTGTTCCACAACACCGACCTGGAACCAGGTCTGGCCAAACTGGTGGAGATGGGCTTGATCTTCGAGTCCAAATCCTTCCCGGAGATCGAATACAGCTTCCGCAACATCATGATCCAGGAGGCGATCTACTCGATTCCGCTCCACAAGAAACGGCGCGAGCTGCACGCCGCCGTGGCCAACGAGATCGAAACCCTCTACGCCTCGCGTCTCGACGACCACTTCGAGATCCTGGCTCAACACCACCTGCGTGCCGACAACGCCGACCGGGCCTATTTTTATCTGGTCAAGAGTGGCCTGAAGGCCCAGGAGACCTATGCCAACACCGCCGCCCTCGCCGCCCTCGACAAGGCGGTCGAACTGGGTCGCAACCTGCCGAATCCCGCCATTCCGCTCTTGACGACCCTGGTGGCCCTCTCCGAGGTCCAGGAGTTGTGCGGCGAATTCACCCTGGCCATCAAGAGCCGACGCGAGATCATCGCCACCATCGTCGATCCATTGATCCGCATCGACCACATGCGCCGCATCGGTCGGCTGCACGAGAAACAGGAGAACCACCAGGAGGCCATGACCGTCTACGAGGAGGCGCATATCGAACTGGCCGCCTTCCCGGATTCGGTGGAGATGGGGCTGCTGCTGACCAATGAAAGCTGGATCCTGAACCGTCTCGGCCAGCGCGAAGAGGCGGCGGCACGGGCCAAACGGGCTCTGGAGATCTTCGAATCCCACCACGCCAAGGAGCAGATCGCGTTGGTCTGCAACAATCTCGGCGTGATTTTCGAACATCAGGGGGATCTCCAGCAGGCCCTTGAGTACAACCAGAAGAGCTTGAAGATCTTCTCCGAACTCGGCGACAAGCGGCAGACCGCCAACCTTTACCTGTCGCTGGGCTTCTTGCAGGAGAAGATCGGCAACCTGGAGGAGGCGCTTAAATTTTTCGATCTCTCCCACGAGATCATGCAGCGCATTGAAAATCCCTTCGGCATGGGTACCGCCCTGATGCGCAAAGGGGCCTGTCTGAACCGTCTCAACCGTCTCACCGAGGCCGAAAAGGCGCTCAAGGAGGCGTTGCGCATCCACCGGCAGCTCAATCTGACCCGCAAGGTGGTCTCCAATCTCTGGACTTTGTGCGAGCTGCATCTGGCCATGGGCGCCCCCTCGAAGGCCCGCAAACTCATGGAGGAGGCGCGCGCCATCGCCACCGCCAACGACGATACGCCCGATCTGGCGCAGTGCGCCCTGATCGAGGCGCGCATCCGCATCCAGGAGCACGGCGAGCCGGAAGAGGCGTTCCAGGAGGCGATCCGGCTCTATCGGCTGTGCGGTCGGCATGCCGTTGCCGAGGCCGCCGAAAAAGAGATGGAACGACATCGCGTCGAGTCGGGTGGTCCGGGGTGAGGCCGGAACGCGAACGTTCCCTTGCACGACAGGAATGAAGCGACCACCACGGGGGAGCGGGGATCAACACCCGTTCCCCCGTGTGCGTTTGGCGCGGCGTCTCGTCGCGACCGGCAAACGATCGGGCGGTGAGCGTCCTTCCCGTGTGCGTTTGGTGAAGTGCCACGCGCCCCCTTGGCCCGTTCCGTTCAATCAGGAGTCTCCCACCATGCCGATGCGCTGGAATCCCGAGATCCACCCCGATGAAATTACCCCGGAGGGGTTGTTCCGACAACGCCGCCAGATCATGCGCGCGGCGGCGGGGGTGGGGGTGGGCGCGCTGCTGGGTCTGGATCCCTGGCATGCCCTGGCCGCCGCGGGGAAGGATTTGCCCGATGTGCGTTCCGGCGTGGTGACCACTGCCGACAAAGAGACCCCGTTTCTGTCTGCGACAACGTACAATAATTTCTACGAGCTGGGTCTGGGCAAAGAGGATCCGGCCAAATGGGCCGATCATCTGGTGGTCGATCCCTGGAGTGTCACGATTGACGGCGCGGTGGGGCGTCCGGGACGGGTGGCGCTCGACGAGTTGTTGCGACCCCATCCCCTGGAGGAGCGGGTCTACCGTTTGCGCTGCGTGGAGGGGTGGTCGATGGTGATCCCCTGGGTCGGATTTCCGCTGGGCGATCTGTTGAAGCGATTCGAACCGGGCGGCTCGGCCCGTTTTGTCGCCTTCGAGACCGTGCACGACCCGGAGCGTCTGCCGGGGCAGAGCCGCGACATCCTGGCGTGGCCCTATCGGGAGGGTTTGCGGTTGGACGAGGCGATGCATCCTCTGACCATTCTGGCGGTCGGCATGTACGGCAAGGGGCTGCCCAATCAGAACGGCGCGCCGCTGCGCCTGGTGGTGCCGTGGAAATACGGTTTCAAGAGCATCAAGTCGATCGTGCGCATCACCCTCACCGAGGAGCAGCCGGTCACCTCCTGGAACGCCCATGCGCCCGAGGAGTATGGCTTTTATGCCAATGTCAACCCGGCGGTGCCGCATCCGCGTTGGGATCAGAGCAAGGAGCGGCGCATCGGTACGTTGTGGCGACAGGATACCCTGATGTTCAACGGTTACGGCGAGCAGGTGGCCAGGCTGTACGAGGGAATGGATCTGACACGGAATTTTTGACCACGGAATGGTTGACGGGAAGGTTTTGGATGGTCTCGAGGTCGGTTTTTTCACATGACGCGTTTCGAATCTTCTGGTACGGGAGGATTCTGGGCAATGTTGCGACCTTCATGCAGGGTGTGACGATCGCCTGGTTGGTCTACGCGAGCGCGCGCCGTACCCTCGATGAGGCCGAGAGCATGTATCTGGTCGGCTTGCTGGGTCTGGCGCAGTTTCTGCCGATGTTCCTGCTGGCTCTGGTGGCGGGGGCCATGGCGGACCGTCACGACCGGCGTCGGATTCTCCTGGGATGTACCCTGGTGCAGTTGGGGTGCGCGGTGGGGTTTACTGTGGTTTCTGCCCAGTCCGAGGCATCGATCCCGACGATCTTTTTTCTGGCTGGTCTGTTCGGGGCGGCGCGTGCTTTCGAGATGCCGGCGCGCATGGCGTTGACCCCGGCGTTGATCCCTCGGGAGATCCTGCCGAACGCCATCGCCTGGAACACCCTCGGGGTGCAGGGTGGCATCATTCTCGGTCCGTGGCTGGGTGGGGTGTTGTGTGCGTTTTCTGCCACTTTAGCCTGTGCGACGGCGTTGGGACTCTATCTGCTCTCTTTGGCGGCCATGTTGCGACTGCTTGCCATGGTCATCGACGCGCAGCCCCGGAATGGCGACGGGTCGCGCCTGGTGATGATCCGCGAGGGGTTGGTTCATTTGTGGGGCAGTCGGGTTGTGTTGGGGGCGATCTCTCTTGACCTGTTTGCCGTGTTGTTGGGTGGGGTCACCGCGTTGTTGCCGGCCTATGCGCGCGATATCCTGGAGATTGGACCCGAGGGGTTGGGATTGTTGCGCACCATGGTGGGTCTGGGTGGCGGCGGGATGACGTTGTGGTTGGCGTGGCATCCGATCCGGCGTCATATCGGGGTGTGGATGTTGGGTGGGGTGGCCGCGTATGGGTTGGCGACGTTGTGGTTTGCCTATTCGCGGGAGGTGTGGGTGTCGATGTTGGCGTTGATGTGCATCGGTGCGACGGATTCGGTATCGGTATTCGTGCGGCAGAATCTGGTGCAGATTTTGACCCCGGATTCCATGCGCGGGCGGGTGTCGGCGGTTTCAGGTCTTTTTATCAGTGCTTCCAACGAGTTGGGGGAGTTCGAGAGCGGCATGGCGGCTCGGTATCTGGGGGTGGTGGGTTCGGCGGTGTTCGGAGGGGTTGGGGCGTTGGTGGTGACCGGGTTGTGGGCGCGGTTGTTTCCGGGGTTGCGCAAGGTGGACCGGTTGTCGTTGGTGGGGTAGGGGATGGGGGAGCGGGATGGGTCCAGGTCATGACGGGGGAGCGGGTTGGTTTCCAGTCATCACGGGGGACGGGGGGGCGGTTACCGCCCCCGGTGGGATCCAAGGGCAAAGCCCTTGGGACTTTGATTTTTAGCGCGCTCTTCAAAAAAAGCATTTTTTCGCGCTTTTGGCGAAAAAACGCTGCGCGCGCCTTGGCTGCGGCATCGTTTCGCGCTTTTGGCGAAACGATGCCGTGAACATGGCACGGAGTCAAGCCGCCGAAGGCGACGCGTCTTCCGCGGGCTGTTCGTCCCCTCCATTGCCCTGACGGGCAACGTCCATGGCTCATTGCTCCAGTATCCACCCGCCGCGGCATTCCCCATGACCGAACCCGACATCAACCGACAGGAGTATCCGGAATGATCTCCCGCCTGACCTGGATGATCGGCGTGTTGCCGCTGGTGTGGCTGGTGGCCCGTTTTTTGGTGGTCGGGCCCGGCGTCAATCCGGTGGAGACGGTGATGCGTTTTTGCGGGGATTGGTCGCTGTGGTGGTTGCTGGCGACTTTGGCGGTCACTCCGGCGCGGCGTCTGCCGGGGTGTGGCGGGATGATCCGCTGGCGGCGTGCTTTTGGCCTGAGCGCCTTTTTTTATGCCGTGCTCCATCTGGCGGTGTACGCGGTGTTGGACCACGGTCTGGCGTGGGCGCCGATCTGGAAGGATCTGATGAAACGCCCGTACATCACCTTGGGTTTCGTGGCGTGGGTGCTGTTGGTGCCGTTGGCGATCACCTCGACGCGTGGCTGGATGATCCGGTTGGGACGGTATTGGTCGCGCCTGCACCGTCTCATCTACCCGGCATCCCTGCTCGCGGTGGCGCACCATTACTGGATGGTCAAGGCCGACACCCGGCTGCCCCTCGTCCACGCCGCCATCCTGGCGCTGCTGTTGGGCTGGCGGCTGGTGGCGCGGGTGCGGGCTTCCGCTTGAGAAGGCGCGACGGCTTTATTTTTGCAGGCCCATGGGTTAAGGTTTGCAGAAAGATTGCACGCGGTTTCTTTTTACCATGGAACTCCCGAAGGGAGGTCCATGGTGCGGGGGGTGAGGGGGGGCTCCCCCCATCATGCAAGTTAGCGGTGGCCGAAAAATCTCCGCAATTCCCCACCAACCAGGTTGAATGTTCAGATGCTGATCGAGTTTACCGTCGCGAATTTTCGATCGATCCACGAGCCGATCGTGCTGGACCTTTCGCCAGTGCGTCAGATCGGGCGCCTGCCGGAGAATGCGTTCCCATCCGGGCTCAAGCAGCAACCGCGCCGTCTGCTGCGCACCGCCGTGGTGTATGGTCCCAATGCCTCGGGCAAAAGCAACCTGATCCGAGCCGCCCATTTCATGCGCCATTTGGTGTTGAATTCCAATCGCAAAGAGGCGGATGCCCCGCTTTTTGAAGAGCCCTTCCTGCTCAATCCTCAGGCCAGAAATCAGCCAGGCCAATTCGAGATGATCTTTGTCGCGAACCGGGTGCGCTATCAGTATGGCTTCGAGGTGGATCGGCAGAGGGTGGTACAAGAGTGGCTGTATGCCTTTTTGCCAAAGGGAGCCAGGACGATTTTCACCCGCGCCTATCAGGCCGATGAAGATCGTTTTGAAGTGGAGAGCGATCTGGGTGCTGGAATCGTGGATGCGGTGCAATCGCTGCCCGAGGATTGGTTGGCTTTGACCAGACTGGGACAGCAGAAACCAACGCTTTGTCTTGAACTGGATGCGGTTTACAAGTGGTTTCACGGTAAATTGCTTGTTTTGGTTCCTGATAAAAAGATTGATTTTTCAGAAACCATCAATATTTTCAAAAACACTTCTGGACGTCAGTGGGTTTTGGATTTTTTGAAAGCGGCTGATCTGGGTATTGAAGATCTGGCGTTGGATGATGATCAAGAATTACCCGAAGATCTGTTGTCCGCCATCGTAACTGACTTTATTCAAAATCCTCCCATTGGATTTCCATCAAAGGTCCGATCGCAATTGGAGGATGCGATCAGAGAGAAAGATTATAAGCGAATTTATGGGATTATTAAAATAAATCAATGGACATTAAAAACAATTCGAACAGTTCCCGCATCTGGAGGAAAAGTCTCATTTGAAGTTGGAATGGAGTCCTCCGGAACGATTCGGATGCTTGCCCTGGCTGGGCAATGGAAAACCATGTTGGATAAGGGGCAGGTTTGTTTCCTGGATGAGATCGAAGAGGGCCTGCATCCCAGATTGGCTCGATTTTTATTGGAGTTGTTTCAGGAACCGGCTGCGAATCCCAATAATGGCCAGTTGATTGTTGCCACGCACGAGACGAGTTTATTGGATCAAATCCTGCTGCGTCCGGATCAGGTGTGGTTGATGAACAAAAAGCGCGATCATGCTTCGCATTTTTATGCGCTCTCCGACTTTGATCTCAAGGGGAGGGGCGGGAACCTGCAACGGGATTATCTGGATGGTCTGTTCGGAGCCGTGCCCATGGTGTTGCGTAAGCAGCGGTTGTCGGAGATGGGCGTGGAGCACGGCGGGGAGGCATCATGAGCAAGATGAGAGCCCCCAAGCCGCACGCGGACCGTCGGGCAGGCGGGCGGGGGAAAAGCAGAAGGTTGTTGATCTTGTGCGAAGACACCAATAGCGGCTTCAGCTATTTGGATGATTTGGTGCGTGCCGAGAAGCTGTCAGGTGTGAAAGTGCAGCCCCCCAGAAAGCCTTACACGGATCCGTTGAGCATCGTCCGGCAAGTCAGGGATGTGCAGGGCAGGAGAGATTTCGACGAGGTGTGCGCCGTATTCGACGGAGATTGCATTTTGCGAGGTGGAGCAGAAAAAAATCGGTTCGATCAGGCGATTGCTCAGGCCCAAACGGAACCAGCCATCGAGGTGTATGTTTCCGTCCCATGCATCGAATTCTGGTTCATTCTGCACCAGGGCTTGACCGATGCGTCTTTCAGCAATTGTGACGAAGCGTGCCAGCGGTTTGGCCAGCAGGTGGGCATGGTCTACCAAAAATCCAATCCCAAGGTGTTCGATCTCTTGAAAAAGCACTATCCCAACGGTCAGAGTCAGGCGATCAGAAACGCACAACTGTTGCGCGAACAGCAACAGAAAATACGCTTTTCCTCCCCATCGACCGAAATCGACCGGTTGATTTCAAGGCTCGAAACGTTCCCGATTCAATAAATTCCCGTCACTTGCAGGCGCTGGGCAGCAGCCTGGCCGGCAGGGCGGTGGGTTCGGAGCCGGCGCTGCACTGCCAGGTGGCACCGCCATCGCGGGTGCCGAAATGGAGGGTCTTGCCGGCGATCTTGGGATTGGCGGTCTTGGGGTCAAAGGTGGTCCGCATCTCCAGGGCCACCGCCGCGCCGTCGGGAGCCGGAGGGGCCGAAAAGGCGATCGAGGCGATATGGCGGCTGCGCTGGGTGGGGTGCAGCTCATCCGGGTTGGCGGGAACGCTCCCCTTGGCACGATGATGGGCGAGCAGCGCATCTTTCATGCCGGTCATCACCGTGACCGCCTCCTTGGCCTGGGCACGGGCATCGTGCTCCTGATAGGCGGGATAGGCGACCGCGATCATCAGCACGACGATCGCGATCACGATCATCAGCTCGATCAGGGTGAAACCGGCGTTGGCGCGCATCCGTCCGTTCATTTTTCCACTCCCCACGATCCAACCAACTTGCGGATGGGGGAAACCCTCATCCATTTTCCGTGGAACCTCCTTCCGGAGTACACCGGACAGCCGTTTCCCGTGCCTTCTTTTTGGCCCGAAAGCGTTCGTTTGTCAACATCATCCTGGGATGGACGTCAATCTGAATCCGATGTTTTTTCGACCAGCAAACCAAAAACACCCTGCTCGTTCCAAGGTTCCGAGACCTTGAATCCCTGATCGCGCAAGGTGCGCGGAACATTCATCAACGGCTCGCCGCCACTCAGCCGGACCCGCAGGGTCTGACCGGATGCCATGGTCTCCAGACGCAGCTTGACGCGCACGAAGGTCATGGGGCAGGTGTCGGCGGTGATGTCCAGAAAGGCGTCGGCCTCCTGGTCGGACGGGGCGGAGAGCTGCCGCGTCCGGTTGGCGGCCTCGTGGCGGGAGGCGGTTCGGGCGCAGACCGGGCAATCGGGTCGTTTGCGGCGTGGCCGACGATCCGGTTCGCCACGGGTCACATCCAGGGCCAGGGCGTGATCCCACACCGCGCGATCGCCGATGTCGAGCAGATACTTGATGGCCTCGGTGGCCAGGCGCGTGCCGGACAACCCCTGCCACAGAGTGGCCCATGGGGCCGGTGGTTCCGAAGGGTCCGGCGGGGGCGCGCAGGCGAGACACGGCAGGGCGGGATCGAGGCTGGCCCTGGATCCGCTGATCCAGGCCAATCCGTCGGCATCACACCAGGTGGTCAGAAGCGGGATGCGGGCCGCATGACAGGCGCGATGCCGTTCCGGCCACCCCTGATCCAGATCGATGACCAGCTCCAGGCCGGCCAGCCAGGTGTCGATGGGCGTATCGACACCGGCGCATGCGATGGTCACCGTGGGATTGAGATCCCTGGCCCAGGCCAAGGTCGGCTCGATCCGTGTCGGATCCGGGTGGCGGATCCGCAGGGTGCCGATGCCGGCTCCGGCCAGATAGAGCAGGGTGGTGACCAGGATCTCGGAGTCGGCCACCAGGCCCACCACGGCCCGATCGAGTCGCATCTGCCCCTGGCCGCCGATCTCTTTGAGGATGATCTGTCGGGAGTAGCGTTCCGCCCACTCCGGCGCGCGGGCATCGCGGGTCATGCGGGGGGCAGCTCGGTGGAAAGATAGCGATCGGCCATGTCCGGGATGATCACCACCGCCCGTTTGCCGGAAAATTCCGGTCGGCTGGCCACCTGCAACGTGGCCGCCAGGGCCGCGCCACCGGAGATCCCGCAGGCGATCCCCTCGCGGGTGGCCAGCAGTCGGGCGGTCTCGATGGCCAGATCATCCCCGCAGCGCACCACCTCGTTGATCAGGCTCCGGTCGAGCACCGGCGGGACGAATCCCGCGCCCAGCCCCTGGATTTTGTGCGGACCGGGCATGCCGCCGGAGAGAACCGGCGAGTTGGCCGGCTCCACGGCCACCACCCAGAGATCGGGCAGGATTTTTTTCAAGGTTTGCGCCATGCCCGACAACGAACCGCCGGTGCCGACTCCGGCGACCAGCATGTCGAGTTGGCCATCGGTGTCGTCGAGGATCTCCCGGGCGGTGGTTTCGGCGTGAATCCGGGGGTTGGCCGGGTTGTCGAACTGGTTGGGCATGAAGCCGTGTTTCTCTTGCCGCAAAAGCTCCTTGGCCTTTTGGATCGCGCCGCGCATTCCCTCCTTGGCGGGTGTGAGCACCACGTTGGCACCGAGCAGGGCGAAGAGTTTGCGTCGTTCCTGGGTCATGGAATCCGGCATGGTGAGGATGAGTTTCAACCCCTTGGCCGCGCAGATTCCGGCCAGGGCGATGCCGGTGTTGCCCGAGGTGGGTTCGATCACCACCGTTTGGGGGTTGATCTGCCCCGCCTGCTCGCCGGCCTCGATCATGGAGAGGGCGATGCGATCTTTCACCGAACCCATGGGATTGAAATACTCCAGCTTGGCGAGGATCTCCACGGGCAGATCGCCATGCAGACGGTTGACCCGAACCAGCGGGGTATTGCCGATGGTCTCGGTGATGTTGGCGAGAATTTTGTGTCTCATGTCGGGTCGGATCCGGGTTGGAGTTGGCACGCGCAATGGGAAGCGGGTCGCAGGGGAACCGTGCGACGCCTGCCGCGCAGGGCATCGATCGTCAGCAGACGGTTCCACAGGGGGCGACCGGTTCGATACAACAGTTTAACCGCCTCGAGGGCCATCAGCCAACCCACCTCGCCGACCAGGGAACCGAGCGCCCCTGCGTTCTGGCAGGTGGCTCCCTCGGTCTCGGGCGGTCCTCCGAACAGACAGCGCAGACAGGCCGAGCGTCCCGGATCGATGGTCAGCAGTTGACCGGTCATGCCGATGGCTGCGCCGTGCACCAGCGGAAAACGGTGGCGGATGGCCGCGTCGTTGGCCGCGAAGCGGGTGGCGAAGTTGTCCGAGGCATCGATGGTCACCGTCTGGTGACGCGCCACCTCGGCAATCGCCTGCGGGGTGTCGAGCCGGGCGCGCAGGGTGGTGACGGTGCATGCCGGTTGTCGGGTGGCCACGCGAGCCGCGATCGTATCGGCCTTGAAAGCCCCCAGGTCGCGCATGGTGAAAAGAATCTGGCGGTGGAGGTTGGAGAGGGCGATCCGGTCGTCGTCGGCGATCACCAGCCGGGTGATGGGCGAGCCAGCCAGGGCCAGCGCCACCGCGCATCCCAGACCTCCGGCGCCGATGAGCAGCACGCCATCCGGCGCCGTGCCCGCGTTCATATCGAATAGGTGATCCGGTCGCAGCTTTCGCTCGGCACGCCGCCGCGAAAGGCGCGGGTGGTCAACTCCTCGATGGAGACGGTATCCATCATCAGCAGGATTTTTTCCTGGAACTCCCCCCACAAGGGTCGGATCACCACCCGACCGATCGGACCGGTGGCCGCGTCCGGGGGGAGACCCGCTTCGCTGGATTCGGCCACGTCCATGACCACGCGGGCGATGTCGCCCACCGAGATCCGTGCCCGTTCCCGTCCCAACAGATAGCCGCCGCGCGGACCGCGTACCCCCTTGAGGATCCCGGCGCGCACCAGACGTTGCATCACCTGTTCCAGATACCGTTGCGGCACCCCCTGACGACTCGTCACCTCGCGGATTTGCACCGGTTCGCCCGTGGAGTTGTAGGCGATATCCGTCACCGCCTCGATGGCGTAGAGCAGTTTTTTGGAGAATTTCAACATCGTCGTTCATCCCTTGGGGTTGCCGTGGAGTTCCGTTCGGAACCCGCACGGATGGGGGCGGGGGCCCCGCGATCATGTCGGGTTACAGCGATCCATGCGCGGGTCCGGAACCCGCGGATGGTCCAGCCAGTCGGCAACCGCCGCGATCAGCCGTTCGGCCACCAACTCCTTGGACAGGAGCGGCCAGGGATCCTCGAGGCCATCGCGACCGATGAGGGTCACGGCATTGGTATCGGTGCCGAAGCCGCTTCCGGGTGCGCTCACGTCGTTGATCGCCATCAGATCGCATCCTTTGCGGAGCCGTTTTTCCCTGCCGCGTTCCAGGGCCTGACCGGTTTCGGCGGCGAATCCCACCACCACCCGTTGTCTGCCGTCGCGCAAGCGGACTCCGCTCCAGGCCGAAAGCATGGCGAGGATGTCCGGATTGGGCGCCAGGGAGAGGGTGAGATTCCCAGGTTCGGCCCCTTTCTTGATTTTATCCGTCTGGCGCGTTTCGGGTCGGTAATCGGCGACCGCCGCGCTCAAGATCGCTGCGTCCGGGCCGGTCTGGCCGCACCGGTTGCGCAACCAGACGCTCAAGACCGCTTCGAGCATGTCGCAAGCCGAGGTGACCGGATGGAGCCGGACCCCCAGCGGTGGGGCGAGGGAGACCGGACCCTGCACCAGATCCACCTGGGCTCCGGCGCGCAGGGCGGCCCGGGCGATCTCCCAACCCATCTTGCCGGAGGAGTGGTTGGTGAGATAGCGGACCGGATCAAGCTCTTCACGGGTCGGACCGGCGGTGATCAGGATGCGGCGTCCGGCGAGGATCTTGGGTGTCAGCGCCCGACGCGCGGCCTCGAGGATCGTGGCCGGTTCGGACATGCGCCCCTGGCCATCTTCGCCGCAGGCCATGGGGCCGGTTTCCGGCCCTGCGAAGAGGATGCCATCCTCCCGCAGGGTCAGGACGTTGCGACGGGTGGCCGGGTGTTCCCACATGGCCGGGTTCATGGCCGGCGCCACCAGCACCGGTCCGCGCCGGGCCAGCAGCAGGGCGGTCAGAAGGTCGTCGGCCTGACCCTGGGCCATGCGCGCGAGCAGATTGGCGGTGGCCGGGGCCACGATCAGCAGATCCGCCTCCCGCGCCAGGCGGATGTGATCCATGCCATCGGGCTCGCTGGGCGCGAACAGTTCGGTGCGGGCGGGGGTGCCGCTCAAGGCTTGCAGCGTCAGTGGCGTGACGAAACGCAGCGCATCCGGGGTTGCCACCGGGGTGATCGCGGCGCCGGCCTCCCGCAGACGACGGATCAACTCCAGACACTTGTAGGCCGCGATGCCGCCACCCAGACCGATGACGATCCGTTTGCCGTTCCAGAAATTCAAGGGTTGCCCTCCCTTTTGATGGAGATCAAGAAAAAAATTATCCATTTTTTGTATGTGCAAGTCAATTTCTTTTTCACGTTCCTGTGTTGGTCAACCGGTTTCTTCAAAGAAGGGGTGCGGAGAGTCTGGTATAAAACGACGAATTGAGGCATTGTGTGCTATTCGACGGTTGGTGCAACGAGGGGCAAATTCCGGAGGCGGCATGGGTGGAGGTGATGGCATGACCTGGCTGGTGTTGATTGGTGGTGGGTTGTTGACGCTGTTGGGCGTGATCAAGATTGTGGCCAACAGCGCCCGTCTGTTGATTTGGATGCTGGTGCTGCTGGCCGGATTGGTGGGGCTGACCCAGGGATTTCGGCACCATCCCGAGGTGTTGGACCGGATGGGACTGCCCGCCGGATGGTCGGAGAAGATCCGGTCGTTCGTGCAGCGGGATTGAGCGCGATGCGGATGGCGTGATCCGGGGAGAGGGGGTCCCCGGATCGAGTGGCGCGGATTGTAATTATTTAAGTTGTTGATCGACAAAGCATGAATATTCTTAGTAATTTTTCGTCGCAGAGAGGCCGCGACTGGCGGTGCCCCCGCTCTGTGTAAAGATACTCGTCAATCATTCAGTCTCCCTACTTTTGGCGGGGGCCAAGGGCCAAGCCCTTGGGATTTCCCCGTTCCTCTTTTCGCGTGCTTTGCCACGCGGTTTGTCGCGCTTCTGGCCGCTTGATCACGCACTTTGCCACGCACTTTGCCACGCACTTTGCCACGCGGTTTGCCACGCGGTTTGTCGCGCTTCTGGCCGCTTGATCACGCACTTTGCCACGCGGTTTGTCGCGCTTCTGGCCGCAGTTTCTCGGCCTCTTCCCTCTTTGGCAATCTTGCGCAGGCAGCATCCTCTCCGGCACGGCTGGAACCGGGGAGGGGGCGCCCCAAAAAACTTCTCAAGTCGCCATGTGGCCATCCGATAATTTGATTAAGGGTGAATTTGACCATGAATGATCAGGCAGCGGCGATCGGGTCAAGACCCCTCTGGAGGGAAAAACGCGACGGAACTGGAAAAAGTGTTCAAGTCGCATCTCAAGCCAGACGATTAATGGATCAAGGTGAATTTTAATCGAGTGTCCAGGCTGATCCTGGCACGGATGCCGGACGGCGATGGGTTCGACAGGTTGCGAGCGAAGGCCGGGCGGTGCGAATCAGGCACGGATCGTAGGAAAAGGCAGTTTCAAGGGTGGGGGTTAGGCCCGAGAACGTTAACCCACAAGGCATTCCAGGGAAGGACCATCAAACTTGCTCGGCAGAAAAACCTCGCCCGAGAACCATCTTTAATAGAAGAGGAGGATTTACCATGGCTCTCACCATCAACGGCAGCATCGCTTCCATCAATGCGCAGCGGCAACTGACCAAGAACACCACTGCCCTGACCCAGACGTTCCAGCGTCTGTCGTCCGGCCTGCGGGTCAACACCGCCAAGGATGATGCGGCGGGTCTGGCCATCGTCACCCGCATGACCGCGCAGATTCGCGGCATGAACACCGCCAGCCGCAATGCCAATGATGGCATCTCTCTGGTGCAGGTGGCCGAGGGGGCTCTGAGCGAGACCTCTTCCGCCCTGCAACGCATGCGTGAACTGGCCGTCCAGTCCGCCAATGCCACCAACAGCGATCAGGATCGCCTGTCGCTCCAGACCGAGCTGGCCCAGCTTCTTTCCGAAGTGGATCGCATCTCCAAGGCCAGCCAGTTCAACGGCAAGGCTCTGTTTGGCGGCAGCACCGACGGTATCAATCTGGCTCCGGCCACCAGTCACTTCGCTGGTTATTTCCAGGTGGGTCCGAATGCCGGGCAGACCGTGCTGGTATCGATTCAGCGCACCACGGTTTCGATGTTGGGTTTGAGCACGGCTGCCACCACCAATTTCGGCATCTCGACCCTGGCCAAGGCGCAATCGACCATCAGTGTGATCGACAATGCCCTGAATTCGGTGTCGAGCATCCGCGCCAATCTGGGTGCCATGCAGACCCGTTTCGAGAGCATCGTCGCCAATCTGGCCAACGTGGTCGAGAACACCGATGCCGCCCGTTCGCGCATTCAGGATGCCGACATCGCGCTGGAGACCTCGAATCTGACCAAGAACTCCATCCTGCAGCAGGCTGGGGTGGCGATTCTGGCCCAGGCCAATCAGCAGCCGTCGATCGCCTTGACGTTGCTTGCCTCGCGGTAGGTTTCGAGCCTGTCGTGATCGTGGAACGTCCGCCAGGGGGTTCCACGCGGGACTTGATCTCCTTTCCGGTTCTCGCCCCGTCCGTTTCTCCGAGGATGCTCTCCTCGGGGAGCGGGCGGGCCGGAAAGGGGTGTCAAGCCAGACCGGCCTGACCAATCAGCGCCAACATCTCGCCATGCACCGCCATGGGCCCGGCCACCACGTTGCCCGAAACCAGAAAATTCTCCTCGCCCGCGAAATCGCTGATCATCCCGCCCGCCTCACGCACCAACAACGCACCGGCGGCAATGTCCCACGGGGCCAGCCCCATCTCCCAGAATCCATCGTAACGTCCCGCCGCCACATAGGCCAGATCCAGGGCCGCCGAACCCAGCCGGCGTTGATCCGCCACCAGAGGGAAGAAGCTTTCGAACGCCTTGAGGTATCCGGGCAGCCGTTCCAGACGGCGATGGGGAAATCCGGTGGCCAGCAGGCACCCCTGGAGTCCGCGGCGGTCGGGGACGCGGATGCGACGGTCGTTGAGATAGGCCCCGCGTCCCCGTTCGGCCACGAAGGTCTCATCCCGCATCGGATCGTGCACCAGTCCGGAGACCAGTTTGCCCTCTTCGAGCAGAGCGATGGAGATGGCGAAGTGTGGAAGGCCGTGGGCGAAATTGAGGGTGCCGTCGATGGGGTCAACAATCCAACAGGGTCGATCCGTCGGCAGTTTGCCACCCTTCTCCTCGGCCAGCACGCCGTATTTGGGATAGGCCTTCTTCAGTTGGAAGACGATCTCCTCCTCCACGGCCAGATCCGCGCTGGTCACCAGGTCGTTTTTGCCCTTTTCCCGGACTTCCAGTTCGTGGCGTCGGTCGAACCACTCCCGTGCCAGACCGCCCGCCTTGAAGGCGGCGCGCAAGGCGATGTTCATCGGGGGGGAATGGGGCATGCTGAATTCTCCTTGTAAAACGATGTGATCGTGCGAACGGGCCAGTTGAGGCGCGCGCACGCGCTCCGACCGGGCATGGTCAAGAACGATCCTTCAGGGTGGGGTTCAATGGAGCGTGCCATCCTTGCACGCCGGCACACGTTAACACGACCAGCCCGACAAAGCCACCCGCCGGAAACATTTGCCGCCCGATTCCGTCATCACCTGGGACAAAATTTGCCTGCCCGCCATCCGTCCAGTCGCGGATCCGGATTGGATCCGGGATGGGGACGCGACAGTATTTTTGCTTTTGAAACAAATCAATGCGTGGCGTTTTCGAAAGTTTCCCACCCGATCGAAAAGCTGTTTTTTGATGTTGGCACGCCTTCTGCAATAATCTTGGGCAACGGCTGGTCACGGCCAGACGAACCAAGGCGGCCATCGTGACTACGGATCTTCCGAACCCGGAGCAACGCGGAGCGGAGGGAGCCTGCGTTCCGCCGACGTGCACATTCAAGATCACTGGGGAGCTTCTGGAATCATGTCTCTTGGCAGCCTGTTGAACGTATCCAAACTGGGAATCTTCGCTTCCCAGGGGGCATTGCAGACGATTTCGCACAACATCAGCAACGCCAACACCACCGGTTACACCCGGCAGACGGTCGAGCTGGAGTCGATGCGCGGCACCCAGGCCGATTACGGCGGCAACGGCGTGCGCATCGCCGATGTGCGGCGTCAGATCGATGAGCTGGTGGATCGCCGTTTGCAACTGGGTACCGGCGAGCTGGGACGTCTGGAGACTCGCGACAAGTATACCAAGTTGATCGAGGATGTCTTCAACGACATGGACGGCAACGGTCTCTCCCAGGGACTCGAAGGGTTCTTCGACGCCGCGGATACGCTGGCGGACAATCCCGGCAATGCCGTGGCGCGCTATCAACTGATCGCCAAGGCCGAGAGCGTTGCCCAGGACTTCAACAAGATGTCCGAGGCGTTGAGCGAATCCGCCCTGCCTTTGGATAAAGAGATCTCCGTGGTGCTGGACGACATCAACACCCGCCTCAAGGCGATTCAGGAGATCAACAACACCATCGTGCGCACCGAGGCGAGCAGCCCGGCCCTGGATCTCAAGGATCAGCGCAACAAGATGTTGCTGGAACTGGGCCAGATCATCGACATCCGCACCATCCCCATGGAGAACGGCGAGGTCCAGGTGATGAGTTCGCGTGGTCAGGAGCTTCTGGCCGATGCCACCTACTCGGCCAAGTTCGGACGGCTCACCAACGTCAAGACCGACACCGGTTTCAGCGCCATCGGCATCGGGGGGCGCGAGATCGGGCAGGACAAGATCAAGGGCGGCAAGCTCGGGGGATTGCTGGAGCTGCGCGACGAGGTGGTGCATGGGGATACGGGCGTGCTTTCCAAGCTCGAGTCCCTGGCCGATGAGCTGCGTTGGCAGTTCAACCGGGCCAACACCGTGTCGGTGGGCAACAGCATGGTGTCGGACATGACCGGCCTGATGTATCTCGGTTCGGATCTGGATACCGCGCTTTCGGGCGTGGTCACCGACAACAAGGCGGCCACCTATCAAGGGGCGCCGGTGGATCTCTCCCGCGTCACCTCGGGCCGTCTGGTCTTTGCCACCGGCACCGAGAGCGCCCTGACCCCGAGTGCCGCGGTCGATATCACCACCACCATGACCCT
Organism: Candidatus Magnetaquiglobus chichijimensis; assembly: GCF_045865675.1. Taxonomy (NCBI): domain Bacteria; kingdom Pseudomonadati; phylum Pseudomonadota; class Magnetococcia; order Magnetococcales; family Candidatus Magnetaquicoccaceae; genus Candidatus Magnetaquiglobus; species Candidatus Magnetaquiglobus chichijimensis. Next base: position 372,380 of record NZ_BAAFGK010000001.1, read on the forward strand.
GCGGCAGGTGCAGCAGGCCATCGATGCCCTGGACGGGGTGCAGGCCGAGATCACCAGCGACAACAAATTGAAGATTTCCGCCGAGAACGCCGGCTCCAAGCTCGGCGTGGTCATGGACGAGAGCGGCATCCTGGCGGCCCTGGGAGTCGGCGCGCTGATCTCCGGCAAGGGCGCCCAGGATATGGCGGTCAGCGCGGAGCTGCTGAGCAATCCGGATCTGGTGGGGCAGGGGCGTCTGATCGTCAAGGCCAGCGACGCCCAGGGATTGCCCACGGCGGTGGTCCACGACGACGCCAACAGTCAGGGCGCCCTGTTGATGGGGAATCTGCGTTCCACGAAATTCATGTTGTTCGGCAACAGCGCTTCGCTGACCGGTCACTACGCCACCATGGTGGGTGAGCTGGGTTCGCTGATCAACCAGGATACCGAATCCCTGACCGCCCAGCAGGCGGCTCAGACCTTCTTGAGCAACTCCCGCGAATCCCTCTCCGGGGTGTCGCTGGAAGAGGAGTTGACCGATCTGATCCGCTTTCAAAGAGCCTTCCAGGCTTCGAGCAAAATGGTCAGCGTGGCCGATGATCTGATGCAGACCCTGATCCAGATGGTCTGATTCGAGTTAATGATACGGGTGTGAAGGAGTCTTTCCCATGATGCGCGTGACCAACAATCTGCTGTTCAAGACCGGCGCTTCGGCGCTCCAGGGCCAGCAGCAGGAGATGTTGAAGGTCCAGGAACAGAGCAACGGCTACAAGACCAACCGTCCCTCGGACGATCCGACCGGGGTCTATCGCCACATGATCTTCTCTTCGGACCTCTCCGGGGTGGAGAGCCTGAAGAAGACCACCATGTCCGCCGCCGAACGGTTGACTCTGGCCGACAGCCACATGAGTCAGATCCATGACGCCCTGGTCGATGCCCAGGACATGGTGTTGCAGATGGGCGAGAGCATGCTGGACGGTTCGCCGACCATCTTGAAGGCTGCGGCGGAAAAGCCTCTCGCCTGGTATCAGGAAATGATCAGCGGCATCAACACCGAGTTGGACGAGGTGCCGATCTTCGGAGGGGGAAAGACGCAAAAACCCTTTGATTCCAAAAATCTGACCGCGACCGCCGTGCAGGTGAAACGCAAGGACGCCACCACCCTCACCTCGGCGGGAACCGGGTTTTCCGGGTCGGTGACCGCAGGTCAGGTTCCGTCGGATGTGCCGATGAGCGTCAAGATCACCTACGTGGCGGCCAGCAACCAGTATCAGGCCAACGTCAACGGTACCGATGTCACCACGGCGCCGGTGTCGCTGGATGCCGATGGTCAACTGGATCTGGGCGGGGGTGTCAAATTTACCGTCACCGGACAACCCCAGATCGGGGATGTCTATTACTTCGAGGTGGTGCCCCAGTATCAGGGGGGCAGCGAGGATCGTCCGATCCGCGTGCAGTCCGGCTCGACGTTGCAGGGGAATGTGACTGGCAGCGAACTCCTTGAAGGTACGGGAGGTTATTCGCGCGGCGTCAACATTCTCGGCGCCATGGCCGCCCTGCGCGGCGCACTTTTGCGCGCGGATACGAAAGAAGTGGCATTGCAATTGAATCGGGTACAGGAAGCTCGCGCTCAGGTATCGGATTTGCAAGGGGTCACGGGGATCCGCACGACCCAGGTGCAATCCGTGACCACCACGTTGGAGTCGGATGAGAGTTCGTTGACCAAACTGCGCGCCGACAACGTCGAAGCCGATCTGTTCAAGGTGCTGTCCGATTTGGAACAGGCCTCCCAGGCCTTGCAGGTCATGACCGCCTCGCAAAGACAGGTCATGAACACCTCTTTAATTGATTTTATTCGGTAAGAGTTAGGGAGTGGAGGCACGAAAGATGGAAATTCACGGAACCCGGTTCGGCGTGTTGGAGTTCAAGGACGAAGAGGTCATCATCCTCAACGAGGGTCTGCTTGGTTTCCCGTTGAGCAGACGGTTTCTTCTCTTCCCTTACGGGCAGGACTCCTCATTCTTCTGGTTGCAATCGGTGGACGAGCCGGAGATCGCCTTCATCGTCATCAATCCGTTCGACTTCTTCGGCGACATGGAGTTCGTGATCCTGGACGCCGATGCCGAGGCGATCGGTTGTCCGTCCGGCGAGGAGGTGGAGATCTTCACGCTGGTGACGATCCCGGAAGGGCGTCCCGAGGAGATGCGCACCAATCTGGCCGGTCCGGTGGTGGTGAACACCGTGAACCGCATGGGCCGTCAGATTCTGATCAAGGAATATTCGCCCCGGCAGCCGTTGATCCCGCAGGATCTGCGTCAGACCTACATGCAGGAGCGCGAGGCCGAGAAGCGTCGTCAGGGTCATCAGGAGGCGCGGCGCCGTATCCGGCGCGGCGAGAAGATGATGCCGCAACGCATGGCCGCCGCCGGCTGACCGAACGAACAAGACGACTCGATCGCAATCGAAACCAAATTTGTAAGGAACCCAAACCATGCCGCTTTACATCAATACCAACGTCGCTTCTTTGACCACACAGCGGGGGTTGTTGCACTCCGGTGGAGAACTGAACAAGGTTTTCGCCCGTCTCTCCACGGGGTTGCGCATCAATACCGCCGGCGATGATGCGGCAGGTTTGGCCATTTCCAACCGCATGACCTCGCAGATTCGCGGTCTGACCCAGGCGGTGCGCAATGCCAACGACGGCATCTCCGTGTCGCAGGTGGCCGAGGGGGCTCTGGCCGAGCACTCCAACATGCTGCAACGCATGAACGAGCTGGCGGTGCAGGCGGCCAACGCCACCAACAGCGACGAGGATCGCGTCAGCCTGCAACAGGAGATCAATCAACTGTTGGGCGAGATGGAGCGGGTGGCCCAGGAGACCGAATTCAACAACTGGCCGATGCTCAACGGCAAGACCCAGCCGTTGGTGTTCCAGGTGGGTGCCCGTGCCGACCAGACCGTCACCGTGAACCTGGCCGACGCCCGCGCCAACACCCTGTTGGCCCTGCCGCAGCTTTCCAATCCGAATGCGGCGGAAAGCGTGCTCAACGCCAAGGTGAAGGGCATGGCGATCAGCGCGCCCAAGGAGCCGAAGCCGGGCAGCAAACTGTTCAGCTCCTCGTTGTCGGTGGGCATCAACGCCCTGGCCAACGCGGACGACTCCAAGCCGGCCCCGTGGGCGATCGTGCCGAACGATGCCGAGGACAGCATGATCAAGGCGTTCGGCTTCGAGGATAATGCCACGGATCTCAAGACCAAGATCGCGGCAGCCGATCCCAACGATGACGCGATCACCGCCGCGGACAAGATCATTGCCGACAATCCGCAATATTCGGATGCTTCCGGTCTGGGCAGTGCGCGTCTGAGCACGATCATCACCGCGCATCGCAAGGTGACGGATCTGGCGGACACCACCACCACCTTCGGCCAGAACCTGGATGCGGCCATCACCGCCGCCACCGCCGCTTCGACGAGTTCGGCGGCCTACATCGGCGGAACCGGCGATCAGACCCAGGCATCCACGGATGCCGCCGCGGCCACCACCGCCGCCACCGCCCTCAATGACACCAAATACACGGTGGCGTTGGCCATGGGCACGGCTCCGGATGTGAGCCTGGTGATCGAGAAGGGTGTCGAGAAGAGTGGTGTCAAGGATGTGCCGGTGGGCAACATCAAGGTGGTGGTGGATGCGTTCCGTCAGGCGATCAGCCTGGGCGCGGACATCGAGACCGCCGCCGCCGCCGCCCGCGAGGCGGATGCCGGCACCAACGGCAAGAAGGATCTGGGCATCGACGTGGCCAAGATCATCGCCGCCGGTGGCAAAGCCGCGGCCCAGACCAATGGCACGGTGGCCAACGCCATGACGGCGGGGGTCAACATGGCCAAGGTGATGGATGTGCGCAATGCTGCGGTGACCTTTGCCGCCGACAAGCACAAGCCGTTGACCAACGAGAAGCTGGTGGTGCCGGATTGGTTGATCGACACCACGGGTCAGAATCGGTTCCCGCCCGTGCCTCTGGTGGACATCACCGGCGCCTCGGTGCCGACCGATCCGACCATGCCGTTCGATCCGCCGACCACCAATGCCACCAATCCACCGTTGAACGGTTCCAAGGCGGCGGCGCAGATGTTGTCGGTGATCGCCGGCGCCATCGATCGGGTCTCCTCGACCCGTGCCGAGCTGGGTGCGATCCAGAACCGTTTCGAGGCCAACATCGCCAATCTGTCGAATGTGGTGGAGAATGTCTCCGCGGCCCGTTCGCGCATCCTGGATGCCGACATCGCCGCCGAGACCGCCAATCTGACCCAGCTCTCCATCATGCAGCAGGCGGCCACGGCCATCCTGGCCCAGGCCAATCAGCAGCCGCAGCTGGCTTTGCAGCTTCTCAAGTAGTTCCATCCGGTCGGATTCATCCGGAGTCCTGCCGTGGAACCCTCGTCAGAGGGCACGGTCGGGGGATAAGGGGGGATTCCCTATTGTGGAAGTCGGTTTCGGGGGCGGTCATTCCGCCCCCGAACTGTTTGTGGGGTCGGGCTTTTTTGGGGGCCATCCCATGACGGAAGCGTCAAAACCGCAAAATGACCGTGTCTGGGTGTCGGAAATCGGATGACCCATGGATTGGACCAGATGGGATCTTTTTGACGAATGGATCGGACGGATGGCGCCGATGCGGGCAAATTTTTCCTCCCTGGGGGTGGTGTGGGCCCGGAAAAGCGGGCAGGTGTGCGATAAACGGGTTGGCATAAAAGCTGCTTTAATCTAGACGTCTGGATTTCAGGCCGTTCAACCGGCAAAAACGACCGGAACCGAGGGTGAACCCCGGAACGGTGATTCCAAACGAGTGATCGGGAAGCCTTGCCGAGGAACTCCCGAAAGGGGCTCCCTGGTAAGGGGGGTAACTGGGGGCATCCCCCATCATGCCAAGTCAGGCGGCCAGTGAAGGAGAAACGTATCATGGAAGTCCTTGGGACGCGGTTCGGGACCCTCAAGTACAAGGAGGATGAGTTGATCACCCTCGACGCGGGCATGATGGGGTTCCCCAACAGCAAGCGCTTTTTGATGTTTCCCTATTCGGAGGATTCGTCCTTCTTCTGGTTGCAATCCGCCGATGAGCCGGAGATCGCGTTCATCGTGATCAATCCGTTCGACTTCTTCTCGGATCTGGAGTTTCTGGTCGAGGACGCAGACATCGCCGCCATCGGACTGGAGCGGGGCGAGGATCTGGAGGTGTTCTCCCTGTTGACCATTCCGGACAACCGCCCGGAGGAGATGCGCACCAATCTGGCTGGTCCGGTGGTGGTGAACGTGCGCAATCGCCGTGGACGCCAGGTGGTGATCAAGGAGTATTCGGCGCGTCAACCGCTGATTCCGTTCGAGATGCGCGGCGCCTATCGTGAGCAGACCAGGGGAAAAAAACCTGTCAAACAAATGGTTGCGGTTTCCTGACCGACACATGACGATCAAGAAGGATTAAAGCCATGCCACTTTTTATCAATACCAATGTCGCCTCCCTCAACGCCCAACGGAATCTCGAGCGATCCACCGGCGCCCTGGGACAAACCTTCGCGCGCCTCTCTTCGGGCCTGCGGATCAACTCGGCCAAGGACGATGCCGCCGGATTGGCCATCTCCAACCGCATGACCTCGCAGATTCGCGGTTTGAACCAGGCGATCCGCAATGCCAACGACGGCATTTCGCTGGCCCAGGTGGCCGAGGGCGCGCTGCTGGAGACCGGCAACTCGCTGCAACGCATCCGTGAGCTGGCCGTCGAGGCCGCCAACGGCACCAACACCCCGGAAGATCGTGCCGATCTGCAAAAAGAGGTGTCGCAGCTCCTCTCCGAGATTCAGCGTGTCTCCGAGCAGGTGCAGTTCAACAACACCCTGATTCTCAACGGCAACTACAATTCGGGTCAGCAGTTCCAGATCGGTGCCAATGCCAATCAGACCATCACGGTGTCGATCAAGGCAGCCACCTATTCGGCCCTGTTCGGCACGGGCGTCTCGGTGAACATCGGCACCGTTTCCGGCGCCAACAGCGCTCTGGTGCAGATCACCAACGCCCTGAACAGCGTTTCGGATATCCGCGCCAATCTGGGTGCGATCCAGAACCGCTTCGAGGCGGTGATCGCCAATCTGTCGAATGTGGTGGAGAACATGTCCGCGGCCCGCTCGCGCATCCTGGATGCCGACATCGCCAACGAAACCGCCACCTTGACCCGCAACGCCATCCTGCAACAGGCGGGTACCGCGGTTCTGGCCCAGGCCAATCAGCAGCCGCAGCTGGCCTTGCAACTGCTGGGCAAGTGATTGGGATCGGGCTGACGATTTTTAACGCAAGAAACACTCTTTGCCAACCGATAAGACATGATAGGATGGCAAGGATCTTCGAGCGCGAGGTGCGTGCATGAGAGGACCGGAGAGCCTCGGAGCGGAGAATGCGGGCTGTATGACCGCTTTTCCGTATCCGAATGAACCGGATGACCAGGAGCTGGATCCTCTGTTCCTGGAATCCCTGGTGGCCGAAGCCAATCGGGTGTTGGCCGGGCTGAACGCCGTGCGCTGCCAGGTGACGGAAAATCGCTCGGGAGATCCGGAGATTCGCGTGAGTCTGAAAGAGTCATGCCATCCGATCGGCACGATTTCGGAGGAGCGGATTCATCTTCTGGCCAGCAAGGTCCAAGCCCTGCGCGGGCTGCTCGGCGGGCTTTGAGGGTCGTCATGCGCGGAATGGGACGAGGAGAGGAACATGGCGGGTAGCTTCAGCATCACGGGATTGGCCAGTGGTTTGCCGTCGGACATCGTGGATCAGCTGGTCAACGCGCAAAAGACCCGTTTGAAGGCGATGGAGAAGGACAAGAGCTTCTTTTCGAGCCAGCAGACCGCCATTGGCGAGCTGGAGACCAAGATGCTCGCCCTGGAAACCAAGTCCAAGGAGTTGCAGGCGACCTCCGCGTGGGCGCCGCATACCGTCTCCTCGTCCGACTCGGATCGGGTGGCTGCCACCGCCGACAGCACGGCACAGGCCGCCAACCACTCCGTTGTCGTGGGGCAGTTGGCCACCTACGACACCAAGGCCATGGATGCCGCGTCGGGGTTCGCCGCTTCCACGACCACTCTGGGGGTAGGTGCGACCTTCTCCTTTGAGTACAACGGCGTGACCTATGGGACCTCGGAGGGTACGACCAATTTCGACACCTCCACCCTGGAGAACATGACCCTCGAGGATCTGGCCTCGGCGATCAACGGCATCGATTACGGCGATGACGACGGGGTGAGCGCGAGCGTGCTTTACGACGGTTCCAAATACCGTCTGATCCTCACCGCCAAGGACAGCGGCACCTACACCGACTCTTTCGGCAACCGGGGCGATCGGATCGACAACATCGCCTCGGGTTACGGCTTCACCCAGACCGTGACGCCTCAGGATGCGATCCTCAAGATCGACGGCATCGACGTGGTAAGCTCCACCAATCAGGTCACGACGGCCCTGACCGGCGTCACCCTGAATCTCCAGGATGTCACCACCGGCACCACCGTGGCCGACAGCGACGGGGATGGATGGCCCGACAGCATTGGTACCAGCGGAACCGCGGTCAACATCTCGATCCAGAACGATACCACGGCCCTGAAAACGGTGTTGACCGGTTTCCTGGACAGCTACAACGCGGTGGTGGATTACGTCAACGCGCACAAGACCGACACCCTCTCCGGAGATACGTTGTCGCGCAGCGTGTTGTCTCAAATGCGCACCGCGCTCAACACCCAGACGCAAAACTCCCTGGGCACGCTCTCCCCCTATTCGACCTTGGCGGAGATGGGGCTGCGCACCGATCAGAAGACCGGCAGGATCAGCTTTGATTCGAGTTCCCTCGACAAGGCGCTCGCCACCGACTTCAACAGCGTGACGCGGCTGTTCACCTCCAAGCACACCTCGACCGCCGATGGTTTCAACGAGGGTCTGGCCCATCGGATGGCCGATCTGATCGACTCGTTGACCTCCAGCACCGGGGGTTCGGTGACCGGACGCAAGGACGGTCTGAAGGCGCGGGTCGATCGGCTGGAGAAGAGCATCGAGCAGGAGACCTCCCGTCTGGAGAAGGTGCGCGAGACCTTGACCAAGAAGTTCTCCAATCTGGAGCAGATGATCAGCAAAATGAACAGTCAGAGCAGCTCCCTGACCAGTTCGATCTCGAAATTGAGCGGCAGTTGATGAACGACGTTTCTGGCGCACACGTTCAATCCAGGGGCAGATGGAGATAACAGAGCAGTGGACATTCAATCCCAGACGACGATGACCCGGAACGCACCGCCTCCCTCGGCCAATCTGGACGGACTCTCCCAACTGGAGGTGCTGATTCAGCTCTACGAGGGGAGCATCCAGTTTCTGGAACATGCGGCCACGGCCTGTGAAGAGGGGCGGGTGGCCGAGTTCAAACATTGGATGCAACGGGGGCGGCGCATCATCGAGGAGTTCCAGCGCACGTTGGATTTCTCCAAGGGTGGTGAGGTGCCGGCGCAGTTGAACGACCTCTATGCCTACATGCTCGACAGTCTGACCCAGGCGGGTTTGACCCATGACGCGGAGTTCATCCGTCGGGTGGTGGAGCAGTTGCAGGTTTTGTTGGATGGCTGGCGGGGCCTGAACTCCCCCCAGGCCACGGCTTTCATGGAACATTGAGGGTGATGACCCGCCATGTCGTATGGCCTGCGTAGTTACAAGACCTCCCGAGCCAATACCGCCTCGCGGGAAGACCTGCTGATTCTGCTCTACGAGGGTGCGATCCGTTTTCTGGAGCGCTCCATCGAGGAGTTGAACGCCGCGCGTCTGAGTGATCACAAGATGAGTCTGCGTCGCGGCATCGCCATCATCGCGGAGTTGCAGAACACCTTGAATTTCGACAAGGGCGGCGAGTTGGCGATTCAGCTGTTCGATCTGTACGGCTACATGCTCGACCGGCTCACGTATGCCAATCTGCGGCGGGATCCGGAGGCGATCCGCGAGGTGATCCGCCATCTGAACACCCTTCTGGTGGGGTGGCGGGAGGCGGTGCGTCAGGTGAAGAGCGAGGCGATTCCGCCCTTGCCGCCGCTGGACTCCACCCCGCAACGCCGGCTCGAGGGGATGGCGTGAGCGGACAGGCCACCCAGCCGATCGCCGAGCTTTTGACCCGGCTCGATCTGCTTTTGAATCGACTCGCCACGCCGGAGGAGATCGACGCCGATGCGTTGGACGAACTGATGACGGCATGGGATCGGGAGATGGCCCGGCTTGAGGAGCTGACCGCCCGATTTCCCGACGGCGTGACCCCAGGGGATGGGACGCGGGAGCGGTTGACCCGTTTCGTGCGGCGCATGGCCGAGATCCAGCCGGTTCTGATGCGTCACAAGTCCGAGGTGGCGGATCAACTCTTTTCGGAAAACCGGCGTGTGCAGGCGTTGCGCCGGGGATATGGCTCCGCGATGGGCGGTGCCACGCTGTTTCATCACAAAGCCTGATTCTCCTGATCTTCATACAATCACGTTCATCCCTGACATGGAAGATGCCCCATGCCCGTGTTCGGTTCTTCGTCCCCGCCCTTGCCGGTGATCCTTCTGACCGATTTCGGCGTTGCCGATCCCTTCGTGGGCCAGGTCAAGGGGGTGTTGATGCGCCTGTTCCCCAAGGTGAGGTTCGTGGACCTGTTTCACGACATTCCGCCGTTCGCCATCAAGAGCGGCGCCTGGATGCTGGAGCGTTGCCTGCCCCACATGCCGTCACCCGCCATCTGGCTGGGCATCGTCGATCCCGGCGTGGGCGGCGGACGACGCGGCCTGGTGGTGCAATCCGGTGGGTCGTACTTCATCGGACCGGACAACGGTTTGTTGACGCCGATCCTGAACCGTCACGACGCGCGGGTGCTCTCCCTGGATACCCTCGGTGACGCCGAGACGGTCAGCCCTACCTTTCACGGACGCGATCTGTTCGCCCCGGCGGCGGCTCATCTGCTGCAAGGGCGCTCGGTGAGCGATCTGGGCACTCCGCTGATCGATCCGCCCATGCTGCTGGCCGATCCGGGCTGGCGCAAGGCCGGACACGGCGCCTGGGGCACGGAGGTGCTTTTTGTCGATCATTATGGCAATCTGGTCACCGCGCTGCCCGGCGAGGAGTTGCGCAAGCGACCGGTGAAGGGGTGGCTCGACGGCATCCCGTGCGGGGGGATCGTCACCACCTTCGCCAGCGTGCCGGTGGGCGCGCCGGCTCTGGTGGTGGGCGGTTTCGGCACGGTGGAGGTGGTGGTCAATCAGGGGAACGCGGCCAATCACTTCAAACGCGGACTGGGCGCCGAGGTGATGATCCGTGTGGAGGAGGGGTGAGGGACCGTTTGGGTGACGTGCCGATCCTGGTGATCGCGCGGCGGCTCATGTTAGAGTGACGGATCGATCGGTACTTTGCCTTGCCTGGACCCCATCCCCCAAACCAGAAGCCGTCATGCCATGCTCGCCGACCTGTTGAGTCACTCCAAACTGTTTCGTGATGTGCCAGCCGAGCTGTACCTGGACGAACTGGAGGAGTGTCCGATCCGGGAGATCGACGCCGGCGCGGTGCTGATCTCGCCGGGCAACACCAACCGCTGCATCCAGCTGATTCTCTCCGGCTCCCTGTCGATCCACCTGGAGCAGTCGGACAGCCCGCCGGTCAGTCAGGTGGGGCCCGGTGACATCGTGGGGGAGATCTCGTTGATCACCCATTCGATCTCCAGCGCCTGGGTGGTGGCGATCACCCCGTGCCGTCTGTTGCAGATCGACGAGAGCCGCCTGTGGCGTCTGATCGACCATGCCCCGCTCATCGCCCGCAATTTATTGATGATCCTGACCGGCTGGATCCGCTCGGTGAACGATCACGTTCGGGAGCAGCGCCGCCAGATCGATACCCTTCAGGACGTGGTGCGGCTCGACGGTCTGACCGGTTTGAGCAACCGCCGTTGGTTCGACGCCTCCCTCTCCCGACTGCTCTCCCGTCCGCTGCACCATCCGGTGACCCTGGTCATGATGGACATCGACCACTTCAAGCGGTTCAACGACACCCAGGGCCATCTGAACGGGGATCAGGCCCTGCGCGCCCTGGCCGATCTGCTCAAGGCCACCATCCGCCTGAATGACGTGGCCGCGCGCTACGGTGGCGAGGAGTTCGCCCTGATCCTGCCGGAAACGCCGATGGCCGCGGCGGTCGGCGTGGCCGAACGGTTGCGTCAGGCCGCGGAGGCCATGCCGATCCGCTCTTTGGAACAAGAGCCCCTGCCTTTCATCACCCTGTCGTTGGGGATTGCCACCAGCGCGCCGGGCGACACCCCGGAGATGTTGATCCAGACCGCCGATACCCGGCTCTATCAGGCCAAGCGGGAGGGCCGGAACCGGGTCTGCGCGGGCTGAACCTGCGTTCAGGCGATTCGGGATCCCGGCGCGGGGGCTTGGCGCGGCGTCAGGGCGTGACCGGGAAATTTTTCTTCGCTCAAGCGCGAAACGGTTGTCTTGCCGAGGTGCGCGGTATAGAATATCCCCCTTTCGAAACCCGTGGGAGGCTTTGAAATTTCCGGGATTCGTTAAGAAAAATTCGTTTCGGCACGACCGGAGCGTCCCCGCACTCCAGACCGGCTGCATTTGGCCTCATGGCGACCGCCACTCCACCCTCTTCCGAACAACAGGCTCTGCTTGCCTTGCGTGAGGCGATCGACGCCATCGACGATCGCATCCATGACCTGCTCATGGAGCGCATCGAGCGGGTGTTGGAGGTCGGTCATCTCAAGAGCGTCCAGGGGAACGTTTCGCCCGATCCGTCGTTCTACCGTCCGGAACGCGAGGCGTCGATCCATCGCCGGCTGGAGGCGCGTCATCGCGGGCCTCTGCCCAAGGCGGCATTGCATCGCATCTACCGGGAGATCATCTCCGCATCGTTGAGTCTGGAAAAACGGCTCACCGTGGCCTATCTGGGTCCGGAACATGCATTCGCCCACCTGGCCGCGCTCAAGCAGTTCGGATCCTCGTGTCATCTGCGTCCCACCGTCTCCATCGACGAGTTGTTCCATGAGGTGGAGGTGAACCGTGCCGATTTTGGCGTGGCGCCGGTGGAGAACTCCAACGAGGGGATGATCAGCCACACGTTGGACCGGTTCGTGGATTCGCCGTTGTCGATCCGGGGTGAGATCTACGTGGAGGTGTCGTATGCGGTGTTTTCCGGGGTCGGTTCGACCGGGGCCGTCCGTCTTTTGTTGGGCACGCGCCTGGCGATGACCCGGTGTCGCGGCTGGATCGAGCGTCACATGCCGGGTGCGCCGCAACGGGTGGTGGAGAGCATGGCCGAGGCGTTGCGGGTGGCCAGGGAGGAGAGTGGGGTGGCGATCGTGGCGCCGATGGCGCTGGCCGAGGTGTTGGGGTGTGAGATTCTGGCCGAGCACATCGAGGATCGCGCCGAGGAGATCCGTTTTCTGGTGATCGGGCGTGGCGAGCCGACCCGTTCGGGTCGGGACAAGACCAGTCTGATGTTCACTTTTCGGGATCAGCCTGGATTTCTGCATCAGGTGTTGGGGATTTTCGCCAAGCGGCAGATCAATCTGACGCGCATCGAATCGCGTCCTTCCGGGCGTCAGGCGTGGGAATATCTGTTTTTTCTGGATCTGTCGGGTCATCTGGGTGATCCGCCGGTGGCCGGGGCCATGGAGGAGTTGGCCCAGATGCCGGGTGTCACGGCGCGGATTCTCGGTTCGTATCCGGTGCGGGCGTTGTGAGTCGCGGTGGTTTGGCATGGTGCTGGAACCGGCTTGATTGTAACAAATTGCAATCCGTTTTCTATTCAAATTTAAAGATGGCGACATGAAGTCTCTGTTCATTCAACGTTTGGCGATCATCGGGGTCGGATTGATCGGTGGGTCGTTGGCCCGTGCGCTCAAGGAGCGTGATCTGGTGGGCGAGGTGGTGGGGGTGAACCGCACCCGTGATTCGTTGGCGCGCGCCATGGAGTTAGGGGTGATCGACCATTGGACCACTTCGGCGGCCCAGGGGGTACGGGGTGCGAATCTGGTGGTGGTGGCCACGCCGGTGGTGACCATTCCGCGGATTGTCGAGGATTTCGCCTCTGCGTTGGAGTCTGGCGCGGTGGTGACCGATGCGGGCAGTGTGAAGGGGACGGTGGTGGGGCCTTGCGAGGCGATGATGCCCGAGGGTGTGCATTTCGTGGGGGGGCATCCGATCGCGGGCACGGAGTTTTCCGGGGTGGAGGCATCGTTCGCCACGTTGTATGAAGGGAGTCGCACGATTCTTACCCCCACGGAGCGGACCGATCCCGAGGCTTTGGAGTTGGTGCGTCAGGTTTGGGAGGCGGTCGGGTCGCGGGTGGAGACCATGGATGTGTCCACGCATGACCGGGTGTTGGCCGCGACCAGCCATTTGCCGCATCTCATTGCCTACAATGTGGTCAACACGTTGTCGGATCTGGAGGATGACATTCGCGCCGAGGTGTTTCGGTATGCGGCGGGGGGGTTTCGGGATTTCACGCGGATCGCCTCGTCGGATCCAGCCATGTGGCGGGACATTTGCGTGGCCAATCGGGAGTCGATCCTGGACATTCTGCATCGGTTTCGGGATGCGTTGGAGGTTTTGACGCAGCGGGTGCAGGATGGGGATCGGGATGGTTTGTATGGGACGTTTGCCCGGTCGAAACGGACGCGGGATGGGATTTTGTTGTCGCACAAGAAGCCGGTGGAGAGCGAGTAGTCGGGAAGCGGAGAGCGGAAAACGTTGCGCGCGGCCTTGGAAGGTGGGGCGTTTTGCCAGAACCGCAAAACGGCGTACCTTCGCCTTGCACCAGAAACCGGTCGCCGGAGGCGGCTTTTGTTCTGTCATGCCTTTCGCCTCGTGAAAAACGCGCGATAAGGAAAAAGTCATCTAAAGACCAATCCCAAGGGCTTTGCCCTTGGATCCTGCCAGGGGCCATGGGCCCCTGAACCCTGTCAGTGGAACCGGGCTTCGGCCAGGTTGATTCGGAAGGAACCGCCTTGAGCAGCATTCAACATCCCATGTTGATCTCCCACCCCACCCAGGGATTGCACGGGACGATCGAACTGCCCGGCGACAAGTCGATCTCCCACCGGGCGGTGATCCTCGGCTCTCTGGCCGACGGAGAGAGCGTGATTCATCACCTGCTCGAAGGGGAGGATGTCTTGAAGACCGTGGGCGCGTTTCGTGCCATGGGGGTGGATGCGCGCCGCGATGAATCCGGCGCTTGGCGGATTCGCGGCGTGGGTCTGGACGGTCTGAGCGAACCCCTGGACGTGCTCGACATGGGCAACTCGGGCACGGCGATGCGCCTTCTGGCCGGCTTGCTGGCCGGACAGCCCTTTTTTTCGGTGCTGACCGGGGACGAGAGCCTGCGCGGACGCCCGATGGGCCGGGTGGCGCTGCCTCTGGCACGCATGGGGGCGCGGATTCTTGGTCGGGATGCCAACCGGTTCGCGCCATTGGCGATCCAGGGGTCGGACCTGACCGGCATCGACTACATCAGCCCGGTGGCCTCGGCCCAGGTGAAAACCGCCGTGCTGTTCGCCGGACTGACCGCCTCGGGACGTACCACGGTGACCGAACCGGCCCTGTCGCGGGATCACACCGAACGGATGCTGACCGCGTTCGGGGTGCCGGTGGAACGGCAGGGTTTGAGTGTCGCTGTGACCGGGCACTCGCGGCTCAAGGGGCTGGAGATGACCGTGCCGGGAGATGTCTCCAGCGCCGCGTTTCCGATGGTGGCGGCCCTGCTGGCGCCGGGATCGGAGGTGACGCTCAAGGGGGTGGGGGTGAATCCGACCCGCACGGGTCTTCTGGAGTTGCTGCTGGCCATGGGGGCGGATATCACGGTCTCCAACCCGCGCGATGCCGGCGGCGAACCGGTGGCCGACCTGGTGGTGCGCCATTCGCGCCTGAAAGGGATCGAGGTGCCGCCCGAGGTGGTGCCGCGGGCGATCGATGAGTTCCCGGTCTTCGCGCTGGCGGCGGCGTGCGCCGAAGGGGAGACGGTGGTGACCGGGGCCGAGGAGTTGCGGGTCAAGGAGAGCGACCGGATCCGGGCGATCGCGCTGGGACTTGGCGCTCAGGGGGCGCGGATCGAGGAGTTGGCCGACGGCATGCGGGTGACCGGTCGCCCCGAGGGGCTGGAAGGGGGCGGCGTGGCGGAGGCGTTCGGCGACCATCGCGTGGCCATGACCCTGATGGTGGCGGGCATGGCGGCCCGCGCGCCGGTGCGGGTGACCGGCAAGGCCAACATCGAAACCTCGTTTCCGGGCTTTGCCAGCCTGATGAACGGTCTGGGCGGACGCATCGGTCAGGATGAACAAGGGGAGAGACGGTGAGCGACACGGAGTGGCCCGCCAAGGGCGCGCGGCTGGTGGTGGCCGTGGATGGACCGGCGGGCGCGGGGAAGGGGGCGGTGTGCCGGTCGGCGGCGCAACGGTTCGGATTGACCTACCTGGAGACCGGCGCGCTCTATCGGGCGGTGGGACTGATCGGTCTGCGCGACGGTCTGACCGATGAGACGGAACTGGGACGGGTGGCCGGGACGATGCCGTTCGGATTCCGCGCGCTCGGGGATGGCCGATATGGGGCCTTCCTGGGCGAGGAGGAGGTGACCCTGGCCCTGCGCGCCGAAGAGGTGGGTCAGGCCGCCTCGAAGGTGGCGGCCATGCCCGGCGTGCGCGCCGCGCTGTTGAGCTTTCAACGGCGCTACGGTGGCGCCCATGACGCGATCCTGGATGGTCGCGACGTGGGCAGCGTGGTGTGGCCAGACGCGGATTT
Organism: Candidatus Magnetaquiglobus chichijimensis; assembly: GCF_045865675.1. Lineage (NCBI taxonomy): Bacteria > Pseudomonadati > Pseudomonadota > Magnetococcia > Magnetococcales > Candidatus Magnetaquicoccaceae > Candidatus Magnetaquiglobus > Candidatus Magnetaquiglobus chichijimensis. The sequence goes on from NZ_BAAFGK010000001.1 coordinate 388,175, forward strand.
GAAGATTTTTTTAACCGCGTCGCTCGAAGAACGGGCACGCCGGCGTGCTGTGGAGTTGCAAGAGCGGGGAGAAGCTGTTAATTTGACTGAATTGATCGCACGCATGGCCGAACGCGATGCCCGCGACGCCGGTCGCGCCCACGCCCCGATGGCGGCGGCGCCAGGCGCCATTCTCGTCGATACCAGCACCCTGACCCTGGAAGAGAGTTGCCAGGCCGTTTGGCGCCTGATCGCCCCCCTGCTGGAGGGTCATGCCCGTACCTGAAAGGCGCTGGAGGGTCATGCCCGTACCGGACGCTGGAGAGGCATGCCCATACCGGACTCTGGAGGGTCATGCCCGTACCGGACTCTGGAGGGTCATGCCCATCCGGACGCTGGAGGGTCATGCCCATACCTGAAAGGCGCTGGAGAGGCCTGCCCGTACCTGAAAGGCGATGAATCGGTCTTTCCCGTTGGATTCGTTCCGACGGTTTGGCTCGGCGTTTTGCCGAATGGAATCTGATGTACCACGTGGGGAGTTGGTCCCCGTCCACAATCAACCGAAGGTGTAGGTCCCGTGTCTTCTCAATCCACAAACCTCGATTTTGAATTTGAAGATGAAGATTTTGGCGCATTGCTGGAAGAGTCGTTCGGCAAGGGCGTTGGCAAGGAGGGCCAGGTCATCACTGGTACCATCATCCAGCGCGAGGGCGAGGAGTTTGTCATCGATGTCGGTCTGAAGTCCGAGGGCCGGCTCAACGTCAAGGAGTTCTTGAACGCCGATGGCACCCTGACCCTGGCGGTCGGTGACAAGGTGGACGTTTTCGTGGAGCGCTGCGAGGACCAGAACGGTCAGGCGGTGCTTTCGCGCGAGAAGGCCAAGCGGGAAGAGGCCTGGGTCAATCTGGAAAAAGCCTTCAACGACAGTGCCGTGGTGCGCGGTCGCATCATGGGCAAGGTCAAGGGCGGCTACACGGTGGACATCAACTCCCTGGCGGCGTTTTTGCCGGGTTCGCAGGTGGATGTCCGTCCGGTTCACGACATCTCCCGTCTCCAGGACGAGGAGCAACCCTTCGAGATCCTCAAGATGGATCGCCGTCGCGGCAACATCGTGGTGTCGCGCCGCTCGGTCATCGAGAAGCAGCGCGAAAGCGCCCGCACCGCCCTGCTGGAGACCCTGCACGAGGGGATGATCCTCGACGGCGTGGTCAAGAACATCACCGACTACGGCGCGTTCGTGGATCTGGGTGGCCTCGACGGCCTGCTGCACATCACCGACATGTCCTGGAAGCGGGTCAAGCATCCCTCCAGCGTGGTCACGGTGGGTGACACGGTGGGCGTGCAGGTGATCAAGTTCAACTCCGAAACCCAACGCATCTCCCTGGGCATCAAGCAGCTCCAGACCGATCCGTGGGAGGGCATCGGCGCCAAATATCCCGCCGGCGCCCGTTTCCGGGGCGTGGTCACCAACATCACCGACTACGGCGCGTTCGTGGAGCTGGAAGCGGGTGTCGAGGGTCTGGCGCACGTCTCCGAGCTGGCCTGGACCAAGAAGAATCTCCACCCGTCCAAGGTGCTCAACGTGGGCCAGGAGGTCGAGGTGATGGTGCTGGACGTGGATGCCGAGCGCCGTCGCATCTCCCTGGGCGTCAAGCAGTGCCTGGAGAATCCGTGGCAGACCTTCGCCGAACGCTATCCCGTGGGGACCACGGTGCGCGGCGAGATCAAGAACATCACCGAATTCGGTCTGTTCGTCGGCCTGGATGGCGACATCGACGGCCTGGTGCATCTGTCGGATGTCACCTGGGATCCGAATCCGCCGGAAGATCTGCTCAAGAGCTATCAGCGCGGCCAGGAGGTCGAGGCGGTGGTTCTGTCGCTGGATCCGGACAAGGAGCGCATCTCCCTGGGCCTCAAGCAGGCCACCCCGGACGCCTGGACCCTGTGGGCCGATGCCCACAACAAGGGCGATTCCGTGACCGGTTCGGTGAAAGAGGTGAGCCAGGCCGGCGTGGTGGTGCAGTTGGGCGAGGAGATCGAAGGCTTCCTGCGCAAGTCCGAGTACTCCCGCGATGATCGCGACGGCGCGGAGTTCAAGGTCGGCGGCGACGTGACCGCCCAGGTGATCCAGGTGGATCGCCAGAAGCGCAAGGTGATGTTGTCGATCAAGTCCATGGAGATCAGTCAGGAGCGGCAGAGCATCAAGGAGTATGCCTCCGATCCGGGTAGCGCCACCAGCAGCCTGGGCGAACTGTTGAGCCAGGCCCTGGAGAAACAGCAGTCCGGACGCTGATCCGGATGGATGGTTGAACTCAATCCTCTCGTTGTAATGTAAGGAGTGGCCATGACCAAGTCGTCGCTGATCAGTGCCATCGCGGGGAAGATGGAGCTGTCCCGCAAGGAAGCGGAAGTTGCGGTCAACACCGTGTTCGAGACCATCAGTGGTTCGCTCGACCGGGATGATCGGGTGGAGTTGCGGGGATTCGGCAGCTTCGGAGTCAAACATCGCCGTTCACGCGATGGCCGGAATCCGAAGACCGGGGATCATGTCCTGGTCGACGCCAAGCGGGTGCTGTTCTTCAAGGCCGGCAAGGAGCTTCGCAAACGAGTGGATGTGTAGTCGATCACGGCGGGAGGGGTCCGGGCGCCCTGGTGCACAAAAGCACGTCGGGTGTTCGGGATCCCTCCCGTTTTCGTTTCGTCGCGGCCACGGGTGGCGCGGCAATGGGGGGATTCCCCTCCCTTCACATGAGTTTCATCTGTCCGGGCGGTCGATAAGGCATGTTGGGTTGGTTCCGCTTGATCGTGGCGGCGCTCCTCGGGGTCGTGGCCATCCTGTTTGCATTTGTCAACCAGACCGAGTTGTCGGTGACCCTGCCCGGCGGTTGGGTTCTGGGCGACGTGCCGCTGTTCGTGGTGGTTTTCGTGCCCCTGTTTCTGGGATTCGTGCTGGGATCTTTGTCCGGATGGTCGGGGGAGGTGCGTCAGCGGCGCGGCATGGAGCGGTTGCGCGATCAGAACCGCGCCCTGGAGCGGGAGTTGGCCAATCTGCGCACGCTTCCCCTGATCAACGATTAGCGTTTCGAGGATTGTGATGGCATGGACTTTCCTCACTTGGCGGGTTGGATGGCTTTGGCCGTCACCTTGGGGGCGATCATCTTCGGGGCGGGACGCCGCCTGGGGAGGGAGGAGGGCGCCCAGGCACGCCAGCGCGAGCCGGACGGCGGGGAGTCGGCCTTCTATCTGCGCGGTCTGAATTTTCTGTTGGCCGATGAGCCGGACAAGGCGATCGAGGAGTTCGTCAAGTTCGTGCGCATTAACTCCGAGACCGTGGAGATCCATCTGTCTCTCGGCAAGCTGTTCCGGGCGCGCGGCGAGGTGGGACGGGCGATTCGCATCCATCAAACCCTGATCGCGCGTCCCAATCTGTCGGAGGGCCATCGCACGGCGGCACTCCACGCCCTGGCCGAGGATTACCGGCAGGGGGGGTTCGTGGACCGGGCCGTGGAGGCCTATCGTCAGGTGTTGCAGGTGGATCCGGAACACCGGGCGGCCCTGGCCGGACTCCAGGCCATGCACGAAAACGAAGGGCGCTGGGACAAGGCCCTGGAGATTCTCAAACGCTGGGAGCTGGTGACCGGCGAAAAGGATCCGCGTCGCGAGGCGCACATCCGGGTGCGCATGGGGCTCGAAGAGCAGCAGCGACCCGGCTCCAAGACCGGCGGCGATCGGGCCATGGAGCAGTTTTTCGAGGCGATCCGGGTGTTTCCGGGGTGCGTGGAGGGACGTCGCCTGCTCGGCGAGGTGCTGTTGACCCAGGGCCGTACCCGCGAGGCCATCGAGGTGCTCGAAGGGGTCAAGAACAGCCGTCCGAGCCACTGCTTCATGCTGTTGGATCTGATGCGTCGCGCCCACGAACAGGCCGGGGACGAGGAGGGTTTTTTCCGTGGCATGCGTGCCGCGACCACGGCCCTGGCCAGCTCGCCCCGCCTGGTTCTGCACTGGGCGCGGCTTCTGGAACGGCGCGGACGTCCGGATGAAGCGGTGGAGGTGTTGCGGCTCGGCAAGGCGCATCACCCGCGCGCCCTGGTGATCGTGGCCCCGCTGATCGCTCTTCTGGATCGCCGCGATCAGGGCAAGGAGGCTCTCGAGATCGCCCGCCGCCATCTGGATGGCCTGCTGGGGGCTCAGGAGGCCTTCCAGTGCGGACGGTGCGGGTTCAAGGCGCAGGATATCTACTGGAAATGCCCGCAGTGTCATCAGTGGGATACCATGGACCCCCTGTGAGCGCGCTCTTTGGTCCTTGGAACGCCCAAGGGGAAGGCCATGGTCGGGGGCGTAAGGGGGCTTTGCCATCAGGCACGTTTGTGAACGCGCCAATGCGGATGTCAATTTTGTGGCGAGGTGGACGATGCGGATTTTCATGGCGGCGGATCACGGGGCTTACGAGCTGAAAGAGGATCTGGTGGACTGGATCCGCGATCAGTACGAACTCGAGGTGATCGATTTTGGCGTGCACGGTCCGGAGTCGGTGGATTATCCGGACATGGCCGCCCGGTTGTGTCGGGAGTTGCTCGACTCCGATCCGGATGATCGGGGGATTCTGCTGTGCGGCACCGGCCTGGGGATGAGCATGGCGGCCAACCGCTGGTCCGGGATCCGGGCCGCTTTGTGCCACGACGAATACACGGCGCGTCTCTCCCGTCAGCACAACAACGCCAATGTGCTGGTGATGGGGGGGCGGGTGCTGGGGATCGCGGTGGCGCGCGGCATCGTGGATGTCTGGCTGCGCGAGGCGTTCGAGGGTGGACGCCACCAGCGGCGGTTGGACAAGCTGGAGCAGGCGGGCAAGGGCGGCGGCCATTGATCCGGTTCGCGTCGGGCGGTGCGCGCTGGGAGGGGGTGTTGGGACCGGTTGGTCCCGGTGTTGTGGAATGGGAATCTTGAGCCATGGAAAACAAAACAATGGATGCATTGCGCCTTGCCGATCCCGATGTTTTTGCCGCCATCCGCGAGGAGTTGGGTCGGCAACGCGACCGGATCGAACTGATCGCCTCGGAGAACATCGTCAGTCTGCCGGTTCTCGAGGCCCAGGGGAGTGTTCTGACCAACAAGTATGCCGAAGGGTATCCCCACAAGCGCTACTATGGCGGCTGCGAATTCGTGGACAAGGCCGAGGATCTGGCCATCGATCGGGCCAGGAGCCTGTTCGGTTGCCAGTTCGCCAATGTGCAGCCCCACTCCGGATCCCAGGCCAACATGGCGGCGCTGTTGGCGTTGATGGAGCCCGGCGAGGTGCTGCTCGGCATGTCGCTGGCCCATGGCGGCCATCTGACCCACGGCGCGGCGCCGAACTTTTCCGGGCAGCTTTTCAAGGCGGTGCAGTACGGCCTGGATCCGCAAACCGAACGGATCGACTACGAGCGGCTCGAGGCGCTGGCCCTGGAGCACCGTCCCAAGGTGATCGTGGCTGGGGCTTCGGCCTACAGCCGGGTGATCGACTTCGAACGGTTCCGGGCGATCTGCGACAAGAGCGGCTCCGCGCTTTTGGTGGACATGGCCCACTTCGCGGGTCTGGTGGCGGTGGGCGAGCATCCTCATCCTTTCCCGCATGCCGACATCGTGACCACCACCACCCACAAGACCTTGCGCGGTCCACGCGGCGGCATGATCCTGACCAATCGCGAGGATCTGGCCAAGAAGATCAACTCCAAGATCTTCCCCGGCATCCAGGGTGGTCCGTTGATGCATGTGATCGCGGCCAAGGCGGTGGCCTTCGGCGAGGCGTCGCGTCCCGAATACAAGGCCTACATCCAGCGGGTGCGCGCCAACGCGCGGGTTTTGGCCGAGAGTCTGGTGGCCGGCGGATTGCGTATCGTCTCGGGGGGGACCGACAACCACCTGATGCTGGTGGATCTCACCTCCCGCGACATTACCGGCAAGGATACCGAGAAGGCGCTGGAGCGGGCCGGAATCACCTGCAACAAGAACGCGATCCCCAATGATCCGCGCTCGCCCTTCATCACTTCGGGGATTCGTCTGGGTACGCCGGCTTCCACCACGCGCGGTTTTGGCGTGGAGGAGTTCGCCACCATCGGTCGGTTGATCGTGCGGGTGGTCGATGCCCTGTCCGGCCATCCGGAGGGAGATGCCGGGGTGGAGGCGGAGACCCGCGCCCAGGTGGCGGAGTTGTGTCGGAGATTTCCCGTCTATCCCGGAATGTGACGGATTTTTGAAATCAGGGGGGCCAGGATCGCCCGTGAACCACGATCGTCGCTACATGGCCCTGGCCTTGCGTCTTGCGGCGCGGGCCACGGGACGCACACGACCCAATCCGGTGGTGGGTTGCGTGATCGTGCGGGATGGCGAGATCGTGGGGCAGGGGTATCATCCCCAGGCCGGAGCGCCCCATGCTGAGGTGTTCGCCCTGCGTGAGGCCGGCGAGCGGGCACGCGGAGCCTGTGCGTATGTGAATCTGGAGCCCTGTTCCCACCACGGTCGCACCCCGCCATGCGCCGACGCCCTGATACGGGCCGGCGTGACGCGGGTGGTGGTGGCGATGATCGATCCGAACCTTCAGGTTTCGGGGCGGGGCGTGGAGCGGTTGCGGGCGGCGGGGATCGAGGTGGTGGTGGGGGTGCGCGCCGAGGAGGCGTTCGAACTCAACCGTCCGTTCGTGACCTGGATCGAGCAGGAGCGACCGCTGATCACCCTGAAGTTGGCCGCCTCGCTGGATGGCAAGACCGCGACGCGGACCGGGGAGAGCCAATGGATCACCGGTCCGGCAGCGCGTGCCCGGGTGCAGCGCATGCGCGATCAGCACGACGCGGTGCTGGTCGGCATCGGCACCATTCTGGCCGACGATCCGCGTTTGAACTGTCGCATGCCGGGGGGGCGGGATCCGGTGCGGGTGGTGGTGGATTCGCGGTTGCGCATTCCGGATGACGCGCGGGTGTTCGATTCGTCGGTGGACTCCCCCTTGTGGATCGCCACCGGACGCGGGGCCAACTTCGCCCGTGCCGAGGCGTTGGGTTCGCGTGCCAACGTGCGGGTGATCCCTTGCCGGGAGACCCCGGACGGGCGGGTGAATTTGAGCGATCTGATGTCACGGTTGGCGGAGCTGGATCTGACCAGCGTGTTGTGCGAGGCCGGATCGGTGCTGACCGGTGCGTTGCTCGAGGCGGGTCTGGCGGATCGGCTGGCGTTGTTCGTGGCTCCGAAGTTGATCGGCGGCAAGGATTCGCGTGGTCTTTTGGACAGCATCGGCATCGGTTCGTTGGCCGATGCCCAGCGACTGGTCAACATGAACGTGAGCCAGGTGGGTGAGGATCTGCTGATCGAGGGGGATTTCGAGGGGTCGCGATGTTTACTGGCCTGATCGAGCAGGTGGGGGTGATTCGTTCGGTGGAGCGTTCCGCCGCGGAGTGGGTGATACGGGTGGATTGTCGCCTTTCCGGGGTTCGGTTGGGGGATTCCATCGCCGTTTCCGGGGTTTGTCTGACGGTGGTCGAGTTGCTGCCGCCGGGAGGTTTCGCGGCCCAGGTATCGGCGGCCACGCTGGAGAGTTCGACCCTTGGGAACTTGCGGGCTGGCGTGCGTGTCAATCTGGAGAGGGCGTTGAGTTTTGGCGGACGGCTGGATGGCCATCTGGTGCAGGGGCATGTGGATGCGGTGGGTCGGGTGGAGCGGATCGCGCCGCGCGGTCGGTCGTTGGAGGTGTGGTTTCGCGTGTCTGGGGTGGCAGGTCGTTATGTCGTGGCCAAGGGGTCGATCGCCATCGACGGGGTGAGTCTGACGGTCAACCAGGTGGAGGATGTGGGGGAGGAGAGTCGGTTTTCGATCAACCTGATTCCGCACACTCAGAACGGGACCACGTTGGCCGGGTTGGCGCCGGGGGTTGAAGTCAACATCGAGAGCGATCTGTTGGGTCGTTATGTGGAGCGGTTGTTGGCGCGGGGTGCCGAGTGTGGCGTGGGACGCGGGAAGAGCGGCGGGTTGGATGAGGCGTTTTTGAGGCAGCAGGGGTTTTGAACGGTTGTGGGGGACCGGGGGCGGTCACCGCCCCCGGCAGAGGTTCGGAGGCAGAGCCTCCGAGGTTTTGTTTTTGATCTTGAATCTGTCTTTGTCTTTGATTTTGTTTTTATTCTTTATGATCTTGTCTTTTGACTTTGGCGCGCTCTTCAAAAAAAGCGATTTTCACGTTTTTTGTGAAAATCGCTTGCGCGCGGCCTTGGAACAGGGATCGTTTTGCGAAGTTGGCAAAACGATCCCTGTTCGCCTTGCCTCGGGCAGGTCGCCGGAGGCGGCGGATTTTCTGACAGACCCCTTCACTGTCCCGACGGGCAGGGGGCGCACTTTATTAAGCCCACTTTTGCAAAAGACGCGAAAATGGGCTTAATAAAGTGCGCGAAAAGATGAAAAGTCCCAAGGGCTGTGCCCTTGGATCCCACCAGGGGCCATTGGCCCCAGGACCCCGCCACATGTCGGGGGCCTGAAGACAGATACAAGACCAAAGGCCAAAGTCGCGGGACTCGGCCCCGCTCCCGCCGGAGACGATCATCGCCCCCGGACCCCGTAACCGTTTTTTTGAACCGTCATCCAAACAGGATCAAGAGCGTCATGGAGTTCCAGTTCGATTCGATCGACGAGGTGATCGAGGATTTCCGTCAGGGTCGCATGGTGATCCTGGTGGACGACGAGGATCGCGAGAACGAGGGGGATTTCGTGATCCCGGCCCAGTTCGCCAGCGCGGAAGCGATCAATTTCATGGTGATGCACGGTCGTGGACTGGTCTGCCTGGCCCTGACCGGCGAACGGTCGCGACAGTTGCAGCTTCCGCTGATGGTCGCGGACAACAACGCCCAGTTCAAGACCGCCTTCACGGTGTCGATCGAGGCCAAGACCGGCGTCACCACCGGCATTTCGGCCCACGATCGGGCGCGTACCGTGGCCGTGGCCATCGACGATGCCAGCTCGCCGTGCGATCTGGTGCGACCGGGCCATATCTTTCCGCTGGTGGCCAAGGATGGCGGCGTGCTGGTGCGCGCCGGACACACCGAAGCCTCGGTGGATCTGGCCCGCCTGGCCGGGCTCAAGCCCGCCGCGGTGATCTGCGAGATCCTCAAGGAGGATGGCAGCATGGCGCGGGTGCCGGATCTGATCGAGCTGGCGCGGCGCATGGGCCTCAAGATCGCCACGATCGCGGATCTGATCTCCTTCCGCACCGCCCACGAACAGCTGGTGCGGCGGGTGGTGGAGACCCGCATGCCCACCGATTTTGGCGGCGAGTGGCGGCTGATCATCTTTGCCAACCAGGTGGACGATTTCCAGCATGTGGCGCTGGTCAAGGGGGAGATCGACCCCGAAGAGCCGGTGCTGGTGCGGGTCCACTCCGAGTGTCTGACCGGAGACGTGTTCGGCAGTCAGCGCTGTGACTGCGGCAGTCAGCTCCACGCCGCCATGCGTCAGATCGGTCAGGAGGAACGGGGCATCCTGCTTTATCTGCGTCAGGAGGGGCGCGGCATCGGCCTGGTCAACAAGATGCATGCGTACAACCTGCAAGATCAGGGGTTCGACACGGTGGAGGCCAATCTGGAACTCGGCTTCCCGGCGGATCTGCGCGATTACGGCATCGGCGCCCAGATTCTGCGCGATCTCGGCGTGCGTCGTCTGCGCATCCTGACCAACAATCCCAAAAAGATCATCGGGCTGGAAGGGTACGGGATGGAGGTGGTCGAGCGCGTGCCGATCGAGATCCCGGCCCGTTCCGGCAATGCGGCCTATCTGGAGGTCAAGCACCACAAGATGGGTCACCTGCTGCGGCAGTTCGCGGGTGCGGACAAGGCGGCGTCAGAGGCTGGGGAGTGAGATCGGCATGAGCAGTGACATCAAAACGGTGGAAGGCCATCTGGATGCCAGTGGCGCACGCTATGCGCTGGTGGTGGCCCGTTTCAACAGTTTCATCACCGAACGGTTGCTCGAAGGGGCGGTGGATGCTCTGCTGCGTCATGGGGCGAGCCGGGAGTCGCTCACCGTGTTGCGGGTGCCGGGCGCCTTCGAGATCCCGATGGCTGCCCAGAAGGCCGCTCAAAGCGGTCGTTATGACGGGGTGATCTGTCTGGGCGCGGTGATTCGCGGTTCCACGCCCCATTTCGATTACGTCTCTGCCGAGGTGAGCAAGGGGGTGGCGGCGGTGAGTCTGGAGAGCGGGATTCCGGTCGGTTTCGGGGTGCTGACCACCGATACCCTGGAACAGGCGATCGAACGGGCCGGCTCCAAGGCCGGCAACAAGGGGTGGGAGACCGCGTTGAGCGTGGTCGAGATGATCGACCTGTTCAAGAAACTGGCTGGATAGTCTCATCAGCCTGTCGAGAAGGTCGGTGCGTGCGAGAGGGGGGCGGTATCAGGCCTTCCTCTCTTTTTTTCAGAAGTTTTTCGCAGATGACGTAGCAGGTCGGACAATCACGCAGAGGGATTTGATCATTGAGCATGAATGGCATTTCATCGCATCCACGGTCGGGAACGGGATCGGGCGCAGCCAACGGGACGCGGACCGGGACTCCGGAGAACGGCACGGGATTGAGTCGTCACAAGGCCCGCGAGTTGACTTTGCAGGCTCTCTATCAGTGCGACATCACCGGCGATGGGATCCATCGCGCCGTGGTGCAGTTGTGCGAGGACAACGCAGACGGTCGCGCGGATCTGGATTACTTTCAAAAGGTGGCCGCCGGCACCTGGAGCCGGCTCGAGGAGTTGGATCACTGGATCACTCTGGGGGCGAACAACTGGTCGCTGTCGCGCATCTCCACCATCGACCGGAACATCCTGCGCCAGGGGATCTATGAGCTGTTGGCCGAGCCGGAGTTGCCGGTTCAGGTGGTGATCCACGAAGCCATCGAGCTGTCCAAGCGTTACGGCGGGGATGGTTCGGGGGCGTTCGTCAACGGTGTGATGGACAACGTGGCGGGTCGGATTCGTGTCACGCGGGCGCAAATCGAGGGAGGTATCCCATGAAAGAGGAGATCGCCACGACCCTGGCCTCGGTCGGGGAGTTTCCGTTGATTCGGGAGTTCTTCCAGCCCTTGCGTTTGGAAGGGGTGGCCGGGGTGGTGGCCGGGATCGGGGACGACGCGGCGGTTTTGGCCGTGCCGCGCACCCAGCAGTTGCTGGCCACGGTGGATGCCCTGATCGAGGGGATCCATTTTTCCGCCACCGACGATCCGTTTCTGCTCGGACAGAAGGCGTTGCGGGTGAATTTGTCCGACATCGCGGCCATGGGTGGCAGGCCGAACTGGTATCTGTTGTCGGTGGGTCTGCCGGGGGATACCCCTTCCCAGTGGCTGGCGGAGTTCACCCGCGGGCTGCGTGCCTGTGGCGAGCGGTATGGGGTGACGATCGTGGGGGGCAATACCACGGGATCCTCGTCCGGTCGCACGATTCATGTGACCATGTTCGGTCTGGTGGGTCAGGGGCGGGCCCTGTCGCGGGGAGGCGCCGAGGTGGGGGATCGGATTTTCGTGACCGGCACCGTGGGCGATGCGACGCTGGGTTTGGCGGCACGGCAGGGGAGGTTGACCGGGCTGGACGAGGCGGATCAGCGTTATCTGGAGGGGCGTCTGGATCTGCCGGAACCACAGGTGGCGTTGGGGGTGGCGTTGGCCGATGCCGCGGCGGTGCGTGGGGTGATCGATGTGTCCGATGGGTTGGTGGCCGATTTGGGGCACATTTGCGAGGCGTCGGGCAAGGGGGCGAGGGTGGAGGTCGGACGGATTCCGTTATCCGAAGCGGCGCGGCGTTTGGTGTTGCGCGATCCGGGGTTGATGCGCCGCATTCTGAGCGGTGGTGAGGATTACGAGTTGTTGTTCACGGTCGCGCCGGGTGCGGTGGGGATGGTGCGCACGTTGGGGGAGCGGATCGGGGTGCCGGTGACCGAGATCGGGGAGATCGTCGCGGGGTCGGAGGTTGAGGTGCTGGGGTTGGATGGGGAGCGCGTGGTGGTTGAACAGGGGGGGTGGCGGCATTTTTAGGGGTGTAACGGGCGATGCGGCAGACGAGACTCTCACTGACCCAGAAGGTGCTTGGCGGATCGCTGTTGGGATTCGCGATTACGATTTATTGGTTGGTGATCGTTTCCGAGACGCAGCTGGAGCGGGCGATGCTGGATCAGGTCTACCGACATGCCCAAAGCTACCTGGTGAGTATTGCCCGTCTTCTGGAGGCCATGCCATCCGGGTCCACCCGTGAGCAGTATCGGCAGGTTCTGTTGTCCGGTTTCGAACCCGAACGTCTGACACATCTGGATTTCAAACCCCGGGAGATCTATCTGTACACGGATCGGGGCCAGGTGATCGGTCACACGGTGGTCGGAGAGCACCCCGACAAGCCCATGGATGGGGTGTATGGTCAGGTGATTCGGGAAGGCAAGGCGATCATTTCATCGGACCTGGCCACGGTGATCGAAAATCGGGAGTTCGATGGGCATCCGACTGTGGATGTCATCATTCCGGTTCGTTTGGGAGGCCGGCAGGTCAACGCCGGTCTTGAGGCGGAGCTGGACATGGCCGAGCTGATGCGCCAGATCCGGATCAACGACGATGCCTACGAGAAACGGATCGCGCTGTTGACAACAGCCTCCAGTGTATTACTTTTATTGTTTGTGTGGTGGTTGATGCACCATCTGGCCATTCGTCATGTGCGGCGATTTTCCCAAACCATGTCCCGTTTTGGTTCGGGTGAGCTGGATGCGCGCATCCCCTTGACCTTGCCGGGGGACGAAATCGGAGAGCTTGGACGTGCCATCAACGGCATGGCGGACAACATCGGACGGCTGATGCGCGAACAGGAGGAGAGCTACCTGCAAACGCTTCAGGCGTTGAGCAAGGCCCTGGAGGCCAAGGATTCCTATACGCAAAGCCACTCGGCGCGCGTATCGAAATACTCGGTCAAACTGGGAAAATATCTGGGGCTTTCCGAAGAGCGTTTGAAAAGCCTCAACAAGGGTGCCCTGATGCACGATCTGGGCAAGATCGGGGTGCCGGATGCCATTTTGAACAAGCCGGGGCCGCTGACGGATGAAGAGTATGCGATCATGCGCGGACATGCGCGCTACACGGCGACGATCATGCGTCCGTTGCATCGGTTTCACGAGTTTCTGGAAATTGCCGCCTGGCATCATGAGCACTGGGATGGCAGTGGCTATCCGGATGGTCTTGCCGGGGAGAACATTCCGCTGTTGGCGCGCATCGTGTCGATTGCCGATACCTGGGATGCCATGACCGGGGATCGGGTTTACCGCAAGGGCATGTCTCCGGCCAGGGCCATGGAGATTCTGGAACGGGAGAAGGATTCCGGGCAGTGGGATCCGCGGTTGTTGCAGACGTTTCTCGGCCTGATGCGTGCCGAGTTCAGGGAGGATGAACCGGCGACGTCCAGGAGCGCGGGCGTGGGATGACCGAACGACGCAAACGCTCGAAGAAAATCGATCCCTTCGAAATCGTCGGCCAAAGGGTTCAACCGGGCGAACAGGCGGTGGCCCACATCCCGGTGACCCGCCTGCATACCCATACCCCGGTCGATCTGACGGTGCATGTTTTTCATGGGCGTCGCCATGGCCCCTGCCTGTTCGTGAGCGCCGCCCTGCACGGGGATGAACTCAACGGCATCGAGATCTGCCGTCGCCTGATGCGCCAACGGGTGTTGCGCGGTCTGCGTGGCACCCTGCTGGTGATCCCGGTGGTCAACGTGCTGGGATTTTTGCATCACAACCGCTATTTTCCGGATCACCGGGATCTGAACCGTTCGTTTCCAGGCCTGGCGAACGGCTCGCTGGCAGCACGCACCGCAGATCTGTTCATGCGCCAGATCGTGGCGCGCTCCACCCACGGCATCGACCTGCATGCCGGTACCCGTCAACGCTACAACCTGCCGCAAACGCGCGGCAAGGCGGGTAACGAGGCGGTCGAAGCCATGGCACGGGCGTTTCACGCCCCGGTGCACCTCCAGGCCGATCTGCTGGATGGATCGTTGCGCGCCGCCGCCGATCAAGCCGGTGTGCCGGTGCTGCTCTACGAGGGGGGCGAGGCGCTGCGCCTGGACGAGGTGGCCATTCAGGCCGGCTTGAAGGGGATTCTGGGGGTGATGCGCCATCTGGAGATGCTCGAAGGGAGCAAAACCCCAACGGTCGGGTCCGGCGTGCCGGATCAGGGGAACACCCCTCTACCTCCGACCCGAGGCGCTCCCTTTCGAGAGACCCACGGACGGTGGTGGGTGGCCCGTTCCAGCCGCTGGGTGCGCGCCCCGGAGAGCGGCTTGATGCTGCCGGAAAAACGGGTCGGCGCCCATGTGCGCAAAGGGGAGTTGCTCGGCCATGTGGCCAACCCCCTGGGTTCGGAAATGGTCGAGGTGCGCGCCGATCGCGAAGGGGTGATCATCGGTCACACCAATCATCCCCTGGTCCATCAGGGGGATGCGCTGTTCCATGTCGCTTTTGTCCCGGATGCCGGGGCCCTGCAAGAGATGGTGCAGGGAACCCTGGGCACCGTCCTGCACGAGGGTTTGAACGATGAATTCATGTGACGAGACCACCACCACGACACAGGGCGACGCCACCGACGCGTTGACCCCCACCCAGCGCAAGCATCTGCGTGGACTGGCGCACAGCCTGCAACCGGTGGTATGGGTGGGAAAGGAGGGGCTGAGCCTCAATTTGTTGGCCGAGATCGAACGGGCCCTGGAGGATCATGAACTGATCAAGATCAAGTTCAACGATTACAAGGAGGAGAAGTCCCTGATCCGTGAAGAGATCGAACTCGCCACCGGGTGCGCCCACGCGGGGACCATCGGCCATGTGACGATTCTCTACCGTCCGCGCCGCGAGGTGGCCAAACGCAAGATCGTGTTGCCCGTCAAGCCATGAGCGGAGGTCCGGGCGGGGTGGTGCGTCACGAGGTGCGCCTGGAAGGCGCGGTGCCGGTGGCGGTGACGCTGGTGCTGGCGCGGGGCGCGGAGGTGGAGGTGGATCTGGTGCGACACACGGTGACGCAACGGGCCGGTGCGCCGCTGAAGCCGCGTCATGAGGCGTGGGTCCGGGAGATCGCGGTCTATCTGGCGGGCCAGCAGCTGCTCGAGAGCGCCGAGGAGCGACGCGAGCGCCAGACCGACGGGCGCGCGGCGATCACCTTCGAACCGCGTCCCAAGCCGGGGATGATCTGGTGGGGGTGAGTCGCGAACAGGGGGAAACGGACCAGGAGGGTGAGACCATGTGGATGGGGAACGGGGATCCGGAAAAACGGGCGCTTTTGGATCTGTGGCGGGAGTTGGAAGCCGGGGAGCGGCAGACGCTGTTGCGGTTTGGACGGTTTCTGATCAGCGACCGGCCTCAGACCGGGAGCGGCGCGCCGACCGAGGTCGTTCCCGTGGAGCCGCTGGCCATTCCACGCCCCGAGGTGGAGAGCGCGGTGGCGGGATTGAAGCGGTTGAAACGGACCTATCCGATGATCGAGGCGGATGGCGCGGTGCTGTCCGAGGCATCGCGGATTCTGATGGGCAAGGTGACCGGGGCCACGGACCGGGAGATCATCGATCAGTTGGAGGTTTTCTTCGGCGGGTGTTATGAGACGTGGCGGGAGAAACACGGGAGTTGAGTCGCGCGCCGTGGGCAGGGTGGCAGGATTCAATCCGTCTGCTCACGATCTTCGGAGGGGCGGGCGGTTTCACGGTCCCTTGGGAGCGGGCGCGGTGAGACGCGGCGGGGGTTGATGCTCTCCCGGATCCTTGCGGGTGGTGAGGAGATCCTCCAGGGCCAGTCCGAGCAGAGATGCCACCACCACCGCGGCCAGCCACCCTCCCACGCGCCCTTCCAACCAGGATGGGACGGGCAACGGCTCCGGTGCGGAGGCGGGGTGCAGGGACCGCCAGATCATGCCGATCCCGTACACCAACCCGAACAGGGTGGCCACTCCAAGCGTCAAAAAGATCAGGATGCGCATCCCATTCTCGTCAAAAGATAACCATTCAGGCCCCCTGCAATCGTGGGGGGTCTGCATAATTACGTCAAAAGAGTGATACTCAGTTGCGTCATGATTCTGGCGGTCGCGCCCCAGACCCGGTTGCCCTGATGGTCGAAATGGTCGGCCTGCGGAGAGAGATTGATCGCTTCCAGAAAGAATTGCAAGGGAATCAGGAGCGTTTCCGCGACTTCGGCTGGATCCGGGGTCAGAACGAAGGGTGGATCGAGCCGGGCCGCGAAGGGATGGATCAAAAAGCCGGTGATCTGGGTCGGCGTGGGGGGCAAGAATCCAAGGATCGCCGAGGGATCGAGACGAATGCCCAGCTCTTCTTCCATCTCCCGAAGGGCCGTGTGCAACGGGGATCGATCCTCGGGTTCGGCGCGACCGCCGGGAAAGCCGATCTGTCCGGGGTGGTGGGCCACGCTCTGGGTGCGGCGGATGAACAGCAGATCCCAGCTTTCGCCGTTGGGGATAAGCGGTATGATGACCGCGGCCTCGACCATGGCGGCGGGAAAAAAGAAGCGGGCCGCATGAACTGGCCCGCTTTTTTCATACAGAGAGGAAACGATGCACGCCTCGGTGCAACGGGCGTTCAGGAGCGACGGCTCCACCAACGGGAGGCGCTCACTGGGCGGCACGGAGCACGGGGACGGATTCGCCATCGACCGGTTCACTCAGGGCCATGGCGAATTGTGGAATGCGTCTGCCGTTGTTCGCCGAGGGGTTGACGAGATCATGCCGTGCCTGGGCATGCGTCCGCTGGATCATCAGGTTGGGCGAGGGGGGTGGGGCTGCCCTGGACGGGAGATCCTGTTTGTTGAGACGCGCCTGTTTGGTGGGGATGGATTTGTCACCCGGATGCTTTCTGGATGCCAGGGAACGTTTTTTGCTGTTGGCGGTTTTTTGGTAATAGTCCAACACCTTGCCCACGTAGCGTTGGGTTTCGGTGAGGGGCGGGACCCCCTGGTAGCGTTCGACCATTTTGGGTCCGGCGTTGTAGGCGGCCAGGGCGTGTGGGATTTTTGGGAACTGTTTGAGCATTTGATTGAGATAACGGGCGCCGCCGCGCAGATTCTGCTCCGGGTTATGGATGTTTTTGACCCCGACGAGTTTGGCGGTTTCGGGCATGAGTTGCATCAGGCCGATGGCTCCGTCCGGTGAGACGCTTTCGTTGTTGAAGTCCGATTCGGTGGCCACCACGGCGCGCAGCAGGTCGGGATCGAGATTTTCCTGGATGGCGATCTTGGTGATCAGGCGGTCCAGGGGGGTATCGGCTCGGGCACTGGCCGGAGCGATGGAGATGGCGACCGTGAGCCAGAACAGAACGGTCAGCCGGTTGACGTGGAACTCCCGACGGGAGGTCCACGTTACGGGGGTGGAGGGGGTGTTTCCCCCATCATGCGGTTCCTCGGGGAGGGAGGACCAGGATACCGGACAGTTGACGTCCGCAAGGATCCTGGTGTCGATGAACCGCGCGGCGGTGACTGAAGAAAAAGGATTCCAGAGCATAGGTACATTGTTCCAGATTGAAGATTTGACGAGCGTCAAGTCCGGTCTTGATGAGCCGTGCAAGGACGTATCCAGGTAAATCAAAGGCCATCCTAGCCGATTTCTTCTCCATAGAAAAGAAATTTTGGCAATCCATGCCAATTTTATCCTGTGTTGCAATAATAATTTGTTCTCGAAAGTCAGTGTTTACTTCGTAATGCTTCGGACCGATACATGGACCGATCAGCACCCGCAATTGTTCCAGGCAGGCCCCATTTTCCAGCAGGACAGTCAAGGTATTCTCCAGGATTCCGGCCACCGCGCCGCGCCAACCGGCATGCGCCGCCGCGACGATGCGTCGTTCAGGATCGGCGAAGAGCACCGGCGTGCAATCGGCGGTGAGCACTGCGGCCACCACGCCGGGGCGATCGGTGACCACCGCGTCGGCATCGGGACGGGGGCCGTTCCAGCCGGCGACGGCCACGGTATCGCCATGCACCTGATTGACCAGGGCCAGTTCCCTGGCATGGGGGGCCAGGGCGGCGAGCAGAGACGCCCGGTTGTGGGCGACGTGCGCGGGATCGTCGCCCACATGATCTCCGAGATTGAACCCGGCCCAGCTCCCCGTGCTCACCCCGCCCTGTCGGGTGGTGAAAAAGGGGAGAATTCCCGGACACGCGACGGAATTTTTCCAGGGAAAAATGATATTCTCTTGATTTTCCGGTTCCGGACTGTAACAATGGTGTGTTTTCTTCATCATTGAAGCCTATTAACTCCTTGCTCCTGGGCTAGCGCCTTGGGGCCAGCCGTCCGAAACAAAACCGAAAGGAGGCGCCGTGGCTTATTACGAGTCAATCTTCATTGTACGCCCGGATCTGACCACCGAACAGGTGGATCAGGTCGCGGCTCGCGTGGCCGAGATCATCACCGCCAATGGCGGCACGATTCTGCTGCACGAGCTGTGGGGTCGCCGTCAACTGGCCTATCCACTCAAAAAGAACACCAAGGGCTATTATGTCTTCAATCTGGTCGAAGGGGGCGGCGCGCTGATCGCCAACCTGGAGTCCCGCTTGATGATCGACGAGGATGTGCTGAAATTCCAGAACATTCGCGTCAAGAGCGCCAATCTCAACCCGTCGCCGCTGGCTCCGTCCGCCGAGCGTGCCGCCGAGGAGTCCGAGCGTCTGCTGCCGGGTGACGAGGGGTATGGCGAGCCGGATGAAGAGTACGGCGAAGACGAGGAAGAGGAAGAACTGGAGGTCTGATCCGTTCGATTCCGGGCGATTCCCGCCGGATCGCGAAACGGGTCCGGCTTGGGGTACCCTCCCGGAGCAGGGCTTTGTAGCGTGGCACTCCCGTCAGGGGGGGCACGGATGGGGGTTCCCCCATCAGGCGGGTTGAACGGATGAGCATGGGCGGAGAAACGCGACCGAATCCTGACGTCATCGTGGCGGAAGCGACGCGGGCCGCCAACTTTGTGGAGTTGGAAGGCCGACTGATCGAACCGGTCGATTTCCGGGTCACCCCTGCGGGTCGGGCGGTCGCCATGCTGGAGTTGGAGCATCTCTCCAGCCACGACGATCCGGAACCCGGTCTGCGGCTGGAGGCGCGCATGGTGGTGGTGGCCATGGGGCCCCTGGCGGAACGGTATCGCGCGTGCGCGGTCGGTTCGAGGCTGCTGGTCCAGGGACGACTGAACCAAAAACGGTGGATCCGCGATGATCGGGTGCGTTGGGGTCGTCTGGAGTTGCTTGCCAGGGAGATCCAACGGGTCGATTCGTGATCCGAAGCGTGCAAGCCGGGAATGTCGGTCTTTCGCGCAAGCCGGGAAGGTCGTTCGACATCGCACGTTTGAAGATTTCAGAGGTGTTCATATAACGATCACGTGTCATGCCGGTCATTTCCGGGTGGCGCGACAACCATATCGATTGAGGTAGTTGACATGTCCGATCAAGACAACGATTCCAACGAGAGCAACGCGGGCAACGAGGGTGGATCGTCCCGTTATTCGGGTCGTCCGGGCGGTGGTTTCCGTCCTGGCATGGGGCGTTCGGGTGGTCGTCCGGCTCCGGGTGGCGCTGGTGGCGCCCGTCCAGCGGGCGCGGGTGGCGCACCAGCCGCGGGTGGTTTCCGTCGGCCCTTCTTCCGCCGTCGCAAGGTGTGTGTTTTCTGTGCCGACAAGGCGTTGGAGATCGATTACAAGGATCCCAAGCTGATGCTTCGTTTCATCACCGAGCGTGGCAAGATCGTTCCCAGCCGGATCACCGGCGTGTGTGCCCCCCATCAGCGTCGTCTGAGCAAGGCGATCAAACGCGGACGCAACATCGCCTTGTTGCCGCATCTGGTCAAGTGAGTCGGCTTCGGCCACGCCGGTCGGAGGCCGATTCATGCGTCCGCTCAGTTGGGTGACCAATCCGGTTTTTGCTGGTACCCAGGCCCTGGTGCTGATGATTTTGCCCATGGGTCTGCCCGTGCTTGTGCCGTTGCAGATCTTCGCCCCCTTGCCGGTGCTTCTCACCGCGCTTTGGGGCGGAGCGCAATCGGCCTGGATCGGCGCCACCATTCCGGTGGTGGGTGCTTTTCTGCTTGGGGATGGCTTGCGGTTCCCTCTGACCGCATTTTTGTTGTTTTTCGGCTTTCCTATGCTGGCGGCGCATTTGATTCGTGCCGGCTGGAGAGTCAACCAATGTCTGGCGTCGGCGTTTCTGCTCGGCATGGGGGCCTTGCTGTTGTTGTTCGTCTGGTCCCTGGTGATGGGGTTGGACATGCAGGCCGAGACCGCCTTGCAACTGGATGGATTCAAGAACAAGGTGCTTGCCGCCATTGCCAAGGAGGGTGGCAATGCCGTAGTCTTGACCGAAGCGCGGGCCGTACTGACTCCGATTCTCGACATGCTGTCTCTGCTCATGCCGGCTTTCGTGGTATCGGGTTGGTTTTTGATGCATGTGGTCAATCTGTTGGCGGCCCGTTTTCTGGTGCGCCGATGGGGTGGGGAGGGTCTGTTCGCCGGTGAGGATCTCACCGAGTGGCGTCCGCCGTTCCAGCTGGTTTGGGTGGTGATTGCCTCCGGGGTGTTCGCCTATGCGGCCCAGGGTTTTTCCAGGCAGTTGGGGGCCAATCTTTTTCTGTTGTTCACCATCCTTTATTTTCTGCAGGGGATGGCGATCATTCAGGCCGGCTTTCGTCATCATGCTGTTGCGGGTGTATGGCGCACGTTGTTTTATCTGGCGTTGTTTTTCTGGCATCAGGTCGTGTTGTTTGTGGCGGCTGTGGGCCTGTTCGATATTTGGGTGGATTTTCGCAAACGTTTCTTTCGTACCAGCCATGACGGGGACGATTCCCCTGGGAGTGAATAGCCATGGAAGTAATTCTGTTGGAAAAGATTGGCAAGTTGGGTGATTTGGGTTCCGTGGTTGCGGTGCGTCCGGGTTATGGTCGCAACTTCCTGATCCCGGAGGGCAAGGCCTTGCCGGCCACCAAGCGGAATCTCGAGCGGTTCGAGTCGGAGCGGGTGGCATTCGAGGCGCGTCAGCAGGAGATTCTGGAGCGGGCGCAGGCTTTGGCTGCCCGGATTGCCGGGGTTGAGGTGGTGTTGGATCGGCCAGCCGGATCGGGTGACAAGTTGTTCGGTTCGGTGACCAATTCGGACATTGCCGGATTTTTCACCGAGCGTGGCATCGAGACTCCGCGTGGTTCGATCGACGTGCCTCGTCCGATTCGCACGTTGGGTGAGCATGTGGTGCGCATTCGTTTGCATCCGGACATCATCCCCGAGGTGAAGGTTCGGGTGGAGCGGCGGGTCAACCGTTGATGGTTTTGGGTGATGAGGTGTGACGATGGCGCTTTATGATTACAAGTGCGATGCGTGTGGTGTGAGTTTCGAGCGGGATCATCCCATGTCGGCTCCGCCGGTGAAGGTTTGTCCGGAGTGTGGTGCCGAGAAGGTGCGCAAGATTCTCTCCACGGGTGGGATTCAGATTGGCGGGTCGCGGAGTGTATCCCCGCCGCCGGCCATGCCGTGTGGATCGGGTGGTTGTGGTGGGGGGATGTGCGGTTTGGGGTGAGTGTTGTTGAGTTTGGTTATGGCGCCGTTCGTGGGGGAACCTGCGGGCGGCGTTTTTTTTGGGGGGGTTGGCGGGGATGAAAGGCGGGGATGAAAGGCGGGGATGAAAGGCGGGGAAAAACTGGCGGGGTCCAGGGGCCAGTGGCCCCTGGTGGGGTTCGGGGCGAAGCCCTGAGGTTTTGATTTTTGTCTTTTATGACTTTTTCCTTTCGCGCGCTTTTCACGATAAGCGATTTTTCGCGTTTTTTGCGAAAAATCGCGCAAGCGCGCGGTCTTATGTGCCATGAATCGTTGCCGGTTTCTGGCAACGATTCATGGCGAATTGCGTGTCGGACACCCACCGCCTTCGGCGGCCTGTTTTTTTGGCCATGTTCGCGGGAACGTTTCGCCAAAGGCGCGAAACGTTCCCGCAGCCAAGGCAGCGCGCAGCGATTTTCACAAAAGACGTGAAAATCGCTTTTTTGTAGAGCGCGCTAAAAGCAAGAGCAAAGACCAAGAAGAGATTCAAAGAAGAGGTTCAAAGAAAAAAATCAACACCAAAACCCCAGAGGCTCTGCCTCCGGACCTCCGCCGGGGACCTTCGGCCCCCCGTCCCCCGTAACAGTAACGGAAACGCTACTCCGTCACGCTTCTCCCTTCTCTCCTTCCCCTTTTTCCCACCGCGCCACCAACGCCTCGGCACTGGCCAACTCCTCCGGGCTCATCTCCTCGGCGGACAACTCCAGATTCTCCAACGCATCGATCAATCCCCCACGCGCAGCCAACAAAAACCATGCCCGCGCCTGAACCATCTCCCGCTCTACCCCCTCCCCGGTGGCATGGAGAATCCCAAGATTGTTGCACGCCTTGAGATCTCCCTGCCGGGCGGCAAGCAGAAACCAGGCCGCAGCCTGGGCGGGATCCGGTTCCACCCCCAAACCCTCCAGATACAGGGTGCCCAGATCATATTGGGCGGGGGCATACCCCTGCTCGGCGGATAAACGATGCCAATGCTCGGCTTGCGCATAATCGAGCGGGACATCGATGCCTTCGAGATACATGGCCGCCAGATTGTGCTGGGCCTTGGCATCGCCCCACTCGGCCAACGTGGCCAAGGTTTGGGCATAATCCCCCTCGTCGAGGTTGTAAAGCCCGCTGGCGTGAATGGATGGATTGGCTAACAGGGTGTCAACGTTCAAGAGTGTGCAACCGCTTAAGGGTTTCCCTGATCGAACGGATGGATGAAAAGGAGGTGGCGCAGGTCGATATGCAAAAAATAAGCCGACAACCTGTTGCCGGCGCGCGATCCCGATCCCCTCATCCCACGGGTTCGCCCCGCATCCCACGGGTTCGCCCCTCACCCCACGGGTTCGCCCCTCACCCCACGGGCGCGATCAGGAAAACATCGGGGTCGATCCCATCCCCATCCATCACCCGCACCCTCTGCCCCTCGATTCGCAACCGCCCCTCGGCGTAGAGCTTGACCGCCAGGGGATAGAGGCGATGCTCGTGTTTCAAGATGCGCGCGGCCAGGGCGGAGGCGTCATCGTTGTCGAGGATCGGCACCACCGCCTGGGCGATGATCGGTCCGGCATCCACCTCCTCGGTGACGAAATGGACCGTGGCCCCGGAAAAACGGGCGCCAGCCTCAATGGCCCGCTGCTGCACATGCAACCCCGGAAAGGCCGGGAGCAGGGCAGGGTGGATGTTGAGGAGCCGCCCGGCAAAGGCGCGAATGAAGCGCGGCGTCAACACCCGCATGAAACCGGCCAGACAGACCAGCTCGACCTGGGAGGCGTTCAGGGCGTCGATCATCGCCTGTTCGAAGGAGGGGCGATCCGGATGGGCTTTGTGATCGATCACCAGAGTGGGTATGCCGGCCTGCCTGGCCCGCTCCAGACCGAAGGCATCGGCACGGTTGCTGATCACCAGGGCGATGCGCGCCGGGATGAAGCCGTCGGCCACCCGGTCGATGAGCGCCTGGAGATTGCTGCCACTGCCGGAGATCAGGACGCCGAGGCGCAAGGGAGCACGGGGAACCGGAACGGAGTCAGTCATGGATCGCCACCCTCGGGTCGGAGTCGGCACCCCGCGCCACCACCCGACCGATGGTCCACACCTCCTCGCCCGAGGCGCGCAGGGAGGTCAGGGCGGTCTCGACATCGGCCTCGGCCACCACCGCCACCATGCCCAGACCACAGTTGAAGGTGCGGTTCATCTCCGCCTCCTCGATGTTGCCGAGACGCTGCAACAGATCGAAGATCGGCGGACGGGGCCAGGCGCGTTTTTCGAGGATGACCGAGGTGACATCGGGCAACACGCGCGGGATGTTTTCGGTGAAGCCGCCGCCGGTGATGTGGACCAACCCTTTGATGGTGATCCGTTTGGCCAGATCGAGGATGGCCCGTGCATAGATGCGGGTCGGGGTGAGCAGCGCCTCGCCCAGTCTCTTTTCGCCGGTCGGCGTGGCGAATGGGGCATCGAGACCGGGACCGCCCGGTGCCATCACCAGATGACGGATGAGGGAGTAGCCGTTGGAGTGGGGTCCCGAGGAGGCGATGCCGAGTACCACATCCCCCGGCGCGATGGTCGAACCGTCGATCAGGGCGGGTCGATCGACGATGCCCACCGCGAATCCGGCCAGATCATATTCGCCGGGCGGGTAGAAGGAGGGCATTTCCGCGGTTTCGCCGCCCACCAGCGCGCAGCCGGCCTGACGGCACCCCTCGGCGATCCCTTGGATCACCGTGGCGGCCACTTCGGGATTGAGCGCGCCGGTGGCGAAGTAGTCGAGGAAGAAGAGCGGTTCGGCGCCTTGCACCACCAGATCGTTCACCGACATGGCCACCAGGTCGATGCCTACGGTGTCGTGGATGCCGGTGAGGAAGGCGAGTTTGAGCTTGGTGCCCACCCCATCGGTGCTGGAGACGAGCAGCGGATCGGCGTAGTGACGCCAGTCGGGCCGGAACAGGGCTCCGAACCCTCCGATGCCGCCCAGCACACCGGGACGGCGCGTGGAAGCGACCGCCTGGCGGATCAGTTCCACCACCCGGTTGCCGGCGTCGATGTCCACGCCGGCGTCGCGATAGGTGGTGGCGCGGGGGGTGGCGGTTGGACCCGTGGCGGAATTTTCTGGATTGGACATGGCGGGTGATTTTCCTCGACGTGCTTGGGGGTTTGCTCTTTTTTCCCAAGAGAGGTTACACTAGCCGGGCGTGATGGGGAATGCGCGAAGAATACAAACTGAACAATGATGGGGTGGAATCCCCTCACCCCCGACCGTGGAACGCACTTTAGAGGTTGTTTGGTGATTCCATGAAAAGGAATCACCAAACCTGCGCGAATCGAAACAACATCGATTCGCGCTTCTCGGATTGCTGCGCAATTTGGCGGGCCCTGATGGGCCAGCGTCGGCTGTTCGGCATTTGCCAACCAGCCTCTTAGGGAAGTCCATGGCCAAGAAAGTGGGAGTCTGGATCAGCATGAGAATCTCGAGGGATCCTTTTCGTGGGATGTCGGTTGGATGGGGCGCGTGGATCTGGCTTGGCGCGTTGTGGCTGGCCCTGCCGGCCTGGGCCGCGGACGGGGCGGGCGGTTCGATCTACGAGATGCGCGGCATCGAGGTGTCGGTGCCGATGAGCAAGGGGCTCGAGGCCACCCATGAGGCCGGAGTGACCCAGGCGCAACGCGAAGGATTGCGGCGCCTGCTGCTGCGCATGTTGACCCAGACGGAACGCGACGCGCGCAAGGAGTATCTGGCCACCCTGACCAAGGAGCCCAAGCGGCTGGTCGAACGGACCGTGGTGCGCTCGGAAAAGCAGGTCGGGGAGCGGTTGAACCTCCATCTGGATCTGCACTACGCCCGCAAGGAGGTCGTTGCCGCCCTCGGCAAGGAGAAGATCCCCTTCACCGAGGCGGCCTATCCTCTGGTGCTGCTGATCGCCTCCGAGGAGAAGACGGAGGGGGCCGCGACCCTGTTGTGGAAAGCCATGCCCGCCGCCGCCCGCGAACTGGGACTCAACGTGATGCAACCCCTCGGGGATCTGGAGGATTTGACCCAACTCTCCGCCGAACGGGTCGAAAAGGGGGATGCCGGGATGCTTGAATGGGCGGCCAGCCGCTACGGCGTCGGTGAGGTCTGGGTGGCGCGGGCCACCGCCACGCCGGTTACCGGTGGCAAGGGGGCGCGGATCAAGGTGTCGGCCACGTTGACCGTGGCCCGTCCCCATGTCGCCCCGGTCCGGATTCAGGCCGGGGAGGAGAAAGGCGCCTCTTCCGCCGCCGAGGCGGCCAATGCCGTCTATCCCGCCGTGGCGGGCAAACTGGCCCAGCAGATCCTGGAACAGTGGGTCGGGGATCATGTGATCCAGCCCGGCAACAAACGCACCTTGCGGCTGCGGGTGATGCACGACGTCCAGGTGGCCAAAATGACCGAATTCCTGGCCGGTCTGCGCGCCGTGCCCGGCATGGCCGAACCCCGCCTGGTCCAGGCGACCGCGCGGGAGAGTCTGTTCGATTGCGAATTTGCGGGTCGTGACGAGCAACTGGATGCGGCGCTGGCCAAACTGGTGGTCAAGCGCGAAAAAAGCGAGGAGGGGCTGACGCTCTGGTTGATCCCGCCGCCCAAGGGTGACACTCCGGCGCCTGCCGCCGCGCCCGCGCCTGCCGCGACCCCGGCGGCGGCACCCGCCGCCCCCGCGCCAGAGGCCCAACCCGAACCGGCCCCTCCCGGCAAGACATGGATGTGAGTCCATGAGGATCATGGCTGGGATGGAGAGTCTCCGGGTTCGCGAACCGCTGTTCATCGCCGCCGGCACCCGTGGATCCAAGCGGGTGGGGGGGCGTGAGCAGCCCTTTGTTCCGATCCGGGAGCGGACGAGCATCGAGCATGTGGTCGCTGCGGCGTTGGAGGCCAGGTCGGTGGGACCGATCTACGTCTGGGGGGACCGGGAACGGTTGGAATCCCGCCTGACGTGGGCAGTGCAACGGGCGCGGGAGAAGGGGATCGAGCTGCATCTGGTCGAGGAGGGGAACCATTTCGTCGAGAGCTTCGTGATGACGGTCTTGCGCCATCTGCACGGGACGCACGGCATCAGTCTGAATCCGGAGGTGTTGACCGAGCCCCTGGGTCCGCGTCATTGGGCGCTGTGGCGGGAGTTGAGCCAGGAGGAGTCGATCGCCGCGACACGGGTGAATCTTCTGACCAGCGATCTGCCGCTGATCCGCCCCGAGGAGATCGACTGCCTGGTCACCGGCAAACGGTCGGATGCGGATCTGGTGTTGGGACGCACGCACCGGTCGGCCATCGATGCGGCGGTTGCGCGTTGCGACGAGCCGTTCCAATACGATCGGGCGGTCAAGAACTACTATGCCTTTCTGGCCGGGGATGAACCGGTCGATCTGATCGTCAACAACTTCCTGGCCGGACGACCGTTCCGGGTGCCGCGCTTCATCTGGAATCTGGCCGGACACCTGTTCAACAACCGCACCATCATCGAAGGAGGGCGGTTCAATCTCAAAAAGATCAAGAACAACGTGGTGTTCGTTAAATCGCTTTTTTCCAAGGCGCGTCAGGACGACAGCGAAGGGATCGCGAACGTCCGCAAGAATTACTATCAGATGTTGAAGGCCTTCTCGTTTCTTCTGCGCGCTTATTTCATCATTGTGAAAAACAAGGAGGCCAATCGCAAATTCCGCGATCTGGCCGTTCTGGAAGAGCGGATCCGCACCTTGACCGGCATGACCCTGACCTTGCACATCAGCGCCTGCGCGGGTCCGGCCCTGGATATCGATACCGAATACGAGATCGAATACATTGAGCGCCATTTCGAACGACTGCGCGGTGGGGAGATGGCCCGGAGCCCGGCCTGAAATCCCCCCCGGAGGATGCCGACCATGCTGCAACTGATCCTGTCGTTGGGCGTGGATCCCCTGTTCACCTTCGGGAATTTCATCGTCGGAACCTCCAACCGTCTGGCGCATGCGGCGGTTGGGGGGGTGATGGAATCCCCGGCCACCAGCCTGTTGTTGATCGGCGAGGCCGGCTGTGGCAAGAGCCATCTGCTGCATGCCGCGGTGGCCGACCGGCAGGCCGGGCAAGGTCGCCATCTGGCCGTCTTTCTCGATCCGGAGGCCCTGGGCCTGGCCTTGGCCGATGGTGGGGAGGGGGCCCTGACCGGTTTTCTGGAGCGCTGGTCGGGCCGGGTGCTGGTGGCGGTGGACAATCTGGAGCGCATCGCGGCGGGACCGGAGGTGGTCCAGGAGGGGTTGCTGTTTTTGTTCAATCACCTGCGTGCGTGCGATGGTCGTCTGTTGGTCGCCTCGCGTCTCTCCCCCGTGGAGTTGACCGCGTTGCGGGCCGATCTGCGCTCGCGGCTGTTGTGGGGCCAGATGCTGGAGATCGCCCCGCCGGACGATGCCGAACGGGAGGCGATTCTGGCCAAGCTGGCCGCGGATCGTCAGGTGCGCATGAATCCCGAGGTGATCCGTTTTCTGTGCGCCCGGCTGCCCCGTCGGATCCCCGATCTGGCCGAGGCCCTGGACCGTCTCGATCGTGCCGGTCTGGAGCGGATCCGGCCCCTGACCGTGCCGTTGGCCAAGGAGATCCTGGGGTTGTGACACCGGGGATGGCCTGACTCTTCGGCTGATCCGCCCGCGGTCAGGCGGTTGCATCCGGCTCCCCGGCGGTCGTATCCTGGGGCGCGCAGTCACGTCGCGGAAGACGGACAGCCGTATGCATGACGGGGGCCGCGCTTCGTCATCCTCCGATTCCTCTCGTCGATGGTCCTTTCGTGCGCATTCTGACCTTCTCCACCCTTTTTCCGCATGCCGGCCATCCCGTGCATGGAATTTTCGTGGCCGAACGGCTGCGTCATCTGGTCGCCACCGGAGAGATCGAATCCCGGGTGGTGGCCCCGATCCCCTGGTTTCCGATCACCCATCCACGCCTCAACCCCTTTGTCCAGTTCGGCACCCGGGCCCCGGCACGCGAAGCGATCCACGGCATCGAGGTGCTCCATCCGCGCTATTTTCTGCCTCCGAAAATTGGCATGACCAGCGCGCCTCTGTTGCTGGCGGCTGGCGCGTTCGCCACCCTGCGCCGCTTGATCGCCAACGGGTTTGACTTCGATCTGATCGACGCCCACTATTTTTATCCGGATGGCATCGCCGCCTGGCTGCTCGGACGCCAGTTGGGAAAACCGGTGGTGATCACCGCCCGTGGCAGCGATCTCAACCAGATCCCGGCCCACTTCTTGCCTGGTTGGATGATCCGTCGCGTCGCGGAGCGGGCGGATGGCCTGATTACCGTGAGCGCCGCACTCAAGCGCGTCCTGATCGGGATGGACATCCCGGACGAACGGGTCACGGTGCTGCGCAACGGAGTGGATCTTGAACGCTTTTCACCGGTGGAACGGGAAGCGGCGCGGGCGGCGTTGGGTTGGCGAGGCCCGACGCTCCTCTCCGTGGGCCATCTGATCGAACGCAAGGGGCATGATCGGATCATTCGCGCCCTGCCCGAGTTGCCCGGCGTCCATCTGGCGATCGCCGGTTCGGGAGCGTTGCAAGAGACTTTGCGCGCACTGGCATGGGAACTTGGCGTGGCCGATCGGGTCCAACTGCTGGGAGAGATCCCGCAAGGTCAACTCAGGCGCTACTATTCCGCCGCCGATGCTCTGGTGTTGGCCTCGAGCCGCGAAGGGTGGGCCAATGTGCTCCTGGAGGCCATGGCCTGCGGCACGCGGGTCGCGGCGACCCGCGTCTGGGGCGCGCCGGAGGTGGTCACCGCGCCCGAGGCCGGGGTGTTGATCGAGGGGCTTGAACCGGCGGCCATCGCGATGTCGGTGCGCGATCTCCTGGCGCGAGCGGCGGATCCCGAAGCCACCCGTCGCCATGCCGAGACATTCTCCTGGGAGGCGACCACGCGGGGACAGTTGCACCTGTTTCGCGACATTTTGCAGGGGGGGTGACCGCCTGACAACCGGCCTGGTGCGACGTGTTCGTCAAAGGTGGCGTCATCCGATCAGACGGTATTCAATTCAAGGACGATCCGTCAGCCGCCCAGGCGTTCCGCCGCAGTCTGGAACGCCTGGCGTGGCAATTGGGAGCGTTTCCACGGTGTGGACGGGAGAGGCTGATTGGTTGCCATCCCCTGATCGATTTTTCGCGTTATCCGGTTTTGGTTCTTGGGTTGTTGACAACCCGAATCCCGTTCCTCCCGTGGTGTTGCATGTGTTGCATGGCGCTCGGGATCTGTCAAACCTGCTTGAGGAGATCGAATAACCCATGGTCGAACATGTGAAAGTCCTGATCGCCAACGACTGGCGCACCTGGAGCGATCGAATTCCCTGGCTCGCCAAGATGCGTGGCGATTTGCCCATGCCGGCACGGGTGGGCTGGGTCGAGATCGGCTGGTCGTGGTTGGGGTCGTTTCTGGGGATCCTTCTGGTGGCCGGGCTGGAACGGCTCTTTTTCCAGGATTCCGACCTGATCCTTCTCCTTGGCAGCTTCGGGGCCTCGGCGGTGTTGATCTACGGCGCGCCCGCCAGCCCCCTGGCCCAGCCGCGCAATCTGATCCTCGGCCACTTCATTTCTGCCCTCATCGGCGTGGGCGCGGTGAAACTCCTGCCTGGTGTGACCTGGCTGGCGGCCCCTCTGGCCGTCTCCCTGGCCATCACCGCCATGCACCTGACCCGCTCCCTCCATCCTCCCGGTGGCGCCACGGCCCTGATTGCGGTGATCGGCTCGGAGCAGGTTCGCGCCCTCGGGTTCTTGTATGCCTTTCTGCCCGTTCTGGTCGCAACGACCCTGATGCTCGGCCTGGCCTTGATTTTCAACAATCTTATCCCCTCGCGTCGCTATCCGCTCTGGTGGTAACCGGGAAGCCGGGTGTATGGGGCCCTTCGCGCCGCTCGCGAGCGGTGAAACAATCTGGTGAACCGCACCCGGTTTGGAATGTGTCGTTTTTACCGTTTCGCCTCTTTTGCGAAAAATGCGCCGCGCGCCGCCTTGTGCGAGTCGTTTCCGATTTTCGGGAACGACTCGCGTATCTTGCACGGCAGCCTTGCGGAAAACGACGCATCTCATGATGGTTGCGGTTTGACTATGCAGAACCCATGGTTACAAAATCTGCAAAATTGGCTTTGCGATTATGGTTGAGAATGTGTATCATTCATTCATTCTCCAACCCCCAGCCGCGCCCGATGCCATGAACAACGCCTCTCCCATCGCACCCCTCCTGATTCTGGAAGCGCTCGCCTGTGGCCTCGATCCGCAACGTCCGGTGGTGCGTGACCTGAACTTGAGGGTGGATCCAGGCGAGATGGTGAGCCTGTTGGGGGCGAGCGGGTGCGGAAAGACCACGTTGTTGCGCGCCATTGCCGGGTTCATCCCGCTCATCGCCGGCCAGATCCTGCTCAGGGGGGTGGCGATCGCCCGACCCGGCTTCGCCATGCCGCCGGAACGGCGTCGCGTGGGCATGGTGTTCCAGGATTACGCCCTCTTTCCCCATCTGACCGTGGCCGAAAACGTCGCCTATGGCCTCAAGGGGGAGAGCCGGGAACGGATCCGCGCCACCACCCACGAGATGCTCGAACGGGTGGGGCTCGCCTCCCTGGCCCGTCGCTACCCCCACGAACTCTCCGGCGGACAGCAGCAACGCACCGCCCTGGCCCGCGCCCTGGCCCCAAAACCGGAGCTGATCCTGCTCGACGAGCCCTTTTCCAATCTGGATGTGGAGCTGCGCGAACGGTTGGGGGTGGAGGTTCGTCAAATTCTTGAAAGTCAAGGCACCACCGGCATCCTGGTCACCCACGATCAGCACGAGGCCTTTGCCTGGGGCGACAAGGTGGGGGTTCTCCATGAGGGGAATCTGCGCCAGTGGGGCACGCCGTATGAGCTTTACCACCAGCCGGTGGATGCCTTCGTGGCCGGTTTCATCGGCCAGGGAACCTTTTTGTCCGGGGTGAGCGAGTCGGCGGAGGAGATTCGTACCGCGGTGGGCATGGTGCGCGGCAAGCCCCACGGCGCGCGGATCGATCCCGGTACGGCGGTGCGGGTGCTGATCCGTCCGGACGACGTGTTGCCGGACGAAAACTCCCCGATCGTGGCGCGGGTGATCCGACGCGCCTTTCGCGGCGCCTCGACCCTCTACACCCTGGAGCTTGATTCCGGCTGCCAGTTGCAATCCCTTTTTCCCTCCCACGCCGATCATCCGGTCGGCGAACGGGTGCCGATCCGCGTCTCCACCGACCACCTGGTGCTCTTTCCGGACGACCGGGCGGACGGTTCTTTCATCTGTTATCCCGCCTCGCTCTGAACCGGCGCCAACAAGAATGCAACCGCTAACTTGCAGGAAAGGAAAGGATTGAAATCATGATCAAGCAAGCCCTTATCCCGGCGCTGTTCCTCGCCACCGCGCTGTTTGGCGTCGCGCCCGTGGAGGCGAATGACGAACTGGTGATCTATTCGGCGCGCAAGGAGCATCTGTTGAAACCCCTGCTCGACGCCTACCAGGCCAAGACCGGGGTCAAGACCCGTTATCTCACCGATGGCGAGGGACCGCTGCTGGCCCGTCTTCAGGCCGAGGGCGAGGCTACCCCGGCGGATCTGCTGATCACCGTGGATGCCGGCAACCTCTGGCATGCCGCCGAAAAGGGGGTGCTGGCCGCGGTGGACTCTCCGACCCTGAACGCCAACATTCCGGAACGGCTCCGCGATCCGGAAAAACGGTGGTTCGGCCTGTCGGTGCGGGCGCGCACCATCGTTCATTCCACCGAGCGGGTCAAGCCGGAGTCCCTCTCCAGCTACGAGGATCTGGCTGCCGAGAAGTGGAAAGGCAAGCTCTGTCTGCGCAGTTCCGAGAAAATCTACAACCAGTCCCTGGTCGCCATGCTGATCGCCCGTCTCGGCGAGGAGGCTACCGAGAAGATCGTGCGCGGCTGGGTGGCCAATCTGGCGGTGCCGGTCTTCTCCAACGACACCAAGCTCATGGAGGCGATCGCCGCGGGCAAGTGCGACGTGGGCATCGTCAATACCTACTACTTTGGCGCGCTGCTGAAAGAGAAACCCGCGACACCGGTCAAACTCTTCTGGGCCGATCAGAAGTCGAACGGCACCCATGTCAACGTCTCCGGGGCCGGGGTCACCAAACACGCCAAACATCGCGACGCGGCCATCCGGTTTCTGGAATGGCTCTCCACCCCCGAGGCCCAGGAGATCTTCGCCGAGCTGAACATGGAGTACCCGGCCAATCCGAAAATCCTGCCCCATGCCGAGGTCGCCGCCTGGGGAACCTTCAAGGGCGAGTCGCTCAACGTCTCTCTGGCTGGTCGGCATCAGGCCGCCGCCGTCCGTCTGATGGATCGGGCCGGGTATCGATGATCCGGTCCGTTTCCGGCGAAATCGGTCGCTGGCGTCTGATCGCCTGGCTGTTGACCGGGGTTGTGCTCGTGCCCGTCGGGGTGATCCTTTCCGCCTGGATCACCCCGGAGTGGGCCGCGTGGCGCCATCTGCTCGATACGGTGCTGCCCACCCTCATACGCAACACCGGCATCCTGATCGTGGGTGTCATCGCCTGGGTATGGCTTTTGGGGGTGGGACTCGCCTGGCTTACCGCCCTGTGCGACTTTCCGGGACGGCGGTTTTTCGACTGGGCCCTGATCCTGCCCCTGGCCATGCCCGCCTATGTGCTGGCCTTCACCTGGCTGGGCCTGCTCGACTACGGCGGTCCCCTTCAGCTCGGACTCGCCCGCCGCTTCGGCGCCAACGGCTACTGGTTCCCGGATATCCGTTCGCCCGGCATGGTGGTTTTTTTCTTCGCCCTGTCGCTCTATCCCTATGTGTACATGCTGGCCCGCGCCGCTTTCGCCGGGCAGGGACGCCGCATGCTCGAGGCGGCGCGCATCCTCGGACGCACCCCCTGGGGCGCCTTCTGGCACGCTGCCCTGCCCATGGCCCGCCCGGCCATCGCCGCCGGCTGCGCCCTGGCCGCCATGGAGGCCCTGGCCGACTTCGGCGCCGTGTCGGTGTTCGGCTTCCAGACCTTCACCACGGCCATCTACAAGGCCTGGTACGGGATGTTCAACCTTCCCGCCGCCACCCAACTGGCCTCCCTGCTGCTGTTGTTTGTCCTGGCGGCGCTGACCGTCGAACGCCGCATGCGCGGACGGGCCCGTTATTTTGCCAGTGACGGCCATGCCCCGACCGCACGGGAACGGATCGTGCTCACCGGGATGGCCGGCTGGCTGGCCACCGGAGTCGCCACCCTGGTCTTCGGCCTGGCCTTCGCCGTGCCCATGACCCAGCTTGCCATCTGGGCCCTGGGACGTATCGGCCAGGATCTCGATGCCCGCTATTGGAGCCTGTTGGGCCATACCCTGCTCCTGGGGGGCGGGGCTGCCCTGCTGGCCAGCCTCGCGGCCCTCATCCTCGGCCTGATCCGCAAGCGCCATCCCGAGGATCGCCCGATCCGCCTGGCGGTGCGTCTGGCCTCCTCCGGCTATGCGCTGCCCGGTTCGGTGCTCGCGGTCGGGGTGATGCTGGCCCTGATCGCCATCGGCAAGGCCCTGGGTACCACCGGCGGAACGAACGGTGCCCTGGGCGCCGGCGTCGGTGCGTTGTTGCTGGCCTATCTGGCCCGTTTTCTGGCCGTGGCCATGGGGCCGGTGGAGAGCGGCCTGGAGCGCATCCGTCCCGCCATCCTCGAGGCTGCCCAGGGGTTGGGATCAGACCTGTGGGAGCAGATACGCCGCATCCATCTGCCCCTGTTGCGACCGGGACTTCTGACCGCGATCCTGCTGGTGCTCATCGAGGTGATGAAGGAGATGCCCGCCACCCTGATGCTGCGTCCCTTCGGCTGGGATACCCTGGCGGTGCGCATCCACGAGATGACCGCGGAAGGGGAGTGGGAACGGGCCGCCCTGCCGGCGGTGACGCTGGTGTTGATCGGCGTGTGGCCGGTGATTTTGTTGGTGCGCAAGACGGCGCGGCGTTAGAATGGGGGGGTGTAACGTGTGATCACGGGGATTGGCTCGATATCCGTGAGGCTCCGCTTGCAACGCGGTGCAACGAACAGTCGTCCCCCTTCCTGAATCCCCGAGAACCGCTCTTCATCGCCCCACGAAAAATCGCTCCGCCAGCTCCTTGGCCGGAATCGGGCGGCTGATCAGATAGCCTTGCAGCTCGTCGCAGCCCAATTGGGTCAACAGTTCCCGTTGAGCCGGCTCCTCGGCCCCCTCGGCGGTGGCGCGCAGCCCCAGGGTGTGGGCCAAGGAGATGATCGCCTCGGTGATCACCGCATCCTCGCGATGGGTGGTGATCTCGCGCACGAAGGAGCGGTCGATCTTCAAGATATGCACCGGCAGGCGCCGCAGATGGGAAAAGGAGGAGTAGCCGGTGCCGAAGTCGTCCACCGCCAGATGGATCCCCATATCCCGGAAGGCGCGCAGGGTGTTCATGGCGTGCCCCACGTCGTGCATCACGATCGCCTCGGTCAACTCCAGCTCGATGTGTCGGGGTTCCAGACGGTTCTCCTCCAGTATCCGGCGCACCACCATCACCAGATCGTGACGTCCGAACAGGTGGTGGGAGAGATTGATGGAGAGCCGCAGCGGCGGATGACCCTGGTCGAGCCAGGTGCGCGCCTGTTTGCAGGTCTCCTCGATCATCCACAGATCGATCTCCTCGATCAGCCCCAACTCCTCGGCCAGGGGCAGGAACTCCCCCGGTGAGACCGACGTGCCGCCGCGTCGCCAGCGTACCAGGGCCTCGGCCCCGGCCAGTCGATCCTGTTGCAGATCCCAGCGCGGTTGATAGTGGGCCTCGAGTTCCCCCCGTTCGATGGCGCGACGCAGATCCCGCTCCATGGCGATCCGTTGCGCCCCCTTCCGGTTCATCTCCACGGAAAAGAAACTGAATTGATTCTTGCCCTGTGCTTTGGCGAAATGGGTGGCGATGTCGGCGTTCTTGAGCAGTTCGTCCGGGGTGGCGCCGTTTTCCGGAAAGAGCGAGATGCCGATGCTGGCGGTGATGAAGATCTCCTGGCCGGTGGAGAGCAGGATCGGTTTGGAGACCGCCTGGGAGAGCTTGCGGGCCAGATGGATCACATCGTCGGCTCTGGCGATGTCCTGGAAGAGCACCAGAAACTCATCCCCGCCGATACGGGCCACGGTATCGCCATCGCGTATGCTCTCCAGGAGGCGGGTGGCGGTCTCCTTCAACAGTTCGTCCCCGGCGCGATGGCCGAGGGATTCGTTGATGGTTTTGAAGCGGTCCAGGGCGCAGTGCATCAATCCTACGCTGGTGCTGCGCCAGGGGGCGCGGGTCAGGGTCTGGGAGAGTCGCTCCACCAGCAGCGAACGGTTCGGGAGTTGGGTGAGTACGTCGAAGTTGGCCAGGAAATGGAGCTGCTCTTCGTTGCGCTTGCGCTGGCGGATATCCTGCACCAGAATCACCGTGCCGGCCAGGGACTCCCCTTCGCGCAACAGGGAACTGGAGATCGATACCGCCACCTCGCGTCCGTCGGCGGTCAGAAAGGTGGTTTCCTGGAAGCGGAACGGACGTTCGGCCAGCATGTCCCGATACATGATGGCGCAGAAGGCGGGATCCGGGATCAGCTCATCCAGATGGCGACCGATGAGTTTCTCCTCGGTCTCCTCGAGCAGGGTGAGGAGCGCCTTGTTGACCCGCTGGATGCGGTTGTCGCGATCGAGAATCAGCAGGCCATCGAGCATGGCGCCCAGGATCTGCTCCATGAACCCCTTGGAGTCGGTTTTGTGGTGCAGGATGTCGAGCAGTTGGTTGAAGGTGTCGATCAGGGAGCCGGATTCGTCATGGGTGGAGGGCGGGATCCTGGTGGAGAGGTCGAGCGGTCCGTGGATGAGCCGTTGCATGGCCTCGCGCAGCATGCCGATGGGGGCCAGAAGCCGTTCGCCGTGGCCGCGCAGGGTTATGAGGGTGAGGAGGGTCAGGGTGGCGGCGAGCAGCAGATGGGCCAGGAGCGGATCCAGAAGCCAGGTGCGCGCTTCGGGCATGAGGGCCCGTTCGGCGTGCAGGTGGGCGATGCGCAGGTTGCCGACGCTTGACGGACGGAAGGCGATCAGCCATCGTTCCCCGCCCAGATGGAGTTCGTCATGTCCGGTTTCGCCCTGACGGATGCGCGTGACGATGGCCTTCCAGTCTGTGGAGTCCGGACGTTCCGGGGTCGTGGCGCGGCTGTCGGCGAGAATGGCGCCGTCCGGGGCCAGGATGAGTTGATGGCCTTCGCTCTCCGGATGACGGTGGGTGTGATGCAGCAGGGCGCGCAGCTTTTCCACCGGGGGTGGTCGGGAGGAGAGGTCGCCTGCGACCAGGATTTCGATCTCCCGGATCAAGGCCAGATTGGCCTGATCCAGAAAGGTGAAGGCCGATTCGAGGGCGTTTTTCCCGGTGAGATAGTGGGAGATGGCGGCACTTCCCCCCAGTCCGACGAGCAGGGGTATCAGGCACAACAGAATCAGTTTGAGGCGCATGGACATAAGGTTGATCGGGTATCCTTGGGGTTTCCCGTGACGGTGCGTCGGATCGGAAGCGCCCACGTTGCAGCGTGACATGGAATTATGAATGAATA
The DNA here is from genome assembly GCF_045865675.1 of Candidatus Magnetaquiglobus chichijimensis. NCBI lineage: Bacteria > Pseudomonadati > Pseudomonadota > Magnetococcia > Magnetococcales > Candidatus Magnetaquicoccaceae > Candidatus Magnetaquiglobus > Candidatus Magnetaquiglobus chichijimensis. The sequence goes on from NZ_BAAFGK010000001.1 coordinate 425,295, forward strand.
TCATAACACGATTGCATGCCACGGGTCACGGTTTGTGTCATGAACCTTGATGGAGTTTGTGCATGCATTTTTTGAAAAATGCGCTATTCTAATACCAACAGTCAAGTGATGGATGGTATTTTTTATTTTGTTGTATGTGATGTGCGTGAATTTCATGGCCATCCTCAAGTCGGCGAGGTCGGGAACGCATGACGATGGACACCATCTTGATCGTGGAAGATTCGAGCAGTTTCGCGGCTTTGCTCAAGGGCCGCCTGCAACGGGCCCTGGGTGTTGAGGTGGTGGTCGCCAAGAGTCTCGCCGAGGCGCGCGTGGTGGTCGAGCGCTACCCGCGCCGGTTCCTGCTGGCGATTCTCGATCTGTTCCTGCCCGATGCCCCGGATGGGGAGATCGTCGATCTGATGGTGACCCATAAAATCCCTTCGATCGCCCTCACCGGCATGTTCAAGCCGCAACTGCGCCAGATCTTTCTCGACAAGGGGCTGCTGGATTACTTCATCAAGGACAGTCCGGGGGTGGTCGATACCGTGATCCAGGCCATCGAGCGGTTCCGCTCGAATCGCCGGACCCGCATCCTGGTGGTCGATGACTCCCGCGCCGCGCGTCGCCTGCTGTGCCGGCTCCTGGAACGGCACGGCTTCGAGCTGCGCGAGGCCGGGGACGGGGAGGAGGCCCTGCGCATCCTGGGCGAGGAGCCCCTTTCCCTGGTGATCAGCGATTATCAGATGCCGATCATGGACGGCGTGGCGTTCACGCGCCGCCTGCGTGACCATCGCGGTCGCGAGGAGGTGGCGGTGATCGGCCTCTCCTCCCACGGCGATTCGGAGCTGGCGGCACGCTTCATCAAAGCCGGAGCCAACGACTTCCTCGTCAAGCCGTATCAACCCGAGGAGCTGTTGTGCCGGGTCCATCAGAACCTGGAGAACATCGAGCGCTATCAGGCCATCGTTCGCCTGCTGGATCGTCATCAGGCGATCCTGGCCCACGCCCTGGATGCCATCATCACCACCGATGAGGAGGGGCGGGTGGTGGAGTTCAATCCCGCCGCCGAACAGCTGTTCGGATACGACCGGGAGGTGGTGCTGGGTCAGCCGATCGAGATGTTCATCGTGCCCGAGGGACAACGGGATGCCCATCGGGTCGGCTTGAGACGCTTCGCCGCGCTCGGTCCCGAGGCGCCGCGTCTGCGGCGTCGCCTGGAGTTCCCAGGGGTGCGCGCCGATGGGCAGAGCGTCGATCTTCAGGTGTCGCTCACCTCCACGGTGCAGGATGGCAAGGTCCGCTTCATCGGCTTTTTGCAGGATGTCACCGACCGGCGGCAACTGGTGAAATCCCTCGAGGAGACCCTGGCCGTGGCCGAGATGGCCAGCGTGGCCAAAAGCGAATTCATCGCCAACATGAGCCATGAGATCCGTACCCCGATGCATGCGGTGTTGGGGTTCACGGAGCTGGCGCTCAAGGCCGATCTCAATCCTCGCGTGCGGGATTACCTGGCCAAGATCGAGAACGCCTCGCGTTCATTGATGGGGATCATCAGCGATCTTCTCGACTTCTCCAAGCTCGAGGCGGGCCGGTTGAGCCTCGATCCGGTGCCGTTCGATCTGCATCTGCTGGTGGAGCGGCTGGCGGACCTGTTCAGCAAACAGGTGGCCGATCGTCGCATCGAACTGGTCTTCGCGCTCCCCTCATCCTTCGATTCGGTGCTGTTCGGCGATGCGATCCGCCTGGAGCAGGTGTTGATCAACCTGATCCGCAACGCCATCAAGTTCACCGAACAGGGGGGCGTCACGGTGCGGATTGCGCCGCGCGTCATCCCGGATGGCGGGGTCTGTCTGAGCTGCACGGTCCAGGATACCGGCATCGGCATCGATCCCTCCGTGCTGCCCAACCTGTTCGCCCCGTTCGTGCAGGCCGATGGTTCCATCACCCGCCGGTACGGCGGTACCGGATTGGGGTTGTCGATCTGCCAGCGGCTGGTGTCGCTGATGGGCGGACGGATGTGGTCGGAGAGCGCGCCAGGACAGGGGAGCGAGTTCGGTTTCGAGGTGTGCGTGGGGATGCACGGCCAGAACCGGCGCAAGTCGCTCACCCTCCCGGAGGAGTTGTGGGGCGGACGGGTGCTGGTGGCCGATGACGATCCGGGAACGCGGATGGCCCTGGCCGAGCTGCTCGAAGAGTTGCTGCTCGAACCCGAGGTGGTGGCCTCCGGGTCCGAGGCGGTGGCGCGGGTGCTGGCCGCCAACGGCGCCGGGCGCGCGCCCTACAGCCATGTGCTCCTGGACTGGCGCATGCCGGGCAAGGATGGGGACGTGGCCGCGGTGGAGATTCGGGCAGCCCTCGAGGCCAGGGTGCCCAGACCACCGTTTCCGGTGATTCTGCTGCTGGCGCCGTTCGGAGTCGGCGAGGTGCTCGAGCGCATGGAACGGGCCGGCATGGACGGTTTCATCGACAAGCCGGTCACCCGCTCGCGGCTGATCCGTGGTCTGGCCCATCAGGGGAAGGTCGAGGCGGATCAGGTGGATCGGCGCCGCGAGAAACTCCTGGCCCAGGAGGAGGAGACCGGCGCGCGCATCGGTGGGGCACGGGTGCTGCTGGCCCAGGCGGGGGAGGTGTCGGCGCGGATTCTCACCGAACTGCTGGAACGGATCGGCCTGGTGGTCGAGTTGGCCACGGATGGGGCCCAGGTGCTGGAATGGGCGGGTCGCCATCCGTTCGACGTGCTGCTGATCGACTCCCAACTGCCGGAGTGGGGCGGCCCGGAGTGCGTGGCCCGTCTGCGTGCCTTGCCCACCGGCGCCGAACTGCCGGTGATCGCCCTTCTGGCCCAGGGTGGGATCGAGGAGAAACGTCACTGCCTGGATGTCGGCATGCGCGACACCCTGGAGCTGCCTCCCCGTGCCGAGCGTCTGCATGGTTTGTTGAAAAAATGGGTGGCGCCGTTTGATGGCTGGGATCCCCCCGAGGGGTTCCCCACGCCGGAGGCGCAACCTCTGCTGCGTCTGCCTGGACTCGATCCGGCGCACGGTCTGGAACGGGTGGCCGGAAACCGGGGGTTGTACCGCCGGCTGCTGATCCGTTTTCGCCGCGAATACGAGGAGATGCTCGACGCCCTGCCGGGGTTGATCGAGATGGAACGGCACGAGGACGCGGCGCTTCGGCTGCATGTGCTGCGCGGCGCGGCGCGCGCGGTGGGCGCCATCACCCTGGCCGAGGCTGCCGGCGAGTTGATCGATGCCCTCGCCGCGGATGACCCGGTGTGGCGTCAGGTGGCCCTGGCCACCTTCATCCAACGGATGCGGGTGGTGATGGGCGGGTTGGGCGTGGATCCGGCGCGTCTGGTCGGTGCGCCGGATCCGGGCGTGGCGCGGACCGATCTGTCCGAGGTGGATGTCGAGCGGGCGTTGCGGCTGATGAGCTGGATCCTCGATCGGGTGAGCAGATATTGCATCGAGGTGGAGCCGTGGCTGACCGATCTGGGGTCGCTGCTCAAGAACAGCGACTCCTGGTTCACCTACCAGGAGCTGGCCCGTCAGATCGAGGTGTACCACTTCGCCGAGGCCGAGGAGCGGCTGCATGCCCTGGCGCGCCTGTTCGGACGCGAGCTGGTTGCCGTGTCTCCGCCCCGCGAGGAGCCGTCCAAGGCGCGGGTGCTGATCGTCGATGATCAGCCGGGCAATATCGATCTGTTGAAGGAGTGGCTGGCCGACCACCACCGGCAGGTGGCGCTGAGCGGTCCCCAGGCGCTGCGGGCCGCCTTTTCCGGCGAGCCGCCGGATCTGATCCTGCTGGACATCATGATGCCGGAGATGAACGGCTACGAGGTGTGCCGGCAGTTGCGGGAGCAGCCGGTGACGAGAGAGATCCCGGTGATCTTCGTCACGGCCCGAAAGGAGGTGGCCGACGAGAGCGAGGGGTTCATGATGGGCGGGGTGGATTACATCACCAAGCCGTTTCATGGGGAGATCGTCAGACGGCGCGTGGCCACCCATCTGGAGTTGAAACGCCATCGCGACGCGCTCGAGAAGGAGGTCGCGGCGCGTACCGCCGAGTTGCGCATCGCCAAGGAGGAGGCGGAACGGGCGCGGGAGATGGCCGAGGCGGGCAATCGGGCCAAATCCACCTTTCTGGCCCACATGAGCCATGAGATCCGTACCCCGCTCAACGCGATCCTCGGGGTGAACGAGCTTCTGATGGAGGCCAACGCCACGGAGGAACAGCGCCGGTATCTGGAGATGTCGCGCAAGGCGAGCGAGTCGCTGCTGGCCCTGATCAGCGACGTGCTGGACTTTTCCAAGATCGAGGCCGGCCAGTTCGATCCCGAGTGTTCCGCCTTTGATCTGCCGGCCCTGGTGGTCGGCGCGGCGGAGATCATGCAGGTGCCGGCGCGGGAGCGCGGCATCGGATTGAAATGGCTCGTGGATCCGGGTCTGCCGGTGCATGTGCGCGGGGATCCGAACCGGTTGCGGCAGATCCTGTTGAACCTGTTGGGCAATGCGGTCAAGTTCACCCCCGAGGGGGAGGTGGTGCTGGAGGCGAGCTGCGAGCCGGGCGGACGGATCCTGTTCGCGATCCGCGACAGCGGCATCGGCATTCCGGCGGACAAGTTGATCAGCATCTTTCAGCCGTTCCGGCAGGCGGACCGGTCGATCACCCGCAAGTTTGGCGGATCGGGTCTGGGGTTGTCGATTTGCGCGCTGCTGGTGGAGCGGATGGGCGGACGGATCGCGGTCGAGAGCGCGGTCGGGCAGGGGAGTCGTTTTTCGTTTTCCCTGGAGTTGCCGGTCGTCGAGACGGAGGGATCGGTTCCTCTGGTCTCGGTGGTGCGTCAGGGTGCGCGCGACGAGACGACCCGAGACACAGAACGGGGATTGTCGATCCTGCTGGCCGAGGACTCCGAGGACAACCGGTTGTTGATTCGGGCCTTCCTGAAGGCCACGCCCCATACGTTGACCTTCGCCGAACATGGCGGTCAGGCGGTGGCGTTGTTTCAGGGGGAGCGGTTCGACATCGTGCTGATGGACATCCAGATGCCGGTCATGGACGGCTACGCGGCCACGCGGATGATGCGCGCCTGGGAGCTGGAACAGGGTCTGGTCCCGACCCCGGTGGTGGCCCTGACCGCGCATGCCATGCAGGAGGCCTCAGCCGAGGCCATGGCCGCGGGGTGTGACTATTATCTCTCCAAGCCGATCTCCCGGAAGCGGTTGTTGGAGGTGCTGCACGAGTTCGCGGCGCGATAGGGTTGGTGGGTGGCTTGAGCGGCGTCTCACGGCAGAATCAATGCACCGTTCGCACCCAACGGGAACATCGGCGCCCAGGTGATCTCCCAGGGGTGACCATCCAAATCGGCGAAATAGGCGGTGCGTCCGCCCCAGGGGGTGTCCGCAGGGGGTGTCAGCAGGGTTGCGCCCTTCTCTAAAACCTGGGTCATCTCCCGATCCACATCCTCCCGCGCCACCACGTTGATCCCCAGGGTGATGCCGCCCGCGTTCGGTGCGGCTTCCGGCCTGCCCTGATCCGCCAGCAGGTTGGACAGGGGATAGAGCCCGATCACCATGCCGCCGGTCTGGAAAAAACAGATGTGTTCGTTGCTCTCCTTCCAGGCTTTCCAGCCCAGGCTTTCATAGAACGTGCGCGCGCGATTCATGTCGCGAACCCCGAGGGTGACCAGGGAGAGACGTTGGTCCATGGGAACTCCTTGTGGAGGGTGTGAAGGTTGGTTTCTGGCACGCGCTCCAGCGTGGCGGGTGTGGCGTTGAAGGCGTTCCAGCGCATCTTCCGACAATTCCGGATCGCACTGCAAGAGAAATGCGTTCCGGGGCGTGGTGGGCCGAGGATCGGGGGGATGGCTGGGGTTGGACGGTCATCGGCACGATTCCTGCTGATTGGTGTCAGTGCGTGAACCGGAATTCGTGGTGCGTCGATGGTTTGACAGTCGGTTGCGCGATCCGGGGATGCACCTCTCGCGTGTGGGCCCCTGGAGGGCGATGCGCGGACCCTTATTTGGAAGGAGCAGGCAGATGGCCGAGTTCGGTTTGTTGGGGAATGAAGGGGCTTTCAAGTCCAATCTGATGAATCTGCGTCATCGGCGTCAGGAGATCATCGCCTCCAACATCGCCAATGTCGATACCCCCGGCTACAAGGCGCGCCGTCTGGAGTTCGAGGATGTGCTGCGCGACTCCATGCCGGTGGGCGACGAACTGCCCGTGGCGCGCACCGCGCGTCAGCACATGCCGATGGCCATGCACATCCCGGTGGAGGGGGAGTTGCAGGAGGTCGAAACCCCGATTCCCAAAGGGGATCAGAACAGCGTGGATCTGGAGCAGGAGATGGCCCGTCAGAGTGCCAACCAACTCCTTTACAACTATGCCGCCCAGTCGATGAATTCGCAGATCAGCAATTTGCGCATGGTGATTCAGGGTGGATCCTCCCAGTGATCCGCCGGTCGTCAAGGCGTGATCGATACCAAGCACTTGTACAGGGAATGGCCCCATGGACGACTTCCTGACCTCGTTTCGCGTGACCTCTTCGGGATTATCGGCACAAAGGTTGCGTCTGAACATCATCGCCGAGAACCTCGCCAATGCCCAGACCACCCGTACCCCGGAAGGTGGGCCCTACAAGCGCAAGGATCCGGTCTTTTCGGCCAAGTCGTTCGACGAGATGTTGAGTCGCGAACAGATGGCCGCCACCACGGGCGTGGCCGTGGAACGGATCCATGTGGACGAACGTCCGCCTCGCATGCAGTACGATCCGTCCCATCCGGATGCCAATGCCCAGGGGTACGTGGCCATGCCGAACGTGGATCCCACGGCGGAGATGGTCAACATGATGGCGGCCAGTCGCGCCTACGAGTCCAATGTCACGGTTCTCAACGCCTCGAAGGCCATGGCCATGAAGGCGTTGGAGATCGGTCGTTAGTCGTATTAGGGAATATCAAGGAGTCAACCGATGTCCATCAATCCGATCGGCACCACGCCCCTGCCGCCCATCAACATCTCCGCCCCCTCGATCACCGGAGGGGATGGGGGTGGTGGTCACTGGGAGGATTTTTCCGTGACCCTGGCCCGTCAGATCAAGGAGACCGACCGGCTCGGCAAGGAGGCCAAGGAGTTGAGTGAAAAGGCCCTCCTGGGCAATGCCGGGGTGAGCATTCACGAGGCCCAGATCGCCGGTTCCAAGGCCGAGTTGCACATGCGTCTGCTGATGCAGGTGCGCAACAAGGCCCTGGAGGTCTATCGGGAAGTGATGAGCATGCCGGCATGATCCTGACCGCGCGCAAGCGCGTCGGGCAGACGGCTGTCACGTGCATGATGGGGGGAGAATCCCCTTACCCCCCCGACCGTGGACCTCCCTGGCGGGAGTTTCAGGGTAACTTTATTTTAGTCTTTAAGCGTTGAGGATACCTGAACATGGCAGAGGCGACGAGCGCGATGGCTGCCCGCTCCGAGGCACCAGCGGAAGTTTTCACGCGGTTTCTGGAGCGTCTCCCGCTGGGCGGGCGCAACGGATTGCTGTTGGCTGTGGCCGCCACGGCGCTGGCATTGACGGCGATCATCTGGTTTGCCACCCGGCCCAGCTACAAGGTGCTCTATTCCGGGCTCCCGGAGGCCGAGGCCGGCAAGGTGGTGGCTCAGCTCACCACGATGAACGTGCCGTATCAGCTCTCGATGGGAGGAACCACCATCGAGGTGCCGGCCAACAAGCTCTACAATGCGCGCCTGGATCTGGCCAGCCAGGGGATTCCCAAGCAGGGGACCGGCACCGGTTTCGAGATCTTCGACAAGACCAATCTGGTCGGCATGACCGATTTTCTGCAACGGATGAACTTCCAGCGCGGTTTGCAGGGTGAGCTGGCTCGCACCATCGAGAGCATCGACGCGGTGAGCAAGGCGCGGGTGCATCTGGTGCTGCCCAAGAAGTCCCTGTTCGTCTCCGAGGAAAAACGGGCCACCGCCTCGGTGGTGATGGAACTTTCCCGTCCCCTGAACGCCAAGCAGATCGAGGGGATCACCCATCTGGTGGCCTCGGCGGTGGAGGGGTTGGAGGAGTCGGATGTCACGCTGCTCGATCACAAGGGGAATCTGATCTCCAGCAAGAAGGCGGTCACCACCGATGGCCGCATGCCCGCCGAGGAGAGCCTGAGCCTGCAACGTCAGGTGGAAAAGACCCTCGAGGATCGCGCCCAGGCGATGTTGGACAAGGTGGTGGGGGTGAATGCCAGCGGCGTGAGCCGCAGCATCGTGCGCATCACCGCGGACCTGGATCTCAAGCGGGTGGAGCGCAGCGAGGAGAAGTTCGATCCCGAAGGGCAGGTGGCGCGCAGCGAACAGACCGTCAACGAAAACAGCCGTGGCTCGTTCGGCGAGAGCGGCGTGCCGGGCGTGCGTCCCAACGATGCCAACGACAAGGTGAAGGCCGGCGGGAGTGGTTCCGAGCAGTCGCGCAGCGTGGAGCGCGAGACCATCAACTACGAGATCAGCAAGACGGTCAACAAGATCGTGTTGCCGGTCGGCACCATTCAACGGCTCTCCATCGCCGTGCTGGTCGATGGTCATTACGAGGCCGATCCGAACAACAAGGGCAAGGATCTCTACAAGGAGCGCACCTCCGACGAGTTGGCGCAGCTCCAGAAGATCATCGAGCAGGCGGTCGGTTTCCGCACGCAGCGCGGCGATACCATCCAGGTGACCAGCGCGCCGTTCGAACCGCTCACCGGTGGTCTGGAGCAGACGGTCAAGTTCTGGGAGCGTCCCGAGTTCTATCTTCAGGCCGGTCTGGCGGTCATCGTCCTGCTGCTGCTCTTCCTTGTCCTCAAGCCGATGGTCATGCGTCTGCTGCTGGGCGAGAAGGTGCCGGATTCGAGTGGCGTGCCGGCGGCGGTGGCCGAGTTGGAAGCGCAACTCGTGGCCGAGGGGGTGGGTACCCTGCCCACCGAACAGCCGATGCGCATGCGTACCCCGGATCGCAACATCAAGCTGACGCAGCAGATGATCAGCGAGCATGCGGACGAAGCGCGCGAGATCCTGCGTTCCTGGTTGTTGCAGGAAGATTGAGCCCGGTTTGGTGACCCAACATAAAGGTTGATGGAGAGGGCAGACCCATGGCGGAAGCAGCGGTTGACAACGAAGTCTGGAACGAGCCGGCGGGGGAAGCGGTGCCGAAGCGCAAGATCAGCTCGCGCACCAAGCTGACCGGCAAGGAGAAGGCGGCGATCTTCATTCTGTCGCTGGCCGACGAGGATGTGAAGAAGATTCTGGACGGGATGCAGGAGGACGAGGTGCGCGAGTTGACCCGCACCATCGCCCGGATCGGCAGCACCCCCCAGGATGTGGTGCGGGCGGTGCGTCAGGAGTTCCTGGACCGGTTCGAGTTGCAGCAGTTCGACGTGCGCGGCGGCATGAACAAGGTCAAGGACATGATCTCCAAGGCGCTCGGCAAGGAGAAGGCGCGTCAGTTCCTCAAGGAGTTGCAGCAGGGGCCCAAGAACACCCCTTGGGAGATCCTCAACGCCATGGAACCCACATTGGTGGCCACTTTTCTGTCCAACGAGCATCCGCAGAGCATCGCGTTGATCCTGTCGCAGTTGCAGGTGGAGCAGGCATCCTATGTGGTTGACTATCTGATCAGCGACGTGCAGCAGGAGGTGATCCTGCGCATGGCCAAGCTGGGCAGTCTGCCGCCTGGCGCGCTGGAGGATATCGAGGAGTCGCTTTTGACCGAACTCGAGGCGTTAGGCGCCACCCGTGGTGGTTATGCCAAGGAGGGTGGTGGTGGTGTCAAGAAGGTGGCGGAGTTGTTGAACATGATGAGCCGCGACCTCTCCGACAAGCTGTTGGCCTATCTCGACGAGGAGGACAATCCGCTCGCCGAGGAGGTGCGCAAGGAGATGTTCCTGTTCGAGGATCTGCTGCTCATGGACGACAAGAGCTTCCAGACCCTGCTGCGCGAAGTCAACAACGACGAGCTGCTCTCGGCCCTCAAGGGGACCGACGACCGACTCAAGGAGAAGTTCTTCCAGAACATGTCCGAGCGCGCGGCGGAGATGTTGCGCGAGGATCTGGAGATGATGGGGCCGGTGAAGGTGGCCGACGTCGAATCCGCCCAGCAGAGCATTCTGAAAGCGGCGCGTCGTCTCGAGGCCGAGGGGGCGATCGTCATCATGGGCAAGGGCACCGACGACGTGGTGCTGTAACTGGCAGGATGGGGGGAGAACCTCCTCACCCCCCGTACCCTGGACCGCCCTTCGGGGGTTCCAGGGTGGCAGGATGGGGGAGAAGCTCCCTCATCCCTCGATTGTGGCCCCCCTTCGGGGGTTCCACGGTCAAGAGGCGGTTGGATGCGTTCATTCAGGCGACCACCCAGCCGTTTTCAGGTTGTAACCCGATCCACGACAGGGGAAGCGATCCGTGTCCGAGAGTAACGTTGCGGAGATCATCAAGGCCGAGGCCGGCGGATTGGAGTGCCGGCGGGTGGGAATTGGCGCCCTGCTCGACGCGCCGCGCGAGATCAAGGGGGAGCACTTCTTGCGGTTGCGTCCGGATGGACGGCTGCCGGTGGTGGTGCCGCCCAAGAAGGAGCCGGAGATCTCCCCCGAGGAGTTGCACGCCCGTCGTCTGGAGCAGATGGAGCGGGAGGTCTATCAACGGGTCTTCGCCGCCGCCGAGGCCGCCGGACTCAAGGCCGGCGAGGAGCGCATGGAGCGCGAGATCCACGCCATGCTGCCGCGACTCGAGGGGGTTCTGGCCAATCTCGAGCAGCTTCACGCCCGCATTCTGGCCGGCGCGGAGCGCTATCTGGTTGAAACCACGCTGGTGCTGATCCGCGATCTGATCGCCACCGAACTGACGGTCAACCCCGAGATCGTGGCCGAGCGGGTCAGGCGGATCCTCAAGCGCGCCGCAGGACGCAAGGGGATCGTGATCCGGGTGTCGCCGGGCAACGCGCGGATTCTGGAACGGATCCGGGCCTTCGGCAACCTGAACATCGAGGCGGATCCGACCCTTTCGTCGGGCGCGGTCCATCTGGAGAGCGATTTCGGCGGTCTGGAGGACAATCTGGAGATCCAGCTCAAGGAGGTGGAACTCGCCATGCGCGAGTATCTCCAGGAGCGTCTCGACGCCATGGATGTCCCGGACATCGCCGAGCGGGCGCGCGAGTCGGCCACGTTGGCCACGGCGCGGGAACCGCTTCCGCTTATCCCGGATCCGGGCAGCGTGCCGAATCGTCCCATCCGTCCGCCCATGCCGGCGATGTCGCCGGCCAGGGCGGAACCGCTGGCTCCTGCCGCGCTGGCTCCTGCCGCGCTGGCTCCTGCCGCGCTGGCTTCCGCCGCATTGGTCGGTGGGGAGGCGTCCGTCGGGGAAGCGCTGTCCGAGGAGGCGTTCGGCGAGGAGGATCCGGTCGAAGCGACAGACGCCGGTGAGGCGTTCGTCGAAAACGGGCTGGACGGCGCCGAGGATTGGGGCGCCTTGGCCGGGGATGACTGGTCCGTGGATGAACTGGACCCCGAGGAGCGGGTGGAAGAGTTGGCCATCGACGAGATCTTCACGGAGGCGTCATGAACTTCGACCTGGAACTCCCGTGGGGGGACTATCAGGAGTCGGCGCGGCGCGGACTCGGCATGAAGCGCACCGGCAAGGTGGCGCAGGTGCTGGGACTGCTGATCGAGGGGGAGGGCCCCTCGGCCTCGATCGGCGATATGTGCGAGGTCTACCCGGACGACGGCTCGGCCCCGATTCGCGCCGAGGTGGTGGGATTCCGCAGCGATGCGTTGTTGCTGATGCCGCTGGGGGCGATCAAGGGGATCCATCCGGGCAGTCTGATCGTGTCGCGCGGACGGGCGGAGATGGTGGGGGTGGGGGAGGCGCTGTTGGGTCGGGTGCTGGGTCCCACGGGGGAGCCGATCGATCACGGTCCGCCGATCCATCTGTCCGAGTTCACCCCGCTGAACGCCGAGCCGATCAATCCTCTGCACCGCCGGCGCATCTCCGAGAGCCTGGATTTGGGGGTGCGGGCCATCAATGGCCTGTTGACCATCGGACGCGGCCAGCGGGTGGGGATCTTTTCCGGTTCCGGCGTGGGTAAAAGCACGCTGTTGGGCATGATGGCCCGGTACACCGAGGCGGATGTCAACGTGATCGCCATGGTCGGCGAACGTGGCCGTGAGGTGGTGGAGTTTTTGGAAAAGGATCTGGGGCCGGAGGGGATGCAGCGTTCGGTGGTGGTGGTGGCCACCTCGGATCAGCCGCCGCTGTTGCGGTTGCGCGCCGCCCATCTGGCCACCGCGATCGCCGAGTATTTCCGCGCCCGTCAACAGCATGTGCTGCTGTTGATGGACTCCCTGACCCGTTTCGCCATGGCGCAACGCGAGGTCGGGCTGGCACGCGGTGAACCGCCCACCAGTCGCGGTTATCCGCCCTCGACCTTCATGCTGCTGCCGCGCCTGTTGGAACGGGCCGGTCGGGATAGCGGCGAGGGGAGCATCACCGGGCTCTACACGGTCCTCATGGAGGGGGATGATATCCAGGATCCGATCGTGGACGCGGTGCGCGGTATTCTGGACGGTCACATCGTGCTTTCGCGCGATCTGGCCTCGGCCAACCACTATCCGGCCATCGACGTGCTCGGCTCCTTGTCGCGTTTGATGAGCGACCTGGCCAGCGAGACCCAGAAGGGGTGGGCCGGACAGTTGCGCGAATCCCTGGCCGCCTATACCCAGGCCGAGGACATGATCAACATCGGCGCCTACGTGTCGGGCTCCAACCCGCGCATCGACCTGGCGTTGAAGCTCATCAAGCCGATTCGCGACTATCTGCGGCAACCGGTCTCGCAGGGGTGTTCGATGGAGGAGAGCATCCGCCAGCTGGGTCGGGTCTTCGCCACGCTTCAGGGTGGACAGCAGAACGCCCGCGCCGCCTGATCCCCCTCTTCTTGATTCACGCATCCGTCTGCACGAAGGGCCTGGAGAGCGAAAAACTCTCCAGGCCCTTTTGTTTCATGAAACGCCCTCGGATTGCATCCGTGGTTTCACGCGCCCGGCTCTTGGCGGAGGATCTCTCCGAGCCTGGGCGTTGTCTCCGAGATCATGCGCATGCAGGCGTGGAACCCCAGCTCCCGATAGGCCTCGAACTGCGCCTCGTCGAAGAATTGATCGGCGGTGGTCTGCTCCGGGAAGCTTTTGTTCATGCGCTGATAGGTCCAGACGCACTGCGGAAGCTCCTCGAACAGGCAGGTGTTGATGTAGATCAGGACCCCTTCCTGTTGGTCCAGATAGGTGATCTTGCCGATCAGATACGGAGTTTTGCACAGCTTTTTGCCGGCGGAGACCTTGGGCGGATCGCTTTCGGGTTGGTCCTCCGGGCGCATGGGGGCGGTATCGATGGCGATTTCGGCGCCGAAGTCCACGCGCACCTTCTGGATCAGGTTGCCCAACGAATCGAAGGTGTTCTGGGGGTCCGCGCCCGCGTCGCCGATGATGATCAGGGCGCACTGGCGACGGATCAGTTCGTAGGCGGCCAGGTTCTCGAAGTGTCCGCCGTCGGCCAGGTGGATGTATTGTTGCGATTCATCCAGTTTGTGGCGGAACAGTTCCTTGAGAATGGAGGGGAGCCATGGGGGCGTGGATGGCCGTTTGTCGTGATTGGGATGAATGTCCGGGTTCGGGTTGAGGCACCAGTATCCCAGGCGGATGTTGAGCAGGGTCATGAGGAACGAGAGCGGCCCGAAGCGGGTGGCGCCGGTATTGGGATCCACCGCCGCCCCGGAGATGGTGAAGGCCGTGGCCAGGGAGAAGCGGCCATCCGTGAACGCCTCCGTGCGCCGGTATCCGGTGGCGTCCGACCCGCAATAGAGCGGCGAGAAGATGAAGTTTTCGCCACCGCGACCCGCCCGTTTGGGATTTTTCGAGGTGAGCGTGTTCAGGGTGGTGTTGATGATGGGATAGGGTCGGGCGGGTTTGCGGTTGCCCAGTTCAGGCAAGGAGAACGAATCGGCCTGGTCGCGGGAGGGGTATTCGGGTTTGTGCAACTCCGAGGGCGCGCCGGAGGGCATGAAGGCCTCGCGCAACCGGTCGCGGTAGAAACGGTGCATGGAGACGTTGTTGATGTTGGCGCGACCGGCGAAGTACGACACGACGAGCGGAAACAGGGTAAAGGAGATCTCCTTGCCCTTCCAGCCATCGGCCCAGAGCATCATGGCCACATGATAGAGCCAGACGATCAGGAGAAAGAGCAGCAGGCTGGTACCGATGACAATGGCCTGGGCGAGCCAGCCCTGTCCTTCGTTGTTGTTGCGACGCAGGCTCCAACCGGCGGCCACGCTGGCCGCGCTGGCCAGGGCCGCGACGCTGGTCAGCTTGAACCAATGGCTGACGAACTGTTCCATGAAGGGCAGGGATCCGAGGAGGAGCAGACCGACTGTGAGCCATAAGGCCTGGCCAAAGCGTTTGTTCGCCCAAAGACGTGTTTCATAGGATCGGTCCGTGGCGCTGAGATAGGCGTAGAGCAGAGAACCCAGGAAGACCAGGATCAGCGTCGCGGCCAGCCCGGCCATCATGAAGTAGTCGGCGACGACGATTTTCTGGCTTTGTTGGATGTTCAGTTCGGTTCGATCGCAGTTTTTGGCTTTGGCGCACGCTTGGGTGAAGGTGTCGCCGGGACAGAGCGTTTGCGCGGGTTCTCCGGAGATCTCCAAACAATTGGCGTAGCGGAAATGGGATGGAATCCAGTCGATTTGTTTGTCAATCGGGGTGGACAACAGAATGACGGCGCCCCAGAAAATCGGCAGCAGGATGATCAGGTTGATCAGCACGCCGCGCAGGATGGCGGCCAGCAGGGCCCAGGCGTTCAGGCCTGTGGTCGGGGTGAGGTAGTTGCCGCGACTGCGGATCCAGTTGACGCGACGCCGCTCGATGCCATCCAGCGACGAATCGGGCTCGTCGAACGGGAAGTCGGGTTTGGTGGGGGATGGGGTGGCCTGATCGCAATGGGTGAACCAGGAGTAGGCCGCGCCGATGTAGCCGCCGCCCGAGACCGTGGAGAGATAATGGATCTTTTTCATCCATTTTCCCTGATTCAGCCCTTGCAACACCCCCAGGTTGAAGGCCGCCGAGCGGATGCCGCCACCCGAGAGACCCAGGCCGATGAGTTTGTCGGAAGAGACGCCCAGAAGCGTCTTTTCCTTTTCGATCACAGAATCGATGGTTGTTGCGTTGGATTGATTGGGAAGAGAGGATGTCTGGCTTTTTGGATCTCCATTCATGGATTTTCCTTATGGGAAATGAGGGTTTTATGTGTATTTGGTCGTGTCGAACTCATCTTTGTGTTGATTGTTTTGGGTGAACATACATCTTAAAGAAAGACCGGTCAACCGATTTTATTGGAAACACGGTGTAATGATTTATAATAATTTTAACATTATTATACCATTGATTATAATTTAGATCCTGCCTGGCTTGTGCCAATCAGCCCCAGAACGAAAACGGGCCTGGAGCGTGACGCTCCAGGCCCGTTGGGATGTGACAGGATTTTTGGTTCGACGGGTGGTTCACGCCGGTGCGTCTGGCGCAACCCCCCCGGGGAGGGGTTATTGGGCCGGGCAGGTGACCGGACGGGCGGGGGCGAATCCGGTTTTTTGAACCTGACACTGACCGGCATCGCTCAGAATCCATCCCAGATAGTTCTTCACCTCCCCTTGCGGCATGCCGTTGGTGTACATGAACAGCGGTCGGGAGATCGGATAGCGACGGTTCATCACGTTTTCGATGGTGGGTTCCACCAGTTCGGTGCCGGATTCCCGGGAGATTTTCAATTTTTTGACCCGGTTGGATTCGAAGGCCATGCCGATGTAGCCGATGGCGCAGGGGTTGTGACCGATCTGATCCACCACCTCCTCGGAACTGCTCACGTCGCGGCTCTCCATGTTGTGTTTGAAGTCCCGGCGTTCGCCCAGAACCACCTCCTGGAAGTAGTCGTGGGTGCCTGAGTTGATCTGTCGTCCGACCAGATGGATGCGGTTGCCGGGACAGTTCGGCACCCGCACCCCGAATTTGCCCCAATCGTCGATCGTCCCCTTGCTGTCATACACCTCCGCCAGAGCGGCCATGGAGAGCCAGGAGAGGGGATTGGTGGGATGGATCAGGATGGCCAGGGCGTCGTGGGCCACCAGATGTTCCATGGGGCGGACGCCGTTGGCTTCGGCGGCGATGCGCTCCTTGATCTTGATGGGACGGCTGGCGTTGGCCAGATCCACATGGTTGTTGATCAGGGCCGAGATGCCGGTGCCGGTGCCGCAGCCGCGTATATCGACGCTGATTTCGGGATGGGCCTCGTGATACTGGGTGGCCCAGGCCTGGGCGAGATGGAGAAAGGTGTCCGAGCCCCGGTTGGTGAGGACGGTCGCGGCGGCGACCGCCCCGGACCAGGAGAGGAGCACGAAGGAGAGGAGCAGCGCGGGAATGGATTTTTTCATATTGATTTCCTTGGGTTTCATCTGGGCGATGGCTGGATTGGGTTGAATAGGGTCGGTCATGAATCCATGGTGTTATTGTGGATATGGTTTGTGAATCTCGAATAAAGGTTTGTTTATGGTTCGGTAAAATGTGGAACGCGCATCGCGGAACGGTTGGAGGGACGCTTCGAGGCGTTTGTGAACGTGGCGTGGGATCCCGGTCCCATCACCCATCCGATCCCTGGTGCAAAGAGCGCGTTTGGGGCAAAATCAAAGGCTGTTTGGAGATTTCATCCTGGACTCTCCAAACCTGCACGAATCGAAAGAAGCGATTCGTGTTTTATCAAATTGTTTCGCAATTTGGCGGGCCATGCATGGCCCGCGTCGGCTGCCTGGCAAATGCCAAACAGCCTCCAGGATGGTTGCGGGTTTTGGGGTGTTTTGTTGATCTTTTGAAAGGGTTATTTTCCGTGGAATGGATGCCTGCCGAATCCCATGCGTTTTGTCGCCGGCTTGCCGGTCTGGCCCTGGAGGGGGCGCCGATCCCGCGCGCGGAGGCGATCCGCGTGCTCACCGATCCCGACATTCCGCTGCTGCCGCTCCTGGATGCGGCGTTCGTGGTTCGCGAACGCCATTTCGGACGCGGGGTGCGGGTGCATATCTTGAACAACGTCCAGAACGGGCTCTGTCCGGAGGATTGCAACTACTGCGCGCAGGCCACCAGCAGTGCCGGCGAGGTGCCGGTCTACCGGATGAAGTCCGAGGAGGCGATCTTCGATGAAGCGAAAAAGGCACTGGATTCGGGGGCCTATCGCTACTGTCTGGTGCTTTCCGGGCGCGGTCCGGGGAATGAGCGGGTGGAATACCTGGCCGGGGTCGTCTCGCGACTCAAGGCCGCCTTTCCGATGGAGGTGTGTCTGTCGGCGGGGTTCATCGACGCCAGCCAGGCCGCGCGCCTCAAGGAGGCCGGACTCGACCGCTACAACCACAACCTCAACACCTCCGAGGAGCGTTACGGCTCCATCTGCCACACCCACAGCTACGCGGACCGGGTGGCCACCTTGACCGCGGCCCGCTCCGTGGGTCTGGAGGTGTGCAGTGGTCTGATCCTTGGTATGGGCGAGGGGCCGGAGGAGGTGGTGGAGGTGGCCCTGACGCTCAATCGCCTCGATGCCCGCTCCATTCCGGTCAATTTCTACGTGCATGCGCCTGGATCGAAACTCGGCGCGCAGAACCGCCTGACCCCCGAGTCCTGTCTGCGGGCGTTGTGTCTGTTCCGGTTCCTGAACCCCTCCGCCGAAGTGCGCGCCGCCGGGGGACGGGAGGCCAATCTGCGCGGCCTGGAATCCCTGGCCCTCTACCCGGCCAACTCGCTGTTCGCCGAGGGGTATCTGAACACCGGCGGTCACGCCGCCGACAAGACCCTGCGTTTGATCGAGGACGCCGGCTTCAGCGTGGAGCGGGTGGAAGAGCATGAGTGATTCCGGCACCGGGGTGTTTGTCACCGGCACCGATACCGGCGTGGGCAAGAGCATCGCCTCGGCATGGCTGGTGGCGCGGCTGGGTGCCTGCTACTGGAAGCCGGTGCAGTCGGGACTGGAGGAGGAGAGCGACAGCCGGCTCGTGGCCCGGTTGTCGGGCGGAGGACGGATCCTGCCGGAACGGTTCCGGCTCAACGCGCCGCTCTCGCCCCACGAGTCGGCGCGGCGCGACGGGCTTGCCATCCGGCTGGAGGATTTCGCGCTGCCGGATGCGGGCGGTGCGTGCCTGGTGGTCGAGGGGGCGGGTGGGGTTCTGGTGCCGCTGAACCATCGGGAGACCATGGCGGACCTCATGGTGCGGCTCGCCCTGCCGGTGGTGGTGGTGGCACGCACCACGCTGGGCACCATCAACCACACCCTGTTGACCCTCGAGGCGTTGCGACGTCGCGATCTGGAGATCCTCGGGGTGATTTTGTCCGGCGTGCCCAATGCGGTCAATCGCACCGCGATCACCGATTTCGGCGCGGCCCCGCTTCTGGCCGAGATCCCGTGGCTCGATCCCATGACCCCGGAGGTTCTGGCCGCGGTTCCCCCCTGGGATCCGGAGCGATGGATGATCACGCGGCGGAGACTGGGGCTGTGAACCGCTCTCCCGAACCGTTGATCGCCCTGGACCGGGCGCATGTCTGGCATCCCTACACCCAGCAGGCCACCGCACCCGTGCCGGTGCCGATCGCCTCGGCGCGCGGCGCGTGGCTGTACGGGGTGGACGGCACGGAATATCTGGATCTGATCGCCTCGTGGTGGGTGGCCATCCACGGTCATGCCCATCCGGTGATCGCCGAGGCGATCGCCACCCAGGCCCGGACCATGGCCCAGATCATCTTCGCCGGCCTGACCCACGAACCGGCGGTTCGTCTGGCCGAGGCGCTGGTCAAGACTCTTCCGGCGGGTCTGACGCGACTTTTTTTCTCCGACGACGGCTCCACCGCCGTCGAGGTGGCCATGAAGATGGCCCTGCACTATGGACGCAATATGGGCCAGAGCCGAGGGCGTTTCCTGGTGTTCGAACACGGGTACCATGGCGATACCGTGGGCGCCATGTCGGCGAGCCGCTCTTCCGGCTTTTTCGAGGGGTATGGATCCCTGCTGTTCGGGGTGGACACGTTGCCGTTTCCGGCCACCTGGGAGGGGGATGCGGAGGTCGAGCGCAAGGAGCGCGAGGCCCTGGAGGCGTTGGAACGTTATCTGGAGGCGCACGGTTCCGACTGCGCGGCCATGCTGATCGAACCGCTGATCCAGGGCGCGGGCGGGATGCGCATCTGTCGTCCGGCGTTTCTGCGCGCCCTGGTCGCGCGGTTGCGGGCGGCGGGGGTGTTGTTGATCGCCGATGAGGTGATGACCGGGTTTGGCCGCTGCGGCACCCTGTTCGCCTGCGAAAAGGCTGGCATCGAACCGGATTTCATCTGTCTTTCCAAGGGGCTGACCGGCGGATTCCTGCCGATGGCCATCACCGCCTGTCGCGAGGGGATCTACCAGGCCTTCCTGGGCGAAACCTTCGATCGGGCCCTGGCCCATGGACACTCCTTCACCGCCAATGCCCTGGGCTGCGCGGCGGGTCTGGCCTCTTTGTCGCTGTTCGACGCCGAGAACACCCTGGCGCGGGTGGCGGCCATCGAGGCCGTGCATCGGGAGCGTCTGTCCGCACTCGGCGGGCGGATCCTTTATCCGCGCGCCATGGGCGCGGTGGCGGCCTTCGAGTTGGCCCTGCCGGATCGCCGCTATGGTTCGTCCTTCACCCCACGCCTGATCCGCTTCTTTCTGGAGCGTGGCCTGATCATCCGCCCCCTGGGCGCGGTGTTGTATCTGATGCCCCCCTATTGCATCACGCCGGAGGCGTTGCATCGGGGCTGGGACGGGATCGAGGCGGCGGTGGGGGCGTTTTGCGAGTGAGTGGAACTCTTGATTCAGGTTTGGAGCGACAAATGTCCCATTTCGCGGATCGTTGGATTGGACGTGCCTTGCGGGTGCGTTCGCGGGTGGTGGTCGGATTGGATCCGGAGGTGGAGCGGTTTCCGGCCCAGTTGCGGCAGAGGTTGAAGGATGAGCCCACCGAGGAGCGGTTGGAGGAGACCCTGTTCGAGTTCAACCGCGCGGTGATCGAGGCGAGTGCCGGCGAGGCGGTCGGTTTCAAACCCCAGGTGGCTTTTTACGAGCAGTACGGCACCGCCGGCCATGTGGCGTTGCGGCGTACCATCATGCTGTTGCGGGACATGGGGTTGCCGATCCTTCTGGATGGCAAGCGCAACGACGTGGCTCACACCGCGCGGGCCTATGGGATCGCCTGGCTGGGGCGGGAGCATCCGGTGTTCGGCACGCCGAATCCGTGGCGCGCCGATGCCTTGACCATCAACGGCTATCTGGGTCGGGACGGGGTGGCGCCGTTCCAGGAGGTCAATCGGGAGGCCGGATTGTTTGTGCTGGCCAAGACCTCCAACCCCTCGTCCGGGGAGTTGCAGGATCTGGCGTTGGCCTCTGGGGAGACGGTGGCCGAGCGGATGGCGCTGTTGGCCGAGTCGTGGGGCGAGGGGACGATCGGCACGCATGGGTTTGGCAATGTGGGGATCGTGGTGGGTGCGACCTATCCGGCGCATGCCGGGCGGTTGCGGGAGTTGGCCCCGCACGCGTTGTTTCTGATGCCCGGCATCGGCGCCCAGGGGGGGTCGCTGGAGGCGGTGACGCGGGCTGCCGGGTTCAACGGGGTGGGGGCGTATGCGGCGGCGTCGCGCGGGGTGATGTATCCGTTCAAGCCGGGTGAGATTTCTGGTCCGGGTTGGCGTGGCGAGGTGATGACGCGGGTGGCCGCCGCAGCCAAGGCACTGCGCGAGGCGGTCAACGGGGCTTTGCCGGGGTGAGGGGGAGGGTGTTCAACGGTCACGGGGGACCGGGGGCGGTTACCGCCCCCGGTGGGATCCAAGGGCAAAGCCCTTGGGACTCTATCTTTTGTGACTTTGCCTTTCGCGCGCTTTTCACGATAAGCCATTTTTCGCGTTTTTTGCGAAAAATGGCGCAAGCGCGCGCCGCCTTTGGCCCGAGTCGTCGCCGTTTTTTAGCGACTACTCAGGCTCATTTGCATTGGGAGCAAGATAAATTCCTGGCTTGGGAAACGGAAGGCGTGCGTCTAAGGGGTGGCTGGTTGAATGTTATAGAGAGGTGATATTTTTATTATGCTTAAATCGTTTCGTTCGATTCAGATTCAAGAATGATCCTGTTGGCGAGATTTTTTTTCTGCTCACAGCTTGATTTTATTTCGATCAGAGATTTTTTTAAAGCTGAAAGATCAAAATCATCTGAGTAAGGTATTTTGTATATTGATTTTAGTTTTTCAGTAGTCTCGATCACATCAAGCCCTAGACACGCATATTCGTATTGCCTTGTTTGGAACAACAAATATCCATCATCATAAATTGCGTACTCTGTTTGTTCGTTAACCAGTTTTTTAACACGTTTTAATTTGAATGGTAAGCTAAGTGTTTTGTGTAGGATTGTGTTGTCAATACTTTTCCAATTCACATCGTCTGGAAGAAGAATCGACTCTGGCTCTTTTACTTTTTCGAAAAGTCTGCCTTGAGGATCTGGATTTTCCTGGGGATCCCATATCCCATCATCACAGGCAACAGCACAACAGTCCGATGCAAACTGATCCAGGACACAAATGACCCGTACCGCCAAATAATGCGCATCACGGTCTTGAGATCTTTTTTGTAAATGCCACTCTTTGCCCCAGGTTATGCCGGATCCGAGCAGAGTACTGATAATCGTAAAAATTCTACTGATCCATGTTTGGTCCATTGGGGAACCCCTATAAATGATAAATATAATTTAAATTGTACTTATCAAGTATTATTATGCAAATTGAGCAATCAATGTAAAGCAGCCATCTTGGTGAAGCGTCATGTTCCGCAAGCCTTTTGTGCAAGATACGAGCGTCGTTTCCAAAAACCGGAAACGACGCTCGCGAAGGCTGCGCGCGGCGCATTTTTCGCAAAGAGCGCGAAAAATGCTTTTTTGAGAAGAGCGCGCTAAAGTCAACGTCAGCAGCACAACCCTGGGAGAGGAATCTCCCAGACTCTCTCTTCTTTTTCAACAGTCAAACCAACGCATCCCCAAACAGGCGGGATCAGTTCTTCACGGTCTTCAAGAACACGATGTCCGCCACTTCGCCGCGGTGATGATGCAGGGAGTCGAGCTTCTGCATGATCTCGGTGAGGCGCTGCTGGGATGCGGCCAGTTGCATGTCCGGAGACGGGGCGGCCTTGGGATCCGGGGTGCTCCCGGCCTTGGCGGTCGGCTTGGCCTGCTCCTTGCTTGATTTCAAGAGCTTCTGATATTTGGCGTTTTCGGCATCATAGGCATTTTCGGCGGCGCGAATGTGGCCGGCCAGTTCGTTGAGCTTCTTGGTGCGCGCCTCGTTGGACTCCGGATAGGTCCAGGTGCGGATGCCGAGGGGTCCGGGCGCGCCGCCGGGTTTGCGCGCGGTCTGCGTGGGCTTCCGGGCGTTTTTCCTGGCGGCGGCCTTGGCGTCCGGCTTGGTCTTGGTTTTGGCCTTGAGGTCCATGGTCTTGTCGGTGGGACGCTTGGCGACTTGGGCCTTGGCCATGCGCTGTTGCTTCTTGGCGAGGACCACCTGACGCACATGCTCTTTGTCTTTCCTGGCCTGGGCGGCGCGAGCAGCCTCCTTGCCCTTGGCGGCCTCGGCTTTGTTTGCCTTGGGCGTTGCCGGGCCGGGTTCGTCGCTCCATGCGGCGGTCAGCGGCACGGCCACGAGCAACAGGGCCAAACAGAGGGAATAAAACAGTTTCATGGTCTTCTCCTTGCGTCTGGGTAAGCGTCCTCGACATGCTTTGCGCATGCAAATAGTGATCGACAACGATGGATAAAACCGAATCCCCCATGACGACCACGGGCCATCCCTATCAGGAAGGGTTTCTGTTGACCCTTCTGGTTCTGGCCATTGGCGGCATGGGGTGGCTCTTCTCCCCGTTTTTGCCCGGATTGTTTCTTGCGGCCCTGCTGGCGGCCTCGACCTATCCGCTCCATCGGCGGATTTTGGCCCGCATGCCTAATGAATCGGATCGCGCCGCGCTTTTCATGACTGTTTTGATGTTTTTTTTGGTGGTGAGTCCGATTTTGTATCTGCTGGTGGCCACCACCGTGAAGGCCGGCACCCTCTCCCGCGATATCCAGGAGTGGTTCGCGGGATTCGCCACCCCCGAGGCGTTGACCGTGGAGCTGCGTCGCCTGCTCTCGGCCCTGCCGATCCCGGAGTATCCCCGCGAAGAGCTGATCGGCTGGATCGGCGACAATCACGTCCAGGTGGGCAAGGGGATCGGCCTGGTGCTCCTGACCCTCTTCAAGGGAATCACCAACAACGGCCTGGCCTTCTTCGCCTCGCTGCTCCTGGTGGTTTTCGCGCTCTTTTTCTTTTATCGGGATGGGCCACGCCTGGCCCGGCATCTGAAAATCCTCTCCCCGCTTTCCAACCACTACGACGATATTCTCTTCGGTCGTTTCACCGCCCTGGCCACGGTTTTGACCACCACCATCGTGGGGGTGGCGTTCTTGCAGGGGGTGTCGTTTTCGCTGGTGACCGCTTTCATGGGACTGCCGTGGTTCTACCTGGGGGTGGCGATCGCCGCTTCCTCCTTCATCCCGGTGGTGGGCGGGGTGGTGGTGTGGGCCCCGACCGCCTATGTGCTCTTTCTGCACGGCCATCCGGGCCAGGCGCTCTTTCTGGCGCTGTGGGGCGCGCTCGTGACCGGATTCCTCATCGACAACATCACCCGTCCGATCCTGATGGGCTGGCTGGCCAATCAACAGAAAGAGGCCGGAAACGGGGAACTGCATGTGCTCGACTATACCCTCTTCACCGTGCTTTCGACCTTCGGCGGTCTGATCCAGTTCGGCATCCTGGGGCTTTTCTTCGGACCGATCCTGGCGGCCATGGCCATCTCGGTCTTCGAGGTCTACGAGATGATCCACGCGGAAAAACTGGATCGCACCTGAGCCACCCATCACGCTTGGCATGGGTTTTGGATTGGGCTAACATGATGAACGACCGTCATACCTTGTCAATTCCTATCGGAGCAGCTCTCCCATGCCTGTGACCACGGTTCTGGAACTGGTGAACGATGCCTTGAAGATCGCGCTGCTGATCTCCGCGCCCATGCTCCTGACCGCCCTGGTGGTGGGTATCGTCATCTCCCTGTTCCAGTCGGTCACCCAGATCCAGGAGATGACCCTCACCTTCATCCCCAAAATTCTGGCCACCTTTTTCGCCCTTTCGCTCACCCTGCCGTGGATGATGGAAACCCTCATGGATTACTTCGCCAAACTCTTCGACACCATCCCACGCATGGTGCTGTGAGCCGGAGAGAGAACCATTCCATGGAACCCACGGCCCTTTTGGATCTCTTCGGCCTCTCCACGGGCGAGATCGAACGGCTGCTTCTGATCTTCTCGCGCCTCACCGGCCTGTTTCTGGCCGCGCCGCTCTTTTCGCGCAGCGTCGGCCCGAGCCGCATCAAGGCGTTGCTGCTCATCGCCCTGACCGTGGTGATCTATCCGCTGGTGCCCCCCTGGGGTGGCGAAGGCAAGGGGAGCATCGTGGCCATGGGCTGGGCCGCCATCACCGAGGTGATCATCGGCGCGGTCTTCGGCATGCTGATCCATTGGGTGCTGGTGGCCGTGCAGGTGGCCGGCGGACTGATGGGATTCCAGATGGGCCTCTCCATGGCCATGGTCATGGATCCCACCTCCGGGGTCCAGGAGGGCGTGCTCTCCAACATCCTGTACATGACCGCATTGATGCTTTTTCTGGGCTTCAATGGTCATCACCTGATGGTCGAGGGGATCGCGCGTTCGTTTGCCACCCTGCCGCTCGGTACCGGCCTGCCGCATACCGAGGATCTTTTGCGCGGCGGCGTGGAGATGATGGTGCGCATGTTCAAGCTGGCCCTGATCATCGCCGCGCCGGTCATCGGCACCACCAAGCTGTTGTATCTGGGCATGGGCCTGATCAACCGCGCCTCGCCGCAGATTCAGGTCTTCTTCGTGGCCATGCCGATCGCCCAGATCATCGGATTCGTCGTCATGGGGCTGACCATGACCATCTTTGGGCAGGTCATGGTCTCCGAGATGGAGTCCTTCATCACCGCAGCCCTTCACGTCCTGAAATTGTGATTCGATAACGACCATGCGGATGCATCTGGATCTGGAGGCGGGGATTTCCGGCAACATGTTCATGGCGGCCTGCCTGGACGCGGGGCTGGAACCCAAGTCGTTGCGCGCGGCACTGGCCACCCTCGGACTGCCGGGTTGGACGCTGGATCTCAAGCGCGGACGACGTGGCGGGGTGCGCGGCATCCACGCCGCGATCCGTCTCTCCCAGGAGCACGAGCAACAGAGACAACTGCCGGCGATTCTCGGTCTGATTCGGGGCGCCGAACTTCCGGATCCGGTCAAGGCGCTGGCTGAGAAAATTTTCGTCAAGCTCGCCGAGGCCGAAGCCGTGGTCCATGGGATCCCGGTCGATCAGGTCCATTTTCACGAGGTGGGCGCGGTCGATGCCATCCTGGACATCGTGGGCGCGGCCTTCGCGGTCTGGAAGATGGGCGCCACGCGCATCACCGCCTCGGCGGTGCCGACCGGTTCGGGTTCGGTGCAGTGCGCCCATGGACGCATGCCGATTCCGGCTCCGGCGGTGATCGAACTCTTGAAACGCCATCAGGCCCCGCTGCGCGCCGATCCCGTCGAGGCCGAACTGGTCACCCCGACCGGAGCGGCGATCCTGGTTGCCCTGGCGGAGCGTTACGGAGCGCCCGATCTCCCGCGCATCGATCGGGTCGGATATGGTCTGGGAAGTCGCGATCTGCCCGGTCGCGCCAATCTGATGCGGGTGTTGATCTGCGACGGCGACGAAGAGACGACCTCCCCGATCACGGACATGGACCGGGAACGGGTGGCGGTGCTTTCCGCGCACATCGACGACATGAATCCGGAGTGGTATGGCTCCTTGTGGGAGCTGTTGTTTCAAGCCAGGGCGCTGGATGTGGCGCTGATTCCCGTGACCATGAAGAAGGGACGACCGGGAGTGCGCCTGGAGGTGGTGGCCGCACCGGGGGATGAGGAGAGCCTGGCCCGGGTCATCCTGGCCAACACCACCACCCTCGGGGTGCGCGTGGCGTTGATGGATCGTTATGTGCTGCCGCGCGAGGAGCGGATTTTGAAAACTCCGTGGGGCACGGTCCGCGCCAAGGAGGCTGCCGGCATCTGGCGGGTGGAACACGAGGATCTGGCCATGCTCGCCCGGCGTCAGGGGTGGTCGCTCTCCCAGGCCCAGCAGCACCTGATGCCCTTTCTGGCCGAGGCGGCGGGGGAGCAACTGGCGCCGGTGGTCGAGTTCAAATCCTATGACTTCTGACTGACTTGAGTCCCCTGAAAAAAGTCGCGGCGTCGGAGGCGGTGGGGGAGACCTTCGATGAGGTGACGAAGGGGATCATCGATTCCCTTGGGTTGGAGACTGGCCAGCAGAGGCATGACTCGCCCCATTTTCGCTCGAACAGGGCCAATCTGACCCGGCTGGGGCTGTTCACCCGGACGCTGGAGCATTTTCTGGGAGCCCTCGCAGTTGTTTCCAGAGCGGTGCGAGGCTCTGCCGGACAGTTGCGCCCGAATGCCGGAAAAATCGCCGGAAATGCTCCCAATAGCGGCGTAATGAGGGGGAAATCCCCTCGTTTGGCGGCAAAAAGCGGCTCGTTTGGTTCCTGACTCGCCCTCATGGCGAAAAGTTCGTCCAAGGACTCGTCGGGCGGAAAGCAGGCGCAAAATGCGAACGGGGTTCTTTCGGTGGACTCTTTCTTGATGTCCGCAAAACAAACCACGGGTATCGCCTCGATCAACAAGACGCAGCTAAGTGGATTCCCAGTTCTTTTGCCTCCATTAAGCGTACAGCTTGCGTTCCTGAACCGTGTTGAACGATGGAAGAACGAGCAGCAGAAGCTCGGAAATTTAGAAAGGGAATCCTCTGATCTTTTTGGTTCCCTCACCCAACGCGCCTTCTGGCGGGAGTTGTAGTCCATGGAATACTTTTCAGACCAAGAACGAGGTAAGACGGAAGAATCCAGAGAGGATATCTCTGACCGGGTATGGTATGGTATTTCTGGGTATATCAATTCTTTGATTGATCAGGGTGGGTTCGGGCAAGATTTCCCTCAAAATTGTGATGATTCTTCTTCTGCAATAATTGGAACAAACTCAGTCCGTTTCTGGGAAGTGTGCCATGCTGAAATTCCAAAGCTTCCAGACGACATTAATACAGAAAAACCTGAAACGCTTGATATTCTCGATTTAATCCAATTCTGTTTTCGGTGTGTTTGTTCTCTAACAAAAGATGAATATCATGATTATTATCGACATCACCATCTGACATTTAACCGCAAAGATGGCCAGCAAGCATTTCTTGAGCAGATCAACAGGATCTTTGAACGAAATGGCATCGTCTACCGCCTTCAACCCGATGGTGGCATTGTGCGCACCCTGTCCCCTGAGTTGGGTCATCTCCTCGATTCCGCCCGTTCCGGGAATGAAACGGGCTTCGACGATCTGCTGAATGACGCCAAGTCTAAAATCCTCAACCGAGATCCCCGAGTCCGAAAAGAAGGACTTGAACGTCTGTGGGATGCATGGGAACGCCTGAAAACCCTGGAAGAAGGCAAGGACAAGGAAGCCCAGATTACCAATCTCCTCGATAAGGCCAGCTCTACCCAGGTGTTTCGCCAATTATTGGAAGAAGAAGCCCGGATGTTGACCAGGATTGGCAACGCCTATCAGATCCGCCACCATGAGCAGGGCAAGGAAGAGATCAGCGATCCCAGGCAGATTGATTATCTGTTTTTCCGTATGCTGTCGATGATTGTCCTGTTGCTGAGAGCTAGGAGTGGATCCCTATGAGCATCACCGATGCCGACTTGGCCGCCATGAGCGCCTCGATCGTGGAAACCGTCCACCCGGAGCGGATCGTCCTGTTCGGTTCCCACGCCCGGGGCGATACCAACGATGATTCGGACATTGACCTCTTGGTGGTGGTGGAGGATGGCTTTCAGGAGCGCAGTCGATGGAAAGAGTTGCAGAAGATTCGCCGAAAGCTGGCATCCTTCCCCCTTCCCAAGGATATCCTGCTTTACAGTCGGGAGGAGGTGGCGCGTTGGCAACACTCGGCCAATCACATCATCACCCATGCCATTCAGGAAGGGAGACTCCTTTATGAGCGACCGTGACCAGGCAAAATCCTATCTGCTCATGGCGGACAAGGATCTCCGTGCGCTGGCGGCGATGGGCGATCCTGGAAGTTTCGATGTGGAAATCTTCGGGTTCCACGTCCAGCAGGCCGTTGAGAAGGGGTTGAAGGCCTGGCTTTGCTTGCGCAATGCCAGGTTCCCCAAAAAACACGACCTCCTGGAACTGAATTCTCTCCTCGACAAGGCGGGGGGCACCGTGCCGGAGCCATTCCTCCCCTTGTTGGATTATACCGACTTCGCCATTACCTTTCGTTATGATGCCTATCCAGACTTTGACGAAGAGATCGACCGGGCCGTAACCACGGCGCTGGTGGCACAGTTTCTCGACCATGTGCGCCAACTGCCTGCATGGGAGGAGTCGCCATGACCAGCGACGATCTCCAGAACACCCCGGATGACCAAGAACCGATCCCCGAATTGGATCGGTTCTTCTTCCAGGAGGCGGAAGCACGCATGGTCGCCTACGCCAGTGGCCATTCTGGTGTCCTTGTCGGTGCTGAAGGAGATGTTCGATCTGACCGACGAGGCGTTGATGGGCTCGTTCCGGTTCGACACGTTGGAGAAGACGGGCGTATCGTTGCGGACGCTGGAGTTGTTTCGGGCGCGGGTGTTGAAATCGGAGGCGGTGGGGGAGACCTTCGATGAGGTGACGAAGGGGATCATCGATTCCCTTGGGTTGGAGACTGGCCAGCAGAGGCATGACTCGCCCCATTTTCACTCGAACATGGCCAATCTGACCCGGCTGGGGCTGTTCACCCGGACGCTGGAGCATTTTCTGGGAGCCCTGTCGCAGTTGTTTCCAGAGCGGTGCGAGGCACTGCCGGAGGAGATCCGCAAGCGTTATGGGGAGCGGATTGGTCGGTTCGCTGACGCCAAGTCCAGCGAGGGTCGGCGGCGTCTGGAGACGGCAGCGGCGGACTTGTGGTTTTTGGTGGGACGATTTCGGGAAGAGGCTGCGGTAGCGGCGTTGCCCGAGTTCGCCTTGTTGGAAAGGCTGTTGTCCGAGCAGTGCCGGATCGAAGGGGAAGCCGCCATTCTGAAAGAGGGCAAGGAGATCGCCTCGGACAGCCTGCAAAGCCCGTTCGATCCAGAGGCCAGCTATGACGGACACAAGGGGGTGGGCTATCAGGCGCAGTTGAGCGAGACCTGCGGGGCGGACAACCCGGTTCAGGTGATCACCCGCATCGAGGTGGAGCCGGCGCACAAGAGCGACCAGCACGCCCTGATCCCCGCCCTGGACGATTTGGTGGAGCGGGAAATCGCGCCGGAGAAGATGTTCGCCGATACGGCCTACAACAGCGGTGACAACCTGCTTGCGGCAGCTCAACAAGGTGTGGACCTGGTGGCCCCTACGCCCGGCAAAGGGGATCCGGACGGCATCGTGCTTGGGGCATTTCGAGTTGGACCTGAAGCAAGTATCGGGTGGTGGCCTGTCCCGAAGGGGCGGCGCCCGTGCGGAGTCGGCTCGGCAAGGACGGACGAACCCGCAATCTGCAGTTCGATCCGGCGCGTTGTGCGGCTTGTCCTCTGGCGGCGGATTGCCCGGCGGGACGGCAGGGCGGACGACTTCGGGTCCATCCCCGCGACATCGCCACGGCCTTCAGCCGGGCGCGGGAGGAGAGCGAACCGTTCAAGAAGGCGTATGCCATCCGCGCCGGGATCGAATCGCTCAACGCGGAACTCAAGACGGCCCACGGGTTGGGGAAAGTCTGGACGCGGGGTCTGTTGCGGGTCACATTTGCGGCGACAATGAAGGCCCTGGCCTGCAACCTCAAGCGATTCATGCGCTACAGTTGCGCCCGAATGCCGGAGAAATCGCCGGAAATGCTCCCAATAGCGGCGTAATGAGGAGGGAATCCCCTCGTTTGGCGGCAAAAAGCGGCTCGTTTGGTTCCTGACTCGCCCTCAGGGCGAAAAGTTCGTCCAAGGACTCGTCGGGCGGGAAGCAGGCGCAAAATGCGAACGGGGTTCTTTCGGGGGGCTCACGATTGGGGCTACTTCAATGGTTTCCTTGTTGCCGCACTGTAATCTATAGGTTACAATTGGATCATGTACGCGATTATCCAAAGCGCAACGTTTTAAGCCTGGCTTTCCGGGTTGAAGGATCGGAGGGCGGCCATGCGGATTCATGTTCGAAATTGACCGGGCCAGATTGGGCAATTTCGGAGATGTCAAACCGGTTCGAGATGGAATTTCGGAAATGCGTATTGATTACGGACCAGGCTACCGTGTTTATTTTGTGCAGCGCGAACAGGTGATGGTGATCTTGCTGGCCGGTGGTGACAAAACCAGCCAGGATGCGGACATCGAGCGCGCCGTGATCATTGCGAAAGAGTGGAGGGGATGACCATGGTCGAGACTTTTTCCCGGTACGATACCGCCGAATTCTTAAAAACCGATGACGAGATGGCCATGTATCTGGATGCCTGCCTTGAGGAGGGTGACTCGCCCCTGATCGCGCATGCATTGGGTGTCATTGCACGGGCGCGCGGCATGAGTCAATTGGCGCGGGAAACCGGCATTTCCAGGGAGGGACTGTATCGCGCGCTCTCCTCCGAGGGGAACCCGGAGTTCGCAACCATCATGAAGGTGGTGCGGGCTTTGGGGTTCAGACTCCATGCAGTCACACCCCCTGCTTGAGATATCCTGTCAACCGGCACCGACATTGCGAACGTTTCCCCTGGCTGCAACCGCCGTCGTGACCATCAAAATGGCGTTGGGAACTTGATGAAATGAAAATTTCTGAAGCCATTGTAGGTATGATCGTTGGCAGGCAAAAGATGTACTAAAAAAATCTATATGATATCAATATGTTGCAGCGACTGTTAGGCAGATATGACTTCTGAGCGGATTCACGCACTGTTGGTCGAGGTGGCTGCGGGCCGGATGACGGTGGAGGAGGCGTCGCGCCAGTTGAGCGGGTTTCCGGTGGCTTTGTGTCACCAGGATGGGGAGGTGGTGGCGCGACTCGATACGCAACGGGCGGCGCGCCATGGTTTTCCCGAGGTGATTCTGGCGCAGGGCAAGCGGTTCGCCCATCTGGAGGCGATTGTCGAGCGGGCGCTGTCCGGCGGGGAGCCCCTGTTGATCACCCGCTTGACCTCCAAGCGCATCCGACGGCTGAAGATACGCTTTCCGGCGTTGACCCGCGAGCCGGGCACCGACTGCCTGTTTCGCGTCGGGTGCGAGGTGCGGGAGCCGCGCGGACTGGTCGGGGTGTTGTGCGCCGGGACCAGCGACATCGGGGTGGCCCGCGAGGCGGCGCTGGTGGCCCGGTTGATGGGAGCGCGGGTCCAGACCCATTTCGATGCCGGGGTGGCCGGGTTGCATCGGCTGCTGGCCGCGGACGAACTGTTGCGCACCGCGCGGGTTTTCGTGGTGGTGGCGGGCATGGAGGGGGCCTTGCCGTCGGTGGTGGGCGGTCTGGTGAACAAGCCGGTGATCGCGGTGCCGACCTCGGCGGGCTACGGGGCGGCCTTCGGGGGGCTGACCGCGCTGTTGGGCATGCTCAACAGCTGCGCGGCCAACGTCACGGTGGTCAACATCGACAACGGTTTCGGGGCCGGTTATGTGGCCGGGCTGATCAACCGGTTGTGAGTCGGAGGTCCGGGCTGGGAATCACCGTCCCGGTTTTTCCGGGGGCAGGATATAGACCAGGGTGCCGGTTCCGACCTTCTTGAACAGACGCGCCACATGGGTGTCGCGCATGCGCACGCAGCCCGCCGAGGCTGGCGTGCCGAGCCGGGCTGCATGCGGGGTGCCGTGGATGTAGATGTAGCGTTCCCGTGAATCGAGGCCTGGACCCTGGTTGTGGCCGGGTTCCAGCCCCTCGAGCCAGAGAATCCGGCTGGTGATGAAATCCCCCTCCCGCCTCACACCCGGTGAGACGATCTCGCCGGTGGCCTGACGGCTTTTGAAAACCATTCCCAACGGCGCGTCCGCGCCGATCATCGCCCCGATCCGATGCATTCCCGTGGGGGTGCGACCGCTATCCTGTTGGCATCCGAAGCCGGTAAGCCCGGTCGAGACCGGCCAGATCCGCCTGGCGGGTTTCGGCAGGGTGCGACCGTGCGCGTCGAGTCGCCCGAGCAACCGCAACCGTTGCGCGCCTCCGAAAACGACGATGGCGGACTGGATGCCATCCCAGCCCGCCATGCGCAAACGATTCCGGATCCGGGCCAGCGACTTACTCATCGCCTCCCATCAGGCCGAGCAGACGCAACAGGCTGGTGAAGAGGTTGACGATGTTCAGATACATCGAGAGCGCGGCCACCGAGGGGGAGACGGCCCAGGGGTTTTCCTTGAGCTGCTGGGTCTCGAACAGGATGTAGCCGGCGAAGATCACCGAGCCGATGGCGGACAAACCGAAGGCCATGGCCGAGGATTGCACGAACAGGTTGATCAGTCCACCGATCACCACGATGATCAGCCCGGCGAAGAGCATGCCACTCATCATCGACAGGTCGCGTTTGGTGCTCAGGGAGTAGACCGACAGACCGGAGAAGATGGCTCCGGTGAGGAAGGCGGCCTGTCCGACCACCCCGGCCATGCCGGCGCCGACGTAGTGGGTGATCACCGGGCCGAGGGAGAGTCCGGAGATGCCGGTGAACAGAAAGAGGGTGGCGGCGTTTTGCACCTTGAAGGCCAGGAACATGGCGCCGAACATCATGAAGAGCAGCACGAAGGGGTGTTCGCGGGCAAAGGGCAGGGTCATTCCGATATAGCCGGCGGCCACGGCGACGATGAGGCTGGCGGCCAGCATGGCATAGACCTGCTTGAGGTAGGTGGTGACCTCCGCTTCGCTGTAGGGTTTGACCTGGATGGCGCTGCCCCAGGGGGAGTCTTGGATGGGATATTTGGGTTCGTTGTACATGGTTGGATCTCCGGGGGTCGGTTTGGGTGCTGTTTTGTGAATGCATTCATGGATATGATCATGCCTTCATCGATTGTCAATCCTAGCATGAAGCATTTTGACGTGCAATTGAATTGCAAAATATGCAGGAAGTGTGTCATGATGGTTGTCAGGGGGATGCGAGGCCGGATGGTGTTCAATACAATGAACAACCGTTTGTGAATGTTTCATTTTTCAATGGGTTCTGGAGATTCGCATGTCCCTCGATGATGATCGTGCCGCTGGTTTGAATCGTGAACCCCTCAAGGTGGACCGTCGTCGTCGCCCGGAGAGACGCCTGGAGATTCTGCGTGCGGTCATGACCCTGCTGGAACAGGGCAACCGTCGGGTCACCACCGCCGAACTGGCAGCCCAGGTGGGACTCTCCGAGGCCGCGCTCTATCGTCATTTTTCGGGCAAGGATGCCATCTTTCAGGCCCTGACCGACTATTTAAAGGATCATCTCTTCCACTTTTCCGACAAGATCCCGACGGATGTCTCGCCCTTGTCCCGTTTGCGGCTGTTGTTGGAGTATCACCTGAAATTTTTCGCCGAGCATCCGGGTCTGTGTCGGATCTTTCTCGTCGAGGGGGTGATGACCCCGGCGGAGAGCCAGGTGATGAGCCGCATCGTGCGGGAGTATGTCCGGCTGATCAGAACCATCCTGAACGATGCCCGGGATGCCGGGGAGGTCTCCGCGTCCCTGGCCCTGGATGCTGCTGCGGACTTCTTCGTGGGTTTGATCCAGGCCGCGACCCTGCGTTTCGTGATCAGCGGTTTCACGGTTACGCCGACCACGGATCTGAGCGACTCCTGGGAGTTCTTCCGTCTTGGGGTCGGCGCCGGGGGATAGCGCGGTTGGTGGGGAACGTCGTGTGCGGATGACGTGAAAAGCTGTTTTTTGGCACAGGGCCTTGGAGCGTATCCAAGGCCTTTTTTTTCGGTGGTGATTGGCGGGGCGCGCGGCCAAATGGTGCCGGATCGATTCGGGCGGCTCGGTCACACCTGTTGAGCGACGGGAGCTTTCCATGAGAATGCATGAGACGGCACGGGTCAAGGTGAGCAGGGGTTTGTCGGGGGCTTGGGCAACAAAAAAGCCAGTCGGTTTGACCCGTCTGGCTTTGTGTGCCATTTTGTTCGTCCGGAGTTGATCCCGAACGAAAAAATTGGTGCGGATAGCCGGATTTGAACCGGCACGGCGCTAACCACTGCCCCCTCAAGACAGCGTGTCTACCAATTCCACCATATCCGCTTGACTTTCAAGCCTAGCAGAGGCTTTCATGTTTGGCAATGGTTTTCATTGTTTTCGGTTGGGATGAGGGTGGATGGACAATCAGCGGTACGACGAACGACCGATCGGTCTGTTCGATTCCGGGGTGGGAGGGTTGACCGTGCTTGAGGCCGTGGCGCGGCGATTTCCTGAGGAGAGTTTTCTGTATCTCGGTGATACGGCACGGGTTCCCTATGGCACCAAGTCGGCGCGCACCGTGGAGCGCTATACCCTCCAGGTGGCCGACTGCCTGTTGCGACGCGGGGTCAAGGGGCTGGTGGTGGCCTGCAACACCGCCTCCGCGTTGGGGTTGGCGGCGCTGCGCGCCCAGAGTCCGGTGCCGGTGATCGGCGTGATCGAGCCCGGTTGTCGCGCCGCGGCCACCCTGGGTGGTGGGAATCGGGCGCCACGGGTCGGGGTGATCGGCACCCGTTCCACCGTGGCCAGCGGCGCCTACCCCTATCATCTGGCCATGCTCGATTCCGCCATCCAGGTGATCTCCCTGGCCTGTCCGCTTTTCGTGCCGCTGGTCGAGGAGGGGTGGGTGGACCATCCGGCGGTACGCATGATCGTCACCGACACCCTGACGCCGCTTTTTACCCAGAGGCTCGATGCGTTGATCTTGGGGTGTACCCACTATCCGGTCTTGAAGGGGGTGATTGCCGAGACCATGGGGGCGGGCGTGACCTTGATCGACTCGTCGGCGGCGGTGGCTGAGGAGTTGCGTCGGCATCTGGGGGGAGAAATCGCGCCTGCGCCCCGTGGCGCGACACAAAGGCTGGCGTTTCTGGTGACCGACGTGGCGGATCGTTTCAAGGAGACGGCGACCCGTTTCATCTCCGGCATTGCCGTCGATGCGGTGGAGATGGTGGATTTGTGATCGATGCAACAAGGATGGGAGAGAAATAAGGATGTCTGAGTCGATGTGGATCCGCGATGTGGATGGCGCCTCCTTCGAGCGCGACGTGTTGGAGGGTTCCCGGAGCGTGCCGGTGCTGGTGGATTTTTGGGCCAGTTGGTGTGGTCCGTGTCGCACCCTGGGGCCGATTCTGGAGAAACTGGCCGTGGAGATGGATGGCAGGTTCCAACTGGCCAGGATCGATGCGGATCGCGATCCGGAGTTGGCGCGCCGCCATGGGGTGCGGGGGATTCCGGCGGTGAAGTTGTTCGTAGATGGGGAGGTGGTGGATGAGTTCACCGGCGCCCTGCCCGAGTCGCAGGTCAGGCGTTTCCTGGATCAGGCGTTGCCCGGCGAGGCGGACAAACTGGCTGGGGCGGGACGTTCCGCCGAGGCGGCGAATGCCTGGGATCGGGCGGCGGATCTCTATCGTCAGGCGTTGGAGTTGGATGGCGCTCATGCGGAGGCGCTGTTGGGCATGGCACGGGTGGCTCTGGAGTCGGGTGATCCGGAGGGCGCACGGACGGCCCTGGAGCGTCTGAAGCCCAAGGATCGCGAGCGGGTCGAGGCCAAAACCCTGATCGCCCGGTTGGCCTTTGGTGTTGCGGAGGCGGATCTGGATGTCCTGCGGGCGCGGGTGGCCGAATCTCCGGAGGATCCGGAGGCGCGCATGGCGTTGGGGGAGGCCTTGGTGGCCCGTGAACAGTATGCCGAGGGGATGGACTGTTTCCTGGAGGTGGTGCGTCGCGATCGGAGTCACGGGGATGACGCGGGACGCAGGGCCCTGCTGCGGGTGTTTGATTTGTTGGGGCCGGGCCATCCGTTGATTCGGAGTTATCGACAGAAACTCTCCGCGCTGTTGTTCGCGTAGCGGGGGGCGGTCGATTCGGCGGACGCGCTCCGCATGGCGGGCGCGGTCGGTTTCGGAATCGAGGGGGAGGGGCCCTCGACTCCATCCGGTCAGAAACAGACTCCGGGAGCGCGGATCAGCAACAGACCTGCGACCGGCCCGACGCCTTGGCGCGATAGAGGGCCGCGTCGGCGCTCTGCCACCACGCCTCCAGGGTGGCGTGCTCCGGTTTCCAGAGCGACAACCCGACGCTCACCCCGAGGGGCGCCGCCTCCGGCGCGCGGATGTTCAGCTCCCGCACTGCCTTGCACAGACGTTCCATGAGCAGATTGGCATTCTCGAGCGTGGTGCTGGGCAGGATCATGGCAAACTCGTCCCCGCCCACCCGCGCCAACAGATCCGAATCGCGCACGATGCGCGCAAAGGTCTTCGACACCTTCTGCAAGACCACATCCCCCTCGCCATGTCCCATGCGATCGTTGATCGCCTTGAAATGGTCCAGGTCCAGACAGGCCAGGACCAGCGGATTGCCGTGGCGGTTGGCATGCGCCATCTCCAGGGCGGAGCGCTCCTCGAAGACCCGGCGGTTGACCAACCCGGTCAAGCTGTCGCGTCGCGCCTGATCATACAGATCCTCATACGCCAGCGCCCGCTCCAGCGGACCGCGCAGCTCTTCGAGCACCTCGGCCTCCAGATGATCGAACGGCGCGGAGGAGAGTTCGGCGCACTCGTGGATCACCAGCAGACAGTCGTGACCGTTCGGATCCAGGGGCCACAGGTGGTAATACCGCGCCACGGTGGTCAGACAACCGGAGCGTTTTTCGTTCAAGGGGTGCCGCATCAGTTCCTGGGCGATCTCCCGCAGCGCCTGCCGGTCCGGCCCGTGACTCGAGCAGGCGGTGTGGATGCGGCGGTCGAAGCGGCGATAGGCCACCAGATTGTGGGGCATCACCGGCACCAGCCAGCGGGAGATGGCCTCGATCATGGAGTCCAGATCCAGGGACATGCCGAGCTGTCGGTGCAGATCGTAGATCCGTCCAAGCCGTTCGGTCTCCTTGCGATACTCCTCGATCTCCTCGATCAGGGCGCGCGGTTGCTTGGCGAAAAGCGCCGGATTGATCATCGCCTTGCGGCGGTTTTCCAGTGAAATGCTGATTCCCATGGGGTGGCTCCAGACTCGTGACAACGCATGCCAGGGTGCCGAACGGAACCTTCCGTCCGGATGATCGGCTGTTCATTTGGCTTGAAGCCAAGTTCGTGCCAATTTTCCGGATCGTTTCAGGTATGGAGTAGAATTTTGATAAGACTTGAAAAACAAGGTTGCCCTGCCACGGTGGGCCGCCAGGGGAGAGGCAGGATGAACCGGCAGCAATTGCCGGGTTATCGCATCCTTGGAAAGCTGAACAGCTCAATCGAACCGTTTTTTCTCCTGGAAGGTCTCGCCCTCTTCCTGGATGACCAGGGCCTTGAACGCGCATTTTTGACACTGCGCCTTCTTGAAATCAAAGGTGCCGCGTTGGTCGTCGCCGGTTCCACAGGCCGAAAAGGAGCAGAAGGTGCCTTCGATGTTCCAGCAGGCGCGACCGGCGTCGCGTCCGCCGTTGATGCCGTCGTAGGCGCCGATCAGGCTCACCGGGCAGAAGCTTCCGTCCTGATCGGGTGCGTGGCGGCTGCGGCCACAGTTGAAAAACTCCCAGCAGTTTTGTTTGCGATCCATGATTTTCCCCCCCTCATCGTGGTGTGTCCGGCAACTCCCGCGACCGGTCTGGCGGCGGAATCATCTCATGCCGGCGGCCTCCATGTACAGATGATCCAACAGGTCGAACAGCCGGTCCTTGATGGCGTTGAATTCGGTCATTTTTGTCTCTGCGGCGGAGACATCCCCCTGGCTTGCCAATCGGACCGTTTCGCGGGCCACCTCGTGGACCTCCAGGTGGACTTCGCCCACCTGATGGAAAATGTCGAGCGTGCCGAAGCGGGAGGCGCCGTCGCTGTAGTACCACTTGCCGAAATCGCACTCCCGTCCGCTGGCCACCTGTTCGGGTTTCAGGTCGCTGCGTCCGCGAATGACGTTTTCCAGTTTTCCGAGCCATTTGAGGTGGGCATTCTTGATCTTTTCCACCGGGAAGGGTTCGGGATGCAAGGTGAGATCGCGCACCGAATGTTCGAGTTTGCGACCCGGCACCGCCACCGAATCGATGAGCAGGGAGACGTGATGGATGGTGCCGTTGACCAGGCAGGCGGTCCGGGAGATTTCGTCCACCTTGTGGTTGGCGCTGGTGGTGGCCGAGGCGGCCTGGGCGGCGGAACGGACCACCTCCAGGGATGCGGCGTGGATCGCTTCGCCCTGGCGCGCCAGCAGCGTGGCGGCAGAGGAGGCCTCTTCCGCCGCGCGGGCCACGTCCGAGGCGCCGAGAGCCGCCTCCTGGGCCGAACGCACGATGTCGCGCGCGCCGCCGTCGAGTTCGGCGGAAGAGCCGGTCACCTCGCGGGAGGCCGATGAGACCGCCAGAATCGCCTCCGAGATCTCCGTGACCCGCAGCAGTTGTTCGTCCACCGCATCGGTGATCTCCAGGTTGGATTGATCGATCCGTTCGATGGCGCCGGCGATCTCCTGATTGGCCAGGGCCACCTCCTGGGTGTGGGCCTGGATCTCGAGGATCTTGTCGGCGATCAGACGGGTCGCCTCGCCGGTGCGGCGCGCCAGATCCTTGACCTCGTTGGCCACCACCGCGAACCCCTTGCCGGCGTCCCCGGCCCCGGCGGATTCGATCGAGGCGTTGAGGGCCAGCATGTTGGTCTGGTTGGCGATGTCGTTGATCAACTCCAGCACCTGATCGATCTGTTGGGCGGAGTGGGCCAGCCGGGACATGATTTCCTGGGTGCCCTGGGCCTTTTCGTTGGCCTGGCGGGATTGGGAGCCGGCATCCAGACAACGTTGACGCACCGCGTCGATCGAGCCGGTCACCGCGCCGATCGCGTCGGCCACCGCGGCGATCGAACCATCCACCTGGGAGAGGTTCCGGTTGACATCCGCCACGTTGGCCAGGATGTGTTCCGCCGCGTCCGACATGGCGTGGATGTTGTGGCTGGCCTGTTCGGCGCTCGAGGCGATGGAGGTGATGTTGGCCGAAAGCTCCTCGGTGGCCGCCGACATGGTGCCCACCTGTTCGGTGGCCTGTTGGATGGCCTCCTGGATGGCCGACACCTGCCGTTCCACCAGGTGGTGATCCCGGGCGGTCTGATCGGCGAGGCGAAAACTGTGTTGCGAGTCCTTGGAGAGCATGTCGCGCACGTCGGTCAGATCGGTGATGCAGGCGGCCATGGAGTGGGTTTGCAGGAAGACCTGGCGGATGGTATCCCGAAAGCGGATGGTCATGGCGTTGAAGTCTCGGGCGATGCGTCCCAGATCATCCACCTTGCCGTCCGGGACGGGGATCAGGTGGGTGAGATCGCCGTCGGCGATGCGGGTGATCGCCTCGCGCAGCAGGGCCAGGGGGCGTTGCACGCTGCGGCCCAGAACCAGATGGATCACCAGGATCAGCAGAGGAATGGCCCCGGCCATGAGCAGCAGGGCGATGGCGCGCGCCTCGGCGACCCGGTTTTCGCTGGCCTGACGCGACACGGACAACAGGAATACCCCGCGCAGGGGGTGTTGCGTGCCGTGACAGGCCTGACACGGTTCGTGGTTGGGGATCGGCGCCAGGATGGTGGTGCGTCCGATGCCGTTCGGACCGGTGACGTCGAGCAGCAGGGTCTTCTGATCGGCGAGGGTCTGCTGGAATGGGGCCTTGAGCATCGGATCGAGGGGCATCCCTTCGGTTTCGGGACGGAACGCCTCGCTGCCGTTGACGCGGAAGATGCGCAGGGTCTCCAGCCCTTCCACATGCTTGAGCCGGTCCAGGTAATCGTGGGCCATGCTGGCCTGGCCGGCCAGCATGATGGCCTGGAGCCCCTGGGTGGCGGTTTCGGCGATGCGACCGATGGCGTTGCGGTTTTCTTCCATCAGCGCCTGGTGCATGAGATGGAGCTGGATGCCGCCCAGGAGCAGCAGGGCGAGGGTGCCGACCGTGCCGGTCAAGAGCAGGATTTTGCGACTGACCGACTGGCGGATGTGATCGACGAGCGGGAGTTTCACGGTGGAGATCCGATGGTGTTTTTTTGGGTGCGCATGACGATTGGGTTCGTCACGGATCGACATTTGATTCTATGCCGGCTCGATCGTGGATCGTTTCGGACAAGGATGGATAAGTCATTGATGACTTGAATAACCATATTAGACAAATTGACGACAGATGTCAATGATGGTGTTGAGAAAAAGGTATTTCGAAATTAAATGTTGACAATTCCGACGGCGTGCATCGCACCTTCAAGGTTCCACCCAGCAGCCGGATCCACGCCCTGGCGATGGCCGGTCCGAAACCGGGTGGGTTGGGGAGTCTGGGCAGGGCGTCGGCGTGGGCGCGCAACGGTTTGAAGAGGCTTTTGCATTGGAGTTCGTTGAGAAGGCATCCCGAGGCGCGGATGGTGCCGCGTAGCAGGGAGGTTTGGGCCTTGATCGGGGTGAAATGGAAATCTGCGTGGATTTCGCCGCGCGGGGCCAGTTTCAGGGCCAGTTCGAGGAGGCGGGCGAGGGCGTGACGCGCATGGAGCGCGTCGCCATGCAGACGTTCCGGGAGGGTGGCGGGTGGCGGGGTGAGAAAATCGCTCCCTGCGGCACGGGCCTGGATGGCGAAGGTGTCGTACAGTTCGGCCAGCAGCATTTCTGGCGAAAAGGGTTCGGGTCGTGGTCGCGCCGCGCCGCTGGCCAGCAGGCTGTATTCGAGCATGTCGTCGAGGAGGGCGTGCATCACCAGTCCAGAGTCGTGGATCATCGAGGCTTGACGGCGCGCCTTCTGGAGATCATCCGTCTGTTGCAGCAGATCCGCCAGGCCGAGGATGACGTTGAGCGCGGTGCGCAGCTCGTGGCTGACGGCGGCCAGACAGTGGATTTCGGCCTGGGGCGGACAGGGGGGGTCGTCCGATGGGGGCGGAGGGTCGCTGGACGGGATCGGCTCGGTGGGGATGTTGGGCATGGGGCCTTCAGCTTGGGGTGCGGCGTGGACGACGGGGGTCGGGCGCCGGGATAAGGGTGGTGATCCGGGTAGAGAATGCGAGTACGGTGCCAAAGGGCCGCTCCGTGTGTTGTGACGCGCCTCGCGGGCCGGTTTCGGTATGAAAGCTGCGAGGATGGGGCTGGAAAAATCCCAGGAAGAGGTTGTGAGAAAATTGACGCTCCAGGGCTGGATGTGATAATTTACCTTAATCGTCCCGCCAGGGCGGACGTAAGCGTTCGCGAGGTCGGACGATGGGACGCGCGCCACCATGACAGAGCCTGAATCCCCCCATATCCCAGCGATGGACCCCACCCGAGGGCCGGATGCCCCGGTCGTGGCCCCCCCATGCAGGCCGGATGCCGCCAGGGCGTTGTTTCTGGACCGGGATGGGGTGATCAACATCGATCACGGCTATGTTCATCAAGAGGAGCGGTTCGATTTCATCGACGGGATTTTCGATCTGACCCGCGCCGCCTGTCGGCTCGGCCATCGGGTGGTGGTGGTGACCAACCAGTCCGGCATCGCCCGCGGCTACTACACGGAAAGCCGCTTCCACGCCCTCACCGACTGGATGCGCGCCGCCTTCGAACGCGAGGGGAGCCGCATCGACGCGGTTTATTTCAGCCCGTTCCATCCCACGAAGGGGATCGGTCCGTACCGGCGCGAGGATCCCTCCCGCAAGCCGGGAGCGGGGATGATCCTTCAGGCCGCCCGGGAGCTGAATCTCGATCTGGGCGGATCGCTCCTGGTCGGTGACCGGTTGAGCGACATCCAGGCCGCGGCGGCGGCTGGGGTGGGACGCGCCCTGCTGTTGGTCCATCCTGCGGAGCGTGCTCCGGAGGATCCCCCTTGTCCGGTGATCGCCAGCCCGCGCGACGCGATCCCCTGGTTGATGTGAGTTGCTCGGAAATGTCGGATACCTTAACAGGAGTTGAGAAGATGAGTACCCCATGGACGGAACGGATTCGCGCCGAGATCGAAGCCTCGATGCGCGTCAAGAGCGCCATTCTGCGCGATTTCACCCTCATCGGTCAGATCGAGTCCCTGGCCAGCGACTGCGTGGCCTCCCTCAAGGGAGGCGGCAAGATCCTCTTCGCCGGCAACGGCGGCAGCTTCGCCGATGCCCAGCATCTGAGCGCCGAGTTCACCGCGCGTCTCTGCTACGATCGGGCGCCGGTGGCTTCGATGGCCCTGGGCACCAACAGTTCGGCGATCAGCGCCATCGGCAACGACTACGGCTACGAGCAGGTGTTCGCGCGCGAACTCGATGCCCTGGCGCGGGAGGGGGATCTTTTCATCCCGATCACCACCAGCGGCAACAGCCCGAACATCCTGGCTGCGGTGGAGGTGGCCCGGCGTCGCGACGTGACCTGCGTGGGTCTGACCGGCCAGGCGGGCGGCAAACTCTACACCCTGTGCGACTGCATCCGCGTCCCCTCCTCGGAGACCACCCGCATCCAGGAGAGCCACATCATGATCGGCCATATCCTCTGCGCGCTGGTGGAGCGCACCCTTTTCCCGCGTTGAGCAGGGCCATTCCGGACCGCGTGGGGAACCCCGGCGGGGATGGGGTTCCCCTAGTTTCATGAAGTGGGTGGATTTCCTGGTCTTGACAGGTGATAAATCGGCGTTTATTCTGTAACTCTCCCTTTTTATCACCATCGGGCATGGGATATCCCCGCCATGAAACGTCAACTGATCATCATGCGCCACGCGAAATCGGCCTGGGACACGGATGCGGCCTCGGATTTCGAACGCCCCCTGGCCAAGCGCGGCCTGCAGGACGCCCCCCGCATGGGTCAATGGTTGTCGGATCACGGTCTGATCCCCGACAGCATCCTCAGCTCGCCCGCCCTGCGCGCCAAGCAGACCATCCTCGAAGTGTGCAAGGTGCTCGACATCAAGAAAAAGGCGGTGCTGTGGGATGCGCGCATCTATGGCGCCGGCACCGAAGAGTTGCTCGAGGTCTTGGCCGAACTTCCCAAACAGACCGGGACCGCCATGATCGTCGGCCACAATCCGGGCCTGGAGATGCTCTTCGACTATCTGGTGAATCACGCCATGGAGCTTTCCGGCGTGGAAGAAGGGGGCGAGGCCGGGGCGATCAAAACCGCCACCATCGCCCATCTGGAGCTTCCCAACGACTGGTCGCATCTCACCCCCGGATGCGCCACCCTCGTCAATCTGATCTCGCCGCGTCAGCTGGCCGAATGACGGGCATCCCGTTCGCCCGCGAAGCGGATCTCCCAGGCATGCGGACCATCCTC
Source organism: Candidatus Magnetaquiglobus chichijimensis (assembly GCF_045865675.1). NCBI lineage: Bacteria > Pseudomonadati > Pseudomonadota > Magnetococcia > Magnetococcales > Candidatus Magnetaquicoccaceae > Candidatus Magnetaquiglobus > Candidatus Magnetaquiglobus chichijimensis. Next base: position 468,855 of record NZ_BAAFGK010000001.1, read on the forward strand.
GAACATCTGCGCGCCACCGGGACGGAGCGTCTGAACCAGCTCATCGACTGGTTGCGGATCCCGTCGATCTCCAGCCATCCCGAAAACCAGCCGGACATGCGGAGCGGTGCCGCCTGGTGCGCCGATTTCCTGCGCGAGGCCGGCCTGGACGGGGTGACCATCCATCCGACCGCCGGCCATCCGATCGTCACCGCCAGTTGGCGGCGCGCGCCGGATGCGCCGACCCTGTTGATCTACGGCCACTACGACGTGCAGCCGGTCGATCCGCTGGCATTGTGGGAGGCCGGCCCTTTCGATCCCGTGGTGCGCGACGACCGGATCTTCGCCCGCGGCAGCGCCGACGACAAGGGACAGATCCTGATGCACATGCAGGCCGTGGCCGCGACGCTGGCGGTCACCGGCAATCTGCCGATCAACGTGGTGTTCCTGATCGAGGGAGAGGAGGAGATCGGCAGTCCGAACCTGCCCGGTTTTCTGGTGGCCAACCGGGAGTTGTTGCGCGCCGATCTGGCGGTTGTTTCCGACACCTGCCAGTGGGCCGAGGGGATTCCGGCGATCACCGCCGGGTTGCGTGGTCTGGCGGCCCTTGAGATCGAGGTGAGCGGGCCGGGACGCGATCTCCATTCCGGCAGCTTCGGCGGTGCGGTGGCCAATCCTCTGGAGGCGCTGGCGCGCATGCTCGCCACCTTGAAGGACGAACGGGGCGTGATCCGGGTGCCGGGATATCTCGACGACGTGCGCCCCCCGACCCCTGTCGAACGGGCCCGCGTGGTCGAAATTCCCTTCGAGGAGTCGGCCTTCTTCAACGCGATCGACCTGGAGTCGGGTGCGGGCGAGGCGGGCTATTCGACCCTGGAGCGCCTCTGGTACCGTCCGACCATCGAGATTAACGGCCTGTGGGGCGGTTACATGGGACCGGGATCCAAAACGGTCCTGCCGGCCCGCGCCCACGCCAAACTCTCCATGCGCCTGGTCCCGGACCAGACCCCGGAGCGGGCCCTGGAGCGGGTGATGGCCCATCTGCGCGCCGTGACCCCGCCGGGGGTGCGCCTCGAACTCTTTCCCAAGCCGGGCGGCGGACTCCCCTGGCGGCTCGATCCGGAACTGCCGGCGGTCCAGGCGGCGCGCCGCGCTCTTTCCGAGGCCTTCGGTCGCGAACCGCTGATCATCGGCGAAGGGGCGACCATCCCCGTGGTGGCCGATTTCGAACGACTCCTGGCCATCAAGACCCTCCTGGTGGGGTTTTCACTGCCGGATGCCTGCCCGCATGCGCCGAACGAAAATCTCCATCTGCCCTCCTTCCATGTGGGGACCGAAAGCCTGGTCCGGTTTTTCCAACAGTTGTCGTTGGGGTGACTCCCCGCGCGTGGCGCGCCCGGTCGTCGTCCAAGGCGTGCGGACGCCGCCTTTTCAGGCTTCCGGGGATCCCAACCTCTGTATTTTTAGGTTGTTCGACACACGAGAATCGAGTATCCTTCATTTTTTTAATCGGTTTCCTTGCGGGCCCGTCGAGGCGCATCCCGGCGGCATCCCCCTCCCTTTGACCAATCTGGAGTTGCATGGCATGGAGCGAACGTTTCTCTTCTCATCGGAGTCGGTCTCCGAGGGACACCCGGACAAAATGGCCGATCGGATCTCCGATGGCGTGCTGGATGCCATTCTGGCCCAGGAACCCTTGAGTCGCGTGGCCTGCGAAACCCTGGTGACCACCGGCATGGTGGTGGTGGCCGGCGAAATCACCACCCGCGCGGTCATCGACTATCCGACCGTGGCGCGCGAGGCGATTCGCGAGATCGGCTACAACTCCTCGGAGATGGGATTCGATTACGCCTCCTGCGCGGTGCTGGTCTCCCTGGACAAACAGTCCTCGGACATCGCCCAGGGGGTCAACGAGGGCGAGGGGATCGATCTGGATCAAGGCGCCGGCGATCAGGGCCTGATGTTCGGCTATGCCTGCGACGAAACCCCGGCCCTGATGCCCATGCCGATCCATTATGCCCATCGGCTCATGGAGCGTCAGTCCCAGGTTCGCAAGTCCGGTCAGCTCCGCTGGCTGCGTCCGGATGCCAAATCCCAGGTGACGGTGCGCTACGAGAACGGTCGCCCGACAGGGGTCGAGGCGGTGGTGGTCTCCACCCAGCACGACCCGGACATCGCCTACGAGGCGTTGCGCGAGGCGGTGATCGAGGAGATCATCAAGCCGGTGATCCCGGCGGAACTGCTCAGCCCGAAGGTGGTCTACCACGTCAATCCCACCGGTCGGTTCGTGATCGGCGGACCGGTCGGCGACTGCGGGGTCACGGGTCGCAAGATCATCGTCGATACTTACGGCGGGGCCGGACGTCATGGCGGCGGCGCCTTCTCGGGCAAGGATCCTTCCAAGGTGGATCGCTCCTCGGCCTACATGGGCCGTTACGTGGCCAAGAACATCGTCGCTGCCGGTCTGGCCCGGCGTTGCGAGATCCAGGTGGCCTATGCCATCGGCCTTTCCAAACCGGTCTCGCTGATGGTCGATACCTTCGGCACCGGGCGGATTCCGGATGGCCGCATCGAGCAGATCGTGGCCGACACCTTTGATCTGCGTCCCAAGGCGATCACCCGGCAGTTGAATCTGCTGCGTCCCATCTATGCCAAGACCGCGGCCTATGGTCACTTCGGACGCGAACTGCCGGAGTTTACCTGGGAGCGCGCCGACAAGGTGGATGCGCTGCGCGCCGCCGCCGGTATTTGAACTCACGGAACCTTTACGAACCCTGAAACGAGACGAAACATGACTGCTGCCAACCCTTCCGATTTCCGTGATTACCGCGTGGCCGACATCGGTCTGGCCGAGTGGGGCCGCAAGGAGATCGCCATCGCCGAAACCGAAATGCCCGGCCTGATGGCCCTGCGGCGCGAATACCAGGGACAAAAACCCCTGGCTGGCGCGCGCATCGCCGGCTGTCTGCACATGACCATCCAGACCGCGGTCCTGATCGAGACCCTGGTGGACCTGGGCGCCTCGGTGCGCTGGTCGTCGTGCAACATCTTTTCCACCCAGGATCACGCCGCCTCGGCAATCGCCGCTGCCGGCATTCCGGTCTTCGCCTGGAAGGGCGAAACCGAGGAGGAGTTCTGGTGGTGCATCGACCAGACCATCTTCGGTCCCGATGGCTGGCTTCCCAACATGATCCTCGATGACGGCGGCGATCTGACCCTGGTGCTGCACCGTCCGGAGCACGCGGCGTTGATGGCCGGGATCCGTGGCATCTCCGAGGAGACCACCACCGGCGTTCATCGCTTGCAGGAGATGATGGCCGCCGGCCTCCTCAAGGTTCCGGCTTTCAATGTCAACGATTCGGTCACCAAGTCCAAGTTCGACAATCTCTACGGCTGTCGCGAGTCGCTGATCGACGGCATCAAGCGTGCCACGGACGTGATGGTGGCCGGCAAGATCGCCGTGGTGTGCGGATATGGCGATGTGGGCAAGGGGTGTGCCCAGGCGTTCCGCGGCATGGGCGCCACGGTGTGGATCACCGAGATCGATCCCATCTGCGCGTTGCAGGCCGCCATGGAGGGGTATCGGGTGGTGACCATGGAGGATGCCGCGCCGATCGGCAACATCTTCGTCACCGCCACCGGCAACGTGGATGTGATCACCCGCGCCCACATGGACCAGATGCCCGATCAGGCGATCGTCTGCAACATCGGTCATTTCGACTCCGAGATCGATGTCGCCTCGCTGCGCTCCCTGACCTGGGAGAACATCAAACCCCAGGTGGATCATGTGATCTTCCCGGACGGCAAGCGGTTGATCCTGCTGGCCGAGGGGCGGCTGGTCAATCTGGGTTGCGCCACGGGTCACGCCAGTTTCGTGATGTCCAACTCCTTCACCAACCAGGTGATGGCGCAGATCGAGTTGTGGAACAATCCCGGCAAGTATCCGATCGGCGTGTATGTGTTGCCCAAGAAGCTCGACGAGAAGGTGGCCCGTCTGCATCTGGGCAAACTGGGCGTGAAACTCACGGTGCTCTCCGACAAGCAGTCGGCCTACATCGGCGTGTCGGTGGATGGGCCTTACAAGCCGGGGCCGTATCGGTACTGAAAGAGCCAGGTCATCACGGGGGGATCGGGGGCCGATCGCCCCCGGCGGAGGTCCGGAGGCAGAGCCTCCGGGACTTTGCCGGGTTCCATGGCAACCATTCAGAACCCCTGCGGTCTTCAAAAAAAAACGTCCAGGGGCCACGGGCCCCTGGACGCTGCCGGGTTTGACGCCTCTTCGGGGCTTCGCCCCGAACCCCACCAGGGGCCATGGGTTCCTGGACCCCGCCAGTTTTGTCACTCCTCCACGTTGCGTGCCTCATCCACCAACATCACCGGGATCTCGTCGCGGATCGGATAGGCCAGACGATCGACCCGGCAGATCAGTTCATCCGCCTTGGCGTCATACTCCAACCCCCCCTTGCACTGCGGACAGACGAGAATTTCCAACAACGCCTTGTCGATCATGTTCCCTCTCCTTGAAAAACCAGAAACCCCTCACACACGGACCAACTGTCTGAACGACGCATCCGCGCTCATCGGCCTAGGTCCGATGCGATTCAACGCCTCCAGGCCCAACTGGTAGAAAAAAAACATCTCCTCGTGGGACAAACCGCTCAAACGCGGTGGCCAGGAACGATCGGCCATGGCCGCCAACACCGCATCCCCGGCCCTGGGCAGACGATCCGCATAGGGGGCGCCGCACGCCTCGCAAACCGCGCCACCCCGTTTCACCGACACGAAACGCAACCGCGTCCGGGTGCCGCACCCCACACAGTCCCCGGCCCGCCAACCATGCCCGAACAACCCCAGCAGACGGCTGATGCTCCCCGCGGCCACGGCCAGAGGATCGGCACCGCTCTCCAGCGCCGCCAGGGCTCCATCCACGCAGTGGAAGATCGCGCCATCCCGCGCGTCATAAGGCATCTCCAGACGGTGTATCGCCTCGAGCAGCAACTGGCCGGCAGACGAAGCCTCGGGCAGGAACGGAAGACGATAGCGCGGCTCGAAGATCTCCGCGCGGACCAGACTGCCGAGAGCATCCGGCGCGCGGGCACGGATCTCGATCGACAGACCGTGAAAGCCGGTCAAGGCGGCACGCATGCCATCCCGTCCCCCCAGACGCGCACCGCGCGCCATGGCGGCGACCACCCCGTGATTCGGGGTCAGAAGCGTCACGATCCATGAGTCGTCGCGAAACGGCACCCGCCGCAACGCCAGGGCCCTATCCGAGATCCGCATCCGGCTCCTCGTCCTCTTCCGGATGCACATAGCCCAGAGCGGCCAGAATGCGTGCGTCCGCGCTCCACTCCCGTTCGACGCGCACCTGAAGACGCATGAAGATCGGACAGTCGAACTGGTGCTCCAACTCCTTGCGCGCCTGGGCGCCGACCCGTTTGAGCAGTTCGCCGCGGTGACCGATGACGATCCCTTTCTGGGACTCGCGCGCCACCAGGATGTGGGCCTCCAGATCGCGCACCTCCGAGGGCGGGGGACGCTGCTCCCACAGCACCACCCGTACCGCCAGGGCATAGGGGAGTTCCTGGCGCAACAGCATGAAGAGCTTTTCGCGGATCACTTCGGCGATGATGAAACTCTCCGGCTGATCGGTCCACTGCCCCTCCGGGAAATAGCGCGGTCCCTCGGGCAGGAACCGGACCAGCAGATCCAGCAGACGTTCGACGTTGCGTCCGGTCAGGGCCGAGATCGGCACCACCTCGGCGATGCGTCCGCCGGCCAGCTCCGAGGTGGCGGACACCTTTTCCATCAGGCGGCTGTTCGGGGTGCGATCGACCTTGTTGAAGACCAGGATGATGGGAGCCTCGCCGAGACGGTTGAGGATCTCCCGATCCTCGTCGGTCAACCCGGAGGTGGCCTCGACGAAGTAGAGGGTGACATCGGCTTCGCGACACGCCTCGAAGGCGGTGCGCACCATCACCTGATTGAGCAGCACCCGTCCCGGATCGTGGATGCCCGGCGTATCCAGAAAGATCAGCTGCGCCCCCTGGCGTTCGTACACTCCGAGCACACGACCACGGGTGGTCTGCGCCTTGGGGGTGACGATGGCCGCCTTGCGTCCGAGCACGCGGTTCAAGAAGGTGGATTTGCCGGTGTTCGGACGACCGGCGATGGCGATGTAGCCGGAACGGAACTCGCCGGGTTGTTTGGATCTGTTGTCGGGCGTTTCCGCCGATGAACCGTTCACTCCGCGTTCTCCTCACGCATGTCGATCCGCTCCATCAGCTCCATGGCATGACGGGCCGCTTCCTGCTCGGCGCGGCGTTTGCTGGGTCCATCGCCGCGTCCCACGATTCCCTCATCCACCCGACAGGCCACCTGAAAGTGACGTTGGTGCGGCGGGCCGGAGACGTTGAGCAGCGCATAACGGGGCAGGGGACGGGCCATGCCCTGCAACCGCTCTTGCAAGGCGGTCTTGAAATCCTTCAACTCCCCGCCCGGTGAAAAACGCTCCATGCGCGGCGCGAACACCCTGGTGGCCATGCGTTCGGCGCCGGGCCAGCCCCCATCCAGAAAGACCGCGCCAAACAGGGCTTCGATGGAGTTGCCGAGAATGGAGGGTTTATCCCGTCCGCCGCTCAGATCCTCGCCGCGACCCAGCCGCAGCCGGGTTCCCAGTCCCATCTCCCGGCCCACCTGACCCAAGGCGCGGGTGTTGACCAGCGCGGCACGCCAATGGGAAAGCTCCCCCTCCGGAGAGTCGGGAAAACGGTGGAACAGCAGCCGCGACACCGCCAGATCCAACACCGCGTCGCCCAGAAACTCCAACCGTTCGTTGTGGCGCAGTGGCCACTCCTCCTCGTGGGCGCCATGGGGGGCGGCATCCCCGGGGTCGTCCTGGGCCACGGAACGGTGGGTCAACGCCAGACGCAACATGCCCGGATCGTTGAAGGTGTAATCGAAGTGCGCGGCAAACCAGGCCGTCAGGGCGTCGGTGTCGAATTCGTCACGATTCATGGCAGCGTCACGTTTCGGTCCGATAGGTCCAGGTCCAGGCGCCATGGCCGGGCACATGGAGTTGCGCGCCCCCGAACACCAGGCTCAAGGGAATGGTCTGCGCCACCTCGACCCGATAGCCGGACAGGGTTTTGGTCACTTTGAAAGCCTCCTCCGGCAATCGGGACTGGTCGATTTCGTGACGCACGCGCCGTTTGACCTCATCGAGGGGCAGTCTGGCGTACTCCTTGACCACCCGGTTGGCCAGATCGCGCAGCAGATAGTGATCGTACACCGCCGAACCGATCCCCATGGTCAAGGCCGATCCCACGATCACCAGCACGCAGATCACCATCAGCGTCAGCCATGCGCCTCCCGATTCGCCCGGCCTGGTTGGCATGCCGGGGAGCATCAGCGGATCACCTGTCCGATGCGCTCCCAGCGTGGCTTGCCCTCGTATCGGTCCCACGACCAGAACATCGCCACCGCCCGACCCACCAGGCGATGTTTGGGCACAAAGCCCCAGTAGCGGCTGTCGTTGCTGTTGTCGCGGTTGTCTCCCACCACGAAGTAGTGATCCGGTGGCACCACGAGTTCCAGGGGTGGTTCCATGCCGGCCATGGGCCGCACCAGGATCGGATGGGGATGGTTGCCGAGTTGCTCGATCAGCCGTTGCGATTCGACCTTCTGTTCGAACTCGTTGATGTAGGTGAAGGTGCCATCCACCTGCTGGGCGATGAGCTGTCCGTTGACGAAGACCCGTTTCTCCCGATAGGCGATCTTGTCGCCGGGCAGGCCGATGATCCGCTTGATGTAGTCCTTGGTGGGATCCTTGGGGTATTCGAACACCGCGATTTCGCCACGCTCCGGATCTCCGGACATGAAGATGCGCTGGTTGGTGTAGGGGAGGCGGTAGCCGTAGGCGAACTTGTTGACGAACAGATAGTCGCCGACCAGCAGGGTGGGGATCATCGAGCCCGAGGGGATCTTGAAGGGTTCGATCAGGAAGGTGCGCACCATGAAGGCGATGGCGACGGCCATGGCGATCGCCTCGTAGTACTCCGCGGCGGCGCTTCCTCCTTCCAGGAAGGCCTCGCCCTTGACGAGCAGGAAGAGCCCGATGACCAACAGGACGCCGGCGATCAGCGGCGCCCAGGAGCGCGAGGCTTCGGGCATGGAGAAGATGCCCATCGAGACCGCGTTGCCGAACACCAGAATGGCGGCGATCACGAACAACACCCCATGCCAAAGATGTCTCCGGCGCCACACCAGTTGTGGATTGACCACCTTCTCCCGCCCTCCTTACCTATTCATCGACCTTGAGGACCGCCAGGAACGCCTCCTGGGGGATCTCCACGCGTCCGATCTGTTTCATCCGTTTTTTGCCTGCCTTTTGTTTTTCCAGGAGTTTGCGCTTGCGGGTGATGTCGCCGCCGTAGCATTTGGCGGTGACGTTCTTGCGCAGCGCCTGCACGGTCTCGCGCGCCACCACCTTGGCGCCGATGGCCGCCTGGATGGCCACCTCGAACATCTGGCGGTGGATCAGTTCGCGCATTTTCTTCACCAGGTCGCGACCACGGGTCATGCTTTTGTCGCGATGCACGATCACCGAGAGCGCATCGACCGGTTCGCCATTGATGAGGATGTCGAGTTTGACCAGTTCGCCGGGGCGGTACTCCAGAAACTCGTAATCCAGGGAGGCGTAGCCCCGCGACACCGATTTGAGCCGGTCGAAGAAGTCGAGCGCGACTTCGTTCATCGGCATCTCGTAGCGCAACATGGCACGGGTATCCGAGACGTAATGGAGGTCGCGCTGTATCCCGCGGCGGTCGTTGCACAGTTGCAGCAAAGGCCCGACGAACTCGGGCGGGGTGAGGATCGAGGCGAGGATGAAGGGTTCTTCCAGGTGATCGAGCTTGTTGGCCGGCGGCAGGGCCGAGGGGTTGTGGACCTCCTCGACCGTGCCATCGGTGAGATGGGCGCGATAGACCACCGTGGGGGCGGTGGTGACCAGATCCAGGTCGAACTCCCGCTCCAACCGCTCCTGGACGATCTCCATATGCAGCATGCCCAGAAATCCGCAGCGCATGCCGAATCCCAGGGCCGGCGAGCTTTCGGTTTCGAAGACGATCGAGGAGTCGTTCAGGGAGAGTTTCTCCAGGGACTCCTTCAAGAGCACGTAATCCGAAGAGATGGTGGGGTAGAGACCGGCGAAGACCAGGGGTTTGATCTCCTTGAAGCCGGGCAACAGCTCTTCCGCCGGGCGAGCGGCATCGGTGATGGTATCCCCGACCCGCGCCATCGACACCTCCTTGATGCCGGCCACCACCCAACCCACCTCGCCTGCGGACAAGGTGGCGGTTTCGGTGAGGCGCGGGGTGAAGATGCCGATCTTGTCGAGCGGGTACTCCATGCCGGTGCTCATCAGGCGGATCTTGCGGGTGCGGGTGGCGTTCTCGGTGGAGAGGCGGCCATCGACGATGCGCACCAGGGAGACCACGCCCAGGAAGTTGTCGTACCAGGAATCGACGATCAGCGCCTTCAACGGGGCGTTGGGATCCCCCTTGGGGGGTGGAATGCGGGTGGTGACCGCTTCCAGGATGTCGGGAATGCCGATGCCGCTCTTGGCCGAGGCGAGAATGGCATCCTGGGCATCCAGACCGATGACATCCTCGATCTGTTTGCGCACCCCTTCGGGGTCGGCGGAGGGGAGGTCGATCTTGTTCAAGACCGGGATCACCGCCAGATCGTGTTCGAGGGCCATGTAGACGTTGGCGAGAGTCTGTGCCTCGACCCCCTGGGCGGCATCCACGACCAGCAGCACCCCCTCGCAGGCCGAGAGCGATCGGGACACCTCGTAGGAGAAGTCCACATGGCCGGGGGTGTCGATGAAATTGAAGATGTAGGTCTTGCCGTCCTTGGCGCGGTAGTTCAACCGCATGGACTGGGCTTTGATGGTGATGCCCCGTTCCCGCTCCAGGTCCATGCTGTCGAGCACCTGGGAGGTCATTTCACGGGCATCCATGGCGCCGGTGACTTCGATCAGCCGGTCGGCCAGGGTACTTTTTCCATGGTCGATGTGGGCAATGATGGAAAAGTTGCGAATCAGATCCAAAGACATGAGCAGGCACGGCCAGGTAGAAGATGCCACTGGACAACCCGCTGATTTAAGGCAGGCGGGTCGCGATTCCCTCCAAGGTCAGGGGTCGCGACTCTATTTATAATCTCCCCGATCGGATTTCGCCAGCTCCACCGTTGCCAAAACAGCGGTTCGATGCAGCAATTCGCGTTCCGAGCCGTTTTCAGGGGCCGTGGAGAGGGAATGGAGGGCCTGATCGCGGGTCTCTTGCAGCCGTTGGCGGGTATCGTCGGACTCGAGGGGCACCTCGTCGTTGAGCAGATCGCGTCCCAGGGCCTCGAGGGTGTCGAGGAGTTCGCCCATCTGCTCGAGCTGCTCGCGGCGTTGATAGGGGGTGGGAGCCCGTTCCCCGTTGGAGGAGACCGAACGGGTGGAGAGAATCGGCATGGCCTCCTGCATGCCGGCGGCGGCAGCCAGGGAGCGGGAAAAATTTACCCCCTCCACCCCGGTCGAGGCAGGTTTTGCCTTGGCGATGGATGCGAGGGCTACGCTCTTGTCGCTCTTTTCCAGGCGGCGAACGGTCATGCACGGTTCTCCCGGTTACGAATGGGTGGTTTGCGCGGGTTCGATGGAACCCACGCGCCGATGCATTTCTTTACATTCAAAAGCCGTGCCAGCTTGATTGGATTGGTTGTGTCTTTGGTGGCGTAACCCATGGTTTGAATTTGGGTGTATGGCCACGGCAAGTTCATTCACCGTCCCAGTAACCGAGGGAGCTGTTTTCGCGGCCCACAAACATCATACGCTTGGGTTGACCATCGATACCGGCTGGTTTGTTCGCCAGGATGCCGAATTTTCCGGAATCGGGATATTCGGCGATCTCCGGTGACAGGATGGTGGAGACAGCGAGGTAACGTAGCTCCTCTGTGCCGGTGTTGATGATCTGGTGAGCGGATTGAGCTCCACCGGACGGAAAAGCGATGATATCGCCTGTGCGGATCGGGTAGACCTGATCACCGATGCGCACTTCGCCACTTCCTTGAATCACATAGGCCATCTCTTCGTTGACCAGATGATTGTGAAACGGAAAGGCACGCTTGCCTGGTGGTACGGCGGTAAGATTGTAACCAAGCTTTTGTGCGCCGATTCGTGCGCTGATCAGACCCGTATGGGCGTCGAAGCGTTCGGCACTGGCTCCGGTTGCAGCGAACGCGGCGGGACGAGGCAAGAGTTGAATGTCGGCGATATTCAGAATGGGCGCTGTCATGGCGATCTCCGAATGTGGAGGATGGCTGAGATTTGATTGAGATGACTGGAAAACAGTCAAACAAAGGGGGTCATCAGGTCAGGCATGTCCCGGATGGATCACCACCTTGTTGCGCCCCGTGCTCTTGGCCTGATACAACGCCAGATCCGCCCGTTCGATGGTCTTGTCGATCGGCTCGTTGATCTCCCGGTAGCTGATGCCGCAACTGATGGTCACCACCCGTTCGTGCATGGGCGACTCGAATTTCTGACTCTCCACCCTCCGGAGGATGCGGTTGGCCACTGCCGGGGGTACATGCTGGGGGCTGCCGATCAGAAACAGCAGAAACTCCTCGCCTCCGAGACGCACCGGAATATCCACTCCGCGGATGCTGTCGGCAATGATGTGCGCCACGGTGCGTAGCGTCACATCCCCCATGGCGTGACCATAGGTGTCGTTGACCGACTTGAAGTGATCGATATCAAAAGCCAGGACCGTGATCGAGGCATGGGCGTCGCGGTCGTGGATGCGACACAGGCGCGCTACGGCCTCCTGCATGTAGTAGCGGGTGTAGAGATTGGTCAGGGGGTCGCGGATCGACCGTTCGTAGGATTTTTTCTGCTCCATGTCCATGACGCGGAAGATGATCTCCCGTTCCACGGCCACGCCGAGGGGGATGCTCAACTGGGTGAGGATATGGGCCATCTCCTCGTCCACGTCGAGATTCTCGCGCAGACGGAACAACACCACGGCCTGCACCGTGTCGTTCTGGGGGGAGAAGAGCGGCAGGATCAGCATCATCCGGATGGGGTCGCCGTTGGGCTGGCGCGTTTCGCCGGTGTAGGGGACGATCAGATAGGGGCCGGCCTGGTCGCGCTGCCAGTGGTCGCGCCGCATGCCGAGAAAGGCGCGACACGCCGCCGGTGCCTGGGCGATGGTGCCGCGAAATCCGCTTTCCGGCGCCAGATGCAGGGTGTCGCCGGACTCGGTGGCGGCGAAGAACTCCAGATCCGTCACCGGGATCAACGGCTTGGCCAATTCGAGAATCCGGGCGGCCACGGCACTGAAATCCCGTTGCACCATCAGGGTTTGCATCATTTCGCGCAGCATGTGGTTCAAACCCGACAGGCGTCGGTAGTCGGAGTTGGTGCGCGTGAGCAGGAACAGTCCGCAGTCGAGGCTTTTCAACCGGTCGAACATGAAACGCACCAGATGTTCCGGAATCAGCGAGCCGTGTTGCGGCGCGATCAGACGGATGGGCAGGGACTCCATGTTCGTCAGACCGTGGCGCAGGATCTCCTGGCTGGGCATATAGTGTTCGTGAAAGAACTGGATCGCCTCGAAGGCCCGTTCGTCCTGGGCGAACAGAGGCGTATCCTTGGAGAGCCCGCCGAACAGGTCGCTGGAGAAAAGGGTTCCGGTGGCTTGATCGAAGGTGCAGAAGGCGCCGCTGAAGTGCAGGTAGGGAGTGAAGAGGAATTGCAGGCGTCGTCCGCCCAGATCCAGTTCCCAGCGGTGATCCTCGACGCAGACGAGCGGCAGTTTTTTGAGTCCCAGGTGTTTGAGCAGGGCGTTGGTGCGCCAATGGCTCAACACCACCGCATCCGGGCGGGTGATCAGCGGATCCAGAGAGGGCAGGATGCCGGTGATATCCGGGTCCTGGTGGTGGCAGATGAAATAGCGGATCGACTCCAGGGGGATGATCTCGCGGATTTTTCGGAGTGTGGTGTCGAAGGTGAGCACCGAGCCGGGATCGAGCAGCACCGATTGATCGCCGTGTTCGATCAGATAGGGGTGGCACTGGAACGGATCATCGGCGAAGTGGTGCCCGACCCACCAGACGCGATGGGCGACCTCGATGGCGTGCTCGAGTTCGTCGGGGGTGGGTTCGCGGCAGGGAAAAACCCGGTTGTTCAACGATGCGTCGGACATGCTTCAACTCTTATTTTGTAACGGTTTTTATTTGGCGAACCGCTTGTCTTGCATCGTTATAATGTGCCACGTCCACGGATGTGCGGCAATGCTTTTTTCGGGGATTTTGAGCCCTGGGTTGGAATGGTGCTTTTATGCTCCGCCGAGGTCGGGAAGGTGCGATCGCAGCAGGTCGAGAGGGATGGCGCCGGGGCGCAGCAGGGTGGCCTGGTCCCCATCGACGCGCAGCAGGGTGGAGGGGAGGGCATTCGGGCGGATCGGGCCATCCAGGACCACCAGTTTTTCGTCGGGCCAGATGGCGCGCACCCCTTCCGCGGTGTCGGATGGCACCCCGCCGGCGCGGTTGGCGCTGGTGGAGATGAGGGGTTTGTGCCAGGCTGCGAGCAGTGCGCCGACGATCGGGGATGGGGAGTGGCGCACGGCGACAAAACCGCTGTCGCCGGTCAGGAACGGCGGCAGGTCGGATCGGGCCGGCAGAACCAGGGTGAGGGGGCCGGGCCAGAACTGTTTCATCAGTCTGACAGCCAGCGGCGATGGCGGGCGCAGCAGGGTATCCAGATCCATGGTCTCATCGATCAACAGGATAAACCCTTTGTCCATCGGACGTTCCTTCAGGCGGATCAGTCGATCCAAGGCCGCGGGGTTCCAGGGGTCGGCGGCGAGCCCGAACAGGGTTTCCGTGGGCAGGCCGATGACCTGTCCGTGATGCAGGGCGGTGAGGGCGGCTTGGAGCATGGGCGCGAACTCTGGAAATGATGTTGAATATTTCTATCAATAAAAGTAATTCATGATGCGTAAAGATTGGTTCGGGTCGGCGTAGAACAGTTCTTGACTTGTTCCGAATTGGACTGTTCATGGTTGATGGGTACGGAATATGCACGGCATGGGCCAAGCGCTTGACGCGGGATGGGCTGATTGGCTACCATCATTATTAACTGACGCAATCACAATGGAACCATGAAAATACGACGCCCAGACGTATACAATCCAAAACGGAAGATGATTCCCCCTCCCGTATCGGATCCCGAGAAAAAGAATCTCGTGGACTTGGCGCGGCAGATTCATTATGGCGGCAATCCCGAGCATAAACGCAATCCAGGTGATTTCGGCCTGACGCCACCGGGTCAACCCAGACCGGGAAAGACGCTCTGCGATTCGGTTCCTATCGTATCACGCAAGGTGGCAATCGAGCTGCTCCAGGAGGGGGTACGTCGGGGACTGATCAGCGAAGCCCGGCATGGCCCGTGGCCACAAAACATCTGGGCGGTCGATTCGCAGGGCAATGCGTTGGAAGCTCAACTGGAGAATCCGGACTGCGGAATTTATCACGGATACCCGATGCCAGAGAGTGATCCATTCCGTCAAAATGTCCTGAAACGTTGGAAAAGCCTATGAATTCCTCTTTTATCATCCATCCCAGATGGGAGACTGCCTATCATGGCAGCGAGGAGATCCGGCAGACTTCGGCGCTCTTGCGGATTACCGTCAACGGTCGTCTTGCGACCCGTGTCGATAACGATTGGTCACGATCGGTCCATGAGGAGGTGATGCTCTCCACCTATCCTCTGGCCATGTGGCTGGCGGCCTCGTGGTGGCGATTGCGGTGGGAAACAACACCCGACAGACCAACTGTTGAATGGCGCATGGCCCATGAGTTGAGTGGGGCTGGACATGGCTATCTCTGGCCACCCATGCGCATCGAAACCGATGGCGCGTCGGTCACCGTCCACTGTGCCCCCCCCCTTCGGGATTCCGGGGAGCCGATCCGCTACCTGTCCATCTTGCATGAATCCATGCCGGTCGAAGATTTCATGCGCGGGGTTTCGGCATTCATCGATACCGTGATTGCCCGGTTGGATGGTCTGGGCCTGCGCGATACCGGGTTGCACAGGTTGTGGCGGGCGGTTGCCGCCGAGTGGTCTGACCCGGAAATGGCCGGATATCGGAAACTTGAAGCCCTGTTGGGGTTTGAACCCGACGAAGGGCCGGATGCCTGGCTGGAAGAGTTTAAACACCTTGAGCCAAGAATCGGCGCGGGGGCGACGGCGGAGATTGCCGCCGCATGCGCGGGCCACGATGCTGTCGGGCGGTTGGCAAGGGTGATGCGGTGCGCGGAACAGCGCGGGGTCGAAGGTGGCTTCGGCAACATCGCCGCCGGGTTTGGGAATCGTTGGCGGACATTGTCGGTTTTCCTGGCGCAGCCGTGGGAGCAGGGACGATCCCTGGCCCGTGACATGCGTGATTGGCTGGGATTGGATCTGCAACCGGTATCTGACAACCAGTTGTTGACGATTCTGGAGATGCCGAAGTCCGCGATCGACGAAAAGACGGCGCCGATGCACGACGCCCGTTTGGGCGTCGCCGTTCGGGAAGGGGAGCGTGATCGGGTCCGTTTCCTGTTCCAGAGAAGATCTCCAACGGGTCGCCGGTTTGAATTGGCGCGTTGGCTGGGGGATTGGGTGTGGGCCTCGGCGCACGACCACTGGTTGCCGTCCACGGAGGCCAAAACCGCGCGCCAGAAGAGTCAGCGGGCCTTTGCTGCCGAATTTCTCGCGCCGATCCAGGCGGTGCAGGCGTTTCTGGGGGATGATCTGACCGATGAAGAACGCATTGAGGAGGCCGGCGACCATTTTGCGGTTTCCCCTCGGTTGATCCAGTCATCCCTGGTCAACCATGATCTGGTGGCACACGACCGTTTCGGACTCGCATTTTCCTTCGCATGACATCGGGGTGTTCCATCAGAACACCCCGTCTTCCAGCCCGCATCGCATGGCACGGTTCCATAGGGATCACATTCGGGACTGCGGGTTTGCTCCCGATTCTTTCCAGCGTGGATTCGTGTCTTCGTTTGGTGATGCGTTGTCTGCGCATTCCAGCCCGCATCGCATGGCACGGTTCCATAGGGATCACATTCGGGACTGCGGGTTTGCTCCCGATTCTTTACCAGCGTGGATTCGTGTCAGTTTGGTGATGCGTTGTCTGCGCACCAGATGCTGCTCAGAGCGCGCCGGTGGATTTGTTCTCGCCGTTGGTGTAGTTGAAGACCACCAGTTCCGCCAAACGGGGCGGGGCATGGTTGGCGCGGACCGTGGCCAGCTTTTGATTCAACGCCTCCACGGCGTCGTCCGAATCGTCCACCACCAGATCGGCGCGGATCCAACAGGGATCGTCGGACGGGATGCCGGTGTAGTTGATGGTTTTGATCTCCTTGCGTTCCCGCTCCAGGATCTTCATCGCCAACCCCTGCAACCGCTCCACGTCGTCGTCGGCGATGCCGAACCGTTCCAGCAGGGCGCCGCTCTTGGCGATGGAGTCGGCCTCTTCGATGGGACGCGACGGATTCAATCGGCTCCAGTCGCTCATGCGGCGCACCCCGTCCTGGATCCGACCCGAGGCCAGGGTGGTGACGATCAGTTCGGCCAGGATGTCCAGATCGTCCGGGTTCTCATCGTGCAGGAGCCGATACTGTTCGCGCGCCTCGGCGAAGTGGCCGAGCCGGGCCAGACAGGCCCCATAACCGTGACGCACGTCCGGATCGTCGCCGCTGTGCCAGAGGGCGTTCCTGAAGTGGGCGCGCATGGTATCGCTCTTTTCGAGCAGCGTGGCGGTCAGCCCCAAAAGATAAAAGGCGCGCACCGGTTCGTGACGGCGGTGTTCGGCGATCACCCGCTCCAGGCGTTTCAATTCGAATTCGAAGCGCGCGGCATCGATGGGTGAGGCCCAGATCCCTTGCAGGCGGACCAACAGGTTATCGAGGATCTCGTCGCGACTTTGTTGGATCATCATCTCTTCTCATCCGCCTCCCATGGCGCGGGATCAGCTCGCATGCGGGCTCTCCCGTTGACCGGTTCGGTCAATAAATGTCTCCCTGATCCATTTATCGTGTCGCGCCATGCCGTGCATGAGGAAAAAATGGGGGTGAGGCCAAAAAAATTAAAACGACTCACCCTGTTCCCGCACCCGCGCTTCGAACCACGCCTCGGCATCCCCGCGCAACGGCGGACCCTCCGGGTCGCGCGCGGCTTCCACAGCCGTGGCGCGCCAGAAGTTCTGGCGGATCTCGGGATCCGCGATCCGCGCCTGGATCGCTTCCCGCCAGTGCCCGAACAGGGCGGCCAGCTCCCCCCAACCCGGTTCCAGCCAGGCGTCGATGCGCTCCTTCAACACCCGCATCAGCGCCGGACTGCGCCCGCCGCTCCCCACCGCCACCGTCACCGCGCCACGCCGCACCACGGCAGGAACCAGAAAGCCGCTGCTCTCCGGATCGTCCGCCGAGTTGCACAGCAGGCCATGCTTCCGGCAGGCCGCGCCGATGGAACGGTTCAGTTCCGCCCGGTCCGTGGCCGCGAAGACCAGCAACGGTCGTGGCGGGCGATCCAGAAGCAGGATCGAGAACGCTTGCGGCCAGTGGTCGATCCGCCCGGTCGCCGCCCACCCGGCCACCACCGGATCCAGATGCGGCGCCACCACGGTCACCCGCGCTCCGGTGACCAGCAACCCCTCGATCTTGCGGCGCGCCACCCGCCCCCCGCCCACCACCAGCACCGGGCGATCCGCCAAGACCAGTTCCGCCATGTAGTGCGGCATGCTATCGTGTGCCATGTTGAATCGATCTCTTCTCAAAGGTGACAGGTCTTATCGCAATCATGTCCGACACCCACATCATCATTCGCGGCGCGCGCGAACACAATCTGAAAAATATCCATCTGGAACTGCCGCGTCACCGGTTGACCGTCATCACCGGCGTTTCGGGATCGGGGAAATCCTCGCTCGCCTTCGATACCCTCTCCGCCGAGGGGCAGCGTCGCTACGTCGAATCGCTCTCTGCTTACGCGCGTCAGTTCCTGAGCCTTCAGGGCAAGCCGGATGTCGATGCCATCGAGGGGCTCTCTCCGTCGATCTCCATCGAACAAAAAGGGACCAGCAAGAATCCCCGCTCCACCGTGGGCACGGTGACCGAGATCCACGACTATCTGCGTCTGCTGTTCGCCCGTGTCGGTCGTCCCCACTGTCACGGCTGCGGCCAGCCGATCCAGAGTCAGAGCATCAGCCAGATGGTCGATATTCTCATGGCCCTGCCGGAAAAGAGCCGGCTTCTGCTCCTGGCCCCGGTGGTGAGCGATCGCAAGGGGGAGTACAAGAAGGAGTTGGCTGCCCTGGCCCGTCAGGGATTCACCCGCGTGGTGATCGATGGCGAGACCTGCGAGCTTGACCAGTTGCCCGTTCTGAACAAACAGGTCAAACATACGATCGAGGCGCTGGTGGATCGGATCGTCATCAAGCCCGGACTCGAAACCCGACTGGCCGATTCGCTCGCCACGGCCCTGGGCGTGGCCGAGGCCCTCGGCATCAAGCATCAGGCCGGCGGCATCGCCAAGGTGATGGTGCTCGACGAACCGCCCCGCGAGATGATTTTCAGCGAACGGCACGCCTGTCCCACCTGCGGCATCTCCTATCCGGAGATCGAACCGCGCATGTTCTCTTTCAACAGCCCCCACGGCGCCTGTCAGGAGTGCGACGGGCTCGGCAACAAGCCCTTCTTCGATCCGGAGTTGGTGGTTCCGAATCCGGACCTGTCGATTCACGATGGGGCGGTGGCTCCCTGGAACAAACCCACCGCCCACCTGGCGCGCGAGTCGCTCCAGACCTTGAGCGAGCATTACGGGTTCGATCCGCGCACCCCCTGGAAGAGCCTGCCGGTGAAAATCCGGGAGATCATCCTGTACGGTTCCGGGAGCGAACGGATCCTGTTCCGGTTTCGCGGTCCGCGCGGCTCGTTCACCACCTCGCGTCCCTGGGAAGGGGTGATCAACAATCTGGAGCGTCGTTTCATCGAGACCGAATCCGACGACGTGCGCGAGGAGTTGCATCCCTATCGTTCCTCGGCCCCCTGTCCCGTGTGTCACGGCAAGCGGTTGCGCAAGGAGGCGCTGCACATCCTGATCGACGGAGCCAACATCGCCGATCTCTCCGCGCTCTCTCTGGATCTGGCGGCGGACAGGCTCTCCGCGCTGCCGTTCACCCCCATGGAGTTGGCCATCGCCGACCGGATCTTGAAGGAGATTCTCGAACGATTGGGATTCCTGCGCGCCCTGGGGCTCGACTATCTCACCCTCGACCGGGCCGCCGCCACCCTCTCCGGCGGCGAGGGGCAGAGGATCCGGCTGGCCAATCAGATCGGATCGGGTTTGACCGGGGTGCTCTACATTCTGGACGAGCCGAGCATCGGCTTGCATCAGCGGGACAATCAGCGTCTGCTCGATGCCCTGTTCCGGCTGCGGGATCTGGGCAACACCGTGGTGATGGTGGAACACGACGAGGATGCCATCCGACGCGCCGATCATGTGGTGGACATGGGGCCTGGGGCCGGGGAGCATGGCGGACGGGTGGTTGCCGAGGGCCCGCCGGCGGCGATTCTCGCGCATCCGTCTTCGTTGACGGGCCACTACCTGGCCGGTATCCGCTCGATACCGGTTCCGACCCGACGTCGCCCCTTCGATCCCAAGCGTTGTGTCACGCTGCACGGGGTGACCACGAACAATCTGAAAAACGTCGCGGCACGCATTCCCCTGGGACTGTTCGTCTGTATCACCGGGGTGTCGGGGTCGGGCAAGTCGAGCCTGGTGCTCGACACCCTTCTGCCCGCCTTGACCGCGCGGCTCCATCAGGGCCATCTGCCCGGCGGGGTCTATGAGGAGATCAGCGGCCTCGAGGCCCTCGACAAGGTGATCCACATCGATCAATCCCCGATCGGACGCACCCCGCGTTCCAATCCCGCCACCTATACCGGCCTGTTCACCCCGCTCCGGGAGTTGATGGCCAGCGTGCCGGAGTCGCGCGGGCGCGGGTATCAGGCCGGACGGTTCAGCTTCAACGTCAAGGGCGGGCGCTGCGAGGCGTGCGCCGGGGATGGGCTGATCAAGATCGAGATGCATTTTCTGCCCGACATCTTTGTGCAGTGCGATGTCTGCCGGGGCAGTCGTTACAACCGCGAGACCCTGGAGATCCAGTATCAGGGCAAGAACATCGCCCAGATTCTCGATTTGACCGTGGACGAGGCGACCGCGATGTTTTCGGCCATTCCGGCGCTCAAGGGGCGGCTGGAGACGTTGCAGGCGGTGGGCATGGGGTATGTGCGGCTTGGACAGTCGGCGACCACTTTGTCCGGCGGCGAGGCGCAACGGGTGAAGATCGCCCGTGAGTTGGCCAAGCGGGCCACCGGGCGCACGCTCTACATTCTGGATGAGCCGACCACCGGCCTCCATTTCGACGACATCCGCAAGCTGCTGGAGGTGTTGGGGCAGTTGGTGGATGCCGGCAACACGGTGGTGGTGATCGAGCACAATCTGGATGTGATCAAGACGGCGGACTGGCTCATCGATCTCGGGCCCGAGGGGGGCAGTCGGGGCGGGGCGGTGGTGATGGAGGGGACGCCGGAGCAGTGCGCCGGGGACGGGAACTCCTGGACCGGTCGTTATCTGGCGCCGATATTGAAGATGGCGACCGGGGTGTGAAGGTGGGAAGGTGTGAAGGTGTGGGGAGCGGAGGGGGCGTTACGGCCCCCCATCCCCATCGTGACCACTCAGGCGTCGTGGTCCTTGCGGCGCGAATCGCGCAGTTTGTCGCCCAGACCGGCCTCGATGGCCAGGGAGCGGCGCTTGTCCGAATAGGAGGGGGCCACCATCGGGAAGCTCTTGTCCAGATCGAACATGGCGCGGTATTCGTCGAAGTCCATTTTGTGCGAACGGGTCAGGTGACCTTTCAAGGCCTTGCAGGGCTTGCCGCAGATCAGGCAGATCACCGCGTCTTCGGTGACGGCCTGATCGATGGGCACGAACGGTTGAGGCTTTTTGGAATCACCCGAGGTCATGATCGGCGAGGCCGGTTCATCTTCGTCGTTCTCGGGCGTGGGGGCGGCGTCGCGGCTCGTGGAGGCGGATCCGTTGGAGGCGAGATCGTTCAGGGTGGAGTACACCTCCCGGAGCAACGCCGGCAGCTCGCGAGCCTGGACTTCGTTATTGGAAACGTATGCTTCGATGATCTCCGCGGCGTGCTTGAGCAGATCGGACGACATCATGGAACTCCTTCAAGGTTAATAGAGGATTTGTTCAGAGATTTATCCGTATAATATTTTTCTTTGGAGAGCAACTGTCAAGATTTTTTTTGCGATTTATCAAAAAATCATGCAAACATTATCTTTTGAGGCGCGGAAAGATCACGATGAGGCGTGATCAATGTAAATGATCTGGCCACAGAGATCCTCTATTCGTTTCACCCTGCATCCGCCGCGCACGGCATTGCCCATGCGGATCTCTTCGGCATCGCGCAGATCATCCAGAGACAAACTGCGAAGGATGGCGTCGCATCGTGGTATTTCCCTGGCGCGCCACAGACTTGGACAAAGGCCATCGCCGGGCGGCGGGGCGATCCACTGGCCGGCGTGGCGTACCAGAAGGGCGCTGATCGCCCCTTCGGTGAGCTGTCCGCGCCGGTTGATGAACAGTCGTTCGTCATGACCTGTCTTGTGAGCTTCATGCCAGGCCATATCCAGGTGAAGGCGGCGGTTGCTCTTGTGGCATGTCAGGGGGTCGAGGGGGTCGGGTCGCCAGGCGGCCAGTCGCACCTTCAATCCGGCCTCGGGCCAGGGGGTGAACGGGCGTCGGGTCAGGGTGATCCTGCCTCCGGTGGTCAGCTCAAGGCGTCCCACCAGGGGGGTCGGGTGCGTTTCGGCCCATTGGTGTGCCGAGGCGCGAATGCGCGCTTCGAGCGTGTCCGGCTCCAGGGGAATGCCAAGGGCGCGCGCCGAATCGCCCAGCCGGCGCAGGTGCGCCGCCAGCCAGGGGATCGCCCCTCCGGCCTCGACGCGAAAGGATTCGATGAGTCCCAGTGGCGCGGGTATGTCGTTCAGAAAGCGGGCCTTGTCGGCTATTTCCATCCATTCGGCCTCGCTCTTCGAGTCGGCCACCACCCCGCCTCCGAGTCCGATCCGGCAGCCTTGGGATTCACGCCGCACCACGGTGCGGATCGCCACGTTCAGCCACCCGTCCCCGCCGGGCATCAGGTATCCCATCGCCCCGGTATAGACCCCGCGCGGGCGTTGTTCCAGTTCCCGGATCATCTCCATGGTCCGTTTTTTCGGCGCGCCGGTGATCGAGGCGGCGGGAAAGAGCGCGGCCAGGATCCCCTCCAGATCGACTCCGGGACGCGCCAGGCCATGCACCCGTGTTTCGAGGTGATGGACGGTGGAGAACGAGCGGCAGGCGGCCAGGGATTCGACCCATACACTGCCGGTGGTGCAGATCTGTCCCAGATCGTTGCGCGCCATGTCCACGATCATCACATGTTCGGCGTTGTCCTTGGGCGAGCTTTCCAGGGTCTCGGCCTGGGTGCGGTCTTGATCGGCATCGTTCGAGCGTGGGCGTGTCCCCTTGATCGGCGCGGTGACGAGTCGCTGGCCGCGTCGTTCCAGAAACAGTTCGGGCGAGAAGGAGGCCACGGCCCAGGTTTGTGTGCGGATCCACATCGCCCGTGGGAAGCGGTGCGCGGTTTGAACATGCAGAAAGAACGCGGCCAGGTCGTCGATGCCCGTCACCTCCGCCTCCAGGGTGTGGTTGACCTGGTAGCTTTCGCCGGCCTGGATCCATGCGGCGATGCGGGCCAGATCCTGTTGGTAACGGGTCTGGTCGCCGTGGGGGGTGAGGCGAACCGGGGGGTGGGGGGACGGGGGCGGATAGCAGACCGGTCGTGGGGCGGTGTCAAAGCGTGCGAACCAGGCCAGGGGCGGGCCATTGGGTTCGGGTTGGGTGAAGACCGGCAGGTCGAAGGCGGCGGCGGCTTCGTAGGCGAGCAGGCCGGCCACCCAGTGACCCGAGCGGGAGGCCTGATCGATCTGGCGCAGCAGGGGGCGCACGGAGTCCGGGGTGTGGGCGGAGAGCACGGCGACGGGGTGGGTGAAGAGGCGCGGTGGGCCGGCTTCGGGGAAATCGATGAGCAGGGTATCGGGTTGATTGAGGAGGGTGGGTGAGAGGAGGGTGGTGGTAGGCATGAGGGAGAGGGGGTGAAGTTGAGTTCGGGCTTGAGTCGTCACGGGGACCGGGGACGGTTGCCGTCCCCGGCGTGGTCAGCAATTTTGCGCGTTTTTTCCGAAAGATCGCTTATTTGAAGAGCGCTCCAAAGGCAAAGGCAAAACCTCGGAGGCGCCGCCTCCGAACCTCTGCCGGGGAGCTTTGGCCCCCGTCCCCCGCAACGGTTTACCCGATCCCGCGCCTGGACAACGCCGCCTTGGGCGACACATGCAACCGGTTCAACCCGGCCTTGCCCTCCAACCCCATGGCCACGGCGATCAACTGGGCGAAATTCATCTCCGGCAGTTCGATGCGCTTGCCCACCACCTTCTCCGCCGGCCCCTGGAACGACCCCATCGACATGTCACATAAGGTACACGGGGTGATCATTACCTCGGCGCCCGCCTCTTTCGCGTTCAGACAGTTCCTGGCCACCATCGCGCGCATCTCCACCTTGTCGGAGAGCATGACATGGAACCCGCAACATTTGTCGTGACCGTCATACGCGACCGGTTCGCCACCCAGCAGCACGATCAACCGATCCAGATGGTCGGCCTTTTCGCCGGCCTTGGCATCGAAGATCTCCTCGGGGCGCAGGTTGTGACAGCCGTAGAACGGCGCCACCCGCAACCCTTTCAACGGCTTGACCACCTTGGCCCGAACCTTCTCGGGCTCGATCTGATCGGTGATCACCCACAACAGATGATAGACCTGAATCGAGGCCTGGTAGGGTCGCACCCCGGCCTGGACCAGCACATGGTTGATCTTGTCCAACAGCTCCGGTTCGGTTTTGAAACGGTGGTTGGCGTGGGTCAAAGTCTGGAGACAGGTGTTGCAGATGGTCACCAGATCCCGTCCCCCCTCCTCGGCCTCGGAGAGGATGCGCGCCGCCACGGCCAAAGAGAAGGCCGGCCTGGTCTCGCGCAGACTCACCGCGCCGCAACAGGTGGCGCGCGGCATCTCATGCAGGGTGATGCCCAGGCTGCCGGCCACGGCGCGGGCGGCCACGTCGGCCTCCTTCTGCACCTGCTTGGCCGCGCAACCCGGATAATAGGCGAAATCGAGTTTCATGAAAGATCTCCTTTGCGCAAGGCGGCCCCTATTCCGGGACCACCTCCTTGGCCTTGGTTTCCACGTCCAGGGGGGTCTCTTCGAGGATCTCGTAGATCTTGGCGAGTTCCTTCAAGCCTTTGGATTTGTGCGGCAACGGCGAGGGAACCTTGCCCTTTTTCATCAGATGCAGGGCGGTGTCGAGTTCCGCGAGCGTGCCGAGAATGCCCACGGTGCGCATCATCAGGGTGAACTCGTTGAGCGATCCGGATTTTTTGATGTCCTGGTGGAAGGCCAGGGCATGCTTTGGACCCGGACCGTCGCCGAGTCCCTTGTCGATGCCGCGGGTGCGCAGCTTGACGATCGCCTCCATCGGCTTGACATCCTTGGGACAGGTCTCCACGCACATGGCGCAACGGGCGCAGGTCCACATCATGTGGGGTTCGGAGAGCTGCTCCAGCCGGCGCTTTTTCTGCCCTTCGCGGGGGTCGGAGACGAACCGGAACGCCTTGGCCAAGGCCGCCGGACCGATGAATTCGGAACTCACCTCGGCCATGGTGCAGTCCGAATAGCAGCTGCCGCACAGGATGCACTGGGTGACGTGGTTGACCTGATCGTAAGCGGTACGCTCCAGCACGGCATCGGTATCCGGACCGTCCTGGAGATAGGGCCGGATCTGGTGGATCTTCTCGAAGAAGGGATCGATGTCGATGGCCAGATCCTTGAGGATCGGCTGATTGGCCTGGGGTGCGATCACCACCACGCCGTCACGGGCCACGCTGCCGACGTGGGTCTTGCAGGCCAGGCGGGTGCGACCGCCGATTTTCATGGCGCACGAGCCGCAGATGGCCGAGCGACAGGACTGCCGGAAGGTGAGAGAGCCATCCTGCTCGCCCTTGATCTCCTCGAGAAGGGTGAGGATGGTGGTGGTGGGGGTCGCGGAGACGGTGTATTCGCGCCATTCGGACTGGATGGGTCCGACCGCGCCCTTGCGGTTGCGCTGGATGCGCAGGGTATAGGGGTTCGTGCTCATCGTGGGCCTCGTCTCGTCAATAGGTGCGGACCTTGGGGGCGTATTCGGCCTTGCCCACGGTGCGGACCGGTTCGTGGGAGAGGGTGACCGCTCCCAGGGAGCCGTCCCAGTGGCTCAGGGTGTGCTTGCGCCAGTTGTCGTCGTCGCGATTGGGATGATCGGTGCGGGAGTGGGCCCCACGGGACTCCGGACGCGCCTGGGCGCCGCGCAGGATGCATTCGGCCAGATCGATCAGATAGCCCAGTTCCACGGCGCGCAGCAGGTCGATGTTGAAGTCGTCGGCGTGGTCGTCCAGGTGGATGCGGGTGTAATCGTCGCGCCAGCCGGCGATCTCGGCCACGCCGGCATCCAGCCCCTCCGGGGTGCGGAACACCCCGCAATGGAGATTCATGGCCCCGGCCATGCGGTGGTGCAGGGCGCTGGGACGCAATCCCTTGTTCGGACGGGCCTTGAGGTCGGCCAGATTGGCCCGGACCGCCTCCACGGCGCTGTTGTCGAAGTCGCGGAAGGTCTCTTTCTTCACGGATGCGGCGCAGTGGGCGCCGGTGATCTTGCCGAAGACGATGGTGTCGAGCAAGGAGTTGCCACCCAGACGGTTGGCACCGTGCACCGAGACGCAGGCCGCCTCGCCGGCGGCGTACAGACCGGGCAAGGGCGAGGCGCCGAGCTTGTCGGTGCGGATGCCTCCCATGGAGTAGTGGGCGGTGGGACGGACCGGGATGGGCGCGTGGATCGCGTCCACACCCTCCAGGTCGAGGGAGAGCTGGCGGATCTGCGGCAGCCGTTCCAGGATCTTCTCCGCGCCCAGATGGCGCAGATCGAGGAAAATGGCGCCATTCTTGCCGCGTCCCTCGATGATTTCGGTCTGCTCGGCCCGCGACACCACGTCGCGGGAGGCCAGTTCCAGCTTGTTGGGGGCGTATTTGCCCATGAACCGTTCGCCCAGGGCATTGATCAGATAGCCCCCTTCGCCGCGCGCCCCCTCGGTGACCAGAATCCCGGAGGTGCGCAGGCCGGTGGGGTGGAACTGCACGAACTCCATGTCCGCCAGCGGCGCGCCGGCGCGCAGGGCCAAGGCCATGCCGTCACCGGTGTTGGTGGTGGCGTTGGTGTTGGAGAGAAAGACCCGTCCATACCCGCCGGTGGCCATCAACACCCCCTTGCCACGCAATCCGAAGAGCGCGCCGGTTTTGATGTCATAGGCCACCACGCCGGAGACCGCTCCCGCGCGGTCGGTGACCAGGCGCATGACGCTGCACTCCTGGTAGACCTTGACACCGGCCTTCACCAGTTGCTCCCACAGGGTGTGCAGCAGCACCTGACCGGTACGGTCCGCGGCGTAGCAGGTACGGTTGAAGCTCGCGCCGCCGAAGGCGCGCTGGGCGATCAATCCCCCCTCGATGCGCGAGAAGGGGGTGCCCATGCGATCCATCTCCAGGATCGCCTCCGGGGCCTCCTGGCACATCAGCTCGATGGCATCCTCGTCGCCGATGTAATCCGCCCCTTTCACCGTGTCGTAGGCGTGGGAATCGCGGGAATCCTGGGGATCGATGGCGGCGTTGATGCCGCCCTGGGCCGCGCAGGAGTGGCTGCGCAGGGGGTGGATTTTGGTGACGATGGCGACGTCGATGCCCGCCTTGACCCCTTCCAGGGCCGCGCGCATCCCAGCCAGCCCCGCCCCGATGATGATCAGGTCATGGCTTTGCATGGACTCCTCCAAATAACGGACGCGACTCTCCTCAAAAATGGAGCGTCCGTTGCCCCTCTTGCGCGTCCTACTAAGAATAATGAAGCGTGAAGAGAATGGATGAAGGATCTCGATGGGAATCGAGGTGGCGTCACTTTATCCGCATGGCGCGGGGCTTGTCAAAAGGAAATCGACACGAATCAAGGCGTGGAAAAATGACGTTTATGGATGTTTGCGCAGCATGACGCCAGGCTTGTCGAGGTCGGCGGGTTTGCACGGGAAAGCGTTCATGTCGAACGCCTGGCGGCATTGCCGGTCGCTGGTCAGGGTGTGGGGACGGTGCGGGCGATCCGAATTCCGGGTTCTGGCGACTCGCTGACGCCCATCCTCGAGGTCGAGGATGGGTTGGTCACGGTCCGGTCCCGATCTCCCGATGCTGGTCACTCATCGAACATCGCGCCGAGTTGTTCGACCTCCGAGGGCATGGTGGCCGAGGGGATGCCCAGGATGATGTTGTGGACATTGGTGAAGGGTTTGCCGATGTGCAGACCCTGGTCGTCGATGGTGAATTCGCGGATCTGTTTGTCGTGTTGCGAGCCGCGCATTTTGATCACCGCCACGCCGCGCCGCAGGATGCCGTTGATCTCGACGTAGCGCAGCAACAGGATCGCGTCGGTGATGGTGGAGATGTGGGCCTCGGTGATCGAATCCCCGCCCGAGAGTTTGGGCGTGGTGCTGGTGAAGAGGGAGCAGACCTCCTCCTGTTTGGCGAACGAGGTCAAACCGATGACGAACTCGCGGAAGAAACGGACCTGGGCGACCCGCTCCATGGCCGAAACGCTGTCCATGATCAGCCGGCGCGGACGGAACTTCTCGATCTCGCGCTGGATCAGCAGCAGATGGTCCTCGAGTCCCATGGACTCCGGGTATTGGCAGATCACCCGCAGCAGGCCGTCCTCTTCCCATTTCTGGAAATCCAGGCCCCATGACTGGGCATTGCGCAGCAGTTGCGCGTGGGACTCCTCGTAGGCCAGCAGCAGGACTTTCTCGCCGCGTCGGCACCCTTCGGCGGCGAAGGTGGTGGCCAAAAGGGTCTTGCCACCCCCGGTGGGACCGCTGACGAGAAAGATCGAATCCCGGAACAGTCCGCCGCCGGCCATCTGGTCGAGGATGGGGTTGCCGAAGCTGATGCGCTGGGTCGAGGAGGACTGCTTGAGTTCGCGGGCCGACAACGGCAGGATGCTGATGCCGATCGGGGCCGTGATCGTGAAGGGATACTCCCCCTTGTAGTGGGTGTCGCCGCGCATCTTGAGCACCTGGATGGTGCGCCGGCACTTCTCCTCCTTGAGCACGTTCCGCAAGATGATCACCGTGTCGGAGACGAACTCCTCCACGCCGTGGCGGGAGATGTGTCCGTATTCGTTGAGCCGTTCGGCGGTCAACAGGGCGGTGATCCCCATGGTACGCAGGGCGTCGATGATGCGGAAGATCTCCCGGCGCACCACGGCGGCGTTGTTGAACTGATCGAAGAGCGAGCCGATCGAGTCGAGTACCAGCAGTTCGGCGCCGCTTTCCTCGACGGCATGCTCGATGCGCACCAGCAGACCGGAGAGGTCATAGGCGCCCGACTCTTCCACGGAGATCGGTTCCGGCGCGGCGTCGATCAGCTTCAGGCGTCCGGTATCGACCAGTCCCTGGATGTTCCATCCCATGCGGCGCACGTTGCGCAGGATGTCCGGAGCGCGCTCCTCCATGCTCACGAAGACCCCCTTGCGACCGAACTGCACGATGCCTCGGTAGAGGAACTCCATGCCCAGGATGGTTTTGCCGGAGCCGGAGCTTCCGGAGATCAGGCAGGTCCGTCCCTGGGGCAGGCCGCCGATGGTCAGATGGTCGAACCCCTCGATGCCGGTGGGCAGTTTCACCAGGGCGTCGGTGTTGTCGTTCATGCGGTTATCAACCTTTCGTGTCAGTGCGAGGGCGAAGGGGATTCGCCCGGTTGTTCCGGCAGCCCGAGAATTTGACGGACACGACCTTCGGCAGAGAGATCGCCGATGATCTTCACGGGCGGCGAGGGGGTCAGTCGGACCAGGGTAGGCGCGGCCAGGATGTTGTTCTCCTCGGCCCTCGCCGGTTGACTCAGGATGTCGATGATCTCCAGTTCATACTGTTCCTTGTAGACGGTTTCGGCCAGATCGCGGAAGTTGGTCGTGGCGCGTTGACCGATCGGGGAGTCTCCGGTGATGAAGAGCAGGAAACGGGGCGAAGTGTCGGTGCTCATGCCGGAATCCTAGCTCTGGGCGCGTTCGCGATAGAGATCGGTCAAATGACCCAACAGTTCCACCAGGACCAGTCGGGCATCCTGGGAGAAGGCGCGCTCCTCGGTCATGGTGGTCCAGTGACCGGTGCCACGCAACATCTTGAGATGCAACACAACCACGTCACGGGCGCCGGCGTGCATGGCCATCAGCCGGGCGGCCACCTTGCGCACCTCCTCGCGGGGGGGATCTCCGCCCTCGCGGGTGGCGACGACGTACTGTCGCACCAGTTCCGAGTAGACCCGTTCCAGGGAGAGCACCCGCAGACCATCTCCGGGAGTGCGGTTGGAGAGCTTTTCCAGGGACAGGATCTCCTGCTCCTGGCGCAGCCGGCGACGGGTTCGATCCAACTCGTTGATCAGTTGTTGTCGTTCCACCGCGTAGCGGAGCGAGCGCAACAGCAGGGGGCCATCCAGACTGCCCTTGTTGAGGAAATCCTGGGCGCCGTGCCGGATGGTATCCGCCCCCAAGGCGTCGTCGTCCAGACCGGTCAGCACCACGATCGCCAGTTCAGGAGCCTGATCGTGGAGACGCAGGAAGGTCTCCATGCCGATGCTGTCCGGCAGGTTCAGATCCAGCAGCACTGCGTCGAAGCGATCCTGGGAGAGCTGTTCGATGGCCTGGCGCAGTTCGCCGACCGGAATCAGAGTCAAACGTGGCAGATGGGCGACGCTGCCGTTTCCGGAGATCTCGGCGTTTTCGCGCACCAGCAGTTGATCGGCCTCCGAGTCTTCGACCAGCAGCACGCGCAACTGTTTGTCAGGCCCCATGGCGCACGGTTTGCCGTGATGCTCCCGTGGGGAGGTGTCACGGGAGGAGCGCGGGGTTCGATCATGCAATAAGCTGGCAGGCATCGCGCCCTCCATCGCGCTCAATGCGATCTGGATCGGTCCTTGTCCGGGGAACGATACAGATCCAGACCCAACAGCACCTTTTCCTTGTCGGTGAGATCACCGATGATGCGACGCAACGGTGGGGGCAAGGCCTTGATCAGGGTCGGGGTGGCCAGGATCTTCTCCTCCTCGGCGGATTCGGGATGTTCGAGGATGTCGATCACCACCATCTCGTAGCGCTCGTCCAGTTCATGGACGCAGATGCGGCGCAGATTCTCGATGGCCCTTTCGGAGCGTGGGGTTTTGCCGGTCACGTAGAGCTTGAGCACAAAGTTACCTTCGTGGGTCATCGGATTTGCGCTCCTGGCAGGTGCGTCATGCAACCAAGGAATGACCATTTTCTAAGAGGCGTTTTGGGAATTCCATAAAGGGAATCCCAAAACCTGCACGAATCGAAAAAATCGATGCGTGCTTCTCAAATTGCCGTGCAATTTGGCGGGCCATTCATGGCCCGCATCGGCTGTTTGGCATGGGCCAACCAGCCTCTAACGTTCGAGGCGTCGCGCGGAGCTGGGTGGATCGCGACGCTTCGGCTGACCATTGTGAACCTTGAGGATCCCATCCTGCCGGGTTTGCCGGTTCTCTCCCGCCTGGCATGTGGGGCGTGCCGCGGTCAGGGTGCTCCATCGGGCGTGGATGACTCAAGGAATGGAACTCTCAATGGCAATCCATCCTATCACATCGATTGGGTTATCACCATACGGAATTGTATAAACAAACGATTGCTGATTTATATTGATCGCCAAGTGGGGATCGGCCCGCCCGAATGCGGCCTTGAGAGGGGGGGGATGGGGTGCCCGCAGGTGTCGATCACTCCGGCGGACCGCCGGGATGGGAGAGGAATCGGACGATGGCACGGCGATCTTTTTTGGTCGGACGCCCGGCGCCGGGAATCATGCGTGGTTCGGCGCGCTGGATCTCGACGATCCGGGCGCGTTCGGCGAGGCTCTCCGGGCTCTCTTCGTAGAGATTGCGGGCCACCGTGGCCGGTCCGCGATGCAGCGAGAGGGTCAGCACCGTCACCTGGAACAGAAAGCTCTCCTTGCGGATCTCCAGCCGGTCGCCGACGCGAATGTCCCGTCCCGGCTTGGCGCGCAGACCGTTGACGTGGATCTTGCCGCCGTTGGCCGCCTCGATGGCCAGGGAGCGGGTTTTGAAGAAGCGCGCCGCCCAGAGCCATTTGTCCAGCCGCTCGACCTGGCTGGCCGGATCGTCGGGGGAGGGAGGAAGTCCGCGAGATGGGGTAGGCATGGTGGGCGTCCGTGGCGCGAAGGTCGGGATTCTGGATGTCAACCGTTCCGGGTCCCGACCACGGCGCCCGGAGCGATCGATCCACGCCGGCTTGCTCCGAATGGTCCGAATCGCCTGCGTATCCAACGCCCACCATTTTTCGGGAACGCAGAACGGGTACGGGCCGTCGTCGGATAGGCATGCCCCATGGTTTGATGACCTGAAAGTTTAAGGTGCGGTTTTAATTTTAGATTCTATGCTCAGGGTATAAAGGTCCATCCTGATTTGTCAAGATGGTCAGTTTTCCATGCGACGCACGATCCTGGCATCGGATCGACAACGACCCGCACGCCTCGGCGAAGCCGTCCAGAGCAACATCCAGGAGGTGGGTGGCGTGCATTCGGATGCATTTCGCGCCGGAAAGGGGTATGCTGGCCCATCCATCCACCATACCCCGGACCTCGATCACCCCATGAAACTCACGTCGCGCGAACTCCCCTCCC
The DNA here is from genome assembly GCF_045865675.1 of Candidatus Magnetaquiglobus chichijimensis. Lineage (NCBI taxonomy): Bacteria > Pseudomonadati > Pseudomonadota > Magnetococcia > Magnetococcales > Candidatus Magnetaquicoccaceae > Candidatus Magnetaquiglobus > Candidatus Magnetaquiglobus chichijimensis. The sequence continues at coordinate 500,865 of NZ_BAAFGK010000001.1, forward strand.
GACTGCAACAGGGTCCACTTCCCGAGGCCATGCTGCTCTATGGTCAGGAGCAGGGGGTGGCGGCCAGTCATGCCCTGTTGGCCCGGCGCGCGGTGTTGAGCGCCGAGGACGAGGAGATGGACTTCGAAACCCACCATGGCGCGGATTTGGACGTGGGACGGTTCCTGAGCGGCTGCAACGCCTTTCCGTTCTTTGCCAAACGGCGCTGCGTGTTGTTGAAAGATGCCGATCAGCTCACCGCGCCGGGACGGGAGTCGCTGCTGCGCTATCTGAAATCCCCGGCCTCCGGCGCCGTGCTGGTGGTGCTGGCCGGTGCCCTGGATGCTCGGAGTCCCCTGCGCAAGGCCTTCGAGGCCCACAAAAGCGCCTGGTGCATCCCCTATTACCCCCTCGAAGGGCGCGAGTTGATCGGTTGGATCCATGTCGCGCTGCGCGAACGGGGCCACGCGGCGGATGACGAGGCGATCCGGCTTCTGGCCGAGCGGCTCGAGGGGGATGCCCGCAACGCCGCCTCGGAGATCGAGAAACTCACCCTGTATGTCGGCACGGGCCGTCGGATCACCGTCGAGGATGTGCTGGAATCGGTGGGAGGGTCCGGCAGTCAGAACGCCTTTGCCCTGACTTCGGCGCTCTTCTCCGGTCGCGCCGGCCAGGCGCTGACCATCCTGGATGGCCTGCTCGAAGCCGGCGAGGAGCCATTGGCGCTGCTGGCCATCCTGCTCCAGAGGTTGCGGCGGTTGATCCAGGGCGTGGCGCTCCTCGAAAAGGGCGAAACCCCGGAGGCGGTGATCGCCAGCCTGCAAGTCTTCTGGAAGGAGAAGGGGGAGTTCATCGCCCAGACGCGCCAGTTCTCCGCGCGTCGTCTGGCCAACGCGTTGTTGCGCTGTCAGGAGGCCGATCGGGATCTCAAGAGCGGCGGGGAGCCGCGTCGGGTCATGGAGCGTCTGGTGATGGGGCTGGCGGGGAGCGCAAATCCCGCATCCGGTGGCCCTGGAGCACGAACAGCAGCAGCACCCCGGCGATCCCCATGGCCGTGAGCGGGAAAATTCCGCCCCGCGCCGTGTCGTAGATCGAGCCGCCCAGCACCGGTCCGATGCTGCGTCCCAGGGCGCTCATCGATTGATAGAGTCCCAGCATCGCCCCTTGGGTGGCCGGGTCGGTGTTGAGGCTGGCCAGTCCGGAGAGGGCAGGGTGGAGCAGACCGCTTCCCAGGGCAATGAGGGCCAGGGCGACGAGCATGCCGGTCCAGCTGTTCGGATCCAGGGCGAAGAGTCCGACGCTCACCAGCAGGAGTCCCCCGGAGGCGACCCGTTTTTCGCCGATTTTCGGCAGCAGCCGTCGCACCAGTCCCCCCTGGGTCAGCACGGCCACCACGCCGACAAAGGTGAAGATCCAGCCGGTATGGGTCATGTTCCAGCCCATGAACTCCCGGCCCCAGAGCGGCAGGACCACCTCGAAGGCGGAGAACAGGGTGACGAACAGACCGACCACCTGACAGGCGACCCAGGCGCCGGGGAAGGCGCGGGCCATGGTCCAGGGGGTGGCGGAGAGCAGGGGATGCGCCGGTCGGATCCGGGCCGTCGGGGTGGTGTCCGCGGTTGGGAGCGGCGCGGGACGGGTCTCCGGCAGATAGAACAGGGCGGCCAGGGCGTTGAGTCCGGTGACCAGGGCGGCGACCAGGGGGGCGGCCTCGATGCCGAAGCCGGCCAGCCATCCGCCGAAGGCCGGACCCAGAATGAAGCCCAGACCAAAGGCGGCGCCGATGAGTCCCATGGCCTTGGAGCGATCTTCGACGGGGGAGAGGTCGGCCATGGCGGCCTGGGCTACGGCGATGTTGGCGCCCATCATGCCGGCCACGGCGCGCGCCATGAAGAGAACCCACAAGGTGTTGGCCAGGCCGTAGGCCAGGTAGGAGAGCGCCGAGCCGGCCAGACCCAGGATCAGGGTGGGGCGTCGTCCCACCCGGTCGGAGAGCCTGCCCCAGTAGGGGGCGCACACGAACTGCATGATCGAATAGATCGCCATCAACCAGCCGATCTCGGCGGGGGAGGCGGCGAAGCGGGGATCGGTGGCGTAGAGCGGCATGAGCGGCAGTACCATGCCAAAGCCGAGCAGATCCAGAAAGACGGCGGTGAAGATGACCCCCGTGGATGCCTTGCGTTTCATGGGATTCGTGATTGACGCCTCATGCGTGCGGTTTCATCCGGGGGTGCATGGCCATGCCGTGGTCCGGATGTTCGGGAGAAGGGCTGAATTGCCAACTATATCGCAAGGCGCCTCCTTTTGTACACACCTGGAATCGGGTTTTCCGAGGGTCGTCCTGGAATCGGGTTTGCCGGAGTGGCATCCTGGAAGGGTGCGCGCCTCACGTCCGCCTTTGCCAGGCCAGATGGTGAATGGTCCGACCGGCGGCGACCCCCTTGGTTTCGAATCGGGTCTCGATCCAGAAATCCGGACGCGGGCCGAACCGCTCCGGCGCGACCAGATTGACAAATCCCGGATGGGACTCCAGTACCTCGAACATCCATTCGGCATACTCCGCCCAGTCCGTGGCCAGGGTGAGCAATCCCCCCGGACGCAGCCGTTCGACCAGAAGATCCAGCAGTTCCGGCTGCACGATGCGGCGCTTGTGATGGCGTTTTTTCGGCCAGGGATCGGGAAAGTTGATGATCACCCAGTCGAGGGCGTGTTCGGGAAAGGCGTCGCGCAGGGCCAGCCGGGCATCCTCGGGCAGGATGCGGGTGTTGGTGATCGCGTCGCGTTGCAGACGGCGGAGCAACCCGGCCAACCCTTCCTGGAACACCTCGATGCCGATGAAACGATCCTCGGGGTGTCGCGCGGCCAAAGGGGCGAGAAACTGACCGTTGCCAAATCCGATCTCCACCACCAGTCGCGCCCGTTCCGGATCCGCGCCGAGGGCATCGAGCAGTTCCGCGCGACTGTGCGCCCGCGGGGGGAGGTAGAGCGGCAGGGTCTCATCCAGCCAGACCTTCTCGCGCGGGGTGACGAAGCCCCGTTTGCGGCCATGGACCTTGGGTTTCCAGACCTGGGTCGGGTCCGGCATGGAGGGAGGGATGGAATCGGTCACGACGGTTCACTTTCTTGGGTGGCGGTTGATCCGGCGCGGCTGCCGCGCGCGTTCCGGTGGGTTGCTGGACAAAACGGTCATGCGGCGGATGCCGAGGTTCGAACCGGCCTGGCGGGTCGTCCCCATGCCGTGACCGCACGCCTCTCGCGCGGGCGTTTCAGGGCGCTGGCCCGATCATGGGCGTTGTGAGGGTTGCCGGCTGTTTGGAAACAGACTATCCTATTCATTTATCGGATAGTTTATGAGGTTTTCGTTGATTCTGGAAGGGATGAGGGGACAATGCGCATGGAATCACCCCAAAGAAAGTCGCTTTATTTGAAGGCCAGGGATGCCATCGACTGGCTGGATGAACCCGATGAGGACCCGGAGTCGCAATTCGCCCGGCAGATGTGGTTTGGCTGGCGGTTGCTGGAGGAGAGGCGCCCCCGCGCCAATGCGATGGTGCTGGTGAGCGATGGTCATGATATGGCACTGGTACGGGTGGATGCCCAGGGGAGTCTGGTGCTCGATGGGGTGGCCTGGATCCCGACCCACTGGTTGCCTCTGCCTCTGCCGCCGGAACCGCTCGAAAGCAAGAGCAAACAGTCGATCTTTCAACGGAATCGGTTCAAACGCGGTTTGTGATTGCGTGGCGCGACGGGTGGAATCTCCCCGCGCCGGAAGGGGAGATTCCGGCGCGGGTCGGGACTTGAGCCCGGATGGGCTCTGGTGCGGTCGTTTCAGCTGGCGTCGGTATGCTCGGCCAGCATGACGGCCATCAGATCCTTGATGCGCAGCTTCTCTTTCTTGAGACGCTCGATGTCGAACGGGTTGCGGGCATGACGGGTTTCGTCGATTTCGTTGCGCAGCGACTCGTGCTGATCGTAAAGCTCACGGAACGTGCTGTTGATTTTCAATAATTCATTCACCGCTTGCAATTGATCTTCAAACATGGATGTCTCCTCGTGCTTAATTGTGTCTTCCTTCATGACCCGGACCAAGGCCGGGTTCACCCCTGGATGGGACCCGGCGTGGGTCCGCGAGGGTTGGTGATCGCAGGTCGTCAACCGTTTGGATGCGGCCCGTTCAACGGGGGTTGAGCCCCTCAGTCATCACCCTCGAATCAAAAATTCATGCATGCTAGACGCGGATGGCACTCTCCTATCCCGCCGGATCCGGCGCCAGGGCGCCGACACGTCCGGATTCGATGGCCTCGCGGGCCAGTTGATCCGCGGCTTCGTTGCCCGGATCGCCCGCATGTCCCCGGACCCAGCGCCACTCCACCTCGTGTTTTCGACAGACGGCATCCAGGCGTTGCCACAACTCCACGTTGAGCACCGGTTTGCCATCGCTTTTCCTCCAGCCGCGAGACTTCCAGCCAGGCAGCCATTGGGTGATCCCGTTCTTGACGTAGCTCGAATCGGTGTTGATGATCACCCGGCAGGGCCGGTTGAGCGTCTCCAATGCGTGAATGGCCGCCAGGATCTCCATGCGATTGTTGGTGGTCCGCGGCGAGAAGCCGCGGATGTTTTTCGCATGGGGGCCATATTGGAGCAGGGCTCCCCAGCCGCCAGGGCCGGGATTGCCGCTGCACGCGCCATCCGTATAGATACAAACCTCGGCGGATGAGGCCGTGTCGCGCGGTGTCGTTCGGGTTTCCGTGTCCATGGAAAGCATCGTCGTTGAACGGTTTCATTCCGGTTGAATATCGATTATAGTCAGAACCTCACAGGTTCGATCCTTTATTGAGTCTATCGGAAAGGAAAACACATGGGCAAGGTTCTCGTTACGGGTGCGGCTGGATTCATCGGTTCTCACCTGTCGTTGGCCCTTCTGGAACGGGGTGATCGGGTCGTGGGTCTCGATAATCTCAACGACTACTACGATGTCAACCTCAAACAGGCCCGCCTGGACCGACTGACCCGGCACACAGGGTTCACCCACGCCAGGCTGGATCTCCAGGATCGCGCCGGCATGGAGGCCTTGTTCGAGCGGGAGCGGTTCGACGGGGTGGTCAATCTGGCGGCCCAGGCCGGGGTACGCTATTCGCTGATCAACCCCATGTCCTATGTGGAGAGCAATCTGGTGGGCTTCACCCATCTTCTGGAGGGGTGCCGGCACACCGGAGTCCAGCATCTGGTCTTCGCGTCGTCGTCGTCGGTGTACGGGGCCAACGAAACCATGCCCTTTTCGGTGCATCAGAACGTTGACCATCCGTTGTCGCTGTACGCCGCTTCCAAAAAGGCCAACGAGCTGATGGCGCACACCTATGCCCATCTGTTCCGTCTGCCGGTGACCGGCCTGCGTTTTTTCACGGTCTATGGACCCTGGGGGCGTCCGGACATGGCCCTGTTCCTGTTCACCCGCGCCATGTTGGAGGGCAGGCCGATCGATGTCTTCAACGAGGGGCGCATGCGGCGTGACTTCACCTACATCGACGACATCGTTGCCGGGGTGGTGAAGGTTCTCGACCGCATCCCGACCCCGGATCCCGACTGGACCGGGACGCGCCCGGATCCGGCCTCGAGTTCGGCGCCATACCGGATCTACAACATCGGCAACAACCAGCCGGTGGAGTTGATGGAATACATCGCCGCGCTTGAGGATGCCCTGGGCATGACGGCCCAGAAGAATTTCCTGCCCATGCAGCCTGGCGATGTGCCGGCCACCTGGGCGGATGTGGATGATCTGGAAAGGGATGTGGGATTTCGTCCCCGCACCCCGGTGCGCGAGGGGGTGCGGCGTTTCGTGGCCTGGTATCGGGAGTTCTACCGGGTGTGAACAGCGGTCCGACCATGGACGAACCGCCGCCTGAGTCTCACTCCTTGATCGACAGAAGATCCTCGGGCGCCCCCTGATAATCGGCGCGCAGGATCTTGATCCCCAGTTTGCCCCGGGTCACGCTCACCACCTGGCAGGGATAGTCCGTGGGGCGCCCGAAAAAGACCACCCGGATCAGTCCTTCGCTTCCCACCGGAACTTCGGGGAGGGTTTCGTCGATATGCACGGCGGCGCCTCCGAAGCCCATGTTCTCAGCCGTACCCTCGATCCGTCGTCCATCATTCAGGGTCAAGGTGACGTTGTTATGAAACGAAAAACGTTCGTGGCGTCGTCTTTGATCGGTCATTGCGGCCATGATGTGTGGATCCTCGAGCAAAATAAATTATGCCAAGATAAATATACCAAATTGTCGGATCGCGCGTAAATGGTTCGCATGCGGATTCTCCGTGGCGCGCCAAAACTCGGGATCGCGAGGGGCGTCTTCCCTCCTCCGGAGGGGGCCATCACGCCTGGCGTGACAACAACGCCACGGCCTGGGCGGCAATCCCCTCGCCGCGACCGGTGAAACCGAGCCTCTCGGTGGTGGTGGCCTTGATGTTGATCCGCTCCGTCTCGATGGCAAGGGTGGTCGCGATGCTGGCGCGCATGGCCTCGATGTGCGGGGCGATGCGTGGCGCCTGGCAGATGACCGTGGCATCGAGGTTGATCACCTGGAACCCCCTGGCGCGGATGGCCGCGTCAACCCGTGCCAACAGTACGCGACTGTCCGCCCCCTGGTAGGCGGGATCGGTGTCCGGGAAGTGGTGGCCGATGTCGCCGAGGGAGGCCGCCCCCAGCAGGGCATCGCACAGGGCGTGCAACAGCACGTCGGCGTCGGAGTGACCCAAAAGTCCCTGGTCGTGGGGAATGGTGACGCCGCCGAGGATCAACGGGCGTCCGGGGGTGAAACGGTGTACGTCGAATCCCTGGCCGATGCGCGGTTCCATGGGCGAACTCCGGTATGAGAGATGCTTTTCGGCCAGAAGAAGATCTTCCGGGCGGGTGATCTTGAGATTCTCCTCTTCGCCGGCGATGGTGCGTACCCCGATATGGGCCTCTTCCATCAGGGCGGCGTCATCGGTGACGAGCAGGATGCCGGATTCGTGGGCGCGTATGTGCCCGTCGAGCAGCAGACCGTAACGGAACACCTGCGGGGTCTGGATGCGGCGCAGATGGTCCCGGTCCAGGGTTTTGCCGACCCGATCGATACCGTCTATCCTTTTGATGGTGTCATGGATTACAATGGCCGGAACCACGGCTTCGGCCTTGTCCCGCGCCGCGAAGAGCCGATCCAGAAGGTCGCGGCTCGGCAGGGGACGGGCGCCGTCGTGAATGCCGACCCAACTGGATCTGGGCAGGTTCAGGCTCAACAGACCCAGACGCACCGAATCCTGCCGTTCCGCCCCTCCGGGGACCGGGGCGAGCAGCTTGGGCCATTCGGTCAGACGCGGACCGAGGATCCTCTGCCAGAGTTCCGCGCCGTCCGGCGCGATGACCGGCAGGATCGCCTCGACCAGGGGGTGGGCATGCAGACGTTCGATGGCGTGGGCGAGCAGGGGTTTTCCGGCCAGGGGGAGATACTGTTTCGGCAGTTCCGAGCCGAAGCGGTTGCCCTGTCCGGCGGCAACCACGATCATGGTCACCGGTTGGGTGGCGGAAGTCTGGGGTGGCGGCTCGGACATGGGCGGCATCCGTGTGTTTGGAATGGTGATGAAACGGCAGGTCGATCGGTTTCATTCGTAGGGGAAAAGAGCGGCGTCGTCAACGAAGAAAACCGAGTGTAATGTTTGGTATTCCATCATGGCGTCACCAGACTGGCACGGTACAGGTCAACCCGAACCGTGCTCACGAACTTAAAAAGATGGGGGGAGCCCCCCTCTCACCCTCCGATCGTGGATCTCATCCTGACGGGAGTTCCACGCCAACGATTAGGCGATCGGGTGGGCTTGCGCGCGCGAGGAACTTTAAAGCATGGAGCTGCATTTCTGGTCGGCCACCGGCATGTATGCCATGGCATCCGCCTGGGTGATCTTTCATCAGTTGCGCGGTCATCGTTCCGAGACGGTGGCGGTCTGGTGGCTGGTATTGGCCGGCTGGGTGATGCAGGGAGTGCCGATGATCCGGGAGTTGATCGGATCGGGTGGGCAGGTGGGGATGAATCTGGCGTTGTCGCTGGAGTGGTCCTCGTGGGTGATGGGACTGCTCTATCTGGCCGGTTGGCGTCTGTTGGGACGCGAGGCGCGGCTGGCCGGGGTGCTGTTGCTGCCGTTGATGGTGCTCACCCTCGGGGGGGCGCTGTTTCTCTCCACGGCGGCCCCCGAGGCGCGCGGCGTGACTGGTCCGCTGTTGATCGGCCATCTGGTGCTGTCGCTGCTGGCCTATGGCCTCTTCACGATCGCGGCGATCTTCGCGCTGATGGATGCGTTTCAGGAGCACGCCTTGAAGAGCAAACATCTCGGGGCCCTCTTCGAGATGCTGCCCCCCCTGAATGCCCTGGAATCGACTCTGTTTCTGATGGTGCGCATGGGCTTCCTGCTGCTCACCACGAGCATGGTGACCGGTGCCCTGCACGCCCATGAACAGAAGGGGGTCTATTTCGTCTTTTCCCATAAGGTGGTGTTCACCTGGGCGACCTGGCTGGTCTTTGGGGTGCTGTTGGTGGGGCGTCACTATCAGGGGTGGCGCGGGCGTCGCGCGGTCCGATTCACCCTGTGGGGCTATGGTCTGCTGGTGCTGGCCTTTTTGGGGGTCAAATTCGTCAAAGAGTTTATCATTCTAAATCATTGATTTACGCGACAGGCTCAGAAAAAACGCAAA
>NZ_BAAFGK010000002.1:0-602536 GCF_045865675.1 Candidatus Magnetaquiglobus chichijimensis
AAAATGCAATCGATGTGATTTTTCCTGTTGACCTGCACGCTGGAATTTCCTATATTCGGGTTTCCCTGGAGGGCATGGTCCTGACAACGGGAATCGATCTTTGACAATTCAATAACGATCATCGGCGTGGACGTTGGAGTCGCGAATCGGGTGTCATCGGCAAGCTGAAAGTTTGTCGAGGATGTCTGGGGAAGCGCAAGCAGATCCAACATCACGCTGAATGAATCACGCAAAACAAGTCAGCGCAAGCAACAAGCTTGAAGCAAGCCTGGAATACAATTCCAAAATCAAGCAGTAAATAAAGTCACGATTCAACAGAACCGTTGATTCAGATCCGGAAGGATCTCGAAATATTCGGAGAGTTTGATCCTGGCTCAGAACGAACGCTGGCGGCGCGCTTAACACATGCAAGTCGAACGGCAGCGGGACCTTCGGGTCGCCGGCGAGTGGCGAACGGGTGAGTAACGCGTGGATACCTGTCCTGTGGTGGGGAATAACGTTTAGAAATGAACGCTAATACCGCATAAGCCCTACGGGGGAAAGATTTATCGCCACAGGAGGGGTCCGCGTCGGATTAGCTAGTTGGTGGGGTAACGGCCTACCAAGGCGACGATCCGTAGCTGGTCTGAGAGGATGATCAGCCACACTGGGACTGAGACACGGCCCAGACTCCTACGGGAGGCAGCAGTGGGGAATATTGCGCAATGGAGGAAACTCTGACGCAGCGACGCCGCGTGGGTGAAGAAGGCCTTAGGGTTGTAAAGCCCTTTCAGTGGGAAAGATTATGACGGTACCCACAGAAGAAGCCCCGGCTAACTCCGTGCCAGCAGCCGCGGTAATACGGAGGGGGCCAGCGTTGTTCGGAATTACTGGGCGTAAAGGGCGCGTAGGCGGTTGATCAAGTCAGGAGTGAAATCCTCGGGCTTAACCCGGGAACTGCTCCTGAAACTGGTCGACTAGAGTACGGTAGAGGATGGTGGAATTCCCCGTGTAGAGGTGAAATTCGTAGATATGGGGAGGAAGACCGGAGGCGAAGGCGGCCATCTGGACCGAAACTGACGCTAAGGCGCGAAAGCGTGGGGAGCAAACAGGATTAGATACCCTGGTAGTCCACGCTGTAAACGATGAGTGCTAGTCGTCGCGGGTATCGACCCCTGCGGCGACGAAGTTAACACGTTAAGCACTCCGCCTGGGGAGTACGGCCGCAAGGCTAAAACTCAAAGGAATTGACGGGGGCCCGCACAAGCGGTGGAGCATGTGGTTTAATTCGATGCAACGCGAAGAACCTTACCTGCTTTTGACATCCCGCGAATCCCTCAGAGATGAGGGAGTGCCCTTCGGGGAGCGCGGAGACAGGTGCTGCATGGCTGTCGTCAGCTCGTGTCGTGAGATGTTGGGTTAAGTCCCGCAACGAGCGCAACCCTTGCCTTCAGTTGCCATCATTAAGTTGGGCACTTTGGAGGAACCGCCGGTGTCAAACCGGAGGAAGGTGGGGACGACGTCAAGTCATCATGGCCCTTATGGGCAGGGCTACACACGTGCTACAATGGCGAGTACAGAGGGGGGCGAAAGGGCGACCTGGAGCAAATCTCAAAAAGCTCGTCTCAGTTCGGATTGCAGTCTGCAACTCGACTGCATGAAGTCGGAATCGCTAGTAATCGCGGATCAGCACGCCGCGGTGAATACGTTCCCGGGCCTTGTACACACCGCCCGTCACACCATGGGAGTTGGTTTGACCCGAAGCCGGCGGCCCAACCCGCAAGGGAGGGAGCCGTCTACGGTCGGATTAGCGACTGGGGTGAAGTCGTAACAAGGTAGCCGTAGGGGAACCTGTGGCTGGATCACCTCCTTTCTAAGGAGCCCCGATCGTCACCTGACGATCCATCAAGGTTCATTAGAGGTCGAAACACCCAACAAGAACACACGATTGCGTGTCGTGTTCTTTCTTGAAAAACGCTTTTCGAAGCGTATCTCGGACCCCAGCGTCCACACCGATGATCGATTGTTGAATGACAGAGGACACGAATCCGACAACGGGTCTGACAAAGACTCCGGGAGATGTGATCTTTGACAATTGAATGGAACAGGCATGCATGTTCGTAAGGACATGTCGAAGTGTGAAATGAAGAGGACAGATGAGAATCTGTCCACCTTGTAGGTTATAAAGCAATCAAGGGCACACGGTGGATGCCTTGGTGTCGAGAGGCGATGAAGGACGCAGCACGTTGCGAAAAGCTTTGGGGAGCCGCGAGCAGGCTTTGATCCAGAGATGTCCGAATGGGGAAACCCGGCGGCTCATGTAGCCGTCATCACATTCTGAATACATAGGGATGTGAAGCGAACGTGGGGAACTGAAACATCTCAGTACCCGCAGGAAAAGAAATCAACCGAGATTCCGTAAGTAGCGGCGAGCGAACGCGGACCAGGCCAGCGTCATCAATCTTGTTTCGTTAGTTGAACAGCTCTGGAAAGGGCGGCCATAGACGGTGATAGCCCGGTAGACGAAAACCAAACAAGAGGAACGCTAAAGAGTAGGGCGGGACACGTGGAACCCTGCCTGAAGATGGGAGGCCCTCCTTCCAAGCCTAAATACTCCTCGACAACCGATAGTGAACCAGTACCGTGAGGGAAAGGTGAAAAGTACCCCGACAAGGGGAGTGAAATAGTTTCTGAAACCGTGTGCCTACAAGCAGTGGGAGGGGGTTCGTCCCCTGACCGCGTACCTTTTGTATAATGGGTCAGCGAGTTGATCTGTGCGGCGAGCTTAAGTCGATAGACGTAGGCGTAGCGAAAGCGAGTCTTAAATGGGCGCCAAGTCGTGCGGATCAGACCCGAAACCGGGTGATCTATCCATGATCAGGGTGAAGGTGCGGTAACACGCACTGGAGGCCCGGACCCACCCAAGTTGAAAATTGGGGGGATGAATTGTGGATAGGAGTGAAAGGCTAAACAAACCCGGAAATAGCTGGTTCTCCTCGAAAGCTATTTAGGTAGCGTCTCGTGCATGTTTATCGGGGGTAGAGCACTGGATGGGCTAGGGGGACTTCCCGTCTTACCAAACCCAACCAAACTCCGAATACCGATAAGATGATAGCACGGGAAACAGACGGCGGGTGCTAAGGTCCGTCGTCAAAAGGGAAACAGCCCAGATCGCCAGCTAAGGTCCCCAAATCAGGTTTAAGTGGGAAAGGATGTGGGAATGCATAGACAGCCAGGAGGTTGGCTTAGAAGCAGTCACCCTTTAAAGAAAGCGTAATAGCTCACTGGTCGAGTGGATCTGCGCCGAAAATATAACGGGGCTTAAAACCTGTACCGAAGCTGCGGGTGGCCGACGGTAGTCGGTCGCGGTAGAGGAGCGTTCCGTAAGCCTGTGAAGCTGTGCTGTGAGGCATGGTGGAGGTATCGGAAGTGAGAATGCTGACATGAGTAGCGAAAAATCAGGCGAGAAACCTGATCGCCGTAAGCCCAAGGTTTCCTGCGCGAGGCTGTTCCGCGCAGGGTTAGTCGGCCCCTAAGGCGAGGCTAAAGAAGCGTAGTCGATGGGAAGCCGGTCAATATTCCGGCACCGTTGTTCATTGCGATGGGGGGACGGAGAAGGGTAGGTCTACCGGGCGCTGGTTGTCCCGGATTAAGCGTGTAGGCGTGGCCTCGCAGGCAAATCCACGAGGTCGTTAAGCCAAGGCGTGATGACGAGCCGTAAGGCGAAGTGATTGATCCCATGCTCCCAGGAAAAGCCTCTAAGCTTCAGATGAATGACGACCGTACTGCAAACCGACTCAGGTGGGCGAGGAGAGAATCCTCAGGCGAGTGAGAGAACCCGGGTGAAGGAACTCGGCAAAATTGCCCCGTAACTTCGGGAGAAGGGGTGCCCCCAATACCGTGTAACACCTCGCGTGTGAAGCGGCTGGGGGCCGCAGTGAAAAGGGGGGAGCGACTGTTTACCAAAAACACAGGGCTCTGCGAAATCGAAAGATGACGTATAGGGTCTGACGCCTGCCCGGTGCTGGAAGGTTAAGAGGAGAGGTGCAAGCTTCGAATTGAAGCCCCAGTAAACGGCGGCCGTAACTATAACGGTCCTAAGGTAGCGAAATTCCTTGTCGGGTAAGTTCCGACCTGCACGAATGGCGTAACGACTTCCCCGCTGTCTCCACCCGGGACTCAGCGAAATTGAATTCGCAGTGAAGATGCTGCGCACCCACGGCAAGACGGAAAGACCCCGTGAACCTTTACTATAGCTTTGCATTGGCGCTAGGAATGATTTGTGTAGGATAGGCGGGAGACTGTGAACAGGGGGCGCCAGCACCCTGGGAGTCAACCTTGAAATACCGCCCTGATCCTTTTTGGCGTCTAACTCCGGCCCGTGATCCGGGTTGAGGACAGTGCATGGTGGGTAGTTTGGCTGGGGCGGTCGCCTCCTAAAATGTAACGGAGGCGCGCAAAGGTCCGCTCAGGTTGGTCGGACATCAACCGAAGAGTGCAAAGGCAAAAGCGGGCCTGACTGCGAGACTGACAAGTCGAGCAGGGACGAAAGTCGGCCTTAGTGATCCGGCGGTTCCTTGAGGAAGGGCCGTCGCTCATCGGATAAAAGGTACTCCGGGGATAACAGGCTGATCTCCCCCAAGAGTTCACATCGACGGGGAGGTTTGGCACCTCGATGTCGGCTCATCGCATCCTGGGGCTGAAGTCGGTCCCAAGGGTATGGCTGTTCGCCATTTAAAGCGGTACGCGAGCTGGGTTCAGAACGTCGTGAGACAGTTCGGTCCCTATCTGCCGTGGGCGTTTGGAGAATTGAGAGGGGCTGCTCCTAGTACGAGAGGACCGGAGTGGACATGCCTCTAGTGTGCCGGTTGTCCTGCCAAGGGCAGTGCCGGGTAGCCACGCATGGAAAGGATAACCGCTGAAAGCATCTAAGCGGGAAACCTGCCTCAAGATGAGTTCTCCCTACGAGACCCGTGGAAGACCACCACGTTGATAGGCTGGGTGTACAAGTGCGGCAACGCACGTAGCTTACCAGTACTAATTGGTCCATTGGCTTTATACACCCGCTTCGACATGCTCCTCGAACCTACATGCCCGTTCCCTTCAGTTGTCAGAGTCTCATCCACCGATTTGAAATTCACGAATCTTCCTGGTGGCGATGGCGAGGAGGAAACACCCGATCCCATGCCGAACTCGGCAGTTAAGCTCCTTTGCGCCGATGATACTTCGTCTCAAGACGCGGGAAAGTAGGTCACTGCCAGGAAGTTTTTTTCAACTGTTTGCGCAGAACTCCGTAAGGGGGTCTGAGATGGTGTCGAGACAGACTCCACCATCAGGCAAACATGGTAGGGCGCGGTCAACGCGCAACGCGGGTATCGCGGGATGGAGCAGTCAGGTAGCTCGTCGGGCTCATAACCCGAAGGCCGGAGGTTCAAATCCTTCTCCCGCAACCAAGATGTCAGGGGCAGCCCCTGAAACGATCAAGCCGGTGGACTTTTGTCCGTCGGCTTTTTTTGTTTTTGGCGGTTTTGGCGGGAGCCCTCCGTAGATCGGGGCAGCCCCTGAAACGATCAAGCCGGTGGACTTTTGTCTATCGGCTTTTTTTGTTTTTGGATGTAGCCCTCCTGGATCGGGGCAGCCCCTGAAACGATCAAGCCGGTGGACTTTTGTCTGTCGGCTTTTTTTGTTTTTGGATGTAGCCCTCCTGGATCTCCGTTTTTTTGGACAACCAGTCGTGCAAGAAGTTCGGGATCGCGTCAAAAGGGATGTCGCTGGTCGGGTTGGAGAAGAACCCGGCATTGAGTTCAATGTCGAAGAACCTGGCATTGTGAACTCAATGTCGAGTTGTCGGTCCGGCCAGCCATGGGGATTCATCCCCTCCAGGCGGTTCTGGGCCTCTTTCAGTCGGCTTTTCGGAATCTTGCCCTGTGATGCCAAGGTGTCGTGTCAAGGTGCCGTGGAACTCCTGTCGGGGAGGTTCACGGGGGGCAGGGGGGAGAGACCCCCCATCCTTCTGAATCCGGCTGTTGCGGGTGATTGAATGTGCGAACAGGTTGGTCGAGGGTGAATCGTCGCCTCATCGCCTCCTGGGTAAGAGACCGACGTGACTTTTCTGGTGATGAGGCATTCTTTCCGATCTGCCATGGCTCAAGAGGTACCATGGGGATGGGGGCTTGCGCCGCCGGAGCCGGGATTACAGCTGCTTTTTGCGGCGGTAGTAATCCAGCAGACCGTGCAGGGTGACGAAACCGCGAAGCACGCCGTGGTGGCTCACCACGGGCAGGGCGTGCAGGCGATGCTCCATGATCAGATCCGCAGCTTCGGCGATGCTGCCATCCAGGGAGATGGTGACCGTCCGCTGGTTGGCGTTGATCTTGCCGAGGGGCAGGTTGCAGAGTGCCTTGTCGCGCTGCGTCATCGCCTTGGTGCCGAAGAACGGCCCCATGATCTGACGCAAGTCACTGTAGCTGACCACCCGCAGTAGCTTTCCACCCTTCTCGATGCCGATGTAGCGATAGCCATCCGTGCGCATGGCCATGATGGCCACAATCACCCGTTCATCGTCCCGCAGGGTGAAGGGGAATTCGGTGATCAGGCTCTTGACGCTGCCCTTGTCGTTCGGTATGGGCAGGGAGTCCTTGGCGTACTGGATCTGGGGGAGTGGACCGAACACCTCGCCCATGGCGATGGAGGCCTTGCCGCCCGACTTGCCACCAGGGGAGCGACCACCGCGCGTCGTGTTCACGCCGTCGTCGTCGAGCACCGCGTTCATGACCTCCCGACCGGTCTCTTCCGGTTGATAGGGGTCCAGGAAGGTCAACTCCCCTTCGTCCGAGTTTCCGCTCGCCATCCCTTTGACGCCACCCTTGCCAGTTCCGGCAGAGCCCTTGCCCGCAGGTTTGGCCGGCGGCGGGGGAGGCGGCGGCGGTGGAGGCGGAGGCGGCGGCGGTGGAGGCGGCGGCGGAGGCGGCGGCGGAGGTGGAGGCGGCGGAGGCGGCGGAGGCGGCGCTTCCACGGGCGCGGATTTGGTCGCCTCTGCGGCACCACCGGCACGTTGCGTGTCCGCGGCGATCTCGGCGTCGGTACCCGGAATTTTGACCTTCAACAGGGTCTCGGCAAATCCCCGTGACAACACCCAGTAGGCGGTCTGGGGCGGAAAATCCGACACCTGGATCTGAACGGCCACCGAAAGATAGGTGGTCCCTTCCTTGAAAGTCTTGGGAAAGTCGCCGTAGGTGACGTGGGTGGTGCTTTCGAGAAACAGATGGCCACCCTCGGGGAGTTTCTTCTCCACCAGGTCGTTGAGCGCGCCAACCACCTGGTTGGCGACCTCTTGGAAGCCCTCCTGGATCTCTTCGTTGTATTCGCGGTTCTTGACCTGACTCTGAATGACGGAGGCACCCATCATCATCATCAGGCCGCTCAAGGCAATCGAGGTGGCGATGTCGAAGATGAGGTGGATGTCGCCGGAGTGCAGGCCATCTTCCGTGACATACGCCACGCTGCGATCCGATTCGAACAAAAGCTCCAGGTCATCCCGACCTCGGTTGAGCTCGATCTCCTGGAGCGTGCAGACCACGGGAGCCGCGGTAAGCGTGTTCAGGTCGTTGCCCAGTTTCGTGAAATAATTCAGGAAAAAGGGTCGTGTCCGTTTGGCGATATCCGGAGGGGTTTCCATTGCTTAAAGCTCGCTCGCATCTATCAGCATGGGTTTTGACCAAGGATCTGGCGAGTGTTGTTCAGCAATTTTTGCGCCATGATGGTTGCTTAGGCGCATTTTGACACCTGTGGGGGATGCGGGCATCAGGATTTGATCCGACGCACAAACACCCCGGAATGCGATGCGATCGACACTCCAGGGTGTTCGTTCTGTGGCGTTTCACTGAAGTTGTTTGATGAGAGAAGATCTCTCATCCTCCACCGTGGAGCGCTTGGGAGCGTTCCACGACGTTGTGTGGAGGCTCTACTTCAGAAAACGCTCGAGTTCGGCTTGCAAGGTCTCGGGCGTGAACGGTTTTTTGATGTGGCCGTTGGCCCCGGCTTCCATGGCCGCGCCGACCTTGGTCTCGCCGCCTTCGGTGGTCACCATCACGATCGGAATGTTCTTGATCGCCGGAGAGCCGGCACGCACCGACTTGACGAAGTTCAAACCATCCATGACCGGCATGTTCCAGTCGGAGAGGATGAGTTTGAAATTGGTGTCGGTCGCGAGCAGATCCATCCCTTCCTGGCCGTTGCCCGCTTCCAGGATGTCCGTGATCGTGAAACCGGCCTGACGCAGGCCGCGAGCCACGATTTTCCGCATGACGCTCGAGTCGTCAACGATCAGTACGCGCATATTTCCTCTTATTGAAATCGATCAGGCTGGTTGAAACAATACACACATGAGTAAACATTCATGATGGAGGACGAACCGATTCACCCCCATCCGTGACACCCGCCAGGGATGTTTCACGGTAAAAACGTAACCATCGCAAAAAACGTCTCTGGGTTCAAGGTTTTTTTCGCGCAACAGCCATTACAGGCTTGCGTAGACCTTCAAAATGCCCTCTTCCATCTGAAACGTGAACAGCGTGGTCGGGCGATTGGTCTTCCATTGGGCGGTGTACTCCTGTCCGACGACGGCAACCGGTGGCGACAGATTGACGTCTCCGATCTGGGCTTTGGTCTTCATGCCTCCGCAAACCATGTTGGCCAACTCTGCCGCGCCGTCGAGCAGATCCTCCATGAACAGCTCCTCGGGCGTCAGGCCCACGATGCGCGACACGATTTCGCGTAGCAGCTCCTTGCTGCATGAAACGCCCACCATGCCATGCATCTTGCCATCCAGACGAACCAGTCCTACCACCTCGCTGGAGATCGAAAAGGCATTCACGCTCTCCTGCCCGGCAAAGACCACCTCGGACATGGCCATGGCGGTCATCATCTCCGTGACCGCCAGGCGCAGACCGTTCAACAGTTTGTCCATCAATTCTGGGGCGTTGGCTACGCTCATGCGCGGCTCCATGTCGTGGGTGTCGGTGGAAGGGGTGGATCGATCCGGCTCACAGACCACCCATTCCCAGGGCTTCCATGATGCGGCTGGCCATCTCCTCCTGGGTGAAGGGTTTGGTCTGGTAATGGATGGCTCCGGCCTGGATCGCCTTGATGATGTAATCCTTTTCACCCTCGGTCGTGACCATCATCACCGGGATGTGCATCCAACGAGGATCGGCTTTGATCAGCTTGAGCACCTCCAGGCCGTTCATGCCCGGCATGTTCCAGTCCAACAGGATCAGCGCGACCTCTTCGCCCTGATTTTCGAGGACCTTGATGCCCACGTCGCCGTTTTCCGCCTCGAGGACCTCGAAGCCGATCATGGCGCCGACGCCGCTGATGACACGCCGGATGGTTCTGGAGTCGTCAATGGTGAGTAGTTTCATGAGGTTTCACTTTAATTCAAACGTGTATCCGATTTGCGACTCAGCCTGTCCTGCCTGCATGACGGTTTTTTCACCCGTCTCCCTGCGCGTGGAGTCTCCGATTGGGGCGTTCCACGAACAAGGGAATCAGCTGGGTTTGTACATGGCGGCAGAGCCCATCATCACCTGTTGAAACGAGGTGGTGTAGCCACGCGGCGATTCCGAGGCCCCGATGGCCAAAACGCCATCCTTGTTCAGGCTGTCGTGCATCTTGCCATAGATTTGACGCTTCAATTCATCCGAAAAGTAGATCAGCACGTTGCGACACATCAGAAAATCGAACATCCCATGTTCCTTGAAGGAACTCATGAGATTGAACTGCTGGAACTTCACCAGATTGCGCACCTCGGGGACCACTTCGAAGACCATGCCGTTCTTTTTGAAGTAACGTTCGAGAAAGTCCGGACGCATGCCACGCGAGATGGCCAACTGGCTGTAGCGTCCCGACGAGGCGAGCACGATCGCCGAGGGGGAAAGATCGGTGGCCAGGATGGAGAACTTGGAGATCGGGGGAGGCGCATCCACCTTGCGCAACTCCTCGTGGATCAGCATGGCCACCGAGTAGGGCTCCTGACCCGTGGAGCAGGCCGCCGACCAGATGCGTATCTGGGCGGCGGTGCGAGCCTTCTTGACCAGCATGGGCACGACATGATCGCTTAACGCGGAGGCAAACGAATCGTCGCGAAACCACAACGTTTCGTTGGTGGTCATTGCGTCGATCACTTTGGCGCGCAACGGGCCGGTATCGGCCTTGAGCTTGTCGTGGAGCTGGATGAAGTTCTCGCAGCCGTTCTGCACCAGGAGAACCGTCAGTCGGTTTTCGATCAGATACTCCTTGCCGGGATTGATCTGAATGCCGCTGTGTTCGTTGATGAAGTGGCGGATGAGGTCGAATTCTTCTTGTGTAATGGCCATGGTCAGCGGGCCACGGATGGGTTGCAGAGTTGAATGATCCTGGGCCCGATGGTTTCCAGAGACAACGATTCGTCAGAAAGACCTTTTTCTTCAACGGATCTGGGCATGCCGTACACCACGCACGAGTTTTTATCTTGGGTGATACACCAGGTTTTACCGCCCCGCTTGAGAGCATCCACGCCATTGGTGCCGTCGCGTCCCATCCCGGTGAGAATAACACTCAATATGTTGCCCGTAAAGGATGCGGCGACGGACATGAACAAAACATCCACCGCCGGGCGACACTCGTTGACCTTGGGACCGTCATTGAGGATCAGTTTGAGGCTTCCATCGCGATTTTGCAAGGTCATATGTCGTCCGCCCATGGCAATGGTGACGCTTCCGGGGGTCAGGGGTTGTTCGTCCCGCGCCTCCTTCACCATCAGTCCGGAGGCTCGACTCAGTTGCGCGGCCAGCGAGGTGGTGAAGACCGGTGGCATGTGCTGCACGATCAGAGTTGGGATCGGCAACTTCTCACGAAGCATGGAGAATATGGTTGTCAGGGCCGCCGGTCCACCGGTCGAGGAGCCGATCAGGAGCAGATCCGGATGGGGCGGTCCCTTCATCGAGATGGCACTGCGGGTCGGGGCCACGATGGGTGCGCTGGGCAGAGGCGCCATCCGACCCGGAGGCGGGGGCATGGGCGAGGTGCGCGGCGGTGTGGACGGCATCGGCATGCGCGCTCCCGGCGCGGGCATGGCGAACGCCTGTGGCGCATGGGAGACCGGGGGCGGGGAAGAGGGGGCAGATCCCGACCCGCCGGATCCTCCCTTGTCGTTCTCCAGATTCTGCTGCAAAACGGTCAGGATCGGCTCCAGACTCTGCCGCAGCGTGGTCTTGGCCTTCTCGACGTTGTTTTCCAGAGGCTTGGTGATGAAATCCAACGCCCCGGCATTCAGACACTCGACGATGATGTTGGCATTCTGCCGCGACGTGGAACTCACCATCACCACGGTCAGCTTCGGATAGCGTTTGCGCAGCTCCTTGAGCGTGGTCAAACCATCCATGACCGGCATCTCGACATCGAGCAGCACCAGATCCGGACGCTCGGGATCGTTGGCGGTGAATTGCGCCACGATCTTGTCGAGGGCCAGCTTGCCATTCGAAGAGGTAGCCGTGACGCGAATGCCCGGAATGCTCTCCGCCACATTCTTCATGATCATGCGATAGGTGATGGTGTCGTCCACCACCATGGCCTTGATGGGCTCAGCCATGCATCCGCTCCATCATGATTTCGCCTCTCCTAAAGGGACCATCGGTAGATCGCCTCGGCCCGGTTGCCGCGGCCATGATATTCCAACGAATGGCACAAGGAACGCAAGAGCGCGATTCCCCGGCCTCCATGTCCAAGATTTCCCGTCAATTGGGAGTGGATCTGTTCCAACTCGAAACCCGCGCCGCTATCCTCGATGGCGATGTGGATCTCTCCACCTGCCGGTTCGCCGTTCCCCGGATTCTCCGCACGCGGCACATGGTCCAGCTCGATGCGGATGCTCCCCTCTTCCAACCGCGCCAGACGCTCTTCCCTTTGGGTGTAATACTGGACGAACCCTTCCGGTGTCTTTTTGGTGCGCGTGTCCAGCTTGAGCAGACCATGATCCAGCGCATTGGAGAAGAGTTCCGCCAGAATCGTGTAGAGCCGCTCCCGATGACCGATGGGCGCCTGGAGATTCATCACCGCGTTGATGATCGTGGGCAGGGGATCCACGGACTTCAAGGTCTGCGCACTGAAAAAGAACGAGGCTTGCCAGGGGTTGGGGGCGATGGCGGCATGCTGACGACCTCGGGCGCTCTCGCGCGGTTCCTGACTGGCCTGCTCGCAGACGATCTCCAACAGACTCACGTCATCCGATTGGCGTGCATCCCCCCGGAACGCTTCCAGATCGTCCAGAATGGCGTGGAAAAGGGTTCCTGGAGCGTGCGAACCATCGAAATGGGCCTCCAACCGCTCACTGCCGTACATTTGATCCTCGGCGTTGGTCGCCTCGGTCACCCCATCGGAAAACAGAAATACCCGGTAGTCCGGGTGCATCTCCAGAATTTCCACCTTGCGATCTTCGCGGGTCATCGGCGCGATGCCCAGGGGCATCCGGGTCGAGACGACCCGATGGGCCAAACGTCCCGATCCATCGATCACCAGTACGTCCGGAAGACCGCCATTCCAGATGTTCAGACTCTTCTGACGATGGTCCACCTCGATCAGACAGGCGGCGCAGAACATCCGCCGCGGCATGATCGAGAGCAGTTTCACGTTCATCGCCTCGGCCATGTCGCCGATGGAGAATCCTTGGGCGGTCATTTCGTAGAAGATGTCCGCCACCGGCATGGCCGCCACCGCCGCCGACAACCCGTGCCCGGTGAAATCGCCGAGCATGATGTGCAGTCCGCCCGCCGGGTTGTAGCTGGCCACCAGCAGATCCCCGTTGAACAGCGTCATCGGGACGGTCCAGTGGTTCAGGCAGGGGGCATCGAGCAGATTGCCGGAACGCACGATGTTGGCGAAGATGTGCTGGCCGACCTCGAGTTCCTGATGCAACCGCTCCTGATGCTGCTCAAGCTCCTCCTTCTGTGCGCTCAGGCGCGCATGCAGACGCCGGATCCGCTCCATGGCGCTGATCTTGGCCTGGAGAATGGTCCGGTTGAAGGGCTTGGTCAGAAAATCGTCGCCACCGGCGTCGATGCACTGCACCAACCCCTCTTCGTCGGTCACCGCCGTCAGGAAGATGATCGGCGTGAACCGTCCGGCGTGGCTTCGTTTGATCTCCTGGGCCGCCTCGTAGCCGTTCATCATCGGCATGCGGATGTCCAGCAACACCAGATCCGGTTGGTGCAGACCAAATTGTTCCACGCCGTCACGACCGTTCACCGCCGTGAAGACTTCATGTCCCTCCTTGCCCAGCAACCGTTGCAGGATGGTGCGGTTGATCGGGTCGTCATCGACGATCAGAATCTTCATGCCAATGAGGTTGCCTCTTCAATCCGCGGGCGTGCTGTTGCCAGACTTGCCTGATGGGGCGGGAACCCTCACCCCTCCGAGCGTGGAACGTCCTGACGGGCGTTTCACGGTAAACTTGTCAACCCTCTTCCCCCTGACCGTGGAACGTTCTGACGGGTGTTCCACGGCCTGTGAGCGTCGTGTCAGGCAATCTTGAAGAGGCGTTGGAAATTGGCCGTTTCCAGGATCTTGCGGATTTCCGGACGGGTGTTGATGATCTCGATGTCCGACTCGTTGGCGCCGGCCTCTTCGCGCAGCAACAGCAGCATGCCCAGGGCAGAGGAATCGATGTACTCGGTGCCGGCCAAGTCGATCACGAAACGCCGACCCTGGTTGTCGTCACCACCCGCATCGTTCTGATAGGCGGCACGGAACTGGGAGTGCATCTCGAAGTTGAACCGCCCCTTGACGCCGATGATGGTCTCCTTGTCGTTGCGGGTGACGTGAATCGTTCCTGACATATCGTTCTCCTGTCTTCAAAGAAGGATGTTTGAAAAACAACAATCAATTCCATGCCGTCAGACCAAAGCCATCAAGACCTGCATGGAGATCAGAACAGCTCGATATCCCCTTCGTCCATGTTGGTCTGCTGCACGGCCTGACGATCGGCGATGTCGAACCGCTCCACCTGTTCAGCCAGGGAGGTGCGGATGTGCATCTCTCCCTTGGCATCGAAATCGGGCGGAATGATGGAGGCCATCTGCTCGAGCACCGCGAACTTTCGCTCCATGCTCTGGGTCAACTGGGTCACCATGTCCTCGAACTGCAACGACATCACCGCGATTCCCACGCGCATGTTGATGTCTTCGGTGATCGCCGCGACCTGGGTGATGGTGCGGCTCGTCATCTCGTCGATGGCGTTCACCTCGTCCATCATGAAATCGACCCGCCCCTTGGATTCGATCGCGAAGCTCATGTCCTTGGAGGCCATGTGCTCGATGATCTCCTTGGTGCTGACGATGTTCTCCCGTGCCTGATCGATCACGTCGCTGATCTTGCTGGAGAACTCGTGAGAGTTTCCGGCCAGCTTGCGCACCTCGTCGGCCACCACCGCAAACGAGCGTCCCGCCTGTCCGGCGCGCGCGGCCACGATCCGGGCATTCAGGGAGAGCACATGGGTCTGCTCCGCGATGCCGTTGATGTCCTTGATCAGCAGGACCACCTCCTGCATCTGCGTGGAGAGCGCATCGATCCGATGGACCATCTCCATGCTTTGCCGGCTGACCAGAATGATGTGATCCACGAAGGTACGCAAGATTTTGTCGGTTTCGGAGACGAATTTGCGCACGCTGATGGTGGACTGCTCCGACTCCTTGTTGGAGACATCCATGGAATGGGTGAGCGAGGCAACCAGATCGTGCTGTTCGTTGGACTTGTCGCGCAGACCGTTGAAGCTGTCGGTCAGTTTGACGATCGCGTCCTGGACGAGCGAGCGGATCTGATGCATCTCATGACGCATGCTATCGGTTTCGCGCGAAATTTCGGCGCGAATATCCCGGATCAGTTGTTCGTTCCCGCCGGTCATTACACTCAACTGGATGCCTGGTTGTTGAGCCCCAGAACCGTGGCGACGTCGAGGATGATCAGAAGGTTGCGTTCAAACTCCACCACCCCATGCACGAAGTCCGCGGCGATACCGGTCAGATTGGCGGGCGGCGGCAGGATGTTGTCGTCCACGATGTCGCGCACGTCCCCCAGTTGATCGACCGCCAGACCGACCGGATCCTCCCAGGGACACTTGGTCATGGCCAGTTCGTGATCGATCTTCATCACCTCGTCACGGGTCTTCATGATGACGTTGTACTGTTTGACCCGTGCTTCCCCCGAATCGGGCTTGGACCAGCAGAGTCGGGAGCGCAGATCGAACAGGGTGATCACGCGACCGCGGATGTTGAGCATGCCGCGAATGTAGTCCGGCGAGCCCGGAACCGGGGTACACTCCATGGAGCGGTTGATCTCCCGGACCAGGAGAATGTCGATCCCCAGATAGAGGTCGCCCAGGGTGAAGGTGCTGACGAGCATGGCGCAAGATTCTCCGATGGCTCAAAGGCGTTCGGTCGGGACCGAAGCGCCGGCGCGGGTCAAGTGTGGCCCGCCAATGGGCAAAGCATGGCGCGACCCGGGCGCGAAGGCGATTCGAACCGGGGTCGTCGGGTGACCCGGCGGAGGCGTCACCCGATACCCTCGCGGGTGTTGTGTCGCGTGCCCGATCCTCAACGAGGCCGCAAGGTGGAGACCACCTTGAGCAGGCGATTCTTGTCGATGGCCGGCACGCAGCTGACGAACCCGGCACGGGCGCAGCGATCTTCCAGCTCCGAGGAGATGGAAGAGGTGGTGGCGATCATCGGGATTTCGGCGTGGGGCGTGCCATTGAGTTCGTTGGCAAGCTCGAAACCATCCATCACCGGCATGTTGAGGTCGGTGACCAGCAGGTCGTAGTCGCCGCGGTTGAGCATGCCGATGGCCGCCTGACCATCCTCGGCCTGATCCACGTCGAAGCCCACGGAGCTGAGGTAGTTGCTGGTCAGCACCCGCAGGAACGGGGTGTCGTCCACCACCAGGGCGCGGAATCCGGCCCCCTCGACTTGCGGCGGCATCCATGGCGGACGGATGCCGGCCATTTCGAACACCGCGTTGACATCCGGGAAGAGCACCACCCGGTCGTCGATCTGGGCGGATCCGAACAGTCCCGGCGCCTGGATGGCGCGGCAGTCGAGATCGATGTTGGTCTCGCGGGTGTCGATGATGCGCGAGAAGATCAGACCGGCCTGGATGTCCGGGATGTTGGGCACCACCATGCAGAGGTTGAGATCCTCCTCCTCTTCCGGATCCATGGTGTTGCGGGAGAGTCCCATCCCCTCGAGCCCCAGGACGTGATCCGGGTAGATGGCACGGAAGGTCTTGCCGTCGTAACGGACATAGGGGAGACCACCGATGGTGTCGAGCAGCTTCGGGGAGATTTTTTCCACGCGCCGCACCATGGAGTGGACGATGCCCATGATGAGTCCGGTGCCGGTCTCGAGGAGGATGATGTTCTGACGTTCGCGCAGCGCGGCCCGGCGCTCCTCGTCGAGGTCCATGCGCGTGGCCCGTTCCACGTTGCTGAAGTTGATCTTGGCCTGCTCCATCAGACCGGCGTAGTCGATGATCAACGACACGCTGCCATCGCCGAGGATGGTGGTGGCCGAGAAACAGGGGTTGTCCTTGAAGAACGAGGGGAGCGGCTTCACGACGATCTCTTCGCTGTCGAGCACCTCGTCCACCACCATGCCGAACTCGTTGCCACCCACGTTGAGCACCATCACGTAGGCGACCAGGGTGTGCGGATCGCGGCGATCCGAGGCGGGCGGTATGTCGCGACGACCGTCCTTGCCGTCCGCGGCGTCCTGGGCCTTGCGCTGGCCGTTGCGGCGATCGGAGAACCGTTCGCGGCGGTCAGGCGAGGCGCCGTCCGGGAGGACGCGGGGGATGTTGAGGACGTCGGTGAGATCGACCAGGGGCAGCAGCATGTTGCGCAGCCGCAGCACCGGGGCGCTGCCGACGATCTCGATCTGCTGGGCGCGCTCGGATTCGGCCACGCGCACGATCTCCACCAGACCGATCTCCGGAATGGCGAAGCGTTGATTCCCCGCCGAGACGATCATCGCCGGGATGATGGCGAGCGTCAGGGGGAGCTTGAGGATGATGTTCGTGCCTTTGCCGACCTTGGAAAGGATCTGCACCGTGCCACCGAGTTTTTCGATGTTGGTGCGCACCACGTCCATGCCCACGCCGCGCCCCGAGACGTCCGAGACCTTCTTGGCCATGGAGAAGCCGGGGGCGAAGATCAGGTCGAGGGCATCCTCCTCGCTCATGGTATCGGCCTGGCGTTCGGTGATCAGACCGCGTTCCAGGGCCTTGGTTTTGACCCGTTCGGCATCGATGCCCGCGCCGTCGTCGGCCAGCGAAATGTTCACCATGCCGTTTTCGTGATAGGCGGCCAACTCCACCTGACCGGCCTCCGGCTTGTTGCTGGCCAGACGATCCTGGGGCATTTCGATGGCGTGGTCGGCCACGTTGCGGATCATGTGGGTCAACGGGTCGGAGAGGTGCTCGATCACCGATTTGTCGAGATCGACGTCGCCGCCGCGCAGTTCCAGATCGATTTTCTTGCCCAGCTTGTGGGCCAGGTCGCGCACGATGCGCGGGAACTTGTTGAACACCACCGACACCGGCTGCATGCGGGCCTGCATGACCCGTTCCTGGATGCGGCTGGTGATGGAGTCGAGGTTTTGCACCAGGGGGCCGAAGTGGGGGAACTTGGCCTGGACCTCGACTGCGGCGCGGGAGAGCTGGTTTCTGGCCAGCACCAGCTCGCCGGCGTTGTTGATCAGTTCGTCGAGCAGCGAGACGCTGACGCGCAGGGTCTCCTCGACCGTCGGACTCGAACTCTTGTTGGCCGGGGTGCCGGGCTTGGCCGCCGCGCCGCGCTTGGCGGACGGGGCGTATTTGGGCTTCTTGAGGCGTGGGGTATGGGCCTCCTTGGAGTGAGGACCGGCGTCGTCGTCATCGTCGTCGTCGTCGCGCGGCTTGGCAGAGGCCACCGCCTTGACCGGAGCCGGAACGGGCGCGCCCTGCTTGGCCGCCTGGGCCACGGAGGCGGAGATCGCCTGTTTCTGGATGTGGTCGTTGTCCACCTGCAACAACGAGAGCAGCAGGTCATCCTCGAGCACCGTGGAGAGCAGTACCGACAGGGAGTTGGCGCTCAGGGTTTCGAGTTCCTTGTTGCTCTGGAACGGCGGATCGGTGGCCACGATCGAGCCCACCGACTCCATCAGCGACTTGGTGGTGTTGAACAGATCCACCCGCTCGTCCTTGCCCTCGGGCAGGTCGATGGCGATCGAGAAGAAGCGTCGGCCATGGGTGACCGCCTCGTTCACCGCGTCGGGATGACGGGTCAGATCGAAGGTTTTGATTTCCGACTTTTTGGCCGTGCCACCGGATGCGGATGCGGCATGGACTTCCGGTTCGGGTTCGGGCTCCGGCTTGGGCGGGGGAGGGGGAGGCGCGGCAGGCGCCGGGGCTGGGGGGGGCGCTGCGGGCTTGGGGGCCGCGCCTCCGCTCCCCTCCAGGATGGCCTGGATGGTGGCGATCTGTTCGCTGGCATCCACCGATTCGCTGGCGGAAACGTCGTGGATCATGGTTTGCAGCTTGTCGAGACCCGACAGCAGGCTGTCCGTGACCGCCGGCGTCACCGTCATGGATTTCTCCCGGACCTTGCCCAGAAGGTTTTCCATGGTGTGGCTCAGCTTGGTGATGCTGGAGAGACCGAAGAATCCGGCGGAACCCTTGATCGAATGGACGCTGCGGAAAAGCCGGTTGATGATCTCCGGATCCGTGTTGTCGCCTTGTTCTTCCAGGGTCAGAAGATCCGGCTCGATGGTTTCCAAATGCTCGGTGGCTTCCTGCACGAACATGCCCAAAAGTTCATCATCTTCCTCGGCCATGACGACATTTTCCCCTGAACGGCGACAGGTGTTGCGTAAGTTGTTACGGCCTTGCCAACTGGCGACGGCACATATCAGTGTATCGGGAACGGGCCCGATAAATCAAGACGAACGAAGGAGGAATCCTCCGTTCCGCGCCATGGCGCATGAAAATGGATCGGAACGAAAATTTCTATATCATTTTTGCTTGGATTCGGCTATGATTAACGCGCTTTGATTGCATTTTTTCCCATTGACGCTATGTTACAAACGGGGTGCGGAGACGGAGCCGGATTTTTCCATCGTCATGACCGCTCCCTCCAGGGTTCGCCGGAAGGATGCCGGAATGCTTGCGGGCTTCATGGTGTCGCGCTTCCCATCGGGCGTTTTCTTGTTCAATACTTCTATAAAATGGGCCTTCCGGTCCAACAGGGAGAGTTGCACGATGAACAAATCGGTCGTTTCCGAACTTTTGCATGAGCCTGCCGTGGACAACAACGACACCCACCTCTGGATGGCGGTCATGGATCGCGCGGTCCGCGACCTGGTTGCCCTGGAGCGCTACCGTCAGGATCCTGCCGTGATGGAGGATCCGGTCTTTCGGTACGATTATCGCACGCTGCGGAAATGGTTTCACTCTTCTTCCATGGAGCCTGGTTCGTTCAACTGGATCTGTTCCCTGGTCAACATCGATCCCAAATGGGCCCTCAATCGTCTTGAGGAGCGTCTCAAGGTCTGCATCGGCCCCTCCTCCGGCAAAAAGACCGTTGCCCGTGGCGCCATCTCTCTGCCGGACGACGCGGATGATCTTGATGACGACCTGGATGCCATCGCCGCCGCCGCATGATCTCGGTTCGAGAAGTTAACGCAAGAAACGTGCCTTGACTTTTTGACACCGTGCTCGCGCCGTGGCGTCGGGCAGGTGGCATGATCGAAAAGGGACCGGGCCTGAGTGCCCGGTCTTTTCGTGTCAACGGGGCGATATAACGTTGAACCCGGTCGATAGGACCGGCGTTCATCACGTCGGTGGATCGATCATCGTTTTGTTCGTGGGGAGAGCGCAAGTATGACCAACGCGGCAGTTTCCGACTCCTGGAAGCGAGGGAGGGATTTTCTGGGTGTCCGACAGGCCGTTCTGGGAGGGGCCATGTCGTGGCTCTCCGAGCGTCATCTGGTGGCGGCCATCTCCAATGCCGGCGGATTCGGGGTGCTGGCCACCGGGAGCATGCCGGTCGAGCTGGCCCGCGCCGAGGTGCGCGCCACCCGCGCCCTCACCGACAAACCGTTCGGCATCAACCTCATCATCATGCATCCCGCCCTGGCCGACTATGTGGCCATGGTCGTGGAGGAGAAGGTGACCCACTGCGTGCTGGCCGGTGGAATGCCGGGTCGCGAGACCGTGGAGACGTTGCGGGCCGGTGGGGTGAAGGTGATCCTGTTCGCGCCGTCGTTGGCCCTGGCCAGGCGGCTGATCCAGCGCGGGGTGGATGCGTTGATCATCGAGGGGCACGAGGCGGGTGGTCATGTGGGGCCGGTATCGACCCTGGTTCTGGCGCAAGAGATTCTTCCGCATGTTCACGAGGTGCCGGTTTTCGTGGCGGGCGGGATCGCGGACGGGGTGATGACCGCAGCCATGGCCTCCCTGGGGGCCGCCGGGGTGCAGGTGGGAACCCGCTTCGTCTGCGCTGGGGAGTGCGTGGCCCACGCCAATTTCAAGCAGAAGTTCATTCAGGCCCAGGCCCGCGACGCGGTGGTGACCGTGCAGTTCGACCCTGCTCTGCCGGTGATCCCGGTGCGGGCGCTGGTCAACAAGGGGACCGAGCGGTTCAACCAGTTGCAGTTGGATCTGGTGCGCCAGGTGCGCGAGGGAAGCAAGCCGCGCGCCGAGGCCCAGCTGGAGTTGGAACACTTCTGGGCCGGAGCCCTGCGTCGCGCCGCCATCGACGGGGATGTGGAGCATGGTTCGGTGATGGCCGGGCAGAGCGTCGGCATGGTGCGCGCCATTCAGCCGGCGGCCACGATCATCGAGGATCTGGTCGCGCGGCTGGAGGGATGATGCAGGGCGGGGGTGGGAAGCGCATGCATCCGACCCGTTTCGAAACCAGGCCGTTTGTGATGGGCGGTCCGTGGTCAGTACCCCTCCTGCAAGCGGTGGATGGCCTCCGTCACCTGGGAGGGTGGTTCGGTAAAGTATGGCCGCAGCAAGGGATCGCAATCCATCCCGATGAATTTTTCGCAGAAGGTGCGCAGCAAGGGGTTGCTGGATGGCGGAATGGGCGTGCGTCCGATCCAGAGGTCTTCAGGCGTGTCGCCACTCTTTAAGTCCCACCAGAAGATGGGATAGGAATCACCGCCCAGGACACCCTTGAGCGGTGCGGATCCTTCGTGAAACAAGGGAAAGAGCTTTTCTTCCGGGTCACAGGCCAAGGCCCAGACCACCTCAGCCGAGAGCACGAATTTGCGGCTGGTGGCAAAGGCGCCAAGACGGAATCCGGTATCGATGGCTTTTCCGGCAAAATCGATGGTTTCGTTTGCCCAGGGTCGCTCAGGGCGTGTTGGATCGAGGATGCCGTCGGGGATCACCATCTCCAGATTGTTCAGGGGGAAGTCCGCCAGCCAGGCGCGCGGTTTGAGTCGCAGCCTGAGAACTTCTCCTGCCGGAGAAAAGATCTGCTGATCTGATTGTGCCAGTTCGGCATTGTAGGCTTTGACCGCCTTGCCGAATGCCGCCAGATAATGTTTGAGATTCGGCAAATCGCCTGGATTGACGGTCAGAATGATTTCGTCGCCGAGCGCCTTCCAGACCCTGGGTTGATCCCTCCTCCTTGACGCGCTCAACAGGTTGATTTCCTCGACGAAGTTCCGGATCAGACCTTCATGGAAATTGCGTAACATTTTTTTCCACTCAGGCATTTTATTGCGTGAAAATCGATATTTGATCGCGGTTGAATTCTGCATGTCCGCTGCCAGGAAGAGCAACAGGCGATACTCGGTTTTTCTGTCCCGGGGTTCTGATGGGGGTGGTGTCGGTGGGTATTCTTGTTTTTGGAGTAAGTCTTGCATATTGGTCTCCATGAGTGAAGTGAGGAATATGGTGTCGTGTAGGCCATGCCTGTCAACGTGGTTCCACGGTTGGGCAGAAATCACGGATTGGAGAATAGTCTGTTGATTGCTTGCGGTGGCTGTGATAAGTTTTAAGCCAAGGCATGGTGGCATGGTGCGCGTCATGTTCCGGTTCGTCAAGGTTGAAGCGGAGGTCGCTTCGTTGCTTTGGACGCGGGATGGACACGATGGAAGCGATGTCAGCCGTAATGCGCTGGACCAGGAGTCAATCAGATGTCTGAAAATTCGAAACTCAAAAGCGATACCGTTGTGATGCCGCGTGTGCGTGTGGGCCGGCAGGTCACTGCGTCGTCTGAATGGCGCAAGCCGATGACGGAAGAGGAGTTTGCGGATTGGATGTATCTTTCCAATACGGGTCTCGATCCCAGCAAGGTCACCCCGCGTCGTGCTGGCCGCTCGTCCTTGCTCTCCTTGACCGAGGCGTAAACACGCCCCACCCGTATGTTTTTTACCAATTCTGGTCCGAGATCATCCCAAGGCTGCTTTGGGTATGATCTCGGATTTTTTTTGCCTTGGGCCAGGGGGTGTTGTTGTGATCAAGGGTTGATAAAAGCAATACGATCGGTTATGCTTGACTGTTTCTTGTTTGTTGGATCGAGATTAGGGTTAGGGGACAGGCATCAATGAGCGGCAATCACGCCGGGGTTTTGCAACTGTTTGATCGGTTCTGGAAAGGGTTCGTTCAAATCGAGGCAGACGAGTTGATTGCGAGAAGCGATAAAAGACTGATGTTTGCTCTTGATGCCGAACGGAATGTTCGTGAGGCATTTGAGGGCTTTTGTGAAGACATACATAAAAGAATGCAGAAAATTCATCGAGATGTGTCTCCGTCTTCCACGGTTGGCTGCAAATTGATGGATCGGCATAAGATCGCCGCTTGTTTGGCAGCGGCGATTCTGCAAGCCGGAATATGCGAACGTACACGGGATGTCCCGTCGGACCGCCAGTCTGTGGAAGTGCGGCTTGCCAACGAAATTCTGGCTTTCATATGTTCCTTGCATGTTTTGTATTCGTATCTGAGTCATGAAAATGGTTATCGGTTGGATGATGTGGCGCAGTTGGACAGCAAAGTGCTTGAAAAAATCGGACAGGAGGGTTTTCTGATGCCGTCCACCTACGAAGGGGCGGAATCCTATGAAATGCATCTTATCAAGGCCATGCGCATCTCCAAAGGCATGAGACCTGACGAAAAGATTCCTCCGATGGATATCTTGTTGTATTCTGCAATTTTATACCATATCGAACTGCATAATTTTGAGAAACCGTTGTTGCCGCAGGTGCTCTGAGAGCGTTTTCGGAACACGAGGTTCAGAACCATCGCCATCCTGACGCGCCATCCCGTACCGTGGAACTCCCGCCAGGGAGCCCCACGGTACGGGGGTGAGGGGGTTCTCTCCCCCCCATCATGCACGTTACTTTGGATCATTCGGCAAAAACGCCCGAGGCCTGATCGGGCAGAAACTGCCGGGCAGGGAGCTTCTTGCCTGCTGTTTCACTCCGTGACATTCCGCGATAAAACCCGCAATCCTCCTTCCTGCCCCCTTTTGCCCCCCTGAACGCCTCTTGGCGCTTCATACTGGTCTGGCACGACGCTTGAATGCATGGGTTTCGGATGCTTTATCCTTCATGAATCCGAACCGGATGCGGAGTGTTACAGACCATGACCTTGTCGCAACTGTTCATGCCCCGGGTGGAGTCCCGTCCGCCCGCGTCCGCCGAGCGACCCTCGGTTGCCAAGAGTGCCGAGGAGGGGAGCCGTAGCTTCTTCGAGGAGGCGTTGCAACGGGCCGAAACGCGCAAATCCACCCTGAACGCCGAGCGGGAGGAGGCGCGTGCCGAGACGGTCCGCACCCGGGCCGAGGATGCGGACCGCGAGGCCCGCGAGGCCGAGGAGACCGCCGAGGTCGCCGACGCGCGCGAGGCGGGTCAGGCGCGAAAATCCCAGGAGTCCCAGAAGAGCGATGCCGAAGCGGCCAAGAGCGATGAGGAGTCCGGCGCCGCGGATGCGGAAACGTCCGAGTCTGCCGTGACGGTGGGGGAAAAAACGCTTCGGGAGTTGGCCAATGCCAACGGCAAGGGGCGTTCGACCCGCAAGAAGGGAGAGGAGTTGGCCTGGCTCGCCATGCCCCATGCCGCGCTTCTGGCCGTCAACGCCAGTGCGCATGCGCCGGTGATGGCGGCTGGGGAGTCGCTGCCGCAACCTCAGGCCGGCATATCCGCCAATATCCCGTCGCAGGGCGGCCAACCCGGCATGCCGATGCCGCCGGTGGTCGAGGCGGGTGGCAATCCGGGTCAACCGGGTCAACCGGGTCAACCCCTCCTTGAGGCAACGGTGGCCGGCAACAATCCGGCCCGTGGGCTGGCGGAGACGCTGGCCAGCCGGACCCAGGCGCGAGCCGATCTTAATCTTCCTTCTTCCCTGACGCCAACGGACGAAAAAAACGATTTTGCCATGGCCATGCGTCTGGTTTCCGACGGCGCGCGGGGCGTGGGGGAGAAGCCGGGCGTTACCTCCGGGAACACCCTTTCGCCCCAGTCGCCGGCGTTTGGCGACGAGTTGGCCGGGGAGGTGGGGCGGATGCGTTTCATTTCCCGTGCCGGTGGCGCGGAGCAGATGCGTATCTCCCTGAATCCGCGCGAATTGGGCAATCTCGATCTGCGCGTGGCCGTGGACAACGATCAGCGGGTGCATGTGATGATCACCGCCGAGTCGGACGCGACGCGGGATCTGCTGAACAAGCAGATCCCGCAGCTGCGCGAGGCCTTGGCCCGTCAGAATCTGGGCATGGGCGAAGTGATGGTGCATGTGGACGATGGACGCGGTGGCGACGCGGCGGCGCAATGGGGTTTCCAGGGGGGCAATGGCGCCACCGAGGAGCGGCGTGAGGGGCTTGCCTGGCGCGCGTCAGGACGTGGCCAGTCCGAGAGTCCGGTCCCGATCGCGGAAACGGTGCGTTCCGCGCCGGCTGCGAGCGGAGGATTGTCGGGATTGAGTCTGTTCGCCTGATGCCGCCTGATCGTGAAGGGCCCGACGTGAGGCCCACGGTTGGGAGGTGAGGGGATGTCTTTCGTGCGGGTTTGGCGCGAATTTTGAATAAAGTGTTTCAGGGGTCTATCCGTCGCATGGGCGATGACGCCTGAATGGTTCGGACGTTTTTTGGGAGTACGATGATGACCACTACCGCGGCTTATGGCGTCTCTTCGGCAAGCACCAGCACCTCGACCGCCAACAAGACATCGGCGCAGAGCGCTGAGGAGTTGCGGACCGACTTCTTGAAGCTCCTGACCGCCCAGTTGCAGTATCAGGATCCCCTCGAGCCGGTGCAGAACACCGAGTTCACCAGCCAGATGGCCCAGTTCACCGGCCTTGGCGAGCAGCAGAAGAGCAATACGCTTCTGGAAAAACTGATCGCGGCCCAGGGCGTCAATCAATTGAACCAGGCGGTCTCCTACATCGGCAAGACGGCGGTGGTGGATGGCGATCAGACCATCCTGACCGGTGGAGCCGGCACGGTGCGCTTCGATATGCCGAGCGCCGGCAAGGCGACCATCAACGTCTACGACGCCAATGGCCGGGTGGTCGAGTCCATGGAGCAGACCTTCACCAGCGGCACCCAGAAGGTCAGTCTTCAGGGTTCGGATCTGCCGGATGGCACCTACCGGTTCGCCGTCACCATGACCGACGCCTCCGGAAACGTGAAAGCGGTTCCCACCCTGGAG
Organism: Candidatus Magnetaquiglobus chichijimensis; assembly: GCF_045865675.1. NCBI lineage: Bacteria > Pseudomonadati > Pseudomonadota > Magnetococcia > Magnetococcales > Candidatus Magnetaquicoccaceae > Candidatus Magnetaquiglobus > Candidatus Magnetaquiglobus chichijimensis. The sequence goes on from NZ_BAAFGK010000002.1 coordinate 25,698, forward strand.
GCCGGGGTGGTAAAGGCGGTGATCAACGACTCCAGCGGCGTGGTTCTGGAGATGAACGGGCGCAAGGTCAACATCGCCGACGTTCGCCAGGTCGAGCAGGGCTGATCGCGAACATCCATACCAAAATATCTATAAGACCACTGGGTCGAATTTTCACGGAGAGCCATTCATGTCCATCTTGCAAGCGATGTATTCCGGTTCGAGCGCCTTGATCAACTTCGGCGAGGCCATGACCGTGATCGGCAACAACCTGGCCAACGCCAACACCACCGCCTTCAAGGGGAGCACCTCCTCGTTTCAGGACGTGCTGATCCAGACTGTGGGCACCAACGGCCTCGGCAGCATGAATCAGGTGGGTACCGGCGTGGGTCTGGCCGACATCCAACAGAACATGAAGCAGGGGAGTTCGGTCTCCACCGCCAATGTCACGGACATGAGCATCGACGGTCGCGGATTCTTCAAGGTGCGCGACAACGCCCTGTCGAGCAAGCTGAACTCCCTGGCTCTGCCGATGGATACCTTCTACACCCGTGCCGGCGCCTTCGAGAAGAACAAGGACGGCTATCTGATCACCTCGGGCGGCGGTCTGCGCCTTCAAGGTTGGAAACTCGACGCGGATGGCAACCATCTGGTCTCCGGCGAGGCCGGGGTGCAGGACATCCTGTTGCCGACCGCCGACGAGAATCTGGCCGCGGCCAGCACCAGCGTCACCCTGCCGGTCAATCTGGACGATCGTCCCACTGCGTCCCTGCCGTTCCACACCTCGGTGCGCGTGTACGATTCGAAGGGCAACCCGCACAGCCTGCGCATGGAGTTCAACCGCACCGCCAATGCCAACGAGTGGTCCTGGAGCGCCCAGGAGCAGGATATGTCCACCGGTGATTTGATCGGCACGGCCACCACGGCCAGCACTCTGAAGTTCGACACGAGCGGTCAGTATCTATCCGGAAGCCCGGTGAACCTGGAGTTTGCGCTTACCAATGGCGCCACCACCCCCTTGAAGCTCGCCTTCGATCTTTCGGCCAGCACCCAGGTGGCCAGCGAGTCCTCCACCGGCAACTGGACCGCCGATGGTTATCCGCCGGGGAATCTCGATACTCTGGCCATTGATCGCGATGGCATCGTTTCGGGTCACTACACCAACGGGCAGACCCGCAAGATGTATCAGATCGCGCTGGTGGATTTCACCAACGAGAACGCCCTGGAGCAGATCGGCGCCAATCTTTACAAGCCGACCGTCCAGTCCGGACAGCCGATGATCGGCATTCCTCAGAGCAGTCGGTTGGGCAGCATCGCCTCCAACTCGCTGGAGCAGTCCAATGTGGACATCTCCAACGAGTTCATCCGCATGATCACCACGCAACGCGGCTTCCAGGCCAACTCGCGCATCGTGTCGGTTTCGGATGGCATGCTCGAGGAGTTGATTTCGCTCAAGCGGTGACGCGATTGATTGAAACGTCATCCGGGTCAAAAGGCTTTGTGCATGGCGTCGCGGTTTGTTAACGTAAAACCGATCCCAACACACTCGGTATGAAAACAAAGGAAGGGTCTCATGGCGGACGAAGCGGAACAGGAATCGGGGGGAGGCAAAGGGGGAATGTTGAAAATCATTCTCCCGGTGGTTGCCTTGTTGTTGGGTGGTGGTGGCGGCTATTTTCTCGGCTCGTCCATGGGCAGCAAGCAGGTCGCGGAGACCGAGAAGCTGGAACCCACGCCCGAACAGAAATCCAAGAAGCCCGAAGAGATGGTGGGCGCCATGTTCAAGCTTGACCCGTTCGTGGTCAACCTGAACGAGCCCAAGGGCAATCGCTATCTCAAGACCACCATCCAGTTGGAGATGGATGATGGTGGCAAGAAGAGCGACAAGGGCGAGAAGAAGGATGCCGGTGGCGGTGGCGGGGGACACGGCGGTGGTGGGGAGGCGGCGGGCAAGGAGGCCGCCAAGTCGCCGCTGGAGATGGAGTTGGAACGGCGCAAGCCTCAGTTGCAGGATGTGATCCTGGCGCTCCTCACCTCCAAGTCCTCGCGTGAACTCCAGGCCCTGGAAGGCAAATTCCGTCTGCGCGAGGAGTTGCTGGCCCGGATCAACGCGCTTTTGGTGAACGGATCCATCACACGGGTCTATTTCACGGAATTCGTCATTCAATAACCGCCGGGCCTTTTGCTTCGGATTGGAAACACGATGACTCAGATCCTTTCCTCAGAAGAGATCGACGCCTTGATGGCGGGTCTGGACGACGGATCTCTCAATTTCGAAGAACCCGAGGATGCCAAGGAGGAGAAGGAGGAGAAGAAAGTCACCTCCTTCTTCTTCGGCCAGAAGACCGCCATCCGGGTGGGTGCGCTGCCCGGTCTGGACCTGATCAACGAGCATCTGGCCTCGCAACTCTCCTTCAAGCTGACCCAGAAGGTGGGACGGGAGGTGCATGTTCAGCCGAAATCGACCACCAACCAGATTTTCGGTCGGTTTCTGCATGGTCTGGATCCGCCGATCTTCATCAACATCCTGCGGGTCGAGCCCTCCCAGTCGATGAGCCTGTTGGCCATCGATGGCGAGGTGATGTACCACATTCTCGAGGGTTTTTTTGGCGGGTCGGGGGATTCGGAACGACCGTTCCGCAACTTCTCGCCCTTCGAGATGAAGGTCATCGACCGCATCATGGACGTGACCCGCGAGCAGATCGAACTGTCGTGGAAGAAGCTCGACAACTCCTTCAAGCTGGTGTTGACCCGCTGGGAGAATCAACCGCAGTTCGCGGCGGTGATGCCGCTCGACGAGACGGTGTTTTTGATCTCCTTCGCGGTGGAGGTGGGCGACTCGGAAGGGACGTTGACCATCTGCTACCCGGCGGTGATCCTGGAGTTGTTCAAGCAGCAGTTGAAGGTCGGCTTCCAGCAGAAGGATCTGGTCGAGGGTTCGACCGCCTGGATCGATGCGCTGCATCATCAGCTGGGACTGGTGCCGCTGGCCCTTTCGCCGGTGGTCTCCCGCGAGCAGATGTCGGTGCGGGAGATGCTGGATCTCCAGATCGGCGACGTGCTGCCGCTCTCCCACGAACTCTCCGAGGAGATGGACGTGGAGGTGGAAGGCGAGGCCAAATATCGATGCCTGGCCGGGATCGTGGACGGGAAGCGGGCCATCCGCATCACCCAGATCCTGCCGCTCGACAAGTGACGCGTTAACTTACTCGATGGGGAGAGGCTCCCCTCGCCCTCCTTGACGTGGAAGGCTCTTCGAGTGCTTTGCGCCAAGAACACGGATCATGATTGCAGACGAGGTGGCTATGGACGATACGGGTGCGTTGTTGGATCCCAACATCCTCAAGGAGCTGGAGCTGGGTGGCGGCGGTGGCGGTGAGCGCGCCTCGTCGGGCTCGAGCAGCACGGTGGTCAATGAGAAGAACATGGAACTTCTCATGGATGTCTCTTTGGAGATCTCCGTGCGTCTTGGCCAGGTGAAGATGCAGATCCGCGATCTTTTGAAACTGAACAAGGGATCCCTGATCGAGTTGGGCCGCGAGGCGGACGATCCGTTGGAGATCCATGTGAACAATCGCCTGCTGGCCTACGGCGAAGTGGTGATGATCAAGGATAAGCTCGGCATTCGCATCACCGACATCGTGTCGTTGAGCGAACGGCTGGAGAATCTGCGTCGATGAGACCGGCGCTCGGTGCCATGTGGACCGGCGCGGCTGTCGCGCTGGTCTGGATCGGTGTCGGAATTTCGACGGTCTGGGCCGGAGAGGGGGCGGAACCGGTGGATCTGCTCGGCGAAGCGACCCGCGTGGCCGGATATCTGCTGCTGCTGATCGCCCTGGGCGCGGTGGCCGTGCGGGTGGGGCGCAAGTATGTCCCGCAGATGGGCGGCACGGGTCCGATCCGGGTCGAGGATGGTCGCAATTTCTCTCCGGGTGTCGGGGTGCGTCTGGTGCGCGTCGGATCGCGCGCCTGGCTGCTCGGCGTCTCCCGCGATCGGGTGACGCTGCTGGCCGAGATGACGCCCGAGGAGCTTGTCAATCTGAAGGGGTCGCAACCGTGAAATCCAGGGCGCGCATTCTGGCGTTGGGTACGCTGCTGGTCGCGGCGGCAGGCGTGTTGGCCTGGCCGGGTCTGGTCGATGCGGCCTCCATCGCCCTGCCGGGGGTGAAACTCTCCACGGGTGACGCTGCGGGTCGGGCCGATCCGGATCAGGTCGGGGTGGGGCTCCAGATCCTGGGGTTCATGACCCTCTTTTCGCTGGCCCCGGCGCTGCTGATCATGGTGACCTCCTTCACCCGCGTGATCGTGGTCATGTCCTTCGTCCGCCAGGCCATGGGCTTGCAGGGACAACCCCCCAACCAGGTGCTCATCTCCCTGGCCCTCTTCATCACCTTTTTCGTGATGGGTCCGGTCTTCGACAAGGTGAATCAGGAGTCCATCCAGCCCTACATGGCCAAGTCCATCAGCGAGGAGCAGGCGTTGGAGAGGGCCATCGCGCCGGTTCGTTCCTTCATGCTGCGTCAGACCCGGGCCAAGGATCTGGAGTTGTTCATGCGTCTGTCCGGGATCAAACAGGCCCCGAGTCCGGCGGATACCCCGTTGCGCCTCATCGTGCCGGCCTTCATGATCTCGGAGTTGAAGACCGCCTTCCAGATTGGCTTTATGATCTATCTGCCCTTTCTGATCATCGACATGGTGGTGGCCAGCGTGGTCATGTCCATGGGCATGATGATGCTCCCGCCGCTGGTGATTTCCATGCCGGTGAAGCTCATTCTTTTCGTCCTGGTGGACGGGTGGGCGCTGGTGGTCGGTTCGCTGGTGCAATCGTTTAAGTGATGGCGAGCCGTCAAACGTCCAAGTGGTTTCGTGCCGGTGACGTGGGGCGACCGGTCGGGTCGTGATGGGTGTGAATGGGTTCTGAATGAAAAAGACCGCCGCGAGGCGGTTTTTTTCATGGAACGTTCCAAGAGAGGTTCACGGTCGGGGGGGAGGGGGTTCCTTCCCATTCTGAAGGTCTGTTTTCGTATCACTACTCAGGACTTCTCTGTTTGGCGGGGTTCTGGGGCCAATGGCCCCCGGTGGGATCCAAAGTCAACAGCCAAACCTGGGAGAGTCTGTCTCCGCACTTAAGCCGGGAACCTTCGGTCCTTCGTCCCCTGCCATGGTGGGGGTCGTGAATCGTTACGTTTTTGTTCACCATGCCGGTTGTCCCGGATTAGTCGGCGCGCGGACAAACAAACGTTTGCGTGCATACTCGGGTGGTGGTAGCATGCGCCCCATTGTTGAAATAACTTTGGGGAGCGTTTCGCATGGCAATCCGCACTCATCTTCACATTCACAGCAATAAATGCACAACATTGCATGAAGATGTAATCGTTTTGATGACGATCTTCTTGTTCGTCCTGCTTGCTGGTGTGCCGTTGGCCCGTGCGGCGAGCCTGTCAGACTCCAGTCCCAAAGGAAATATTTCTTTGTCCGGGCAACAGGAGAAAACCAACAACGATCCTTTTTTCATCCTGCACAACCGGCCCATGTCCGAAAACGGCGTGCTGATTCCCCGGCTCGAGGCCGACGCCAACACACTCCCTCCGCTCTACATCGTCGAGCTGTCCCGGCGCCTTTGGCCCACCGACAAGTCCAAGGCCATGGAGTGGTTCGTGGTGGGCATGGCGCGCGCCGAATACGATGCCCTGCGCTGCCGGGACAAAAGCGCCCGTCAGGGGGTCGGACTGCTCCCGGCATTCGCCCATGAGGTGGCCTCCGGTTCCCGACAGAATCGCAAGGTCTTCAGCGAGGCCGGCAGACGCGCCTTGCAACGCGCGGATCTCTATGTGGACGAGATCTCCCCGATGTGGGTTTGCAAACAGGGAGCCGGTCTGATCGATGCGGCTCTCAACGACAAGAGAGTCTCGGAAGGCGAACTCATCCGATCCGCATCCGAATGGGCGCCGTTGCGCGAGGAGGTCAGCCAGAAGATCGAAAAACACCTGATGGAGCAGGAGAAACTCCCCGATGAACCACCGCCTGTCAGTCAGGATGCCTTGACCGCGGTGGTCGTCAAGGGGGAGGTGGATGCGCTCGCCAAACCGGACAAGGGGTTCGCGCACGACGGATTGCTCAAGATCGGCATCGAGTCGCGTACCATCCGTACCATCGACAGTCTGATCCAGCCGGACGGGAAGATCGTCGTGGCGATGCATCTGACGGACAAGAAGTTTCAGTCCACCATCGGTCTGGCCCGCATCCGGCCTGACGGCAGACTGGACGGGACGTTCGGAACGGGTGGGATCGTCGCCACGCGCATCGGACCCACGGGCAGTCCGAAGGATATCGCGGTGCTGAACGATGGCGCCATCGTCGTGGCCAGTCATGGATACCTCAGCCACGAAAAACAGGGCATGGCCCTGGCCCGGCATCGGCCCGATGGTTCCCTGGACGAGGGGTTCGCGGAGCAGGGGGTGTTCATTCAGTCCACGGGGAGCGGATCCTTTCCGCACGCCCTGGCGATTCAGCCGGATGGAAAGATTCTCATCGGCGGAAGCCACCTGATCCAGGTGCAACGACCGGATCTGGGGGCGGGATTCTTCTCCAACAAGGGGCACTTCTTTTTGCTGCGCCTCACCGCAGAGGGATTGCCGGATCCGAGCTTCGGCGAGCAGGGCATGGTGGCCACCGATGTGGGCGGCAGTGCCGAAATCACCGGAGTCGCGGTTCAAGCCGATGGCAAGATCGTGGCCACCGGGACCCGAACCGATGAGAGCCATTCCGGGTTGGTGGTGGCCCGTTACGCCGCGGATGGCGCGTTGGACAAGGGGTTTGGCAAGGAGGGTCTGGTGATTCGTCTCATGGAGAAGAAGCGGGTCTATGATCGGCCAACGGTGTCGATCCTGCCTACGGGCGGCGTGCTGATCAGCGTCGCGATCCGTCCAACCCCCAATCAACTGCTCATCCTGCGTCTGCTGCCCGATGGCGGCGCGGATGGCGCCTTTGGAACCGATGGCACCCTGATGCTGGCCACCGGTCCTCTGCGTCCCCAGACGCCGCCGGTGCCTCTGCCGGATGGCAAGGTGCTGGTGGCCGGGGATGTGGACCGTGAGCGCAAGGAGGGGCGGATTGCTGGCGGGGGATCGTCTTTCTACGCCATCGGCATCGCGCGATTTTTCGCCGATGGCCGGCCTGACACCAGCCTGGGTCCCGAAGGGCGACGGGTGGTCTCCGTCGGCGCGGTGACCGACCATGTGGCCAGGGTGATGGTGGAGAAGCGTGGACGGATCATCGTGGTGGGCAACTCGAGCAATCACGAGGATCCCCATGCCAGGGACACCCATCTGGTCGTGCTCAGGTTGCTTCCCTGATACTCCGTCCGGGACGTTCCTTTCCCATGGAACGCCCGAAGGGCGGGCCATGGGAAAGGGGGGGTGAGGGGGTTCTCCCCCCATCCTGTCAAGTTTCCATGGAACGCCCGAAGGGCGGGCCATGGGAAAGGGGGGGTGAGGGGGTTCTCCCCCCATCCTGTCAAGTTTCCATGGAACGCCCGAAGGGCGGGCCATGGGAAAGGGGGGGGTGAGGGGGTTCTCCCCCCATCATGCAAGTGACAGCGATGTCTGCATGCGCTACAGCGATGTCTGCATGCGCTCCCGATGAAACGCCTCCAGACGTGCCGGCAGCCCCTCGACGCGCGGATGGAATCCCCAGGCGATGCGCGGGAAATCGTGTCCCAGATAGCCCGGATGCATGCGGATGAACTCGTGACTCAGCCGACCCTTGAGCAGATAGCTGGCCATGAAGGGGTAGTGGGGATAGTGGTCCGGGGTGAGGGTGTGCTGACGCCACAGATGGGCCTTTTTTTGGATCTGCTTGACCCGCGCGTGGGAGAGTTCCGCCTCGTCGCGGAACGGATAGCGGTCGTTGAGCCGCGACTCCATCTCCCAGACCGCCGCGAAAATCTCGGTGGAGGCGTTCTCGATCACCTCGATCTCCGACTCCTGATAGAGATAGAGCCGATTGAAGTCGAGGATCGGGCTCATCAGGATCTCCTCATAGGTCAACATCCGTCCCAGTTGGTGCGAGTAATACTTTTTGGGGATCATCATGTCCCCCTCGTTCTCCTCCGAGGCGCAGGAGAGCGGGACGTTGGTGAGCAGTTGCGGCACGCCGAAGGCGCCGGCCAGAGTGTTCGGTCCGGAGAGCATGCCCAGATAGAAGTCGCTGCTGGCAATGAAGTAGGGGTCGAAGAACGGCTCGTACTCGGGATGGAAGGGGGCGTCGATCAAATGGTTCGGAAAGTCGCTCAAGGGGCGCATGGAGCGATCCCCGAGACGGACCACCCAGTAGCCGCGCTTGATCAGATAGATGAGGGCGTAAAAAAAGTTCTGGATGTCGGCGTTGCGGTAGCCGTGATAGGACATGTCGGCCTTGTGATCGAGATAGCCGGCCTCGCGCACATGGCAGGTGACGATCCGGGCATTGCGCGGCATGCCGAGTTTCTCGCGCAACCGCCACCCCTTTTCCACATCTTCCCGGCCCAAGGAGGCAAAATAGCTCCTGGGCTGGTCGTGAAAGCGGTTGAGGTATTCGACGTAGTTGGCCGCGGGATCCGGATCGACCCAGACGGCACGCGGATCCTCGGCCTTGGCCTGTTGGTGCATCGCGCGCGCCTCTTGTTCGCTGGCGACATGCTTCACCCGAACCCCTCGACAGAGGATATCGATGACCGCCTGATTGGCGGTGGGAATCTGGGTGTCGGGCAGCAGGATGGTCAGGTCGTATTCGCTCTCCGGATAGAGGTTGCGCGCCTTGGGAATGCGCATGGCGATCTCGCCGATCCGTCCGACCTGGAAAAAGGGATAAAAGGCCTGGGGTTTCGACATCGGGCGCACTCCGATCAGCGGGCGGGAAGAGAGAATCGGGCCGGGAGATCGGGCGGGCAGCGGGGTGCAGGGGATCCGAACGGTGCCTACAAACGCAGATCGGTCTGGTCCGCGTCAAAGAGGTATTTCAGATCGTAGATCACATGTCCCGGCTTGCCGAAACCGCGAATCGTGGCGATGCCCATCTCCTGGAATTGACGGTGAGACACAGCAAGGATAATGCCATCGTAAGCGTGCGGTTCCGGATGGGCGATGGGCGCGATGCCGTATTCGTGATGCGCATCCACCTTCGAGACCCACGGATCGAACACCTCGACCTGGCATTGGTAATCGTGCAGCTCGCGCACGATGTCCACCACGCGGGTGTTGCGCAGATCGGGACAGTTCTCCTTGAAGGTCAGTCCCATGACCAGGATCCGCGCGCCGCTCACCTGAAGACGGCGTTTGGTCATGGCTTTCACGAACTGGGCCACCACATAACCGCCCATGCCGTCGTTCAGGCGCCGACCCGCCAGGATGATTTCCGGATGGTGGCCGACGCTTTGCGCCTTGTGGGTCAGATAATAGGGATCCACGCCGATGCAGTGTCCGCCCACCAGACCAGGCCGGAAGGGGAGGAAATTCCATTTGCTGCCCGCGGCCTGGAGCACGGCTTCGGTATCGATCTCCATCTTGTTGAAGAGGATCGCCAGTTCGTTGATCAGGGCGATGTTGACATCCCGTTGGGTGTTTTCGATCACCTTGGCCGCCTCGGCGACCCGGATGCACGAAGCCTTGTGGGTGCCGACCGAGATGATCTCGTTGTAGAGGGCATCGACCAGATCGGCGCAGGCGGGGGTGGACCCGGAGGTCACCTTGCGGATGTTGGTGACGCGATGGGCGTGATCACCCGGATTGATGCGCTCGGGTGAGTAGCCGGCGAAGAAATCGATGTTGAAGCGCAGTCCGGAGAACTTTTCCAGGATGGGCACGCAATCCTCTTCGGTGCAGCCGGGATAGACGGTCGATTCGTAGATGACCAGATCACCGGGTTTGAGCACCCGGCCCACGGTTTCGCTGGCCTTGATCAAAGGGGTGAGATCGGGACGCTTGTGGTCGTCGATCGGGGTGGGCACGGTGACGATGAAGGTGTTGCAGGCGGCAAGCGCCCCGGTTTCCGTGGTAAAGGTCAGATGTTTGGCGGCCAGCAGATCGTCGCGGGTGGTTTCGAGGGTGCTGTCGTGGCCGGCCCGCAGCTCGTCGATGCGCGCCGGATTGATGTCGAACCCGACCACCGGGCGCTTTTTGCCGAACTCCACGGCCAGGGGCAGGCCCACATAACCGAGACCGATGATCGCCAGTTTGATCCCTTCGATGCTCTGCATGGTGTGATCCGAAGCTGCGTGGTTGAAGATTCGTTGGCGGTCCGGTCAACCCGTGTCCTGGATCCCGGTGGAACGCACCGGACGGGACGCCACGAAGGGGGAGGGGGGGACGTTCTCCAACAGGCCCAGGAGTGGATCATGCCTTTTGCCATGGCGTGGTGTCAAGCGTCGGGAGAGGGGGGCGCGGTTCGGTGTCCGAATGGGCTGGGACGGGATGCGGGCGCTTGCCGCCACAGGGTTCGTCTCCCTCGCAATCGGACGCATCTTTGATAGAAAAATGGCCGGGTTGTCTTGTCTTTGTTTCAGTTTTCCCCCCTTTCTCCGCTCAATGGCGGGGGAAACCGAGCTGGGATCGCGCCGGATCAATCTAAGGATTCAAGCCGCGCGAAGATGGCCAAACGGTGGCGCAAAAGCCCAAAGTGCGGCACAATGTCCGCTCCACCTTATACCCATGCAACGGAGATCACGCATGTCCGAAACGTGCATTTTTTGCAAGATCATCAAGGGCGCCATCCCCGCGAAGAAGATCTATGAGGATGAACAGGTGCTGGCCTTTCACGACATCCAGCCGCAAACCCCGGTGCATGCCCTGGTGATCCCCAAGCGGCATCTGGCCAGCCTGGATGATCTGACGGTCGAGGATCGCGTCGTGGCCGGGCATCTGTTGGAGCGGGTGGCGCATGTGGCGCGCGAATTGGGCGTGGCCGAGAGCGGTTACCGTCTGATCGTCAATACCCGTGAGCACGGCGGCCAGGAGGTGGATCACCTGCATGCCCATATCCTCGGCGGACGTCGGGTCGGCCCCATGGTGAGTCGCTGAGATTCTTCCGCCATGGAAGATGTCCGGGTCGAAAAATCGGGTCCGGGACTTGACAAATTTTCTCTGGCGTTGTCAAATAAAATGTTATGCCGAAACGTCCGGATCCCATGGGTTCGGATGGTTCGGCATGGGCATGGAGGACCGCTGGCGTACCCAAGGTGGACGACGGCAGGGGGAAACAAGCCTGTCCTCCCGCCCACCTTTCGTATCATGATTGCATGGCGTCCGTGGATGGCCCGATGGCCCGGTATCCCGACTCTCTCATCGATCTGATCCGTGACCGGGTGGATCTTTTGGATCTGATCGGGCGTCGCGTTCCTTTGAAAAAACAGGGGAGCGCGTGGCTGGGTCTTTGTCCGTTCCACAACGAAAAGACCCCTTCGTTTTCGGTGCGACCGGACAAGGGATTCAAGTGTTTTGGCTGTGGGGAGGGGGGCGACGCCTTCGGCTTCGTGATGAAGACCAGGGGGGTCGGCTTCAACGAGGCGGTCGAGGAGTTGGCCGCCCTGACCGGCATCCCACTGCCGCGCGAGACGCATGAGGATCCCGAGTCCCTGCGACGCGCGGAGCAACGGAAAAAACTGTTCGAGACCCTGGCCGCGGCGCGGGAGTTCTATCGCGCGGCTCTGCAGGCTCCGGGAGGAGCCGCGGCCCGACGCTATCTGACCGGACGAGGCTTGCAGCCCGAGATCGTGCAGCGCGAGGGGTTGGGATACGCACCACCGGGTTGGAGCGCGCTTCTGGATCATCTGGGGGGTGGCGAGGCGGCGGGCGATCTGTTGGAATCTGTCGGACTGGTGACCCGCAAGGGGCCAGGGGAACGGCCCTATGACCGTTTTCGGGACCGGGTGCTGTTTCCCATCCACGATATCAAGGGGCGCTGTGTCGGCTTTGGGGGACGCCTGATGGTGGCGGGCGAGCCGAAATATCTGAACTCGCCGGAAACCGAGCTGTTCCAGAAGGGCAAGCTCCTCTACGGACTGGATCGGGCGCGCGCGCCGATCGCCAAGGCCGGCGCGGCCATCGTCGTGGAAGGGTACATGGATCGCCTCGCCCTGGTGGAACACGGCATTGAGGCGGTGGTCGCCACCCTGGGCACGGCCATGACGGCGGATCACCTGCGGCTGTTGTGGGGACAGACACGGCGCGTCGTCTTTTGTTTCGATGGCGACACGGCGGGCGAAAAGGCGGCCTGGCGGGCGTTGGAACTCTATTTCGATGGCCTGGAGGCGGATCACCATGCCAGTTTCCTGTTCCTGCCCAAGGGCGAGGATCCGGATGAGGTGGTACGACGCGAAGGGGCGACGGGTTTCAACCGGCGCATCGAAACCGCCATCGCGCCGGTCGATTTTCTGATCCGCAAACTCGGCGATGGCTTGAACGCCGCCGACCCGGAAGGCCGAGCCGCCGTGCTGCATCGGGCCAGGCCGCTCGTATCCAGGGTGAAAGACCCGTTATTGCGGGAACTTTACCTGGAAACACTCAGTCAACGGCTGCATATCCCGCTGTCATTCTCCCAGGCCGGAGAACACGCGGAAGCCGCCAGGCGTCGTGTCGCCACTCCGGTGCCGTCCATGCCGTCGCGTGGACGATACCCGTCCTCTTCCGCGCCGAGGGCGCGGGTCACGACGCAACGGGATCACGAACAGGCCTTGTTGGCGTTGGCGTTGCGTCATCCGCGCCTGGTCCGGGAACGCGAAGAGGCGTTGAGTCGCCTGACGTTGGAAAATGCTCAACTCGGCCTGCTGTTGGCCGAATTGATCGAATGGAGCCATCTCTTCGAGGAGTCCCCCAAGGCGTGGCCCATGGAGTGGATTTCGACTCCCGGCCTGGCCAGCCTGGCCCGGGAGATCCTGGTCGCGGAGGAGATCGCCCTGGAGCGGATCGACGAAGAGTTCGACGGTTGCCTGATCAGCGTGCATGTGCGCGCCCTGCGTCGTGAACGGGATGCGTTGATGCGTCGCATCGAACTGGAAGGGGATCCGGACGATGGTCTGACGAGCCGTTGCCGCGCCTTGAAACTCGAAGAACGCCGGGTTCTGGAACAAAAGGTGCCTGGCGCCCGTTAGAGCGTGTTGACACAGGAAGGCAGCGAGCCTTCAGAACAAGGCGCGATGACCCTTCGCAGCGCAGCATACACGGGAGTATGTGCGCAGCGAAGGGGCGTCGCAACGCCGTATCAAGGCCGCTGACGCACAGGTCAACACGCCCTGGGGCTCTGTTTGGCAAAGGCCAAACAGTCTCTTAAGATCGATTCGATCTCGGTGGGTGGGGCGTAAGGGGTGGTGGCGTCACGGTCGGTCACGGGCCGAATCGGATGGCCATGCCTTTCAGGTCGGGGATGGGACGGTGCCGCGCGCGCCGTGCGGGGGGAATGAGGTCGGCATCACGGATATGAACGCTCGGGAGATGGATGCATAGCATGGGTGATGATTCCAAGCTGGACCAGATGAAACATCTGATCGCTCGGGGCAAGGAGCGTGGCTTCTTGACCTACGACGAAGTCAACGACGTGCTCCCGCACAATGTCAACATTCCCGAACAGATCGAGGACGTGGTGAACGTGCTCGATGATCTGGGGATTCATCTGGTGGAAGAGCCGGAGGTGGTCTCCTCCATCAAGTCGATCCCCCTGGGCGACGTGGACGTGGATGTCGAGATGGATGTGGATCTCGGCGACGTGGACGTGGACGACGTGGACGATGCCGACGATCTGTTCGGCAAGCGGGGCGGTTCGGATAGCGGCATCGAAGATATCGACCTGGGCAAGACCGACGATCCGGTGCGCATGTATCTGCGTGAGATGGGGTCGGTGGATCTTTTGACCCGCGAGGGTGAGATCATGATCGCCCAGAGGATCGAGGCGGGTCGCAATGAGGTGATTTCGGCGATCTGCGATTCGCCGGTGACCTTCCAGGAGATCATTCTGCTCGCCGAGAAGCTGCGCAACGGCCAGGTGAGTCTGCGGGATATCCTCGATATTCCGGCGCCTTCCCACGAGTTGGGCGAGGACGAGGAGGGAGATGAGGACGAGGACGAGGATGATCTGGACGAGGACGACGATCTGGATGACAAGTCCGATGAGCTGTTGGATGACGAGGATGGTCCCGAGCTGGAAGGGGCGGATGGGCTGATCAAGAAGAGTGTGGAGGAAGAGAATCTCCGCATTCAGGAGTTGCTGGAGCAGACCCAGGCGGTCTTCGATTCGATCGCCGCGGACAACGTGGTTCTCAACGAGATCCGCGTCGAACAGGAGAAGAGTCGTCTGGCCGGCGATGCCGCCGGGGTGAAGCGGTTGCGGCGTCGTTATCGGGATCGGCGCGAACGGATCGTCAAGGCGGTGGTGGGGATCAAGTTCTCCTTCAAGCAGATCGATCGCATGGTACGTATTTTGAAGAAATACGTCGAGCGGGTGCGCGAAGTGGAGATGGAGATTCTTAAAATCTCCGAGATCGCCGGCGTGCCGAAAAAGACCTTCTTGAAGGAGTATCAGGGCAGCGACGGCAACAAGGCGTGGGTGGACAAGTTCTCCACCCATCCGTCCGCCTCCTGGCAGCGTTTTTACGAGCGTCGCGAGGAGCTGTACGCCCTGCGGGATCGCATCACCGAGATCGAGGCCGAAGCGGGGCAAACGGTCACGGATTTGAAAAACACCAACAAAAAGATCATCTCTGGCGAACGCAAGGCGAGCTGGGCCAAGAAGGAGATGGTCGAGGCCAACCTGAGGCTGGTGATTTCGATCGCCAAGAAGTACACCAATCGCGGCTTGCAGTTTCTGGACTTGATCCAGGAGGGGAACATCGGCCTGATGAAGGCGGTGGACAAGTTCGAATGGCGGCGCGGGTACAAGTTTTCGACCTATGCCACCTGGTGGATCCGTCAGGCGATCACCCGTTCGATCGCCGATCAGGCGCGCACCATTCGTATCCCGGTGCACATGATCGAGACGATCAACAAACTGGTGCGCACCAGCCGGCAGATGGTTCAGGAGATGGGTCGCGAGCCGACCCCGGAGGAGATCGCCGAGCGCATGGAGATGTCGCTCGACAAGGTGCGCAAGGTGTTGAAGATCGCCAAGGAGCCGATCTCCTTGGAGACCCCGGTGGGCGACGAGGAGGATTCGCATCTGGGAGATTTCATCGAGGACAAGTCCATGCTCTCTCCGTCGGAACTGGCGATCATGGCCAATCTGCGCGATACCACGGGTCGGGTGTTGAAGACCCTGACCGATCGCGAGGAGAACGTGTTGCGCATGCGTTTCGGCATTGGTGTGCATACGGACCACACGTTGGAGGAGGTGGGCAAGCAGTTCCACGTCACCCGTGAGAGAATCCGGCAGATCGAAGCCAAGGCGTTGCGCAAACTGCGCCATCCGACGCGCTCCCGGAAACTCCGCAGCTTCCTGGAGTCATGATCTCCGCAAGTCAGGGCCTATAGCTCAGCGGTCAGAGCCGCCGGCTCATAACCGGTCGGTCCCAGGTTCGAATCCTGGTGGGCCCACCATTTTGATTTTCATAGGTTTTCTCGTTGTCGGGAGTGAGTTTCGGGGTTGCCTGAACAGGAGCGAAAAAGTCCAATGTTTCCAATGGTTACGCGGGACGGTTCGAAAACGCACTTGGTCGAATTTCGGACTTGCGGGAGTCGAAATGGGCGGTTTCCATTCTCTCTCCGGACCCATTCTCCAAAACCTGTGGACCCGCTATGGGTGGGTCCGGAAATTACGGACCCACTTAACGACATGATATTGGGAGAATATTATTGACTCCTGATGTTGGACTGGTTCGATGTGAAAGTTGGTTGCGGAGAATGGCGGAAAGATTCGAACCTGGGTCCACACTGGGTCTATGGCATTTCCGAGGGTGCGTTCTGGTAAAAGCAGAGAAAATTTTTGTAGATATATTCTGAGTTGTTATGACGATATTGGTGAAGAAATAAAAATACATTCAATAGCCTTGGATTGTAGCTGCATGTACTGCACCCAGATTTCGGCGTACTAAATATGTTATCACAGAGCTTTCCTATAGCAGATCTTGCTGTAGCCAGCAACAGACACGATGTGCTAGATTTGCAGTCCCGCATTGCGCGCATTGATTGGAGCTTTGCAGACAGACAGCACGCACCGGCTATCGAGGCTATTCATCCATATCCAGCAAAGTTTATCGGTGATATCCCGCGTGCACTGCTCGACGTGCTTCCAGTACCAGTTAACACTTTCGTATTCGATCCGTTTGTCGGCAGTGGTACTACTTTGCTAGAAGCGCAACGTCGCGGTATACCATCAGTTGGTGTTGATCTTAATCCAATTGCTTGTCTTATCTCTAGGGTTAAGACGGCGAAAAATCCGGTTGGGCTTCTGGATAATGCGGAGTTAGTGAACGCCGCAGCACAAAAAAATATATCTCCTACACGATCGAGCATCTCGAACATCGATCACTGGTTTAAGCGAGACGTTCAACTCGCCATCTCAGCGTTGCTCGAAGAAATCAACGGCATCCACACAGGAGAAATCCTTGACGCTTTACGCCTAGCGCTCTCGTCGATTTTGGTGCGAGTCTCAAACCAAGATAGCGATACTAGATATGCCTACGTTGAGAAGGAAGTCTCTAAAGAAGATGTTTTTGAGCAGTTTATTGCTGCTGTGAAAAAATTGAACAAAGCCCTTCTCGCCAGGAACTGGCCACAGTCATCGGTTACGGTCATTGAAGCGAATACGCTCAGATTGAAGCCAGAAGACTTGCCCGGACGTATCGGCTTGGTTATCACATCTCCACCGTACCCTAACGCATACGAGTACTGGCTCTATCATAAGTATCGGATGTGGTGGCTTGGGTACGATCCTCTAGCGGTTAAAGAGCAGGAGATTGGCGCACGAGCGCATTTCTTTAAACGTAAGTGCCACACTGAAGAAAACTTTTGGGAGCAGATGCGAAGCACCTTTGATCTAATAGACCAAGTACTAGTGAAGCGCGGATACGCTTGTTTTGTTATAGGACGCTCTAAAATCCACGGTCGCATCATCAATAACGCCGACATCATTCAAGCTGTCGCGGGCGAGCATGGCTTCGGCGTTGTTTCTCGGGTTGAGCGCGTCATCTCGTCGTCTCGCAAGTCATTCAATCTGGCACACGCCAATATTAAAACAGAAACAGTACTTATCATGCAGAAAAACGAGGCATGAGATGGTGGAGCTTGTCCGGCACTCTTACCGCTACTACCCCTACGAACTTGATTTAGCACGTCGCGAGGTGAGTACCCTTATTCCTAAGGCAGAGCTGTTTGACACAGCCAGGGGAATCTTGCTGCAGGGAAGTATTGACATGACCGTTGCTGAGCGCTTGGTGTACTTCGCAGCAACCAAGGAGGGTGATGAACTTTCCCCCACGATGCAGGCAAAGCTTGAACGTATGAACGGCAATGGGATGAACCGTCAATCTACCCGTTATTCAGCCCACGGGATCCATGAATACAAGGGCAAGTTTAATCCGCAGATAGCTAGAGCTATTTTGAACATTCTCAATGTGCAGTTAGGGGCCCGTGTCATTGATCCCTTCTGCGGTTCCGGTACTTCGTTGCTGGAATGTGCACACATGGGAATGCAAGCGGTTGGGACCGATATAAACCCGCTCGCTATTTTTATTGCTAATGCCAAACTTGATGCGGTGCGTTTGCCTACAGGTGAGTTGCGGCGCGAGTTGGCAAGCGCAGTGAAGCGGCAGTTATCCTTCAAGATATCAAAGACGTCACCGGATGATGCACGCAGGGACTATTTACTATCGTGGTTCGATGTCGAAATTTTTTATGCCATCGAAAGTCTGCGCTTGGCCATTGAGTCAGTAGCTGAGCCAAGTAGAGCAATCCTGTTGACCATTGCAAGCAACTTACTCCGCGAATACTCGCTACAAGACCCGCACGACCTTCGCATCAGGCGGCGGAAGACGTCTCTCCCTGAGAAGCCGTTTATCGAAGCTTTCGAGGAGGCCGCACTGCAGTTTCTAGCCAAGATCGATGATGCACAGTCGATCCTGCATCGTCCATCTGCCGATTGCAAAGCTATACTTTTGGACAGCAGGGTACTCAATACCAAAAAACTGCATGTTGGGGGGGGGCTGTTTGACTGTGCGCTAACGAGCCCGCCTTATGCCATGGCTCTCCCATACATCGATACGCAACGTCTTAGTCTGATCTGGCTTAGGCTTGTATCTCCCATGGAGATACTTCCACTGGAGGCTTGCCTTGTTGGTAGTCGAGAGGTGCGCGGCTCAAAGCGAGTCCTTCTTGAAAGCTTGATGGCGAATAACTCCAATCTGCCATTGGCACAGTTGAAGTGTTGCCAGATCCTACAAGAAGCATTATCAGAGAGCGATGGTTTTCGTCGTCAGGCGGTTCCTCTCTTGCTTTATAGATATTTTGCTGGAATGGCTGATGTTTTTAAATCTCTTCGTTCGATCATGAAGGATGGAGCGCCTTTCGCTCTCATTGTCGGCAAAAACCACACGGTACTGAGTGGGAAACGTTTCGATATTGACACCCCGCAGCATCTGGCTGATTTAGCGGAGGTCAGCGGGTGGAAACACATCGAAACAATTCCACTACAGACATACCAAAGGTATGGCTATCACATAGGGAACGCTGTACACTCTGAAGGGCTAGTCATCGTGAGGGCCGCATGAATGAGTTAACGCTACATCCTAACGTTTACGCTACAGGCCACAGTAAAGGTTTGGTCAACCTCTTGGAGCGTGTTTGGGTGCGTGAGCACACTCCTGGTGATGGCACTATTTTCGTTGTATCCGGTTTCGGTAATTATAATGGGGGGGTTCGATTTTTTGAAACCTTCCGAAATCACAATCTGCGAGGGGGTAATATCATCGCTGTTTTCTCCGGGAGCACGAACTCCCGGCTCACCAGCAAACAGGTTGTCCGTGAGATGTTGGAATGTGGTGCAGAGGTTCATATAGTCAATCGAAAACGACTGCTGCACGCGAAGTGCTACGGAGTATACAGCAAGCGGGGCGATTTTCTTGTGGTTACGTCGGGCAACTTCACCGGCCCCGGTATGTCCCAGAACGTTGAAATGTCTGTGCTCCTTGATCAGGCTTCGACAAAAGCGATGAACTTTTCTTGGCACGCATTGTTACAAAGTATGCTCGCCCAACAATGGAAGATGTATCAGCCTACACTCGCGGACCTTGATGCACCAGCTTGGCAGCTTCTTTACGACGAACAATCCGCAGACATCGTTCTTGACGACACGGACGAAGTGACCTTGCTTCTTCGGCTGAGCCACTCTGACACGGCACGTGTCAATGCGGATAGAGGCACTAAAGCGGCTAAGGGCACGCAATACTTTTGGCTGAGCAAGGACTGCTATGACTTCTTTCCTCCGTTGACTATTAGGAATAGAAGAGGTCAAAAAGCAACTTACTCTTGCTTGGTATCGATGACATACATCGATCTTGACAGTGTGGTCGAAGAATGCCGCGTGACATTTGAGGCCGAGAACAATCTTGATTTCCGGCTCGGTACTGGATCACTTAGGCACTCTGGTCTTGCGAGGGAAGGCGACCTTGCGGCGATAAGTCGCGTTGGTGAAGCCAGTTACGAACTTAGGCTTTTTCGCCAAAGATCGCCTCAATACCAGTCTCTCTTCCCTTATGCAGTCAACTTTATAGGTCATCAGGGAAAGCAGTACGGTTACATGTCAAATACAGAGTTCAATGCAGTTGCTGGCGTGCATGCAGGCATTAAAACTAAATTAAAATAATTTTAATAACATCTAAAGTTAAAAATTGGACGTATATCAATTGCCAAGGTAAGTCCCGCAACGTCAGCATCCTGCAAGAATTGATTCTACCCGACAGGCATGCCCGGTCCACTCCTGAGCGAACTCATGACCTCCTCGATCTTTTCGAGTTCATCGACGATCACCTGCATGACCATGAAGAGGGATGCGACGGGCGGCAGATCATCCGGGGCGGGCCGGGCGGCGCTACCGCACTCGGCAACCATGCGTGCCACGGCCAGGGATTTGTCTAGGCTCAGGTTGATGGTGTCAACTTGTTGCAAACTCAGGGAATGTGTGCTGTCCATGGTGAGCTTCCTGTGCGACTGGGTTACGGGAACGCACACCATGGACCGGCTTTTTAAATGACTCAAGTAAATTAGCTCGGACGAGCGGTGGGTTGGCAGAAACCCCACTTCTCCCTTTGCTGCTCCCATTCCATCGGAAACGGGTTCTTCAACTCCCGCCACGTCAGCACGTCCGGTTGCCGTCCGTCCAGGATCGCGACGATGATGTCCGGAGCGAGCAGTGTCAGCCGCAGCACCCGGGCAAGATAGGAGTCGTCGATCTGCTCCTGAGCCGCCAGATCCTTGATGGAGCGGTACTGGCCGCTCTCCATCATCCGCAACCACCGGTGCGCCTTGGCCACCAGTTTTCCCAGTGTCTCTTCCCGTGGCGGTGCCTCCACGGCACCTTCCGGCGCGATGATCAATTTACGACCGCCACGCCGTTTCAATTGCAACGGGATGGTCACCACGATGATCTCGCCGTTCTGCCTCATCTCTGTCTTCATGCCACAGCCTCCTGAGTGCCGATGTCGTTGAGTTCGCGGGCCAGGGTGTCGAGGCCCGCCGCACGCAAATGAACCTGAACGTCGCCTTTGCTGTATTAGGCAAGACTTAATCTGACATTTCTGGTAGGATGGTCTCAAACCAACCAAGGAGGATGTCAGCGATGAATGCCGAAGAGAAGATCATCAAGAACAAGGTGGGATTGTTGAATCTGGCCGAGATGCTGGGGAGTGTGTCGCAGGCGTGCAAGGTGATGGGCTACTCCAGGGATAGCTTTTACCGTTTCAAAGCGCTTTACGACAAGGGCGGCACACGTGCACTCCAGGAAATCAGCCGTAAGAAGCCTATTCTGAAGAACCGTGTTGACCCAGATGTCGAACAAGCGGTGGTACGGATGGCTATCGAATTTCCGGCCTATGGACAGTTCCGCGTATCTAACGAATTGAAGAAGAGAGGAATATTCATCTCTCCTGGCGGGGTTCGGTCGGTCTGGCTGCGGCACGATTTGGAAATTTTCAAGAAGCGTCTCAAGGCTCTGGAGGTCAAGGTAGCCCAAGAGGGCGGCATTCTGACGGAAGATCAACTGAAGGCTCTGGAGAAGGCCAAAGATAGAGAAGGAAGCCCATGGTGAGATCGAGACCGAGCATCCTGGCTATCTTGGTGCCCAGGATACCTATTACGTCGGGACGATCAAGGGCGTGGGACGCATCTACCAACAGACATTTATCAATACTTACGCCAAGGTAGCATTCGCCAAGCTCTATGACCGCAAGAACGCTCTGGTGGCGGCGGACATGCTCAATGATCGCGTGATTCCGTGGTATGAAGAGCAGGACGTGCCTCTATTGCGCATTCTGACAGACCGAGGAACCGAGTACTGTGGCAATAGAGAACACCATGAATTTCAACTCTATTTGGCTGTAGAGGATATAGACCACTCCCGAACCAAAGCACGATCACCGCAGACCAACGGTATCTGCGAGCAATTTCATAAAACGTTACTGGATGAGTTCTACAGCGTCGAGTTTCGTAAGAAACTCTTCACCAGCCTTGATGAGTTGCAAGCGGACCTGGACGCCTGGATCGATCTATACAACAATGAAAGAGTCCACTCTGGTAAGTACTGCTACGGCAAGACCTCGATGCAGACATTTCTGGATAGCAAGAAACTGGCCCAGGAAAAGATCCTGGAACGACTTCACCAGACAGACAAACGAGCTGTCGTATAGGTCGAGTTTGTCAGATCAAGTCTTGACAAGTACAACGCAGAGATTGCCGAATTGACCCGGCAATCCGCGTAGCGTGGTTTGCATGAAGCGGTTTCCTCTGTGCGACACCCACACGCCAGGGATCAATGAGCCCGAAAGATTTTATGGCATGAGTCGCATGAATTGCGCACACTCTTGATGGCACCGGCAAGCGGTTCGCGGTTGCCTTTCATCCACTGTTCGGATGCCTTGACCAGTTCCTTGGTGGCTTTCAGACTTTGTTCCACCTGGGCATCGAAGCTTTTGGGATCGTTCCAAGGGGCATCGACGCCGGATTTGGCGATTCGGTTACCCGGTGGGTCTGGATAGACGTGATCCAAGAGTTGGGCACTCGATTTCAAGGCGCTAGCGTGACGTAACATATTCTCTGAGTATGGATGTTTCTGGTTGGCTGCCAAGGTTTCGATCGCCTTGAGATGCAAGCGAAGAATCGACATGACAGCCATTTGATATTCTCCGAGATCATCACCAAATTCTGAAGCTGAGTTTGCGTATCCTGGAATAGACAGAATTGAAATCAATGCCAATGTTGCTCCGATATTCTTCATAATGACACCTCAAGCATGTAAAATTTGATAAGGTCTGATTGAATCATCAAGATCTTTTCTTGATGTGCTCAACACTACCATGCTCGCGGAGCCGAGAGAAATAATTAATCATCATTATATAATGACAAATTCGTTTTCAATATCTGGATTTGGTATTATATTATCTCCAATCATCTTGATTGTTGAGTTTGTTTGATCCTGTCTGAATGCCCTGGGGAGATCCAGCCGAATTGATTCTCAGATCAAATTGATGATGTTTTTTGACAGAATGCCTGAATATGATGAACCAATTCGTCCGAGACTTTGGATCGAATCCGTTTGGCATCCAGAACCAAATGGATCGAGCGTGTGAGCCTGCCTTCATGGAGGCGTCGAATGACCAATGCGTGCAGAAGTTCCTCTTTTCGAACCGACAGACGAGAGATCAGTGAAAAGCCAATCCCGTGCTCCACCGCGCATTTGGCTGCCTCTGCGGTATCCACCTCCAGCACCGTTTTCAACTGCCCGAGCTGCAATCCTGTCTGCTCCAGAAACGCCGCGATCACCGCGCGCGTCCCGGATCCCTCCTCCCGCGAGACGAACGGATAGGCCAATAACCGCTCCAGGGGGATGTTCTCCTCAGCCGCCAGGGGATGGCCTGGAGCCAAGATGACCACCAGTTCATCCTCCAGACAGGGGATGACCTCGATGCCGGACTGGTGGACCGGTCCTTCGACCATGCCGATATCAATAGTGGTGTCACGCACCTTCTGGACCACGGTGCAGGTGTTGTGCAGGCTCAAACGGACTTTCACCCCTGGATAGACCTCCCGATACCCGCACAGGATTCCAGGCAGCAGGTATCCGCCGGGTGTGGTCGTGGCCCCGAGTCGGATCATCCCGCGTGACAGCCCGGTCACCTCATTGAGCCGTTTTTCCGTCTCCTGGTACAGATCGAGAATACGACTGGCATAAAGATAAAAGAGCCGTCCAGCATCGGTCATGGAGATGCGATTGTGCTGACGCTCGAACAGACGGGTGTTGAAATGCTCCTCCAACTGCCGGATCTGAAAGGTGACGGCAGGTTGGGTCAACTCCAACTCCTCGGCGGCGCGGGTAAAGGAGAGATGCTTGGACACGGTATGAAAGACCAGGACGCGCGTAGAATCGTAGAAACTCATGGCACACTCGCTAAGTTCATGGCGTGACGACAAAATCGGGAACCGTTTCCGCTCGCGGAGGGCACGGGGTCGCCGCAATCGCCGAACCCGGCGCAATCGTCGTACCCGGTGCTTCGGACGGATTCAGCAGACAGGCCTCGATGGTGGCGCGCGTTTGACGCGGGGCCAGAAGTTCGATGAAATCGATCACATAGCGCGCCGGATGCGACCCCTTCTTGATGCCGACACGGGTGGTATGCACGCCGAACAGCTCCCCGGCGCCGATCGCCTCGATCCCCTTGTCGCGCATCGGATCGTAGGCGATCTCGGCCACGATCCCCACGCCCATGCCCAACTCGACATAGGTCTTGATCACATCCGCGTCGATGGCCTCCAGCACGATGTTCGAGGTCAGACCATGCTCCTGGAACACCCCGTCAATACGGCGACGACCGGCAAATCCCTGATCGTAGGTGATCAGCGGATAGCAGGAGAGCATGTCGATGCGTAACGGCGATTCGCGCGTCAGCGCATGACCGACCGGGGTGATCACCACATGTTGCCACTCCAGGCAGGGGATGCTGACCAACTCCTTGGATTCGGCGATCGCTTCCGTGGCAAAGCCCAGGTTGGCCTGTCCCGAGGCGACCATCTCCACCACATGGGTGGGATTGCCCTGATGCAGGCGCAGACGCACATTGGGATATTTTTGCGCGAACGCCGGAAGCACCCGCGGAAGGGTATAGCGCGCCTGGGAGTGGGTGGTGGCGATGGTGAGACTGCCCCGGCTCTCGGTACTGAACTCCCGTCCCACCATGCGCAGGCTTTCGGTGTCGTGCAGGATCCGTTTGGAGATCTCCAGGATCATCTGTCCGGATTCGGTGACGCCCACCAGACGTTTGCCGTTGCGCACGAACACTTCGACTCCCAACTCCTCCTCGAGCAGTTGAATCTGCCGGGAAACCCCGGACTGCGAGGTATGCAGCCGTTCAGAGGCTGCGGTGACATTCAGTCCGCGCCGGGCAACTTCACAGAGGTATCGCAATTGATGGAATTTCACATTGCCTCCTTGTTTATTGTTGTGGCGGTTTAGCACGAAAAACGATTATATAATAATTTTATATTGTTATTATTATATTTTGCCTTGAGGTATGCTGCAAGCGAAATTTGTGTGCGGTGCAACAATTTTGTTGAACCGACCGGGTGAGGTGCTTTTTAACCACATGCAATGATTGTTAAAATGGAGGTCAGGCATGCAGCAACCGCGAATTCAAGCCGTGATGGCGGAAATCGACCGTCTGGATCAGGCTGTCAACCTGTTCGAACAAGGTGCGTTGAGCGAGGACCGGTTTCTGGCCTTGCGGATGTCGTTGGGTGTCTACACCCAGCGGACCCAGGGCGCCTATATGGTGCGGCTGAAGCTGCCCGGTGGTCGGATCACCCCTGGTCAGATGGTGGCCGTGGCCGATCGGCTGGAGCGGTTGCCCCACGCGGCGACCATCCATTTGACCACGCGCCAGGACATGCAGCTCAAGCCGGTGTTCGGGGATCGGCTGGTGGAGTTGTTGCGGGGGTTGCATCAGGACGGCTTGTGTACCGGCGAGGCGGGGGGGCCGACGGTACGCAACATCGTGGCCTGCCCCATGGCCGGGATCTGTCCCATGGAGGAGCGCGATGTGCTGCCGATCGTCGATGGCCTCAAGGAGCGTTATTTGGGCAATCCTCTGACCCGATTCCTGCCGCGCAAGTTCAAGATCGCGGTTTCCGGGTGCGCGGCGGGTTGTGCTCAGGAGGGGGTGCATGATCTGGGCATCACCGCCTGTCGGGACGAGGATGGGCAAGGGGGGTATCGGGTGAGCATGGGTGGTGGACTGGGGCACAAGCCCAGGCAAGCTCGGGTGATCGAGCCGTGGGTGGCAGAGTCGGAACTTTTTCCGGTGGTGGAGGCGGTGTTGCGAGTTCATCACCGCTACTCTGACCGGGAGAAGAAGTCCAGGGCGCGTCTGAAATTTCTTTGGGAGCGCTTCGACGAAGAGACCGTGCTGGGTCACTACCAGGAGGCGTTGACCCGTACCCGCCGGATCGCCGGGTTTCCGAACGCGTTTCCCGGCGCATGGTCCGAGGTGTCCGAAACAAAGGAGATCCAGTGCGCCTGGGGCCGGGAGACAACGCCACAGCGGCAGCCGGGACTTTGGTCTGTGCCGGTGCGAGTGCCGCTCGGCGATCTGACGCCGAGTCGGCTGCGTGGGTTGGGGGCGTTGGCCGGGGAGTTGGGGCTCTCCGAGGTGCGGGTCACCACGGATATGAACCTGTTGATGGTCGGGGTTCCTGTGACACGGGCGCTGGAGTTGGAGGAGCGATTGACCGGCTTGGGACTGTCGCGTCCGCGGGTTGGAGAGGATGTAACGGCCTGCGTGGGCTCGGAGGTCTGCAATCTCGGTTTGACCGCAGCACCGCTGCTGGCGCGCCAGTTGACCGGAGGGGTGTTCGACCTGAAGGTGCGAGTTTCGGGCTGTCCGAACGGGTGTGTTCATTCGGATGTGTGCGACATCGGCCTTTCCGGCGAGATCCGGCGTCCGCACGGCATTCCGTTGCCGTTCTACCGGTTGCTGGTGGGGGGGCTGGGAAGCGGTTCAGGTCTGCTGGGACGGTGCATTGCTTCCATCCCGGCGACCCGTGCGCCCAGGGCCGTGGCGCGTATTCAGAAGGCCTTTGCGGAGTCCGGGATGACCGGGGATGGGTTTTCCTCCTGGATCGGCCAACAAAACGATGCCGCGTTGATGGCACTGGTCGGTGATCTGGAGGAAATTACGCCGGATGAGGCGACAGACTTGGCCGAATTTGAACAGGCACGGTGCGGATTCGAGCTTAAGACCGGTCTGAACGAGTGCATGGGCAGTCGGCGCGTCCATGTGGAGATGGCCTTTTCCCGTGCCGCCCATGAGCGGGACTGTTGTCATGCCCATCTGGAGGCGGGCGAGGCAGGACCGTTCCTGAAGACCACGCGGGAGATTCTGACCGGATTGGGGGTCACCTTGCTGGCACCGACCCCTATGCCGGTGGCGCTTACCGAGTTGAGCCTGGAGCAGTTGGCCGTGAACGCCATGCGCAAGCCGGCTCTGACTACCCCCCTGGTAGAGGCGTTCACGCTTCTGACCGAGCGTCAGCGGCAGTTGGAACAGGGGGCCGAGTGGCGAGATCTGACCCGCTTTCTGACGGATCTGGACCGCTGGATCGGTCTGTTGGCCGAACAGTGGTGCCGGGAGGATCCGACGCTCTATTTGATCGCCTATCTGTCGGCCTCCTTCCACTCTTTGCCGATGGTCGATGATGGGAACAACATTGCTGGAACCTTTGGGCCAAGGGTTGGGCATGCCGGGGAGAGTTGGAGGGAGGTGGCGTAAGGGTTGATTGGAGCTGCGATGTTGATGTTTGCGCCATCAGGCGCGTGTTGGAAAGAGACCACCATTTGGAATCAAGGAGTGTTTGTGTCATGAGTTCGCTTGAAAAAATTCAGGAGTCGGTTCAATGGTTGCGTATTGCGTCCGAAAAGGCGGCTCCGGCGCGATTTTCCACCAGTTTCGGGGCCGAGGATCAGGTGGTGCTGGATCTGATCGCCCGCCACGAATTGGCGATTCAGATCTTCACGCTGGATACCGGTCGGCTGCACGAGGAGACCTACGACGTGATGAACCGGTCGTTGCTCCGTTATCGTCGTCCGATTCTGATCTACTCCCCGCGTCACGATCTGTTGGAGGCGCATCTGAACCGTCATGGACCGAATTCATTTTACGAAAGTATCGACCTGCGCAAGGCCTGCTGTCAGGTCCGCAAGGTGGAGCCACTGCAACGGGCCCTGGCTGGGGCCAAAAGCTGGGTGACCGGATTGCGGCGCGAGCAGGCGGTGACCCGTGCCGGACTGGAGATACGGGCCTGGGATCCGGTTCACCAACTGGAAAAATTCAATCCGCTGCTTGAGTGGAGTCAGGAGGAGATCTGGGCCTACCTCCATACCCATCAGGTGCCCTACAATGGTCTGCATGACCAGAATTTCCCCAGCATCGGTTGCGCGCCCTGCACGCGCGCGGTCGGGGCCAACGAGGATCTGCGCGCCGGGCGCTGGTGGTGGGAGGATCCGGTCAGCAAGGAGTGCGGCCTGCACGTCAAGTCGGCATGAGTCACGAGATCGACATCAGATGCTCCGGTGGTTGCCATCTGGATATATGGTTATCGTGAACGGTTATTAAACAAATCGGGACAATCATGCTAGACTTGTGTAAGGAGTGATTGTCAAAGATGACTACAGGAAATATGGCGAGTCTGGCCATGGCCAGATAGCCCATACGAACCATGGAAAGTCCGGCAATCGGGGGGATTTTCCGTTTGTTCGGTTGCCAGACGTGGGAAGCGGACGCATTGGAGGTGCATGGATGGCATGGGGGAACAATGCGTGGCATGTCCGGAGATGAGCTCTGACGGACGGATAATTTTCCGTGCGTGGATCGCCATCTTGCTGCTCGGGATCATCCCACTTGGCGCGGAGTGGGGCCCGACGGCACGGGCCGGGGAGATCAGGGTGGGGAGCTCCTCGGCCCTCACCGGACATGCGTCCGCCCTGGGCATCGGCATGCGGCAAGGGATCGAAGCCCGTTTCCAGGAGGTCAATGAAGCGGGCGGCATCCACGGTCACCCGTTGCGCCTCATCGCCCTCGACGATGGCTACGAACCCCGGCGAACGGCGCCCAACGTGCGACGTCTGATCGAGCGGGAGGAGGTCATCGCGCTGATCGGCAACACCGGCACCCCCACGGCGGTGGTCACCGTTCCGATCGTTCAGAAATACGCCATACCTCTTTTCGGCACCTACAGCGGGGCCGCCCTGCTGCGGCGTCAGCCTCCCGACCGTCATGTCGTCAACTTCCGCGCCAGCTACCGGGAGGAGACCGCGGCCATGGTCCGGGGGCTCCTGGAACAGGGCATCCCTCCCGAACGGATCGCCTTCTTCACCCAAAACGACAGCTTCGGCGACGATGGGCATCACGGCGCCATCGAGACCCTGCGCGCTTCCGGTTATGCGGAGGCCGATGCATTGCCGCATGGTCGCTATACCCGCAACACCCTGAATGTGGAAGAGGGGTTGAGCGTCATCCTGGCCGCGCGCACGCCGCCGCGCGCCATCATTCTGGTCGGTTCCCACAAACCGTGCGCGGCCTTCATCCGCCTGGCCCGCAAGGAGTTGCCCGACACCCTGTTCCTGGCCGTTTCGTTCGTGGGCGGCGAATCCCTGACGCGCGAATTGGGCGAGGAGGCCGAAGGGGTGATCGTCTCCCAGGTGGTGCCCTCCCCGGAGGACGATGCCCCGGCCTTGCGGGACTATCGCCAGCTCATGCGTGACAGGGGGCTGCAACCCGGTTATCTGTCGCTCGAAGGCTACCTGGCCGCCCGTCTGTTCACCACCGGACTGGAAAAGGCCGGTCCCGCGCCAACCCGGATGGAGCTTTTGGAAGCGCTCGAAGGGTTGGGCAACGTGGATATCGGCATGGGATCGCCCCTGCACCTGGATCGCGAGAGCCATCAGGCCAGCCACCGTGTCTGGCTCACCGTGATTCGCGCTGGTCGTTTCGTGGCCCTGGATTGGAAGGAATTGTGATTCATGGCCATGGAACCGGAAAGAAATGCCGGAACAGGGAACGAATCTTTCCAGGCGCGGGGAGTCACCTGGACCATTCGCCGCATGCTGCTGGGAATGGGGGCGTTGAGTGTCGCGGCCATTCTGCTGTTGACCACCGTGGCTTGGCTCTCCAATCAAAGGCTCGCGCACTATCAGGAAGAGCTGCTCGAGGAGGCGTTCCCGGTCAACGAGGCGGTGCGCGGCATGGTGCTGATCGTGATGCGCATCGCCGACCGACGCCATGCGCCCATCACGTCGGACTCCCATGTCGAGCCGGGTCGCACCCCTTCCCGCGCTGCTCTGGAGGCCGAGTTCCGTGCGGCGCGGCGTGATCTGGATAAGCTCTTGGAACGGTTCCCGGCCTCCCGGGAGATCCTCGGGGAGTTGGATCGCCATTTCGAGCAGCTGCTTGCAGCCGACGCGATGCTGTCCTTGCTGCACGAACGTTGGCGGGCGCTGAGCGTGACCTTGGAGTCACGCATCGGACAGTTGGAAAACGAAGCCGGGGAGATGATCCGCACCGCCGAGGCGTTGGCAGGCCAGGCGCGTCTGGAGAATCAACGGGCCAGTCGTCGTCTCGAACCCCTTCTGCTGCGGGAGAGCTGGGACGAGCAGACACGCGCGCTGATTCGCGAACAGTGGTTTTCCACGCGCTTCGATGTGCGCGAGGCCACGGACAAGATTCGCCAGGCCAGCCTGACCCTGGCGCTGTTGAGTCGGCAGTTGATCATGGAGCGGGAGCAGGATCAACTGATCAACATTCGCGACAACGGCATCGAGCAGGCTTTCGGGGTGATGCGCGAAGCCTTGGCACAGTTGGAGAAGTCGGTGCGCGTCGATTCCGGGGTGACCCCCCTTTCCGAGGCCTTGCGGGACCATTTCTCACGCATGCCGCCGCTGCTGACCGAAGGAGCGGATGCTCTCTACAGCCTGTTGCACACCCTGTTCGACGAGAACGCCGCCCTGCGCTCCGCGCGCACGCAGATGGAATTGGCGGCGACCCGGATGCTGCGCGACGTGGAGCGTCTCTCCTCGCCAGCCGGGTTGCTGCGCGGGGAGATCGCCGCCGATGCCCGGCGGGTGGTGGATGCCAATCACGCCATCCTGATTCTGGTCACCATCCTGGCCCCCGTGATGCTGGCCGGCGCGATCCTGTTCTCCCTGCGTTGGCTGGTAGGACGCTCGCGGCGGATCGTCCATGCCCTGCAGGGGTGTGCGGAGGGGGACTACTCCCGGCGCGTGACGGTGTTGGGCAATGGCGATCAGCTGGACGAGATCGGTTCCATGGTCAACCTGTTGGCCAGCAACCTCAACCGGCTCGAAACTGCGGATCTTCGGGGCATCATGTCGCGCATTGCGCTCAATGCGTTGTTGGAAACCTCGTTGATTCCGATGTCCCAGCAGGCGTACCTGTTGACCGCGTTACGCATCATCCGCGCCATTCCCTGGCTCAAGGCATGGAACAACGACGCCGCGCTGTTCCTGGTGGATCCGGAGAGCGGAGGATTGAGACTGGTCGCCCAGATCGGTTTTTCCGATCTCGAACAGGAGCGGTGCGCCTTGATCCCCGAAGGGAGATGCCTGTGCGGTACGGCCTTGAAGAGCCGGGAGATCCTCTTCGCTGGCGACGATGATCCCCGTCACGTGATCGATCATCCGGATCCCCAGCCGCATCGTCACTATTGTGTGCCGATCTTCTCCTCCGAACAGCCCCTGGGGGTGCTGCTGCTGCGGCTCGATTCCGGACATACGCGCAATCCAGACGAGATCGCCCTGCTCTACACCATCGCCAATACCCTGGCCGGCGTGATTGAACGCAAACGCATGGAAGAGGATCTCCAACGCCTCGCCCATCATGACGCCCTGACCGGCCTGCCCAACCGCATGCTGTTCCGCGAGCATGCCTTGCAACTGCTCGCCACGGCCCACCGTACCGGTGGCACCTTTTCGGTGCTGCTGCTTGATTTGGACCGCTTCAAGCAGGTCAACGACACCATGGGTCACGCCGCCGGCGATCGGTTGCTCCAAGAGGTGACGTGTCGAATCCGCGCCACCATGCGCGCCTCGGACCTGCTCGCGCGCCTGGGCGGGGATGAGTTCGCCCTGTTGATCGATGCGCTGCACGATCCGCTCAACATCGCCATCGTGGCCGAAAAGATCGTCCACGCCCTGGTGGAGCCGTTCGTAATCCTCGATATCCCCTGTTCCATCGGCGTGAGCATCGGCATCGCACTCTATCCGGAGCATGGGTCGTGCATCGACACCCTGCTCGAACAGGCCGACATGGCGATGTACACGGTCAAGCAGAACGGTCGCAACGGCTTCGGCTTTGCCCGCGTGGCGGGGGAGACGGATGCATCGCCACCCGCGCCTGGGATCTCCGCGCCCGCCTGACAGATTTCCGACCGGCTCCACGATCCCTCTTCCGCGTGGATCCAGAAGGCTGCGCCCATTTTTTTCGTCCTGTCCGCGTATTCCCTCTCAATTTAACAATACAAACATGTTAAAATATACCATTTTAGCATTGTCGGAGATTATAATATATTTTTATATTATTATCATTTATTTTTTGTTTCTGTTATCTTGCATCGCACAATAAATGCACAAGCCCGGCCATACCATTTTTGGGTTTCGGGTACGTATTGACCACTCGATTCTGGATAAGGAGAACGAACGATGACGAGTCTGACGGTGCAAGGCCATGCCTATCCCCTGAACATGAGCGGCTTTCTGGAAAATCCCAACGACTGGTGCCCCGAGGTGGCGATCGCGATCGCCCGGCGCGAACAGTTGGAGATGACCGAGGAGCATTGGGCGATCGTCGAAATTCTGCGCGACTACCATGCCAACAACCGGGTCGTGCCGATGATAAGGGATCTGCTCAAGAAGGTGGGGGAGCGGTTGGGCAAGGAGCGGGCCAACGTGCGCTATCTCTACACGCTCTATCCGTGCGGACCGTTCATGCAGGCCTTGAAGATCGCCGGTCTGCCGATGCCGTGTCGATGCGACTGATCATCGGGTGATGCGGATGCCCTTTGGCGCGGTGTGCGCGTGTCGCGTCGAAGGGCCTCGCCTCATCCCTGGCCGATAAAGGAGGCGTGATTTGACAACTTAAATAATTCAATTTTCCGTCGGAGGTGTATCATGAGGAATCAAGGATGGTTCAGGCAGGTTGACCGGTTTTGGGTGTGGGTGGCGCTGTGGGGCCTGGTTCTTGGGGTGGCCGAGGCGCTGGCCGGCGAGGTGACGCTGCTCAACGTCTCGTATGATCCGACGCGCGAGCTTTACAAGGAGTACAACGGTCTGTTCGTCGAGTTCTGGAAAGCCGACAGTGGCGACACGGTGACCATCAACCAGTCGCACGGCGGCTCGGGCAAACAGGCCCGGGCGGTGATCGACGGGTTGGAAGCCGATGTGGTCACGTTGGCGTTGGCGTACGACATCGACGCGATTGCCCGCAAGGCGAAGCTTCTGCCCGAAAACTGGCGCGAACGGCTGCCGAATCGCAGTGCCCCGTACCATTCGACCATCGTGTTTCTGGTGCGCAAGGGCAATCCCAAGGGGATCTCCGACTGGAACGATCTGGTGCGCGAGGGGATCCAGGTGATCACTCCGAATCCGAAAACCTCGGGGGGCGCGCGTTGGAACTATCTGGCGGCCTGGGGCTATGCGCTGGAGAAGAATCAGAATGACCCGGACAAGGCGCGCGCCTTCGTGACCCGACTCTTCAAGAACGCACCGGTGCTCGACTCCGGGGCGCGGGGGGCCACCACCACGTTCGTGGAACGCAAGATCGGCGATGTGCTGTTGACCTGGGAGAATGAGGCGTATCTGGCGATTCACGAGTTGGGCGCGGATCAATTCGAATTGGTGATCCCTTCGGTGAGCATCCTGGCCGAACCGCCGGTGGCCCTGGTGGACCAGGTGGTGGACAAGCATGGTACACGTCGGGTGGCCCAGGCCTATCTGGAGTATCTCTACGCGCCCGAGGGGCAGAAAACCGTGGCCAAACACCACTATCGACCCGCCTCCCCGGAGAAGGCGGGGGAGGAGGCCAACCGTTTCGCCAAGATCCGCCTGTTCACCATCGATGAACGGTTCGGAGGGTGGGACCAGGCACAGCAAATCCATTTCGCCGATGGCGGCGAATTCGATCGGATGATCGCGCCGTAAGGCCGTGATCGAAAGGACCGGGGCCATGACCAGCATCGAGCCAAATCGCCAAACAGCGACGGTCGTCAAAACGAACAGCTCCCGCGTTCAAGACGGCAGGCTTCAGAAGGGGCCGAACGACGTACCGCAAGCGCATGGACGGTGGTGCGTTCGGCGTCCTGGTCATGGTTCCCCGGTTCCACTCACGTTGGGAATCAGTCTGTTCTACATGGGATTGATCGTGCTCTTGCCGCTGACTCTGGCCTTTGCCTGGAGTCTGCGGCTGGAGAGCGATTCGTTGTGGGAAATCGTCATCTCGCCGCGGGTGCTGGCGGCCTTCAAGGTCAGCTTCGGCACCGCCTGCGTCGCGGCGGCCATCAATGCGGTCTGCGGACTGATGACCGCCTGGGTGCTGGTGCGCTACGACTTTCCGGGACGAAAGCTCCTCGATGCCCTGGTGGATCTGCCGTTCGCCCTGCCGACTGCGGTGGCGGGGATCACCCTGGCGGCGCTGCATGCCAAAAATGGTTGGATCGGCGCGCTGCTCGATCCATTCGGCCTGGCCGTGGCCTACACCCCGGCTGGTATCGTGCTGGCCTTGACCTTCATCGGTTTGCCATTCGTCGTGCGCACCGTGCAACCGGTGCTGCAAGCGATGGACGGCGAAATGGAAGAGGCCTCCGCCAGTCTGGGGGCCGATCGCTGGCAGACCTTCCGCCTGGTCACCCTGCCCGGATTGACGCCGGCGCTGCTCACCGGTTTCACCATGGCGCTGGCGCGCGGGCTGGGAGAGTACGGATCGGTGATCTTCATCGCCGGGAATCGCCCGTTCGTCTCGGAGATCGTGCCGCTTCTGATCGTCACCCGGCTGGAGCAGTACGATGTCGTCGGGGCCACGGCCCTGGCCATGCTCATGCTGACCGTCTCCTTCATCTTTTTGCTGCTCATCAATCTTCTGCAATCCTGGATGCGTCGTCGTCGTCCCATCGGCTGACTGGCAAGGGGGTCCATCATGAGTCACGGCGCGGAGCGGCAACAGAAACGTCCCAGTCCGGTTACCGACGATCCCCTCTGGGTGCGGATGCTGTTGAGCGGCCTGGTCGTGCTGTTTCTGACCTGTTTTCTGCTCCTGCCGCTGCTGTTCATCGGCGTGCAAGCCCTGGGCAAGGGGGCTGACGTCTGGATGGCCGCGCTCTCCCACCCGGACACCCTGGCCGCGTTGCGCTTGACCCTGTTGACCGCCCTGATCGTGGTGCCGCTCAATCTGATCTTCGGGCTCTGTGTCGCCTGGGCCGTGGCGCGACACGATTTTCGCGGCAAGAATCTGCTGATCACCCTGATCGATCTGCCGTTTGCGGTCTCGCCGGTGATCTCGGGATTGATTTTCGTGCTGCTGTTCGGGGCGCAAGGGTGGTTCGCCGAGCCACTGGCCGCTTCTGGGGTGAAAATCATCTTCGCCGTGCCCGGAATCGTGCTGGCAACCCTGTTCGTGACGCTGCCCTTCGTGGCCAAGGAGTTGATTCCCATCATGATGGCCCGGGGCCGGGGCGAGGAGGAGGCCGCGCGGCTGCTGGGAGCCAGCGAATGGCAGAGCTTTTGGCATGTCACCCTGCCCGGCATCCGTTGGGGAGTGTTGTACGGGGTGATTCTGTGCAACGCCCGCGCCATGGGGGAGTTTGGCGCGGTATCCGTGGTGTCGGGACACATTCGCGGCATGACCAATACCCTGCCGCTGCATGTGGAGAACCTTTACAACGAATATCAGGGGGTGGCGGCGTTTGCCGTCTCCTCGATCCTGGTGGGGCTGTCGCTGTTGACCTTGATCAGCAAGGCGTGGATGGAGCGGCGGGGTCGCGAGGAGCCTGCCGTGACTGTGGTGTATCCGGAGGAGGAGAGACAATGAAGATCGAAGTGGTCGATGCCGTCAAACGATTCGGCGCCTTCACGGCGCTCGACGGGTTGAATCTGACGATTGCCCCAGGAGAAATGGTGGCGCTGCTGGGACCGTCGGGATGCGGAAAAACCACGCTGCTGCGCGTCATTGCCGGGTTGGAGTACCTGGATTCCGGTCAGTTGCTCCTGGAGGGGGCGGACGCCACCCGCGCGCCGGTTCAGGAACGTCGGGTGGGCTTCGTGTTCCAGCACTACGCTCTGTTCGGACATATGACCCTTTTCGAGAACGTGGCGTTCGGATTGCGGCTCAAGCCGCGTCGGGAACGCCCGAACGAGACGACGATCCGCAAGCGGGTGATGGAGCTTTTGGCGATGGTGCAACTGGAGGGGTTGGCATCCCGTTATCCGGCGCAGTTGTCTGGAGGACAGAGACAACGGATCGCCTTTGCCCGCGCGCTGGCCCCGGAACCGAAAATGCTGCTGCTGGATGAACCGTTCGGCGCCCTGGATGCCCGGGTGCGCCACGATCTGCGCCAGTGGTTGCGGCAGATGCATGCCCTGGTGCCGGTGACCACGCTGTTCGTCACCCACGATCAGTCCGAGGCCGTGGATGTGGCCGAGCGGGTGGTGGTGATGCGTCAGGGCGGGGTGGAGCAGAGCGGCACCATGGAGGAGCTGCAGGGCAATCCCGCCTCGCCGTTCGTGGCCGACTTCATGGGCGGGGTGAATCTGTTTCAGGGGCGGGTGGAGAACGGTTGGACGCGCATCGGGGATGTGGTCGTGGAGGTGGCCCCACCCGGCAAGAGTTGCGTGGAGTCGATGCCGACCGTGGTGTGCGTGCGTTCCCACGAGTGGCAGATTCGGCGTGTGCCGGATGGTTACCGCGCCTGGAGCACCGTGGTGCGGCATGTGCGACCGCAGGGATCGATCGTGCGACTGGGATTGGAGTCCCTGGAAGGCGCGGGTCGTTTCGAGGTCGAAATGACGCGCGAACAGTACGATCCTTACGGGTTTGAATCCGGAGAGACGGTGTTTGTCCGACCCAAGCGGGTCAAAATTTTCGCCGATCCGCCCCACGACGTGGCTGCGGCGGCTTGACATCGTTCCAAGAGGAGACCAGGGCATGGAGATCGATCAAAAGGATGAGATCGGGATTTTGGCCTCGGCTCTCAACGAGATGGTGGACAAGCTCAAGAGCGTGCTCACCGAGGTGCGCGGCACTGCGGATATCGGAGCAGGCACCGGGAGGATCAAGGCACTGCCGACCCCTGCGGTTCTGATTGGACCATCCGACATCCATGCGCATCGGGGCAGCGGCAGTTCCGATGATGCGTTCGAACGGTTCTGACCGGCCTTCGGGATCAAGCCCGTTTAACGTGGCGAGACGGTGCGCCAGGGAAACTTCAACGACCAGTCACGCATGAGAACGTCACCCCAGGAATGAGAGCGGTCATGCCTGGGGTGACTCTCCTGGAAGATCTACAGCAGTTGCTCGATCTTTTCCAGAAGCACTTTCGGTTCGACCGGTTTGTCGAGAAAGGCCTCCACGGGCATGAAATCCGGGCTGATGTCGTGCTCCGAGAAGCCGAACGACAGATTGCTGCGTTGATTGACCGCCGAGAGGATCAACACCGGAATGCGACCCAACTCCGCATCCTGATTGAGCAGGCGAGCGGCCTTGAAACCGGCCTGGGCATCCTCGGGCAGCATGATGTCCAGGATGATCAGATCCGGACGCAAGGCCCGGACCTCCTCCAACAACCGATCCGTGTCCCCCTTCACCGTCACCTGGTATCCTTGACTCTCCAGGATCATGGAGAGGTTGTCCGTGATGTCCTGGTCGTCGTCGATCACTAAAATTTTGGCCATCTTCATCTCCTGAAAGCCTGATTGTTCCTGATGAGGTGCCTTATGCCGGCAGGGTTACGATGAATCGGGATCCGGCGCCCAGTTCGCTTTTCACCCGGATCTGCCCACCGTGCAGACGCACGATCTCGCGCACCAGCGCCAATCCCATGCCGCTGCTGTTGGGATTGAAACGCACCGCGTTGTTGGAACGGAAATGCTCCTCGAAAATCTTCTCCAGATGCTCGGTTGGAATCCCGATGCCGTGGTCGCGAATCTGAATCGCCACCTGACGATCCCGCCGCTCCAGAGTCACCTCCACCGCCCCTTCGAGATGGGAGTAGCTGATGGCGTTGCGCAGCAGATTCGAGAACATGGTGCTCAGATGCTCCTTGGATGCCTGAATCAGGCACGGAGCCATGTCCAACGAGGCCAGAATCCGCACGCCGCGCGGCTCGCCGATCAACCGGGCGTCGTCGATCTCCTTGGCCAGGATGGGCAGCAGATCGGTTTCGCTTAAAGCCGTATTGGCCGGGGTGGCGGTGCGAAGGTTGCTCAAGTGGATGATGTCGGAGATCTTCTCCATCAACAGATCGCACCGTTCGCCGATCCGGTCGACCACCTGTCTGGCCTTGTCCGGCAACGGTCCGCAATAGCCGTCACGCAAGGTGTAGACATAACTCTTGATGGCCGCAAACGGTGCCTTGAGTTCATGGGTGGCGCGCAGGGTGATCTGTGATTTCTCCCGATCCAACCGCTGCAACTGCTGCAAGGCCAACTCCAACTGCCGTTCGCGCAACAGCAGGATGGCGGTGATGCCGCCCACCAGATACCAGCAGATCAGAAACGCGGCGATAATGCCGAGGACGTAGCTGGAGGTGATCACCAGGCTGGAGGTGACATCGATCATCTTGCGCGTGGCGTCGAAGATCGACACCACCGGAAGGATCCCCAGGTATTCGAGCAGAATCGGCAAACTGGCGAAAAGAATGCCCACCCAGGTCATGATGAAACTGTAGGCACGGGAGAAGAACAGGGTCAACAGGATGATGTGGGGCAGAAAGAGAATCAGGATCGGGGTTTCGATGCCGCCCAGGCCATAGGTCAGCAGCGACAGGTTGGCGTAATCGGTTAACACCTGGAGGCTCAAGAAACGACAGAGCCGGGTTTTGGCATGCGGATCGGCTGTCAAGTTCCGGGCCATGCGGGTATACAGGTGATTGCTGGCCGCCAGCAGCCCGCCGACGATCAAAAAGAAACGGTAATCGACCATGAACAGGGGCGGATCCCGCACCGGCGGGAGCATAGCCCAGAGCGCGCCGAGGAAACAGAGCGCGGTGGCGTTCCAGCGGGTACGGATGAACCACCAGCTCCGTTCGGACATTTCGGTGGTGCGCAACCCCTTCTCGCAGACGCGGGCATGCCAGCTCTGGCGGGGCGTATCGATCAAGGAGGGGGAAGCAGCCATGCGCGATCACCCCATCGTCATGCGACAAATCAAGGTTCGGTCCCAATCGCGGGCGTTGGAACGGGAGCTGGACAGGCCGTGGTCCGGTTCGCCTGCATGATTGCAAGTATAGGCCATTTCCATCTCCACATCATTTCAAAAAGGCCGCGCGGCTCGACGGAAAGGGTCGAATCCCGGCAATCAGGGCGGTGACGATCCCCTGCAAGGCAAAAACCAGCTCCGGCAGACAGGTCCGCATCTCCGGGGTCAGGTCGCGACCCGGCCTCAGATCGAACGGTTGCACGCCCAACACCGCGACCGGCTGGTCAAAGCCTAAGGCTTCGGCGATCTCCAGGGCCTCGGCGAGCCCCAGGCCGTGGGTCGAGACCGAATCCCAGGCCAGATGCGTCCGTGGGCGCCGCGGATGGAACAGCCGCCAGGAACCTGGTTCAAGTCGCATGTCCGCGCAATCGACGATCAGAATCGGTTGTTTGAGCTCCAGAAGTTCGCCAGCCAGGCTCAAGGCGTCGGCATCCTCCCACACCAGCGACGTCAAGGCGGGCGAAGGGTGCAACCCGGCCAACCGTTCGACCAGCTCCAGACCGATCGCGTCATCCCGTCCGGCACGGCTTCCCACCCCGATCAGGGTCAATGGCAAGGGCGCACGGTCATCCATGCTTTCAGTCGAGAAACTCGACATCGAGCATGTGCACCGAACAGGAGATGCACGGATCATAAGCGCGCAGCAACATCTCCATGTGCAAGGTCAGCTCCTCCTTGGACATCACCGGCAGCATGCGTGGCACGAAGGCCTTCATGTCCTGTTCGATGTTGTTGATGTTCTGACTGGTGGGGATGATGGCATTGGCGTCGCAACAGCGCCCCGCGTCATCAAAGGCATACTCGTGGAAGAGAATACCGCGCGGCACCTCGACCGCGCCGGCGCCGCGTCCGGCGCACGGGATATGGATGATCGGCTCCTCCTTGAGGCCGCCGTTCAACGCGGTTTCGATCATGGCCAGGCTGTTGTGGGCGCAATGGATGATCTCGACCACCTGGGCGACATTGTTCATGTAGGGATTGTAGCAGGGGACCTTCAACCCCAACCGTTCGGCAACGGTTTGTGCCTCGGGGTGGAGTTGCTCGAAATTGTTGTTGACCCGCGCCAAGGCCCCGACCGCATAGGAGTCGCGGTGCCAGCGCGACCACTTGGTGGTGGAGTGGGCCACCGTGAACTCATTGGTCACCGAACGGTACTCAGCGACCGGCACGCCGGAACGGGTGTCGGAACTGTAGACCTCGCCATCGTAGAGCGCATATTCGTCCGGATGCTTCAGCGAGACGAATTCGGTCTCCCGTTCGTAGGGCGGGATCTTCAAGGAGCGGACCACGGCGATGGTCTCTTCCAGATCCGGCAGGGCGGCGATGAGGCGGGCGCGGATCGCTTCCAGTCGCTCGGGATCCGGCAATTTGCGCCACCCCTTCAATGTATTGCTCATGGGATGGAGGGTGCGACCACCCATCACCTCGGTGTAGTCGTTGGCCAGTTTTTTCAAGCGCAGGGCGCGACGCACCACTTCGGGATGGGTTTTGGCCAGAGGCAGCACGCTCGGGGCGCCGACGAAATCCGGCACCGCGAGAAAATAGACATGCAGTACATGGCTTTGCAAGAATTGCGACTCGTTGAGCATCTTCCTTAACAGCACGGTCTGCGGCGAAACCGTGATTCCCTGAGATGCCTCGACCGCCTTGGTGGAGGAGAGTTGATGTCCAACGCAGCAGATGCCGCAGATCCGTCCGACGATCCACGGGATCTCCTGGGGTTGCATGCCGCGGGTGAAGCTCTCGAAGAAGCGGTTGGCCTCGACGATGCAGAGTTTGACCTCCTCCACCACGCCGTCGCGGGTGTTGATGCGGATGTTGCCATGTCCCTCGACGCGGGTCACATGGTGCACGTCGATCCGGTAGGTCTTGGTATCAGGGTTCATGCGAGCACCTCACGAGTCGTCCCGGGGGTTCCGCGCTCATAAAGAGGCGATAGCGGTTGGCGATCTGGGCATCACTCAGGCCCAGGCGGCGCAATAGCGCCCGATGCGCCTCCAGATTGGCGTGGGGCACCAGCCCGCGACAGCCGTCACAGCGGTAGCCGTGGGTGACGCAGACCGCCTTGCAGCCGCCCCGGGTCAGCTGTCCCATGCAGATCTCGCCCCGTTCGAAAGCGCATTCGTTCTCAAATGCCTTGCATTCGACGCAGACCGGGTGGGGGGTGAAACGGGGTGCGGTGCCGGTGACCAGGGCCTTGACCAGTTCGATGAACTCCTCGGGCACCAGGGGACACCCACGCAGTTCGAAATCGACAGGTACGATCTCCGCCACCGTGCGTACCCGGGTCTGGGACCAGAGCGGCCAGAACTCCGGATCGGTCTGTACCCGGTTGCGATCCTCGGAGCCGTAAACCCGTTGGTAGTTCTCCGCCGGAGCGAGAAAATTGGCGCGCGCCTGGACATTGCCGATGCAGGCGCAGGCGCCCATGGCCACCAGATGGGTAGTGCGCGCCCGAATGTCGCGCAACCGTTCGGCATCCAGTTCGCGATGGATGCTCCCTTCGATGAAGGCGACATCGTAGCGGGAAGCGGTCTCGGAGATGGCCTCGCGGAACTCCACGATATCGACCCATTCAAGCAGATCCAACAGGATATCCTCGCAATTGAGCACCGCGAGTTGACACCCTTCGCAACTGGCGAAGTCGAAAAAGGCGACTTTGGGTTTCATAGCAATGCCTCCGGCAGCTGCGCGATCCGATCGAATCGGAAGACCGGTCCTTCCTGACAGCAGTAGACCTGATTGATCTGGCAGTGTCCGCATTTGCCGACGCCACACTTCATGCGCCGTTCCAGATCGACGAAGATGTGCGCATCGGGAATGCCGCGGCTTTTGAGTTCCATGATCGCGAATTTGTACATCACCGGCGGTCCGCACAAGGCAACACGGGTATTTTCGGGATCGAGCGGCACCTCGGCAATCGGAGCGGTCACCAGTCCGACCCGCCCGTCCCAGGGCAGATGGTCGGTGCGGTCCACCAGACGGATCACGCGGATCTTGCCGTTGGAATCCCCCAACCGTTCCAGGGCGCGCATCTCGTCGCGGAACAGCTCTTCGGCGGGCGAGCGGCAGCCGCTGATGATGGTCAGCGAGGGAAACGCATCCAGCTGCGCGAGAACCGCCTGAATCAGCGCGCGCATCGGGACCAGCCCCAAACCGCCGACGATGCAGACGATCGCTTTGCCGCGCAGTTCGTCGAGGTCGAACCCGGAACCGAACGGACCGCGCACGCCGAGTGTCTGCCCCGGCTTGGTGGCATGCAGGGCGTGGGTGAGAGAACCGGCATCGCGGATCACCATTTCCAGCGTGGTATCGTCACGCGGACCGCAGGTGATCGAGATGGGGGCCTCCCCGACTCCGAGCAGGGAGAGCATGACAAATTGACCGGGGCGATGGTTCAGGGGTTTCTGGAGTTCCAGTCGGAAGAATTTCTCCCGCGCCGTCATGGGGATGATTTCGCGAATGCGGGCCAGTTGCGGCAGATAGAGCGTCGGATCGAACGTCGTCGTCATCGTTGTGCCTCCGCGTGGTCGATCAGATCGCCGACGATCTCGAAAATGTCGATGTCCGCAGTGCATTGACGACCGCAGCGACCGCATCCGGTGCAGAAACTGGTCGTATCGAACCGGACGTTCAGGAATTCGAACTTGCGTTTGACGCGGTGCTTCTGTCGCGCGGCGGCGGTGGGACGAAAGTCGTGTCCGCCGGCCACCTGGGCAAAGGTCGGGAGCATGCAACCGTCCGCGGTACGCATGCGGTGTCCGGATTGAAAATCGGGGAGATCGCGGGTGTCGTGCAGATCGAAACAGTAACAGGTGGGACAGACCAGGTTGCAACTGCCGCAGGAGAAACAGGCTTCCACATGTTTGTCCCAGATGTGGGACGGTCCGCCCGAGGCGAGAATCGGCTGGATGCGGCTCACATCGGCGGACCATTGCCGTCCGAAGGGACGGGCGCGGCGCGCTTCGATCCGTTCCTTCACGGCGGAAAGATCCGGACAGGGAGGGAATCCACGCCCTTTCATCAAGTCTTCTCCGGCTGAGGATTGGATTTCGATGAGGATCTCATCGTCGAGCGGCGTCAGGAACAGATCGGCATTGTCGCGCCACCCCAGGGAACCGACCGCCGCGCAGAAACAGCGTTCGTCACAAGGGGCCAGACAGTCGCAGCCGATAAGGATGGTATGTTCGCGACGGGTGAGGTAGTGGGGATCCGGCTGTCCATCCTGATGCACGCGATCCAGCAGGGCGATCCCTTTCAGATCGCACGGTCGCACGCCGGCCAGAATCCGATCGCCGTGATCCAGCATAGGGTGGAGTTCAGGCTGGGCCGCATCACGACCGCGAAAGAAGAAGAGCGGATCCTCTGCCGGGGAGAGCTTTTTGCCGGGCGGAGCCAGGGTGGGTCGGTAGCCGTGAAATGCGATCACGGAGGCTGGTTTGACGGGCATGAAGCGAAAGTTTTCCTGGCCGGCCCGTTGCGGGAACAGGACGCTTCGTTCATCCGCCAACTGTCGGATCCAGGTCGTCACCGCTTCTTCGGGGACAAGAAATGCGTGCATGATAGATCTGTTTACCCCCCTTTCTTTCTTCTGCTTTAGGATTCCACGCAGCCGTAAAATCCGTGAACCCCGTCGCGGAACACCCGGTACTCTT
Source organism: Candidatus Magnetaquiglobus chichijimensis (assembly GCF_045865675.1). NCBI lineage: Bacteria > Pseudomonadati > Pseudomonadota > Magnetococcia > Magnetococcales > Candidatus Magnetaquicoccaceae > Candidatus Magnetaquiglobus > Candidatus Magnetaquiglobus chichijimensis. Next base: position 69,024 of record NZ_BAAFGK010000002.1, read on the forward strand.
GACCGCAATGATCAAAAGCTGCCGTCCATGGAATCAGCGGGCAGGCCTGGTTCGGTGTCCATCTGAACCACATCTGCTGACGGCCTATGCGTTGCCTGACCGGGTCATTTCGCAGCGCTCAGGCTGGCTTCGTTTGTGATCCTGTTTTGCAATAATGGAGCATAACAAAATCATCAAAGCGGTGATAATAACAAATTGTGCTAACATAAGCACAAACCAACATAACAGAATAATTTCAATTGTATTGTCGCCGTGCAGTGTCGGTGATTCTGGATGAAATCACGCAACACACTGGGTGAAGTTGCTGATTTAATTGTGATGGATGGTAAATTGCAAGCGGGGTTGTCCCTCCCAAAACCTCATCCGACCCGATTCTGGCCTCGTTGCCGACTGTTTGGCGAAGGGGCCGCTGGATTTCGCTGGACACTGAGACGGATTCTCACGAAAATCAGAGACAAGATGGATGGTCCGGCGGTCGTCATGGCCCGAATTTTCATGCAGCGGGCAAGAGGTATCAAAACCTCACCCTTTTGGATGTGCTCTTTGACAATCCGAAACCGGAGTTGGATCACCGTTTCTGGTTTGGCGATGACCAGGGCTTCACGCCAACCTTGCCAAATGCGTGACAGCAAAACCCATAACAGGCGATCCAACAGATGGATGTGTAACCGACGAGGTTGAGTCCTTTGCAGGATTGCCAGTTGGTGACGCAGGGCCAGAATTTTTATTTGTAGGGCCGAGCGGCTGCGGAACAGGTCGATAAGGCCGTTGCCTGCGATACTGAAAAGTGATTTCATCCTGGTGTTCCTCCAACAGGTTGCGCATGGTTGACATGATTCACCCGCACGACCGATTCCTGAAGGCTTTGCTCTCCAATCCGGCAACGGCGGGAACTCTGTTGCGGGAGCGGTTGCCAAAGGAAGTGGTGGAGCTGTTGTCCAGCGATCCGCCAGAATTGGTGGAGGGTTCGTTCGTCGATGAGGAGTTGCGCGCCCACCTGACGGATCGGCTCTATCGGGTCAGGACGGTCACAGGTCGGACGGCTCTGTTGTACGTGCTGATTGAGCACAAGAGTTTCCCTGATGTGCGCATCGGCTGGCAGTTGACGAAGTACATGGTCGAGGCATGGAAACAATGGGAACGTGAACATCCGGAGTGGGAACGTCTTCCGGCCATCGTCCCCTTCGTGTTCTACCATGGCGCGGCCATGTGGCGGATACCGGATGAATTTTTGGCTTTGGTGGATGCCGAATCAGGCTGGCGCCCGTATCTGCTGAACTTCCGGTTCACGGTTTTGGATCTGGGCCGGATCGATGACCGGCAGCTATCCCATCAACCCACTCTTCGGGCATGGCTGCTGGCGGCGAAATATGCGACTCGGGATGGACAGCAGATCGAGGTGAAGGAGTTGTTGGTCGAGGCACTGGTTGAAGTTCCGGATGAGGATTTCCGGTTTCTCATGCGTTATGTGGTGGAGACCTACCGCAGCTACGACGAACCGACAGTACGCGAGATCATTCGCAGGGTACGTCCCGAGGAGGAAGAAAAGATGATGTCCATGTTCGCGCAGGATATGATTGCCAAGGGTGAGCAAAAGGGGCGGCAGATTGGCCGCCAGGAAGGCCGCCAGGAAGGCCGCCAGGAAGGCCGACAGGAAGAAGCCTCTTCCATGCTCTTGAAACTGATGTGGCGCAAGTTCGGCGCAATACCAGACTGGGTGACCGAGAAGGTGCGGTCGGCGAACCTGGAACTGATCGAGGCATGGGGCGAAAACGTCCTGTTCGCCAACTCGATGGACGAGGTATTCATCGACCGGCATTGATCAGGAAAACACCCTGAAAATTCTTTGATTCTCCGTTTACGTGGCAAAAAGTTTCCCCTTCCCTCAACTTGCCGACCAGGCAGGAGTCGAACCCGGGTCCATAGGTGTCATTCTTTTTCAGAAGGCGCGTTTGAGACGAGGCAAAAAGCATTTGAAAATCAGATTCTCTGGTGGATGGTTGGATAATCGGTAGGCAAGACGCTTTCAAACTCTTTTTTGTGCTGCATTGCAACAAAGCGTGGAGAATGAGTTCGAAACCGTATCACTTGCGCCACCATTTTTTTTCAACAGTTTTGTTCCCCCCGCCGCCGCCCTTTGGGGCGGCTTTTTTTGTCCCTGAAAAACCTAAATATTTTCAGTGGTTACGCGGAGCGGTTCGAAAACGCATTCGGTCAAAACTTGGGCTTGCAGGATTCGAAAAGTTCGGTTACTATTCTCTCTTCGTCCATATTCTCCAAAACCTGTGGACCCGCAAGGGTTGAGTCCGCAAATTACGGACCCACTTAACGGTATGATATTGGGCGACTATCATTGATTCCTGATACTGTACTGGTTCGATGGGGAACTTGGTTGCGGAGAATGGGGAAGGATTCGAAATTGGGTTGGGGGTGGGACTATGACATTGCGTATGGTGTCCCCCGATTTCCACTTTCGATTTAGATCGATTTAGACGTGTCCCCCGATTTAGACGATTTAGAAAAACAGGTCACAGAATAACAAATATTGACATCTGATTTCTGGTGCTTGATAACGATATGATTTTTTTTGTTTTGTAAAATATTCATTTAAGTTTTTATATTTCGTTAATTTATAAATCTAAGTTTGAAAGGTTAGGTTCCATGAGCTATGAACTGCAAAAAGATCTCTATTCTTTTGAATGGGAGCGGCGTAATCAATTATTCACCGCCATGCGGCTGCCACAGGCCGTCATGCTGGGGGTGGGGGGAGCGATCCTGTTTGTTCTCCGCGATATCTCTCTTAGCATGCTACAACATTACCCTGTCAAAAGTTTTTTGCTTGCCTTGGCAGTGATCGCCTTGCTGCTTGACTTGGTGCTTTATACCATGGTATTTGTATCTCCAACCTGCACAACCTACCAACAGGTTGGTACCCCTCTTGCCTTATTCAAGATGTATGAAGAATGGAGAGAGTACCATCTGGCTATTATTGAAGCGCGGGATACCACGGATGACGCGCCCGCAAAACCTACATGGAACGATCTTCCCGACAAAGAAAAAAAACGTTACACTGATCTTGATTTTAGAAATGTCGAAGACATCGCCATAAAAGATTTTCAACTCGATGTAGCCCGGAAAATGGCCGAGGCATCTTCCTGGAACCTGGATGCCAACAGTAAACGATGGGAGTTGATGAATTGGGGAAACAAAATTCTCACGATCGCCGCAGTCCTGACCCTGATAACTGTCGCCCTCCACCATTTTGATACCTTTAAGGTAACCACATGAGCAACAATAACGAAAAACCCGCCAAGCCTGCGCCCAGCACTCAGGTCTACACACCTCCAAAAAAGCCGGTCCCCCCTCCCACATTGATGGTACGCAGTGGCGTTGTCATCTCCGAGTCTGAAAGCAACAAGCCGCCACGCAACAAAAGGTGAAATCCGGGGACACCATACTGATTAAATTTATAGCCATAAGGGAAATGCGTATGGTGTCCCCCGATTTCTGATCCGTATGGTGTCCCCCGATTTCTGATCATAAGGGAAATGCGTATGGTGTCCCCCGATTTCTGATTTCGATTTCTAATGACGTACAATGATTTCTCGAATACATATAAATGTAAGGAGGTTGCTATGTCTTGTCAAAACGAACAAAAAGAATCTGATGAAAATGTGTCTATAGAAGAGTTTATTAGTAATAGTCTTATAGGAATTATGCGGGGAATTGAAAAAGCGCAGAAAAATCTCGGGAGTTCTGGCTCGAAAATCAATCCTCGTATTTTTTATCTTGATGAGCCTGCAAAAGCAGGGAAATTATTGGTAACCGATGGGCAAGATTTGGCAGAGTTTGTTGAATTTAACTTATCCGTTTCAGTGAACAGGATAGAAGGAAAAAAAGCAAATATCAGCATGAGTATTTTTCGTGTTAATGCAAATGGAGGGGTTGAAAACACAGGAAGAACAGATAGCTCAAGTCGAATTATATTTAAAGTACCTGTCGTATTTCCAAGGCTATAAATCCTAAATCCTTATAAAATCCGGGGACACTATACCTATTTCCTTCAGCATAAATCCGCGCAAATCCGGGGACAAAATCCGGGGACAGGACAAAATCCGGGGACACTATACCTATTTCCTTCAGCATAAATCCGGGGACACCATACCTGAGTCCCCCGCAAAAAACCATTTCTGGCAAAAAGTTGATTTTATAACAGATTGATTTTGCTAAATTATGTCTGACATGAATGCTATGTAAAGGGGCTTTTTGCGGGAGAGTCATCCTTGCCTTTCACCTACAGAATCAAATGGCCAAAGTCGAGCAGAAGCCATGCCATCATGACAGAACCAGGCGATAGCCGACACCCGATTCGGTCAGGATGTGTTTGGGTACATTCGGATCCTCTTCGAGTTTGCGACGCAGGTTGGACATGTAGATCCGCAAATAGTGGGTATTGTCGGCATGTCCTGGTCCCCAGACATCCCGAAGCAGAACACGATGCGTCATGACCCGCCCGGCGTTGGCGATCAGTTGTGCCAACAGCCGATATTCGATGGCGGTCAGGTGAACGGGCACTTGATTGCGGGTCACCAGGCGTTGCACCAGATTCACCTCCACGCAGCCAAACGTGACCACCGGTGTTTCATCCCCATGCGTGCGGGTTGAACGACGCAACAGGGCGCGGACCCGGGCCAGCAGTTCGGGAACGCCGAACGGCTTGGTGAGATAATCGTCGGCTCCGATATCCAGGGCCTGCACCTTGTCGGCTTCATGATCCCGTGCCGAAAGAATCAAGATGGGAAGATTGGACCAGGAACGCATGTCCCGGATCACCTCGAGACCATCCATGTCCGGCAGGCCAAGATCCACGATGACCAGGTCGGGACGGCGCGTCCCGACGTCGATGAGCCCCTGTTTCCCGGTCGCGGCATCCGTCACGTGATACTGCTCCGCTTCCAGAGCGGCCCGGATGAAACGACGTATTTGCGGTTCGTCCTCGATCAACGCGATCAGCGTCGTGGAGGAGGAGGAGGGGGCATGGCCCATCAGAACTCTCCCGGAAAGGTGAATGGACGCTGCGGCAACTGGAGCGGTACGGAAGAATTTTTCCACCATCGGCACAGGGGCGCAAGCCACAACCTGACAGCCCGGATCGATCGGCTTGCCCGCCGCAGGAGTTCCGGCCCCTGAAGCGTCGGAGCGGATCGGAGGCGTGAATCCGCGGATTCGTGCATTCACCCCGTTCATCGCTCCCCGAGGGACACGCGACAAGCCCGCATGGGTCGGCATGCGTCGGGTGTCGTTGATCAGGCGTGCCATGGATTTGATCCGATCGGGGGCAGGGGATCCGGGAGAGACCATCAGGGCTCTTCAGGTATGTGCGGTGGATTGCCCACAGGCAGCAGGAATGTGAAACAGGCTCCGCCGTCCGGGCCGTTGTGCGCCCATACGGATCCGCCATGCGCTTCGATGATGGCGCGCACGATGGCCAGTCCCAACCCGAAACCAATCACCGAGGATTCGGTTTTCCCGCGTGTGAATTTGTCGAACAGGGTCTCCTCCAGGCCTTGTGGAATGCCTGGTCCATTGTCGCAGATCGAGATTCTGACGCGCTCCTCTTCGTGTCGCGCGGAAATGAGGATCACGCTGCCCGGTGGGGTGTGCTTGGCGGCGTTCTCCAGAAGATTGTTGAAAACCCGCTCCATAAGTCCGGTATCGAGCTCAAGCAAGGGCAGATCCGTGGGGATTGCGATGCGCACCCCATGACGGGAGAGCAGCGAAGCGCAGTGATTCATGGACAATCCGATCACCTCTTCCAGAGTCTGCCAACTCCTTTTGAGCACGATATGTCCCATCTGCATGCGGGCCATGTCCAACAGATTGTTGACCATGGTGACGGTGCGCGACACCTCATCCCGAATGGCGTCCGCCAGACTCAGATGGGGTTCGGACAACGGAGGAGTGGCCAGGCACATGGCATCCGTCAGACCGGTGATGACGGTCAGGGGGGTGCGCAGATCATGGGAAATGGCCGACAGCAGGGAGTTGCGCAACCGTTCCGACTCCATTCTGACCTGGGACTCCTGGGACAGGATGACGTAATGAACGCGCTCCAGAGCGATGGCGATCAGGCTGGCGCTGGTGTCCAGGAGTTGCTGTTGACCGGGAGGAAGCTCCCAGGTCGCGGTTTCCGGCACCAGGGCCAGCACGCCGCACAAACGGGACGGAGCCTTGAGCGGCACATAGAGGGCATGGGCCGATGGCAGTGTGGTGGTGCCCAGACCGGCGTTTTCCCCATGATCGAAACTCCATTGGGCGATGCCGCTGTCCACCGCGTCCGATGGGGCGGATCCTTCGGCCCATTCCAGGTTTTCCTGGGTTCCGGGAACGAACACCGCGACCGAGGCGTTGAACCCTCTTTGGATGAAGCGCCGGCAGATGCCGATGATCTGTTCCACGCTCAGTGCGCTGGAGAGATCCTTGGACATTTCGTAGAGCGCCTGCATGCGCTGTTCCCGTTTGCAGGCCTCGGATGCCTGGAATCGCAAACCAGCCGTCAGTTGTCCCACCACCAGAGCCACGATCAGCATGACCGTGAACGTGACCAGATATTGAGCGTCATGCACGGCGAAGGTGAAGCGGGGCGGGACGAAGAAAAAATCGAACGCGGCCACGGAAAGGAACGATGAGAGCACGGCGGCGGCACGTCCGAAGCGGATGGCCGTGAAGACCACCGCCAGCAGGAAGATCATGACGATGTTGGCCAGATCCAGCAGGGCGTGCAGAGGCTCGCTGACCACGGTAACCAACGCCACGATCAGAAAGGCCATCAGATACGGCGACCATTCTCCGTTTTTTGGGGCGGGTTTGTCCGGAACCGGAGAACGTTGGGGGGATTCACGCTCCTGCTTTTCGATCGCCACCTGGAGGAGTTCCAGATCCGGGGCCAGACGGGCGACCTTTTCGGCGAAGCCGTGCTGCCAGGGCAGACGTCGGTAACGATCCCGACCCACCAGCAGGGTGCCCAGGTTGTACTCGCGGGCATAGGCGATGGCGATCTCCACGGGATTCGGACCCGACAGATTGGCCGTCTGGGCACCCATCTCCCGGGCCAGTTTCAGAATGCCAAAGATGCGTGCCCGCGCCGCATCCGGCAATTGCTGCATGGATGGGGTCTCGATCACGATTGCGTGCCATGGCGCGCCGGTCAGGTTGGCTCTGCGGGCGGCGCGCCGGACCAGACTTTCGCTGTCCGGTCCGGGTCCCACGCACACCAGCACCGATTCACGGGTGGGCCAGACCGTTGTCACCGATTTTTCCCGGCGCCAGGCGCGCATGTCGCCATCCACCCGGTCTGCGGTGCGCCGCAAGGCCAACTCGCGCAGCGCCAGCAGGTTGCCCTTGCGAAAGAAGTGCTCCATGGCCCGTTCCGCCTGACGCGGCATGTAGACCTTGCCTTCACGGAGACGTTGCAGCAACTCCTCGGGGGGCAGGTCCACCAGCACCATTTCGTCCGCCCGATCGATGACGTGATCCGGCACCCGCTCGGTCACGCGGATGCCGGTGATCTTGCCCACCACGTCGTTGAGGCTCTCCACATGCTGCACGTTGACCGTGGTGAGCACGTCGATGCCCGCATTCAGCAGTTCGTCGATATCCTGCCACCGTTTTGGATGACGGCTTCCGGGCGCGTTGGAGTGGGCCAACTCGTCTATGAGGATGATCCGCGGATTGCGTTGCAGGGCTGCGTCGAGATCGAACTCTTCGAGCAGATGGCCTTTGTATTCGATCCTCTGGCGCGGCAGAATTTCCAGGTCGTGCAACAGCTCTGCGGTTTCGTCACGGCCATGCGTCTCCACCACGCCGGCCACCACGTCCATCCCCTGGGCGCTCAGACTCCGCGCGGCGCTCAGCATGGCGAAGGTCTTGCCGACGCCAGGACAGGCGCCGAAAAAGATCTTCAGCCTGCCGCGCCGCTCCCGGTGCTCCTCGGCCACCAGTTGTGCCAGGATGGCATCGGGGTCGGGACGGTCGGAACGGGAATCGGTCGCCATGCATCGTGACTCCGGAAGGTGTTGTCGGTGCGGATCAGAATGTCTTGGCCACGGAAAACACGCAATGCGTACCACCGGGATTCCGGGATGCCCACAGAATCGAACCACCGATCACACGGATGCAACAGGTTTGTACGGGTTTGTTCATCGAAGGTTCCTTACAGGGTGACGTCGTGACGATCGGACTGGATGGCAGACTACTTCGCGGCCAGGGTGTCCAGATCGAGATTCAGGGCCAGGACGTTGACGCGCGCCTCGCCGAGAATGCCGAAGGTGCGTCCCTCGGTATGTTTCCGGACCCGCAGCAGCACCTCCGCTTCGGAGATATTGCGGGCGCGCGCCACGCGCGGCACCTGCCAGATGGCCGCATCGGGCGAGATGTGCGGGTCCAGTCCACTGCCCGAGGTCGTGACCAGATCCACGGGAATCGGCTGCTTTTGGGTGGGATCGCTCTCCTTGAGCACCATGATTCTCGCCTGGACCGCCTCTTCCAGGGCCGGGTTGAGCGGTCCGAGGTTGGAACCGCCGGAAGCGGCGGCGTTGTAGGGCATGGGCGCGGTCGCCGAGGGGCGACCCCAGAAGTAACGCGGATCGGTGAAGGGTTGTCCGATCAGCGCGGAGCCGATCACCTGGCCGTTGGCCCGCAACAGGCTGCCGGTGGCCTTGCCGGGAAAGAGTCCTTGCGCGATCGCCGTGACCATGGCTGGATAGAGCAGGCCGGTCAGGAGGGTCATCACGATCAGCATCCGCAGGGAGGGGAGCAGTTCCTTGAACATGGATGTATCCTTATCATACCAGATGAAGAGCGACCAGGATCAGGTCGATCGCTTTGATGCCCACGAAGGGGACCAGCAATCCACCCACACCATAGACCAGCAGATTGCGTCGCAACAGCAGCGCCGCGCCCACGGGCCGATAAGCCACCCCCTTGAGCGCCAGGGGAATGAGGGCGATGATGATCAGGGCGTTGAAGATCACCGCCGACAGGATCGCCGAGGCGGGCGTGGCCAGCCCCATGATGTTGAAGATGTCCAACGCCGGATAGGTGGCCGCGAAGGCCGCCGGAATGATGGCGAAGTATTTGGCCACGTCGTTGGCAATCGAAAAGGTGGTCAGCGCGCCTCGGGTCATCAGCATTTGCTTGCCGGTCTCCACCACCTCGATCAGCTTGGTGGGGTTGGAGTCCAGATCCACCATGTTGCCCGCCTCCTTGGCCGCCTGGGTGCCGCTGTTCATGGCCACGGCCACGTCGGCCTGGGCCAGGGCCGGGGCATCGTTGGTGCCGTCACCGGTCATCGCCACCAGCCGTCCCTCCTGCTGATACTCGCGGATCAAGGCCAGCTTGGCCTCCGGCGTGGCCTCGGCGAGAAAATCATCCACGCCGGCCTCTGCGGCGATCGCTGCGGCGGTCAGGCGGTTGTCACCGGTGATCATCACCGTCTTGATCCCCATGCGTCGCAGTTCCGCGAAACGCTCCTTGATCCCACCCTTGACGATATCCTTCAACTCCACCACCCCCAGCACGCGATTCCCCTCCGCCACCACCAAGGGGGTCGAACCGCGTCGGGCGATCTCGTCCACCGACGACTGAATCGCCAGCGACCACACCCCGTCGCAGGACTCCACATGGCGATGCACCGCCTCCGCGGCCCCCTTGCGGATCGAACGGCCCTGCCAGTCCAGACCGCTCATGCGGGTCTGTGCCGTGAAATGGACGAAGGTCGCGCCATCGGCATGGATGTCCCGACCGCGCTGATGCAACGACTCTTTGGCCAGAACCACGATCGAACGCCCCTCCGGGGTTTCGTCGGCCAGCGAGGCCAGCAACGCCGCCTCGGCCAACTCCCGCTCGCTCACCCCGTGCGATGGGACAAACAACGACGCCTGTCTGTTCCCGAGGGTGATGGTTCCGGTCTTGTCGAGCAGCAGCACGTCCACGTCACCGGCGGCTTCGACCGCCTTGCCCGAGGTGGCCAGGACATTCCGCTCCATCATGCGGCTCATGCCTGCCACGCCGATGGCCGAAAGCAGTCCGCCGATCGTGGTCGGAATCAGGCAGACCAGCAACGCCACCAGTACCGTGACCGTGACCGGTGATCCGGCATGCGCGGTCTCCACACCGTAGATCGAGAAAGGCAGCAATGTCACGGTGGCCAACAGAAACACCAGCGTCAGCAGCACCAGCAGGATGGTCAGGGCGATTTCGTTCGGCGTTTTTTGTCGTTTCGCCCCTTCGACCATGCCGATCATGCGATCCAGAAAGGTCTCGCCCGGATTCACCGTCACCCGCACCACCAGCCAGTCCGAAAGCACCCGCGTGCCGCCGGTGACCGCCGAGAAGTCGCCGCCCGATTCACGGATCACCGGGGCCGATTCGCCGGTGATGGCCGATTCGTCCACCGAGGCCACCCCTTCGATCACCTCGCCGTCGCCGGGGATGATGTCGCCGGTGGAGACCAGCACCACATCCCCCTTGCGCAAACTTTCCGAAGGGACGTTTACCGAGAGGGCGTCCCGTTTCGGCTCTTTGAGTTTCTTGGCCATGACCGTCTTGCGCAACCCTTTCAGGGCAGCCGCCTGCGCCTTGCCGCGTCCTTCGGCCATGGCCTCGGCGAAGTTGGCGAACAACAGCGTGAACCACAGCCAGAGCGTGATGCTCAGGATGAACCAGGAGGGCGATTCTCCGGTTCCGATCAGCGACTGGAGATAAAGTCCGGTGGTCAACAGGCTCCCGAGCCAGACCACGAACATCACCGGATTGCGGATCTGATAACGCGGGGAGAGTCGTTTGAAAGAGTCCAGCACGGCCTCCTGAAGCAGTGCCGGATCGAGCAGTGAACGTGATTTTTGCATGGAATTCTCCCAAATCAATGTCCGTGGACCATCTGGACGTGTTCCACGATCGGACCCAGGGCAAGCGCGGGCAGGAATGTCAACGCGCCGACCACGATCACGGTGCCGATCAGAAGGATCACGAACAATGGGGTATGGGTGGGCAGGGTGCCGGCAGAGGGCGGTATGCTTTTCTTGGCGGCCAGGGATCCGGCGATGGCGAGCACCGGCACGATCACCCAGTAGCGGGCGAGCAGCATGGCCAGGCCGAGCAGGGTGTTGTAGAAGGGGGTGTTGACCGTCAGTCCGCCGAAGGCGCTGCCGTTGTTGTTGCCCGCCGAGGAGAAGGCGTAGAGAATCTCCGAGAAGCCATGCACCCCCGGATTGGCGATGCCGGCCACGCCGGCCTCGCTGACCACGGCGATCGCCGTGCCGAGCAGGACGGCCAGACAGGGGGTGAGGATGGCGACCGCGGCCATTTTCATCTCGAAGGCCTCGATCTTTTTGCCGAGATACTCCGGCGTGCGTCCGATCATCAATCCGGAGACGAACACGCCGACAATGGCAAAGACGATCATGCCGTACAATCCGGAACCGACGCCGCCGAAAATCACCTCACCAAGCTGCATCATCCACATCGGCACCAGTCCGCCCAACGGGGTGAAGGAGTCGTGCATGGCATTGACCGAGCCGTTGGACGCGGCAGTGGTGGCTGTGGCCCAGAGCGCCGAATTGACGATGCCGAACCGGCTCTCCTTGCCCTCCATGTTGCCGCCGGGGGCCTGATCCGAGGCGTGAGTCGCCAGACCCAACCGGTCAAAGAGCGGATTGCCGCGCTGTTCCGACCCGACGCAGAGCGCCAGCAGCCCCACGAAGACGATCGTCATGGCCGCCAGGATCGCGCCACCCTGGCGCACATCTCCGACGAAACGGCCAAAAGTGATGCAGAGTGCCGCCGGAATCAACAGAATGGCCAGAAGTTCGAGAAAATTGGACCATGGCGTGGGATTTTCCAGGGGATGCGAGGAGTTGACGTTGAAGAACCCCCCGCCGTTGGTGCCCAGCTGCTTGATCGCCACCTGGGAGGCGGCGGGTCCGATGGCGATGAGTTGCTCCTTGGCGATCTTTTTTTCCGTGACCGGTTGATCCTTGTCGTCCTTGATCGGCTGGCCATCGGGACCGTTGACCGGTGCGTCGTACTCGACCGGTTGGAGCAGTTGAGCGTTCTGGTAGGGGGAGAAGCTCTGCACCACCCCCTCTCCGACCAGCGACACGGCGAGCAGAATGCTCAACGGCAATAGGATGTAAAGCGTGGAACGCACCATGTCCACCCAAAAGTTGCCGATGCCGGGCGATTCACGCCGGGTGAAGGCCCGCATCAGGGCGGCCAGCACCGCCATGCCGCTGGCCGCAGAGACGAAGTTCTGCACCGTCAGGCCAAACATCTGCGTCAGATAGGAGAGGGTGGTTTCGCCGCCGTAGGCCTGCCAGTTGGTGTTGGTGGCAAAGCTGACCGCGGTGTTGAAGGCCAGATCCGGCGTGGTGGCGGTCATGGCCTGCGGATTCAGGGGCAGAAATGGTTGCAGGCGTTGCAGTGCGTAAACCGCCAGGAAACCGAGCAGGTTGAAGGTCAGCACCGCAAAGGCATAGCGGGTCCAGGACATCTCTTCGTGCGCCCGGATTCCGCACAGGCGATAGACGCCTTCTTCTGCGGGAGAGAGCCAACGCACGGCGCGAGGGAGCGTCCCTGCGTAGATTTTGGCCATGAACAGTCCAAGGGGCCAGGAGAGCAGCAGCAACACCAGAACATACACGACAAGTTGGAGATATCCGTTGCTGTTCATGGGGCATTCCTCCGTGGAAACAGGGGGGAATCCGAATCCAGTCCCATGCGGAACGCCTGGATGGTTTGTTGAGATGGCGCATGGGGCAGAGGATCCTGTTCGACATGTCGGCGCGTGTCGGACCAGTCGAGCAGGGCGTGTCGATGATTCCGGGCACTCTCCTCCGATGTTGAAAGGCAGGCAACGGGCCAGGCAAGCGCCAGCAGGGCGGCCAGGGCGAATCCTTTTGAGCGGATGGCGTGACTCATGAGAATTTCTCCGGCACAAACAGGACAACAACCAGATAAACGAACACGAATGCTGTTGCCAGCAATCCGATCAGGTAGAGAGGGTTCATTCATCGCCTCCGGAGTCGTTCGAATAGAGAGACCATGGCCCCGGATAGGGCAAAGAAACCGACAGCCATAATGAGATGGAAAACGTCCATGACGACTCCTTGTGGATTGGATTGATCGATGGACAAAGATGTTAGACAGTGAAAAGTAAAAACAGGAAAAAAGGTTGGAATGCGGATGTAAAAAAAACGTAAATATTTTCAGGCGGGCTTCGTGATTGGTTTTATACGGTTTGAGAGGCTTTTTGCGCCGTCATCATGACGGCGCAAAAAAGCGGCAAGCGTGTTGGTCGATGGTGGAATGGTGCAGGGTTTCGGAAAAGTCCGAAAGATCATTCGGCTCCGCCCAGAACGATTCGTGTGCCCAGATCGACCACGCGGATGGAGGGTAAATTGAAGAAGCGCGTGGGACTCTCCGCATTGCGGTACAGATTCAAGAAGAGTTTCAAGCGCCAACGGGCCATTCCCGGAGCGTGTCCCGCCACGAAGTTGGCTTTGCCCAGAAAGAAGTAGGTATCCTCCATGACCACGCGCTCCCCATCTTTCAATCGACAATCGACCAGCATGCCGGGGACATCGACGGTTTCCATGAAGCCGTGTTTGATCCGGATGCGGTAATAGTTGTCGAGCAGAGTATCCATGACCAACCGTTTGTCGTGGTCCACATACGGGATATTTTCGGTTTGGACGCTCAGGAAAACCACCCGTTCATGCAGGGTCAGGGTATGCTTGAGCAGTTCGACCAGGGCAGGCGGGGCCAGGTCGAAGTTCTGGGTCATGAAGACGGCGGTGCCGGGGATGCGGTTGATGTCGGATGGATTGAGTTGCCGCAGGAACGGTTCCAGGGGGATCTCCTGTTTGCGCACCGCGCACTTGACCATCTCCTGTCCCTTGCGCCAGGTTGACATCAGGAAGAACAGCAGCGCCCCCAGGATGACCGGGAACCACCCGCCGTCCATGAACTTGAGCGCATTGGCCCCGAAGAATCCCAGATCGACGCTCAAGAAGATCAGCAACAGAGGGATGGAGAACAACAGGCTCCAGGAGAACAGGTGACGCAACACGATACCAAAAGCCAGCGTGGTCACGGCGATCATGGTGCCGGTCACGGCGATGCCATACGCTGCCGCCAGATTGGTGGAACTCTTGAAGCCCAGCACCAGAGCGACGACCGCGATCAACAACAGCCAGTTGGTCAGGGGGACATAGATCTGTCCGAACTCCGACGAGGAGGTGTGAATCACGCGCAAGCGGGGCAGATACCCCAGTTGCATGGCCTGCCGGGTGGCGGAAAAAGCGCCGGAGATCACCGCCTGCGAAGCGATGATGGTCGCCGAGGTGGCCAGAACCACCATGGGGAGCATGCCCCATTCGGGTACGCTCATGTAAAAGGGGTTCTTGACCGTGCCCGGATCCCCCAGGATCAGGGCGCCCTGGCCCAGATAGTTCAACATCAGGGCGGGAAACACAAAGAATCCCCAGGACCAGTTGATCGCCGATCTGCCGAAGTGCCCCATGTCGGCATAGAGCGCCTCGGCCCCGGTCACGGCCAGAAACACCGAGCCCAGGACGATGAAGGTGTTGCCACCGCCGGACCCGAGCAGAAAGTGGATTCCATGCATCGGATTCAAGGCTGCCAGAATTTCCGGATGGCGCAGAATCTCCTTGATCCCGACTGCGGCGATGGCCAGAAACCAGAGGGCGCAAACGGGACCGAACAGACGTCCGATCTTGGCGGTTCCGTTGCTCTGGACGAGAAACAACAGGAGGATCACCATCAAGGTGATTGGAATGATGTACGGTTGAAACGCCGGGGTGATCACCTCCAGTCCTTCGACCGCCGACAGAACGGAGATCGCCGGGGTGATCACGCCATCCCCGAAAAAGAGGGATACGCCGATCATGCCCATGATCATGATGGCCCTCTGCATGCGGGGATGGCCCTGGGTGAATTTCCGTGCCAGGGAGACCAGCACCAGATTGCCCCCTTCGCCCTGTTCGTCAGCGCGCATGATGAAGAATTGATATTTGATCGTCAGCACGATCAGCAGGGTCCAGAAGATGAGGGAGATGATGCCCAGAACATTATCCGGAGTGGGCGTGGCGGAATGTTCGCCTCCAAGCGCCTCCTTGACGGCATACAATGGACTGGTGCCAATGTCGCCGAACACCACGCCGATGGCGCCGATCATCAAGGTGGGCAGTGAACTTCCTTGTTTGTGTGGCAGAGTCTGACTCATCATGAACACTCCTTGGGACGGGTTTTGTTGCAAATATTTTGTAAAGAATGCAGTCGTCAACCGTAAGATGATTTATAAAAACGGGTTGTTTTGATGTAAAATTGGTATAAAAAGAAGATCTTATAAAAATGTTAAACAATATTCGCAATTCAAGGCAAATCAATGCTGAGTCATCCGTTCCTAAAGGATTAAGCTTAGCGAACAGGAAATAAAGATTGGCAATAAAAAGGAGTCTGCACTGTAAAAATAATATAAAAATGGCACGCCGTTCCGGTTCCATGTCCCCCTGGGCCAGTGAACGGATCGCCGGGCCGATTCCCCCTGGCTGGAGGAGGGGAGAGTCGGACGGGTGGGTGCAAGCGCTTGTGGGGAGGTGTTTTTGGACGGAATCAATCCAGCACGGGTGAACCAGCAGGCTGTAAAGCAGGATGGTAGAGTTTTTTTATTGCAATTTTTGAATAATTGGCAAACAATGCAGGGCGTTCTCGCCGTGATTCTCGGTTCGAATGGTGTTTGAGATTTTTGGGTCGCATAAGTTGATTTTGTTGCGAAAGGGTGGTTGGCGCTGTTTTTTGGCGCCTTGTGTATAATAAAAGTTGTTGATTGCTATGATGTTCCTGGTCGGGTCCGGTTGAATCATTCTGGAGGTTTGCCTGCATGCCCAAGTCACAATTTGTCCATTTTCTGCTTGGTGGTGCCGAATTCGAGGAGGATGAGGAGTATTTGCAGTTTCAGTTTCGGTTCCTCTACATCCTGATGCTCAACGGTCTGGTTTTCAATTCCGCCATTCTGGTGTCCGACGGGTTGGGGGTGATGAAACTGGGCACCGCCCATCTGATCATGACCCACGCCTATTCTCTGGTTTCCCTGCTTCTCATGGTGTTGGTTTGGGGGCGCAAGGAGCGTTTCTTCCGGGTGGCCTGGAGCTATGTGGTGCTCAACTTCTTGCAGTTCGTCTCTGCCCTGTTGTTCGTGACAGCGGACGAAATGCGCGTGGTCTGGTTTTTTCTGCAAATCAGCGGAGTCTACATCCTGTTGGGGGCGTGGCCGGGGATGGTCAATACCCTGGTCACCATCCTGGCCATCCATGGGGTCAACCAGTATCTCCAACCACCGTTGTCCTCGCATGCGTTGTCCACCCTGACGTTGAGCCTGGGAGCGGCGGGCGTGGTCTTTCATGTCTACAGCAGCCGATCGGTATCGTTTCATCGCCGGATGGTGGAATCCAACATCCAGTTGCGCAAACTCTCCACCGAAGATCCCTTGACCGGACTCTTGAACGCCCGCGCCTACTATGCGTTGGTGGATCGACTGATTCGTCTCTCCACGCGCAGCGGTGCGTCATTCGCGGTCTTGTTCATCGATCTGGACCATTTCAAGTCGATCAACGACCGATATGGACACGAGGCCGGGGATACGGTTCTCAAGGAGACCGCCGCCTGTCTCAAGCGACTGATCCGTCACAGCGATGCGCTGGGGAGGATCGGTGGCGAGGAGTTTTCGATCTTCCTCTCCACCATCACGCCGGAAGAGGCTCTGAAATTTGCCGAAAAGTTGCGCAGTGATATCGAACGGCTGATGCCTCGCATCGAGGCCATGCCCTTGCGGATCACGGCCAGCATTGGCGTGGCCATGAACCAGGCGGAGCCGCTGACCTTTGCCGAGATTCAAGGACAGGCGGACCAGGCGATGTATCGTGCCAAGGCGGCAGGTCGCAACCGGGTCACCTTGTTCGACGGCCAGGCCGTCTCCCACGCCACGACGGTGGTGGCGCATTGATTCGGATCAGAAGCCGGACATGAATCGGTCTGTCCGGCCCATCCGTCCTGCCTTCCCATCCCCGGTATACCCCCCCCACGTCTCCCTCTGCCGTTTCCATTCCATGCGGCGCGATCGTGCGCTTTTCGCCAGGTCGGCCTGACCGTGGCGCTGTTTGAATCGTGCAACATCGGATGGATGCATGTTGCATTCATGAAACGCTCGCCAGGTGTCCGGGTCTTTGGTTTTCCGGTTATTGAATTGATAAATAAAAATAATTTGTTCTGGCTCGTCAATTGCTGAAATCCAGGTGAACGTATCTGTCACCCTTGAAGGACTGTTTGGTGATTTCAGCCATGGCCAAACAGACTCCAGACGAATGGCAATCTTCGGGAACCGAACCATGAACTATGCGCAGGCAAACGTCTTGATCACCGGAGGAGTGGGACTGATCGGTTCGCACCTGGCAAGACAACTGATTCGTCAGGGCGCCCGTGTGACGATCGTGGATGCCCTGCTTCCAGGACAGGGGGGCAATCTCTGGAACATCCGGGATATTCGGGGGCAGGTGGAACTGCACCAGGTCGATATCCGCGACACGTATGCCATGCGCGAATGCCTTCCAGGCCATGACGTGATGTTTAACCTGGCGGGCCAGACATCCCATTGGGATTCCATGACGGCTCCCCATGCGGATCTGGATATCAATGTCCAGGCGCAATTGAAATTGCTTGAATTGTGTCTGGCTTGCAACCCATCGCTCCGGATCGTCTTCACCAGCACGCGCCAGGTGCACGGTCGCCCCAAACAACTCCCGATCGATGAATCCCATCCGGTTCAACCCGTGGACATCAATGGCATTCACAAAGCCACGGGTGAACACTATCACCGTTTGTTTCATGCCTTCCATGGCATGCCGGTCACCATTCTGCGACTGACCAACACGTATGGAAATGGCATGCGCATCATGGATTCCCGTTTGTCCTTTCTCGGCTTCTGGATTCGTCTGTTGATCGAAGGCAAACCTCTGCCCATCTATGGCGATGGCCGGCCACTTCGGGATTTCAATCATGTGGATGACTGCGTGGCGGCTCTGCTGCTGGCGGGCATGCATCCCAAGGCCATTGGACAGACCTATTTGCTGGGTGGAAACGAAGTGATTTCGATGCTGGAACTGGGCAAACGCATGGCGGAATGGTTTGATGGCGCCTACAACCTGGTACCGTTTCCATGCGATCGGCGCAAGATCGATATCGGGAGCGCCTATTGCAACTTCCAGCGGATTTCGGAAGATCTCGACTGGCATCCGCGCATGGATCTGAAAACCGGCCTGACCAGGACGGTGGATTACTATCGCCGCCACTTTTCGCTGTATCTGGGAACACAACGGGTCCAGTGATCGGATCGTTATCGCGACGAGGTTGCGCCATGTCACTCAAGATCTGGATGAACGATTTCACGCGAGAACCCGCAGACCGGCAGCAGGCCCTGTTGGCCGATTTGAAGCGGGTTTTGCATTCCGGACGTTACGTTCTGGATTGGCGGGTGAAGTGTTTTGAAGCGCTTTGGGCCGGGGCCTGTGGCACGCGGTTCGGGATTGGCGTGGGCAACGGCATGGATGCCATTGAAATCGCGCTGCGCGCCAGCGGCATCGTGCCTGGCGATGAGGTGATCGTGCCGGCCATCACGGCGTTTGCCACCTTGTTGGCCGTGCTCAGGTCCGGCGCCACCCCGGTGGTGGCGGATATCGAGCCTGGAACCGCGCTCCTCGACAGGGAAAGTGCGCGCCGTGTTCTCTCCGCGCGCACCAAAGCCGTTGTCCTGGTCCATCTTTACGGACGCCTGGCCGACATGGACGCCTGGGTTGCCTTTTGCAACCATCATGGTCTGATCTTGATCGAAGATGCCGCCCAGGCCCATTGGGCGAGCGTTCAGGGAAGAGCGGCGGGATCTTTCGGGCTGGCTGGCGCGTTCAGTTTTTACCCCACCAAGAATCTCGGCGCCATCGGGGATGGTGGCATGGTCGTCACCAACGATGAAGCGATCGCGGCAACGGCGCGACAATGGCGGGATTATGGGCGCGACAGTGGTCGCCTTGGATCGCCTCATCTCGTGCCCGGACTGAACAGTCGGTTGGACGAACTGCAGGCCGCTTTCCTGACCACCCGTCTCGCCTGGTTGCAAGAGTGCAACGACACCCGGAGGAAAATCGCGCGCGCCTATCAGGAGGGCATCCGTCATCCCCTGGTTGCCTTGCCCGCCCTGCCTGCGGACGAGGCTTCCCATGTGCATCATCTGTTTGTCGTCAATTCACCCGTGCGGGATGCCTTGCGTATCTGTCTGGAGGAGCGTGGCATCCAAACCGCCCTTCATTACCCCCTGCCGGTTCATCGCCAACCGGCGTGCGGCGCCACGGTCCGCATCGATCCCGCCGGGCTCGCCAGGGCCGAAGCGCATGCCCAAACCTGTCTTTCCCTGCCCTGCCATCCGTTTCTCACCCCCGAGGAGGTGGAAACGGTGGTGGAGGCCATCAACGATTTTTCCGGGTGGGAGGTTCGTGTGTGATGTCACGACAACTGGCCTCCTCCCAAATGGGCGATTTGCAGAAGTGCCATGCCACGGGGTTGACCACCACCCCGATCCGGATGTTCAGGCCAACGGTCGATTGGTGGAAACGCGGGCTGCAAGCCCATCTGAAAGGGGATCTGGTCACGGCGGAGTCCTGTTATCTGCGGATCACCCCGGACCGACCGGAGTATGTGGGCGCCCTGGGCAATCTGAGCATCATTCGCAGCACGCAGGGACGGTTGTTGGAAGCGGAAGGGTTCTGCCGCCGCGCTCTGGAGATCGAGCCGGATTATGTCAATGGCTACGTCAATCTGGCCAACGCTCAACTGAGCCGGGGATGTTTGTCGGAGGCCGAACGGAGTTGCCGTCAGGCCTTGCTCAGGCAGGCGGATTCGATTCTGGCCCTGGCCACGCTTGGGAGCGTTTTGCAGGTTTCCGGGCGACTGGAAGAGGCGGAACAGGTGTACCAGACCGGGCTGAGCCACGATCCGAATTCACGCGATCTCTGGATCGGCCTGGGCAACATGCTGTTCAACAGCCGGCGTTTTCAGGAGGCGGAAGTCTGTTTCCAGAAGGTTCTGACAGCCAATCCGCACGATACCGCCGCCATGAACAATCTTGGTTATGTGCTCATTTCGATTGGCAAGCTCGGATCGGCGCATGAGATCTTGCAACGTGCGCACGCGAAAAAGCCGGCAGATGTCCAGATCCTCACGAATCTTGGATTGGTGCATACCGAACTCGGCCAGCACGCACAGGCGGACCAGTGTTATCGAAAGATCCTTTCCATGCATCCGCGGCACTTCGATGTGTGGGGCAATCTCCTGTATCTCCAGAACTATTATCTTGAAGATCCTGCCGCGGCCCTGCGCGAGGCGCTTCAATATGGCAAGGCGGTTGCCCGTCTGGCCCAGCCCATCGTCCATTGGCCCGACCCTGGGCAAGTGGACAAGAAATTGCGGATTGGCCTGGTTTCCGGGGATTTTCTTCAGCATCCGGTTGGGTATTTTCTGGAAAATGTCCTGTCGGTCATGGACCCGAATGTCGTGGAATTTTATGCGTACTCCAATCGGACTCTGGAAGACGATCTGACCCAACGGTTGAAGGCGCGCATGGCGCGCTGGCAATCCGTGGTCGGGCTTGGGGATGAAACGGTGGCCCGCATGATTCATGCGGATGGCGTGGATATCCTGCTGGATCTGTCCGGACACTCCGCGCTCAACCGATTGCCGGTATTTGCCTGGAAACCGGCGCCGGTACAGGTCAGCTGGTTGGGCTATTTTGCCACGACCGGGGTTCTGGCCATGGATTATATCCTGGGTGACCCGATCAATCTGCCGGAAGAGGAGGCGGGCCATTTTTGCGAGAAACCCTGGAGATTGCCGGATTGTTACCTGTGTTTGACGCCTCCCGATCCCTCGCCACCGGTATCCGAACTTCCGGTGCTCACCCATGGTCATTTCACCTTCGGCTCGTTCAACCATCTGGGGAAGATCACGGACGAGGTGATTCGTTGCTGGAGCGAGATTCTGCGGCGGGTTCCGAACAGCCGTCTGATGTTGAAGGGGCGCTCGTTCATCGAGCCGCAAGCCAGGGAGTTGATGACCCGGCGGTTTGCCGCGTGCGGCATCGACGCCGACCGCCTGCTGTTGGAAGGGGCCTCATCGAGGGAGCTCTACCTGACCCGCTATCACCAGGTCGATATGGCCTTGGATACCTTTCCCTATCCTGGCGTGACCACCAGCGTGGAAGGGTTGTGGATGGGCGTGCCCTTCGTCACCCGCAAGGGGAGTCGCTATCTTGCGCACCAGGGAGAGTCGATTCTCTCCTGTGTCGGACTGTCCGAATGGATTGCCGAAGATTGCGACGCGTATGTGGAAAAAGCGGTTGCCTTTGCCGCGGATCGGGACGGACTGGCGCGCTTGCGGTCGGAGTTGCGCGCGCGCGCCATGCATTCGCCTTTGTTCGACCACCGGAGATTTGCCTGGAATCTGACCCAGGCATGGCGACGGATGTGGCGCATCTGGTGCGAATCGCGTCAATGGCCGTAAGCATGGCAACAATGATGACAACAGCATAAGGACAAAGAACATGCCGCGCGCTCCTTCCTTGCTTCAACGCATCCGACCGACCCTTGAGACGATCATCGTGGATGCCGGCGCCAATCCCATGGATCCGACCGGGCACTATCGATCCTTGTTGGGAGAGATTCCCAGCCGACTGTTTGGATTCGAGCCCCAGGCCGAAACCACCGCGCGGTTGAACGCCCTGCACAAACACCAGGAGATCTATCTGCCTTATCTGCTTGGTGACGGACGGTTGCATACGCTGCGCATTTGTCGCGCCTCGGTGATGACCAGTCTGTTGGAACCTGATCCGGTCGCTTGCGGGCTTTTCCACCGTTTTGATCAGTTGACCGAGGTCGTGGAGCGCAAGAACGTGTGGACGCGGGCCCTGGACGATATCGAGGAGATTCCTCGGATCGACCATTTGAAAATGAATGTGTGCGGATCCGAGAAGATGATTCTCGCCCATGGTCGCAACAAGTTGTCCGATGTTTCGGTTGTTCAGCTTGAAGTATCCTTTATTCCGCTGTATCAGGCGCAACCGACCATCGGCGAGCTGGATCTTCAACTTAGGTCCATGGGGCTGATTCCGCACGCCATGCCCCTGATCAAGACCTGGGGCGTCAAACCGCTGATCATCAACAACAGTCCTGGCTGGCCGGTCAGGCAGTTGCTGGTCGCGGAAATGGTATATGTGGCGGACTATCGGAAAGTTGGACAGTTGCCGACCGAATTGCTGAAACAGATGGCCCTGATTCTTCATTATTGTTACCAATCCATGGATGTCGTCCTGCTTTGTTTGAATGAATTGGCCAGCAGGAAGGAGGTGGATAACAACCCAGGTAAATGGTATGTTGATCATCTCGAGGATTGCCTGACCCCCGCCGCATGACGGGTCCGACGGGTCACGCCGATCATGATGCATGACGATGCATGGGCGGCTGTTTGGCCATTGCCAGACAGCCGCCAAGGCGGATTGGATGGCGATTCCGTGCAAGAAGCCATCACGCCTTGTCTCAACCAGAGGAGCTCGAACGGTTTCGGGTCGCTCCTGGAGAATCGCTGAACCACGCTTCCATCAACACAAGGAAAAATCAAAGAATGCGCAAAATTCCATCATTGAGCCAGATGGTGGTGGTTGGATTGGTCATCCTGTGCGTTGTGCTGATTTCGATCTCCTTTTTCCTGTTTCGGGAGACCGGTCGGATCCATCAGCAGGCCATGAACGATCATGGGTTCCTGAGTCTTCTGAATACCGTGCTGGAGGTGAGAAGATACGAAAAGAACTATTTCATCTTCCGGGATCGCGGCGCATTCGAGAACGCCATAGGCTATCTGGATCAGGTGGAGCGGCAGGTGCGCGAACATCGAAGCGCCATTCTCTCCAGGGAGCATGGAGACCGCATTCTTCAGGGCATGGGGCAAGTCACCCTGGAGTATCGGGAGGCTCTGTTCAAACATCTCAACGCGCTGGAACAGGATCCCCATTCCACCCAGGCGCAAGAGGTGGCGATTCATCAACTGGGCAAGAAACTGATCGGCTTCTCCGAACAGTTGGCGGCAGATACCGAGGACAATCTCGTCGCCATCCTGGACAACACCCGCACGTCGATTGTCTTCATGGATCTTTTCTTCATCATGTTGATGGTCTTCTATGGTGTTCTGTTCTTGCGCAGGGCCTGTTCCCCCTGGTGCGATCTGCGTCGCGAGCTGGAACGGGTGCTCGAGGGACAACAGGATCGGGTGCGCATGACCACCCCCGATTCCGAGGTGAACCATGCGACCTCGGTGCTCAACCAGGTGCTCGAACAGGCCAATCTGCAACGAAAGGAGGCGATGCGTCGCTCACCCTTGGCCTTTTCCGATGAGGTGCTCTCCAGGCTGGTCAAGACGCTTGAAAAACCCATCACCAACATCTCGACCAGTTGTCAGATTCTCATGGAAGAGTCTTCCGGGTGGTCGGGAGAGACCAGGGAGATGATCGGATGCGTGCAGCAGCAGGCCGAACAGGGCAGTCGCCTGCTGGCCGATATTCGCGAGTATGTTCAAGAGCAGGATGGCAACAACCGTCCCGTCAATCTCAAACATCTGCTTGAGAGAGTCCTGGTGAATCTGCACGAATCTCATGGAATATCCGGTGCATGGAAGATGGATATCGCCTCTGGCCTGGAAGTGTCGGGCAATCCGAAATCTCTGGAACGCGGTCTGGTCGATTGGATGATGCAGGCCTTGCAACGCAACCCGGCATCCACGGACGCAAGCCTTCAGGCCCGTCGCGTCGGCCCGGATGAGATGCAGGCGCTGGTGAATCGCTCGGTATTGCGCCCCCTTGTCTGGCTGCCCGCCAACTGTCGTGACGTGGTGGAACTCTCCTTGCCCTGGCGCGAAGAGATTCAACCCATCCTCTCGCAGACCGATCCGGATGTCTCCTGGCTCTGCCTGCCGGGTGAGGATGGATCTCCCGGCATCTCCCTGCTGCCGGGCATCGTTCGTCGTCATCAGGGCGCCATGCTGCTGTTTGACGGGGAAGGGGATGCCGGTTGGCGATTTGCCTTGTGGCTGCTGGCTTCCGAGGGGGGGAGGGTTGACCGGATGGTGGAGATCTGACCCCATGTCGGAAGCCGCGCAGATACTCATCGTGGATCGCGACAAGATGGCTGTGCAGAATCTCGAACACATTCTGCGCAAGGAGGGGCATCCTGTCGCGGTTGCACCCGGAAGCGCCGCCGCCTTGCGGTATCTGGAGGAGTCATCCCGTGGAACCGGGCGGATGGTCCAGGTCATTCTCGCCGATCTGGGGCTCGATCCCATGGACGCGAATCAATTCCTGCGTCGTTGTCTGCGTCTGTGTCCTGCATGCGCCCTGATTCTCATTTCCGATACCGTGTCCGTCAACTCCGTGGTGGAGGCCATGCGACTGGGGGCGTTTCACTATCTGATCAAACCGATCCGACCCCAGGAGTTGCGCGAGGCGATCACCCATGCCTTCGCGAGGCGCGTGGCGGATGGAGAGGTCAGGGCCAAACCATCCCCAACGCAAGGCCGATCGCTCGCCACGTCGCTGATCACGCGGGATCCGGCCATGTTGAAGATCCTGGAGCAGGCGACCATCTCGGCATCGCTCGAACTGCCGGTGTTGATCACGGGAGAGACCGGAACAGGCAAGGAGATCCTGGCGAAATATCTCCATGACATGGGCAATCGTGCCGCCCAACCCTTCGTGGCGATCAACTGCGGTGCGTTTCAGGAAGAGCTTCTGACCAACGAGCTGTTCGGCCATGCACGGGAAGCGTTCACCGGCGCGGTGCGCGATCGCAAGGGGTTGCTGGAAACCGCGCATGGCGGCACCGTGTTTCTCGACGAGATCACCGAAATGTCGCTATCCATGCAGGTGAAGCTGCTGCGGGTGATCCAGGAGAAGGAGTTGTTGCGCCTGGGCTCGACCCGTCCGGTCAGCGTGGATGTGCGTTTTATGGCCGCATCCAATCGGGATGTGCGCGCCGCGGTGGAAGCCGGCCAATTCCGTCGCGATCTCTATTACCGGTTGAATGTCATCGAGTTTCATCTTCCGCCCCTCTCTTGCCGGTTGGGAGATCTGCCGCTGCTGGCTCAACACTTCATCGACAAGCATGCCAAGGCGTTGCAGCGCTCCGTGACGGGCATTTCACGGACCGCCCTGGAGCGATTGAGCGGTCACCCCTTCCACGGGAACATTCGCGAACTGGAAAACATGATTCTGCGCGCCGTGGCCTTCGCCCCTGGTGATCAGGTGGAGGTGAGCGATCTGCCCACCTTGGAGAAGAGCGCACCTGTCGGAATGTTCGCATCGCTCCAGGAGGGCGCCTATCCCTCGCTGGAACAGATGGAACGGGACTACATCCTCTGGGTTTGCGAACAGTTGCAGGGCAACCAGGGTGAGGCGGCGCGCGTCCTGGGAATGGATCGGGTCTCCTTGTGGCGTCGATTGAAGAAAATTCACGGGCGATCCGAACCTGTGCCGCGTCTTGACGGAGCGTGATCACCGCATGGCGTGCGCTGGAGCGGAAAGACCAGGACGGGAGTCCCGGTCCGGGTTGAAGGTCCATATGGTTTGTGATGCGGAGTTGTGCGATGTCGAATGGTTTACCTCTGTTCAGCGTTATCATGCCATGTCATAGACAGCACGATTATTTGCACGGTGCCATCTCTTCGGTGCTCGCCCAAACAGAATCGCGCTGGGAATTGTTGCTGGTGGATGACTCCCCTCGGCAGGATTTGATCATTGCTCATGAGGATCCGCGCATGCGTCGTCTTGCCAGCGGCGGTATCCGAGAAACGAGCTGCGGATCAGCGATGATTCATTGAAACGGTTCTCTGGATTGCTCGGAAGGGCGCGCCCTGGGGCGGGAGCGCCCTTCCGTATACGGTCATTGGAATGATGTTTGTAAACGATTTTTTCGTTGGACAAAGAACGGAACATGGGGTCGCGTCAAGCAAGCCGTGTCCGATGATCCAGATCTTGAAGAACGGCTGATAGACAGCATGCTGCTGGCGCTTGTCAACACGCACTAGGCTGTGATGTTGTCAAAATTGTCTTTTCCCAGCAGACCAACATAACCTGTTATCGTGAGAAGATCGTAAATATTACGATTAATGTTGATGATCTTGATGCAATCTCTCTCTTTGACGAGTTCTCTCAAACGGAACAGGGTGGCGATTGCTGGAGAATCGATATATTTTGTATGCTTGAAGTCTATCACAATGGATTCGCATTCGGACAAAGTTTTTGAGCTGTTCAAAAACTTTTCCATAAGATAATAATCAAACACCTCTGGAAGTTCAATTCTTGCAGAATTGTCAATCATTTCCACGTTCAGTTGCGCCATTATAACCATCTCCTGACAACATGAATCAATCCAAACACGAGGCCGACCGATCCTCATCTACCCACCGTGCCGTTTCCAGACACAATCCATGGAAACGGTACGGCCCATATTCGATGAATATGGGGTCCATTTTCTACCATATTTTAAATTTTGCAAGAAAAAAAGATCGCCAGGCCCCATTCAAACCGTTCGGTCCGTGTGGCATGTGGCGTTTCCGGGACGGGTTCCGGGTCGATTGAGCCGCCAGTGCCACAGGGTGAATCCCAGCAGGGCCACCCCGGACACCAGATGCACCTGTTTGAGGACGCGCCCGCCGATCAGGGCGGTGCCGACCAGCGTGGCCAGGGCGGTGCCCATGCCCACCTTGGCCCATTGACGATCCCGACGCTTCCGATTGGCTGAAACGCGTTCCACCGTCATCAGGGCCTGAGTCATGGTGCCTCTCCTGTTTTATCCAAGGCGGACAGAATGTCCGTCGTGATCTGTTCGAACCGCAGAAGTTTCCGTCCTCCGTGGTCCTGCATGAACTCCCGTGCCTCCTGCTCATGGGCCAGGGGGATCAATTCGTGTCCCATGGGACCATGCACGTCCGAACCTGCGACATACCAGGCCGAACGGGCCGGAATGCGCTTCAGGCCATAATAGTCGGTCACGTACAGCTCACCGATGCCCGCCGGATCGCGTCCAGGCGCATGGCGCTCCGGATTGGCCAGAAACCGGAACAGATCCTTGGCGCCATCGAAATAATGTACTGTACCATCCGACCAGCGCGCCAGGGCCACCCATTCCGGATATTTGGCGACGAACATGCCGCATACCGGGCATTTCGCCCCAGACGGAACTTCCCGGTCGGTTGGGGACTCTCCGGCGCTGGCATTCCAGGCGCCGATCCAGAGCGCCAGGGCGAGCCAGACCGGCCAAAGGTGACGATTGTTTGTTGGTTGTCTCATCCGCCCTGACTCATCTTCTGGCGTCGTTCCAAACGACGTTTGCGGATGGCCACGGTATCCTTGGCCATGTCGGCATAGGCGGCGGTCAGGGCATCCTCGAACGCCACCAACTCTCCGCCCTGCTCCTTGCGCATGCCTTCGGCCACACCCCGGTCGGCAAAACCGGGTTTGCCGCGTGTGGTCATGGCCGTTTTGATCGTCGATCCCAGCAGATAGACCGCCTTGTCGCTCTCGACCAGGGGACGAGGCTCGGATTTGCTGCCGAAGTCGGCGACATGAATCGCCTTGGGAACCCGATCCAGATTGATCGCCAGACTGATCGCGGCACAATGCAACGAACAAACCCCATCCACCAAATCATCCTCGAAGTGGATCAAATGGCGACTGGCATGGTGTTCGCGCCGATTCATGCCGCAATAGGGACAGGTGGGATATTTTTCCAGCTCATTGTCCAAAGGATTGGGATCCTTGGGCTTTTTTGGGGTGAACTGCTCCGGGGTGCCATCGGTGGGGCAAGCGGAGGCTGCGGCTTCCGGAATCAATCCACCGACCACCGCCGCGCCCACCAGCAACGGCGTGCCCAGAATCCATTGACGACGACTCGTATTCATGAAATGTGTTCTCCATGTCAAACGGGGGTTGAATGCAACCGAAAAAAGAGCAGGCTAACGATCCGCCAGATGCCGCATGACATTGAAATAAGCCACCCCCTGCATCAGGGTGCCCACGCCCAGCACGATCACCACCAACGCCGCAGCCTTGAGCAGATAGCCGCGCACCGTGGCCCCCAACCGTCCGAACAGGGTGCTGACGAACAGCATGGCCGGCAGGGTGCCGATCCCGAAGGCCAGCATCAAAGCTCCGCCGGTCACGGCGCTTTCGGCAGCCGTGGCCTTGACCGCCATGGCGAGCGTCAGCGAACAGGGCATCAAACCGTTGATCATGCCGCCGATCCAGGCACCCTTCACCGGTCCGCTTTCGCCCGCCCGCTGGAAGAAACGATACAGACGGTTCATCGGCCAGAAATCATAGTTGACCCGAAACCAGCTCAAACCGAGCAGATCCAGACCCAGGGCGATCACCACAACGCCGACGACGATCTGCAACACCCCCTGCACCTTGCCGATCAGGCCGGTGGAGGTCAAGGCCATCCCCAGAGCGCCGGCCAGGAGACCGACTGCCGCATAGATGCCGATGCGCCCGCCGTGATAGGCGATCATGGCCCCGATCCGGGCCTCCGGCGGGACAAAGCGGATGAAAAAGGCCGAAACCAGACTGCCGCACATCCCCAGACAGTGGCCACTGCCCAAAAGGCCGGCCAGAAACGCCATGACGAGACTCTCAGCCATGCGCCGCGCTCCCGGAAGCGGCCAACTCTTCCTCTTCGGTTCCGTTTTCCATCTCCTCGGGTGGCACATGTTGCAGCCGCAACGCGCTCAACACCACCGAAACCGAACTCATCGCCATGGCCGCCGAGGCGATCATCGGATTGAGTCGGCCCCGTGCCGCCTCGGGAATGGCCACCAGATTGTAGATCAAGGCCCAGAAGAGATTCTGTCGGATCACCGACAGGGTTCGGCGACTGAGCAGGATCGCCTCGGGAAGTTTCAACAGTTCCCCCCCCACCAAAGTCATGCCGGCGGTCTCCATGGCCACGTCCGCGCCGCTGCCCATGGCAAAGCCCACATCCGCCGCCGCCAGAGCCGGCGCGTCGTTGATGCCGTCGCCCACCATCGCCACCCGCAACCCCGACGCCTTGAGCCGTTGGACCACCGCCACCTTGTGATGGGGACGGGCCTCGGCCAGGATCTCCCGGATTCCCACCCGCTCGGCCACATGCCGGGCCGTGGCGTGCAGATCGCCGGTCACCATCACCACCCGCAACCCCATCTGTCGCAGCCGTCGCACCGCCAGCCGCGCATCGGCACGCACCGGATCGGCCACCGCGAACACGGCAGCCGCCGCGCCATCCACGGCCATCAGCAAAGGCGTCATCCCCTGCGCGGCCCAGCGATCCGCCCAAGCCTGCAAGGGCGCGGTATCGATGTCGGATTCGGCCAGCCAGGCGGCATTGCCGATGGCCACCGAATGCCCCGCCACGCGCGCCTCCACCCCCTGTCCCGGATGGACGACAAAGGATTCGCAATTCTCGAGGGTATGACCGAGCGAGCGCGCATGGCTCACCACCGCCCGCCCCAGAAAGTGTTCCGATGGCAACTCCGCACTGCCTGCCAGGGTCAGGATCCGCTCATCGGACCAGGGCGAGCGCGCGTGAAAATCGATCACCCGTGGATGGCCGGCGGTCAGGGTGCCGGTCTTGTCGAGGATCACCACCTGCAACCGCGAGGCGACCTCCAGGCTCTCGCCGCCGCGAATGTAGATCCCGCGACGGGCCGCGTGTCCGGTTCCGGCCATGATCGCCGTCGGCGTGGCCAGTCCCAACGCGCATGGGCAGGCGATCAGCAGCACCGAGACCGCGTTGGTCAACGCCACGCCGACCGGCCTGCCGCGTCTCAGCCAGTACAGGGCGGTCATGCCGGCCAGAAGCAGCACGCCGGGCACGAAGCGGGCCGACACCCGATCCACCAGTTTTTGCACCGGCAACCGGCTGTTCTGCGCCTGCTCCACCAGGTGGATGATGCCGGCCAACACCGTATCCGCCCCCACGGCCCGCACCTCGACCTGCAAGGAGCCGGCGCCGTTGATGCATCCGGCCACCACCTTGTCGTCCGGCGACTTGCCCACCGGCAGGCTTTCGCCGGTGATCAGGGATTCGTTCACCGAGGAGTCGCCGGCCACCACCACCCCGTCGGCGGCGATCCGTTCGCCGGGCCGGATGCGGATCCGTTCGCCGACCCGCAACGCATCGATCGGGACCAACTCCTCCCGACCGTCCGGCAGGATTCGGGTGGCGGTTTCGGGTTGCAGTTCCATCAGTTGTCGGATGGCGTCGCCCGCCTTGCCCTTGGCTTTCTCTTCCAGATAGCGTCCCAACAGCACGAAGGTGACGATGCTGGCCGCAGCCTCGAAGTAGAGATGATGCCCGCCGCGCAGCCAGACCGGCACCGAGTACACATAGGCCGAACCGGCGCCAAGGGCGATCAGGCTGTCCATGTTGGCGCTGCCCTGGCGCGCCAGGAGCCAGGCCCGCTTGAAGATCGAGGCCCCGGCCCCGAACACCACCGGCGTGGCCAGCAGGAACTCCACGGTTTTCCAGCCCCAACCGCGCGGCATCAGCATGCCCAGCACCGCCACCGGCAGGGTCAGTGCCGTGGCCAGCAGCAGGCGTCGCCGTGCCTGGGCCAGCAACTGCCGTTCCCGCTCGATCACCAGCCGGCGCTGGGTCGGGGTGTCGAGCGGGCGCACCGCATAACCCAACGTGCCCACCACGCGGGCCACCTCGCCCCGGTCGAGTCGGCCCGCCACCTCCAGCATCCCGGTGGCGAAATGGACCTGGGCCCGTGTCACGCCCGGATGGCGTCGCAGACGCATTTCGATCAGCATGGCGCACGAAGCGCAGCTCATGCCTTCCACGGCCAGGGTGGTGCAGGCCCCGCCCGCCGCCGGAGCGTCGGGATCGACCGGTTCGATGTCGCCCGCCGACGGCATGCGCGCGGCCACCACCTGGGCGAGCATCCCGCCGAGCAGCCTCGACAGCCACGCCTCGGCCATCGACTCCGGATCGAAATGGATTGCCAGGGAGCCGATGCGCGCTTCGACCCGCACCTTGCGGATGGCGGGGTGTTTCATGAGCAGCACCGCCACCAGCGCGCAGCGCTCCTCGTCGCGCCGCAATCCGGGAATCACCACCCGCAGACGCCGGTTGAGCCGATGCGCCACCTCGAAGCGGGCACCATCAGGCGTCGTCATCGTCCTCTCTCCGCCGCGAGCGCACCAGCAGGAACACCAGGTAACCAAGGGCCAGCCACTCCTTGTAGTGGCCCAGGGGATTGCGCAACCAGACCTTGGTGATCCGGTCCCAGTGGACGCGGATCAGGTAGAAGGTCACCATTTCGTTGATGAAATTGATGACCGCGGTTTCGGGACGCTTGCCGAAGATCTGCAACGCCGGTCGGTTTTCCATTTGCTGCCCGATCATCCGCCGGATCACCAGCGCCTGGGCGCGCCACAGCGGGACCCGGCCCAGCGTGTTCTTGAGCGCCGGAATGGCCAGCAGTCGCTCCTTGAGGCTCCGGGAGGCCGACGGACGGGAAACGCCGAGGGGAATCGGCGCGCGGATCGGGGAGGCGGACGACGGCGACTTGAGACGGACCAGGAGTTCGGCCAGCAGTCGGGCAATCCGTCGGTCATCGGTCATGGTGGGCAGATAGTGGATCGCCAGCCGTCCGCCCTCCGGATCGAATCCCACGCGCCGCACCCCGAAGCCCGCCTGCAGACCGGCGGTCAGATAGCGTCCCACGGCGGGATGGCGCAGAGAGGGGGGGAGTTCCAGTCGCAACAGCCCCTCGCCCCGATGGCGCACCGCCACCTGGGAGAACAGCTCCATCGGATCGCTCATGAATCGTGGCGGGGCGTGGCGGCGGTATTGCCCGTCGCTTCGGCCTCACGCGCCTCCTCCAGCAGGTCGTTGAGGGACTCTTTCTGGTGCAGCATGAAATCGCGGCCCGCGTCGCTGGCGCGCGAGACGGCGCCTGCGATCTCCTTGCGGTATTTGTAGGCCAGGACACCGGTGGCCGCGCCCAGCGCGAACATGACCAGGGGATGACGGAGAAACGTGGGGCTGATGGCCATGATGGCTCCTTCGTAGATTTAAAGTGAGTGATGATCGGTGTGCGTCGTCCGCGTTCCGCCGTCCGCCGGAATGCCTGCGGGATTCATCAGGGGTCCGGGTCGGGGGCCTGTCCGCCTTTGCGCCCGATGGGCGTGGTTCCCGGATTGAGCATCTGATGGATCTGTCGGCAACTGTCGCAGCAAAAGCTGAACAGCCGACCGTCGTCCGTCCTCACGGTGGGCGGGTCGGCGGGCAGGGGCAAGCCACACAGATGGCAAAGAGCGGATGCAACGGACATCGCACGTTTCTCCCCTGAACAATCAGGTGGATTGGAACCCATCATGAACCGGATGAGCCTTCGGATCAAGTCAGCGCCCCCGCACGGCGGCTTCCATCAGTTGGTCCAACTGGCCGGCGAGGATTTTTTCGTCGATTTCCCCGATGATCTTGTTGATGATTTTTCCGTCCGGCCCGATCAGATAGGTCATCGGCAACGCATTCACCCCGTAGCGACGCGCCACCTGGGAGGAGCCATCCAGCAGCACGTCGTAGGTGAGCGCGAATTCGTCGGCAAAGCGTTGCGCCGTGGCGCGATCCTGTCCGACGTTGACCGCGACCACCCGCAATCTTTTTTCCTTGCGCTGTTGGTACTGTTTTTCCAGCACCGCCATCTCGGCACGGCAGGAGGGGCACCAGTCGGCCCAGAAACGCACCACCACCGGATGTCCGGTCACGCCCTCGGGAATCGCGAGCGCTTCGCCGCGCAACGCCTCGAGCTTGAACGGGGGGGCGGGATCGCCCTTGGCCAGCACCGGCGCCTTTTCGCATCCGGCCAGCGCGCCGGCCAGCAGGACGGCGGTGATCATCCGCATCATCCATCGTTTTGTCGTGGAACGCCCGACAGGAAGGGCCACGGTCGGGGGGGGAGGGGGTTCTCCCCTCAGCAGACACGTTTCAGCTTTCATCCATCACTCCATCATCAAACGCAGGTGCGAGCGTTGCACCACCCAAACCAGCACGAGCGCCAGCAATCCGGACAACCGGATCACGACATGCGCCAGGCGACGGGCCAGAGGTCGCGCCGGATCCGGAATGTCGCGCGTGGCGTTCAAATGCGCGGTCAGGCCCAGACCCAAAGACAAGGCCGTGGCCAGGAACAGAGGCCCATGAATCCCATAACCGATGGCCTGATAATCGACTTTAAGCAGGCAGAACGGGCAGTGGTGGTTGGGGTGCTCGTAGACATACGGCGACACGAACGACACCACGCCCGCCTCCGTCACCAGCAGGTTGATCACGGCCAGCAGGGCCAGGAGTCGTGCGCCGTTGCCGGAGAGGGCCACCCGACCTGCGGCGGCGGTGAAGGTGAGCCAGGAGATTCCCACCGCCCACATGGCGGGCCGCACCGGCCAGCCGCTCAACTCGGAGGAGAAGCTCTCCCCGCGCGCATCGAACAGTCCGCCGCAACACGAGGTGATCACATCGCTTTTGAGTCCCAGGAAATAGACTCCCTGCCACCAGGCCGCCAGAAGCGCCAGCGGCAGCACCGCCAGCAGCAGGCCGAATTTGGCCCGTGTCAACGGATAATCCGGACACTGCCCATCCAGAAGATGCACCACCAGCCAGGCGGCGGCCAGGAAAAACAGGCCGATGCGCAGATCGAGGGCGATGAATCCCCCCGGCGCGGCATTCAGCGTGCCCACCGCGCACATCGCCCCGGTGAACAGTTCCGACAGGGCATCCGCCGTATGCACCAGCAGCAGCAGCGACACCCCCTGGGTCAGACAGGCGAAGGAGACCAGGGCGCCCGCCAGCACCGTCTGCCGTTCCAGCCGCACCTGCAACGCGGTGGATCGGTTCACGTCCCAGTGGCGCACCACCCGCCAGGCCAGCACCAGGGTCCAGCCCAGCAGCAGGATGGCCACCAGGTCGGCGAACAGCAAGGCCAGGATCGCGGGTTGAAAGATCATTCACCCGCTCTCCACGATGCGCCCATCGCGCAGCATCACCACCCGTTCGACCACCGGCGATCGTACCACCAGCGGATCGTGACTGGTCATCAAAACCGTATGCCCCTCGGTTCGCAACTCGGCGATGATCTCAAGAAACGCTCCGGCCAGTCGCGAATCGAGGTTGGCCGTCGGTTCGTCGGCGATCACCACGCGGGGGCGGTTGATCAGGGCGCGCGCCATGGCGGTGCGCTGCGCCTCGCCTCCCGAGAGCCACGCCACCGGGCTGTCGGCCCGGTGGGTGAGATCGAGCCTCTCCAGAATCTCCAGGGCCGAGCGTATCACCTGCTGCCGGGGGATTCCCAGGGGAGCCGCCGGCAGGATGACATTTTCCAACACGCTCAAACCGTGGATCAGGTTGAAGCGCTGGAAGATGAACCCGAAGGTGGTGCGCCGCAATTCGGTGAGAAACCGTTCCGGCAAACCGGAAACCGGCTTGCCGTCGAGGTGGATCCGCCCTTCGCTGGGTCTGGCCAGACAGCCGATCAAGGTCAACAGCGTGGTCTTGCCCGATCCCGAGGGGCCGGTGAACAGGGTTACTTCGCCGGAACGAATCTCCAGATCGATGCCATCGACCGCAGCAAAGGCGTTGGGTTGCCCCTCGTTGAAGATCTTGCGCACACCGTCGAGCTGGATCATCGCATGACTGCGTCCGGATCGGTCACCGCAGCCTTCCAGGCGGGGATCATCATGGCCGCGATGAAGGGGAAGACCGTGAAAAAGAACAGGGTCAGAACCTGCAAGCCGTCCACGCGCGGCGGCAGGACGAACGCCGGATAGAGGACCGCCCACCCCTTGAGCATGGCGGCCAGAAGTGGCGCCGGGGCCACGAAGATATGCACATAGGCCAGCACATACCCCACCAGAAAAGCGCTCAGCGACAGGATCGTCCCCTCCCAGAGCTTCATGGCGAGCACCTCGCCGGTCTGCCAGCCGATCGCCTTGAGAATGCCGATCTCGCGGCGCTCCTCCGCGCCCAGACCGCTCGCCTTGTCCCACACCAGGATCACGAAGGCCAGAAGCACCACGCTCAACAGCGTCAGCAGAATCCCTTCCCGCCAGTCGAACAGGGCGTGATAGGTGCGCAACAGTTCGGCCCGCAGAATCGGACGCGCCTCCGGCAAACGTTGCAGCACCTTCTCGGCCACCTTGCCCACCTCGCGGGGTTGGGCCACGGTCAGGGCCAGATCGGTGTACCACCCTTCCGGGATGCCCAACAAGGGGCGCAGATCCGCCTCGTTCATCAGGATCAGATCGCTGCTGATCAACTCCGAGGCCGACGAAAAGGTTCCCTGCACCGTCAGGGAGCGGGAGTGTCCGTCGCCCCCTTTCAAGGAGAAGAGATCCCCGACCGCCAACCCGCGCACCCGTGCGATGCCGGCGCCGATGATCATCCGACCGGGTGGCGGCGGATCGTCGTGCGGGGTCATCAGGGTGTAGTTGGCGCGGGAGATGGGGTCATAATGATACCCCCAAAGCCGGGGAAAGAGCTGTCCTACGCCCCGGATGCCCCGCAGGCGCTCCAGATGGTCCGCAGAGAGCAGCGCGTGCCGTCCCCCTTCCATGCGTTGCACCACCAGTTCCGGGGCATCGCGCAGCAGTTGACGGGCCTCGTGACGCAGGGCGTGCGCGAACAGCATCACCGAGGCGAGCAGAAACACCAGCAGGGTGTAGACGAGCCACAGCCCGATCTGATGGGCGCGGCGTCTGCCCATGGCGCGTACCGCATGGTCGATGAAGGCCGCCTGACGTTCAATCCACGGGGACATCATCGCCCTCGCTTGTCGCATCGTGCGTCGGGATCCGCGCCGGCTGCACCAGGGAACCGCTCGGAAAATGCTCCAGGGCCACCGGATGATCCTGAAACGGGGTGTGACGATCCGCCTGGGTGATGTGGCGCGTGTAGCGGGCCTCGGTGAACAGGGCCAGATCGGTGAGGAGCAGTTTTTCGACCAGTTGCCGCGCATCGGCGTTGTCGTGATGCGCGCCGCGCCACCCGAAGCTGTCCAGCAGGGTGACGCCAAAGGCGATCAGACAGACCGCTCCCAGCCGGACCACCGTGCGTGCCGGTCTGCGGGCGTGGATTGTCATGCCGCCGTTGCGAGATGCGAAAGGGGTGCTCATACCTTCTGGGCCGCGCGCGTGGCCGCCACCCGCAAGGCTCCGGTCAATCCGGCGCCTACCCCCCAGCGTTGCGCCATGGCCGGAATCAGGATGAGCGCGGTCAGGGTCAGCCCTGTACCCAGCAACAAGGAGCCCAACGAAACCGGCTTGTGGCGCGTAACGGATGGCGAGGGCGACTTCATGCGTGACTCCCGGAGCGCGAGCAAGGGTTGGATGGTATCCCGACACGCTTTGCATAATGCCATCCAATTCGCATCGAATTGATTCTGAACGGTTCTTACCTTGCGGGTGCGTGCGTACTGTGTCAATCGCAACAGTTACTGTGTTATTTGACACGGTACACACACGTTTTAGGCTTCTTATCCCCAAGTGACACAACAGAACGGATTCAAGAGCGGCCTGATCGAGGCGCGCCTTTCACGCCTGGTCATCGCGCAGTGGCACGAGGTGCAACTGGCCATGCCGCACGCCGGGTTCGGCGATGATCGATTGCGAAAGCCGTTCCAGGCGACCGATCCCGCCGCGCAGCACCACGCTTTCCAGACAACGGTCATGGTCCAGATGGACATGCAGCGTTGCCTGGATCAGATCATGCCCGTCGTGCTGCTTCCGGGTCAGACGACGGGAGAGATCGCGGGCCTCGTGATCATAGACATAGACCAACACCCCGATCCCCTCGGACTCCTCCGGGCCAGACAGACGCGCCTCGGCCAACTCCCGATGCAACAGATCCCGAATCGCCTCCGAACGGTTGCGATAGCCCCGCTCCTGGATCAGGGCGTCGAACTGCCGCGCCAGCTCCGGTTCCAGCGAAATGGTGAAGCGCTCCACATTCCGGCTCATGCCGCATCTCTCCTTTGACAAGCGAAACGTCGATCCATTAAACTCCGGACGATGTTATGATCTTTTTTTAATTCTTCATACCATTCCCGGGAGTCTTTGTCATGCACATGTCCGATGCCTTGTTGTCCGCGTCAGTGGGTTCCGCCTTCTGGTTGGCCTCCGGTGCGGCGGTGACGTGGGCCGCGCGACGGGTGCGCGCGATCTCTTCTCATGCGGCGCCCATGACCGGGGTGATGGGGGCTTTTGTCTTTGCGGCGCAGATGGTCAATTTCACCATCCCTGGCACCGGGTCCAGCGGTCATCTGGCCGGAGGCATGCTGTTGGCCATCCTGCTCGGGCCCTATCCGGCATTGCTCGCCATGACTTCGGTGTTGACCATCCAGGCGCTCTTCTTCGCCGATGGCGGCCTGCTGGCCCTGGGGGCCAACATCGTCAACATGGGGGTGATCCCCTGTCTGGTGATCCACCCGCTGCTGTTTCGTCCTCTGGCCGGCCCGCAACCGGTGGTGGGACGACGGTTGCGGGTCGCGGTGTTCCTGTCGGCCTGGCTCGCCTTGCTGGTCGGCGCGTTGGGCGTGGTGCTGGAAACCTGGCTGTCCGGAATCTCCGAATTGCCGTTCACGCCCTTTCTTCTGACCATGGGATCGATCCATCTGGCCATCGGGCTGGTCGAGGGCGCCATCACCGTGGCCGTGGTCGAACTGCTGCTCAAGGCGCGTCCCGACTGGCCGTTGACCCGGCAGACCCAGACCCCTCGTGGCTGGGGCAAACTGCCGGTGGCGGTGGGCCTCGCCGCCCTGCTGACCGGTGGCGTGCTCTCCTGGTTCGCCTCGGCCTCACCCGACGGGCTGGAGTGGTCGGTGGCCCGCCTGACCGGCAAGGCGGAATCCCTGGATGGCAACAGCGCGTTCCATCACATGGCGGCGCGGATTCAGGCCAGCCTCGCGCCCATGCCGGATTACGCCTTTCGGCCCGCATCCGATGCGCCGGAAGAGAAAAGCGAAAAAGGTTGGGGTACGCCGGACGGCGCCTCCTCCCTGGCCGGCATCGCGGGTGGACTCCTCACCCTGCTGATTCTAGGATTGCTCGTTGGCATTCCGCAACGGCGGAAAAGCCCGGACGATCCGCGATCGGTTTGAACCCGCCATGTCCGGCACGACCCATCCTCTGGCGACGCTCGCGCGGGTGGATGAACTGGCCTTGGGGTGCTCTCCGGTCCATCGGCTGGACCCGCGCGTCAAACTCGCCACGACCCTGCTTTTTGTGCTGTGCGTGACCTCGTTCGACGCGCATGCCGTGGCTGGTCTGCTGCCTTTTGTCTGTTTTCCCCTGGTCGTGTCGAGGATCTCCGGGATTTCACCCGCACGCATCGGCAAGGCGCTCAGGCCGGCGCTGCCGTTCGTGCTGGCGATGGGCTCTCTCAATCCGCTCCTGGACCGTGCGCCGGTTGCGTTGATTCCGGGTGTCGAGATCGCCGGAGGCTGGTTTTCGCTGACCTCCATTCTGCTGCGGTTTTTGTTGACCTTGAGTGCCTTGTTCCTGTTGACCGCCACCACCGGCATGCCTGCCCTGGGCGCGGCGGCACGACGTCTCGGCGTGCCGGCTGGGGTGGTTTCCGTCCTTCTTCTCACCTGGCGTGCCATTTTTTTGATCGCGGAAGAGGGCGAACGCATGCGGCGCGCCCACGATTTGCGGGCCTTCGGGGTCAAGCGTCCCGCCTGGCCGGTCGCGGCCCGCCTGGTGGGACACCTGTTGCTGCGTTCCCTGGAGCGGGCGCAACGGTTGCATCAGGCCATGCTGGCCAGGGGATTCGATGGAACGTTGCCCGCGCGGCCTCTCTTGCGTTTCCATCTGCGGGACGGGGTGTTTCTGATGGGTTGGACGGTGCTGTTTCTGCTGTTGCGCTTCGATGATCCGGTCCTGCGCCTGGGAGTCTGGCTGATGGAATGCATCCCGTGAGCGCGCCGTTGCTCGAAGCCATCCAACTGACGTTCACCCACGACGACGGGACGCGGGCACTCTCTGAGGTCTCCCTGCGGGTGGATCCGGGCGAGCGGATCGCGCTGATCGGGGCCAATGGCGCGGGCAAGTCCACCTTGTTGCAGCTTCTGGCGGGTGTCCGGACCGAGCGGATCGGTACGCTCCTGCTGGATGGGGAGCCCATCCCGGCCTCGGCCCCGGAACGATTGCGACACCGCGTCGGGCTGGTGTTTCAGGATCCGGACGACATGCTGTTCATGCCGACCGTACTGGAGGATGTGGCGTTTGGTCCGATGAATCTGGGGTTGCCCGTCGAACGGAGGGATCGGCAGGTTCGGGAGGCCATGGAACGCCTGGAGGTGTGGGAACTGCGCCATCGTCCTCCGTATCGTCTTTCGGGCGGGGAGAAACGCCGGGTGGCCATTGCCGCGGTTTTGTCGCTCCGTCCGGATTTGTTGCTTCTGGATGAGCCGACCTCCGGACTGGATCCCAAGGGACGGCACGCACTGGAGCGGATCCTGGCAGGGCTCTCCTGTGGCTGGATCGTGGCCACCCACGATCTGGGTTGGATTCTGCCCCGTTGCCAGCGGGTCGTCGTGCTGCATGAGGGCCGGGTGTTCGCCGATTGGCCCGTGTCGGCCTTGCGGGACAACCTCGAAGCGCTGATCCGATGCGGATTGCT
Organism: Candidatus Magnetaquiglobus chichijimensis; assembly: GCF_045865675.1. Classification (NCBI taxonomy): domain Bacteria; kingdom Pseudomonadati; phylum Pseudomonadota; class Magnetococcia; order Magnetococcales; family Candidatus Magnetaquicoccaceae; genus Candidatus Magnetaquiglobus; species Candidatus Magnetaquiglobus chichijimensis. The sequence goes on from NZ_BAAFGK010000002.1 coordinate 108,905, forward strand.
GGTGTCGCCGTCGGATCATGCCTGCCCCTGGTGTGGCGCGGGTTGGTGACGAATGCGGGCATGACAAGGGCGCCTTGCCGCGCCGCATGATCCGTTTGTTCGTCTCCCCCGCTCCCCAGGGAGAGGGCGGATGGATGAGCCAGAACCCCGTGCATCGCCAAACACTTTTCGTGGATCGTTGAAGCGCCGGACCATCTCACCTCCGTGCATTGCGTGGCGGATTTGTGCTAGAGTGTCCACATGGCGTGACGGAAGGGGTCGCTTTGGGGCCACCGTGAATCGCCTGACCCCGGAAAACTCCGAATCCAGCCCATTGCTCAGGTTCGCGTCACGCTTTTCCATGCAGCCACGGCTTTCCCGTGGGACACTCACGCTCGAATAAGAACCATGTACAAACAAAATCAATATATTGCGATCGCACTTCTTCTGCTGGTTCTTTGCAGACCGATGCCTGTTTCCTTTGCCGAGGAGATACAGGATTATGTGAAAACCGATGCCATGCAGGGGCGAGATGCCCAGACATCGTTCGTCAACTTCATGAATGACAAGTATGGCCATAATCGTGACATGCTCAAATTGCGTTATCAGCGTTTTCTGGCGCTGGTCAACAATAAAGATGTGACCAGAGACAAGGAGAAAATTGCCTTTCTGCGCACCGAACGCGAGGCGTTCGCCCTGGATCGGAATCAACGTCGCGCCTACGAGCATGCCTTTCTCGATATCGGCTATGGCGTCACCATCTCCGGTCCCCATCTGGTGATGCGCATGACCTCTGCCCTGGATGTGCAACCTTCTGATAAAGTCCTGGAAATTGGTACCGGGTCCGGCTATCAGTCCGCGGTGCTCGCCCACCTTACCAACCAGGTCCACTCTGTGGAAATCATCGAACCGCTCCACAAACGAACCAGGGACGTGTTCGACAACCTTGTCAAGAACGGTCGGGCTGAATTCGAAAACATCAAACTCAAGTCAGATGATGGCTACCATGGGTGGAGCGAATTTGCCCCCTTCAACAAAATCATCGTCACCTGCGCCGTCGATCACATTCCTCCGCCGCTGTTGCAGCAATTGGCACCCAACGGCATCATGGTGATTCCCGTGGGGCCTCCTGGTAAACAAACCCTGCTCAAGGTCACCAAAGAGGTCGATGAACAGGGCAAAACCACCATCACGCGCCAAGATGTCTACAATGGCAGGCTTTCCGTCTCATTCGTGCCCTTCACCAAGGCGGATGGCGGTACATGGAACGGGAAGGGCCCCCATTGAGCCGGCATCCATCAGGCGGTGTCTTGACAATACAGACGCATCGGTTCTCTTTTTTTGTGGCGGTTGCCCTGATTGCAGGGGCCATCATCTCGCTACAAATCATCGCGATGCGTCTGTATGCCATTTCCGGTTGGGCCCATTTCGGTTCCACGGTGATCAGCGTCGCCATGTTTGGCTTCGGGTTGTCCAGCACCCTGTTGTGCCTTGGCAAAAAATGGCTGGAATTCCGCATGGAACTTCTGGCCCGGATTGGCTGGCTGCTCTTCGGTCCCCTGAGCGTGTTGGGTAACGTGGTGGCCCAGGAGGCCCAGTTCAACCCGATTTTCCTGCTGACCGACAACCATCAAATCGTCAATCTGTTCATCAACTTCCTGGCCTATGCCACCCCATTTCTCGCCGGGTCGCTTTTGCTGGGGATCGCCTTTTTTGCTGGCCGTCACCGCTTCGAAGCGACGTATGCCGCAGACATGCTCGGTTCGGGTGTCGCTGGCCTTGTTTGCCTGAGCGTCATGCTCTGGGTACCACCCGATTATCTCCTGGTCGTGCCCATTCTGTTCTGGTGGGCTGGTGCCATGGCGTGGTTCCACGCCTGGGGTGACAAACGCTTTTCGGGGTGGGTCTCTCTTTCCGGAATTATTACAATTGTTTTGCTTGTTTGGTTGCCCCAGATTCAGGTTTCCCCCTACAAAGGGGTGAGCTATGTCACCAAATTCCCGGACGCGAACCGTCTGTACCAGGCAACCGGTACGCACGGTCTGTTGGAAATTTATGCAAGTTCATACTTTCATTTTGCACCGGGCTTAAGCGACATGGCATCCCTGTCCATGGGAGAGCTTCCGAAGAACACCTATCTGGGCCTGTTCATGGACAGCGACGGACCTGTCGGCATCATGAAGCCGATTCCGTCAGACAAGCAGGATTATTTTCGCTTTCTCCCCATGTTCATGCCTTACCTGATCAACCCCCAACCTGAAAACCTGTTCGTCGTTCAGTTCGGCGGAGGAATCTCCACGCGTGTCGCATTGGCCGGTGGTGCGCATCACATCACCGTGGCAGAGGGCAATCCCATGATCCAGACTGCCCTGGCCAGTGAAACGATGCGTTCATTCACGGGGGATCTGTTCACGCACCCCAGGATCTCTCTGGTGCCGATGGATGGGCATCTGTTCATACGCAACACTGACCAGAAATTTGATGTCATCGATTTGAGTCTGCCCGACTCTTCCGGACTTTCCAGCCCAGGCGGGTTTGCCGTCACGGAGAAATATCTTTATACGCACGAGACCGTCACGGCCTACATCAATGCCTTGAAACCGGGTGGGATTCTGGCGGTTACGGTGTGGAATAAAGAGGATCCGCCCAAATCGACCCTGCGTCTTTTATCGACGTTGGCCTCGGTCGGGCGAACCGTGGCAGGGGAACAGGTCACCGACTCTTTCTACGTCGTGCAGGTTTTTCTATCCACGGTGACCGTGCTATACAAGAAAGGGGGCTTTCTTCCGGAAGAGATCGCCAGGCTCGATCGTCATGCCAAGGAGATGGCTTTCGACGTGGTATACCGACCTGGAGAACGGTTTCAAGGGAACGCATCCCTCCTTCTGGCCGGTGTGCGCCAGAACGTTCTGGGGGTTGCGCCCACGGATCAGAACGAAGGAGATGCCCAGCTCCCTGGCGTGGACGATGGCGAAGATTTCTCGATGGCCGCTGTTTATCGGCTCCTGCTGGATCGTATGATCCGTGGAGAGCATCCGGAGGATCTGGCCGCGTATCCATTCGATATCGCACGCCTCACGGACGACCGACCCTATTTCAGCGGTTTCATTCGGCTCAAGGATATTCCCGCCTTTGCCAACAGACTGGAGACCATTTCCGACGAGTGGGGTTATCTGTTGTTGTGGTTGACCTTGGGGCAATCGGTTCTGGCGGGGTGCATTCTGATTTCGCTGCCTCTCATCTTCGCCTGGAAAACGATCTTCGCGCCACAACCCGGCAAACTTGGAATCTTTGGATATTTTTTCTCGCTCGGGTTGGGGTACATCCTGGTCGAGGTGTCGTTGATCGGGAAATTCATCAGTGCATTGGGTAACCAGGTGATTTCAACCAGCGTATTGATCACCGGGATGTTGATCAGTACGGGTCTGGGATCCTTGGTGGCGGGACGCTTTCTGGCGCGTTCCCAGACGGTCATGCCTCTGATCTTTTCGTCGATCGCGGCTCTTCTGGTTTTGTACGGAACCCAACTGGGGGTGTGGTTGCCGGCGATTGGAACGCTCTCCTGGCGGATTGTCGCCTGCATCTTGTTGATTTTCCCGTTGGCGTTCTTGATGGGCTTTCCATTTGCCACCGGCATGAGCTGGTTGGCCAGGCTTGGCAAGGAACATTTTTTTCTGTGGGCCTGGGGCATCAATGGCATGTTTTCCGTGATGAGCGCGGTTCTCGTGCCACTCATCTCGGTCAGCGTTGGTCTTTCGGCCAACCTCTATCTGGCGGCAGCTCTCTACCTGATGGCCTGGCCCTGTTTCTTCGCCTTGTTGCGTCCATCCCCTTCAACCTGATTCCGATAGTCCCCTCCGCACCCGACACGCGCGTCGATCTCCGCATTGAAATTTTTCTGGCATGGTAACCTACCCTTGCAGGGGATGGGGGCAATGGATCACGCATGGGGCGAATGGAATTCGCCCCCATGCGTGTTTGGTGGTTCCAGGGATGGAAGCATCCAACAGTCTCTGTGAAAGAGGGCGGTCTCGTGCGGTGAATGGAAGGCGCTGAGGCAATCGGTGTAGAGAACTTCAGAAACACAATGCACGCAGCTTATGGCGAAGCAGATACCCAAATGCCGCAGTCAATACAGCATAGGTGCTTCCGGATAGCAGGATCACAAGAATGGGTTGGTGAAAGGTGTTTCTTGCGAAGTTCACGGCAATAAAAGAGAACAGAATCGCCCCGCCCCCGATCAATGCTGCCCACTTGAATACAGTTTTTACAAAACCGGAATGATCCTCCAACCCGGAAAGCGCAATAAGCAGAGAGATGCAAGAATTGATGGCCTGCATGAAGACTATGCCGTTAGCTCCAAGTTGCATATCCTTGATCAAGATCCATCCCAATCCAAAGGTGAGCGATGCACTGGTGATGGAAGAGATCATGAACCGATTGTGGTGACCCGACAATTGCCTGGTGCGCCATACGAGTGCGGAAAGCGTGGCCGGAATGGTCGTGATGGCTCCAAGTGAGAGTAGATTGGCGATCAGAACAAGATCCTTGTTGGAAGTGCGACCATAATTGAACAATACCGATGTGATCTCTGGGGCTATCCATGCGATGAAGTTGCATGCGCTGATGGAAATCAATAAAACACCCATCAAAAGACGTCGCAAACGTTCTTCTCTTCCCTGTTCCTGTGCAAGTGGCACCAGATAGGAGTCGCGCATGCTCAATAGAGAACTCAAGCCCATGATCAGTTGCTGAACGGTTTGGATGGAGGCAATCCCGCCTTCCGGAATGCTTGACATCCAGAATCTCTCCGCGAATCCGTAAAGGGTGCTGGTCATCAGAGCAGAATAGTGCTTGACGATACGGCGCATCAGAACGGGTAGAGCGACCCAGGCATATCTGAACCGGCCTTTGGCCTCTTTCAGCAATCGAATCCATAACCAGATGGTCGCCAACCAATATCCGGCTCCGTAGGCCAGAGGTAGCATATGGATGGAATCATGCTGGAACAGAATGAGTGTGATCGAGACCATCATGATCAGCACCTCTCCAACAAAAGCCCAATTGAAGGCCCATATTGTTTTGACGGCAGCCGACAGGCCATAGTATGCAATCAAACCAACAATCCATGGCAAAGAAGGATAAATCAAGGACTCGACAACAGCTCGATCCTCATCGCTGAATCCGGCGCAATAGATCAACTCAAGCGCAGGAACGACCGTTATGAACAGTAGTCCAGCGCAACAGCCTAATACAACCGATGATGCGGCGTATGGTAATAACGCTTCCTGTAGTGCCTGGTTGCCTTGTTCGTCCCGCAATTGAACAAGAAGCGCTGTATGGACGGTTTCAACGATGATGCCGATACTGAAAACAGATACGGAAGCCATGGCATAGATGGTCCAGAATAAATCCAGATCTCTGCTCAAGCCATAATAGGAGATTGTCAAGGATTGACGAAACAGCCCCAACATCTGGAGCAGAATCGTCAATCCCGTTGCGGATAGAATAACCTTGTAGAAGGAGTTATGCACTGGATCTTTGGGTTGTTTGAGAGTGGAGCTTTCAGTCAACAGACGAATTCATGCGCTTCTCTGGAGCCGTTTTTTGAGGTTTTCTCGATATGTTGATGGAGCGCATGCAAGAGCCTTTCAATGTTTTCATCTCTCAGGATGGGTTCCCCAACGGTTCCAGGGGAAGAAAAATTGCAGCAGTGACGTACACTGAAAATTTCCGCCAATCCTTTGATGATCGTTTCATCGGGAATTTCCTGTCCGAGTCGTTGTTGAATCGTCAGGGGCAAGGACGATAACGTCGTGATGCCACCCAGTGCATGGGCAATCAGGTTACTCCCCAAGGCAATGGCGCTTTTTCCGAACAGGAAAGCCTCGAGAATGGAGGTTCCGGTCACTGAGATTGTCAGCAAGGCGTGTTGGATCAATAAGCTGCTCTTCATGTTGACTGAAGCGATCACGACACCTGGCAGTTTTTTCAATTGACGATAGAACGGAACAGGCCGAAGACCAAGACATGCCGGATGCTCCTTCACGACGAGTCGAATGTTTCCGGGTAGGGAGAAGCGGATGGCATCGAGGACTCGGAGTTGGTCTACAAAGTATGGGGCAGGGGTGTTGATGGAAGATTCAGGAGAGTACTGTAATGGATAATATACAAAACTCTCCGGAAGGTCAGCTTGAAATTCAATATGCGTCGAGAGTCGATTGATTCGCGCACGCACCCCCCAGATGGAGTCACGCAACACGGGGAGATTGTTGAGAAGTGCAATACGGAATGTATCGGGTTCAAGGAGTTCAGGATGGCGTAGTCCCCGTTTGATTCCTTGCCACGCTCTTGATAAGAAAGGTTTTTGGAAATCAGGGAGTGGCTCGCCTGGGAAGTGAATGGGAGAATTGGCAGGCGTTGGACTCTTGCGGAATTGATGCAAGAATTTTTCAGCCTCTGAAAGGCTGGCGGCATTGACTTCAGCATAGCTGGGCACGATTTCCGCATCCGCTTCGGCGAAAAAGATCCCCCCAAGATTGCGGCAACTGCATGGAACGATCAAGCGAACGCCCAGTTCACGGGCGACAGCGGCAAAAATCTTTCCATCAACACCTTCTATTTGCGAAATCATTGCATAATCTGGTTGGATCTTCATAAAAAAATTCTTGACTACAAAATACAGTGAGGCGGCGCGTCGCAATTGCTCCTCGCCTGATCGGTGTTTGAAGTTCCGCTTTTCGGCGGCTATGTCAGAATAGATATTCCCGTTATACGAAGAGAGATCGATTTCGTTGGCATTGGATACGCTCGCCAATTTCTCTGTCCAGGCATCCTCGACATCAAGTAACGGAACTTCAGGTAATTTCTCTCGAAAAAGCTGCAAAGGAATGGAATTTCCAAGTACGATGGACCATTCCAGAAAAGGGAATAAGGACTTTGCTTTCTGGATCATGTGGTAGTGAACGAAGGGAAAGGCGCCAAATCCATGCAGTATGATTTTCATGATTGCATCCTGTATTGATATTTTGATGATCGCGGTGCGATTCGGACAAGGATCGCCTTGAATGGCGTTTTTGGTTCCTCGCTGTTGCACATGGGTAGGCTGCCCGGATTCTTGAGCCAAATGTGGCGGGTTTTGGACAGCGATGGCGGCGCACGTACCTCCTCGCGTCGGACCTGATCCACAGCATCATGGACCACCGAAGCGATCAAACGAGATTTCGGCATTGGGAAATGGCTCTTGCAACCTTGCCGTGGAACTTCCGAAGGGAGGGGCACGGTAAGGGGGGTGAGGGGGAATCCCCCCATTATGCAAGTTATCCTTTTCCAAACAGCCTCTTAGAGCAGAAACGTCATCGCCGTCTTGTCTTCGGCCAGGAGCAGAGCATCCAGAAAGAAGGCGTCCTGCCAGGCGTAACGTTCTGCCGCCCACAGCAGGGTAGGAATGAGGTAACCGGATGTTTCCGGATAGGCAGGCATCCAGCCTCGCACAAAATGCAGTGAATGCGCAAATCCCCTGCCGTCACACGGCGCGGAGGTACGGATCAACCATTGCACGGCAGCAAGAATCGGGTCTGCAGGCGGGGATGAACGACGGATGGTTTGCAGATAATCCAGCCAAAGGGGCGCATGACGCACAGCAGAAAACAGCAGAGACGGGCGCGTAACCAGGGTCTTCATGTTCTATTGAACTTTATTTTCTGAGAGGCTGTTTGGTGATTCCGTCCATGAAATCGATAAACAAGCACGGTTCGAAAGAATCGGACCGTGCTTGGACAAATGGCTGTGCAATCTGGCGGGCTATCCCATGGCCCGGGTTGGCTGTTTGGCCATTGCCAAACGGTTTTTCAGAGGTCAAGCACGCTCAATCTTTGCTAAGGACCTCCCTTCGGGAGTTCCACGGTAACTTGCATGATGGGGGGAGAACCCCCTCACCCCCCGTACCGTGGACCTCCCTTCGGGAGTTCCACGGTTAGAGAATGGAGGATGCGCTCTGCTCCACGTCCATCCACCAATTTTCTGCCACGACCGGACATCTCAAGGCGGAGAGAGACATTCTCCAGCAATTTGACGACCTCTTGAGCCAAGGTGTGCGCGTCAACTTCGACAGCCACACCAAGATGCAAAGAACTCCCTGCCTCTTCAAATGGACGATTGATATCCGCATGAGCGTGATCAATCGATAACAATAATGTCGGAGTTCCCGTGGCGGCCAGTTCGTATTTGGTCAGGCCGGATAATGAAATGGCCAGGTCACTCCAGATCATCCACTCGGCGAGATTCCGTGGGGAGGGCAGCAACTCGACGTGATGACGGGAATGGAGCGACAGACGATTGATTTCGAGCCGCAAAGGCTCCGGGAAACAAGGCCCGACAACGATGCGCGCATCCAAGCGACGGTCGTCAATCCGCTCCAGTGCTTGCTGAATCCGCAGGGTCACAGCCAGGGGATCCGCCCCCCCGCAACTGATCAGAACCCGATCGCCTGTACGCCTTATGGGACGTTCCCACGTCTCGGCCATCCGATAGCATGAATCCAAGGGATAATATGCCGTGCCATTGCAATAAAGGATCCCGTTCACGGGTTCGACCGGTATTTCACCACAATAGGGAGAAATTATGCAGTCCGCAGCCGGATTCTGCAACCTGGCCCGTAAAGAATCACAATAGGCGGCGTCCAGAATCGCGACACCGCAAAAGCGATGGCGCAGGGCATGCAGATAAAGCTCGAATTCCCTAAGGTGTTCAAACGTGCGAAAATGAGACATGTCCAGCATCATGATCGCAAAGTGGTCTGTCGTTCCGCCCGGACCAACGATCACGTCTGCATCATAGGCCTCTTCTGAGAGCAGTACCTGACAAGGATATCCGGATTCAAGGACCACCTGTCGCGATTCATCAGCGCCACAACCCAATACAAAGGTGGATTCGATCCCTATGAGTCTGGCGGCATCCGCCAGAACAAGGCAGCGCCGCAAATGGCCGATGCCAATCCGTTGATCGGCATCCAGTCGAAAAATCAGGTGAGAAGGTTTCATGGGTCGTAACGATTCAGGATCCATACCCTTGCAGGGGGCAGGGGAGCGCAAGGTCCCCGGCTTAAGTGCGGAGGCAGAGCCTCCGAGGTTTGTTTTTTGATTTTGCTTCATGAGCGCGTGCTTCAGAAAAAAGCGTTTCTTGTGAAAGAATGCCTAATCGTAAAAGCGCGCGAAAGGCCCATGAAGCGTCCCAAGGGCTTTGTTCTTGGATCCATCATGGGCCATCATGGGCCCCTGGACTCCGCCCAATGCAGGGGGCCTGAATCGTTACCATGGGTCATGCTTTGCGGAAAATCGCTTCCACACACCCCCCTTCCAACTTCTGCTCGAACAAATCATCTCGATGTGCCGAGGCAAACAGCGGCACAACTTGACGAAAGACCGTCTCGGTGAACTCCAGTTCCTTTTCGCCATGGGCCCCACAGGGAATATGGCTGCAAAAATACAGCAAGCCACGTTTGACGCACTCCTGCATGAAATAACTCCGTTTCAGGCGGGTTCGTTTTTCATCGACATCTGGAAAAGCCAACACCGAACGCACGGGATACCCCATCAGTTTGACGACATCTTCCAGTTGGTATTGCTTGATCAGATCCTTGAGGATGGCGTGAACAGCCTCTCCATGCTTCCAGTTTTGTGATAGAATGTTATGCGTCTGTAGTTCATCGATCGTGGCCAGACCTGCCGCCAGGGAGACCGTTTCACCTCCAAAGGTGCCTGAATAAAAGATCTCATCAAATATTTCCATGATCTCTCTTGGACCAACCACGGCGGATAAAGGCAAACCATTCGCCATGGCTTTTCCAAAAGTGGCCAAATCTGGGGTCACGCCAAAGAAAGCCTGCGCTCCTCCCAATGACAAGCGGAAACCGGTCACGATCTCATCAAAAATCAACAAAACCCCATGGGAACGGCACAGCTCCCGCACGCCTTCCAGATATCCCGCTTGCGGTGGTTCCACCCCTACCGGCTCCATGATGACCGCGGCAAATTCACCGGGGTATTGGATCAACAACCGTTCCAAGGATTTCAGATCGTTGTATTGAAACACATGCGTCAATTCGGCCACCGCCTTCGGCACGCCCTTGTCGCGCGTGGTGGAACCGATAAACCAGTCATGCCACCCATGATAGCCGCAACAGGCCACCCGATCGCGACCGGTATAGGCCCGCGCGGCACGAATCGCGGCGGTGTTGGCATCGGAACCGTTTTTTCCGAAACGTACCATTTCCGCACCTGGAATGATTTCGACCAGCCGTTCTGCCAGTTCCACTTCCAGCCGATGCATCATGCTGAAGGTTGATCCGGCGCGCATTTGATCGCAAACCGCCTGCTGGATGCGCGGATGGTTGTAACCAAGAATGATGGGACCGAGTGCCATCAGATAGTCCAGATAGCGATTCCCGTCCACATCCCACACCCAGGCGCCCTCCCCACGTTCCAGAAAGTGTGGGGAAACACCTCTGACCCACTGCGTCGGTCCTTTGGAGAAGGTCTGGGTCGCGGAGGGGATGACCTTATAGGCACGCTCCAACCATTGTTTCGATTGAGTAAAGTTCATCGTCGTGTCCGGTGCGGGTTGGGTTGAATGGGTGGACGATCCTGGGAGGCTGTTTGGCACGGGCCAACCATCCGGTACGGACCATGGCTGGTCTGCCAGATGGCGCCGCCGGTTGTTCAGGCACGAATGCGCAGCGCGGACGTTTCTCGAGATCGTGCGGGGTTGCATGGCATGCACGCCCTTGGATCTCGCTTGTCGTCGTGTGCCTTGCCGGGTTGGGTCAGCAACTTCCGTTCCATTTTTGGCGGGCAGTCGGCGTGAGCGATTCTGCCGGATTCCAGGGGGCGGCGTGAGCGACGGCGGCCATGCTGGCAGATTTCAGGCCTTTGATCCTTGGCCCGCGCCAGGCTCTCCGTGGACGCTGATCCGAACGCCGTTCTCCGTTGGGATCCCCGCTTCCACGAGTCGCCATGCCTGCTGGAAGGTGAGGGTGCGGATCTCCCCGGCGTGACGACGCCACACGCGATCATGGAACCGCTCCAGGGCGGCCAGATGTCCGGCATGAATCCCCTTGGGATGGATGTTCATGGCCACGAAGAGCGGATCTTCCTGCCCTTCACGGTAACCGCTGGCGCGCAGATGGTCCTCGAAACAGGCGAGCAACGGGCGCGGATCGGTGCCGAGTTCCAAGCGTTGAAAATCACGCGCCAACACGGTGTTGAACCGCCACCAGGCCCGCTTGATCCGACCAGCCGATGAGGTGGTGGCGATCGGTTCGTTGCAGGGGGTTCCGCGCGCGGCGGGACCGGACCGGTTCAGCAGGATTTCCCACCCCTGCCGCAACGCCTCGGGCAGACGCAGGGCCAGCCGGTGTCGGGGGGTGAAACGACAGGCGCCGATCGGAATCTCCATCAGCCCTTCTCCACGGGGGGCCGGTTTGTTCAGACCGGTTCGTGGCGCGATCCATCCGTTCCCGTGCGCGGGGAGACGGGTGAAATCGACCCGTTGCATGGGGGTGTGGAGCGTGAATCCCGGAATGATGCTCGAGTCGATGCGATGGCCGGTCTCGTGCAAGGCCGCGAGCAGCATCGCTTCGTCGGGTTGGAGTCCGTACCCTCCGGCGCGAAAGGCGATGCAGCGGTAATCCGGTGCATGTGGGGTCAACAGTTCGGTCAGGTGGGTGGCGGCACGGCGCAGCCAGGCCGTGGTGCGTCGTCGTCGCGCCTCGGGATCCGGGGAACAGGTGCCGCAAAGATAGCTTGACGGGTCGAAATGAAATCGACCCGCCTCGATGCGGGTTGTCTCCCAGTGCGGGTGGAGGTGGCTCTGGACATCGTGACCGTTCTGGATCGCCTCCACCAGTTGCGCTTCGGCCAGATCCGGGAAACGGTCCAGTCCCAAGGCGCGATAGCGCCACAGACAGGCGACATCGGCAAAGAGGGTCAGTGGGATGCCGATCCTTGTGCAACACGCCAGCAGCCGCGCGGTCGGTTCGATCAGAACCGCCTCTTCCGGCTGGTCGATGCCTCCCAGAAAAAGTTCATAATCCGCGGAGTAGAGCAGGTGGATCATGCGCGTGGCCAAAGGGTCCGTGTGGTGGTGGGTGGTGGGGGCGTTGCCCTCGCCGGAGGTTGGTCAAACCGATCCGCTTCCAGATGAGCGGGTGACGTGACGCCGGCATGGCGCGTTGCTCGGGCGCGTGATTCGGGTTTTGATCCAGTTGAGCGTCCTTATCTCCACGAGATGATGAAAAAGATGCGACACCAGGACGATGAGGGGCAAGGAGGTCGTCAGCACCAGGATGGCGATCACGATCTGATGGTCGATCCATGCGTGAAGGGTGACGAACAACCAGCAGGAGAACGATGCGAGGATGGGAATGTGGACCAGGTACAGGGAAAAGGAGATCTTGCCCAGATACCGGATGAAAGGTGTGGTGATCCAGGCATGGAGATGGTTGCGCAAGGAGGCGACGACCAGGATGGTCAATGCCAACAGATACTCCAGGACATTGCCGTCCAGGATATGGTATTCGAGGATGCTGCCAAATCTCGGGAAGAGGCGCAAGGCGGAGAAAAAGGCCAGGAAGAGCGCGATGATGGCGATCTCGATCCCGGATAGCGCGGTTGGACTCAGCAGACGCTTCAGTCGTTCCTGGGGTTGCAGATGAATGGTCCAATCGCACAAGGCCGCGCCCAGCACAAAACCGAGATACAACGATTTCCAGAGCAGGATGGTCAAGACCAGGTAGACGAGGGATCGAATCCACAAGGCCTGGCGGGCAAACATGAATTGCAGTGCGAACAGGCTCATCGAGGCGGCGAACTCGATGGGCATGGTCCAGAATACGTTGTTGTATCTTGGAAAATCGGATGGAATGTTCAGAAGGAAGCGTATGATCGTGCCGAAGACGGCATCCGTGAGATTGGGTTCGAAATTGGACAACCGCAGAAGCCATCTTTGTTTGACCAGGGCGAAGGCTTCGTTGGTGGAATAGAGTTCCATTTTCAAGAATGCGTAGATCAGAAGTGCCGAAAAGATCATCGGAACGCCCAGGCGGAAGATGCGGTACAGTGCCATTTGGCGGATTTTGTGGCTTCCGTGGTTCATGAGGATCGGATAGGAGAGACTGAAACCGCTGATCATGAAGAACAGTTTAACCGATATCGCGGAGTGGATGAACAGATAGAAAGGGGAGTGATATACGAGTTGTTGCAGCCACTCTCCGTTGGGCAGGGTATTGTAAGGCAGGAGTAAATTGCGAACGATGTGCGCCAGCACCACGGAAACAGCCGCCAGGCCGCGTAAACAGTCCAGATACGCCACTCGGGATTCGGGTGATGGGGGTGGATCGGCGGGTGTCATGATGTTATGGTCAACGTTTGGAGGAGCCGCCACGGTGGTGATGCCTGATTGCGAGGCGGATAAGGCAGCCGGAGTGGGTTGCCGGTGAACGCAAGGAATCTTATTGCCTGGCAACGTGACAGGACGGTTGCATCGTGGTTGTGTCTCGATTATGGGGTAGTATAAGGACAGGCGCGGAGAAGGTCAAAGCAGCGTGATGAACCGGGGCGATGGCATGGATGAAGGAGATCGGTCATGTCGGGCATGCGTACCGTATTGAAGGCTTTTCTGGCGGGATTGCCGCGCCGCTGGCGCGAGACCCTGTGCGAAGCGGTGGCGGAAGGGTTGCATGACGATGCCTTGCGCGGGCTGTTGGCCCGGCTGGCCCAGACGCGGGCTGAAGATCTGCAAGCCGGGGAGGCGCTGCGTTTTCTGTTCCGGCTTGACGATCGTCTCTACAAGGTGCAGGGCGAGCAGGCGGTGCGTTTCGGCGCCGGACTGCATCCCAAGCATCGGTTGATGGCCTATCATGACTTCTTCGTCGGTCGTCTGGAACCGGGTGAGCGGGTGTTGGACGTGGGGTGCGGGAATGGGGCGTTGACCCGCGACATGGCCGAAAGGGGAGGGTGTCGGGTGCTCGGAATCGAGTTGGAGTCGGTCAAGGTGGAGGAGGCCCGTCGGTTGCGTCCCCATCCCCATGTCGAGTACCGGGTGGGTGATGCCACCTCGGAGGAGGGGTTGAACGGTCCGTTTGATGTGGTGACCCTTTCCAATGTGTTGGAACATCTGTCGGAACGACCGGAGTTTCTCAAGCGTCTGGTCGTCCGTTGCGGGGCGCGGCGTCTGTTGATCCGGGTGCCGTTGTTCGAACGCGACTGGCGCGTGGCCCTGAAACGGGAGTTGGGGGTGGCGTGGCGATTGGATGCCACCCATCAGACCGAATACACGTTGGAGTCGTTTCACGAGGAGATGCGCGCCGCCGGTCTGGTCGTCGTCCATCTCGAGGTGCGCTGGGGGGAGATCTGGTCCGAGACCAGACCGGTGGACGCCGGGCCGGCAGAGGTGGTGGCATGATTCCCCTGACCCGTCTTGTCGATCCCCTGGTTCAGGAGTTGCGCGGGCGTTTGCGTCGCAGGGTCCATTATGTCTCCGATTCGGCCAACTGGTCTTACCGGTGGGATGCCCATTACATCGCCACCGGGCTGGAGAGTCGTCTGGGGGATGTCGTGCCGATCATCACCGCCCCCTGGCGTCTGCGCCATCAGGTGATTCTGTTTGGCAACCGCGCGGTCTGGTTTGCCGGTCCGCGCGATCGGTTGCACCCCTCCAATGCCCTGTTTCTCACCTGGTTCCACGGGGAACCCGACAGCGGTGAACCGAAAATGGATGAGATGTTCGCCAGGATGCCGGGCATCTTCGATCGGATGCGCAAGGTGGTCGTTTCCTGCGTGATTTCGCGACAGGTGTTGATGGCGCATGGCGTGCCGGGGGAGAAGATCGAGTTGATCCCTCTCGGCGTGGATCTGACCCGTTTCCGGCCCGCCGATGCCGAGACCCGCGCCCGTCTGCGCGCGGCGCTGGAGATTCCCCGCGAGGCATTCGTCATCGGTTCGTTTCAGAAGGATGGGATCGGCTGGGGCGATGGCGAGGAGCCCAAGCCGGTCAAGGGGCCGGATCTGTTTCTGGAGTTGTTGGAACAGCTCCGGGGACGCCATCCGAATGTGCTGGTCATGCTGACCGGCCCGGCCCGTGGCTACGTGAAGCGCGGACTCGAACGGCTGGGCATCCCGTACCGGCACCGCTTTTTGGAGAATTATCTCGATATCGTCTCCTGTTACCAGATTCTGGATCTTTATGCCATCACCTCCCGTGCCGAGGGCGGACCCAAGGCGTTGATGGAGAGTTGGGCCTGTGGGGTGCCGGTGGTTTCGAGTCGCATGGGCATGCCGGCGGATTGGATCCTGGATGGCCGGAACGGGTTCTTGTCCGATGTCGGCGACACGGCGCGCATGGCCGGACAGGTGGGCAGGCTTCTGGAGGATCCGGCGCTGCTGGCCACGATCCGGGATGGTGGGCTCGAGACCGTGCAGGGGTTGGATTGGGATCGGATCGCCGGGCAGTATCATGCCATGCTGCGTGAATGCGATGTGATTTAGGGTTGCCCTGGAAAGGGGCTGTTTGATAGACTTTGGTGCGTAACGAATTACTTTTTGTTATCGAAAGTCAGATGAAACGCTCCGGCAATCCGGAACATCGCGGTTGCAGCGCGATCTCTTTATATTAATGCAATGTACGCCCAAGGAAAGCAACAACATGACCATGAAAGCCGAGTTTGCCGGGTTGATCAAGGAAGCGGTCAAGGAGATGTTCTCCGCCTATCTGGTCATGGAAGTCGAGCCGGGCCCGACGGTCCAGAAAAAGGAGGATGACGACTACCGTCCACCAAGCTCCGAGGTGACCGTGGTGATCAACTTCTCCGGGGGCATCCACGGTGGCATCCATCTGGCTGCGCCTCTGCATGCCGCCATCGAGCTGGCATCCTCCTTTTCGGGCGAGAGCTACGACACCATTTTTGGCGAAGCGGGGGACGGTTTCGGCGAGTTGGCCAACATCATCGCGGGTGGGGTGCAGACCCGTTTGGGTACCGGTTTTGGCAACATCAACCTCACCCCGCCGACGCTGATCACCGGAACGGATTACACAATGCAGTACAAAAGCAATTTCGACAGTGTGAAGCAGTACTTCAGGTGTGAGGCAGGTCTGTTTTTCGTTGAGTTCTTTTTCTACGTCCAGCAGTTCATGAAGAAACGCTGAACAGTCGGCTGTTCCGTCCGGATCGCCGCGCGCGGTCCGGACGGGAGATTCCGCGCCCGATATCCCGGTTTTCCCTTCCGAGTCGGCTTTCCCTTCCGAGTCGGCTTTCCCTTCCGAGTCGGCTTTCCCTTCCGAGTCGGTTTTCCCTTCCGAGTCGGCTTTCCCTTCCGAGTCGGCTTTCCCTTCCGAGTCGGCTTTCCCTTCCGAGTCGGCTTTCCCTTCCGAGTCAGCTTTCCCTTCCGAGTCGGCCTTCGGAGTGACCATCCCGAACCGGTCTCTCTCTTCCCATTCCAAATCGATGGGTCATGTCCCGGTCAATCCGTCCAACACGTTGGTCAGATGGGCGAACTCCGCGATCGAAAGGGTTTCGCCGCGTCGTTCCGGATCGATCCCGGCGCGGGTCAACCAGTCGCGCGACTCGGGGTGGATCGACTTGAGGGCATTGGCGAGCACCTTGCGGCGCTGCCCGAAGGCGGCATGCACCACCTGGGAAAAGCGTCCCAGATTCCGCGTTTCGGCCAGGGGGGCCGGGCGGGGGATGAGACGGATCACCGTGGAGTGGACTTTGGGAGGCGGACGGAAGGCGGCGGGAGGCACCTCCAGCAACGGCTCGACGCACATCCACATTCCGCACATCACCGACAGCGCGCCATACGCCTTGGATCCGGGAGAGGCCGCGAGCCGTTCCGCCACCTCGGTTTGCAACATCACGGTCATGCTGGCGATCACCTCCCGTTGTTCCACCAGATGCATCAGGATGGGCGTGCCGACGTTGTAGGGAAGATTGGCCACGATGGTGAGGGGGCCACCCAATCGGGTGGCCAGCGCCCGATAATCGACCCGCAACGCATCGGCACGCTCCACATGCAGCGTTCCCAACCCCTTGACGCGATTCTCCAGCAGCGGCACCAGCGTGGCGTCGAATTCGATCGCCCAGACCTGGCCACAGGCGCGCAGCAGCCAGACGGTCAAGGCGCCGGGTCCGGGACCGATCTCCACCACCCGATCCTTGGGGCCGGCGCCAGAAACCGCGACGATTTCCTGGGCGATGGATTCATCGGCGAGAAAATGTTGTCCCAGACGTTTCTTGGCCTGGGGAAAGTGGGTGTGGCCGGTGGCGTGCATCGTGTTCTATCCCAGGAAACGGCGCACGCGCGGAATGAACTCATTCGGCGAGAAGGGTTTGGTGATGAAGTCGTTGGCGCCGAGTCGGAAGGCGGTTTCGCGGGTTTCGATGGCGTTGTCGCCGGTCACCAGGATCACCGGGATCTGGCGGGTTTTCGGATCTTCGCGCACCCGGCTCAGGAATCCGAAGCCGTCCAGACTCGGCATCTGCACGTCGCAGATGATCAGGTGACAGACGTTGGATTGCAGGGTGGCGAGGGCATCCAGACCATCGGTGGACTCCACGGTGCGCACCCCCTCCTGATGCAGAAAGGCCACCAGCAGTTGGCGGAACTCCGCGTCGTCGTCGATGATGAGCGCCTTGGGCACCACTTCCGGCAGTTGGGCGTAGAAGATGCTGCCGATCCCCTCCTTGGATTCGACGGTCAGGTCGCCGTGATGGGCGCGCAGCAGGTCGCGGCTGAAGGGGAGTCCGTAACCGGTGCCGTGTTCGCCGGCGGTGCCGACCGTGGAGGTTTTCTCCTCGAGGCTGAAGAGTTTGGGGATGCGTTTTTCGCGGATGCCGACGCCGGTGTCGAGCACCGCCAGGGTCGAGGGTTTGCCGTTGGGACGCAACAGGGTGATGCGATCGCCGCGGTTGCAGAATTTGACCGCATTGGTGAGCAGATTGTGCAGCACCTCGCCGAACAGGGCCGGATCGGCATGCAGACGGAACGACTCCGGCAGATTGTTCAGGAGTTCGATCCCCTTCTGGTCGGCCATGGGACGGATCGAGTCCAGGGACTTGTCGCCGAAGAAGCGGGCGTTGAAGAAGCGCGGTTCCGGGACGATCTTGCCGGTTTTCAGACGGCTGATGTTGAGGATTTCGTTGATCAGGTCGAGCATCTTGGCGCTGCTCTCGGTGATCCAGTTCAGATACCCTTTCTGTTTTTTGCTCAGGGGATTTTTGGGATCGTTGTCGAGGAGTTCCAGGAAGCCGAGAATCGAGGTGAACGGACCGCGCAGGTCGTGGGCCACCAGGGAGACGAACTGATCCTTGAGCCGGGTGGCCTGCTGGGCGGCATCGCTGGCGCGACGCAGGGCGGCCTCGGCCTTGCGGTGCCGGGTGACGTCGCGCAGGATCACCACCACATGCCAGGCGCCGCGGATCTGGATCGCCGAACTGGAGGCTTCCACTGGAAAGCTTTTGCCGTTCTTGCGTTTGACCACGAATTCGGTCACGCGTCCGATCATCGTTCCCTTGCCGGTGCGGCCAAACCCCTTGAAGCTGTTTTGCAGACGGGTGGCGAACTCGCTGGCGGGGAGCAGTTCCAGGACCGACCGGCCCAGGATCTCCTCCGGGGTGTGGCCGAAGACCCGCGCGGCGGCGGGGTTCCAGAAGGTGACCTGCATCTGGGCATCCAGGATCATGATCGGATCCAGGGCCGCCGAGGCGATGGCATCGAGCCGTTCCCGCGCTTCGCTCAAACTTTCCGCTTCGCTTTCGACCCGTTTTTCGAGCAGGGACTTGGCCTTTTGGAGTTCGCTCAAGGCGGCTTCGAGGTTGCGGGCGCTGCGACATTTTTCCAGCACATGATGGATGGCCCGGTTGAGCACCTCGATGCTCAGTTCGCTCTTGCGCAGATAGTCGTCCGCGCCCACCCGCACCGCCTCCAGAAGCGCTTCGTCCCCCTCCGTGCCGGTGAACAGGATGCATCCCGCCCGGCTGCCCATCCCCTTGAGGCGGCGGATCAGATCGATGCCCGATTCGTGGTCGAGTCGATAGTCGATGAAGGCCAAGTGCGGGTCGCCGTGGCGCTCCACCTGTCGGATCGCCTCGTCCACGGTGGCGCAGGCGATGGGGGTGATGGTCCAGCGGGCGATTTTCTTGAGCAGAGCGGACAACAGGGTCCGTTCCATCAGGTTGTCGTCTACGACCAGGGCGATGAGCGTCTCATCCATGGTGTTGATATTCCGTGCCTCTCTTGACCGTGGAACTTCGGGGGGTCCATGGTCCGGGGGTGATGGGGATCTCCCCCCATCATGCCAATTTGGGTTCAGGTGTCCTGAATCGCATCTGTTTCGTGCGGTGTGTTGCATGTACGATACCACGTTTTTCGCGATTGCGGAAAAATTGGTGTGTGGAAAGACGATTTTTTGTCACGCCATGGGGTTGTCGTGATTGTCGGGATGGGGTGGGGTTCGCGTCTTTCCGGGGCTCGGCCTGGGGCAGGCACGGCATAAATGTTAACATATTGTAAATGAAAAACCGTTTCTCCCGTTCGAATCAAACGAATTCAAAGGAGGGGGCGTTCGAACTGGTGAGTAATCTTGATTGTTCAATCCGGGTGGGTATAGACTGATTGGAATGATTGTCCGGTTGACGTGAGTCTTATTTGGTCATACACATGGAGGGTATTGTCTTGACATGGTGGTCGGAGTGTAACAAATTGTCATGAATGGAGCCGCGCATCTGCTGATCGTCGAGGATGACACCGTGACACGGGAGTTGCTCGCCGCCTGTTTCGAAAAGGAGGGGTATGCGGTCTCGCGGGCCGAAAACGGCGCCGCCATGTGGGAGATCCTGCAAGAACAGGCCATCGATCTGGTGTTGATGGATATCAATCTGCCCGATGATGATGGCTTTTCGTTGACCCGGGCCCTGCGCCGGCGCTCCGAGATCGGCATCATCCTGGTGACCGCACGCAAGGAGGATGTGGATCGAATCATCGGCCTGGAACTCGGCGCGGACGATTATGTGGTCAAACCCTTCAACGACCGCGAACTTCTGATTCGCGTCAAGAACCTGCTGCGACGCACCCGCAAGCAACGTCGGGAAGAGGATGCGTCCATCACCCGACACCTCTTCAACGGCTGGACCCTGGATACCGAACGGCGTCGTCTCACCTCCCCGGAGGGCGAGGTGGTCCCTTTGACCAACGGAGAATATCTTTTATTGTCGGTGTTTGTGCGCAAGCCCGGTCGGGTTTTCACCCGTGACCAACTCCTGGAAGCGGTCAGCAGCCGCGACTGGATGCCCAGTGATCGCACCATCGACGTGATGGTCAACCGCCTGCGTCGCAAACTGAACGAATCCGCCATGCCACGCATGCTCGTCACCGTGCATGGCGTCGGCTATCAGTTTCTTTCGGAACGTGAATGAGTCGTCATTAATGATTGTGTTGTTCCTGGGTATTTTTTCTTTCAATCCTTGGATGTGACGTGTAAACTCTTTGGCAGGTTTTGCGGATTTTCAAGATCGCTTCTCATGCGAGGGGGTGACCCGATGTCCGCGACCATTCAACGGGGTGGGTCATTTCCCACTGACCTGCGAATGGCTCGAAAACGATCCGGAATGGCGACTTCTGACGCTCGGAAGTCATGAACATTTCTATCGAGATCTGAAACGACATGGGGGAGTGACCAGGATGGATGAGAGACGCATCGCATCATGGATCGGTCTGCTGTTCGTGCTCCTTGCGTTCCTGGTTCCGTTTCAGCCCCCTCTCCACGCCAGCGGTAAACACCGCATCCTTATCATCAGCAGCTACCATCGCGAATACCTTTGGTCCCAGGATACCCAGCGCGGGGTGCATCACGGGCTGCTGGAGCTGGGGTATTTCGACCAGCAGGCCCAGATCGCACGGTTCTTGCGCGAGGATCGGGTCGAAACCTCACGGGCGGTGCTGCGCAAGCTCTGGATGGATACCAAGCGCAAGAGCGCACCAGACGAAATGGTCGCGAGCGCCCGTCGTGTTCTCGAGGAGGCCGAGGCCTTCGCTCCCGATCTCCTGCTTTTGGGCGACGACAACGCCGCCCGGTTGATCGGCTCCCACTATCTGGATACCCCCATCCCTGTGGTTTTCTGGGGGATCAACATCTGGCCGCTGAAATACGGACTCCTCGACAGCATCGCCCATCCGGGACACAACGTGACCGGAATCTATCAACCCGGTTACATGCGCGAGGGGTTGGAGTTCCTGCTGCGTCTGGTGCCGGGGATCCGTACCCTGGGGGTGCTGGCGGATGACTCCGAGACCAGTCTGGCCAAGATCAAGGAGCTGCACCGGCTCGAGGAGACCGGCAAACTGCCGGTCAAGCTCGGGGGTACGGTGGTCACCAACGACGAAACCGCCTGGAAAAAGGGTGCCCTGGCGTTGGCCGCCCAGGTGGATGCCATCTATCTCACCAACCACAACACCATCCGCGACGCTACGGGCAGACCGATCGATCAACTGGCCCTGGGCGCCTGGTATCTGCGCAACATCGCCAAACCCGACATCGGGGACGAAAAGCAGTTCGTGGAGGAGGGGGTGTTGTGCGTGGCCGATGACTCCGGCTACAAACAGGGCTACGAGGCGGTGCGCATGGCCCATCGGATTCTGGCCGAGGGGATGGATCCAGCCACCATGCCGCCGGTGGCCCCATCCCGTGGCGCCCTGATCGTCAACCGCACCCGCGCTCGCCAGCTCGGCATCGAGGGCCGGCTCAAGAGCCAGCCCGGCATCGAGGAGTTCATCGATCGCTCCGTGGCCCTGGATCGCCATCCGGTCGCGCCATGATCCCGCTGGGCCGCTCGATCTTTCACAAGCTGCTCGCCTGGTTCGTGGGGGTCGGGGTGGTGTTGATCCTGATCTTCGGGACCGCGCAGTTCGTGATCGTCAAGCGGCAGATCCAACAAGAGCTGGAACAGGCGGCCCGACACGCCCTCGACGAGGCGGCGGATAGCTTCGAACGCGGGGTGGTGATCCCCCTGGAGAGCGCCCTGCGCATCCTGGAGAGGCTTTCCGGGCTCGATGAGATGCTCCAGGCCTGGGGAGATAAGGCACTGCTGATCAAACCGAATGTGGAGCGGAATTTTCTGCATGTCGCCTCCGCCCATCGCGGTCTGTTTCTGTCGATCCGCTATTTCGACAGTCGCGGCGTGGAACGGGTGGCGGTCGCGGACAACCGGCGGCTGCGCGATCCGGTGAACCTGACCGATTATACCGGGACCGATCCCTATTACGCCGAGGCGCGGGCCCTGCATGCCGATCTGATCCACGGCCCGGTGGGCGCGTTGCGCTTTCGGGGACCGTTCCGGATGGTCGATGGACGCTGGACCCTGTTGGCCGGCATCCCCAAGCGGGATCCGGAGATCGGCGAATTGGCCGGGGTGGTGCTGATCCATGGGGATCTGGCCGATTTTTTACGCCACATCATTGATTTGCGCGTCTGGGGCCATCAAGGGGCGCGTCTGTTCATCGCCAAGGGAAGGGGGTTCGAACCCCTCGATGGGGGTGGCGTTCTGACGTTGGGCGAGATGGACGGGATGCTCACCCGTGAGGTCCGGCTGGGAGGGGATGATCATGCCATGCAGTTCCGGATGGCCTTTCCGCTGACCGCCGCCATGCTGCACGATCCTGTCATGCGGGCGTTGCATCAGGCGTTGGTGCCGCTGTTTCTGCTGCTGGTGATCATCACCGGCCTGGCCTATCGGATTTCCCGCCGTCTGGCCGCTCCGATCATCGAGTTGCGTCGGGGCATGGATGCCATCGGATTGGGCCGTTTCGACACCTCGATCCCTGTCACCACCCGCGACGAGATCGGCGAGCTGGCCGAAACGTTCAACCGCATGGGACGCGATCTCCGGGAGATGACCCGCGAGCTTTCCAATTCCAGAGCCGCCGCCGAGGAGGCCAATCGGTCCAAAAGCCTCTTTCTGGCCAACATGAGCCATGAAATCCGGACGCCGATGAACGCCGTGATCGGTCTGACCGATCTGGCCCTCGCCCAGGAACTCTCCCCCAAGGTCCACGACTACCTCCGCAAGATCTCCCACGCCTCACGCTCGCTGCTGCGCATCATCAACGATCTGCTCGACTACTCCAAGGTCGATGCCGGACGCCTGGAACTCGACAACATCGACTTCAAACCGCGCGAGCTGTTCGACCATCTCATCGAGCTGTTTCGGGTCCAGATCGCGGGCAAACGGATCACGCTCCTGTTCTCCGTGACCGAGGTGTGTCAAACCTCCCTGCATGGCGATCCATTGCGCCTGGAACAGATCCTGATGAACCTGATCGGCAACGCGGTGAAGTTCACTCCGGAAGGGGGCGAGGTGGAGGTGTCGGTTCGCCGGCTCCACCACGCCGGCGAGGTGCCGATCCAGTTGCATTTCAAGGTGCGCGATACCGGCATCGGCATCACCGATGAACAGGCCGGACGTCTGTTTCAACCCTTTTCCCAGGCCGACCTCTCCGTCACCCGCACGCATGGCGGATCGGGTCTGGGGTTGGCGATCTGCAAGCGGCTGGTGGAGATGATGAACGGTCGGATCTGGCTGGAGAGCCAGCCGGGCGTGGGAAGTACATTCCATTTCATCGCCCGTTTCCAGCCCGCCGTGATCGCCGACGCGATGGATCTGCTCTTGCCACGCGAATGGCGGGGGCTGGCGGTGCTGGTGGTGATCGCCCATCCGGGATTGCGCGCCACCGTGGAGGGGATGCTGCGACAGTTTCAGGCCTCGGTGGTGGCCGTGGCGAGCGTGGAGGCGGCATTGGCGCGGATCGGCCACGCCAGGGCCAGGGGGATCGATCGACCGTTTCGTCTGGCGGTGCTGGATGACGAGATGCCCGAGTGGGCGGATCGGGAGCTGGAAAACCGGTTCCGGAGCGTTTTGTTCGACGGCGAAGGCGCCGGCAGGGTGCTCAGACTGGTGGGGAGCGGGCAGGGACCGGAAGGGGAGATCCTCGGCGCCGAAGGGGAGATCAGGCTGGTCAAACCGGTGGGGTGTACCCGGTTGTTCGCGGCGATCCTGGAGCTTTGCGATCCGGAACGGATCCGGAATGCAGGTGTCGTGCCTCATGATCCGGATCCGAACCATCTGGTGGGAGATCTGTCTGGCGCGCGGGTGCTGCTGGTCGAGGATAATCTCATCAATCGACAGGTGGCCGAGGAGAATCTGGTCGGTTTCGGGATCGAGGTCGAGATGGCCGACAATGGCCAGGAGGCGGTCCAGATGGTCTCCACCCGCTCCTACGATCTGGTGTTGATGGATGTGCAGATGCCGGTGATGGACGGTCTGGCCGCGGCCCGGTTGATTCGTTCGGATGGCCGTTTTGAAACCTTGCCGATCCTGGCCATGACCGCCCATGCGCTGGAGGAGGATCAACGGGCGACACGGGATGCCGGCATGAACGGCCATATCAGCAAGCCGATCCGGCGCACGGAGCTGCTTGCCGTCTTGCGGGAGTGGCTTCCGTCGCGGCATGGCTTCGTGCGGTCGGCGCGTGCCTGGGAGGGGGCGGACCGCGGCGCGCGGCGCGCGGAGGGATCCGACGAGCTTCTGGATCGGGCCGGGCTTCTGGATCGGATCAACCATAAACAGGGGCTGCTGCGCTCCCTGCTTGGGGAGTTTCTGCGTCATTTCGATGGTTTGCCCGGAACGCTGCGCGGCATGCTCGAGGACGGGAGTCCCGAAGGGGTCGCGGAGGCGCGAAAACGGGTGCATGCCTTGAAGGGGTCGGCGGGGAATTTGACCGCCATGACGCTCTTCAACGCGGCTCAGGCGTTCGAGTTCGTTTTGAAGCAGGAGTCTGGCACGGCATGGTGGGGCGGTCTGGAGCGGCTGGAAGAGAGCCTGGAGCGCACCTTCGAGGCGATCCGGCTCTGGTTGAGGGAGCTGGACCGCGAGGAGGTCCAGCACGACGCGGCGCATCCCGATTCCCAGGCCCCGCTGGATCGGGCGTGGGTGACCACGATGATGCGGGAGATGGATCTCCTGCTGGCGCGTCAGGATTTGGCCTCCCAGGATCTGATGGAGTCTCTGGTGTCGATGTTGGGGAGGCGGGAAGAGAGTCAACGCCTGGAAGAGGCGATCGATCGGCTCGAATTCACCGTGGCGCGGGTTGAACTGCAAGCCCTGGCCGAGCGGTTGGGGGTGGTGTTGGAACGGTGAGGAGAGGGGCGAACGGATGGGGCGGTGAGCCTGCCGGCCCGGTTTGGCCGTGTCGTCATGCCTCCTCGCGATCTTGGAACACCTCGACGAACAACGGACCGTTGGTGGTCATGAAGTAGCAACGGGTGCTGGCCTGGGTGTTGGGTTGCCGTTCCGTTCGTTCCTCGCCTTGCAGCACCTTGGGCGGGGTGAGGCTGATGTCGTCGTTGATGCGGCTTTTCAGGGCGCCGGCGATGATGTTGGTCAACTCGCCGAGGGCGTCGCGGGCGGTGTCGTTGAAGCTCTCCAGTGGTTCGCCCCAGAAGGCGGATGCCAGACCCACCGCCGCGTGCATGGGCGCGGAGAGATGCACCCCACCGGTCAGTCCACCTTGAAAGGCCACTATGGCGGTGACATCCGCCTGGGGAGTGAGAAAGGGGTTGCCCTCGCGCTGGATCATCGCCGGGCCTTCCTGGATGTCGATATCGGTGGAAAAAAAGGCCAACGCGGTTTCGTGCATGGTATCACGGATCGCGCGGATCAGATGAAGGTGTGGATCGGTGGCGGAACGCATGGTCTCCATGATCGGTTTTCCCTGATCTATTATTCATATCTTATCTGTTGATAAAAAGAAAATATTTTATATGAATTACCGTTCATATTTCATGATTCAGGCGGGATTTCGAAACAGCATAGTCGGATAAAATGTAATAATCAAGCAGTTTATTTGCGCGAATGACAAGATTTTCAGAATTTGACAGACCAGGAACAGGGGGACGCACGGCAATCCCTCTCCCAAGATGTGGATTCGGATCAATCGAGCAGGCGTGGAATCAGCGTGCGCGCGGCCAGGCGCCAGTCCGGCATCGCGATGCCCAGCCGGTCAATCGAGCAGGCGTGGAATCAGCGTGCGCGCGGCCAGGCGCCAGTCCGGCATCGCGATGCCCAGCCGGTCGTGAATGCGCTGGCAATCGAGTCGGGAGTTGGCCGGCCTTTGGGCGGGCGTGGGAAATTCCTCGGTGGGGATGGGGCGGATCTCGCGCACCGGCAGCGTGATCCGTTCGCCGGCGGTGGCGACGATGAACCGGGCGAAGGCGTGCCAGGTGACCGCTGGCGCGCCTTGATAGTGATAGGTTCCCCAGTCGGAGAAGCCGGGCTGGAGAGCGTTCCCGGCCACCTCCAGGAGCATCCGGGCGATGTCGTCGGCGGCGGTGGGTCCGCCGGTCTGATCATCGACCACGGCCAGGCTCTCCCGTTCCCGCGCCAGTCGCAGGATGGTCTTGACGAAGTTCTTGCCGTGCAACCCGAACACCCAACTGACGCGGATGATCAGATGATGGGGCAGGAGGGCGCGGATCGCCTCTTCGCCCTCCCATTTGCTCACGCCGTAGAGCCCGAGCGGGGCGGGTGGATCCGTCTCGCGGTATGGGGTAGACTGACGGCCATCGAAGATGTAATCCGTGGAGAGGTGGATCAGGGGGAGGCGCATGGCCGCGCAGGCCGAGGCCAGGTGGCGCGCGCCGTCGCGATTGACGGCAAAGGCCGCGTCGGGTTGGCTCTCTGCCAGGTCCACGGCGGTGTAGGCTGCGGCATTGATCGCCAGATCGGGTCGGTGGGCTTCGAGCGCGGCCCGGACCGCCTGGGGATCGGTGATGTCGAGATCGTTTCGGCCCAGGGGGATCGGGTGGAGGTTGCGTTGGGCCGCCAGGGCGACGATCTCCTGGCCGACCTGGCCCTGGGCACCGGTGATGAGCAGTTTCATGGAGGGTCTTTCATGCTGGGGTGACTCCTGGCGATGATTTAACCCTGCCTGATCTCAAAAGGAAAGAGCGCGTGAAAGGTTTTCTCCATGACGGGTGATCGCGAGATGAGGCTGGCGTTGATTCGTCAGCGTCATACGCCGTTTGGCGGTGCGGAACGGTTTCTGGACCGGGCCATGGGGGCCTTGCGGGCCCGTGGGGTGGCGATCACCCTGATCGCCCGGCGTTGGGAGGGCGGGTGCGACGGCCTTGAAACTGTGCGTTGCGATCCGTGGCATCTGGGGCGCTGGTGGCGGGATGTGGCGTTTGCCCGCTGTGTCCATGCGCGGCTGGCCGAGCGTCGTTTCGACCTGGTGCAGAGTCACGAGCGCATTCCCGGCTGCGATCTCTACCGTGCCGGCGACGGGGTTCACGCCGAGTGGCTGGAACAGCGTGGACGGGCACGGGGTCGGGTGGCCCGGTGGCTGGATGGGATCAATCCGTTTCATCGCCATCTGCTCAACCAGGAGCGGCTTTTGTTCGAGCATGCGGATCTCAAGGCGGTGATCTGCAATTCGCGCATGGTGCGCGCCGAGATTCTGGCGCGTTTTCGGATCGCGCCGGAGAAGCTGGTGGTGATCTACAGCGGTGTGGATCTGGAGCGGTTTCATCCCGAGACGCGGGCGCGGGAGCGTGATGCGGCGCGCGCCGGGTGGGGCATCGCCCCGCATGAGACGCTTTTGTTGTTCGTGGGATCGGGTTTCGAGCGCAAGGGGGTGCCGGCTCTGCTGACCGCCCTGGCCGGGCTGGATCGTGCGACGCGGCTGGTGGTGGTGGGGCGTGACAAGGCGCAGGGTCGCATGGAGGGTCTGGCGCGGCGTCTGGGCGTGGCCGATCGGGTGCTTTTCACCGGCGGTCGGCGCGATGTGGTGCCTTGTTACGCCGCCGCCGATGCCGTGGTGTTGCCGACCCTGTACGATCCGTTTCCGAACGTGGCGCTCGAAGCCATGGCCATGGGATTGCCGCTGGTCACCACCTTCAAGTGCGGGGCGGTGGATCTGATCGACCACGGGGTCAACGGTCTGTTGGGCGACGCCTTGGATCTGGCCACCCTGACGCGGAATTTACAGAGTCTGGACGATGCGGCGTATCGTGTCGCCCTGGGTCGGGCAGCGCGGGAGACGGTGGTCGGGCTGAGCCTGGAGACGATGAGCGCGCGGCTGATGGAGCTTTATCAGGGGTTGTTGACGCGGGGTGCGGGTTGCTGAATCCACCCTTCCCGTGCCTTGGCGTATTTGCAAAAGCTGTTGAAACAACCGATCAGGATATGCACCAGTCCCGGCGTTCCATCGAGAAATCCCAGGCGCAGCAGGTAAAATTTAAAAAAACGCAGCAGAGGACTCAACACGATCCGCGCCGCGCCGGGTCGTTTGCCTGCGGCGATCAACCGTTCCGCCTGCAGGGAGGTATAGCGGTTCTGTTTGGCCAGGTAGCTTTCCAGCGTTTGTGCCGATTCGTGCAGAAGATCCCCGGTCAGGGTGCCGACCTTTCCTTGCGCCTCCACCCCCTCGTGGATTGGATCCGTGCGCCACTGGGCGTGGTTGCGGTGGAACAGCCGCAACTGCCAATCCGGATACCCTTCGCCGTGCCGCAGCCAGCGACCCAGGAAACGGTTGCGACGGGCGAAGCGGTAGGCGGTGAAACGCGGGGTGGACAGTTCGTGTTCAATGGCCTGGCGCAAGGCTGGGCTCAACGACTCATCCGCATCCAGGCACAGCACCCAGTCGTGTTGGGCCTCTTGCACCGCGAACCGTTTCTGGGGTCCGAAGCCGAGCCACGCCTGGTGGACCACCCGTGCGCCGTGAGTTTCGGCGATGGTTGTCGTGGCATCCCGGCTTCCGGAATCGACCACCAGGATCTCGTCCGCGAACGGGACGCTGGTCAGACAGTTGGGGAGTTGCGTGGCGGCATCCTGGGTGATCACCACCAAGGAGAGCGGGAGGCGGGTCATGGGCGGGCGATCTCCTGCACGGTTTTCCAGGTCTGCTCCGGGGTGAGGGTGTGCATGCAGCGATCCGGATCGTCGCGCAGGGGGCAGATCCGGCGTCGGCAGGGGGCTTTGGGGCAGTTCCCGATCAAGCGTGTGGCCTTGGCGCCGACGATGCCGATCCGTTCCGTGGGCGTGGGGCCGTAGAGGGCCACGGTGGGCACTGCCAGGGCCGCCGCCAGGTGGGCCGGGCCGGTATCGGTGGCGATCACGGCGCGGGCGCTGGCCAGTTCGCTGGCCAGTTCAGTCAGGGTGAGTTTCGGGGTCACGCGGCAGGCGTTGGGTGCGATCTGGGCGATGCTGTGGGCGCGAGCCTGTTCCTTTTCGTTGCCCCACGGCAGAACGACTTCGATGCCGGAGGAGGTGGCGAGTTTGGCCAGGGTTTGCCAATGGGATTCCGGCCAGTGTTTGGAGGTCCAGGTGGTGCCGTGCAGGAACACCAGGTAGGGTTTTTCGGGGGTGTGGTGGGTGAATCGGGCTGGATTGAGGCCGAAATCGGGGGGGGAGAGGGGTTCCGGGTAGTCGAGTGATTGGGCGAACAGTTGGCGCAGGCGTGACACGGCGTGTTGTTGTTTGGGGATCTCGTGGGTGAAGTGGTAGAGAACCGAAGCGAGTGGTTCGCGTGCCGAGGTGTGGTGCATGCCGTGGCGATCCCCGTGGGCCAGTCGGGCGATCAGGGCGCTTTTGAGGAGTCCCTGGGCATCGAGGATGAGGTCGAACGGTTGGTTGCGCAGGCGGGTGAGAAAGGCGGGCAGTTCGCCGGATTGCCAGGCTTTCCAGGGGTGCTTGCGCCAGCGGCGCCAGGCGATGGGGATGATTTCGGTGACGTTTTCGGCCCAGGTGGGGATTTGGGCGAAGGCCTCTTCGACCACCCAGTGGACATGGATGTCCGGGCGGGCGAGGTGCAGGTCGCGCAGGGCGGGGAGGGTGTGCAGCACGTCGCCGAGGGAGGAGGTTTTGATCAGGAGGAGGTTCATGTCATCACGGGGGACGGGGCGGTCCCAAGGTTCACAGTCATCACGGGGGACGGGGGGCGATTATCGCCCCCGGCGGGGGCGGGGCGGCGCCCCGCGACTTTGTTTTTGAATTTGTTTTTGAATTGGTCTTGATTTGTTGATTCTGATTTGCTTTTGATTTTTTGCTTTTCGCGCGCTTTTCAAGACAAGCGATTTTTCGCGGTTTTTGCGAAAAATCGCGCAGCGCGCGCCGTCTCATGTGCCCTGTATCGTTGCCGGTTTTGGGCAACGATACAGGGCGAATTGCCTGCAAGACAAGTCGCCTCCGGCGACCGGTTGTTGGCCATGTTCGCGGGAAGGTTTCGCCAAAAGCGCGAAACCTTCCCGCAGCCAAGGCAGCGCGCAGCGATTTTCACAAAAAGACGTGAAAATCGCTTTTTTTGAAGAGCGCGCCAAAGACTTAAAGACAAAGGCCAAAGACGCCGGCAAAGTCAAAACCTCGGAGGCTCCGCCTCCGAACCTCCGCCGGGGACCTTCGGTCCCCGGTCCCCTGCGACGCCAAAATCACAACCTCGGAGGCTCCGCCTCCGAACCTCCGCCGGGGACCTTTGGTCCCCCGTCCCCCGCGACGGTTGCGGTCCCTTCTTCCGCCTCAATGCCTGAAATGCCGCACCCCGGTGAACAACATCGCCATGCCATGCTCGTTGGCCGCCTGAATCACCTCTTCATCCCGAATCGATCCGCCCGGCTGAATCACCGCCGTGGCCCCCGCCGCCGCCGCCGCGTCAATCCCATCCCGAAACGGGAAAAAGGCATCCGAAGCCATCACCGATCCGGCCACCGGATTGCCGGATCGCCCGGCAGCCAAAGCCGCATCGTTGGCCTTGGCAATGGCAATGCGCGAAGAGTCCACCCGACTCATCTGGCCGGCACCTACCCCCACCGTGGTCAGATCACGGGCGTAAACAATGGCGTTGGACTTGACATGCTTGGCGATCTTCCAGGCAAACAACAGATCGCGCCGCTCCTCGGGCGTGGGCGCACGCCGCGAAACCAACTTGAGATCCCCCTCGCGCAACTCGCCAACATCCGGTTGCTGCACCAACAAACCTCCAACCACCCGCTTGAGATCCATTTTTAACAACCCCTCGCGGGAGATGACCGGCGCCAACGGCGAGGAGGTCTCCAACAGCCGGAGATTGTTCTTTCCGGACAAGATCTTCCGGGCCGCTTCGGTGAAACCCGGCGCGATGATCGCTTCGATGAAGGTGGTGGCGATCTCCTTGGCCAATGGCTCGTCCACCGGACGGTTCACCGCGATCACCCCACCAAAGGCCGAAACCGGATCCGTGTCACGGGCACGTAAATACGCGGTGAGCAGATCCGGATCCGTGGCCACGCCGCATGGGTTGGTGTGCTTGATGATGGCAATGGTGGGCTCGGAAAACTCGCGCACCAGCTCAAAAGCGCCATTGGCGTCATTGATGTTGTTGAAAGATAACTCCTTGCCCTGCAACTGACGGGCATGGGCGATGTTGCCGCCCGCCGGGGAGCCGTCCCGATAAAAGGCGGCACGCTGATGGGGATTCTCGCCGTAACGCATCTCCTGCTGCTTGACGAATTGCAGGGTGAGTACCTCGGGAAACATCCCCGGCTTGTTGTCCGCATCCAGCGCGGTGAGCCAGTTGGCGATGGCGGCATCGTAGGCGGCGGTGCGCGCGAAAGCCTTGCGGGCCAACTCGGCGTTGGTGCGCGCCGATACCGCGCCATGATTGGCACGCATCTCGGCCAATACCCGGACGTAATCCTCGGGATCGACCAGCACCGTCACCCAACGGTGATTCTTGGCCGCAGAACGGATCATGGCCGGACCGCCGATGTCGATGTTCTCCACCGCCTCCTCCAGAGTACACCCCGGACGGGCCACCGTGGATTCGAAGGGATAAAGGTTGATCGCCAGCAGATCGATCGGCTCCAGATCGTGCTCTTTCATCTGGGATTGGTGCTTGCGGTTGTCGCGTACCCCGAGCAGTCCACCGTGAATGCGCGGATGCAGGGTCTTGACGCGCCCGTCGAGCATCTCCGGAAACCCGGTGAAATCCGAGACCTCGGTCACCGCCACGCCATTGCCCTGCAACGCGCGCGCCGTGCCGCCGGTGGAAAGAATGCTCACGCCCATGGCGGCCAGTCCCTCACCCAGAATGGCCAATCCGGTTTTGTCCGATACGCTGATCAAGGCGCGTTTGATGGGAATCATGCTCATGTGTGGTTCGACAACCGTTAACGGTTCCTCTGCAAAAGGGCGGCAAAAAAGCCGTCGCACCCGGCGACGTGCGGCAGAATCACGAGATCCCGCTCCTGGAAGTATAATCCTGCGTACCCTTGCGCCGCCAGGGGCGGCATGGCGGAGAGATGTCGAAAGTTCTGATTTTCATTAACAAAACGTTCGACCACCGCCTGGTTCTCCTGGCGCAGCAGGGAACAGGTGGCGTAGACGAGCCGTCCGCCGGGCCTGAGCAGCGTGGCGGCGGCGTTGAGCAGGGCGCTCTGCCGGTCGGCAAGCGCGGCGATCTGGGCCGGGTCAAGATGCCATTTGATCTCCGGGTGACGGCGCAGGGTGCCGGTGCCGCTGCACGGGGCATCGACGAGCACGGCATCCACCTTGCCGACGTGTGGCTTGAACCACGGGTCGCGCTCGTGACGCAGCGTCTGGACCCGCACCAGGCTGGTCCGGGTGCGACGGGCGCGCTGGGTGAGCCGGTTGAGACGGCGGGCATCGGTATCCGTGGCCAGGATGCGTCCCTGGTTGCGCATCAGCGCGGCCAGATGAAGGGTCTTGCCGCCCCCGCCGGCGCACAGATCCACCACCGTCTCCCCCGGACGCGGCCCGAGCAGGGGGGCGATCCACTGGCTTCCCTTGTCCTGGATCTCGAACAACCCGTCGTGAAACGGCTCCAACGTGGTCACCGGCGGATGGCCGGTGAGCCGCAGGGCGTCGGGGGTCTCCTCCAGGGGGGTGGTGTGGATGCCGGCGGCCAACAGACGCTGACTCAGGGTGTCGCGGTCGATGCGGGCGCGGTTGACGCGCAGGTCGGTAGATGCCGGTTGGTTGAGGGCCATGCCGAGGGCCAGGGCCTGTTCTTCGCCCCACTGGGCGACGAACGTCTCCCAGAGCCAGTCGGGCAGGGAGCAGCGAACCGGCGCGGGGGAGAAAAGGGGGGACGCGGCGGGGGTGTCCAGGTCGCTGGCGGCAGCGGCAACGAGTCGGATCACCCGGTCGTTGCCGCCGGCGGATTCGGCGTCGGCCTCCAGCCGCCGCAGGTGTCGCAACGCATGAAACACCAGATCGCCCACCCGTGCCCGCTCCGTGGAGCCGGAGTTGCGTTGCGAGAAGAGTTGACGCAACGCCCCATCCGCCGAGGCGTGATGGTCGAGGATCTCTTCCAAGACGCGCTCGGCCAGCCGGTGGGAGAGATCGGGGGTCATGCGTCGGGCGCCTGCGCGTCGTTGGCCACGGTGACCTCGAGCACGCTGATCACCAGCACCGCCAGCGGCACCGCGAAAAAGACCCCGGCCACTCCCCACAGGGAACCGAACAGCAGCACCGCCAGCATGATCGTGGTGGGGTGGACGTGTACCGTCTCGCCGAGGATCATCGGCGCCACCAGGTTGCCATCCACCAGTTGCAAAATGCCGTAGATGACCAGCGGATGGGTGGCTTCCCAGGTGATGCCCCATTGCAGGATGCCGAGCACGATCACCGGGATGGTCACCACGGCCAGACCCAGAAAGGGGATCAGCACCGACAGGCCGGTCAGCACCGCCACCAGAAAGGCATACTGAAAGCCGATCAGCACGAAGCCCAGATAGCTGGCCGATCCCAACAAGAGCATCTCCCAGAACTTGCCGCGAATGTATCCGCCCACCCCGGCGTTGACCTCGCGCAGCACCTTGACCAGCAGCGTGCGCTCCCTGGGCAGATAACGGGAGAAGGCGCGCAGCAGTTCGGTTTTGTCCTTCATGAAAAAGAAGATCAGAAACGGGACCAGGAGCAGGTAGACCAACATCGACACCAACCCCGGCAGTCCCCCCTTGAGCAGCATGGAGATCGACTCCGCAGCCCACCCCTGGGATTTTTCCACCAGACCCAGCAACATGCTCTCCGCGAACGGGGTGTCGATGAATCCGGAGGCCGAAAGGGTGATCTGATGCAGCAGGGCTTTCAAGGTTTCGGTGATTCTCGGGATTTCGGTCGAAACCCGCGACAACTCCTGGGCCAGGGCCGGGACCAGGCTGAAAAAGAAGGCGATGCCAAGCAGGATGAAAAGGCTGAACACCAGCAGTACCGCCAGGATGCGCGGCATGCGCAGCCTCTCCAGCGGGCGCACCATCCCTTCCAGGAGATAGGCCAACACCACGGCGGTCAGGTAGGGGGCCAGGGCCGAGCCGAAAAAGGTGATGGTGAGCAGCGCGCCGAGCAGGGCCAGGAAAAGTCCCATGAACTGCGGGTTGTCGAGTTTTTGCAGGTATCCGGCGAGCAGGGGGGGCATGGCTTGGGCGTCTCCTCAAAGGCTCGTTCAGGTATGGCTCGACCTTGTTGTTTCGGAATGGCGATCCCATGTCGTGCATGGGAGATTCGATTGTTCGCGATCGCAAGGAGAAGCGGCAGTCGATGCTTGTCGGATGGTCCGGATGATTATAGCCAGAAATTCCGTCCGCCAACAGGATTCATGCGGGCCGGAATGGTGCGATGCCGCACAAAGGTTGATTTGAGTCAAGAAGGGAGCGTGAATCGACCGTTTTTTCAGAGGCGTGATTGGAGCGGGGTGCGTGACAGGGGCAAGGGGGTGCGAGCAGCGGGCGGAAACGTCGAACACCCGCCGCGACCGGGGTGCGTGACAGGGGCAAGGGGGTGCGAGCAGCGGGCGGAAACGTCGAACACCCGCCGCCGAAGGTGGCCCGGCGCCGGGAGTCGGGTGCAGGCCCCGCCGCCGGGTCTCCCGCGCCGGGATCCGGTCGGGGTGGCCGAGATCCGGCGCGGGGGCTCTCCCGGACTCAATCGTCGTTGACCACCTTGGCCGCGCCCAACGGCAGACGTCCGTGCAGCAGATCCAGGAACGACTCCCGACCCAGGGGCGGGGAGAAGAAAAATCCCTGCACCTCGTCGCCCCCCTGCTGTTTGAGAATGTTCAACTGCTGATCGCTCTCCACCCCCTCGACCACCACCCGTAACCCCAACTGCTGGGCCATGGAGATGATCGCCGAGGTGAACGAGGCGTTGCGTCCATCCGGGGTGAGATCCTTCACGAACGACCGGTCGATCTTGATCACCTGGATCGGCAGGCGTTTGAGCAACGCCAGGGAGGAGAAGCCGGTGCCGAAGTCGTCCATGGCGATGGAGATGCCCAGATCGCGCAGCTGATTCAAGGTCTCGGCGGCCTGTTCGGGATTGCCGAGCATCATGCTTTCGGTGATCTCGAGTTCGAGATTCTTGGCGGGAAAGCCGGTTTCGAGCAGGGTCTCCTCGACCATGCTCACCAACCGTTCGCCGTCGCGGAATTGCAGCGCAGAGAGATTGACCGCCAGTCTCAGGTCGGGGAATCCCTCCTCGATCCAGAGGGTGGCATCGCGACAGGCGGTGCGCAACACCCAGGCCCCCACCTGGGTGATCAGTCCGGTCCCCTCGGCCAGAGGGATGAACTGCTTCGGAAACAGCACCCCCTCGCGGGGATGGTCCCAGCGCACCAGCGCCTCCATGCCGGAGAGTCGTCCGGTGGCCAGGCGGATCTTGGGTTGATAGTCGATGAAAAACTCGTCGTTCTGAAAGGCGAGGCGCATCTCCCCCTCGAGGGTCATGCGCTGGTGAGCCTGACGATCGATCTCCTCGGAAAAGAAACGGAAGGCGTTGCGACCCGACTGCTTGGCCAGATACATGGCCGAGTCGGCGTTGCGGGCCAGATCGTGGGGAGTGGCCCCGTCGTCGGGGAACATGCCGATGCCGACGCTGCCGGAGATGGCCACCTGCTGCCCCTTGAGGATGAACGGGGTGGAGAGTTGCTCGAGAATTTTTCGCGCCACCAGTTCGGCCATCGATTCGTGGAGGATGTCGGAGAGGATCACCGTGAACTCATCCCCGCCCAGGCGGGCCACGGTATCCGACTTGCGCACCACCCCTTTCAGGCGTCTGGCCACCTCGATGAGCAGGGTGTCCCCGGCATCGTGGCCCAGGGTGTCGTTGACCCACTTGAAGCGATCCAGATCCACGAACAGCAGGGCGAAGTGACGGCGACGCCGTTCGCCCACCAGAACCGCCTGTTGCAACCGGTCGTGAAAGAGCTTGCGGTTCGGCAGAGCGGTGAGGGCATCGTACTCCGCCTGCTCGCGTAGTTGGGTTTCGAGTTTTTCTCGGCGCCGGATCTCCTCCTGAAGGCGGAGATTGGTTTTTTCCAGAATGTCGCGTTGTCTCTTCAAGGCCAGATGGGCGGCGACCCGCGCCCGCACCACCGCCGGATTGACCGGCTTGGTGAGAAAATCGACTGCGCCCACCTCGAAACCGCGCGTCTCCGCGTCCATATCGTTCAACGCGGTCACCAGAATGACCGGAATTCCGCGGGTCGATTCCTGGGCGCGCAGCCATTGGCACACCTCGAACCCGTCGATTTCCGGCATCATCACGTCGAGGAGCACCAGATCTGGATGGTTGGCGACCGCGCTGTCCATGGCGGCCTGGCCACTGGTGGCGAACAAGACCCGACACTCTCGCAGGAGGATGTTCCCCAGCAGGCGGATGTTGTCGGGTGAGTCATCCACGACCAGAACCGTGGGTAGTGTTTCGACCGGTTCCATGAGGCTCTCCTTGTCCTGCGCCGACGATTCAGTGGTTCAACAGGTGCAGCAATGCATCTACGGTCTGCTTTGCCTTTTCCATCTCCAACCGGTCCATGTGTCCATGCAATCGGAGGACCACCTCATCGAACCCGTTCAGTTCAAAAAGAGCCCGCTCGATGCGTCGGTACACAACATCGCAGCGAATATCCCCCTTGTCTAACAAGATGCCCAATTCCTGTAGCGATTGCAACAGATTTTTTTGATCGATTGAACGCCCGTTTATTTGGTTGTGGGGCGCCTGTGAGGGCGAGTCCTGGCCGGGGGGTGAGGAGGGGCTTTCCCCATCATGCCCTGTGCCGGAAACCTTTTCGAATGGTCCGGAGGTGCGCTCGATCTCCTGGATCACCGCCAGCAGCGCGGCTTCGAGTTTGGACATCCACACCTGGGCGGAGGAGGTGTCCAGCTTGCGCAGCGCGGTTTCCAGGGAACCGGCGATGCGGGCCAGCTCCACGGCAT
This sequence comes from Candidatus Magnetaquiglobus chichijimensis, assembly GCF_045865675.1. NCBI lineage: Bacteria > Pseudomonadati > Pseudomonadota > Magnetococcia > Magnetococcales > Candidatus Magnetaquicoccaceae > Candidatus Magnetaquiglobus > Candidatus Magnetaquiglobus chichijimensis. The sequence goes on from NZ_BAAFGK010000002.1 coordinate 146,192, forward strand.
CGATGTTGGCCGCGGCCCCCTTGAGTTTGTGGACGCGGCGCAAGGCTTCATCCCAGAGGTTCTGGTCGAACGGTTCACGGATCCACCCCGACGCGGTGGAGAACTCACGTCTGAAGTTGGCGATCAGCCGTTCCTGCAAGCCGGCATCCCCTTCGCAGCGTCGCAAGCCGGCGGCCCAGTCGATGGGGGTGTTGACCGGATCGGGCATGGGCTCCGCCCCGGGGGGCGTGGACGGTTCGGTTGCGGATGGTCTGTCGCACCAGAGGATCAGTTTTTTCAACAGCGCATCGACCATGATCGGTTTGGCCAGGTGGTCGCGCATGCCGGCTTCCAGACAGGATTGAACATCCTCGGCGAGCACGCTCGCGGTCATGGCGATGATCGGCGGTGCGTTCGGGACCGGCGCGAGGAGGCGGGTGGCTTCCAGACCGTCCATGACCGGCATCTGGATATCCATCAGCACCAGATCGAAGAACCCTGGATCCGCCGCCCGCACCGTCTCGACCGCCATGCGACCATCGTGGGCCTCGACCACCTGGATGCCCCGGCGGGTGAGAATTTCGCGGATCAGCTCGATGTTGTCGGCCAGATCATCGACCACCAGGATCCGTTTGCCGCGCAGCGCCTCGATGCCGCGCGGATCGTGGGCGGGCGCCTCGACCAGCGCGCGGGTCAACGCCTTGCCGAACCGCGCCATCACGGCATCGAAGAGGGCCGACGGGGTGACCGGTTTGTGGATGAAACTACAGATCCCGGCATCTTTGGCCGCGGCCATGACCATTTCGCGGTCGAAGGCCGAGACCATGATGATCACCGGATGCAACGGGATCTCCGGATCGGCGATGATGCGGCGCGCGGTCTCCACCCCATCCATGCCGGGCATGGCCCAGTCCATCAGCACCAGCTCGACCGGCTCGCCTCGGCGGGCGGCGCGGCGCAACGCCAGGAGCGCCGCCTCGCCCGACTCCTCCGCCTCGTGGACGAACCCCATGGCGCGCAGCAGGCCGGTGAGAATCTCCCTGGAGACCGGGTTGTCATCGACCACCAGAACCCGGCGTCCGCGCAGATCCTCGGGGGTCTGGAACGAATCGCGCCGGACGTCCGGGGTCACGGGGAGACGGAGCGTGAACGAAAAACGGCTTCCGGCCCCCGGTTTGCTGGCCACGGTCAACGCGCCCCCCATCATCTCCACCAGGTTGCGACAGATCGCCAACCCCAACCCCGTGCCGCCGTAGCGTCGCGTCGTGGAGCTGTCCGCCTGTTGGAACGGCTGCATCAGCCGGTCGATCTGTTCGGCTTCGATGCCGATTCCGGTATCGTGGGTCACGAACTCCAGTTCCACCCAGTCGTGGCCCTCGGCGCGTTTTACGATCGCCAGCACCACCTCGCCCTGGGCGGTGAATTTCACCGCGTTGTCGCACAGATTGGTCAAAACCTGTCCCAGGCGCACCGCATCCCCGATCAACAGGCGCGGCACATCCAGGGGAATCGAGACCAGCACCTCAAGGGCCGGATTGGCGCTCGCCTTGGCCAGCACCCCATCGGTGACCCGTTCCACCATCTGACACAGATCGAACGGCAGAATTTCCAGCTCCAGTTTGCCGGCATCGATCTTGGAGAAGTCCAGCACGTCGTTGATGATGCGCAACAGCGATTCGGAAGCGGCCTGGATCTTGGTCAGGTAGGCGTGCTGCTGGTCCGAGAGGCCGGTCTGCTTCATCAGGTGACCCATGCCCAGGATGGCATTCATCGGGGTGCGGATTTCGTGGCTCATGTTGGCCAGGAAAGCCCCCTTGGCGCGGTTGGCCAGCCGGGCCCGCTCCTCGCTGGCGCGCAGTTCGTCTTCCATCCGCTTGCGGTCGGTGATGTCCCGCGACGCCACCACCACCCCTTCCACGCGCCCGTCCCGGCGCTGGTATGGAAAATAGGAGACATCCATCCAGCGGCGACCCAGCGCGGGATAGTCGAACCAGGCCTGATAGTTGATTGACTCCCCGGCCAGGCAGCGGTCCAGATTGCCGCGAATCTTCTGGAAGGTTGCGGTTCCGAGCAGTTCGGCGACGGCATGTCCCACGATGTCGCCTTGTTTGGCGCCGTGGGCGCGCAGATAGGTCGGGTTGACCGCTCGATAGATGTAGTCATGCCCGACAAAGGACAGGTGATCCCTGGAAGCGGCCACGATGGCCGCGTATTGACGCAGGCTCTCCTCCACCTGGCGTCGTTCGGTGTGATCGACCAGAATCAGCCGATGCTCGACGATCGCGCCATGGAGGTCCATTTTCGGGGAGACCGACAGGCTTACCCACAGAATCTCGCCGGTGGATTTCTTGAGGGCCACCTCGCGATCCTGCACCCCCGGACCGGCGAGCAGGTACATCGTGGCCGGATCGACCACCAGGTCCTGGAACCGGGCGCCATCGACATGCTGGAAATCCTGTCCGAAGAGCGTGTCGGCGGCCCGGTTGCCGCGCAGGATGCGCCCCGAACCGGCATCCACGGACAAGAAGGCCACGGGTGCGTTTTCGTAAAGATCGCGCATCAGCTTTTCGGAGGCGCGCAGGCTCTCCTCGGCCTGTTTCTGCCTGGTGCGATCGTTGAATACCGCGACGATTTCGCCGGACTCCAGCCGATAGACATGGTTTTCCAACCAGCCTTGGAGATGTTGATCCTCATACAGGGTCACCGGGCGATGCTCGGGAAACCCGGTGCGGTGGACCCGCTGGAACACCTCGAAGAGACCGAAGTCGTGTACGCCGGGGAAGACTTCGCTGACCTTGCGGCCCGTCACCAGCTCCGGGTCGGTGCGGGTGATGCGTCCGCCGGCCTTGTTCAGCTCCTTGAGCAGAAAATCCTCTCCATCGTTCCACGCCTCGTAGACCGCCACGCCGCTGGCCATGGCGTCGAAGAGGAGGCGATAGCGTCGTTCGTTGGCGGAAAGCTCCCTTTCCAGGCGTTGTTTCTGGTGCCGTTCGCGCAGGTTGCGGATCCCTTCGGCCATCTGCACGGTCAGTTCGCGCAACAGGTCGATCTCCATTTCGTCGAACGCCCCGGCCTGGGCCGCATGGATGGTGAGCACGCCGATGGTGGTTTGATCGATGCGCAACGGCAGGGCGATGCAGGCGTGCAGACCCGTCGGACCGGGCGGGGAGGGAGAGGTCGCATCGGTCTGACTGGTGCGCAACTCCTGGATCACGCAGGGACGACCGGTGCGGATGGCCATGCTGGTGGGGTTTTTTTCCAGGGACGCTTCGTTCCAGTGGATGGGACGATCCGGGAGAGGGGTGGGGTGGTGACCGTGGGAAGCCACCGGTTGGACGTGGGTGTCGTCATTCGGGTCGATCAATCCCACCCAGGCGCACCGATATCCCGTTCCCTCGATCAGCACCCGACAGAGCCGTTCCAGCATCACCCGCTCATCGTCGTTCGCGGAGAGGATCTCGGAGAAGCTCAACCGGCCACGCAAGGCGCGATTGGCCTGGGCCAGACGCTGTTCGTGCTCGCGACGCTCGGTGATGTCCTCCTGCACGCCGATGAAGTGGCTGATCTCCCCGCCCGGATCACGCACCGCCGCCACCGCCACGGATGATCGGTAGGATTCGCCGCTCTTCGTGCGACTCACCAGTTCGCCCCGCCAGGGTTGATCCGGGGTGGCCACCCGGGTGTCGGCGCGTGTCCCCTCGCGCAAGCCGAACCGTTCCAATCCATTGGGCAGACCGATCAGTTCCGCGCGGGCATACCCGGTCAAGGTCTCGAAGCGGGTGTTGACATACTCCACCACCCCCTGGGCATTGGTGACGATGACTGCCGCCGGGCTTTGTTCCACGGCCACGAAGAGTTTGTGAAGTTCGATGGTCTGGCGATTCCGGGCATCCAGGGCCCCCTTGGCCATCCACAAGGTGATGGCCACGCTCCAGATGGCGAGCAGCACGTAGAGGCGGTTGACCAGGGCCAGCCAGACCGAGACCTCCTGCATGGGGGTCAACCAGAAATCCACGAGGACCAGCAGGGAGAGACCGGTGGCGGTGTAGAGGAACCGGTGCCGGTTGCCCGGCATCCACCACCCCAACAGCAGCACGGCCAGATACAACACCCCATCCGCGGAGTCGAGGGGCTGCATGAGGTCGAAGGCGAAGATCGCCCCGGTCAACAGCACGGCCAGCAGGACGAGGCCCGGTCGTTCGCTGAGGGATCGCAGGGATCCCGGATCCTGGTTGGTGGTCATCCTTCCTCGCGCGCGTTGGTCGGTAGAGGTGATGGGTCGAGAGGATCTTTTTTCGGCTCCTGTTCGGGGGAGGGTTGGGCTCCTTATCCCGGACAGTCGGATAGAAAAAATATTGCGTGACAAAATCCAGTTTTGAATTTTTTTATTGCTTTTGCATTGCGGTATGAATTATGATGCACTGCAACGATCTCGACAATGAGAATTCATGCATAATTCGGGAGAACCCTGACATGAGACTCGCTCTTCACCACGGCACCCTTTTGGAACCGGAAAACTGGTCCATCTTCAAGAAAATCCGGCCCTCGGCCTTGATCCCGGCCATGCCGGTCTCCTGGCCCGTCTCCATCCCGGCCAAGACCGCCGCGCCCAAGGCCCCTGCCCGGAAACGGCGCGTCCCCAACCTCGACACCCTGTTCATCCGCTGGATGCGCATGGCCCTGATCGCCGCGCTCGTGGCGCTCTGGTCCCTGGCCGGCTGGGTGGTCGTCGATGCCCTGCGGATGATCTTCGCCTGATGCCCACCGGTTGCCCGTCATGAGGCGGGAAAGCGCCTGCTCAACCCGTGGATCCCTTGGAGGGTTTCGGGTGGGTCGGTGAAAACCCGGCTACCGCTTCTTTCCTGCCGAGCACGCCGCATCGCTTCATCAGCGTTTGCTTCAAATCATTGCCAAGTCGCGCAAAATCGGCCACAATACCACAAAGAACACGCCTTGTGCCGTGAAACCCCCATGGGGGGATTCCGGTGCGATGGGAGAGGGGCCCGTCCCCAATCAAGTCCGTGTATCCCTTCCAACCTTAGTTCAAGAAGGATCCCGTCCATGAATAAACAGCTCCTCGCGGCGACGCTTGGGGTCGCGCTGCTTTGCGGAACCGTCACGCTTCAGGCCGCCCAGCCCCAGGAAACCCAACCCTTCACCCAAGCCGAACTGGATCGCTTCGTCGCCGATTATCCGGGACTGGTTCAGTGGCTCGGCAAACAGAAACCCCAGTTTGACACGGCGCGCACCCCCTGGCTGGTCGCGAGCATGCGCGGCGACCCGAACTTCAATGCCCAGTTGAAAGAGAAGAACTGGGATCCGGACCGCTTCCACTACCTGCTCAACCACATCAACACCGGGTTGGCGCTGGTGGAGTCGGAGAAGGGGCAGGCCGAAACCCAGGCCCGCATCGCCAAGGAGCGCCAGGAGAACGAGGCCCGCATCGCCAAGGAGCGCCAGGAGAACGAGGCCCGCATCGCCAAGGAGCGCCAGGAGAACGAGGCCCGCATCGCCAAGGAGCGCCAGGAGAACGATGCCCGCCAGGCCGAGGGACGCCAGCGGATGGAAAAGGAGATGGCCGCGGCCAACAAGCGCATGCGGGATCAGCTCGAGGCGCAAAAGGAGCAGATCCGCGCCAATCCCTACATTCCGCCGTATGAGAAACAACGTATTCTTGCCCAAATGGCGCGCGACGTCCAGAGCAATGCTGCGCCCGCGAATGCTCCGGCGACCGCCCAGGTCGATGCGGTGGAGGCCGCTCGCCAACGGCAGGCCGCATGGATCGATGCCCAGGAGCGGCAGATCCGCGCCAATCCCTTCATGCATCCCATGCAGCGTCAGCAGTCCCTCGAGCAGCTCGAGCAGGCGAAAAAATCCCTGAAGCCCGTCGCCTCCCCGGCGAACGCCGCTCCCGCCGCGGCCCATCCCTCCGATCCGGCGGCCCTGCGCGCCGACATGGAGAAGATGCACAAGCAGTGGTTCGCCAACCAGAAGCAGGTGATCAACAACGCTCCCACCATGCCGCCGGCGCAAAAGAAGATCGCTCTGGATCAGCTCAAGAGTTCGGAGAAGCAGTTCACCGAGACCCTGGCCAGGCAGGCCGACATCCCCGCCATCCTCCCCAAGGAGGAGAAGGCGTTGATCGAATCCCGGCAGAGCAAGCTCACCGAGCTGTTCGCGGTCAAGTAGTCATCGCGTCGCCGATGGCGTGGCGATCGCCGCGCCGTCGGCGTGTCGGTCGTGGCCAGGATCGCGGGCCGGCGCGGGCGGTTCGGGCACGGGCGGTTCGGCAAGGCGTTTACGGGCTCAAGAAGACCCTCAGTGCCTTGTGGACCGGACTGAACTGGCCGCGCACCCGTTCCAGGGCGACCTCGGCCTCGCGCCAGTTCCGTCCCTTGATGCACTCGTGCAGCTGCCGGGTGTGCGGCTGCAACTGCGGGAAGATGGTGTTGGCCATGCTCCCTTTCAAGACATGGGCCGTGGCACGGGCCGCCTCGTGCTCCCCGCCGATCAGGTCCCGCTCCAGACTGTCCAGAAGCTCCGGAATCTGCGTGATCAGCAGACCGGCCACATCGCGAAAATCCTCCTCCGGCAGGCCGATCGACTCCATGGCGCCCAACAGGATCTCCACATCGCTCTTTTCAGGCGCGACCACCGTTTCCGGAACGGGCGGAGCGATGGCTTGGGCGCCTGGCGCGGCGGCGAGGAGGGATGGCATCTTCTGAACGGGCGTGAGATGCCGCTCCAAGACCGCCCGCAACTCCGCGAGGGTGACCGGCTTGGAGAGAAATTCGGACATGCCCGCCTCTTCGCCACGCTGCCGGCTTCCGGTCGTCACGTTGGCGGTGAAGGCCAGAATCGGCACCGGCGGCAACTCCCGTTCCCGCTCCCACTCCCGAATCCGTCGGCTCGACTCGTATCCGTCCATGCCGGGCATCTGGCAATCCATGAGCACCAGATCGAAATCCCGCGCCATGAACCGTTCCACCGCCTCCTGACCGTCCCGCGCGCCGATCACCCGACTGGCCGTGCACCCCAGGCGGGTCAGCATGCCGCGCGCCACGGTGACATTGGCGGCATGATCGTCCACCACCAGGATGTGGGCGTCGTACTGGACCGAATCCGCCTCACGACGCTGGGCCGGGGTCACCACCGGACAGCTCGCCCCCTCCCTGGGCAGCAGCAGCCACTCGATGGCCAGACGCAACCGTTCGGCGCTCACCGGTTTTTTCAGACAGATCGAGGCGCCGGGCAGGTCCGAGGCGTCATCCCACCCCTGATCCAGCATGTCGGTCAACAGGATGAATTTCCAACGCGACTCCCCATCCCGCAAGGCCCGATAGGTGAGGGGATTCTCCTGGCCTGGCTTCTGGTTGAGCAGCACCAGATCATACGGATGGCCCTCCTGTCTGGCGTGCCGCAGCACGGACAGGGCGGTTTCGGTCTCGGCGACGAAATCGAAACGCGAGCCGAACAGCTCGAACACATCCTCCAGAAACAGCCGTTGCAGTCCGTCGATCTCGACCCCCAGCACGCGCAGATGCTTGAAGAGATCCCGTCCCGGCTCGACGCCAGCTCCCTGGGGTTGCTGATGGAGCTGGATGCTGAAATGAAAGATGCTGCCGGTCCGGGCATGGGGGTTGTCGTCAACCCCGATCGCGCCACCCATCCGTTCCACCAGACGCCGGCTGATGGCCAGTCCCAGGCCGGTGCCGGGAAATCCTTGCGCCCGATGCTCCTCGGCACGGGCGAACATGTCGAAGATCCGTTCGCGATCGCTCTCCGGCACCCCTGGTCCGGTGTCGCGCACCTCGAAAAGATACTCGGTGCGTCCTTCGCTGCCCGGTCCCACCGGACCGCCATGCAGTTCGACGCTGCCACGCTCCGGGGTGAACTTGATGGCATTGCCGAGCAGGTTGGTGAACACCTGTCGCAGCCGGTTCACATCCCCGCGTACCGCCGTCGGCATGCCGTGAGGAAAGAACGGGGTCAGCTCGATCTCCTTGGTATGGGCCAGGGTCGCCAGAATCAGGGCCGATTCGTCCACGAGCGCGCGCAGATCGAAATCCACCTCGTCCAGCTCCAGCCGGTCGGCCTCCATCTTGGAAAAATCCAGCACATTGTCGATCAGCGCCAAAAGCGTCTTGCCGGATCCATATGCCAGCCGCACCTGTTCGCGTCGTTCGTAATCCAAAGGCGCCTCGCGCAACAGCTCCAGCATCCCCAGCACCACGTTCATGGGGGTGCGGATTTCGTGGCTCATGATGGCCAGAAATTCGCTTTTGGCCTGACTTTCGGACAGGGCGCGCGCCAGTTCTGCCTCGAGTGTCGCGATTTTTTCGAGGAGCCGGGTTTCTGCCGGGGATGGCGCGGGGGGTTCCGGGTCGGGCGTGACGGAGGACTCGATCGGCTGGGGTATCGCCAGCGGCGCGGGGGGAGAGGGCGCGCCATGCCGACGGGCGCCGATGCGCATGCCTGCCCCGAACGCTCCCCCCAGGGCCAGCGCCACCGCACCCGCGACCGGGCCTTCCGCCACCGCGCATCCTGTCGCGACCGCGATCCAGACCAGCCAGGGTTGCCAGGAGATCCCCCCCTGGTCACCGTCTTCGCGTCGATTGCTCACCGGGTTCCCCTTCCGCGCGTCACGACATTCCCCCGGATCTTGAGTCGTTCACACGAAAAAAAGTTCATCGAAACGGACCACCGTCTCCAACATTCGGATTACGAGTTGATCAAGTTCCGCGTCATCTTCGGCCTTTTCGATCCCGCGCAACACCACCAGAAGCTCCAGCCAGGCCGCCAGATGGGCATGATCGATCTGTGCGGCGAGCGTGGTGAGGGAGTGCATGGCCGGCAACCGCTCCTGCGCGATCTCCCGGAGCGACTCCCGGAGTTCCGCGTTCATTCCCTCGGCGTGCAGGGCGTCGATGCCGGCGCGCATCATCGGCGGCTCTGGCCACCAGGTGTTGTTCTCGGGCAGATGCGCGGGTTTCCAGGCGGCCAGGCAGGGATCGACCAGCGGAGCCAGAAAAGCGCGCAGGGTCCCTTTCCAGGCCTGGCGGGTATCCACGGTGGCCCGTTTTTCATACAGGGCGAACAGCACCACCAGAAAGCCCCCCTGCATGCAAAAGCCGATCAGTTGGGGCAGCAGGGTCCGGGTGACGCTGGTCTCCGAGTAGAGCCACAGTGTCAAAAACGGGGCCGCCGCGAAGAACATCACCAGAAAAAACAGGTAGAACAGAAAGAACCCCTTGAGCCAGGATACCTTCTCCTCCAGAAACCGGATGCGCATGTCAGCCCTCGTCCATCATCAAGAGTACCCCCAATTTTTCAGGATGCCGGCCTCCCGGCATCCCGACCATCGTCGAGGCATGTCCCAGAGTCGGGTTGGCGAGGCCATCATCACCCGCGCCGGCTTGGGCCATGGCCCAACCACCGCTCATGCATCGAGTCGTGCGGTATCCAGCAACACCGTCTGGATCTGATCCCCGACCAGCATCACCACCCCTTCGCGGATCAGATGGGTGGCCTCCAGGTAGCGAAAGGCATAGATGCGCCGGAGTCTCAACCTGCCGTGCCCGTCCCGCGCGAAGCCCAGCGACTTCAAGGAGACCGTCTCGTCGAGCCACGCCCAGGCCATGCGATGGCAGATGACGCGCGCCTCGGCGCAGGCGATCTCCCGCGCCCGCATGGAGCCATGCCATACCCATGCCAACACCACCAGGGAAAGAATGGCCCACGGTTCCATGTTCGCGCATCATCCCGGCCAGTCGAGGCCGGCGCAGATCTCGTCCAGGGTGACCTCCGGCTCCAGGGGTTCCAGACGCGGGCGGGTGTGACGTCCGATCCGATCGGGCATCCGCCACCCCGCGCCGTCGCGCCGCCAGCACTCCACCTTTGGTTCCGATTTGACGTGAGCGGACATGGGTTGATCTCCTCTTTGAAGAAAATCACAAAATCGATTCACCTTTCAGACCATCTTGGCGTATCATACCCGATTCCCACTCCTTGCAAACCGGAAATCCAAGCAAACATGGCCCTGATCGGTACGCGCGACGTGAAACTCGCCTTTGGTGGTCCGCTTCTTCTGGAAGAGGCCAGTTTTTCCATGGACAAGGGCGAGCGGGTCTGCCTGGTGGGTCGCAACGGCACCGGCAAATCGACCCTGCTGCGCCTGCTGGCCGGAACGTGCCAACCCGACGAGGGGGAGGTGATCCGCGCCAAGGGGATCACCATCGCCACCCTCGATCAGGAGGTGCCCGGCGATCTGGAAGGGGTGGCCCGCGAGGTGGCCCTGCCGGACTCCGCGCCCCTCCATCCCGAGGATCTGCCGAGGGTGGCGGCGCGGGTCGAAAGTCTTCTGGCGCTGCTCGGCCTCAACGGCGATGCTCCCTTCGCCACCCTTTCCGGCGGTCTCAAGCGCCGGGTGCTGCTCGCCCGCGCCCTGGCCGCCGAGGCCGACGTGCTGCTGCTCGACGAGCCCACCAACCACCTGGACATGGCCACCATCGAACAGCTCGAGGGGGTGATCAAGGGGTATCGGGGGGGCCTGCTCTTCATTACCCACGACCGGATGTTTTTAGAAAGGATCGCCACCCGCATCCTGGAGCTGGATCGGGGACGGCTCACCGACTGGCCGGGGGATTACCGGCTCTATCAGCAGCGCAAGGAGGCGGCCCTGGACTCCGAGGCGGTCACCAACGCCCTGTTCGACAAGCGTCTGGCCCAGGAGGAGACATGGATCCGCCAGGGGATCAAGGCGCGCCGCACCCGCAACGAAGGGCGGGTGCGCGCCTTGGAGAGGATGCGCGGGGAGCGCCGGGCGCGGCGCGAGCTGGAGGGACGGGTCCGTCTGCGCGCCGAGCTGGCGGAAAAATCGGGCAAACTGGTCGCCGTGGCCGAGGAGGTGGGCTACCAGTACGATGGCGTGCCCTACATCCGGAACTTTTCCACCGTGGTGCAGCGTGGCGACAAGATCGGCATCATCGGACCCAACGGGTGCGGCAAGACCACGCTGTTGAATCTGCTGCTCGGACGGCTCGCTCCGCAGGCCGGTTCGATCCGGCTCGGCACCAACCTGGAGGTGGCCTATTTCGATCAGTTGCGCGCCGGACTCGACGAGGAGAAGACGGTTGCCGACAACGTGGCCAACGGACGCGAGATGGTGAGCGTGGGAGGTCAGACCCGTCACATCATCGGCTATCTGCAAGACTTCCTCTTTCCGCCGGCCCGTGCCCGCTCCCCGGTGAAGATCCTCTCCGGCGGGGAGCGCAACCGCTTGCTGTTGGCCAAGCTGTTCTTGAACCCGGCCAACATCCTGGTCATGGACGAGCCCACCAACGATCTGGACACCGATACCCTGGACCTGCTCGAGGAGCTTCTGGCCGATTACGCCGGCACGCTGCTGCTGGTGAGCCACGACCGGGCCTTTTTGAACAACGTGGTCACCAGTTGCCTGGTCTTCGAGGGGGAGCCGGGAGAGATTCGCGAATATGCCGGCGGTTACGACGACTGGTTGCAACAGCGACCGCCCCCGCCGGTGGTCGCGGCCCCGGCGGTGGTCCGGAAGGCCGCTCCCAAGCCACCGCCACCCGCGCCGAAAAAAGCGACAGGCCTCTCCTACAAGGAGCGGCGCGAGCTGGAGGGGCTGCCGGCCCGCATCGAATCCCTGGAGGCCGAACAGGGGGTGCTGCATGCGGCCATGGCCGAGGCGACCTATTATCGGAACTCTCCGGAACGGTTGACCGCCGATCAGGCGCGGCTGACGGCCCTGGAGTCGGAGCTGGGCGCGGCCTATGCCCGCTGGGAGGCGCTGGAGGGGATGGATCCGTAACGGCCCGCACCAGCGCCAACACGCGCCGTGCGACCCGCCGACCGCTCTTTGCCCGCTCCCTGGTCCGGAATTTGCGTTTGTCAGCATGGGCGCTCGCGGAGCGTTCGACAAGCCGGATCCACCCCTCTTTCGCGGCAGGTGCAAACCTTTGAAGATCACCCTCGTCACCACGGGCCGGGCCGATTACGGCCTGCTCTCCCCCCTGATCCAGGCGATCCGGGGCGAGGCGCGACTGACCCTGGAGATCGTCGCCACCGGCGGTCATCTCGTCGAGGCCCAGGGCGGGACGATCCGTTTCATCCAGGCCGACGGACATGCGGTGACTTCGATCCCCATGACCCCGGAGGTGGACTCCGAGGATGGGATCTGTCGCGCCGTGGCCGCGGGGTTGAGCGGTTTTTCCAGCCATTTCGCCCGTCTGCGGCCCGATCTGGTGCTGGTGCTCGGCGATCGCTTCGAGTTGTGGGCGGTCTGCATGGCGGCGGTGCTGCACAAAATCCCCATCGCCCATCTGCACGGCGGCGAAACCACCTTGGGCGCCATCGACGACACCATCCGCCACACGGTCACCAAGATGGCCACCTGGCATTTTCCCGCCCTGCCGGAGTATGCGCGGGTGATCCTGGCCATGGGGGAACACCCCGAACGGGTGCATGTGGTCGGCGCCCTGGGCATCGACGCCATCGTCAACACGCCGCCCCTGGAACCGGCGGAGCTGACCGCCCTGACCGGCATCGATTTCGCGGTCAACCCGGTGGCGCTCCTCACCTACCATCCGGTCACCCTCGACGATCACGCCGAGGCCGCCCGGCAGACCGCCACCATCCTGGAAGCGCTCACCGGAACCGATCTGACCACTCTGATCACCATGCCCAATCTGGATGCCGGCGGCGCGGCGATCCGTTCGACGCTCGAACGCCACTGTCTGACCCATCCGGAGCGGTTCCGCCTCGTCAAGAGTCTGGGACAACGGGGCTATCTGACCGCCATGCGCCACGCCGCGCTCATGATCGGCAACTCCTCGAGCGGCATCCTGGAGGCCGCATCCTTCCGGCTGCCGGTGATCAACATCGGCGACCGTCAGGCTGGTCGCATCCGGGCCGGCCATGTGCTGGACTGTCCGTGCGAGGCCGGGGCGATTCGCCAGGCGCTCGGAACGGCCCGTTCCGCCGCGTTCCGCGCCTCGCTCGCCACCCTGGTCAACCCTTATGGGGATGGATGCACGGCCCCGCGCATCGTGCGGATTCTGGCCGGTCTGGATCTCAGCGCGCGCGCGGATCTGTTGAAAAAAGGCTTTCATGCGTTTTCAGGAGCCCTCCCGAGATGAATCCTTCCCAAACGACCCGCGCGTATGTGATCGCCGAGGCGGGCGTGAACCACAACGGCGATCTGGACCTGGCCCGGCGTCTGGTGGATGCCGCGGCGCAAGCCGGCGCGGACGCGGTGAAGTTCCAGACCTTCCGCGCCGAGGATCTGGTCAGCCGGCACGCCCCCAAGGCCGACTATCAACGGCTCTCCACCCATCCCGAGGAGTCGCAGCTGGCCATGATCCGCCAGCTCGAACTCGACCACGCCGCGCACCGGATCCTGCATGACCATTGCCGCGAACGGGGCATCGCCTTTCTCTCCACCCCCTTCGATCCGGTCAGTCTCGAGTTCCTCGTGGCCGGGATGGGGCTGGAGACGATCAAGCTCTCCTCGGGGGAGGTGACCAACGGTCCGTTTCTGGTGCGGGTCGGCGCCACCGGCAAGCGGGTGATCCTCTCCACCGGCATGTCCACCCTGAACGAGATTTCGGTCGCCCTGGGCGCTTTGGCCTTCGGCATGATCATGGGGGATTTTCCGCCCGAGCCCGACGACTTCGCCAGGGTGCGACGGCATCCCGAAGGGGCCGCACAGTTGCAAAAGAACGTCACGCTGCTCCACTGCACCACCGAATATCCCGCCCCCTTCGCCGAGGTCAACTTGCGCGCCATGGAGAACCTCGGCGACACCTTCGGACTGCCGGTGGGTTACTCGGACCACACCCCCGGCATCGCCATCCCGATCGCGGCGGTGGCGCGGGGGGCGTGCGTGATCGAAAAACACTTCACCCTGGATCGCACCCTGCCCGGACCCGACCATCGCGCCTCTCTGGAGCCCGATGAGCTGACAGGCATGGTCGAGGCGATCCGCCAGGTGGAACTGGCGCTCGGCGACGGTCGCAAGCGACCCATGCCCTCCGAGATGGGCAACCGGGAGGTGGCCCGCAAGAGTCTGGTCGCCATCGCTCCGATCCGGTGCGGCGAGCCGTTCACCAGCGCCAATCTCGGGGTCAAGCGTCCGGGAAACGGGATTTCGCCCATGGCCTACTGGCAGTGGCTGGGGCGCGTCGCCAGCCGGGACTATCCCCTCGACGCCCTCATCGAACCGTAATACAGGAGTTGTTGGCCATGATAGGCGCCGAAACCGTGTTGGCCGTGATTCCCGCCCGTGGTGGATCCAAGGGGGTGATGCGCAAGAACATCCGTCCCTTGGCCGGCAAGCCGCTTCTGGCCTGGAGTATCGAGGCGGCGCGGCTCTGTCCGGAGATCGACCGGTTGATCCTCTCCTCCGAGGATGACGAGATCATCGCCACCGCCCGCGCCCATGGCTGCGAGGTGCCGTTTCCGCGCCCCCCGGAGCTGGCCGGCGACGACGCGCGCGCCATCGACGTCGCCCTGCACCTGCTGGACACCCTGCCCGAATCCTACGACTGGCTGCTCTGGCTGCAACCGACCTCGCCCCTGCGGTGCGCCGAGGATATCCGCAACGCCCTGCGTCTGGCGGTGGAACGTCGCGCCGACAGCGTGGTCGGGGTGACGCCGGCGGACAAAAGTCCCTACTGGATGTTCCACGTCCAGGCGGACGGCGCCATGGAACCGGTGCTGTCCGGGGATGCCACCCGTCGCAACCGGCAGGAGTTGCCCCCGGTCTGTCAGCTCAACGGCGCGCTCAATCTGGTGCGTACCGCCTGGATCCGGCAGTCGCATCGCTTCATCGACGCCCGCACCCTTGCCTACGTCATGCCGCCGGAACGCTCCCTGGATATCGACAGCGAACGGGATTTCCTGGTCGCGGAGTGGTGGCTGCGCGCATCCGGAGTCTGACCGGACACGATGAGATCGAGGGTTGTCAGGCTTCGCATGCTCGTAATCCCTTCGCGCGCGATTGCCTTTTGCAAACCATTAAGGTAAATAATGGTTCGGCATGCCGGCAGCGACCCATTCGGTGATCCATTGGAACCAACCACGGCTCGATACCATGACCTCTCTTGAGAAAATCCCCATGTCCGCCGACTTTTCCGAGCCGCGACCGTCCGAGGATGGTGAAATCGATGTTTTCAAGCTGATCGCGATGCTGTGGCAGGCTAAAGGTTTGATCGCACTGGTCACGGTGGTCTGTATCGCCTTGGCCTTGACCTACGCCTTCATGGCCACTCCGATCTTCAAGGCCGATGTGTTGCTCGAACCTGCGGGGGACGATGCCAAGAAAGGCGGGGCCATGGCCCAGCTCGGTGGCCTGGCGGCCATGGCCGGCATCAACATCGGGGGTGGGGGCACCTCCAAGGATGCGGCGATCGCCAAATTGAAATCCAGAATCTTCATCGAGGAGTTCATCCGCGATGAGAATCTCCTGCCGGTTCTGTTCGAGGAGCATTGGGACGCCGCGGCGAAGGGTTGGAAGGAACAGGATCCGAAGAAACAGCCTTCCTTGTTCCAGGGGGTTGAAATGTTCCAGAAAAGTTTGTTGAAAATCATGGAGGACAAGAAAACCGGGCTGGTCACCTTGACCCTCGAATGGAAGGATGCCAAACAGACCGCCCAGTGGGCCAACCTTCTGGTGGAACGGGTCAATCGCCACCTGCGAGGCCTGGCCATCGAGGAGGCGCGGCGCAACATCGATTATCTGAACGGTGAGTTGGCCAAGGCCATGATCCTGGAACTCAAACAGGTCATCGCCTCGTTGACCGAGGATCAGATCAAGAAAATCATGCTGGCCAACGGTCGTCTGGAGTTCGCCTTCAAGGTCATCGATCCGGCGGTGGTTCCGGAACGACGCATCTGGCCGAAACGGGCCATGATTGTCGTTCTGGGCAGTGTCGGGGGCGTCATTCTGGGGGTCATGGCCGTCTTCATGCGGCACGGCTGGCGCGCGCGCAAGGAGCGTCTGGCCTCGATCACCCCCTAGGGCGTGTTGACGGGAGGTGGCCGTGCGTCTTCAAATCATTCGTTTTTCTGCATGAAAGGCATCACAAGCCCATGTTCCAAGACCGCGCCCGAGTCCAAGAGGCTCTGAATGCCGGATTTCACGGTCGTTCCGTGCTGGTGGCGGGCGACCTGATCCTCGATCGTTACATCTGGGGAGAGGTGACCCGCATCTCGCCCGAGGCCCCGGTGCCGGTGGTGAAGGTGGGGCGGGAGACCGCACGGTGTGGCGGTGCGGCCCATGTGGCGGTGAACCTGG
The DNA here is from genome assembly GCF_045865675.1 of Candidatus Magnetaquiglobus chichijimensis. Taxonomy (NCBI): domain Bacteria; kingdom Pseudomonadati; phylum Pseudomonadota; class Magnetococcia; order Magnetococcales; family Candidatus Magnetaquicoccaceae; genus Candidatus Magnetaquiglobus; species Candidatus Magnetaquiglobus chichijimensis. Next base: position 162,489 of record NZ_BAAFGK010000002.1, read on the forward strand.
CCAACCTGGGGCTGCAAACCCGCCTGTGCGGCTGGGTGGGCGCGGACGCTGACGGCGAGGCTCTCAAGACCATGCTCCATCAGACCGGCATCGACATCGAGGCGGTCCATGCCCTCACCGATCGACCCACCATCGTCAAAACCCGTATCCTCGGTGGACGCCAACAGATGCTGCGTCTCGACCGGGAGCAGACCGATCCGGTCTCCGAGGAGATCTGGTCCACCTTCGCGGGTCACGTTCTGGATCAGCTGCAACGGGAACCGCGTCCGGATGCGGTGATCCTGTCGGATTACGGCAAGGGGACCCTCACCGAACAGGTGTGCCAGGCGATCATCTGGGCGGCGCGTACCCTGGAGGTGCCGGTGCTGGTGGATCCCAAGGGGATGAACTACGACAAGTATCGAGGCGCCACCACGCTCACCCCGAACCGACGCGAGCTGGCCGAGGCCATTCCCATGCATCCCGGCAAGCTCGATCCGCTGCTGGTCGCCGGAGAGCAGCTGCGGGCGCGCATTCAGGCCGATTTTCTGGCGGTGACCCTGAGCGAGCTGGGGATCGCCCTCGTGGAGGGGGATCAACCTCCGGTTCGGATTCCGGCCATGGCCCGCGAGGTGTTCGATGTGTCGGGCGCCGGAGATGCGGTGATCGCGGTGTTGGCGGCGGCGCTCACCGCCGGTCTGTCGCGTCTGGATGCCCTGCATCTGGCCAATCTGGCGGCGGGGGTGGTGGTGGGCAAGGTGGGAACCTCGCCGATCCATCGCGACGAACTGCTCGCCGCCTTCCACTCCCAGGAGGTGCTGACCCAGGCCGACAAGATCTGCCGGCTCGATGTCGCCTTGACCCGGATCGAATCGTGGCGTCAGAAGGGGGAGCGTCTGGTCTTCACCAACGGCTGTTTCGATCTGCTCCACGCCGGACACGTCACCTATCTGGAAAAAGCGCGCGCCCTGGGCAACCGGTTGATCGTCGGCCTGAACACCGACCGGTCCGTGTCGGCCTTGAAAGGACCCAGCCGCCCGGTGATCCATCAGGAAGATCGCGCCCGGGTGTTGGCCGCGTTGGCCTCGGTGGATCTGATCCTGCTTTTCGACGAGGAGACCCCCCTGACGTTGATCCGTGCCGTGCGTCCGGAGATCCTCGCCAAGGGAGCCGACTACACCGAAGAGCAGGTGGTCGGCGGTCGGGAGGTGAAAGCCTGGGGCGGACAGGTGGCCCTGATTCCCCTGGAGCCGGGACGCAGCAGCAGCAACATCTTGAATCACATTCAAACCACTCAGGGAGCCAGCTGACCCATGTACATCGTGACCGGCGGAGCCGGATTCATCGGCGCCAACCTCGTGTCCACCTTGAACCGTCGGGGTGATTCCAACATCCTGGTGGTCGATGACCTCAAGCAGGGGGACAAGTTTTTGAATCTGCGCGATCTGGAGATCGCCGATTACATGGATCTGCACGAATTCCGCGACCTGTTGCGCTCCGGACGGCTGCGCAACACCCGCATCCGGGCGATCTTCCATCAGGGGGCCTGCTCCGACACCATGGAGTACAACGGCCAGTACATGATGGACAACAACTACACCTACTCCAAGGAGCTGTTTCACTTTGCCCAGGAGCAGAACGTGCCCTTCATCTACGCCTCGAGCGCCGCGACCTACGGCGGCTCGAAGGTGTTCATCGAACATCCGGACAACGAGAAGCCGCTGAACGTCTACGGTTATTCCAAGCTGCTCTTCGATCAGTATGTGCAGCGCCACCTTCCGCGATGCATCTCGGCGGTGGCTGGCTTGCGTTATTTTAATGTCTATGGCCCGCGCGAGGATCACAAGGGGCGCATGGCTTCGATGATCCACCAGATGTACCACCAGATCCTCGACGCCGGCGTGGTCAAGCTGTTCACCGGCAGCGGCGGGTATGGCGATGGCGAGCAGCGGCGGGATTTCATCCACGTCGAGGATGTGGTGAAGGTGAATCTTTTTCTGGCCGACAGCGGATCGGTGCAAGGGATCTTCAACGTCGGCACGGGCAAGAGCCGCGCCTTCAACGACGTGGCGCGCACCCTGATCGAGCGGCTCGGACAAGGGGAGATCCAATACGTGCCGATGCCGGAGGTGCTCAAGGAGAAGTATCAGAGCTTCACCGAGGCCGACATCTCCCGGTTGCGCGCGGTGGGCTACGATGCGCCGTTCCACTCCCTGGAAGAGGGGATCGCGGCCTTTGTCGTCGCCAGAAAACAGCGGGACGCGTGAGATCGACACCCGGTTCACCTCTGGCGCGGTTTCTCCTGCGGGTGCGCGCACGGCAGAGGAGGAGTCGATCCTGGTGATCGGTCCCTCCTGGGTCGGGGATATGGTGATGGCCCAGTCGCTCTTCATGGTCCTTAAACAGGAGCGACCGGAACGCCCCATCGACCTGGTGGCCCCGACCTGGGCCTTGCCCCTGGCTGCGCGCATGCCCGAGATCCGTCATGCCATCGCCCTGCCTGCCGGGCATGGCGAATTGGCGCTCGCCGCCCGCTATCGGGTGGGGATCTCCCTGCGCGGTCGCCATGCCCAGGCGATCCTTTTGCCCAACTCCTTGAAGTCCGCCCTGGTGCCGTGGTTCGCCCGGATTCCGCGTCGGACCGGCTTTCTGGGCGAGCTGCGTTTCGGCCTGGTCAATGACATCCGTACCCTGGACAAACAACGTCTGCCCCGCACCGTGCAACGGTTCGTCGCCCTCGGTTTGCCCCGCGACACGCCGTTGCCGGACTCCCTGCCCGTGCCGCGTCTGCGCGCCTCGGTGGAGGAGGGGGAGCGGATCCTGGGCGTCCATGGTCTTTGCGCCGAAAAAAAATTGCTGGCCCTCTGCCCCGGTGCGGAGTACGGACCGGCCAAACGCTGGCCGGTGCGCCATTTCGCCGCCCTGGCGCGGGCGCGCATCGCCAGCGGCTGGCGCGTGGCGGTGCTGGGTTCGGCCAAGGAGCGGACTCTGGGCGCGGAGATTCTCGCCGGTCTGACGGACGCGAAGGCGATTGATCCATCCGCGTCGGGCGGGCGCGACCTGGGGGGGACGGATGCGGTCAACCTGGCCGGGGCCATCGATCTGGTGGCCGCCATTGATGTGCTGGCGTGCGCCGAGGCGGTGGTCAGCAACGATTCGGGATTGATGCATGTCGCGGCGGCGCTCGATCGTCCGGGGGTGGCGATCTTCGGCTCCTCGGATCCGGGCCACACCCCGCCGTTGGGCACGAGCATGCGGATCGTGTCGCTGGGTCTGGCCTGCGCCCCCTGTTTCAAGCGGGTGTGTCCCGAAGGGGCGGCGCGCTGTCTGGAGGAGATCACCCCGGAGCGGGTGCTGGAGTCGTTATGAGCTCCGCCCCTCCGCCGCGCTTGAAGCATCGCCTGGAATGGCTGCTGTTGAAGGGGCTGCTCGGCCTGGTGCGCGCCGGGGATCTCCCCTCGGCCTACCGGCGCGTGCGGCGGCTGGCCGCGCTCGGGCGGCGCATTCTCACCTCCGAGTGGGCCTGGGCGAATGCCAACCTGGCCATGATCTACGGCGCTCACTTGACCCCTGGCCAGCGCGAAAAACTGGTCTCTCTGGCGTTCGAGAATATTTTTTTCAGTTACATGGAGTCGATCCGCGTCCACGAGATCGCTTTTCGCGACGAGGGGCTGGAGCGGTTGCACGCGGTTCATGGCCTGGGACGCGGGGTGGTGGTGGTTGGGGTGCATGTGGGATGCTGGGAGCCGGGATTGAAACGGCTCGGCGGACAGGTCTCCCCCACCGCGATCCTCTATCGCCACGCCAACAATCCGTTGAGCGAAAAAACCTTCATGGGGCTGCGCGCCGGGTATGGGGTCGAGTTCATCTCGCGCCAGAACACCCGCGAGATCGTGCGCGCCATGCAGGCGCGCAAGGTGATGGGGTTCATGACCGACATCAATACCCGCGAGGGCGGGGTCACGGCGCCGTTTCTGGGCGTGCCGGCCCAGTGTCCGCCCGGTCCGGCGCGGCTGGCCCTGAAGTTCAACACCCCGATCCTTCCCATCATCGCCACCCGCGCCGGATGGGGCGAGGCGGTGTTCCGGGTCGGGGAGCCGATCGAGCCCCAGGCCGGCGGGGTGAGCGAGGAAAAGGTGGTCGCCCTGACCGGTGCGATCAACGCCGCGTTCGTCCCCTGGGTGCATGAGTTCGCCGAGCAGTACAACTGGCTGCACGCCCGCTGGCGCGCCCGCCCGGATGGCTCCCTGTGGCGTCCGGAACAGGCTGTTCTCGCCAATCCCACCCCGGCGCAACCCTCGGAGCGGGTGTTGCGGCTGTTGGGAAATGGGTGAAGGGGATGCGTGTCACGGGTGTGCGGGGTTGGGTGCGTCAGAATGGTTGGCGTACCGTGGCAGTCAACCGGAATCATGTAAAAAAACTTGCATTATTGGTTCAGGATTGTTTTAAAGCGATCAGGGCGATCAGGATTCCAACGGCAGATAAGACAAGGCTAAAAATACCAATCAGCCAATTGCGCCGATCCCGCTTTTCATCGGCTTGCTTATCCTCCAGTTGTTTGTTCAACTCAGCACGAGATACGGCGGCCTTGGTAACAATGGGAGCCAGTTGTTCGTTGGCTTCCAGGGTCTGATTCAGGAGCGTGACACGATTGTCGGTCTGATCATCAATATCTTCGGATTTAACTACAGATTCCAAAATAGATTTGGTGTTTTCAAATTTTTGGCAATCATCCAGATATTCAGGCCACACTTGAGGAATGACAACTGTTCTGTAGTCGTCTTGAAACTTCTTGAATTCACCTAGATAATACCAAAGAAGGATCTCCACGGCATCGTAACGGGCACGTTGGCAATGTCGCAGAGCGCGCCGTAACTGCTCGTCTCGTTCAGAGGCGTGATTGTTGGTCAGACCTTTCAGGAGATGATGGCCGGCATAACGTAGTTCATTTATTGCGGGGATATGGAGTTGCTGTGTGGCTCTTTCCGACTTTTTGATTTGATCTTCTGTTTCGATAAAAATTTTTTTTATTTGTTCCAGGGTGTCGTTGGTGATGCGATCGTTTTCCTGCATGATAATAATCTTTATTATCGTTTGGAATCGACAAAGTGGTAGTCACGCATGGATGTTTTGATTTGCTCAACATCCTGCGCGGTGGTGTAACGACCCATTTGGAGATTGAGATTGCCACAGGAGAAGGTGGCGACCAGTGCGCGGATTCTTTGCGGGGCGTCGGAAACGGGCACGGTTGTGGCGGGTGAATCGGGGAACAGGTGGCTTTTGATTCTGGAAGTCAGAGAGTTAAACATCATGTGATCTCAACGGATGCCCTGGATGTCTGGTCTGTGACCTTCAACCTGCATACCAGATGATTGAAAGTTGGACCCGAACTGTGTCTCGGTTCCCAATGACGGATTTTGATAGTGAATGCAACCGGTGTTGAAGTCAAGATGTTAAGAAGGATTGCATAAAAAAAACGATCTTCTGTCCCAAGATAATGATTTTTAATACAATTTAATTGCAGAATGCGTGTACCGTCCTGTCAATTGATGCGGATTTTTAAATCATGGCGAAAACATGCAATTTCTTTGCCTGTGCAGTCACTGTCATAAAATCCGGGCAGATTGCCTGGTTTTGGGTGGGTATGCAAAGCATTCGGTGAACATGCGCTTTTGCGCGCGTTTAGTTATAGAGCGCGGGTTTACTTGATCCCGAGGCGCCTGGGGCGGTGACCACCCCAGGCGCCTCGGGATCGCGCATCATGGTTACTTCTTCTCCCCCACGATCTCCAGCAGCTCCACCTCGAAGATCAGAGTGGACTCCGGCTCGATTTTCGGCGGGGCGCCGTTGCTGCCGTAGGCCAGTTTGGACGGAATCACGAAGCGGAACTTTGAACCCACCGGCATCAGCTGCACCCCTTCGGTCCAGCCCGGAATCACCCGGTTGAGCGGGAAGGTGACCGGCTCCTTGCGCGCCACCGAGCTGTCGAACACCGTGCCGTCGAGCAGGGTGCCATGGTAGTGGACCTTGACCTGATCCGTGGCCTTGGGCTTGGGACCGCTGGCCTCCTTGAGCACCTCGTATTGCAGACCGCTGGCCGTGGTGGTCACACCTTTCTTCTTGGCGTTGGTGGCCAGATAGTCGCTTCCCTGCTTGGCGTTGCGGGAGGCGGCGCTTTGTTGCTTCTGCTCCATCTCCTTGCGCACGATGTCGCGGAATTCGTTTTTGGCCTGCTCCACCTGCTCCGGGGTCAGCTTGGGCGGCTTGCCGTCCAGGGTGTCCTTCATGCCGGCCATGAAGGCGGACATGTCCATGGAACTGGTGATCTGCTTGACCTGTTCGCCGATCTGCAATCCCACCGCGTAGCTGTAACGCTCCTTGGAGTTTTTGAAACCGGACGCATCCGCGCCGGACTTCTCTTGCGCCCCGATCGGGGCGGCGGTCAAACCAACAAGCAGCAGCGCGGCGGCGGCCAGCAGAGAAACAGGCTTCATGGGTGGGATCCTTCGTCTGGGGTCTTGTGTTGTGAACGTAAGTCAGAGGATTCACGTTCGATAATCTTGTGCGTTAATGCAACCATTATGGCCCGAATTGAACGAAAACGGCAGGAATTATGTGAAAAAATCTCTTCAAGGCACTCGACAATCTCTGGTCCCATCCCGGATAATTTGTCTTTCGCCAGTCCATGGCATTTGGATGTTGGTTTGAGAGGGGTTGAGATGTCGTGGCAACAGCGTTTCTGATCGGTTCTTCTTGACGAGGGAAGGGTAGGCGCGGCGATGGGTGAGCGTTGGCTCGTCGGGTTTCCCCCGGATCGGGAGGGGCTGGTTCCCTGGACCCGACCCGGCGAGGGCGTGCGCGAGGCGAGGCGCGAGCCTTTGGCGCGGGTTGCGGGCGCCGTGGGGCGGCGCGTGGTGCTGGTGGTGCCGGGCGAGGAGGTGCTGTTGACCCGCGTCGTGCCGCCGCGCGCCTCGCAACGGGAGCTGGAAAAGGCCCTTCCGTATCTGTTGGAGGAGGCCCTCTCCGTGCCGGTCGAAACCCTTCATTTCGCCAGCGGTCCGCGCCAGGCGGATGGCGGCCTGCCGGTGGCGGTGGTGACGGAGCGGCTGATGAGCGAGTGGCTTGAGCAGGCGCGCGCGGTGGGGATCACCCCTGAGGCGGTGATCCCCGCGCCGCTGCTGCTGCCGCTGGAGCCGGGGGCCTGGAGTCTGGCGCTCATGCCGGAACGGGTCTGGCTGCGTAGCGGGCCGCACCGGGGATGGGCGGTCGATGCCGGGAATCTGGCGTTCACCCTGCGCCTGGCCCTGGAAGAGTCGGTGGGGGATCCGCCCCGGCGGTTGATCGTCTGGCGCGGGGCCGGCGTGGGCGGGGAGGCGTTGTTCGCGGATCTGGATCTTCCCATCGAGTGGCGCACCCTGGAGGGGGATCCCCTGACGCTGTTGGCCGTCGGGGATCGCGCCGGAGAGGGGTTGGATCTGGCTCAGGGCCGTTTCGCGCCGACGGGTCGGCTGGCCGGGGTGGTGGGGGCGTTGCGTCCGACGTTGTTCTTGGCGCTTTTGTGGCTGGCGCTGCGCGCCGGAGAGACCGGCTGGGAGATCCAGAGGCTGGAGGCGCGCGCCGCCGGGTTGGATCAGGCCATCGAACAGGTGTTCCGGGAGAGTTTCCCGGAGGTCAAGCGGATCGTCAATCCGCGCGTGCAGATGAATCAACGGTTGGAGGCGCTGCGCGGCCAGGGGGGCGGTTCGGGCGCGGAGGGGGAAAAAGGGTTCCTGGCCCTGCTGGCTCGGGCCGGAGGGGCGCTGCGCGAGTCCCCCCAACCGCTGGTCAACGGGATCCGTTATGCCGAAGGGAAGCTGGAGGTCAGCATGCGCCTGCCGGATCTGCAACGGCTCGATGCCTTGAAGAAACGGCTGGAGTCCCAAACCCTGACGGTGGCGATCCTGTCGGCCAACCGCGAGGGGGATGGGGTGGCGGCGCGCTTGCGGGTGGAGTCGCCATGAACGCGCGACTCTGGTTGGGATGGCCGGGACGGTGGCTTGCCACCCTGGGCAGACGGGAGCGGCGCCTGGTGGTGGGCGGAACGCTGGTGGTGGCGGTGGTGCTGATCGAGACGTTTGCCATCGAGCCGGGTCTGGAGTGGCTGGAGGGGCGGCGACGTTTCGTCGAGGGGCGCGCCGAGACCTTGGCCCAAATGCGGCGTTCCGCCGCCGAGGTGGCCCGGTTGCGGGACGCCGGCGGCGCCAAGGGAACGGTGGGGAAGGAGTCGCTGCCCGACGAGTCGCTGTTGTCGCTGGCCGATCGTACCGCCAAGGAGCAGGGTCTGGGCGCGGCGCTCAAGCGGGTGGAGCCCGAAGGGGAGGGGCGGGTGCGGTTGTGGTTCGACAAGGTTCCCTTCGAGGGGTTGATGGCCTGGCTGGAGGGTCTGGCGACCCGGCATGGGGCGCGCGTCGAGAACATCACCCTGGATCGCGAGGAGACCCCCGGACTGGTGCGGGCGCGGGTGGGTCTGGCCTGGCCGGAGCGGCCCGGCGCGACACGCGGCGCGGGACGATGAAAAGCTGGCGTGGGCAGGTTCTGTTCGGCCTGCTCTGTTATGGCGTGTTCCTGATGGCCGGGATGCCGGCCTCGTGGGCCTACGGGCAGGTGGCGGGATGGATTCCCTTCGCGCGGTTGGAGGGGGTCCGAGGCACCATCTGGTCCGGCGGATTTTCCGGCCTGATCCTGGGGGCGACCCGTCTGGGCGGCGGGGTGTGGCGGTTGGCCCCCGAGGCGTTGCCCTCGGGTCGGCTGGCCATCGATTTCACCCTGGGCGCTCCGGGTGGCGTGTTGCATGTGGCGGGTCGCGCCGGTCTGGAGGGTGTGTCGGCCCTGTTTGCCGAAGGGGTGACGGTCGAGGCGGAGGTCGAGGCGTTGCGCGGGGTGGTCGGGATGATCCCGCCAGGCAGTCGCGGTCGCTTCGCCGGACGGCTGGAGACGCTGGTCGTCGAGCGCGCCGGGGTGCGGACGGCGCGTGGGAGCGGGGTCGGGAGCGGCCTGCATGTGGGTTCGCCCCTGAACGTCGAGATCGGCGATCTGGCCGGTGAACTCCAGCCGGACGAGGGGCGTGGCGTGTTGTTGCGGGTGAACGATCGGTCCGGTCCCTGGCAGGTGCGGTTGACCTTCGGCGTCAAGCCGGACGGGAGCTATCGGGCGCGCGGGATCGTGGCCGCGCGGGATTCCGGGGATGCGCGCGCCGGGAATTTGTTGCGGGTGCTCGGGCCCATGGATGGTCAGGGGCGGGTGGCGATTTCGGAGAACGGGCGGCTGCCGGGATGGTGAGTCATGCTCGAGAGCGATCGGGTGGGTACGATGGTGGATGGTGACGAGGCATGAAGATTGGCGTGATTTCCGACTCCCATGACCATCTGGAGCACATGGGGCGTGCCTTGGCGCGGTTCCGCGAGCTGGGGGTGACCCGCATCCTGCATGCCGGGGATATCGTCTGTCCGGCGATGATTCTGGCCATGTCCGGTTTCGAGGTCGCGGCGGTGTTCGGCAACAACGACGGCGAACGGGCCGGTCTGATGCGCGCCATGACCCGGATCCATGGCCGTCTCGAGGGGGAGTTCCTGGAACTGGACGCACCGGGCGGGATGGGTCGCATCGCCCTTTATCACGGCACCACCGCCCGGTTGCGCGATGCGTTGATCGACAGCGGGGCCTATCGGCTGGTGATCACCGGTCATACCCACCGGGTGGTCAACGCGTTGCACGGGACGACCCTGGTGCTCAATCCGGGCACGTTGCACGGCTTTGGCAAACGGGCCACGGCCATGGTCTACGATGACGACACCCAGACCGCCGAGTTGATCGAGCTGCACCCCGATCCCCTTTGTCCGTTCACCACCCCGGACGGCGCGCGAGGCTAGCACGCGATGGAACTGGCCCGCACCCCTCTGTTTTTCGTCGTGGACGACGATCCGGTCACCCGGATCATGTTGAGCCGTTTTCTGGAAAAACAGGGCTACGTGGTGCGTACCCTGGCCAACGGCGCGCTGGTCTCCGATGCCCTGGACCAGGAGATCCCGGACGTGGTGCTGATGGATGCCAAGATGCCGGTGATGGATGGCTTCGCCGCCTGCCGACAGCTCAAGGCCCGTCCGGATGCCCGGCATGTGCCGGTGTTGATGATCACCGGCCTCAACGACGACGAATCGGTGGACCGGGCCTTCGAGGCCGGGGCCACCGACTTCATCACCAAGCCGATCCACTGGGCGATCCTGCGCAACCGGGTTCATTATCTTTTGGACAACTCCCGCTCCAGCCATAAACTTTCGCTGGCCGCGCGGGTGTTCGACAACACCAGCGAGGGGATCGTGGTCACGGACGGCGGCGCGGTGATCCAGTCGGTGAATCCGGCCTTTACCCGCATCACCGGTTATTTCCCCGGCGAGGTGTTGGGGCAGCGCATGAGCCTGCTCAAATCGGGACTGCACCCCCCGGAGTTCTACGACAGGCTCTGGAAAGATCTGACCGCCAATGGTCAGTGGCAGGGGGAGTTCCGCAACCGCCGCAAGGATGGCACCATCTATCCGCAGTGGGCCAACATCTCGGCGGTGTTCGCGCCGGGGGGACAGGTCGAAAACTACATCGCGGTCTTCTCCGATCTCACCGAACTGCGCGAATCCCAGGAGAACCTGCTGTATGTCACCGGCCACGACGCCCTGACCGGTCTGCCGAACCGCCATCTGTTTCACGAGCGGCTGAGTTTCGTGCTCGACGAGGCGCGCGAGGTCGGCTCCATGGTGTGGGTGTTGCAGCTGGATCTGGACCGCTTCAAGGTGGTCAACGAAACCATGGGTCACGATGTGGGCGATGCGCTGATCGTGGAGGTGAGTCGCCGGCTGGGGACGATTCTGGGCGGACGCGGCAGTCTGAGCCGTCTGGGCGGGGATGAGTTCGGGGTGATCCTCTCCAAGACCGAGGACTCCCAATCCGTGGCGCAGTTGGCCGGGAATCTGCTCGAGGCGATGCGCGTGCCGCTGGTGATCCACGACGTGGAGTTCTTCGTCGGCGCGAGCATCGGCATCGCCGTCCATCCCCTCGACGGCGAGGATACCAAGACCTTGATGAAGAACGTCGATGCCGCCCTCTATCACGCCAAGGAGCGGGGTCGGAACAATTTTCAGTTCTACCGCAACGAGATGAATTTCCATGCCCTGGCGCGCATGCGCATGGAGGCCAGTTTGCGCATGGCATTGGATCGGGAGGAGTTCGATCTGTTTTTCCAGCCGCAGATCGATCTGGTTTCGGGAGGGGTGGCCGGGGTCGAGGCGCTGATCCGCTGGAAGCGCCCGGGACATGGGATGGTGGCGCCCGCCGAGTTCATTCCGCTCGCCGAGGAGACCAAATTGATCATCCCGATGGGCAACTGGGCCCTGGCCGAGGCGTGTCGTCGCGCCACCCGCTGGTTCGCCGCCGGGATCCGACCGTTTCGGGTGGCGGTGAATCTCTCCGGCATCCAGTTCGAACAGCCGGACTTCGTGGAGCGGGTGACCGAGACGTTGCATGCGAGCGGTCTGGACGCCACCCTGCTGGAGTTGGAATTGACCGAAAGCATTGCCATGGGCGATGCGGTGGAGACGCTGGTGAAACTCAAATCCCTCTCCGAGGTGGGGGTGCGGCTTTCGATCGACGATTTTGGCACCGGTTTTTCGTCGTTGAAGTATCTGAAGAGATTTCCGATCGACAATTTGAAGATCGATCAATCCTTTGTGCGCAACTGCGTGGAGGATCTGGAAGATGCGGCGATCATTCGCACGGTGATCGCCCTGGCCCACGGTTTGGGGCTGACCGTGATCGCGGAGGGGGTGGAGACCCAACCGCAACACGATTTTCTGCGTAGCCACGGCTGCAACGAGGTGCAGGGGTATTTTCACGGCAGGCCGATGTCCGAGGAGTCGCTGTTGGAATTCTTGCGTCAGAGGGGATGAGGCGATGGGTGGGGGGTGGTGGCGTGGGATCGTTCTCTTGTTCGCGATGTTGATCATCCCGCCGCTTTGGGCTGGAGCGGGCATTGAGGAGCGTGAATTTGCCGGCATGCCGTTCGTGCATCTGTCGGGTGGCTGTTTCTGGATGGGGAGTCCGGTGGGGGAGGCGGGACGGGATATCGACGAGGGTCCGCGACACGAGGTGTGTCTGGACGGCTTCTGGATCGGACGGCATGAGGTGACCCAGGGGGAGTGGCTGCGGGTGATGGGCAACAATCCGGCCCACTTCGGCGTGAGTGAACACCATCCCGTGGAACGGGTGAGCTGGGTGGATGTCCAGAAGTATATCCTCAGGCTCAACGAATCGGGCGAGGGGGGATTCCGGTTGCCGACCGAGGCGGAGTGGGAGTATGCCGCGCGTGCCGGCACGGAGTCGCCGTTTGCGTTCGGTGCCAGCCTGGACGCCGGGAAACAGGCCAATTTCCGCGATCAAACCCTGCTCCATCCCGAGGGGATCTTTCGCCGCACCACCACCCCGGTGGAGCGGTTTCCCCCCAATGGTTGGGGTTTGTTCGACATGCACGGCAATGTGACGGAGTGGGTTGCGGATTGGTATCTGGTTGATTTTTATTCAAAGTCATCGCCTCGTCAAAAAAATCCCATCTGCAACGACAGTTCGAGCGGCCTGCGTGTGTTGCGCGGCGGGTCGTGGTACGACAAGGCGGTTAATCTGCGTGCCGCGGATCGCGGCTGGAGCACCCCGGACAACCGGCATGTGAGCATCGGCCTGCGCCTGGCACGCTCGGAGTGATCCGGACCGCGTGGGATATCGATCCGGGAAACGGGTTGCGTTTTGGGGCGTATGAGAGTAGCATTATTGCGATGCGGTAATCTCGGGCTGTGTTTTTGGCCTGGCACGCCCCCGATGGCATGCCAGGGGGTGGGTCAGGGGGGGGATCCCCATCGTGTACGTTATCCAACCTTCGAAAAAATCCTCGCAGCGCAAGGGATCGACAACAGTGAAAAAACGGATGATCTATTTCTTCGGTAACGGCGAAGCGGATGGCAAGGTCACCATGAAACCCATTCTGGGTGGCAAGGGTGCCAATCTCGCCGAGATGTCCAGAATCGGTATTCCGGTCCCGGCGGGGTTTACCATCAGTACCGAGGTGTGTACCTATTTTTTCCATCATGACGGCGCCTATCCGGAGAAATTGCGCGAGCAGGTGGACAAAATGCTCGCCAAGGTGGGCAAGGCCATGGGCAACCGTTTCGGCGACGCCAAGAATCCCTTGCTGCTGTCGGTTCGTTCCGGCGCGCGGGTCTCCATGCCGGGCATGATGGATACGGTATTGAATCTGGGTCTGAATTCGGAGACCCTGCAAGGACTGTTGAAACAGTCTGGAGACGAGCGGTTCGTGTATGACTGCTACCGCCGTTTCATCCACATGTACTCCAATGTCGTGCTCGACCTGCCCCATGAGCGGTTCGAGGAGGCGTTGACCCACATGAAGAAGAGCCTCGGCAAGCAGCAGGATATGGAGGTCACCGCCGAGGAGTGGAAAGGACTGGCCGAGCAGTACAAGGCCGTGGTGCTGGAAGAGACCGGCAAACCCTTCCCCGAGGATCCTCTCGAACAGTTGTGGGGGGCCATCGGCGCGGTGTTCCACTCCTGGAACTCCGACCGGGCCAACACCTACCGTCGGCTCAACAACATCCCGCATGACTGGGGCACGGCGGTCAACGTTCAGGCCATGGTTTTCGGCAACATGGGCATGGACAGCGCCACCGGCGTGGCCTTCACCCGCGATCCGGCCACCGGCGACAACCGTTTCTTTGGCGAGTTTCTCATCAATGCCCAGGGCGAGGATGTGGTTGCCGGCATCCGCACTCCCCAGGAGATCACCCTGGATGGAAAAAATCGCGCCAAGTCCCCGCATCTGGCCATGGAAGAGGTGATGCCCGAGCTGTACCAGGAGTTGGTCACGGTCTACAAGAGACTCGAGGGGCATTTCCGCGACATGCAGGATCTGGAGTTCACCATCCAGAAGGGCAAGCTCTGGCTGCTCCAGACCCGCAACGGCAAGCGTACCGTGCAGGCGGCGTTGCGCATCGCCCTGGACATGGTGAAGGAGGGGTTGATCAGCCAGCGCGAGGCGATTTTGCGCGTCAAGCCCGAGGATCTCAATCAACTGCTCCATCCGATGCTGGATGGCAAGGTGGCGCGCAACGTCATCGCCACCGGCGTGCCCGCCTCGCCGGGCGGCGCGGTGGGCGAGGTGGTTTTCACCCCCGAGGATGCGGTGCAGTGGGTCGCGGAGGGGCACAAGGTGATCCTGATGCGCGAGGAGACCAGCCCGGAGGATATCCACGGCATGCACGCCGCCCAGGGGATCGTCACCGCCCGTGGTGGCGCCACCTCGCATGCCGCCGTGGTGGCCCGCGGCATGGGGCGTCCCTGCGTCTCCGGCTGTCATGATCTGGAGATCGATCAGAAATCCCAGACCTGCACGGTCAAGGGACAGGTGATCAAGAAGGGTGATTGGATCACCATCGACGGGGATCAGGGGCAGGTGATTCTGGGTCGCATTCCGATGATCGAGCCGCAACTGACCGGTGATTTCGACAAGTTCATGAAAATGGCCGACACGGTGCGTCACCTCAAGGTGCGCGCCAATGCCGACACCCCCGTCGATGCCGAGAACGCGGTTCGTTTCGGCGCCGAGGGGATCGGTCTGTGTCGCACCGAGCACATGTTCTTCAAGGACAATCGCATCCTGGCGGTGCGCGAGATGATCCTGGCCCACGACGAGGCCGGGCGTCGTGCCGCCCTCGACAAGATCATGCCGATGCAGCGTTCCGACTTCGAGGAGATTTTCCGCGTCATGAAGGGGCGTCCGGTAACGATCCGTCTGCTCGATCCCCCGTTGCACGAGTTTTTGCCTCACGAGGTCAAGGAACAGACCGATGTCGCCCAGGTGATGGGGGTCGAACTCAAGGAGATTCAGGCGCGCGTGGGGGCGCTCAAGGAGTTCAACCCCATGCTCGGCCATCGCGGTTGCCGGTTGGGCATCACCTTCCCGGAGATCTACGAGATGCAGGTTCGGGCCATCATGGAGGCGGCTTGCAATCTGGTCAAGAACGAGGGGTTTGCCATTATTCCGGAGATCATGATCCCGTTGGTGGGTCTGCCCCAGGAGTTGAAGTTCCTCAAGGAGCGCACCTTGAAGGTGTGCGCCGAGGTGATGGAGGCTTCCGGCGTGAAGATCGACTATCTGGTGGGCACCATGATCGAGTTGCCGCGTGCGGCGTTGGTGGCGGATGTGTTGGCCGAGGATGCGGAGTTCTTCTCGTTCGGTACCAACGATCTGACCCAGACCACCCTGGGCATCTCCCGTGACGATGCCACGCCGTTCATCACCGCCTATCTCGAGAAGGGGTTGGTGGCTGTGGATCCGTTCGTGTCGTTGGATCAGAGCGGTGTGGGTCAGTTGGTCGAGATGGGGGTCAAGAAGGGGCGTGCTGTGCGCAAGTCCATCAAGGTGGGGGTGTGTGGCGAGCATGGCGGGGATCCGGCTTCGATCGGGTTTTTCGAGAACGTGGGGTTGGATTATGTCTCCTGTTCGCCGTTCCGGGTGCCGGTGGCGCGGTTGGCCGCGGCCCAGGCGGTGATTGCGCGGTAATCCCTGTCGCAGGGGACGGGGGACCGAAGGTCCCCGGGGCGGAGGTCCGGAGGCAGAGCCTCCGGGACTTTGCTTTTGAATTTGTCTTGCTGCTTTTGAATGTGTCTTTAGCTTTTGGCGCGCTCTTTATAAAAAAGCGATTTTCACGCCCTTTGTGAAAATCGCTTGCGCGCAGCCTTGGTTTTGTTTGATGTTTTGCGGTTTTTGCAAAACATCAAACAACAGCATCGCCAGAACAGGCCGCCGAATCTGGGTTCTGACAGGTCATGCGCCCCTGCCATGAACGTCGGGAGCGCATGAGACCGCGCGAACGGCAAAAGACAAGATCGAAAGTCAAAGTCGTGGGGCGCCGCCCAACCCCCCGCCGGGGACCTTCGGCCCCCGGTCCCCCGTAAACGTTTTTTTCCCCGTAACGGTTTTGCCGCCACCGGGAGAGCGGATTTGAGTACCTTCGAATACACCGCCCTCGATGGCCGGGGCCGCACCAGAAAAGGGGTCGAGGAGGGGGATTCCCCCCGCGAGGTGCGCGATCGCCTGCGCGAACAAGGCTTGACCCCCCTCACCCTGCAAGAGATCCACAAGGGGAACACGCACCCCCAATCCAGCCTGTTCTCACCCACGCGCGGCATCGGCGGCGCGGAGTTGACCCTGGCCACCCGTCAACTGGCCACGCTTTTGAAGGCCGCGCTGCCGGTCGAAGAGGCGCTGAATACCGTTTCCCAACAGACCGATCACAAGAAATTGCGCGTCATCCTGCTCGCCGTGCGCGCCCGCGTGCTCGAAGGCCGCTCCCTGGCCACGGCACTCGATGACTATCCCGACCTTTTCAACGATCTCTATCGCGAAACCATCGCCGCAGGCGAAAGCTCCGGACAACTCGACCAGGTGCTGGAACGACTCGCCAATCACCTGGAAAAAAGTCGCAAACTCAAATCCGGCGTGGGCCTGGCCTTGATCTATCCGGCGGTGGTGGTGTTTTTCTCCCTGCTGGTGGCCGGAGCGCTGGTCACCTACGTGGTGCCGGAGGTGACACGGGTGTTCGAGGATTTCGGCCAGGATCTGCCCCCCCTGACCCGGGGTCTGATCGCCCTGTCGGAGTTTTTGCGCCATTACGGCGCCTGGCTGCTCGTCGGCCTGTTCGCTGCGGTGGTGGCCATGCGCGCCCTGCTGCGTCGCGAGGGACCGAAACGGGCCTGGCATCGGCTCCATCTGCGCCTGCCGATCGTCGCCGCCCTGACGCGGGGCATCCATACCGCCCGGTTTGCCCGCACGCTGGGGATTCTCACCGGCAGTGGGGTGCCGATCCTGGAAGGGCTGCGCATCGCGGCACGCGGGGTGGGGAACCTGCCGATGCGCGAGGCGGTGAATCGCGCCGCCGAACGGGTGCGAGAGGGGGGAACGGTCCATCAGGCGCTGGCGGAAAGCCGCATCTTCTCCCCGTTGGTGGTCCACCTGATCGCCAGCGGCGAGGCGAGCGGCAATCTGGCCAACATGCTCGATCGCGCCGCCGAGGCCCAGGAACAGGAGGTGGAGAGCCTGGTGGGGGTGCTGACCGGCATGCTCGAACCGTTGTTGATTTTTCTGATGGGCGGTATGGTGTTGACCATCGTGGTGGCGATCCTGCTGCCGATATTCAATCTGAACCAGTTGATCCAGTGAGGTTTAAGGCGATGAGAAAAGGAACGAGCCACACGAGGCGTCCCGGAGATGCCGGTTTCACCCTGATCGAGATCATGGTGGTGGTGGTGATCCTGGCGGTGCTGGCCACGCTGGTGGCCCCCAAGATCATGAGCCGTCCGGGCGAGGCGCGCCTGGTGAAGGCCAAACAGGATATCCTGGCCCTGGAGGCGGCCCTGAACCTCTACAAACTGGACAATCATATCTACCCCACCACGGATCAAGGGCTCGATGCCCTGGTGAAAAAACCGACCCAGGAGCCGCTCCCGCCGAACTGGCGTGAGGGGGGGTATCTGGCGCGTCCGCCCAAGGATCCGTGGGGACGGGCCTATCTGTATCTGAGACCCGGCGCGCATGGCGAGTTCGATCTTTATACCCTGGGCGCGGACGGCGTGGAGGGGGGCGAGGATGTGAACGCGGATATCGGCAACTGGAATCTGGAGGGTGGACAGCGTGAGCCGGGGCGGCGTTGAGCGCGGTTTCACGTTGCTGGAGATCCTGGTCGTTCTGCTGATCATCGGTGTGATGATGGGCATGGTGGTGCTGTCGGTCTCCCCGCGCGATGCCGGCAAGGTGGCGCGCGAGGAGTTGGGGCGGCTCAAGGGGATGCTGGAGCTGGCCTCGCGCGAGGCGGTGCTGGAGGCGCGCGAGTGGGGGATGCGTTTTGGCAAGGATGGCTACGAATTCCTGGTTCAGGATGAGAAGAGAAAATGGCAGCCTCCACCTGCGGGGGAGAGAGTCTTGCAGGCGCGGACTCTGCCCGAGGGGTGGCGGATCGAATGGAACGTGGAGGGCGAGAAACAGGAGAAGGGGGTCAAACCCGAGGATCCGCCCCAGATTTTGATCACCTCGGATGGCGAGATGACCCCGTTCGAGCTGGAGGTCGAGGTCGAGAAACGACGCGGCGTGCTGGAGCGCTATCGGTTGAGCGCCGGGGTGACCGGTCGGGTGCGCGTCGAGAAGGTGGAGCGGCCATGAACGCACGGGGGTTTTCGTTGCTGGAGACCGTGGCGGCATTGGCGGTGCTGGCTGTGGCGCTGGCGGCGTCGATGCGGGTGGTGGGGGAGCATGCCCGCAATGCGGCCTATTTGAAGGAGCGCACGTTGGCCCACTGGGTGGCGATGAACCAGGCCACCGAGTGGCGTTTGCGCCACGAATGGCCCGAGCCCGGCATGAAACAGGGGTTGGAGCGGATGGCGGACCGGGATTGGCATTGGCGGGTGCTGATCTCCACCACTCAGGAGGAGACGGTGCGTCGCCTGGAGGTGCTGGTGCGCACCGAGGAGGGGGAGACGACTCAACCCCTGGCACGGCTGGAGTCCTATCTGGCCAGGCCCGAGGAGGTCAGGAAGTAGGGAATGGATGTTGCCGCACCCACCCCGTTGGTCTGATGCATACCGTTTTCGATACTCCCATCCCTTGTCCGCACCCATGAATTCATCGCGCAAACAACACGGCTTCACCCTTCTGGAATTGCTGGCGGCCCTCGCGGTGTTCGCGGTGATGGCGACGTTGGCCTATGGGGGGCTGGGATCGCTGGTGCAGACCCGTCAGGAGTCCATGAAGCGCAGCGAGGAGTTGGCGGCGCTGCGGAGTTTTTTTCTGCTTTTCGCCCGCGATGTGGAACAGAGCCTGCCGCGTGGCATCATCGACGGCACGCGCACGGCGCGCGCGCCGTTCATCGGCAACGACGGGGCGGAACGGTTTCTGGAGTTGACGCGCGGAGGACGCCCCAATCCGCGTGGTCTGGCGCGCAGCTCCATGGAACGGGTCGAATACGCCCTGGAGGAGGGGAAGATTCTCCGGCGCGCCTGGCCGGCGCTTGACCGGGTGCAAGAGGAGATCCCCAAGGGTGAGGTGGTGCTGGAAGAGGTGGTGGAGGTCGAAATTCGATTTTCAGGCGCGGATGGCAAATGGCGCGGCACCTGGCCCTCACCCCCTCCCCAGCCCGGCCAGCCCGGCCAGCCCGGCCAGCCCGGCCAGCCCGGCGGTCCCCAGGGACAGACCTCGACCGCGCTTCAGGAGACGCCGCCTCCGCCGGCGGTGGAGATCGTGGTGCTCAAGAAGGGGTGGGGCAGGATTCGCCGGGTGTTCGAGATTGCGGGAGGGG
Source organism: Candidatus Magnetaquiglobus chichijimensis (assembly GCF_045865675.1). NCBI lineage: Bacteria > Pseudomonadati > Pseudomonadota > Magnetococcia > Magnetococcales > Candidatus Magnetaquicoccaceae > Candidatus Magnetaquiglobus > Candidatus Magnetaquiglobus chichijimensis. Next base: position 181,907 of record NZ_BAAFGK010000002.1, read on the forward strand.
CGGGATGAGTCCGGGGGCGCACCTGTTTTGCCGGGTCGAGGCGGCACGGACCGAAGCGCCGGGATGGCGGGCCGGGATCCGGCAGACGATGGACGTTCGCGCGCCGGGATGGCGGGCCGGGATCCGGCAGACGGTGGATGCGCGCGCGGGGGGGCGCGGAGCGGCGCTGTTGACCGCGCTGTTGATCGTCTCCGTGGCTGTGGCGCTCGCCACGTCGTTGTTGTCCGCGCAGCATCTGGAGATTCGCGCCAGCGCCAATCTGTTGGATCGGGATCGGGGCATGCAGTTTGCGCTCGGCGGCGAGGCGTGGGCCATGGGGATCTTGAACCGCGACGCGGCGGATAGCCAATACGACCACCTTAACGAGACCTGGGCCGGGACGCCACCCCCGGTGCCGGTGACCGGCGGTTCGGCGACCGGACGGATCATCGATCTGCACGGGCGGTTCAATCTCAACAACCTGTTGCTGGATGGCAAACAGAGTCCGAACGATTGGGCCCGTTTCGAACGGCTGCTCAAGGTGGTCGGCCTCGAGCCGCGGGTGGCCTTCGCGGTGATGGACTGGATCGATCCGGATGGTCTGGTGAGCGGACCGGGTGGGGCCGAGGAGGAGACCTATCTGGGCAGGCGACCGCCCTATCGTCCGGCCAACCGTTTTTTTGTCAGCACCAGCGAGTTGCGGCTGGTGGCGGGGTTCAACGAGGAGATGACCACCCGTCTGCTGCCGTTCGTGACCGCCCTGCCGGAGCGGACCGAGATCAACATCAACACCGCGCCGATCGAGCTGCTCATGACCCTGGTCGAGAACATGACCCGCGCCGAGGCGCAGGTGTTCGACGACAAACGGCGTCGGGAGAATGGTTACAAAAGTGTGAGCGCGCTTCTGGAAGAGCCGTCCCTCAAGGGCAAGGGGGTGTTGTCTGCGGGTTTGACCGTCAATTCCCGTTATTTTCTGGTGGAGAGCGAGGTGACGCTGGGCCGGGGGCGGACGTTGCTTTCCAGCGTGTTGCTGCGCGGCGGTGGTCACGCCAAGGTGGTGCGCCGTACCCGCGAGGGAGGGTGAGGGTCTCTCCCCAGGGGCAGGAGCGCCGCCGTGCGTTGGATCCGGTTTGACGGTCAGAACGCCGCCATCAGGCGCAGCAGAATGGTTCGACCCGGTGCGTAGGGATTGGTGGTGGTGGGGGTTTGCGGCGGCTCGGCGATGAACTCCCGATAGTTCCGGTCGAACAGATTGGCAAGCTCCAGGGAGAGGCCGAGGTTCTTGGCGGGTTGATAGCCGCCGTACAGATCCATGGTGGCGTAAGAGCCCATGGGGCCGGTCGAATCCTGACCGGTTCCGGTGACCGCCGAGCTGTCCGTGGCCCGTTTGGCGCCCACCCAGCGCAGTCGCGCGCCGGCATTCCAGAGCGTTTCGCTGCCGAACAGATCCACGAACAGATTGGCCTCCAGCGGGGGCACCTGATACAGAGGGTGGCGATCGGTGAGGTCGCGACCATGCTGGCCGACGAGATGCAACCGCAACGCGAGCCAGTCGAGCGCGTTGTGACGCAGATCCGCCGTCACGCCGGTCAACACCGCATCCATGTTGCGATAGATGAATCCCCCGTCGTTGGCGATCGTGCCCGATTGACCGCGCGCATGGTCGAGGAGGATGAAATCCTGGATGTGGTCCGCGAAACCGGAGAGCGTTATCTGGGTGGATCCGGAGGTTCCTCCTCGGCCATGGCGCTTGTAGCCGTTTTGGTGGAGTCTGGCGCCGATCTCGACCTTGTGATGTTTCTCCGCCTCCAGTTCCGGGTTGCCGATCTGCAACAGGACGCCGGTTCCGGTGTTGGCGTAATAGAGTTCGGGCAGTTCCGGCAGACGGACGGCACGACGCAGATCGAAAAAGAGCGTGCTCTCTGGCGCCACGTCGTATTCCAGTTTCAGCCGCGCGCCGATCTCGTGGAACGACTGGTCGGTGTCGCCGGTGAATCCGTAATACTTTCGATAGAGATCGCGCGGGGTGAGGTTGTAGACCACGCCGGCGGGTCCGGGCACGTTCGGGCGGGTATTTGCTTGGGCGATTTCGGTGCGTCGCAGATCGGAACGGATGGCCGCCTCGATCCGCGCGGGGGAGGCTTGCCATTGATGCCCCACCTCGAGCGCCAACTGATCGGCCTGGGCGTCGGGAACCCGGATCGCGGTGATCTGGTTGGGACCGTACTCCCGCGCCAGTCGGTCGGCATCGTAGCGCTCCCGCGATCCCTCCAGCGTGAGCCAGCTCCCACCCGGCGCGGTCAGGCGCGAGGAGAGGAACAGGGTGCGGATTTGTGCGTCCAGGGCGATCCAGGTGTTGATCCTCGGACGCAGGGAGTGGTTGTCCGCGTCGATTTCGACCTCGGTCCAGGTGGCCTTGAGATCCAGACGGTTGAAGAGCCCTTCCAGGGGGATGGCCTCCCCGGAGATCGCCAGGTACATGCGTTCCAGACCTGGGGCGTCCAGGTTGTAGTGGGGAACCTTGCCGTCCGTGAACTGATCCCGGACGGCGATCATTTTGATTTGCGACGGTTTGTCCAGGTTGAATCGGGCGATCAGGTACTCGGAGTCCCGTTTCAGGCCGGTCTGGACCCGTTGGTCCGAAGGGGTTGTGTAGCTGTGCTGCCACTCGTGACGCACGGCGGTGACCAGGGTGAGATCCTGCCAGGCCGCCTGAAGGCGGGTCGCAGCGATGCGCGTGCCCGCCAGTCCGGTTTGGCCGGAAACGGTCAGCGGCAGGTTGACCGCGCTGGTCTCCTCCAGGGCTGGAAGCCAGGGCTCGGCGGCGGGATGGGAAAAGGTGACGGTGCCGGGCGCGGTCAACACCTTGGAAAAGGGGATGACGTCGGGAAAATCCTGCGAGCCGTGCCGCTTGAGCGTCTTGGGCAGAGCCAGGGAGTACTCTTCGCCGTGACCGGTCTGGGAAACGGTGAGCAGGGACAGAAGGGAGAGTGTGCACCAGGGCAGCCGGATCGAGGGTCGTCGGGCTGGTCGGGTGGAACGCACCGCTGGCGAAAGGCGACTCATGTGGGTTGGTTTGGCGCGCAACTCCGGGATGTCGCATGGCTGGGTACCTGAAGCCAAGGACTCCGGATCGGATTTTGGTGGTCTGTATTCAGAAGCAGGAACGAGCATGGAACGATCTATAGGGGAATTCTCGGCTCAGGTCAATGCCAGGGCATGCGCATGGACGGATGCGCGGGCGTCCGAGAGGGGGCGCCGCGTCGCCCTGTCGGTGCATCGCGATCGTTTCGCTTGACAGGCGTGGGGGAAAGGCTTTAATCTTTCAGGGTCTCAAGGGGAGTAGTCGCCTTTCCGCAACGGGAAGGGCATGCGTCAACATGCTTGTGTCGGGTTCCAAACCGACCATGGCGCATGCGGTCGCCTCCGGCTGTCAAGTCAGCCGTGGGGTGAACATGGCGAGACCTTGGATGTGGCGATACGTCTGGCTGGGGGCTGGGCGAGTCTCGCCCCATTCCAAGGTTCGACCATCGCCCGCCCCCCTGTTTCCATCCCATGTATCCATCTCGTGATTCCCCACGCCCGCTCCTGGACCGCGCGTTTTGTCGCGCGCGTTCCATTCTTGAATCCCGGCTCTCCTTCGGTGGGAGTCTCCGGGACCGTTGTGCTTCCGATCTTCAATCCTGTCCCGAAACCACCTTATCAGGAGAATGCAAAGATGTCTGAAGTTGAAACGGCATCCCAAATGGGCATGCTGACCACGATTTTCACGTCGTTCGGGTTGATCTTTCTGGCGGAGTTGGGCGACAAGACCCAGCTGGTCTGCATGACCCTGGCGGCCAAGCACCGTCCCAGGCCGGTCTTGTTCGGGGCCATCGCCGCCTTTATCGTGTTGAACGTTCTGGCCGTGGTTTTTGGGGCGGGTCTGGCCAAGCTCGTGCCGGAGAGGATTCTGGCGGGACTGGTCGGGGTTCTGTTCGGCGTGTTCGGCATTCTGTCGCTGCGGGCCAAAAGCGACGAGGGCGAGGACGAGTCGGTGGAGGAGAAATCCGGGCATGGGATCTTTGTCACCACCTTTTTGATGATCTTTCTGGCGGAGATGGGGGACAAGACCCAGTTGTCGGTGGCGGGACTGGCCAGCACCTTGCCGTTGGTTCCGGTCTGGATCGGTTCGACACTGGCGCTGTCCGCCTCTTCGCTGATGGGCGTGGTGGCGGGGCGCACCCTGTTGACCCGCATCCCCTTGCATCGCCTGCATCAGATCAGCGGGGTGTTCTTTTTGATCCTTGCCGCCTTGGCCTTCTACGAGGCGTTGGGGTGAGCCGGTTTGCCGGCAGTCGTCGTCACGGCGGCGCTGGTGGGATCGGGGAGGTCGGCGCGGTATCGGAACGTCAGAACGACTGGGTTTCGATGCCGTGGATCTTGATGCGGTAGGCGATCTGGCGCGGGGTCATGCCGAGCAGGCGAGCGGCCTTGGCCTTGACCCAGCCGCTTTTGCGCAGGGCGTGCAGCACCCGTTCCCGTTCATCCACCTCGCCGGGGGAGGGGTCCCCGATCTCCCCCCCCTTCAGGGACGGGGGCGGCAGGGGGCTCTCCCGAGTCAGGCTCGCGGGCGCGGTCAGGGAGAGATCGATCTGAATGAAATCCGGGGTGACGGTGGTGCCTGGACAGATCACCGCCGCCCGCTCCAGACAGTTCTCCAACTCGCGCACGTTGCCCGGCCATTCGTGACGCACCAGCAGCCGCAGGGCGGCATCGGTGAGGATCAGCCGTCGTCCCTGGCGCTTGGAGATGCGCGCCATCAGGAAACGGGCGATGTCCGGGATGTCCTCCCGGCGTGCCCGCAGGGGCGGCAGAACGATGGTCATCACGTTCAGCCGGTAGTAGAGATCGCGCCGGAAGGTGCCGCGCAGCACCGCCTCTTCCAGATGACGGTGGGTCGCGGCGATGATGCGCACATCCACCTTGATGGTGTGCTCGCCGCCGACCCGTTCGAACTCCCCTTCCTGCATCACGCGCAACAGTTTGGCCTGGAACACCGGCGAGATCTCGCCGAGTTCGTCCAGAAAGAGCGTGCCGCCGTGGGCGAGTTCGAAGCGTCCCTTGCGGGTGGAAAGGGCGCCGGTGAAGGCCCCTTTCTCGTGTCCGAAGAGTTCCGACTCGAGCAGGTTGTCGGAGAGGGCCGCGCAGTTGAGCTTGACGAACGGGTGGCGCGCGCGCGGTGAATGATAATGGATGGCGTGGGCGATCAACTCCTTGCCGGTGCCGGACTCGCCGCGGATCAGCACCGTGGTGTCCCAGCGCGACACCAGACGGGTCTGCTCGAAGATCTGCCGCATGGCGTCCGAGCGCCCGATCATGTTGTCGAAACCGTAGCGGTTGCGCACCTCGCGCAGCAATTGATCGCGATGATCGGCCAGTTCGCGCTTCTCCTCGGCCACCTTGCGCGCCAAAAGGATGCTCTGCACCAGCAGATGGGCCACCATCTCCAGAAACGCGACATACTGCAACAGCCGGTCTCCATCCATCCAACCCGGCTGGGCCGCCAGCACCCCGACCAGTTCGTGATCCCCGACGCGAATCGGCACGCCGATGAAGGGAAGACGGCGGTCCAGGCGTCCGGACTTGTTGAGAAAACGGGGTTCGTCGCCGGCGCGCGGGATCATCACCGTGCGTCCAGCGGTCAGGATCATGCCGAGCACCCCTTCGCCAGGGCGATAGCGGACGGTATCTTCGCTCAGGGGGTCCATGCCGTCGGGATGGGCGGCGTGGATCGCCAGGGCGCCGGAGATCGGATCGACCAGGGTGATGACCGCGCTGCGCAGATGGGCGTGACGATGCAGTTCCGCCACCACGGCGCGCATGGTGCGTCCGGGGTCCGGCGACTGGTGCAACGCCTGACTGACATGGAACAGGGTGCGCATGAAGATGGTGTTCACCGGAGTGTCCGTCAGGATGTGATCCTCGGTCACGGGTTCCAACATTTTCATGTTGAGCTTCCTTGGTGTGTTGCGGATATCATGAGATCAGAAGCCTGATCTGCGCAAAAGTTCGACATGACAGATGTGACATGATTCCAGCTAGCAATGGTTGTGCCGCGATTTTTTTGTTTTTATTATCCGTTGTTTACACGATAAATAAACAAAAATCTGGGATGAGAGGCAAAAAAATGCATAAGAATTACTCACAATTTTATCAGCTCTGCATGCCAAATCCGAATATTTGATTAAATTTTAGACTGTCATGGGCGGATGTCAGGCCGGTCCGTGGGATCGAAACGGCCCGGCAACGGGTCTGCCGCACGGTTGAGTGAAAACAGGCTTGACAGGGATCCTCCTTATGCTGTATAAATCATTTTTTGTCTGCGTCAGCTTCTTGGCATTTCCTTTCGTCTGTCCCTGTCGCTCCATTCCATCCGAACACCTCGTGTTTCCCAGCCATTAAGGGTCTTTTGTGTCCGAATTCAATCAGTTGAACCTCGTTTCCTCCCTGCGGACCGCCATCCAGCAAGCCGGTTTTCAAGCACCCACCCCCATTCAATCCCAGGCCATTCCCCATCTGCTGGACGGGCATGACCTTCTGGGGATCGCCCAGACCGGAACCGGCAAGACAGCCGCTTTCGTTCTGCCGATTCTCAACCGTCTGATCAGTCAACCCCGGCGTCCCCGAGCGGGCGAGACCACGGTCCTGATCCTCACCCCGACCCGCGAGTTGGCCTCCCAGATCGGCGCCACCATCGAAGCCTTTTCCGCCACGCTGCCGATCCGGCACACGGTGATCTTCGGCGGGGTGGGGCAATATCTCCAGGCCAAGGCGATGTCCAGGGGGGTTCACATCCTGGTGGCCACGCCGGGCCGTCTGCTGGATCTGATCAATCAGGGGATCGTGCGTCTTGCCAGCTTGCAGGTTTTCGTGCTCGACGAGGCGGACCGCATGCTCGACATGGGGTTCATCCACGACATCCGCCGCGTCATCGCCCTGCTGCCCGCAGACCGCCAGACCCTGCTTTTTTCGGCCACCATGCCCCCCGAGGTGGAGGAGTTGACCAAGGGAATCCTGCGCGATCCGGTGCGGGTCGAGGTGACGCCCCAATCCACCACGGTGGAGAAGGTCGATCAGAAGGTGCTGTTCGTGAACAAGGAGAACAAACGGGCGCTGTTGAAAAAGATTCTGGAACAGCAGGATATCCAGCGCGCCCTGGTTTTCACCCGCACCAAGCACGGCGCGGATCGGGTCACCGAGCATCTGGAAAAGAACGCCATTCCGGCCATGGCCATTCACGGCAACAAGTCGCAGAGTGCGCGGGAGAAGTCTTTGGAGTTGTTCAGGAATGGCGAGGTGCGCGTGCTGGTGGCCACCGACATCGCCGCCCGTGGCATCGACGTGGCCCACATCAGCCATGTGATCAACTTCGATCTGCCCAACGAGCCGGAGAGCTACGTGCATCGCATCGGGCGTACGGCGCGTGCCGGCAACGACGGCCAGGCTATTTCCTTCTGCGATGCCAGCGAGAGCCCCTATCTGCGCGATATCGAACGGATCATCCGTCAGAAGGTGCCGGTGGATCGCGATCACCGCTACCACTGCGAGATCGCGGCGGGGATGTTCCCGGAACCGCAGCGTGGCCCTTCTTCCGCCAGGCGTCAGGCGCCCACCCCCACCCGGAGCGCCGCGCCCGCCAAGGGGCGTCGTCCGCCGCCGGTGGTGGCCAGGCATGCCGAGCAGACCGCCCGTCCCCAGGGACAGCGCAACAAGGCCCCCAGGGTTTCCGGGGGCTGAATGATCCGGTTGGGCCGAAGCGCCGTCCGCTCTGGTGGCGGCGTCGGCCTTTCGGGATGGGCGTGACCGGCGGCCAACCCGGCCTTCAGGACGGGGCCCGCTCGCCGGCGCTCCGTTCGCCGGCGGACCCCCTGGACAAAGAGATCAACGCATGCAGGGTGCGCAGCTCCTCGGGCAGGGGGGTGCGTTTCAAACGCATGGCGAAGCGGCGCAGATGGGGCAGCAGCGCATCGGCCTCGCTGGCGGTGATGGCGATGCCCAGCCGCGAGTAGGCCCAACGCACCCCATGCCGCCCCGAGTGCTTGCCGAGCACCAGCTGGTGCTCGCGTCCCACCAGATGGGGATCCAGCCCCTGGTAGTTGAGCGGATCCTTGAGCAGTCCATCGACGTGAATCCCGGATTCGTGCGAAAAAACCCGCTCCCCGACCACGCTTTTGAGCGGTGAGACCGGCATGCCCGAGGCCCGCTCCACCAGCTTGGAGACTGCGGGAAACCGCTTGAGATCGATGCCGGTCTCCAGGCCGTGCAGACGGGAGAGGGCGGTGACCACCTCTTCCAACGGGGCGTTGCCGGCCCGTTCCCCCAGACCGTTCACCGTGGTGTTGACAATCGTCGCCCCGGCCTGGATCGCGGCCAGGGTGTTGGCGGTGGCCAGCCCCAGATCGTCGTGGGCATGCATCTCCAGATCGATGTCCACCCCGGCGCGCAACCGTTTGATCCGTTCGTACAGACCAAACGGCTCCAGGATGCCCAGGGTGTCGGCAAAACGGAACCGCTCGGCCCCGGCCTGTTGCGCCGCCTCGGCCACCTGGAGCAGAAAATCCCCGTCCGCCCGCGAGGCATCCTCCCCCCCGACGCAGACCGACAGCCCCTCGTCGCGGGCGAATGCCACGCAACGCCGCAACCGATCCAACAGCCAGCTCCGATCCCGGTTAAGCTTGTGGCGGATCTGCTGATCCGAGACCGGCAACGACAGATCCACCATCTCCACGCCCAGGCCGCGACAGGCGCGGATCTCCTCCTCGCGCATCCGACACCAGACCAGCAGACGCGCCGAAAGATCCGCCCGCGCCAGATGACGGATCCCCTCGCGCTCCTCGGCGCCCATGGCGGGAATGCCGATCTCCAGCTCCGGCACCCCCATGCCATCCAGCGCACGGGCGATGGCCAGCCGCTCATCCAGGGTGAAGGCCACGCCAGCGCTCTGTTCCCCATCCCGCAGGGTGGTGTCGTCGATGATCACGGTGGGTCTGTTCATGGCCTCTCCTCCTGGCATCCCGGCTTCCATCCGGCGGTCATGGCGACCGCCGTTCCGATCACGCGGCCATCGGCAGGGCCGCATGGGTGTGGCACTTCTTGGGACAGACCCGCGCGCAGGCCGCGCAGCCGATGCAGTCATCCCCGTCGTGAATCACCATCACCTTGTGGGGATCGTCCGAAAAGCCATCCCCCTCGTCATCGTCGTCGTCCGCCACCATCTCCCGATCCACCAGATCGAACACCTGACGCGGACACACCTTGAAACAGCGGCCACAGCCGATGCACCGCTTGCCGTTCAACGCGGTGACATAGGTCGGCGTCCAACTCCGTCCACCCCGGGTGGTTCCCGTCATCACGGCTTGCAACATGGTTCGTCTCCCTTGTCGTGTTTCGAACCCGATCTCACAGCCCGGCCACCACGCCGTGATCGCCGATGCGTTGGAGGGCCACGGCCAGCAGTTTGTCCGCCTCGTCCTTCATGCGCGACAGATCCGCGAATCCGAAGCGGTGCACATCGCGCAACACCCGATCCAGGGCAACCAGCTTGCCCACCACGATCATCATCACCCCGAACCCCTCGTGATTCATGTCGAGCAGGGGACGGGCCATCAGACCGCACTCCTTTTCGATCAGCACCGCGATGGCGTTGTAGAAACAGCGCAACCGCGCCATGGTGGCGTGGGAGGGATCCCCGATCACCGGGATTTCGCGCCGTTTTTCCGGCGACAACAGAAACGGTTCGAGCATCTTGCGCATCGAGGTTCCCTCCGACACCCCGCCATGGGACAACAACTGTCGGCGCATCTCCTGGAAAAAGTCCGTGGCCAGCAGGCGCTCTTCTTCGTCCAGGCCGTTTTCATCCATGTTTTTCATGATTTCTCTCCGGATAGTCTGTTGATGGATACAAGAATCCCTACTCATCCCAACCCGCGGCCAGCATGGCCTCGTAGCGGTTCTCCACCGACGGGGCGACCCCGCCGCGCGGCAGCAACCGTCCGCGCAACACGGGATCGGCCAGACGGGTGAGCAGATCCTGCACGGCGCGGCCCTCCTCGACCACCACGGCGGTGATGCCCGCCCCGGCCAGGCGGCGTCGCGCCGACTCGCCCACGGCCACGCAAAAGAGCGCCCGGCACCCCTGCAACGCCTCCACGCGACGGGCGATCCGCGTTTCGTGCTCCTCCTGGCCATCCACGTTCCGTTCCGCGATGAAACGATCGCCATCGGGGTGGATATCGTGCAGCAGGAAGCGGCTGGCCGTGCCGAAATGGGCATCGACCCGCAACCCGTCGCCGCTGGCGAAGGCGACGGTCAGGGTGGAATCAAGGGTATTGGAGGGTGCCATCATCGTTCGAGGCTCCTTTGTCGAGTTCCGAGCGTCGCGGTCCGGTCAGGCTTGGTGGAATGCCGTGGGGCTGGTGGGCGAGCAGCAGGTTGGCCAACTCGAACAGGGTATCGCGCGCCCCGCGATATCCGACCCGCACCCGGCGGAATTCGCCCAACCGGTCGAAGATCGGATAGCCGGCCCGATGCAGCGGAATCTTGAGACGCCGGGCGCTCTCTTCCAGGGGGGATCCGCCGATCAGAAGCTGTGCGGCGCGCTCCCCGGCCAGTCGCTCCAGATCGTCCAGATCCCCCACCATCCAGCTTTCGTCCGCCGTCATCTGCCCGTCGCGGGGCCACTCCGGCACCACGCAGGCCACGCTCACCGCCCCCATCTCGGCCAGCAGTTGCCGGAATCCCAGCAACAGTTCCGCTTCGCCGGCCAGGGCCACCCGTTTGAGACCCAGATAAAAATGGGTGTCGAGCATGGCGTCGAGCAGTTGCCGGCGCCACCGTTCGATGCGCGCCATGCCCCACCCGTCGCAAAAGGGGATGAGTTCGGAAACCAGGCGATCGCAGGCATCCAGCCCCATCAGGTGATCGAAGCGCAACACCGGCATGGGACAGCGCGACTGCAACAGTTCGGCGGCGGGAAACAGGGGATGACCGATCACCAGCGTGGCCCGTGCCCGATGGAGCATGTTGAAGAAGGTGAGCGGCGTGCCCCCGGAGGTCAACGCGCCGTGGCTCCCGTCGGCCAGATGACCATCCAGCGACGCCGCGAGATCGGGCAGAAACACCGCCTGCAACCCCAACGCCTCCAGCAGCTCGGCGATCTCCTCCAGATCTCCCGGCGTGAGGGTGGACGAGGCCAGCACATTGACCATCGGCAGGGTCTGGTCCGCCTGCCACGGCCTGGCCTCGACCAGCTGGTCGATCATGGCCATGACCGCCGCCGCGTGGCCGTCGCTCATGGAGCCCGCGAAATCGGGTGCCTGCACCGGAATGACCGGGATCTGCCGCCACTGGGGGTAATCGGCGCGGAACTGCTTGATCGCCCGGTTCAGATCGCTGCCCGGCAGGGCGGTCAGACCGGTGGAGACCACGCCGATCAACGCCGGATGGTGTTTGGCGGCCACGGTATCGAGGGCCTCGATGAGGTTGTCGTCCCCTCCCATGACGGTGCTGGTTTGATCCATGGCCGTGGTCTGGATGGCGATCGGCTCGCGGAAGTGGCGCACGAACATCACCTTGGTGAAGGCGCTGCACCCTTGCGAGCCGTGCAGGATCGGCATGGCGCCGGCCATCCCCTGGAACGCCAGCACCGCGCCCACCGTGGGGCTGGATTTCAGGGGTCGGACGGTCAAGGGTTTTCGTTTGCGGATCGGACCGTTCATGACTGCCTCCAGGGGGGCGGACGGCGAACCCGCTCCCAAATTGGGTTATGGAGCGTGACGACCATCTGCCGTGCCAGCTCCACCAGTCCGGCATAGCCGGCGTAGGCGTGTTCACGCTCCTGGTTGATGTCCAGAAACGGCAGGCGGGCCTTGAGGGCGGTGAACATGTTGCGACCTCCGGCCATGAAGAGGTCGGCCCGTTCGGCCTGGAAGATCTCCAGCATGCGCGCCGGATTGCCCTCTTCGATGAGCACCGCCTCGTCGCCCATCAACTCCTGGATCCGCGCCCGGTCCTGCTGGGTGGATTTTTTCACCCCAGTGGCCACCACGGTCATGCCCAGGTCCTGCAACGCCGACACCACGGACCAGGATTTGACCCCCCCGGTGTACAAAAGCACCCGCTTGCCGTGCAACAACGGCAGCCAGGGTGCCAGTCGTGTTTCGAGGAGCGCCTCTTCGCGGGCGATCACCGCTTCCACCCGTTCGGTCAGGCCGGGATCGTCGAGCAGGGCGGCGAAGTGGCGCAGCGCCGCCGAGGTGTCGCGTCGTCCATAGAAGCTTCCTTCGAACCAGGGGATGCCGTAACGGGATTTCAGCCCTCGAGCCACGTTCAGCAGCGCCTTGGAGCAGACCACCATGGTCGCCTCGGCGCGGTGCATGGCCGCCACCTCGGCATAACGGGCGTCGCCGGCCAGGGTGCAGCGCACCCACAGTCCCACCTCGTCGAGCAATGGGGCCACATGCCAGAACTCGCCGGCGATGTTGAACTCGCCGACCAGGTTGATCGCATGCCAGGTGATGCCGGGTCGTTCCGGCATGGGTTCGGGTTCGCGGGTGCCGATCACCTGTTTGAGCAGGGTTTCGCCGGCGATGCGGTTGCCGAGATTCTTGGTGCCGTAGAAGCCCGCCGCGTCCACCGGGATCACCGGCATCCCGAAGGATGCGGTCGCCGCCCGGCACACCCCTTCGAGATCCTCGCCGGTCAGGGCGGGCACGCAGGTTTGATAGACGAATATGGCCGCCGGTTTCCATCGTTCCGCGGTGGTGCGCAGTGCGAAGAGCAGTTTTTTCTCTCCGCGTCCCATGATGATCTCCAGCTCGCTCAGATCGGTGGTCAAGCCGAGGCGGTGCAGCTCCGGGCCGGAAGAGAGGGCGCCGCGTCCGTTCCAGGAACTGCCCGCGCAGCCGATCGGACCATGCACCAGGTGGGCGGCGTCGCTGATGGGGAACAGGGTGATCTGTGCGCCGTCGAAACTGCATCCACCGGCGGTGGCGCCGGGTTTCAGGCGGGCGCAGGTGGATTTCTCCGGGGTGTTGTGCTCGCATGCCGGTTCGTCCAGCAGCGCGGCGATGTCGGCTTGTCGCATGGTGTGGATGCTCCTCGGTGCGGGTTCGAGTGGCTTTCGACAAACAAGGAGCGCAATGGCTGTGCCATCGTTAACCATTTGTTTTATATGATTGTTGAGTGACGGAGGCGTGTCTCGAACCCTACCTTGTCCAACAACGTGGTCCGGTTTGAGACAAAAAGCACACAAAATGTCGTGAAAAACCGGGAGGTATTTTGATAAACTTTATGAAAATCATATAATTGATCGCAGGCATGCCTTTTGCGGACGCTTATGGCAAGCGAAATCGACCCAGTTACCCGAGGTCAAGGAGAGCGGTCATGAGAATCATCCCAGAGAGTGGAATCGGGCCCACCAACGGCCTGATCGACGAGCATCCCTGTTATTCGGAGGGAGCTTCCCATCGGTATGCGCGTTTGCATTTGGCCGTGGCGCCGGCCTGCAACATCCAGTGTCGTTATTGCAACCGTCGTTTCGACTGTGTGAACGAGTCTCGACCTGGCGTTGTTTCGGCGTTGTTGACTCCGGAGCAGGCGTTGGAGCGGGTGCGGGAGGCGCGGCAGCGATTGCCGATGTTGCGGGTGATCGGCATTGCCGGTCCGGGGGATCCGTTGGCCAACCGGGAGCGTGTGTTTTCCACCTGTCGGTTGGTGCGGGATCGGTTTCCGGATTTGCATTTATGTTTATCGACCAACGGATTGAATCTGGTTCCGGACACGGTGGACGAGATTGTTTCGTGTGGCATACGGCATGTGACGCTCACCTTGAACGCCTTGGATCCGCGTGTGGGTGCGAAGATCTACGCCTGGGTGCGTTGGAAGAACTTCAAGATCGAGGGGGTGGAGGGGGCGGGGATGCTTTTGGAGCGGCAGTTGATCGGTTTGCATGCGTTGATCGCCCGTGGGGTGTTGGTGAAGGTGAACACGGTGTTGATTCCGGGCATCAACGCCGATCAGATTGGACCGATCAATCGGTTGGTGAGCGAGGCGGGTGCTTTCAGTCACAATGTGGTGCCGATGATCAGTGCGCCGGAGCATGGAACCGAGTTTGGACTGGCAGGGATGCGTGGTCCGACTTCGGATGAGTTGCAACGGGCGAGGGAGGCGTGTCGGGGTTCGGCGCGGGTGATGACCCATTGTCGGCAGTGTCGTGCGGATGCGGCGGGTTTGTTGGGTGAGGATCGGCATGCGGAGTTGACGGTGCCCGAGCCGAGGCGGGGAAGGGGGCGGTTGATCGCGGCGATTGCGGGTGGGGCGGAGGTGACGGTGCCGGTCATGGCGTGAGGGGGGGGTGTGATGTGGCTGTGGAGGTAACGTGCATGAGGGAGGAGAACCCCTCTCACCCCTCGTACCATGGACCGGAAGGGGAGGTCCATGGTAACTAACTGGCGGGGTCCAGGGGCCAATGGCCCCTGGTGGGGTTCGGGGCGAAGCCCTGAGGTTTTGATTTTTTGTTTTTTATTCTTTTATGACTTTATCCTTTCGCGCGCTTTTCACGATAAGCGATTTTTCGCGTTTTTTGCGAAAAATCGCGCAAGCGCGCGGTCTTATGTGCCCTTTGTCGTTGCCGCTTTTGGGCAACGACAAAGGGCGAATTGCGCTTGGCGGCCCATGCCGCCTCCTGCGGCCTGTTTGGGGCAAGGCGAAGCCGGGTCGTTTTGCCAACACCGCAAAACGACCCGGCTTCCAAGGCTGCGCGCAGCGATTTTCACAAAAGGCGTGAAAATCGCTTTTTTGTAGAGCGCGCTAAAAGCAAAAGCAATCTAAAAAGAAAAAGAATAAAGAAAAAGAAAAGGATAAAAAACAAAGGCAAAACCTCGGAGGCGCTGCCTCCGAACCTCCGCCGGGGACCTTCGGTCCCCGGACCCCTGCGACAGTTGGAACGATCCATTGGCCCCGGGAGCCAGACCATGCAACCTCTCCTTCAACCCACCGTCATTCCACCCAACGTGGTTCGTGCCCGCTCGGCCCCCTATCTGCAACTCTCCATGACCGCCCGCCCGCAACCGCATGGCGAATGGCTGGCCCGCATCGTCGCCTCCTGGCTGGGCGGGGATACCCCCCTGCCACGCTACATGGGATTGGGTGCCGAACAGTGGCGCGCCTTCATGCGCCACCACTTCCCGGAGGTGGAACCCGCTACGCCGAACCGCATCGGCCAACCCGCCGACGCACGTCGCAATTGGGAACGCCAGGCACTGGTCGAGCTGTTTTTGAACCACGCCTCCATCGATCCGCGCGAGGCGACCTGGCTGGCCCGCATCCTGGCCGAGGCGTGCCTGGGATCGGAACACCTGTGGCGCGATCTGGGACTCTGGTCGCGACAGGATCTCTCCAGCCTCCTGAACCTGGCCTTTACCCCCCTGGCCCAGGCCAACACCCGCGACATGAAATGGAAGAAGTTCTTCTATCGCCGCCTGTGCGAGGCCGAGGGGCTGCGGTTGTGTACCGCGCCATCGTGCGAGAGTTGCGCGGATCTGGACCTCTGCTTCGGACCCGAAACGTGAAAATACCCAGCCATTGGAGCCTGGCACGCCAACGGGCGGTGGGGGCCTATCTGGGATTGGCGGTCGGCGATGCCCTGGGGGCCACCGTGGAGTTCATGACCCCACGGGAGATCCGAACGGAACGTGGGGTACACCGGGAGATCGCGGGTGGGGGGTGGCTGCGCCTGAAACCGGGTCAGGTGACCGACGACACCACCATGAGCCTCGCCCTGGGCGACGCCATCCTCTCCGAGGGGCGGATCGATCCCTGGATCGCGGCACGGTCGTTCGATGGCTGGATGCGTACCCGCCCGGTGGATATCGGCAATACCGTGCGCCGGGGAATCCTGCACTTTCGCCACAAGGGGATCCCCTGCGCGCCTCCCTCGGAATACGATGCCGGCAACGGCTCGTGCATGCGGGTGTTGCCGGTGGTGCTGGCCTGCCAGGGGGGATCGGTGGAAAGCCTGACCCTGGCCTGCCTGCATCAGGGACGGGTGACCCATCACAACCCCCTCGCCGAGGCGGGTACTTTGTGCGTGGCGCGCATGACCCGCCTGGCCCTGGAAGGGGCATCCGTGGAGGTGATGCTGCGCGGACCGGTCAAAAATCTGCTCGAGGCCCATCCCGACTTCAAGTTCCGGGTACTGCCGGAGATCTCCAACCCCTCCGGCTACATCGTCGAAACCCTGCGCGCGGTGTTCCAGGGGTTCATCGACTCGGACAGCTTCGAGGAGTGCCTGATCAAAGTGGTCAATCTCGGCGGAGATGCCGATACCACCGGCGCCATCGCCGGCATGCTCGCCGGTGCCCGACACGGCGTCCAGGGGATTCCAGGCCGTTGGCTCGATGCCCTGCAACCGGAGGTGGCCGCCTCCTGCATGCAACAGGCGCTCAACCTGCTCGCCCGCTCCCCGATGCCGGTCATGCCCGCCGAAGGGTGGTCGCAACCCGAACGACGCCCGGCAGCCTGATTTTGGATCACGCCGGGGGATCGCTCGCCCCTTTTGGCCGCACCAAGGGGGCGTGTCGGGTTGTCTCCCCCAGGGTCGTCAACCCGACAACGCCACCTCGTGCAGCCCGCCGATCACCAGATACTCCTCCTCGCCCTTGAGCACCCCAGGCAGCAGCGAACTGTAAAACAATACCTTCACCCGTGGCGCACGCATTTTCAGGATCCGGTCGCCGAACTCGTCCGCGCGCTCGCGGTTGGGGGTGAAGGAGTTGAGATTGTTCAACAACACCACCACACGGTTGCGATCCAGACGGGCCACGATGTCGTGGGATTCCAGCCGGTTGACCCCGCGATAGAGGGTCAGCCAGCGCGCCTCGGGATCCTCCTTGAGCAGCGCGTATTGGCAGAAGGTGTACAAAAGATCCAACTGCGATTCCAGCGCGTTGGCGTTGTAGACCCCGGCCCCCTGCTCGGCCAGAAACCGTTGATACCCCTCGCTGTCCGGGGCTACCCGTCCGCCGAAATAACGCGGCAGCAGCCCGAAACGGGAGGCTACCCACCCCTTCATCACCGCCCCCTCCCGTCCATCGGGATTGAACAGCCAGCCGCGCAGCAGGCTTAAATAATCCGCCTTGTCGCGCCGCACCCGTGAACGGAGGTCGAAACCGGCCTTTTCCGGTGCGTCGAGCTGAAAGTGGACGGTCATGTAATCCTTGAATTGCGCAGCGCGCGCCTCGAGGGTATCCAGCCGTTCCAGACGGCGGAACAGATCCCGGTGCGGAATCATCACCCCGTCGAGTTCCAGAGGCAGAGGACGCTCCTGAAAATCCAGACAGGCGATCACCGACGAAGGGATGTTGCAACGGTTCAAACGCACCCAGCAGTCGCGTGGCGGACGCCAGTATTCGTGGGTTGGGGTCTGTACGCTATCGGACACAGCCATGTGGGTTGTCGGATTGCGGACCTGTTCAGAGAGGGGTTCGTTTATCATAATATTGTTATAAATCATGATGTTGAAATAAATTCCACAATTGGCTTGGTAAATGCGCCATGGAAACGTAACGTTGGTCGCATCGCAACCCCCAGAAACATAAGGAAAGGAGTTCCCCCATGGCAATTCGGCAATGCGCGATTTATGGCAAAGGCGGCATCGGCAAATCCACCACCACGCAAAATCTTGTGGCGGCCCTGGCCGAGGCTCAGAAAAAGGTGATGATCGTCGGCTGTGATCCCAAGGCCGACTCCACGCGCTTGATCCTGCACGCCAAGGCGCAGAATACCATCATGCACCTGGCGGCGGAAGCGGGAAGCGTCGAGGATCTGGAGTTGTCCGACGTGCTCAAGAGCGGCTACGGCGGCATTCGCTGCGTGGAGTCGGGCGGACCGGAACCGGGCGTGGGCTGCGCGGGTCGTGGCGTGATCACGGCGATCAACTTCCTGGAAGAGGAGGGGGCCTACGAGGAGGATCTGGACTTCGTGTTCTACGACGTGCTCGGCGACGTGGTGTGCGGTGGATTCGCCATGCCGATTCGCGAGAACAAGGCCCAGGAGATCTACATCGTGGTCTCCGGCGAAATGATGGCCATGTACGCGGCCAACAACATCGCCAAGGGTATCGTCAAATATGCCAATTCCGGCGGCGTGCGTCTGGCGGGTCTGATCTGCAACTCGCGCAACACCGATCGCGAGGCGGATCTGATCGAGGCGCTGGCCGCGCGTCTGGGCACGCAGATGATCCACTTCGTGCCGCGCGACAACGTGGTGCAGCGCGCCGAGATCCGTCGCATGACGGTGATCGAGTATGACCCGGCTGCCGCCCAGGCCGACGAGTATCGTCAACTGGCCCAGAAGATCATCCACAACAAGAAGCTGGTGGTGCCCAAGCCCCTGACCATGGACGAACTCGAGGAGCTTCTGATGGAGTTCGGCATCCTGGATGAGGAGGATGCGAGCATCATCGGTCGCACGGCGGCCCAGGAGGCCACAATTCCGCTGGTTGCCGCCTGATACCGATACAAACACTCGAAAGGTCGGGAGAATGACCATGTTGACCACGCATGAAGCGGAAACATTGATCAAGGAGGTGCTGGCGGCCTATCCGGTGGAGTCGGGCACGGAGCGGGCCCAGCATCTGGCGGTGCTGGATCCCGAGGCTGGCCAGGAGGGGAGTTGCGTCACGGCGAATCGCAAGTCGCTGCCCGGCGTGATGACCATTCGCGGTTGCGCCTATGCCGGATCCAAGGGGGTGGTGTGGGGTCCGATCAAGGACATGATCCACATCTCCCACGGTCCGGTGGGGTGCGGTCAGTACTCCCGCGCCGGACGGCGCAACTACTACATCGGTCACACCGGGGTCAACACCTTCGGAACCATGAACTTCACCTCGGATTTCCAGGAGAAGGACATCGTGTTCGGCGGCGACAAGAAGTTGGCCAAACTGCTCGACGAGGTGGATACCCTCTTTCCCCTCAACCGGGGGATCACCGTGCAGTCGGAGTGTCCGGTGGGTCTGATCGGCGACGACATCGAGGCGGTCTCCAAAAAAAGTGCCGTCACCCTCGGCAAGCCGGTGGTTCCGGTGCGTTGCGAGGGGTTCCGCGGGGTGTCGCAATCCCTCGGCCACCACATCGCCAACGACACGATCCGGGATTTCATCCTCGATCGTCCGGGAGCGGGCGAGGGGTTCGAGTCCGGACCGTATGACGTGGCAATCATCGGGGACTACAACATCGGCGGCGATGCCTGGTCCTCGCGCATCCTTCTGGAGGAGATGGGGTTGAACGTGGTGGCCCAGTGGTCCGGCGACGGCACCCTGGCCGAACTCGACCGCACCCCCAAGGCGCGCATGAACCTGGTGCACTGCTACCGGTCCATGAACTACATCAGCCGGCACATGGAGGCCAAGTACGGCATTCCGTGGATGGAGTACAACTTTTTCGGTCCCACCAAGATCGCCGAGTCGCTGCGTCGCATCGCGGCCAAGTTCGACGAAACGATCCAGGCCGGGGCCGAGGCGGTGATCGCCAAATACCAGCCGTTGGTGGATGCGATCACCGCGAAGTTCCGTCCGCGTCTGGAGGGCAAGCGGGTGATGCTGTATGTGGGCGGGTTGCGTCCGCGCCATGTGATCGGCGCCTATGAGGATCTGGGCATGGAGGTGGTGGGCACCGGCTATGAGTTCGGCCACAACGACGACTACGAGCGCACCACCGAAGAATTGACCAGGAACACCACGCTGATCTACGACGACGTGTCGGGCTATGAACTCGAGAAGTTCGTCGAGAAGATCCGTCCGGATCTGATCGGTTCCGGGATCAAGGAGAAGTATGTCTTTCAGAAGATGGGCATTCCGTTCCGACAGATGCACTCCTGGGACTATTCGGGACCGTATCACGGTTATGACGGCTATGCCATCTTCGCCCGTGACATGGACATGACCCTGAACAACCCCTGCTGGAAAATGATGACACCCCCCTGGCGTCAGGCGTGATGCGTGACGCGATCGACCAGGTGCCATACGACACCACTCGAACGAAATTCCGCGCCGCGGATGGGCGGCGCGGATGGAGGACGACATGAATCAAACCGTCGAGAAGATCATTCCCTGTTATCCCCTGTTCCAAACCGATGACTACCGCGCGAGTCTCAACAAGAAGGGCGCGGAGTTCGAGGCGCGGGTGCCGCGCGAGACCATCGACGAGACCTTTTTGTGGACCACCTCGCCCGAGTACAAGGCGCTCAATTTCGGACGCGAGGCGTTGACGGTCAACCCGGCCAAGGCGTGTCAGCCGTTGGGGGCGGTGCTTTGTGCCTTGGGATTCAAGAACACCCTGCCGTATGTGCATGGCAGTCAGGGGTGTACCGCCTATTTTCGCACCTACTTCAACCGTCACTTCAAGGAGCCGGTGGCCTGCGTTTCCGACTCCATGACCGAGGACGCGGCGGTGTTCGGCGGACAGAAGAACATGTTCGCCGGCTTGAGAAACGCCAAGGCGCTCTACAATCCGGAGATGATCGCCGTCTCCTCGACCTGCATGGCCGAGGTGATCGGGGATGATCTCAACGCCTTCATCACCAACGCCAAGAAGGAGGGGAGTCTGCCCGACGACTTTCCGACCCCGTATGCCCACACCCCGAGTTTCATCGGCAGCCATCTGACCGGCTGGGACAACATGCTCGAAGGGATCCTGCGTCACTTCACCCTCAACAGCATGGAAGGCAAGTCGCCGGGCAAGAACGGCAAGGTCAACCTGGTGGCCGGCTTCGAGACCTATCTGGGCAACTACCGGGTGATCAAGCGGATGATGGCCGAGATGGGTATTTCGTCAACGCTGCTCTCCGATCCGTCCGCCGTGCTCGATACGCCGGCGGATGGCAAGTATCGCATGTATGCGGACGGCACCACCCAGGACGAGGTGCGCGATGCGCCGAACGCCATCGATACCCTCTTTTTGCAGCCCTGGGGCGCGGACAAAAGCCGGAAGTATGTGAAGGAGACCTGGAACCATGCCGCGACCGCCATCGATGCGCCGATCGGTCTGGCGGCCACGGATCGGTTTCTGATGGCCCTGTCGAGTCTCACCGGGAAGCCGGTTCCTACCTCCCTGGAGCTGGAACGCGGGCGTCTGGTGGACATGATGGCCGACTCCCACTCCTGGTTGCACGGTCGCAAGTTCTCGGTTTACGGCGATCCGGACTTCGTGATGGGCATGGCCCGTTTTCTGATGGAACTGGGCGCGGAGCCGTTGCACCTGCTCTGTCACAACGCCACCAAGCGTTGGGGCAAGGCCATGGAGACCCTGTTGGCCAGTTCTCCGTATGGCAAGGGCGCGGAGGTCCATTTCGGCAAGGATCTGTGGCACATGCGTTCGTTGTTGTTCGATCGCAAGCCGGATTTTCTGATCGGCAACTCCTACGGCAAGTTCTTGCAACGCGATACCCTGCGCAAAGGACGCGAGCACGAGGTGCCGTTGATCCGGATCGGTTTTCCGATCTTCGACCGTCACCATCTGCACCGCCAGAGCACGTTGGGTTACGAGGGGGCGATGACCCTGCTCACCACGCTGGTCAACGCGGTGTTGGAGCGACTCGACGACGACACCCGCGTCATGGGCGAGACCGACTACAACTACGACCTCATTCGATAGGGGAGACGTCGATGCCGGAGATCATGTTGCGACGCAACGATCAGGGACAGCTTCTCTGTTACGTGCCGAAAAAGGATCTGGAGGCCGTGGTCAACGGCATCGAGTTCGACGGGGACGAACAGTGGGGTGGCACCTTGAGTCTGGCCAATGGCGAACGATTCTTTCTCACCCCCTTGCCCGCCCGGCCCAAGTTGCCGTTGACCGCGCGGGTGAGCAAACTGTGACCGCAGCCCCCCGGCATGCCTGACGGCGTGCCGGGGGGGACTCCTGCAATCCTCTTTAACTTGCATGATGGGGGGAGATCCCCCTCACCCCTACCGTGGAGTTCCCTGACGGGCGTTCCACGGTAAAGGTTGGAGCTTAAAGGAGACGACCATGATCCCATCCCGTTTGCCAGCCGAAGAGTTCGACTGGCGTTTGCGTCAGGCCGCCCTCGAATTGGCCCCCTTGAGCGTCGAGGCGTTGTTGGGGCATCTCAAGGCGCTCTGCCAGGATCGGCCCGAGGATCCGGAACGGTTGTCCAAGGTGACTCCCTGTCTGTTGCGGCCCTTGTTGCAGGAGACGTTGCCGGGGATCAACGGCAAGAAGGTGAAAGGGGCGCTGCGCTGGTTGACCGGCGAGGCGGCGTCTGGGGCCGCAATGACGGAGTTGGCGGACGAGGCGCGCGACGACCTGGACGACCAGCCGATTGAAATCGCCGCCCAGCCGCCGGCTGGGGTGGTGCGGGTGGCCATTGCCGACACCCTGGATGGGGGCGCGGAGGGCCATTTTGCCAGCTGCTCCCGGTTCACGATTCACGATGTGGCGCCTGGTTCGACCCGGCGTTTGACCTCCCGGGTCGTGCCCGTGCCAGGGGAGGGCGGGGACAAGGTGGCCGGACGGTTGGAACAGATCCGCGATTGTCGGATCCTGGTGGTGAATGCCATCGGCGGGCCGGCGGCGGCGCGGGTGAGTCGCGCCGGGGTGCTGCCGATCCGGGTGGCCAACGGCATCACCCCGGAGCAGTGGCTGGAGCAGTTGCGTCAGGTGCTGCTCGGCAATCCACCCCCCTGGTTGCGCCGTTGCCTGCTCCCTGCGGAGGCGGCGCGCGGCGCGTGGGGATGAGGTTGGACATGGCCTGCTGATGGATTGCCATCGCACGATTGCAAGGTGCCGGGGGCGATGATCGCCCCCGGTGGAAACCAAGGGCGTTGTCCCTTGGTCTTTTTGTCCGTGGAGCGGGTTTGCGGACGTTCCACGGGAAACCTGCCTGATGGCGGGGATCTCCTCTTCTTCCCCCTGTCGTGGAACGGCCTTGCCGGAGTTTCACGGCAGGAAAGATGTCTCAAAGATCACTCTCCTTGACGCCTCCTGCGTCAACGACCTGCCCGGAAATCTCCCAGACCATCCGTGTGTCGCACCGCAATCCCATTCAGAGAGTGGATCGGATGGGTGCGTGGCGCTTATCCCCTTCCATCGCGACCACGCCGGAAGCGCGCCCGCTGGACATGTGCCCCGGTTTTTAATCCTGGGAAGGCGGAATTGCGACTCCATCAATATCTTAATTCATTAAAATGATGCTGCTTAAAGCATCATGGCAGCGGTAGAATATATTACAATTTTTAATCGTTCTCTTGATATATTCCTTGCCATGTATCATTCAAAACAGCTAATATTGATACGGTATCCAGATTTGTTGGCCTCTTCGGGTGCGTCATGATCTTTAATATCATGTTTCCATTCACTTGAGAGCGCAAATGTGTGGACCCGAAAAACAACTGACAGATGCGGTCTGTGCGCGCCGGAAAAGACGCAGGGTGAACCGATGCAACATGGAAGGTGGTGTGTCTCGCCCTGGTGATGTCTGACCATCGAAGCGCAAAGCATCCTCCCATCTTGTAGCAAACATGCAATGGAGGCTGGGGGGTGCATGCGACCAGGAGTCCCATCCATCCGATGAAGGCAAGGGAGAATCAGCCACATGCTTCCAGGTGTCCAGTCACTGCCCGAGGGATTGCGGTTGCGTCCGGCGACCAGCGCGGATGCGGCTTTCCTGGCCTCGTTGTACCGTTCGACGCGCTGGGATCTGCGTCTTGTCGATGCGGAGCATGAGCGTATCGAATCGTTGATCGATTTCCAGCAACAGGCCCAGACATCCGGATATGGGGAGAGCCATCCGGACGCTTTCACCTTCATCGTCGAAAAACTCGGCGATCGCATCGGACGCGTGATGGTGCTGTTCGGGGAGCAGGAGGTGCGCATTCTGGATATCTCCCTGATTCCAGCCGTTCAGGGGCGCGGATTGGGGGGTGCGGTGCTGCAGGCGTTGCAACGGGCCGCCGAACAGGTCAAGACCCCGTTGACCCTGTGTGTCTGGCGTCTCAATCCAGAGGCCAGGCAGTTTTATGTCTCTTTGGGTTTCCAGCGGGTCTCCCTTGACGCCGTGATGGAGCAGTTGGTGTGGTTGCCAAGCCTGCTGCGCCAAGGTCGTCCGGTGAACCGTTGATCCATCCGCTCATCAACTTGAACCAAAGGAGATTCACCATGGCTGAACCGTTTCTGGGTATGATACTGCCGTTTCCTTACGCCTTCGCCCCCTACAACTGGACCTTCTGTCATGGGCAATTGCTGACGATTGCCCAAAACAACGGCCTGTTTTCCTTGCTCGGCAAGGCCTATGGCGGAGACGGGATCTCCAACTTCGCGGTTCCGGAGTTGCGTGGACGCATGATCGTTGGCGCGGGACAGCGCGCCAATGCGTCCGTTTACCCGTTCGCGCAATATGGTGGCAACGAGACTGTATCGCTCAACTTGGCTCAAATGCCAATCCACAGCCATCCGGCCACCTTCACCGGCACGGGGGGTGGGTCCGGATCCCCCGTCTCCGTGACGGTGAACGTCTCCAAGAATACGACCGGGAATCAATCCAGCCCGGATGCGACCCACGCCTATCTGGGTCCGGTGGAGTCAATGAATGGTGACAGTCTGACCATGTGGTCTGGCACGCTCACCAACCCGGTCAACCTGGCCGGGGTCACGGTTTCCGGCGGTGGGGGCGGAATCACCGGGGGCACGGTCGCGGTTGGCACCGCCGGTGGGGGAGCGTCGGTCAAACTGCTCAATCCCTATCTGGCGCTCAATTTCTGCATCGCCTTGGGTGGAGTGTTCCCAACATCCCAATAGATTCTGTCTGATCATCATGCGGCGCGTCGCAATGCGCGTCGCATGATGACGCTTGAGAACCGTTACGCCCCAGCAAGGAATGGATCATCCCTATGCTCGACACCCTCCGCGCCACCGATTTCACCCCCTTGCTCAACCAATCCGGAACCATGACCACCCCTTCCGGTCTGGATATCCCGGTTCAGGTCGAAGAGGTGACCGAGAACCCGCGCGCCATGCCCTGTCGCCATGCTCCGGAACGACGCATCCCTTTTTCACTCCTGCTCACCTCCCCCCTCTCCGCGCCTCCCTTGACCGATGGCTTGTGCCGTTTGAACCTGGATGGCCTGTCGTTGTCTGATGTTTATGTTGTGCGAATCGTTCCACAGGATGAATCAAACCATCTTGCATGGTATCAAATTGTTTTCAACTGAATTGGGCTGATTCTGACGAATTGTGTCTTATTTGATACCAACTCAACGGTTGTCTCATGTGACAATATTCTTTAATGGTCTCGATCTCCCCCCCTTGTCCCCGTAAAAACCGGCCTGCAAGGCCCTTGATGATCACTCCTGATCAGCATTCCAAGAAATCGTATTTCATATATTGATCATGGATTGTCGATGTGTTTGCTTGCATGGCCTGTCTTTCTGGTCTATGCTTATAGTATTTATTGTGGATATCGTTTTCACTTTGTTTATCATTCCACAAAATGCTCTGCCCCTGACATCGCGCGGGACTGGTGATCCCATGAACAAATTTCTGTTTGCCGGCGGGTTGTCCAGCTTGGGCCCCTTGCCTCAGATCGCCCCGCGCATGCCGTGTGTGAAGTGAGGGCTTGGTGGAAGATGATTGACAACAGCTCCTGGGAAGGCTGGAAGGTTGACTCGGATGGGTGGCGCCTTCGATCCATGTTTTCATAAGACAACCGTATTTCAGGTTTCCCCTTTGTTTTCTTGATGAAACGGCCAATAAAAATGGTGTTTGACGGGAGAAGTCATGAAGAATCGTTTCTTTCTGGCGGGTTGTCTGGCTTTGGAGCCGAGGTTGATGTTCGACGGCGCGGCGGTGACCACGCTGGTCGATTCCGGGCACGATCCCGCCCATGATGCCGCCCCGGCGGATGTTCGGCACGACACCGCGAGCGACTCCGCCCAAAGCGTCGCACCCGCCACCGAGGTTCACCCGGCACTGATCGAGGTGCGTGGCGTGGATCCAAGCCAGAACCAGGGGCGCAAGGAGGTGGCGTTCATCGACACCTCGGTGGCCGATTACCAGATACTGGTCAACGGGGTGCGGGCCGGGGTGGAGGTGGTATTGATCGATGGCGCTCAATCCGGTCTGGCGCAACTGACCCAATGGGCTGACACCCATTCAGGCTACGATGCCATACACCTTCTGTCGCACGGCTCAGAAGCTACAATCCGCCTTGGTACCGACTCTTTAACCAACAATTCTATTGCCACGACATTGATCCATGCGGAACTGACGATTATTGGTCATGCCCTTAAGTCGGATGGTGATCTGTTGATCTATGGTTGCGATGTCGCTGCTGGTGTGAATGGAACCAATTTTCTCAACACCCTTGCTTTGGAAACTGGAGCCGATGTTGCCGCGTCTACAGACAATACCGGAGGAAAAGGCGATACAGGCAATTGGATTTTTGAAAAAACCATAGGAGAAATAAAATCATCTGTTGTCATTGCTGAAGAATCACAGGCAGATTATACTGATATATTAACGGCAAGCTGGTCAAATGCCACCACCATGAATGGAACAACGGCAACGCTGAGCTCCTCCACCCGTTGGGTTCCTGGCGATTTTGATGGGGATGGAGATGTCGATGTCCTTTATCAAACCACCAACACATGGGGTACAGGCATACATTTACTGACAAATAATGGTTCTGGGGTCTTTACTGACCTCCTGGCTGGCACATCGGGCTTTACGAGCGGCATTTTCAATGGGATCAATCTTGGATCTGTGGGGGCCGGTTTGTTAAATCCGGCAGACTATGACAATGATGGTGATCTGGATCTCGTGCGCGTATGGTCCTCTTCCACCAACATGTCGGCTGCATCTTTCGAGTATTTTGAAAACAAGGGCACTTATTTCACCTCATCCACCACCATGAATGGAACAACGGCAACGCTGAGCTCCTCCACCCGTTGGGTTACTGGCGATTTTGATGGGGATAGAGATGTCGATGTCCTTTATCAAACCACCAACACCTGGGGTACAGGCATACATTTACTGACAAATAACGGTTCAGGGGTCTTTACTGACCTCCTGGCTGGCACATCGGGCTTTACGAGCGGCATTTTCAATGGGATCAATCTTGGATCTGTGGGTGCCGGTTTGTTAAACCCGGCAGACTATGACAATGATGGTGATCTGGATCTCGTGCGCGTATGGTCCTCTTCCACCAACATGTCGGCTGCATCTTTCGAGTATTTTGAAAACAAGAGCACTTATTTCACCTCATCCACGACCATGAATGGAACAACGGCAACGCTGAGTTCCTCCACCCGTTGGGTTCCTGGCGATTTTGATGGGGATGGAGATGTCGATGTCGTTTATCAAACCACCAACACCTGGGGTACAGGCATACATTTACTGACAAATAACGGTTCAGGGGTCTTTACTGACCTCCTGGCTGGCACATCGGGCTTTACGAGCGGCATTTTCAATGGGATCAATCTTGGGTCTGTGGGAATCGGTTTATTGAGTCCGGCAGACTATGACAATGATGGCGATCTGGATCTCGTGCGCGTATGGTCCTCTTCCACCAGCATGTCGGCTGCATCTTTCGAGTATTTTTCTCAGGCAGCTTCTCCACCGACTTTGACCTCTTCAACCCCAGCCGATAATACAACCAATTTTTCAACATCCGGGAATCTGGTATTGAACTTTAGTGAAAGTGTCACCAGTGGTTCTGGGACCATGGATATTGTCCGCAGTTCAGACAATACAGTTGTCGAAACAATCGCCACAAATTCCGCTCTGGTCACAGGAGGTGGCACATCGACCATCACCATCAATCCGGCCAATGATCTTGTCAGCGGAACATCTTATTATTTGCGTTTCAGCGAAGGGGCATTCAAGGACCAGGATGGGGAGATTTTTGGTATCTTGCTTGGCTTTGAGCGAACTGCCCTCACCTCTGCCACTTTCCTGAATTTCACCGTCATTTCCTCAGACCCCACCGTCTCGTTGTCGGTGAACAGCGCCTCCATCGCCGAGGCGGCAGGAATCGCCACGGTTACCGCCACGTTGAGCGTCGCTGCGGCCTCGGACACCACGGTCACCATCGCCGCCACCGGCACGGCCACCGGATCGGGCACCGATTACACGCTTGCCTCCACCACCATCACCATCTTGGCCGGAAATACCACCGGAACCGCCACCCTTACGGCAGTTCAAGACACGCTGGATGAGGTGGATGAGACCGTGATTCTCGATATTACCAACGTCAGTGGCGGCGGTGGGGCGACCGAGAACGGCACGCAACAACAGACCGTCACCATCACCGACGACGACAACCCGCCCACGGTGTCGATCAACAGCCCCTCGGTGACCGAAGGGAACAGCGGCACGACCAATCTGACCTATACCGTGACTTTGAGTGCCGCATCCAGCAAAACGATCACCGTCGCTTACGCCACCGCCAACGGCACGGCGACAGCGGGCAGCGACTACACAGCCGCCTCCGGCACCCTGACCTTTGCTGCGGGCGAGACCAGCAAGACCTTCAACGTCACCGTGGCCGGGGATACCACTGCCGAAGGGGACGAAACCCTTACCGCCACCCTGACCAACCCAACCAACGCCACCTTGGACACTGCAACCGGCACCGGCACCATCACCGATGACGAGCTGTACATCTCCTCGGCGACCTACGACGCCAACACCGGCGCGCTTGTGGTCACCGGCAGCAGCTTCACTGCCAACGCCAGCGGCGCGGACGTGGATGTCTCCAAGCTTGTCATCACCGGGCAGAACGGAGAGAGCTGGAGTTTCGACTGGACCAGCGATGTGGAGATCACCAGTTCCACCAGCTTCAGCGTGACCCTGCTCAACAACGACAAACTGGCCGCAGATCGCCTGCTCTGCAAGAACGGCACGACCGCCACGAGCGGAGACACCTTCACGATTGCAACCAATGACGACTGGTTGACCGCGGTAACCTCCGGGGATACCTCTCTCACCAACAAGCCGCTCACGGTCAGCAACGTCGCCAATCCCCTGATGCGCATGCTGGGCACCACCCTCTACGCCGATGGCACGCCGGTGCCGTTGCTTCCGACCAACCATCGGATTTTCGATCCGGACGGCGATGCCGCCTGGAACGGCGGTTCGGTCACGGTGCGACTTTCGGCCAACAGCGAAGCGACCGACCGGATCTATCTGCCCACCAGCAATCCGGGTGGCACCTCTTTTTGGGTGGACAGCAACGGCAACAAGCTGATGAGTGGCGCCACCCAGGTGGGCACCGCCAGCGCTTCCCAGGTGACCGGTTCCTCCACGTTGACCTTCACCTTCAACGCCAGCATGACCAATGATCTGGCTGCGCAGTTGTTGGCCGAGTTGTATTACGAAAACAGCTCTACCACGCCCAGCACGGCGCAACGCACCATCACCGTCACCGCCACCGATGGGGGTGGCGCCAGCAATACCGGCACGGGTTCCCTGTATGTCGCCCCAAGCGACACCCTGGGCGGGGTGGCGGCCACTGGCAACCTCAAGGTGGTGGTGGTCGGAGGTTCCCCTTTGGTCTATCGTTACGATGGCTCCAGTTGGGTCAATCAAAAATACGAGTACCCCCCGTTTCAATCCACCGGCAGCCTGCTCTACACCGGCAGTGGCGCGTATGGCCTGTGGCCGGCGCTCACCAGCGATCCCACTTTGGGTGCGGCCTGGTACGCTCCTGGCACCATCGCCCCCCTGACCGGCCAAACCGCCACCGCCACGGATGTCACCACCACCTGGAGCGCGGGGAATCTCACCGTCAGCCAAAAGATCACCCTGGCCACCACCACGGATCCCTACATCCGTTATGACTGGACGGTGACCAACAACGGCGGTTCGACGATCAACGATCTGCGGCTGTTCCAGTATGCCGATACCTATCTTTCGGGTGGGGATGCGGGCGCCGGGTTCTGGAGTTCCGGAACCAACACCGTCGGTGTGACCAAAACCGCCAGCGGGGAGACGCAACGGATCGCCCTGATCGGCATCACCACCCCCAGCCACTACGAATCGCGCATTTACAGTTCTGTCATCAACAACCTTCTGGCTACCGATCCCAGACTCACCGACGCCATCGACAGCAATGCCGCAACCGATAACGGCTATGCCATGGAGTGGGACAAGACGTCATTGACCGCCGGTTCCTCGTGGACGGTTTCGGCCTTCGAGAGTTTCACCGCCGGCGCGGTGGTGGCCACGGGGGGCAACACCGCCAACATCAATGGCAGCAATGTTTCGGTGACCTACATCGTCACCAACTATGGCAGTACCCAGAACCTCTCTTACAGCGTCAGCGCGCCCACCGGCTGGAACGTCACACTGGACAAAACCTCGGACAGCAACGTGGCACAGAACGGTTCGGTGACCGTGACCGCCACCATCACCGGAACAGGATCATCTGGCGCAGGTGAATATGACCTGGTGCTGACCGCCACCGGCTCGGACGGAAGCAGCAGCCGCGCCGTGGATCTGATCACCTTGACCACGCCCCCGCCCCCTACGGTCACCCTGTCGGTCAACAACGCCTCCATCGCCGAGGCGGCAGGAACCGCCACGGTTACCGCCACGTTGAGCGTCGCTGCGGCCTCGGACACCACGGTCACCATCGGCGCCACGGGCACGGCCACCGGATCGGGCACCGATTACACGCTCTCCTCGACCACCATCACCATCTTAGCCGGAAATACCACCGGAACCGCCACCCTCACATCGGTACAGGATTCAACCTACGAAGGGAGTGAGACGATCATTCTCGACATCACCGGTGTCAGCGGCGGCGGCGGGGCGACCGAAAACGGTACGCAACAGCAGACCGTCACCATCACCGATGATGACCCGGCTCCGACCATTCATGCCGGTACATTATTGATCATCGGATTCAACGCCGATTCGACAGATCCGGACTATTTCTCTCTTGTGGCGCTGGAGGAGATCAGCGTTGGGACAGTCCTCCATATTACCGACACTGGTATACAAAATACGGGTGAGTTTTTTACTGTTGACAGTAACAATAACACGTTGACTGGAGATTCCCAAATAACCTGGACAGTGACATCAACTGTCCCTGCCGGAAAAGTTCTCACCCAAACACTCAAAGGCGTAAGCGGAGCATTAACCGGGCTGGATGATTACGGAACAATTACCTCTCCTGATGCCAACGGCAACAACTGGCAATCGGCAGGAGATCAACTGTTCATATACTCTGGTACCCAAGGAGCAGCCAGCTCGGCAACATGGCTGCTCGCCTTCACCAATGAACAAAACAATTCCCTCTCCGGCGTTGGTGGTTGGCAAGGAGGCTCCACCAGCTTAACTGTTTCATCGTCAAGCTACAAACCTTCAGGCGTGGTTGATGGCACATCCGGATTCTCTCTGGGCAATAATGTTGCCAACACCAGTGCAACCAACACTGTCGGAGCGTTTGGCACCGGCAATTATGGTTTTGACAATATGAGATACAACGGCATCACGTCCGGAACCGTATCTCAACTGCGATCGGCAATTTTTAATGCTGCCAACTGGGTGGGAGACAACACCAACACCTACAGCCTCGGTGTTGGTTCAGGATACACATGGAGCAATGACTTTAACATCACCAGCGGCCCCTCCGTCTCGTTGTCGGTGAACAACGCCTCCATCGCCGAGGCGGCAGGAACCGCCACGGTCACGGCCACGTTGAGCGCCGCTGCGGCCTCGGACACCACGGTCACCATCGCCGCCACGGGCACGGCCACCGGATCGGGCACCGATTACACGCTCTCCACCACCACCATCACCATCTTAGCCGGAAATACCACCGGAACCGCCACCCTCACGGCAGTTCAAGACACGCTGGATGAGGTGGATGAGACCGTGATTCTCGATATTACCAACGTCAGTGGCGGCGGTGGGGCGAGCGAGAGCGGCACGCAACAACAGACCGTCACCCTCACCGATGACGACAACCCGCCCACGGTATCGATCGACAGTCCCACGGTGAGCGAAGGCAACAGCGGCAGCGCCACCCTGACCTATACCGTGACGTTAAGTGCCGCATCCAGCAAAACCATCACCGTCGATTACGCCACCGCCAATGGCACGGCGACAGCTGGCAGCGACTACACCGCCGCCTCCGGCACCCTGACCTTTGCTGCGGGCGAGACCAGCAAGACCTTCACCGTCACCGTGGCCGGCGACACCACGGACGAGTCCGACGAGACCCTCACCGCCACCCTTTCGAACCCCTCCAATGCCACCCTGGGCACGACCAGCGGCACCGGCACCCTGACCGACGACGACAACCCGCCCACGGTGTCGATCAACAGCCCCTCGGTGACCGAAGGGAACAGCGGTACGACCAATCTGACCTATACCGTGACGTTAAGTGCCGCATCCAGCAAAACCATCACCGTCGATTACGCCACCGCCAATGGCACGGCGACAGCTGGCAGCGACTACACCGCCGCCTCCGGCACCCTGACCTTTGCTGCGGGCGAGACCAGCAAGACCTTCACCGTCACCGTGGCCGGCGACACCACGGACGAGTCCGACGAGACCCTCACCGCCACCCTTTCGAACCCCTCCAATGCCACCCTGGGCACGGCCAGCGGCACCGGCACCCTGACCGACGACGACAACCCGCCCACGGTATCGATCGACAGTCCCACGGTGAGCGAAGGCAACAGCGGGACCACCACCCTGACCTATACCGTGACGTTAAGCGCGGCCTCGGGCAAGACGATCACGGTGGATTACGCCACCGCCAACGGCACGGCCACCGCCGGGACCGACTACACCGCCGCCACCGGCACGCTGACCTTTGCGGCAGGGGAGACCAGCAAGACCTTCACCGTCACCGTGGCCGGGGATACCACGGACGAGCCCGACGAGACCCTGACCGCCACCCTTTCGAACCCTTCCAACGTCACCCTGGGCACGGCCAGCGGCACCGGCACCCTGACCGACGACGACAACCCGCCCACGGTATCGATCGACAGTCCCACGGTGAGCGAAGGCAACAGCGGGACCACCACCCTGACCTATACCGTGACGTTAAGCGCCGCCTCGGGCAAGACGATCACGGTGGACTACGCCACCGCCAACGGCACGGCCACCGCCGGGACCGACTACACCGCCGCCACCGGCACCTTGACCTTTGCGGCAGGGGAGACCAGCAAAACCTTCACCGTCACTGTGGCCGGGGATACCACCACCGAGGGCAACGAGACCCTGACCGCCACTCTCAGCAATGCTTCGAATGCCACCCTGGGCACAGCGACCGGCACCGGCACCCTCACCGACGACGACAACCCGGCCCCAACCCTGACCGCCACGGGCGCCACGCCGACCTTTACCGAGGGTGGATCGGCGGTGGATCTGTTCGGCACGGTGTCGGCCTCCACCAACGAGTCCGGGAAGAACTTCACCGGCATGACCCTGACCGTGACCAACGTCGCGGACAGCATCGAATATCTGACCATCGATGGAACCGATGTGGCGTTGACCAATGGCAACAGCGTCGGCGTGTCGGGTGGCGCGGCGGCGGTGGGGGTGACGGCGGGGACGGCGACGGTGACCCTGACCGGGTTGTCGTTGAGCGATGCGGCCATGACCACCCTGGTGGACGGCATCACCTATCGCAACTCCAGCAACGCGCCGACCACCGCGAGCACCCGCGTGGTCACCATCACCGGCATCACCGACAACAGCAGCGCCAACGCCAGCGCCACGCCCAACCGTGCGGCGACGGTGACCCTGGTTGCCGTCAACCCCACGGTTACCCTGTCGGTGAACAACGCCACCATCGCCGAGGCCGCCGGCATCGCCACTGTCACCGCCACCTTGAGCGCCGCCACCACCACCGACACCACCGTCACCCTGACCGCCAGCGGCACGGGTACCGGCGGGGGCACGGATTACACCCTGTCGTCCACCACCCTCACCATCCTGGCGAATCAAACCACCGGCACGGCGACCATCACGGCGGTTCAGGACACGTTGGATGAGGCGGATGAAACGGTCATCCTCGACATCAGCAACGTCACCGGCGGGGGTGGCGCGATCGAAAGCGGCGCCCAGCAATCTACCATTACCCTCACCGACGACGACAACCCGCCCACGGTATCGATCGACAGTCCCACGGTGACCGAAGGCAACAGCGGCAGCGCCACCCTGACCTATACCGTGACGTTAAGCGCCGCCTCGGGCAAGACGATCACGGTGGACTACGCCACCGCCAACGGCACGGCCACCGCCGGGACCGATTACACCGCCGCCACCGGCACGCTGACCTTTGCTGCGGGCGAGACCAGCAAGACCTTCACCGTCACCGTGGCCGGCGACACCACGGACGAGCCCGACGAGACCCTCACCGCCACCCTTTCGAACCCCTCCAATGCCACCTTGGGCACGACCAGCGGCACCGGCACCCTGACCGACGACGACAACCCGCCCACGGTGTCGATCAACAGCCCCTCGGTGACCGAAGGGAACAGCGGCACGACCAATCTGACCTATACCGTGACTTTAAGTGCCGCATCCAGCAAAACGATCACGGTGGATTACGCCACCGCCAACGGCACGGCCAGCGCCGGGACCGACTACACCGCCGCCACCGGCACCTTGACCTTCGCGGCAGGGGAGACCAGCAAAACCTTCACCGTCACCGTGGCCGGCGACACCACGGACGAGCCCGACGAGACCCTCACCGCCACCCTTTCGACCCCCTCCAATGCCACCCTGGGCACGGCCAGCGGCACCGGCACCCTGACCGACGACGACAACCCGCCCACGGTATCGATCGACAGTCCCACGGTGAGCGAAGGCAACAGCGGCACCGCCACCCTGACCTATACTGTGACTTTAAGTGCAGCATCCAGCAAAACGATCACGGTGGATTACGCCACCGCCAACGGCACGGCCAGCGCCGGGACCGACTACACCGCCGCCACCGGCACGCTGACCTTCGCGGCAGGGGAGACCAGCAAAACCTTCACCGTCACCGTGGCCGGCGACACCACGGACGAGTCCGACGAGACCCTCACCGCCACCCTTTCGAACCCCTCCAACGTCACCCTGGGCACGGCCAGCGGCACCGGCACCCTGACCGACGACGACAACCCGCCCACGGTATCGATCGACAGTCCCACGGTGAGCGAAGGCAACAGCGGGACCACCACCCTGACCTATACCGTGACGTTAAGCGCGGCCTCGGGCAAGACGATCACGGTGGATTACGCCACCGCCAACGGCACGGCCACCGCCGGGACCGACTACACCGCCGCCACCGGCACCTTGACCTTTGCGGCAGGGGAGACCAGCAAAACCTTCACCGTCACCGTGGCCGGGGATACCACCACCGAGGGCAACGAGACCCTGACCGCCACGCTCAGCAATGCTTCGAATGCTACCCTGGGCACCGCGACCGGCACCGGCACCCTGACCGACGACGACAATGCTGCGCCAACCTTGACCACCATTTCCAATCTGACCGGGGCCACGGAGGACACCGCCTTCACCATCACCTATGCCGATCTGGCGGCGGCGGCCAACGAGGCGGATGCCGAGAGCGATCCGATTTCGTTCCGGATCGAGACGGTTTCGAGCGGCATCCTCACCAAGGGCGGTGTGTCCGTGGTGGCGGGAACGACGATGCTTGCCACGGGTGAATCCCTGGTCTGGACTCCGGCATCCAACGCCAACGGCACGTTGGGAGCTTTCACGGTCAAGGCCCATGACACCCATACCTTTTCGGCCAGTGCCGTGGCGGTTAACGTGGTGGTGGGCGCGGTCAACGATCAACCGGTGGTGACCGCCGGCGGGACGCTTGCCTACACCGAGAACGATGCAGCCAAGGTGATCGACGCCACCATCACCCTCGCCGATGTGGATGATACCCAGATCACCGGGGCCACGGTGTCGATCGGCAGCGGTTTGACCAGCGGCGATACCCTGGCCCTGACGACCCAGAACGGGATTTCGGGCAATTACAACGCGACAACCGGGGTGCTGACCCTGACCGGGACGGCGACCCTGGCCCAGTATCAGGCGGCGCTGCGAACGGTGACCTTTGTCTCCAGCAGCGAGGATCCCACCGCGACGCATGCCACCCGGACGGTGACCTGGGCGGTCACGGATGCCAATTCGGACAACACCAGCGCCCAGACGAGCAGCGGGGTCACCTCGACCATCCACCTCACCGCCACCGCCGATGCGCCGGTGGTGACCGCCGGCGGGACGCTTGCCTACACCGAGAACGATGCAGCCAAGGTGATCGACGCCACCATCACCCTCGCCGATGTGGATGATACCCAGATCACCGGGGCCACGGTGTCGATCGGCAGCGGTTTGACCAGCGGCGATACCCTGGCCTTGACGACCCAGAACGGGATTTCGGGCAGCTACAACGCGACAACCGGGGTTCTGACCCTGACCGGGACGGCGACCCTGGCCCAGTATCAGGCGGCGCTGCGAACGGTGACCTTTGTCTCCAGCAGCGAGGATCCCACCGCGACGCATGCCACCCGGACGGTGACCTGGGCGGTCACGGATGCCAATTCGGACAACACCAGCGTCCAGACGAGCAGCGGGGTCACCTCGACCATCCACCTCACCGCCACCGCCGATGCGCCGGTGGTGACCGCCGGCGGGACGCTTGCCTATACCGAGAACGATGCAGCCAAGGTGATCGACGCCACCATCACCCTCGCCGATGTGGATGATACCCAGATCACCGGGGCCACGGTGTCGATCGGCAGCGGTTTGAGCAGCGGCGATACCCTGGCCTTGACGACCCAGAACGGGATTTCGGGCAGCTACAACGCGACAACCGGGGTGCTGACCCTGACCGGGACGGCGACCCTGGCCCAGTATCAGGCGGCGCTGCGAACGGTGACCTTTGTCTCCAGCAGCGAGGATCCCACCGCGACGCATGCCACCCGGACGGTGACCTGGGCGGTCACGGATGCCAATTCGGACAACGCCAGCGTCCAGACGAGCAGCGGGGTCACCTCGACCATCCACCTCACCGCCACCGCCGATGCGCCGGTGGTGACCGCCGGCGGGACGCTTGCCTACACCGAGAACGATGCAGCCAAGGTGATCGACGCCACCATCACCCTCGCCGATGTGGATGATACCCAGATCACCGGGGCCACGGTGTCGATCGGCAGCGGTTTGACCAGCGGCGATACCCTGGCCCTGACGACCCAGAATGGGATTTCGGGCAGCTACAACGCGACAACCGGGGTTCTGACCCTGACCGGGACGGCGACCCTGGCCCAGTATCAGGCGGCGCTGCGAACGGTGACCTTTGTCTCCAGCAGCGAGGATCCCACCGCGACGCATGCCACCCGGACGGTGACCTGGGCGGTCACGGATGCCAATTCGGACAACACCAGCGTCCAGACGAGCAGCGGGGTCACCTCGACCATCCACCTCACCGCCACCGCCGATGCGCCGGTGGTGACCGCCGGCGGGACGCTTGCCTATACCGAGAACGATGCAGCCAAGGTGATCGACGCCACCATCACCCTCGCCGATGTGGATGATACCCAGATCACCGGGGCCACGGTGTCGATCGGCAGCGGTTTGACCAGCGGCGATACCCTGGCCTTGACGACCCAGAACGGGATTTCGGGCAGCTACAACGCGACAACCGGGGTGCTGACCCTGACCGGGACGGCGACCCTGGCCCAGTATCAGGCGGCGCTGCGAACGGTGACCTTTGTCTCCAGCAGCGAGGATCCCACCGCGACGCATGCCACCCGGACGGTGACCTGGGCGGTCACGGATGCCAATTCGGACAACACCAGCGCCCAGACGAGCAGCGGGGTCACCTCGACCATCCACCTCACCGCCACCGCCGATGCGCCGGTGGTGACCGCCGGCGGGACGCTTGCCTATACCGAGAACGATGCAGCCAAGGTGATCGACGCCACCATCACCCTCGCCGATGTGGATGATACCCAGATCACCGGGGCCACGGTGTCGATCGGCAGCGGTTTGACCAGCGGCGATACCCTGGCCTTGACGACCCAGAACGGGATTTCGGGCAATTACAACGCGACAACCGGGGTTCTGACCCTGACCGGGACGGCGACCCTGGCCCAGTATCAGGCGGCGCTGCGGACGGTGACCTTTGTCTCCAGCAGCGAGGATCCCACCGCGACGCATGCCACCCGGACGGTGACCTGGGCGGTCACGGATGCCAATTCGGACAACACCAGCGTCCAGACGAGCAGCGGGGTCACCTCGACCATCCACCTCACCGCCACCGCCGATGCGCCGGTGGTGACCGCCGGCGGGACGCTTGCCTACACCGAGAACGATGCAGCCAAGGTGATCGACGCCACCATCACCCTCGCCGATGTGGATGATACCCAGATCACCGGGGCCACGGTGTCGATCGGCAGCGGTTTGACCAGCGGCGATACCCTGGCCCTGACGACCCAGAACGGGATTTCGGGCAGCTACAACGCGACAACCGGGGTGCTGACCCTGACCGGGACGGCGACCCTGGCCCAGTATCAGGCGGCGCTGCGAACGGTGACCTTTGTCTCCAGCAGCGAGGATCCCACCGCGACGCATGCCACCCGGACGGTGACCTGGGCGGTCACGGATGCCAATTCGGACAACACCAGCGTCCAGACGAGCAGCGGCGTTACCTCGACCATCGACGTGACGGCGGTTGACGATGCGCCGGTGGTGACCGCCGGCGGGACGCTTGCCTACACCGAGAACGATGCAGCCAAGGTGATCGACGCCACCCTGACTCTTTTCGATCCGGACGATACCCAATTGACTGGCGCGGTGGTGACCATTGCCACGGGTCTCACCAGTGGCGATCTGTTGGCTTTCACCGAGGCCCATGGGATCAGCGGCGGTTATGATGTCGCCACGGGACGGTTGACCCTGACCGGAACGGCGACCCTGGCCCAGTATCAGGCGGTGTTGCGCGGTGTGACCTTTGCGAGCGCGAGCGATACGCCGACCGTGATCGATGCCACGCGCGGCATCACCTGGAACGTCACGGATCGGGCCGTGACCGGGGCCAACGGGCCGTTGAGCAACGGCGCGGCTTCGAGTGCGATTCAGATCGCGGCGGTCAACGACAATCCTCTGGCTTTCGAGGATGTCGGCACCGCCGTGGAGGCGGGTGGGGTTGCCAATGGCACGCCGGGCAGCGATGCCACGGGCAATCTCTTGACCAACGACACGGATGCGGACGGAGTCACGGATACCAAACAGGTGTCGGGGATTCGCGTCGAGGCGGGGCAAACCGGGACGGTGGGCAGTGGACTGGCGGGTCTGTATGGCACCTTGACGGTGCAGGCGGATGGCAGCTTCGTGTATCGGGTCGATCACGACAATCCTCTGGTGCAATCCCTGCGCCTGAATACGCAAACGGTCACCGATCCCTTTGTCTACACCTTGCGCGACGGGGCCGGGGTGACCAGCAGCGCCACCCTGACCATCACCCTGTTCGGACGCAACGATGCGCCGACCGTGCAAAACATGATTGCCAACCAGACCTGGAACGGCGTTGGAGAGAAGCGTTTTGCGTTCGACGGCGCAGATTTTGGGGATGTGGATGGCGGTGATCTTCTCACCTATACCGCCCTTTCCGGAGATGGCAAGGAGCTTCCGAGTTGGTTGATCTTCCAGGCCGACACCCGCACCTTCAAGGGGGCTCCGCCTTACGGCGGTTACAGTCAGGCAATCACGGTCACCGCCATGGATCGGGCCGGAGCCAGCGTCTCTCAGAGCTTCACGATTGCGGTCAACAATCCGGCGCCGATTCCGACGCCTCCACCGCCGCCACCGGTTGAGAGCCCGCCACCGGTCACCAATGCCGCCTCCTCGTCCACTGTGGAGCAGGTGGTGACCTATCAGGCCACGGGCGAACTCCCGTCGCTCAACACCAACGGCCTGGCGCCGGTGGTGACCTTCTCCTCTTCTTCGCCGCCGCCGACCACCCTGCCGCAAACCCCGAAAACCGGCGGGGAGACGGTGGTCAAGAGCACCACCACCAGCAGCACGGCCACCACCCCGACGGTGACACCACCCCCGCCACCGCCGATCACCGGGACTGTGACCCAGGCCGGCACCCCGGGGGCCTTCCAGATCGTGGTGCTGGCGCCAACGGGTGGTTCGTCGGGTGATGCGGCCCTGGTCGTCAACAAGGGAATTCCGGACGTGGTGACCACCACCGGCGGCGGCAAGATCGACGTGACAATTCCGCCCACCGCCTTTGCCCACACCGACGCCAACGCCACGGTGACCCTGTCGGCGCAGCAGGTGAATGGTGCCGGACTGCCCGGATGGCTGCGATTTGATCCCAAAACCGGGAAATTCAGCGGCTCGCCGCCCGCCGACGCCAAGGGGGAGGTGGTGATTCGCGTCATGGCCCGTGACAATAACGGTCGTGAGGCGGTGACGGTGTTTCGCATCAAGATGGGGAAAGGGGGCGCGCAACGCGGTGCCTGGCTCGATTTGGAGGGTGATGAAGAGGTGTCGCGGGTGGCGTTTGCCGAAACCCGCGAGGGCTGGATTCGACCCGTCAAGCCCCAGGTTCGGGCGTTCGACCCGCGCGATGGCTTTGGCAAGAGCGCCTTGACCCGACAACTGGCTGATGCCGGACGGGATGGCCAGCTCAAGGCTGCCGAACGGTTGCTGCGCGCCGCCGAACGGTTGAGCAGCCGTCATCTGGGGTGATTGGGAAGAGTGGCCTGGTTTGATGTCCAACCACGGAACGCGGGAGCGGGGTGGGGAGAGTATCCCGAACCGGGTTACTGGGCGGCTCCGGGTTGGTGACGGAGATGGGACCAGGGAGGGGATAGGGGAGGGGATAGGGGAGGGGGCAGATCAGGCATCGATCAGGCATCGATCAGGCATCGATCAGGCATCGATCAGGCATCGATCAGGCATCGATCAGGCATCGATCAGGCATCGATCAGGCATCGATCAGGCATCGATCAGGCATCGATCAGGCATCGATCAGGCATCGATCAGGCATCGATCAGGCATCGATCAGGCATCGATCACATCATCGCCCGCGTTTGAGGGCCTGAATGACCTCTTCCAGGGTTTGCAGAAAGCGTGACCGGTCCTTGGGGCCAAAGGGTGGGCCGCCACCCCGGATTTCACCCGCATCGCGCAGGTGGGCGTTGAGATCGCGCATGGCCAGGGCCATGCCGATGCCGTCATCATCGAAGGGTTTTCCGGTGGGACCGAGCACCCGGGCGCCCTTGGCCAGACAGCGGGCGGCCAGGGGAATGTCCGCCGTGATGGCGACATCGCCGGCTTCGATGCGTTCCACGATCCAGTCGTCGGCCTTGTCCAGACCGCCCGTCACCACCTGAATGGTCAGCAGGGGGTGGGCGGGCAGACGCATCCACTGGTTGGTGACCATGAGGACTGCGAGCGCATGGCGTTCGGCCACCCGCATCACCTCGGACTTCACCGGACAGGCATCGGCATCCACGAAGATCTTCATGTCTGATGTGCTTTCAGCGCCTACTTTGGGTGTCGCGATCAAGAGCCTTTTCGAACGAATGCTCTGGCTCTCCAGGTCGAAGGGCGGAAACCGATGCCGATGGTCGCCTGTCGGCGATGATGATCCTCGGAAACGCCCCCACCAGAATTCAGTCCGAAAAGATCTCCTCAAGAGCCTGCGCATCGAAAATTCGCAGGCTCCACGCCTCCAACAAGGGCAAATCGGCTTGGGCGATCCGCTCGCTGGCCCATGATGGAATGGATCCGAAACGACGTTGGAGTTGACGGGTCAGCATGGTCACTTCGCCTTTCTGGCGACTGCGCTGTTCGCCGCGCTGAATACCGGCCAGCATCCCTTATTTCATCCCTTTTTCATGACCAAACTACTCAATACTCGAGATGTAGGGCATTTTCTGATTCTTCTCGAATGCAATGATTTCCATTCCCAATTGTTCGGCCAATGCCTTCGGCAGATGCAGCACCCAGTCGATGAAACGGAACAGATCGATCACCTGTTGGCGGTCGTAACCCTGTTCGTACAAACGACGGATCAAACGACGTTTGGCCTGATAACGCGCATCGGGTCGATGTTGGGTCTGTTTGGTCTGGATAGGCGCCAACGTCACCGTGGCAAACGGGTTGATCGATTCTTCCAACGCCTCTGCCGGGTAATCGATCCGTTTGATTGCCGTGAACCGATAACTCTGCTTCGTCCCCCACAGTTCGTATGGGTACTCCGTTGGTCGCCATGATTCTACTGATACACCGTTCCCAATGTGAAAGCGAGATTTTTTGGAACGGGCGAGACTGCGGAAACGTTTGCGTCATCTCTCCATCCCCCCTCTTGCCAGCGACGACGGCATGTCGGACGACACGTCGGATGGCAGGCCTGGCAAAACGGCTTCCGGAGGGGCCGTGACATGAGCAATCCGCTCGATTCAGGTCTCGGGATCGTCCGGTTGCAGGACAGAAAGGCGGGGATGCGTGTCTTCGGTCATGACCTCAGCCTGTCCGATCCATCCCACAATCGGTCAGCAGGGATCGATGCCTGTTCGGGTTCGCGGTGGCCATCTGTCTGGAAAGGTATTGATCTACAAAAGGTTAAGGGCTTCAAGAGCCGTTTGCATCGGCGGAAGCGGGTGGTATCATGCAGCCATGATCGGCAATCCGACACAGGTCAAGCAGCCCATGTCACCCTGCAATGGATGCCGAGAGCCATTCCTGCTTGCCGCATGAGGTTCATTGACCATCAGACTGAGGGTCGCTTCATCCCCGATTTCTGCTCGCCGACGCAGGGATAAGCGTCTGGCGCGAGGCGTCGCTGGTGCGAGCGGTCCAGCGTGGCCCCCTCGAGCATCCGTTTTTTCGAAGCGTTTCAGGTGCCGTTCGGCCTTGGAAACGTCTGTAATTTGCCTGATGGGGGGAGAGCCACCCCTCACCCCCCGTACCATGGACCTCCTTTCGGGAGTTTCATGGTACGGATAGGCGATCCCCTTGAAAAGTATGGATACCAGAACCGCGATTCGATCGGTTGGGGAGAGAAAGGAGGCGCGCATGAATCCTTTGCGGGGATCGAACCCAGCACGTCCGTTGTCCATGGGTGGGCTGGTTTTGATGGCCTATGCGGTATCCGGATACCTGGGGCTGGTCATGCATTCCCATGTGGATCGGCACATCACCCTGATCTGGCTGCCTACCGGTATTGCCGTGACGGCTCTGCTGCGCTGGGGAAGGCATTTCTGGCCGGCGATCACCGGCGGGGCCATGCTCATCAACATGGGCATGGGCCTGCCTTTTTTCGTGGCGGGCGGCATCGCGGCAGGCAATACCCTTGGGCCGCTCCTGACCGCATGGATCCTGCGACGTGCCGGATTCCATCAGGACTTCGGATATCAGAAAGATGTCCTGCTTTTCACGGTATCCGCCATGATCGGCATGATCGTGACAGCCAGCAATGGCGTCACGATCCTCTGGCTGAGCGGTCAGATTCCATCCCACGAATATGTCCAGGCCTGGCTGACCTGGTGGATGGGAGATACCCTCGGGGTCTTGATCGTCGCGCCTTTGCTGCTCACCCTGTCGAAAAGCAGCCTGAAACGCCTGTCCGACTCGTCTGTGGAAAGTGCGCTTTTCATTCTGATCTTCTGGGGCGTCAACTGGTTGATTT
The DNA here is from genome assembly GCF_045865675.1 of Candidatus Magnetaquiglobus chichijimensis. Taxonomy (NCBI): domain Bacteria; kingdom Pseudomonadati; phylum Pseudomonadota; class Magnetococcia; order Magnetococcales; family Candidatus Magnetaquicoccaceae; genus Candidatus Magnetaquiglobus; species Candidatus Magnetaquiglobus chichijimensis. The sequence goes on from NZ_BAAFGK010000002.1 coordinate 225,608, forward strand.
TCTTCTCCCCGTTCATGGCCACCCTGGGCTTCGTTCCGGTGCTGCTGGTGATCTGGGCTGCCCTGCGTCACGGCATCACGGGCGCCTCTCTCACCGTCTTGGCGAATGCGGCCATGGCTTCCTGGGGCACGGCAACGGGTCATGGACCGTTTCATCTGATGGGGGCGCTGGACCAGATCATCCTGACCGGCTACATCCTCACCCACGCCATGGTCAGTCTGGTGGTGACCGCCCTGCATGCGGAAAACCGTCGCACCGCGCGGGAGGTGAACGAAGCCTATCAACGGCTGCGCAAGATCGCCTCACGCCTGCCGGGAATGGTCTATCAGTTCCGACAACGCGCGGATGGCAGTTATTGTCTGCCCTACGCCAGCGAGGCGATTCGCGACCTGTTCCGCATCGAACCGGAACAAGCCCAGAAGCATGCCGATCTCGTGTTCTCTGCCGTCCATCCGGAGGATGTCGATCGGGTGCAACGCTCCATACGGCGCTCGGCGGAAGAGCTGTCCATGTGGCGCGAAGAGTTCCGGGTACGCTACGACGACGGGGAGGAACGCTGGCTGTTCGGAAATTCCATGCCGGAACGCGATGCCCAGGGCGAAGTTCTGTGGCATGGCTTTGTCACGGACATCACGCTGCAAAAAGAGGTCCAGGCGGAATTGCTCAAAGCCAAGGAGCAGGCTGAGTCCGCGAATCGTGCCAAATCGGAATTTCTGGCGGTCATGAGTCACGAAATCCGTACGCCGATGAATGTGGTGCTCGGTATGGGGGATTTATTGTTGGATACGGTCCTGAATGATGAACAAAAGATGTATCTGAACAGATTGCAGAATGCGGGCAACAATCTGCTGGAGTTGATCGACCAGATTCTGGATCTGTCCAGAATCGAATCCGGCCAGATGGTGTTGAAGGAAGAATCGATCGACGTGGCGCAATTGTTTAAAGAAACGGTGAGCCTGTTGGAGGTGTTGGCTTCCGGCAAGGGGTTGCGTCTGGAGGTCATGGTGGAGGAGAGCACACCGGTCTGGGTGCTCGGTGATCGGTTGCGTTTGCGTCAGGTGGTCTTCAACCTGCTGGGTAATGCCGTCAAATTCACCGAACAGGGATCCGTGAAGCTGCGTTGCAGGGTGACGACGGAGGATCCGGACCATCTGCACCTGACCGTGGAGGACACGGGCATTGGCATTCCGGCCAATCATCTGGAGGCCATTTTCAACGCCTTCACCCAGGTCGATTCCAGCATGACCCGACAGTATGGAGGGGTGGGGCTGGGTCTGTCCATCTGCCGGCATCTGGTGGACAGGATGGGGGGTACGATCAAGGTGGTCAGCAATCCAAGCCTGGGGAGCGTGTTTCACATCCGGCTGCCTCTGCGCGTGGTCGAGGCCCCTGCCGCGACCCCGGTGATCAGGTCTCCCGTTGCCGTCGATGCGCCCGAACAGCAGATCCTGCTGGTCGAGGATACCGAGGAGAATCGCGTCCTGATGCGCACCTTTCTCGAAATGACCCCCCATCATCTGACCGTGGCCCAGGATGGCGAGGAGGCGGTGCGCCTGGTACGCGAACGGTCCTTTGATCTGGTGTTCATGGATGTGCAGATGCCGGTCATGGATGGGTATACGGCCACTCGGCAGATCCGTCGATGGGAGCGCGAAACCGGACGCCGCCCACTGTTCATCGTCGCCTTGACGGCCCATGCCCTGGATGGCGAGGAACAACGCAGCCAGGAGGCAGGATGCAATCTGTATTTGAGCAAGCCGATCAAGAAAAAGCGTTTGCTGGAGGTGATTCAAGAACGGATCGGGCAAGCGGACCCAGCCCAAAAGGTGCGCGAAGACAGGCCCCAATGGGAACAAACGGACGGTTGCGCGTGACATTTGCCAGGAGAGCCGAAGCGGTCTATTGTTGTGGATGATCATGGGGCGGATCCTGTCCCAAGCCCGAATCAGGGGGCGGCGGAGCCGGAAGCGTGTTCCATCGATCGAAAGAATGTCTGATTCGTTCGCAGAATTGGCTCTCACATAAGGTAGACCTTCCATGACGCAACCGATACGCCTTGGCCTGATGGCTCCTTTGACTGGTCTGGTGGCACTTTACGGCCCGGAAATTTCATGGGCTGGACGTATCGCCTGCGCTCAGATCAACCAGGACGGAGGCGTGCTTGGAAAACCGCTGGAACTGGTGATCGTCGATGACGGCAGCCTCCCGGAAACCGCCGTGCCCGCCGCGCATGCCCTCATCGATCAGCATCGTTGCGTGGCGATGATCGGCAACCTGTTGTCCAACGCGCGCATTTCGGTCGCCAGCATGGTGGCGGAACCCCGTCGCATACCCTACCTGAATTTTTCGTTTTACGAAGGCAGCATCTCCAGTCGGTATTTCTTTCACTTTGCCGCGCTCCCCAATCAGCAGATCGACCGCATGATTCCGTTCATGGCTCGGGAGTTCGGTCCTAAAATGTTTTTTGCGGGCAGCAACTACGAATGGCCACGGGGTTCCCTCGATGCCGCTCGCCATGTCCTGACCCGCTGGGGTGGTGAAATCGTCGGAGAGGAGTATCTGGAGATCGGCAGTTCCGCCATCGATGACCTGTTGACCAAGGTGGCCCATTCGGGAGCGGATGTTTTCGTTCCCTATTTTGCCGGACAGGATCAGATCGCCCTGCTCACCCGTTTCACCGAACTGGGACTCAAACAGCGCATGGCCGTGGTGATGGGGCACTTCGACGAGGCCATGGCGCGTCGATTGTCGGCTGGGGTGCGTGAAGGGTTCTACTCATCAAACACCTATTTCATGAGTCTTGAGAACGAAGTCAATCACGCCTATTTGCGTCAACTGGCCCGAATGGAGGGGGTGAACGGCATCTGGCCACACGGGAACGGCTTGATCACCAACTTCGGCGAAGGAACCTATCTGTGCGTACACGCCTTCGCCGCAGCGGTGCGACAGGCCGGATCCACGCAGGCCGATGCCCTGCTGGAAGCGTTGAGCACGGTGGAGGTGCAGGGGCTGCAAGGACAGGTGCGCATGGATCCGGTCACTCAGCATGCCCACGTCAACAGTTATCTCTCCCGTTGCAATGCCGACGGAACCTTCACGATCATCGAGCGGTTCGGACAGATTCCGCCCTTCATTCCCGAGCGCTATCGCAGCGTGCGATTTGGCAGCCACGTTTACAAACCGTTGCCCCAAAACACAATGGATGATGAGATCCCGCCGCCGGACGACGCCACGCTTGCGACTGGTGGTGTGGCGGGTGTGGATCGACAGGGACGGATGCTCTTCCACAATGCTCACTTCGCCTCGATGTGGCCGGAATGCGCCTTGGACATCGGTCGTCCGATCCGCCAACTGTGGCGTGACCCGGAGGCGTTCGATGTCGCATTGCAGGAGGCCTTTGCACAAGGATTGTGGCGTGGCGTATTCACGGTTCGCGTCGGATCCGGATCCGAACAGCTCCTTTTGAAGGTCGTTCTGGAGCGATTGCCCTTCAGTACGTCTGAAGCGACCCTCTGCATGCTCTACGTCAATCCGGAAGAGCGTGCGCATCCTCTGTCCGGCGATCCGGCCCGTCGGATTCTCGATATCGCCGACATGGCCGTCATTGCCACAAACGCCGAAGGAACGATTCTGCAAGTCAATACCCGGGCTTGCGAACTGTTCGGATACACGCCCGACGAACTGCAAGGGTTGCCGGTGCATCTGCTCCTGCCGCCCCATCTGCGCGGTCATCACGTCGAATCGATGCAATGGTTCGTGGCGTCGGAAGCCAAAGAGATTCCCATGGGACGACGCGGAGCCGTCTCGGGATACCGCAAGGATGGTTCGGTGTTTCCGGCTGAAGCGAGCATCGCCAAATTTCGCCATGGCTCGGGGTGGATGCTGGTCGTCACCCTCCAGGACATCAGCGAACGCAAACGCGCCGAAGAGGAGATGCTGTGGCGTGCGACCCACGATCCCCTGACCGGTCTGCCGAACCGCGCCCTGATCAAGGAGCGGTTGACCAATGCTCTCCAGCGCACGCGTCGCAACGGGCTGAACGTGGCCCTGTTGTTCATCGATCTCGACAATTTCAAGCTGATCAACGATACCCACGGCCATGAGACGGGCGATCGTCTGCTGGTTGCCGTGGCGAAGATTCTGCTCGACATCATGCGGGCCGGCGATACCGTCGCCCGCCTGGGTGGGGATGAATTTCTGGTGCTGTGCGATCAGACCGAGAGTCTGCAGACCGTGACCAGGTTGGCCGAACGCATCAATCAGGCCCTGCGGGTCTCCATACCCGTGGCCGATCAGCAACTGTTCATCACCGCCAGCATCGGCCTGGCCATCGGCCATGGCGCGACCCATTCCGCCGACGACCTCCTGAGGGAGTCCGATGTGGCCATGTACGCTTCCAAGGAGCAGGGACGCGACGGGTATCGGGTGTTCACGGACGAGGTGCATGCCCTGGTGCAACAGAGACTGACCCTTTCCAACGGACTGCGCCATGCCCTGGAGCGCGACGAATTTTTCTTGTTGTTCCAACCGATCGTGAGCGCGAGTCATGGCCGCATTTGCGGAGCCGAGGCCCTGATCCGCTGGCAGACCGCGACGGGATCGATCTCTCCCGGCGTATTCATTCCGGTCGCCGAGAGTACGGGATCCATCGTGCCGATCGGCGCATGGATTTTCCGGCAGGCATGCCGCGCCCAGACCGGATGGCGCCGCGTACTGACCGGTCGAAATCCGCCTTATGTCTCGATCAACGTCTCCACCAGACAACTGAACGAGGAGAACCTGGTCAACGAATTCGCCAGGATCCTGCACGAAGAGGAGACCCTGCCTGCCCACATTCTGATCGAAATCACCGAAACCTCCCTGATGTCGGACGTGGAACTCAATCTCAAGGCGTTGCGGGGATTGGCGGATCTGGGAATGCGGATCGCCGTCGATGATTTCGGCACCGGGTATTCATCTTTGTTGCAACTGCTGCGTATGCCGGTATCGACGATCAAAATCGATCGGGCCTTCGTGGAGGGATTGGACAAGCGGGAAGACAGTCGCGCCATTACAGCCGCGATCGTGCGCATGTCCAAGTCGCTGGGCAAGGAGGTGATCGCCGAAGGGGTGGAAAACGGGTTCCAGCAACTGGAGTTGCAACATTTGGGCAGTGACCGGCTACAGGGCTTCTATTTTTTTCGTCCGATGAGCAGCGATGCCCTGCTGGATGCGGTCCGCGCCCAGGGGGAACAGGAACCGGGACATACCGGCGCCCCGGTCTATTATACGATCTATCTGAGCGAAGCCACTTGCGAGATGTCCGAAAGCGAATTGGAAGGTTTGCGACGTCAATCGCAGGCGTTCAACAGCCTGCATGGGGTCACCGGTTTCCTGATCTATGCCAATGGTCATTTCATGCAGATGTTGGAGGGGCGCACGGAAATGGTGCACGAACTGATGGAGAAGATCGCCCAGGATCGCCGTCATCGGAACATTCACGTCGTGGTCAGTGGTCAGGCTGAACGCCGTCTGTTTCAGAACTGGAGCATGGGGTTCTGGAACATGGAACAGGCCAACAATGGCGCGGATTTTTCCCAATGGATGGAGAAAACGATCAATCTTCTGGATTTATCGCACAATGCACGGTTGTGTTTTGCCCTGTTCGACGCTCTGTCGAAACAGGACGGCTTGAACGCAATCCAATCCGACCACCTGTCAGGGCATCGCCGGTGATGGTTTGATCCAGTATTCCTGAGCCATGCCGGAATCAAGGCGCAAAAATACCGCATTCCTGAGCCATGCCGGAATCAAGGCGCCAAAATACCGCATGGTCTGGCGGGTGCGGTTGCCGCTTGTTGATAGAGGAGTTTGCAGCCCCGTGGCTCCAATCGGGCTTCACCCTGGCCAGGGATGTCAAGTGGAATGCCTTGGACCTCTTTGGACGATTTCGGCTAACGTATTCATGAGTTGTCGTTCCAGCCAGGAGATGCATCCATGCGTCACGCCGCCGTCCCGTTTGATGCCTTGAAATTCGTCGCAACGCTCCAGGCATCTGGGTTTGATGAGCCACAGGCCAAAGGGATGGCAGCCGCCATTCGGGAGGATGCAGCAGGCCAATCTGAACGAATTGGCAACGAAGCGTGACATCAAGGCGTTGGAAGTGAAGATCGAAGCCGCCGAGGCCGACACCATCAAATGGACGGCAGGCATGTTCGCGGCGCAAACCGCCTTGATCCTCGGTGCCCTGTTCGCCGTCATGAAGTTGAACCAGCCGCCCGCGCCGGTTCAATACGTTTCACCCCTCCCGGCCAGGAGATGCGCCTTCCCGTCCCACCTTCGGCGCGGTGATCAGGATGGCCTCGCGCCCGAGGAAGACACGCCACCCGCCGCATCTTTGTTCATGGTGATGCGGGTGATCGTCGATGAGTTGGAAAAGATTGATGAAGTGATGAAATCCCTGGCCCACGCATGAGCGACGGGATCGCCGGGAGAGAGTATCCGGGGACTGAAATGAAATTGGTATGGTGTCCCCGGATTTTCGGGATTTTCGGATTTACGTGTCCCCGGATTTACGGGATTTCGGATTTCGGGGATTTCCGATTTCCGGATTTTGAGATTTTAACCATCCAAACCAAGAGCTTGGAAAAAAGCAGCGTTACGAGCCTTTGCATCTCGGAGCAATTTTGCAAATGGAATAATTTCAACATATGATCTTGGATTGTCAGTATACCCAAACATTCCTTCGCCATCAGGCGTGCTTTGCAAAGGCAAACCAATCAGATGTTTGCGTAACCCTTCCGTGAGATCAGCAATAATATAGCAATCAAATGAAGTCAGTTCACTGATATTAGACACCACACGTCCTGTTCTATCCTTAAACGTCCGTGACGATTTCATCAGATTGACATATCTCAGCGCTTGCCGAACAGGGTCTTCATCTTTATACACTTCTCTGCCCGGCTGTTTGAATTCAACGATAACAATTTTATCTCCACGCTGTTCTCCTTCACGCCATGCCAGACAGCTATCATAAAGAAAAGTCAGATCTGGGCGCTCACGACTTTCAGTGTTGAGATATTGCTTCGCTTCCTTATCGGAAGCAAAAAAATTAAAGAATGCAAGCCGATCATCAAGTATCCACAGATTATGACTGATCAATTCTAGCTGCGATGAATCAACTTTCATAGGACAAATAAGACTGTGGACGGCATCTTCAAGGTAATGCTTATGACTCTCTGCATCATTATAACCTGTCAAAGTATCCAGGAAATCCAAAATTGCCTTTCTCTTCGCTACATACTCAGCAAGCGCGCCTGTCCGTTCATTATCCACATAACGCATGTATTCATCAACCTTTACACGAATAGCCTCATCGTGGCCGGGAGCATTTTTGATCTCTTTCTCTATCCGTTTAAAGGTTCGTTGCCTACGATAACGGTTCAAACACATCAATGAGTAAACTTCTTCAGTATTACTAGCACTACTGAGTGGCAGGGATGCGATAAAAGTATCGAGCTGGTCATTAAGATAAATAAATTGAGGATTTTCTTGAATAATGCTTTGTGTATTTATTACCATTTTACGTCGCATGTCAGCAACATAGTCTGATAAAAATTCACGGATACTATTGGCTACTCCACGACGAATTTCTGTTTCTTCATTAGATGGAAAAGTGAAACCATCTCGCTCCTGATTGACATGTTGATTCAAATAATCTCCTGCCGCACATCCAACATAAATAAACTCATCATCAAGAGATTTTAGCCCAAGCTGGTCGTCGACACATTGTTCCGTAACACTACGTTCGTCGGCACACAAGTACATCCAGTTATATTTACCGCCTCGTGGACGAATACTTTTATCGCATTTCATGTGGTGAATAATTAGGTTAATTTCATCGTCTTCTAGTTTAACAACTATTCTTTCTTCTTTTTGCTTATTAATCTTACTATTAAAATAATCGCGAAGATCTGTTATTTCATCATTATCGTGCAAGTAGGCTGGAGGGCATGCCCCAGAAGCAAAAGTTGGTAAAAAATGTGCGATTAGACGATGGATAATCGTTTCTGACCTGGTTGGACATCGTGTTTTATATACATCAATAAATCGAGACAATGTGACAGTAGTCCCGGACTTCTTTTCATCAACTGGACCAGAAACTACGTTCCGGATTTGATCATTCGAAGAAAGTACAAAATCAAAAGAACGTGACTGCATCGTCACGCCATCTCCAGCAGATTGATATATACTTTCAATATGAGCACTGCCAAAAATTTTTAACCAAGAAAGACGACCTACGCCTTTCCCCCCAAGAGAAATTTTCAGGCAACTATCAGGAGTCAAAAATGATTTAAAATTCTCATCATTAAAGCCTATTCCATTATCTTCAATGCGAAACCCTATAACATCATCATGTTCGCGCAGAACGTGAATGTTAATTCTACCAAGCTTAACAGCTTGATCTGCGAATTTGTCTCGTACAGTGTGAATAGCATTACTAAAAGCCTCATGTAATGGCATAAGTGCTGCGGCATTGGAAGGTTTTAACGGAAGCCGTGATACGCGTCCCATGATGTCGCTTTTCAGATCAGGCATTGGAACCTTTCATAATATAACACCAAGCAATCTAGAATTTAATACAATCAACATCAAACGCCCTTGTTGTCGAACAATAACATAATGCTATTTATTATAGCGTTCAATAAATAATATTAAATATGGTAACTATTTATGTGTGCCTACTATTCAGGAGATTCGTTCTCTCAACGGGCAATCAACCTGACCCCACTTTCGAATCCTCCCCCCCCATTCTCCGCAACCAAGTTTCACATCGAATCGGACCAACTTAACGCAATGATATTCTCACAATATCATTGCGTTAAGTTGGTCCGTAATTTCCGGACTCACCCAAGGCGGGACCACAGGTTTTGGAGAATGGGACCGGAGAGAGAATGATATCCGCCAATTTCGACTCCCGCAAGTCCGGATCTTGACCAAGTGCGTTTGCGAACCGGCCTGCGTAACTCTTGGAAACATTGGAGTTTTCCAGAAACGCCAAAGCCGCCTTGGGAGGCAGCTTTGGCAACGAGAAAACCTCATACAACTTTAATGGTGGAGCGAGTGATACAGTTTCAAACTCATTCTCTGGGCTTTGTTGCAGTGCGACTGAATTCCGGGGACACCATACTGCGACTGAATTCCGGGGACACCATACTCAATTCAAAATATTCACTCTCCTGAATCTTAACCCATTTCCAATATCCGGGGACCGTATATCCATTAAGCCGAAAATTCTGAAGGTGTCACTGAACCAACCTGGACCCAATTTTAAATCTTCTCGCCATTCTCTACACCCAAGTTTTACATTGAACCAGACAAGCATTAGAAGTCAGTGATATTCTCCAAATATCATGGCGTTAAGTGAGTCCGTAATTTTTGGACTCAACCCAGGCTTGTCCACAGGTTTTTGAGAATATCGCCTTATAGAGAATAGTAACCGATTTTTTCGAATCCTGCAAGCCAAAGTTATGAACAAATGTATTTTCGAACCGTCCCGCGCAACTCTTGGAAATATTGGATTTTTCGGCAGGCACAAAAAAAGCCGCCCCAAAGGGCGGCTTGCGGAGAAATAACTTATGAAAGAAATTGGTGGAGCCGAGGGGGATCGAACCCCTGACCTTCGCATTGCGAACGCGACGCTCTCCCAGCTGAGCTACGGCCCCTTGATACAACGCCACATTCTGCATGATTATTCCGGAAAGCACAAGTGGAAAGATCATCGGAGCGGAAATTGTCTTCAATCGCTCCTCTGCTTTGGCAAGCGGTTTGAATCCTTGGTGTCAGTCCGGTGATCCATGGACAGAGACTGGCCGAAAGCGTGTGGCGTGGAAAGGGGTGCGATGGGGGCGTTGTCGAAACAAGGGGTTATGCCATGTGTATCCTCGTGATCCTGCGTCGTCCGGACCATCCGCGTTGGCCTTTGTTGATCGGGGCCAACCGGGATGAGATGCGTCAGCGCCCCTGGTCGCCCCCGGATGCGCATTGGCCCGAGCATCCCGATATCCTTGGGGGGCTGGATCGGATCGGGCAGGGGAGTTGGCTGGCGATGTCGCGGGGCGGCGTTCTGTCCACCGTGTTGAACCGCACCGGCACGCTGGGCGGTCAGCCTGGTAAACGGTCCCGTGGCACTTTGCCACTCCTGGCCCTGCGGGCGTCCACGGCGCGCGAGGCGGTGGATCGTCTGAAAGCGGGGGTCGATCCGGAGGATTACCAGGCTTGCAATCTGGTGGTGGCGGATCGTGGTGGCGACGCCTTCTGGATCGTCCTCGATCCGGAACGGATCGGAACGCCGGGGATGACCGTGGTGGAGGTGCCTTGTGGCCTTTCGATCCTCTCCAGTGGGGAACTCAACGATACTGCGCAAAAGAGGGTCGTCGCCCATCTGCCCCGCTTCCGGACGGCAGACGCGCCGCGTCCTGAAGTGGGGGATTGGCATGCATGGCGGGCGCTCCTCGGCAACCGTGAGCCGGTGGTGGCGGACCAGAAGAACAGCGCCCTGTGCTTCCAGCTTGCGTCGGGCTTTGGCACGGTTTCAAGCTCCCTGATCGCCCTGGCCGGGGATGGGGGAGGGGATCGCTGGCTGTTCGCCCCCGGACCGCCCGATGTCACGGATTATGTCCCGGTATCCGGGCTGGCAAGGTGGTGAAGGCAGGTCTGTCCATCTCTGCGGGAATCACGAAGGGATCACTCCGGCGCGGAGACGGGCATTTCTCCGTTGGGGGAGAGGGTGATGAAAGGCTGGATGTCGGCTTCCAGGCGACCGCGCGCGATCGGGGAGAGGGCGAGGGTGAGGTGAATGTGGGTCTCGTCGTCGTGCCGCTCCAGCACCTGCCCTTCCCGACAGAGCCGGGCCAGCAGCGCGCCATCCGTGATCGGCAGGCGCAGACACAGCAGACGGCAGTTGCCTCGCGAGCGCTCTCCCAGGGTGGCAAGCAGGGTATCCAATCCTGTTCCGGTCACCGCCGAAATCACCAGGGAATCCACCCGCGCCGCCATCCGTTCGCCCAGGCCAGACTCCTCGGGCGGAAGACGGTCCGCCTTGTTGTAAAGCGTCAACAGCGGCTTGTCGCCCACGTCCAGGTCGCGCAGCGTCTCCTCCACCGACTCCTGCTGCGCCTCCCACTCCGGATCGGACAGATCCACCACATGCAGCAATAAATCCGCTTCCAGGGTCTCCTCGAGCGTGGCGCGGAACGCGGCGACCAGTTGATGGGGCAGATCGCGGATGAATCCCACGGTGTCGCTCAGGATGATCTTTTCGCCGTTCGGCAGACGGATCCGTCGTACCGTGGGGTCGAGGGTGGCGAACAGTTGATCCTCGGCCAACACCCCGGCGCCGGTCAGGCGGTTGAACAGGGTGGATTTCCCGGCGTTGGTATAACCGACCAGCGCCACACTGTAAAAAGGAACCTCCTGGCGCGCCCGGCGTTGCAGGGCGCGGGTGCGTTGCACGGTCTCCAGTTTCTTCTCCAGTTGCCGGATCCGCTCCCGGATCAGACGACGGTCCACCTCGATCTGGGTTTCGCCCGGTCCGCCACGCAGACCGACGCCGCCCTTCTGACGCTCCAGATGGGTCCAGGAGCGCACCAGGCGCGATTGTTGATACAGCAGTGCCGCCAACTCCACCTGCAACCGTCCCTCGCGGGTCTGGGCGCGGGCCGAGAAGATCTCCAGAATCACCCCGGTTCGATCCGAAACCTTGGCCGCCAGCGCTTTTTCCAGATTGCGTTGCTGCACCGGGGTCAGCGCGTGGTTGAAAAGCACCAGTTCCGCCTCGTGTTCGATCACCTCGGTGGCCAGGGTTTCCAGGTTTCCCTTGCCCAGGTAGGTGCCAGCGTGGGGACGAGACAGGGGAAAATAGCGTCGGCCCACCGGTTGCAACCCGGCGCTCACCGCCAGTCGCTCGATCTCATCGGCGAGTCGTTCCGCGTGGTCCCGGCTCTCCCCTTGGGCGATGGTCTGCACCAGCAGAACGCGCATGGGTTTGGGGGAACGGTCGATCTTGGCTTCTTGACTCACGTTATTTTCTCGAACTGGAAAAGGGAGAGCGGTTCATGGGGTCGGATGGGCGCCTGCATCCGGTTTTTTCGGGCAGGCGACTTCCAAAAACAGGGAGATGTGCGCGAGAGCCTCTTCGATGAACGGTTCCTGGGTCAGGAGTATCAACCTTTTCTCGCGTTTGAGCCAGGTCTCCTGACGTTTGGCGTAGCGGCGACTCTCTTGTTTGGCCAGATGGATCGCCTCGGCCAGGGTGTGTTTTCCATCCAGGTATTCGAACAGTTGCCGGTAGCCGACCGCCTTCATGGCGGGCAGGGTGCGGTCACAGCCTTGTTTCAGCAGGGTGCGCGCCTCGTCCAGGAGTCCCCTGTCCAGCATCTGGTCGAAGCGAGCCTCGATGCGCGGATAGAGCAGGGTTCGGGGGGGCAGGAGCGCCAGTTTCAGAATCGGCCAGGGTGGTGGTGGGGGTTGTTCGCGTTGCCAGCGGCTCAATGGAATGCCGGTGGCGCGCCACACCGAGAGGGCGCGCAGGATGCGTTGGGAGTCGTTCAAGGTGATGCGTTGGGCCGACTCCGGATCGACTTCGGCGAGCATCCGATGCACTTCCGGCCAGCCGGATTGGTTGGCCTCGGTGCGGATTTGATCCAGCAGTGTGGTATCGATGGGCGGGGTTGCGGCCAGGCCTTGTTCCACGGCGCGCAGGTAGAGGCCGCTGCCGCCCACGAACAGGGGGATCACGCCACGGGCGTGCAGGTGTGGGATCAGTTCCCAAGCCGCCTCGCGGTAGCGATCCGCAGACCATGGGGTGTCTGGACCGGTCACGTCGAGCAGGTGATGGGGGATTTGGTGACGTTCCTCGGTGGTCGGTTTGGCGGCGCCGATGGTCATGCCGCGATAGATCTGCACGGAGTCGGCGTTGACGATCTCGCAGGGCAGGCGGGTGGCCAGTTCCATGGCCAGGCGGCTTTTGCCCGAGGCCGTTGGGCCCATCAGAAAGATTACCGGCGGGTGGGTGGGGGATGGCTGGTCCATGGTGGTGTGGGTGGTGATGCTGTCAAGCCTGCGTGGGGTGGGATTTTCAACGGTTGCGGGGGACCGGGGGCCGAAGGTCCCCGGCAGAGGTTCGGAGGCGGAGCCTCTGAGGTTTTGTCTTTTTTTTTTGTTTTTAGCGAGCTTGAGCGAAAATTCGTTTATCGTGACAAGGCGCGCGAAAGACATAAAGATACGAAAAAGATAAAGTCAAAACCTCAGGGCTTCGCCCCGAACCCCACCAGGGGCCAATGGCCCCTGGACCCCGCCAATTGTCGAGGCCCAGGGGCCAATGGCCTCTGGACCCCGCAACTGTCGAGGCCGAATCCGGTCACGCTTCCATCAGTTCTCCCACGGTGGGGTCAGCGCATTGGGGGCCTTGTCGCCACCTTCGCCCTTGTCGGCAGCCGGAGCCCCTTCGCCCTCGACACCACCCTCGTCCCCCTCGCCCGAGCCCTGTCGCGCCACGCCAGTCGAACGTCGCCGTCTCCGTCGTCTCGGCGCACGGGTCTTGCCATCCAATGCCCCCTCCTCGGACTCCTCCTCCTCGGCTTCAGTCGGGACGGCGGCCACCGGCTCGATCATCTCGACCACCGACGACAGGGCCGGTTCCGGGGTGGCTTTCGGCTTGCGCGGGGTGCGCCGTCGTGCCGGCTTGGCCTCGGGTTGACCCTCGACCGCCACCGTCTCTTCGACCGCCACGGTCTCGACAACGCCAGACTCCACCGGATCGACGACTTCCGTCGTCTTCGTCTTGGCCGCCGCGCCAGACCTGGTTCTGGGCTTGCGCTTTGAGGCCGGCTTGGGTTGCGGCTCCTGGGGGCTCTCCGGGTTTTTCGTCGGACCGGCTTCGTCTGTCCCGTCTGTCTCGTCCGGCCTGGCCGCGATCGGAGCGGGCTTTGCGCGTCTGGCGGCGGGTTCCGGCTGGGAGACGACCGGAGCCGGCTCCTCGCGCCTGGCTGTCGGCTCGGGTCGGGAGAGAATGAACAACCCTGGCGCCGCCGTGGCACGCACCCCCTCGATCAACACCTCTCCCGCGACAACCGGCTTCTCTTCAGGGGATCCCGCCAGAGTCGGAAGGTCCGTTCCGAGTGGCGCGACCGTCTGTTCCGGGAGCGGGATGGAGGCGTCGGAGGAGTCCATGTCATCCCCGGACGACGCTTCCCCTTCCGGTTCGTTCACGGATTCGGACTCGGCACGGGGGGGCAGGGCACTGGTCTGCTGAGCCGACGACTTGCGGCGTCGACGACGGCGACGCTTTTTCTTTTCCACCGGCTCGCCAGCGGTCGCCGCATCCGGGGCGCTCTCGACGCGCGATCCCTCGTCACCGGGTTCCTCGTCATCCTCGTCGCCATCCGAAGGCTCCGGCACCGGGGATGGCAGAGGCGGCGGGGGTGGGGCTGGCGTCCTGACCGGCGCCTTGGCGCGTCCCTCCTCGGTGGCGGGGGTCGGGCCTCTGGCTCCGCGTCCGGATTGGCTGCGTCCGCCGCTCTTGGCCTCGACGATCTCCTCGCCGCCGCTTTTGGGACGGTCGGTGCGCTCGACGCGATACTCCGGAGTCTGGAGACTCTCGTCACCCTGGATCAACAGCGTCACCTTGTTTTCGGCTTCGAGTTCCGCCAACTGGGCGCGTTTGTGGTTGAGCAGGTAGTTGGCCACGTCCCAGGAGGTGCGGTAGACGATGCGCGTGTAACGGTTCTTGGAGATGTCTTCCTCGAGCAGACGGAACAGGTGGAACGACGAGGATTCCACCGAACGGATCGTGCCCAGCCCCTTGCAACGCGGACACTCCATGCGGTTGGTCTCGCTGAAGGTTGGTTTCATCCGTTGCCGGGAGAGTTCCAGCAGTCCGAACTGCGAGATCTTGCCCAACTGGATCTTGGCCCGATCCAGTTTCAGGGCATCGCGCATCTGCCGTTCCACCTCCAGGTTATGCTTTTTCTCCTCCATGTCGATGAAATCGATGACGATCAGACCGCCGAGATCCCGCAGGCGGAGTTGACGGGCGATCTCGTCGGCGGCTTGGAGATTGGTTTTGAAGGCTGTGGTCTCGACATCCTTCTCCCGGGTCGAACGACCGGAGTTGATGTCGATGGAGACCAGGGCCTCGGTCGCCTCGATGACCAGATAGCCGCCGGCCTTGAGTTGAATCACCCGATCGTGCATGGATTCGATCTGATTCTCGATCTGGAACCGCGAGAAGATCGGTTGCGACTCCTTGTAGGGCTGCACCACCTTCATGTAGCGCGGCATCAGAAGCCGCATGAACTCCTTGCCGCGCCGATAGCCTTCCTGGCCGTCGATGAGGATTTCGCTCATGTCGGTGGCGTAAAGGTCGCGGATCGTGCGCAGGATCAGATCTCCCTCCTCGTGGATCAGGGTCGGCCCGTCGGCCTGGGAGGCGTTTTCGAGGATTTTTTTCCAGAGGCGCAACAGGTAGTTCAGATCGCGGATGATCTCGCGTTTGGTGCGTCCCAGGCCGGCGGTGCGGATGATCAGGCTCACCTGGCCGGGAATGGCGATGGTCTCCAGGATCTCTTTGAGCTTTTTGCGCTCCAGGCCATCGGTGATCTTGCGCGAGATGCCGCCACCCCCCTCGTTTTCCGGCAGCAGCACGGCGTAGCGACCGGCCAGGGAGAGGTTGGTGGTCAGCGAGGCGCCTTTGTTGCCACGCGGTTCCTTGACCACCTGCACGAGCAGTTTCTGTCCGCGGGTGAGGATTTTCTGGATTGGCAGACGCTGCCGGCGCGGAAAACGCTTGAAGGTGTCGGGCAGGGGCGCGCCATCCTCGTCGATCTCCACCACGCCATCCAGATCATCCCCATGGGCTTCGCCATCGGCATCCCCGCCCATGGCGTCGTCGTCCGAGGCGCTCTCCCGAGGGGCGTCATCCTCGCAGACCGGTTCATCAAGCTCCTCCTCGCCCTCGGATGCGGCGGCGGAAGCCGGATCCGATTCGTATCGTCCGTCGTCCGTCGCATCCGACGAACCGTTTTCCGGGGAGTCCGCATCGTCGGCATCGTCGAAAATCCGCTCCGCGATCTCCATGGCGCGCGAGACTTCCAGGGGAAGGGCGACCGGATGGGCGGTGTCGTCGGTTTCGTCGGTGTCGTCCGACGGGAGGGGCGGACGCGAGGGGAGGCTCGTGGTCGTCTCGGCGGAGTCCTCTTCGTCCTCTTCGTCCTCTCCCTCCTCCTCCAGGGGTTCCGGCAGGGGCAGGGGGATGAAATCGAGACGGGGTTCGGCTTTGTCTCCGGTGGGGTAGTATTTCGGGTGGATGTCGTTGACCGACAGGAACCCCTGGCGGCCCGCGCCGAAATCGATGAAGGCGGCTTGTAGCGAGGGTTCGACGCGCGAGACGCGCGCCAGATAGATGTTGCCTTTGATTTGTTCCCGGCTTGATGTTTCAATGTCCAGATCGATGAGCTTGTTGTCCTGGACGATGGCAACGCGGATCTCTTCCGGATGGGTGGCATCCACCAGCATGCGCTTGGTCATGGTCGTGCGGTTCTCCTTGCATGGTAAGGCCCGTGATCCTTGGTCGAGTCGCGCGGAAGGAATCACGGCTCGCAACGAAGCGTGCACCGTGGTGCGCCTCCCAGAGGACGGACGGATCGGGCCAGGGGTTCGAGTGATCCGGTGGCAGGGCCACTGGAGTGAAATTCCATAAAAATTCGATAAAAAGCGGCTGATTTTCCTGGCCGCGTCAAATAAGGATCAAGTATAGGACTTTTCTGCCATGGAAGCAAACCCGCTTGAACAGAACCTTGCGCAACGCCTTCCGGTCCGACGCATTCTGGTGACCCCGGATGAGGCCGGCATGCGTTTGGATCGTTTTCTGCTCGTTCACAACCCTGGTGCGCCACCTGCCCTGGCACAGCGCTGGCTGCGCGCCGGCGAGGCGCGGGTCGATGGCGCCAGGGCGAGCGGCAATCACCGTCTGGAGCCCGGACAGGAGGTGCGGATTCCCCCTTTCGAGAGCCGGGAGCCCGCCGCGCCGGAGACCGGCGTTCCGGAGTGGGCCTTGCGCGCCCTGCACGGGCGGATTCTCTGGCGGGATCGGTCGTTGCTGGTGCTCGACAAGCCCCACGGCATGCCGGTACACGGGGGGAGCGGACAGACATGGGGGGTGGTGGATGCCATGCGGTTGATGCTGGCTCGCGAGGGGGCGGGGGAGGTGCCGGAGTTGTGTCATCGGCTCGACAAGGAGACCTCCGGGTGTCTGCTGTTCGCCCTGGACAAGACGAGCGCGCGCCGCATGAGCGCGGCGTTCAAGGGGGGCGCGGTGGACAAGACCTATTGGGCGCTCATCGCCGGAGAGCCCCGTGCGACCACCGGGATGATCGATCAGCCGTTGATCAAGGGGAACGCCCGCGGGGGGGAACGCATGGTGATCGCGGGGGGCAGGGAAGGGGATCCGGCCCGCACCCGTTATGAGATCCTGGAGCGTTTCGGGGCGTGGAGCTGGGTGGCCGCCTATCCGGACACCGGACGCACCCACCAGATCCGCGTCCACTTTCAGTGGTTGGGCCATCCGTTGGCCGGGGACGGGAAGTATGGGGATCCGGCGTTGAACCGGAATCTGCGGGACGGAGGGTTGAAGCGGATGTTCCTGCATGCCCGCGCGATCCGGTTCCGGCATCCGGTGACCGGGGCCGAGGTGGTGGTGGAGGCGCGACTGGATGAGGCGTTGGAGGGGATTCTGGCCTGGTGTCGGCGGGGCGTCGCCGCCCCTGGCGGGCCGGCCACGCCCGGCGCGCGCATCGCCCCCAAGCCGGACGTGCGCATCGCCTCCAAACCGGACGTGCGCATCGCCCCCAAACCGGACGCGCGCATCGCCCCCAAGCTGGACGCGCGGAGCGTCTCCCGCTTTCGACGGGGGCGTGATTAGCGGATCTTCAGATCGCGATGGCGCACCCGCACCTGGAAATCGTGGCGCTTCAAGCGCGTGGCCAGTTGCTCCACCAGATAGACCGAACGGTGCTTGCCGCCCGTACACCCGATGTCCACGGTGAAATAGCGTTTCTTCTCCTGACGATACCGGGGGATCAGGTATTCGAACATCGATTCGAGCCGGTCGAGGAACAGACTCGCCTCCCCATCCTGTTCCAGAAAACGGATCACCGGTTCATCCCGTCCGGTCAGATGGCGCAACGCGTCGTCATAGTGGGGATTGAGCAGAAAACGACCATCCAACACCATATCGGCGTCGGTGTTCACCCCGTGCTTGAAGCCGAAGGAGCGCAGGAAGATCATCAGATCCGCGTCCACCCCGGAGTGGAACAACTGGTCGAGATGCTCCTTCAACCGTGGGACGGTCAGCGACGTGGTGTCGATGATGATGTCCGCGCCGGCGCGCAAGGCGCACAGGTCGTCGATCTCGCGGCGCACCGCCTCGGCCACGGTCATCTCGTCGGCGAGGGGGTGACGGCGCCGGGTCTCCCGATAACGCCGGATCAACACGTCGGCATCGGCCTCGAGAAAGATCGTCTCGACCCGCTCGACGGTCTCGCTCCACGCCTCCCGGTACTCCTGGAAACGGGCCCGCGCCGCCGCGTCGCGCAGATGCACGCCGATGGCCAGATGGCCCGTGGTTTCGGGGTCCTGGGCAAAATGGGTCAAACAGGCCGACATCAAGGCGAACGGCAGATTGTCCACCCAGAAATAGCCAAGATCTTCGAGATATTTGAGCGCGCTCGACTTGCCCGCGCCCGACAGCCCGGTGACCAGAATCAAGTGGCGGATTTTCTTGGTCCAGGGCATGGGGCGTGCTCCCTTGGGATTACTTGTCGGGTGAGAGTCGCTTGCGGCGCGAGGAGGAGGGAATGTTCAAGGCATCCCGATATTTGGCCACCGTGCGCCGGGCCACCGCGATGCCTTGATCCTGGAGGATCTTGGCCAGTTTTTCGTCGGAGAGCGGTCGGCGGGGCGACTCCCCCTCCACCAGTTTGCGGATCTTGAACTTCACCGCCTCGGAGGAGTGGTTTTCGCCCGTGTCCGAGGCCAGGGACGAGGAGAAGAAGAACTTCAGCTCGAAAATGCCCCGGTTGGTGTGCATGTACTTGTTGCTGGTCACCCGCGAGGCGGTGGATTCGTGCACGCCGATATCGTCGGCCACATCCTTGAGAATCAGGGGGCGCAGATATTCGGGGCCGTACTCGAGAAAATCCTTCTGAAATCGGACGATGCTTTCGGCAACCCGATAGATGGTGCTGGAGCGTTGTTCCAGGCTCTTGATCAGCCATTGCGCGGAACGGGCATTTTCGGTCAGAAAACGCTTGTCCCGCTCGGACATGCGGTCGTTGATCGCCTTCTCGTAGGCGCGGTTGATGCGCAGACGGGGCACGGTTTCGGGATTGACCTCCACGACCCACTCCCCCTCCTGCTTGCGCACGAAGACATCGGGAATGATGTAGTTGGCCTGCTCGACCCCGAAGGCCAGTCCTGGCTTGGGGTTCAGGGATTGGATCAGATCCACCGCGTCGGCCAGTTCGTCGTCGTCGAGGCGCAACAGACGCTTGAGCTTCCGATAGTCGCGCCGGCCCAGATCCTCCAGACGCTCCAGCAGCGAGGTGTAAGGCGGGACCGCCTGTTTGCGGGCCTTGAGTTGCAGCAGCAGGCACTCGGCCAGGTTGCGCGCCGCGATACCGGGCGGATCGAAGGACTGCACCAACACCAGGGCATCCTCCATCTCTTCGAGGGAGGCGCCGGTCATCTCCGCGAGCACCGACAGATCGGTGCCCAGATAGCCGTTGTCGTCGATGGCGTCGATGATCGCCATGCCGAAGACCCGTTCGCGGTTGTTGATCGCCGTGACGCCGAGTTGCCAGCTCAAGTGATCGAACAGGGTGTCGCCACGGGTGAGGGTGTTTTCGAGGGGTGGGGCTTCGCTGCCTGCCGGGGATTCGAACTGGGCCGCGCCGTAGCTGTCGCCGGAGTAGACATCCGACCAGTCCGCGTCCACCGGCAGATCGTCGGAGATGGTGGTCTCCATGATCGGCGCGGCGGTATCCAGCAGGTCATCGCTCTTGGCGATCTTGTCCGAGGGCAGGGGCTCTTCGCCCTCGAGCGTGCCTGACGGGCCGTCGTCCCTTTCGAGCAGCGGATTTTTGTCCAGCTCCTCCTGAAGGTATTCGGCCAGGTCCAGACTCGACATCTGGAGCAAACGGATCGCCATCTGCAACTGGGGTGTCATCACCAGTTGCATGCCCATGCGCAGCTTCAGTTCTTGTGTCAGACCATACGCCATGCCAACAACCCGGTTGCCCTGATAACCCTACAATTGAAAATCCATGCCCAGGTACATGGTGCGCACCTGATGATCTTGCACGACCTCCTCGGGTCGGCCCTTCGCCAACACCATTCCTTGGCTTAGGATATAGGCGTGATCGCAAATTCCCAAGGTTTCACGTACATTGTGATCCGTGATCAGAATGCCGATGCCCAGGCCCGCCAGATGGCGGATGATCGTCTGGATGTCGGCCACCGCCAGGGGATCCACGCCGGCGAACGGCTCATCCAGCAGAATATAGCGCGGTTCGATCGCCAACGCCCGCGCCACCTCCACCCGACGCCGCTCTCCGCCTGACAGGGCATACCCTTTCGTGTTGGCCAGATGATCGACGCCCAGTTCCTGCATCAGCCGGTCGAGCCGTTCCAGACGCTCGCGCCGGTTCAGGGGGCGGGTTTCCAGAATGGCCAGGATGTTGTCGGCCACCGTCATCTTGCGGAAGATGGACGGCTCCTGCGGCAGATAGGCGATTCCGGCCCTGGCGCGCAGATGGATCGGTTCGCTGGTGATCGGCGTGCCGTCCAGCCAGATCGATCCGGAATCCGGTACCACCAGCCCCACGAACATGTAGAACATGGTCGATTTGCCCGCGCCGTTGGGTCCGAGCAGTCCCACCACCTGCCCGGGCTCCACCGCCAGGGAGACCGCGTTGACCACGGCCCGGCCCTGATAGCTCTTGCCCAGATCCCTGGCCTCCAGGCACGGATTCACCGAAGCGCTCACCGGCGTGCCGCGGGCGGTTGCAGCACCCGACGCCTGGGTTTGGGCGAGGGTGGCTCCAGTTCGGTCGTTGGCGAACCGTTCTCGACCTCCTGGGGCGTCGCCGCGCTTTCCGGGAGGCGGTTCGGGCGCGGATCGCCATTCTCCCGCGAGGCGGCGGGGAGCGGAGCGGCGGGAGTGGTCTGGCCCCGTCCCTCGCCGGTCGCGTTTTTTCCGCCGGCTGGGGCGACCGGATGACCGGGGGCGGGGAGGGTGATTTTCTCTCGCGCCATGGCCGGTCCTGAGGCGGGGTGCGACTCCGCGCCACCCGTTTCCGCGGCTGCGGGGCTTTTTTCGACACGCGGCGGGCCGCCATCCTGACTGATCACCCCGGAGGGGGTGATGCGCGCGCTGACACGGCGGTTCTCGGCACCCTGCACCGATACCTTGTCGATGCGCTGCTGGGGATTCAGGGTCACCAGAATCCGCTTGCCGGTCAATTGATCATCACCACGCCGCACCGTGGCGTCACGCTCGTTGCCGATCAGCTCCACGACCCGTTTGTCCACCTGATAGAGCGCGACATCCGCCGTGCCATGGTCGCGCTCCTGCTGGATCGTCACCCGCCCTTCGGCCTTGACCTCGCGCACGCCGCCGTTGCCCTTCATCCGCTTGTCGTAGCGCACCGTCATTTTTTCGGAGGTCAGACGCATCCGTCCGTCGTCGGCGACCACATGTCCGGAGAAGATCGCCACCTGGTTCTTGTCGTCCATCTCCAGACGGTCCGAGGTGATCGACAACGCCAGCATGCGCGGCGAAGCCTGGGGCGCCGCCACCGTTTCCGTTGTCGTCAGCGCCAGCAGGGCCAGCATCCATCCAGCCAGAATCCTGGGTTTCATGGTTGCTCCGTCATGAGTATCGCCGAGGGAAAGGTCATCCGGACATGGGACTCGACCTTGAGAATCTGCGCTTCTTGTTCCACCGTCAAACCTTGTCCCTCCAGACGCATCTCTTCGCGTTCCATGCGGAACGCCAGCTCGGTATACAAGATCTTCCTTTCGGGGTCAAAGCGCAACTGTTCCGTCATCAGACGCCCCATGGCCGGGTCGCCGGCCACCACGCGGCCCGCGAAGTTCATCCGGCCCGTGGCCCCGTCCACTTCGCCGCTCTCCGAGGTTACCACCACCTCTTCCTGACCTTCCAGGGCAAAGGCGAGGCGGGGATGGTGGATCAGGATCCGTTTCTCCTCGCCACGCTGGGCGCTCGGCGCATCCAGGGTCCAGCGGGTGCGTTGCTTGTCGAACTGGGTCAGATGCACATCCGTCACCATGGTCCCTTCCCGTCCGGCCAGGGGATCCAACCCCGAATCGTCACGGTCACGCAAACCATGCGGCTGCTTGAGATACCACAATACGCTCGCCACGATCAATAGCGCGAACAACAAAAACAGATGCTTGCCATGGCGTCGCAGCAGGCCGGGGCGCCCCGTTTCCGTCTCCAGGCGTGTTCCGGAACGCATCACATCAACCCCGCTTCCAGAAGATCGTGCAAATGGATCACCCCGACCGGAACCTGCTCTTCGGAGAGCACGAACAGGCTGGTGATCTTCAACCGTTCCATCAGACGGGTCGCCTCGACCGCCAACGCCTCTGCGGCGATCACCTTCGGATCCCGTGTCATGATCTCCCCGGTCACCCGGTTCAAGGGATCGGCATCCCGTTCCATCAGGCGGCGCAGATCCCCATCCGTGATCACGCCGGTCAGACGGCCCCGTTCATCGACGACGCCGGTCATGCCGAACCGTTTGGCGGTCATCTCGATGAGCGCGTCGCGCACCGAGACCTGTTCGGAGACCTGGGGGATGCGCACTCCGGTGTGCATCTGATCCGCGACCCGAACCAGCAGCCGACGGCCCAGGGAGCCACCAGGGTGCAGGAAGGCGAACTGCTCGGGACCGAAATCCCGTTTTTCGAGCAGACAGACCGCCAGGGCATCTCCCATGGCCAGGGCGGCGGTGGTCGAACTGGTCGGAGCCAGCCCCATCGGACAGGCCTCGCGCTCCACGCCGATGTCGAGCGCCACATCGCTCATGCGCGCCAGGGTCGATTCGGGCTTGCCCACCAGCGCGATCAGCGGCACTCCGAGCCGTCGGAACACCGGCAGCAGCGCCAGCACCTCGCCGGTTTCCCCGCTGTTGGAGAGGATCATCACCACGTCCTGGCGCGTCACCATCCCCAGATCCCCGTGGCTCCCCTCGGCGGGGTGGAGAAAAAAGGCCGGCGCGCCGGTGCTGGCCAGGGTGGCGGCGATTTTGCGTCCGATCATGCCCGATTTGCCGATTCCGGTCACCACGATCCGTCCGCGACAGGCGTGCAGGGTCTCCACCGCCCGTTCGAATCCGGCGTCGAGCCGGTTGCCCATGGCCAGGATCGCCTCGGCCTCGATGCCCAGAACCTCGCGTGCCCGCTCCAACATCATTTTCAGAGTCTTCTCAGCGTTTTTTGTTGCCTGTGCGATTCAGGATCATGCAGGGATCCACCGTCGGGATTTTCATGCAGCTCCCTTCGGGAGTTCCATGAAAAAAAAACCGGGACATCACCCCAATCCGTTGAGCATAATACCAGTCGGTCCACAAAAGGCCATGGCCGTTGTTGACCGTCACCCACGATTCTTCGAGGTCCAGCCTGTCATGAAACTCGTTCGCGACTGCATGTTTTCCAACGTCGTCACCCTGACCCCGCATGCCACCCTGGTCGAATCGATCCGGCGCATGACCCGCGAGGCCGCCGGGTTCGCCGTGGTGCTCGAGAACATGGTCATCACCGGAATGATCACCGAATACGACTGCATCAAATGGATGATTCAGGGCGTGAAGCCCGAGTCGGCCCGCATCGGCGAACTGCCGGTCTCGCTCCCCCAGATCGTCCACGAGAGCACTCCGTGCCAGGAGTTGCTCCAGATCTACTATCGACGCCGCTTCCGCCGTTTCCCGGTGCTCAACGAGGATGAGATGCTCTCCGGCGGCATCACCGAAAAACAGATCCTGCGCGCCTTTCCCCGTTCCAATCTGCTGGCCCACTACCGGGTCGCCGACATGATCGCCTCGGATCTTCCGGTCGTTCCGCCGGAGATGACCTACTGGGATATCGCCCGTCAGATCGCCCAGCGCCATCGCGGTTGCGTCCTGGTGCGGGAGGGGGAGAATTTTCTCGGCATGATCACCGAAGGGGAGATCCTGCGCCATTACGTCTCCCCCACCTTCACCCCCGCCGCGACCGCCCGTTCCCTGGCCAAAAGCAGACCCGAAAACATCGAACCGGAACGGGATCTGCTGCATGCCCTCGATCTTTTCACCAGCACCGGCCATCGCCGCATGCCGGTCGTGGCCGCCGATGGACGTCTGGTCGGCCTGTTGACCCAAACCGATCTGCTGCGTCAGGTGGCCCATTCGACCCGTTCGCGCCAACCGGTCCTCAACCCCGAGGATATCGCCGAACCGGCCATCTGGTTCGAACCCGATGGCGACCATCGCATCCTGGCGGTCAACGAGAAGGGGGCCAGGGCCATGGAGATCGATACCACCACCTGGGTGGGTCGTTCGGTGCGTGAACTCTCCCAGGATCCGGCCATCTGGGGGGCCATCGCCATCCTGCTCTCCTCCAGCGGACACATCAATCAGATCAACCTGCCCCTGCGTACCGGCAAGGGGGATGGGGTCTGTCTATCCTGTCGTTTCAAACTGGTCCATACTCCGGCTGGCGAAGACCGGATCTTTTGGGCCATGGCCGCGCCCGAGGGGGGGCGCGATTCCTGTCGATAGAACAACATACCATTCAGGAGAAGGAAAAACAAACCATGTCCGAACCTACCGACCACGCGCTCGTCACCCTGCTTTCCACGGCGCGCGTCATCGCCGTGGTGGGGCTTTCCCCCAAGCCCGATCGTGCCTCGTTCCGTGTCGCATCCTACATGCAGCAAGCCGGCTATCGCATCATTCCGGTCCGTCCAGGTGGCGGGGAGATCCTGGGCGAAGTCTGCTACGACTCCCTGGAGGCGATTCCGGAAGAGATCCACGTCGATATCGTCGATCTCTTCCGGCGCGCCGAGGAGACCCCGCCCCTGGCCGAGGAGTCGGTGCGCATCGGTGCCGGTTGCCTTTGGCTGCAAAGCGGCATCTTCAACGAAGAGTCCATGGAGATCGCCCGTCAGGGTGGACTGCTCGCCGTTCAGGATCGCTGCCTGATGGTCGAACATCGCCGTCTTGCCGACCAGTTGTCCGCCGCCTGACCGATCGGACCCGCTCCGATCGCGCCCCGTGCCTGGCGGGACGCGATCGGAGCGGGCATCCCGCTTCACCCCGCCCCGATGCCGCGTCCGTACCCGTTCGTCATCCCGATGCCGCGTCCGTACCTGCTCAACGGTTCAACACCGCCAGGGAGGCGATCGTGATGGCCCACTGACTGATGATCTGGCTCATGTCCTTCAGGGAACCGACCAGCTCGAATGGCTTGGGATCCAACGGTACGATGATCGAACTGCCCGGAACCAGGGCGCTCGACTGTTGATCCCACCAGGTGGTCAGACTCCACAGGGTTTGGGCCTTCCCATCCGGCATGACCACAAAGGTGTCCCCCTTGCTGGCGTTCTCCTTGAATCCGCCCGCCCACTTGATGTAATCCATCGGCGTGTGCTTGGCCATGAACAGGAACGATCCCGGATTGAGCACAGCCCCGGAGACCGAGATTTCGCTCGGTTTTTTCGGCATGAACAACCGGTCCCCGGCCTCCAGGTAGATGTCCAGATCCGGATTGGTCTTGAGATTCTTCAAATTTGCCTCGACCGTCATGCGTCCCAAGGGTTGCACGGAACGCAGCGAGGTGATGATGCCGCGGGTGCTCTCCAGGATGGCTGCGGCCTCCCCCTTATCCTTCCCGCTGGTGCTCACCAGAGCGGCAAGGCTCATCTCCATCTCCCGCGCCACCCGCTCGAAGCTCTCCTTCTGGTTTTTCTGGATGCTGGTGCGGGTGAAGATCGCCCCGTATGGGAAGGCGTGAGGCGTGACCCCGCCCGCCCGTTCGATGATATCCGACAGTTTGTCGTCGCGGCGCAGGTCATACAGGCCGGCGCGGATGAACTCCCCTTCCAGCCGCACATAACCGATCTCGCGATCCGAGAAGATCGGGCTGAAACGCAGCACGTCACCAGGGGTCAGAGAAAAATCCTCCAGACTCTTGCCACTGGAAAAATCCAGCACCGAACGTTTGGTTTCCGCTCTGCCACGGTCAAGATCGGGGGTGGCGCGGGCCAGTTCCACCTGTTTGAGATCCGCGCGGCTGGTCATGCCACCGCCGCTCTGCACCAGGGCGGCCAGACGGGTCCCCTCCTGGATCGGGAAGACTCCGGGGGTGCGTACCTCCCCGGTGAGGATGGCGGCATTTTCGAGCACGAAAGGCAGGAGCTCCGGGAACCGTTCGTAGATGGCCGGACACTCGGTTTTGCGAACGCCGGGCCCTTCGGTCACGATCATGGTGTTGCTTTTGTCGGCGGTTTTTCTGGCCGAGCTGCGATCATGCTCGAATTCGGAGAGCGAGAGATTGATCGCCGAGGAGAAGCGGTAGGCATCCGAGGAGGACATCAACTCGGCCAGGTGGTACAGGGAGGTACACTCCTGACGCGGGGACTTGCCGAGCAGGATCGATTGCACCAGGGGATTGGAGAGGAAGCGCACGTCCTGCTGGGACAACACCACCAGCTCATCCTTGTCCATGAGCTTCAGATCGCTCGTGGCATCGCCGCGAATGGCGGACTCCAGATTGATTCCGGTCAGGACGCGGGCGCGACTGGTGGGATCGACCCGGCGCACCACGCCGAACAACAGATAGGGATCGGTCTTGAGCACGTCGGGATCGAGCAGGAAGTGGCGTGCCGAGGGTACGGATTGCAGGGAGCGATGCTGTTCGCGGGTTACATGGCCGACCAGGTGGACCTGTCCGAGCTTGAAGCGCAGAACATCGCCGGGTTGCAGATCGAAGGTGGCGATGTCGCTGGAGGGCAGGGTGATGACCCGGCGCGTGGCGTCGCGCGTTCCGGTTTTTCGGTCGATCTGGAACTCCAGGGAGAGACTCTTGTCGAACCGGGCCGCGCCGATCACCCCTTGCGCCATGGCGACGATATCGCTCATGCGCGCGCCGGGCAGCACCGGGAAGAGGGTCGGGTAGTCGGTGTTGCCCTCCAGGAGCACGGAGTTGTCCAGAAGCAGGGGGAGCAGATCCGGATATTTGTTGAAGATGGTTGGACAGCTGACCGGCTGGGTATCCCGATTGTTCTGAGGAGCGACCGGAATGGCGGGTGCAAGGCGTGGTGCGGCTTTCAAGTCAGCCATTTTTCCATCCAGAGGACCGGCTGAATCCTGCAACTGCGTGGCGGTTGTCAGGCGCAGGGATTCGGCGGATTCGGCGTTCAGTTGGGGCGAATCGGTTTTGCCCTTGCCCGAGATGACCCCCATCTCCTTCAACTGAAAGAGATTGGAAAAGCGCAGAGGATCGGAGGCGGCGGCCACCGCCTCGAGGCGCGTCAGGGCGACGCAGGAATCCTTGGCGGATTTTTTCTGCAACACCGCGGCCACCCGTTCGGAGGAGAGGAAGCGGATATCCTCGTGGCTCAAGACGATGAGGACATCGTGATTCATGAGCGGTTGATCGATCTCGTGACGTGCATGGATCAAGCCCAGATCGATGGGACGGAAGGTTCGGTTGCGGGTTTTTGGATCCGTGCGGTAGATGACGCCGAACGGCAGATAGGGGTCAGGGAGCAGCAGTTCGGGATCGTTGAGCAGGGAGCGGACGGTGGGTGCCGAGGCGAGGGAACGGGTATGGCCGCGGGAGACGTGTCCCTCGATGGCCACCTCGCCCATGAGTGTCGGACCGCCGAGCGCCTCGACGAGGACAATGTTGCCGTTGACGATTTTTTCCTGTTTTTGTCCCTTGAGTTCGACCAGGGACTCGCGTTCCCTGGCGTCCGGCTTGAGCAGGGAGAAGCGGTTGCCTTGCGGGGAGACCGTTCCGCCGGAGAGTTCCAGAAGCGCGTTCAGGGGGATGGATCTTTCGCCCGAAGCCAGTTCGTAGATGCCCGGACGTTTCACCAGTCCGGAGATGGCCACCACCGGACCGATGGGCGGCACGACGATGCGGTCGCCGACCGCCAGGGTGGGATCCTCGCCGCCGCCTTCCTTGTTCAGCAGGGCATAGAGGTCGATGGTGCGCACCACGCCATCGCGATGGAGTTGGACCGTGCGCAGCGAACCGGTCTTGCGCACCCCTCCGGCGGTGCTCAGGGCGTCGAGCAGGGTGGAGAGTCCGGTCACCCGGTGGACGCCGGGTTGGGTGACCTCTCCCATGACATAGACCGAAAAGAAGCGGAACGAGCCGATGGAGACGAACACTTCCGTGCCGACCTGGGTGGTGCGGATCTTGTCGCGCAGCTCCTCGCGGAACTCGCCGAATGGCCGCCCCATGGCCATCATGGGTTCGGGCAGGGTGGGGATCATCACCTTGCCTTCCAGATCGATCTTGGCCACCGAGCTTTTTTCGTTCTTGCCCCGGAAGGAGACCAGCAGTTCATCGCCCACGCCCAGGACGTAGGAGTCCGGCGCCGAGCCAACCACCGGCGCGGTTCGATCCTTGACCTGACGGAACATGTTGTAGCCGAACTGGATCAGGGAGCTTTTGGCGCGCAGGGAGAAATCGGCCTCCAGGAGCGAGAATCCCTTGCCCGTTGCGTCCAGGGGGAGATCCGTGGCGGGCTTTCTGGCGTTCCTGGCGCGCAATTGGTCCAGGTTGCCACTGCCTGTTCCGGGAGTGACGCGGGGTTTGAGTTGGCGCAGAAACTCCGCCTCCTGTCCGCCGGTCGCCAGGTCTTCCGGAATGGCGATCTCTTCTCCCCCTTGGGGTGCCTCGCCTTCCGCGGCGAGGAGCGGCGTGGCTGGCAGCAACCAGACGGCCAGGAGCAGCCAGACCATGCGGCGCCAGAAAAAGGAGGCGGATCGGGAGGGAGGGAGGGCGTGGTTCATGAGAGACTCAGGTCCATTGGCGCTTGGAATGGTTGCGGTCATGCGGTCGGGGCGGGGACTCCCCCGCCCGCCCCATGGGTCGGATGCTCCGCGTGCGTCCCATGGGGTCCTGGCAGCGATCAACATGACTCGAATCGCGAGAGTCGCGGTTGATCAATGGTGGTGTTCGTGCATCTCGTCCTTTCCGGCTGGGGGCTTTTCTTTCTTGACGCCACTGCCGGCGCGCACCTCGGCGGTGATGGCCTGCTCGGTGCCATCGGCGAACTTCAGGGTGATCGTGATCTGATCCTTGGGTTGCAGGGGATTCTTGGGGCCGATCAGCATGATGTGCATGCCGCCAGGGGTCATCTGGATGCTGGCGCCGGGGGCGACGGCGAATTGGGGTTTGGGACGCATCAGGCTTTTGCCGTCCTGTTGGACGGTTTCGTGGATCTCGACCTTGGAGAAGTTCGGGCTGGAGGCGCCGACCACCTTGAGTTCCCGGCTTCCGGCGTTCTGGAGTGTCATGTAGCCGGCCAGTGCCTGGGCGACCGGCGGACCCGCGCGCACCCAGGGATCCTGAACCTGGAGTTGATCGGCGGCGAAGGCCGGGGTGGCGAGCAGGGCGGAGCCGAGCAACAACGAGGCGATAAAGGGTTTCATCAGGGCTCTCCATAGTGTTTGCGGATTTTCAGGAACAGGTCGGCCATGGTGGCCGGCTGGTGCAGCTGGGGCTGGAAGAGGGCGGTGAATTTCCCAGCCGGATCGAGCAGAAAGAAGACCGAGGAGTGGCTGATCAGTTGGGACTCATCCCCCTTGTCCGATTTGGGTGGAATGGCGTAATAGGCTCCCAGTTGCTTGGCAAAGGCGTGAATCGCCTCTTGTTTGCCGGTCACCCCCAGGAAATCGGGGTTGAAGTAGGGGACATAATTCTTGAGCTGTTCCGGCGAGTCCCGATCGGTGTCCACGGAGACGAAGATGGATTGAACCTTGTTCAGGCCACCGGGTTGTTTGCCGAGGATTTCGTAGGTTTCCGCGAGCAGTCCCATGGAGAGCGGACAGACGTCCGGGCAGTGGGTGTAGCCGAAGAACAGGAAGGTCCACACGCCCTGTACCTGTTCCGGTCCAAAGGGGCGTTCGTGATGATCGATCAGGGAGAAGGGTTGCAGTTCGCGCGGCGAGGGGAGCAGTACGCCGATCAACTCCTTGGGCATGGTCAGGGTGGGGTCTGTCGGACGTCCCATGAGGGCGCTTTGCAGACGCATGCCGATCAGCACCAGGGCCGTGCCACCCAGAGTGGCGAGAATCGCCTGACGACGATTGATCTTGGATGGGAAAACACTCATGAATCGATCTCTCGCGTGGTGGTCGCATGATCAAGGGGAGGGTTCGATCGTTGGTGTTCAGACCTGCCCTTGTCCTTTCAATCGATCCATTCTAGCCTCTTTCCTTTCGACAAGCCACCCTGTTTGCGATAAGAGGCTGTTTGGTTTGCCAAACAGCCGACGCGGACCCTGGATGGCATCGCCAGAACCCCTTTTAACCTGGAGCTGAACGTTCCATGCATCACGCCTCTTTGGATCGGGAGGGCATGCGGGCCCTGCGCTACGCGGGTGGCGCGGTTCGTCTGGAGCGCGGTTGGCCGGTTCCGGTCCCGGCGCGCGGCGAGGCGTTGATCCGGGTGACGCTGGCCGGGGTGTGCGCCACGGATCTGGCGATATTGGGCGGATATGCCGGATTTGACGGAACTCTGGGACATGAGTTCACGGGACGGGTGATCGCGGCGCCGGATGCGCCCGAATGGGTGGATCTCCGTGTGGTTGGCGGGATCAACGTGGCGTGCGGGGCCTGTCCGGCCTGTTTGCGGTGGGAGCGGAGTCACTGCGAGCAGCGCCGGGTGATCGGGATTCGTGGTCGGGACGGGGCCTTTGCCGATTTTCTGATCCTGCCGGTCGCCAATCTCCATCCGGTGCCGGATGGGGTGTCGGACCGGCGGGCGGTGTTCGTCGAGCCGTTGGCCGCCGCCCTGGAGATCCTCGAACAGACCCATCTGCGACCTTCCGATCGCGTGGTGGTGGTGGGCGATGGGAGGCTCGGCCTGCTGGTGGCCCAGGTGTTGGCGTTGACCGGTTGCGAGATCCGGGTGATCGGACGCCATTCCCGCAAGTTGGGAATCCTGGCGGCGCGCGGGATTCCGGTCCATGCGGGGGAGACGGTCGATCTGTCGGGATGGGCCGATCTGGTGGTGGCCTGCGGGGGTGGGCGGGAGGGGCTGGCGTTGGCGCGGCGTCTGGTGCGCCCCCGCGGACGTCTGGTGGTCAAGAGCACCCTGCCGGAACCCGCGCCGTTCGATTTCGCCTCCCTGGTGGTCGATGAGATCACCCTGGTCGGATCCCGTTGCGGACCGTTTCCGGCGGCATTGCGGTTGTTGGCCGCAGGGGTGGTGGAGGTGGAGCCGTTGATCGACGCTGTTTTTTCATTGGAGCAGGGGGTGGAGGCGCTGGCGTGCGCCGCCGGGCCGGGAACGCTCAAGATCCTCATCCAACCTTGATCATCACGCCAGCCTGGCGTCAACCCCTGGGAGAGTCTTATGTCCCTCCGTTATGACCTGGTGATTTTTGACTGCGACGGCACCCTGGTGGACAGCCTGGATGGGATTGTCCGTTCGGCCAACCTGTCGCTGGCGGAGGCGGGTGGCGTTTCTCCGCTCTCCCATGCCTGCATTGCCGCCGTGGTGGGGCTCTCCCTGCACGAGGCGATGGCCGTGCTCATGCCCGAGGCCTCCGAAGCGCGCCGCGACCAGGCGGTCGCGGCCTACAAATCCCATTACCAGCGGCTGGCGGATGGCGGGGAGTTGACCACCCCGCTCTTTCCGGGGGTGCGGGCGACGCTGGACGCCCTGCGCCGCCAGGGAGTCACCCTGGCCGTGGCCACCGGCAAGTCGTTGCGCGGACTGGAGCGCACCCTGCGCGAGCAGAGCCTGGAGGGGTATTTCATGGTGCGGATGACCTCGGATCATGCGCCCAGCAAGCCCCACCCCTCGATGATCGAACAGATTCTCGCCGCCACCGGTCATGCGCCGGAGCGAACGTTGATGGTGGGCGATACTGTCTTCGACCTCGACATGGGACGCAACGCCGGGGTGCGGACCGCGGCGGTCACCTTCGGCTGTCACGGGCGCGAGGAGCTGGCCGGTTCGCGACCCGATCACTGGCTGGAGCGCATGCCTGACCTGTTGCCGGTGGTCGGGGTGGCCGATTCGGACGCTGCCGGGGCGCTGTCGTGAGGTTGTCGGTCCCGCGCGGATCGTTGCCGATGCGCCTGGCGCGCTGGATGGCGTTCCTGCTGTGCCTGGTTCCGAACCTGAACCGGGGCGAGGGGCGCCTGTACCACTGCATCGATGCCAAGGGGCGCACCATCCTCAAGGATCAGCCCTGCGCATCCGGCGAACGCGACCGCCATCCCTCCCCCCCGGAGGAGGTGGTTCCTCTGTTGCCCAAGGGGGCGCGCGGGCAGTACTGGATTCCGGTGGTGCTCAACGATCGGGTGATCGTGGAGTTCCTGATCGATACCGGCGCCAATGTGGTGGTCTTGCCAGGGGATATCGTGGATCAGATGACCGGGATGGGATTGATTCGCGCCTCGGACTGGCTGGGGACCGTGCATTCGACCCTGGCGGACGGCTCCACCGGGCAGTTGGCCGTGGCGCGTCTGGAGAGCCTGCGCATCGGTTCGCGGGTGCTGCGCGAAGTTCCCTTCACCGTGACCGGCGCCCGGGGGATCCCCCTGCTCGGCACCCCGGTGCTCGAGCAGCTCGGCGCCTGGCGGATCGATCATCGCGCGCGCAAACTGCTGCTTCCACCCGCCCCGCCTGGTGTCGCGGATCGCGAACAGGAGAGGATCCAGGCGTTGCGACAGGGCGCGGGTGGCGGTGGGGGAAAATGGTTGCGGCAGTGCTGGCGCGTCGATGGCTCGGTCTATCTGGCGACCCCTCCCTGTCCAGGCGGAGGGGAACAAGCCCCGATCAACGACAGGCGTAGTCGATGACCTTGTTTTTCTCGCTGCTCACGATGAACTGGTGAATGCACCCTTTGCCATCCTTCGGGTAGTAGAGATACCCCTCGGCGGTCTGGTTGTTGGGCAGACGGAGATCCAGGGTGATGTTGGGCGGACCGAAACGGGCGATCAGTTCCTTGCCCGTGGAGCCGATCAACCCTTCGGGTTTCACCTGGGAGGGGTGGCTGGGTGGCGTGGGCTTGGGCAGGGGCGGGGTCACGCTTCCCTTGATCTCCTTGGCCGCGCTTTTGGTTTCCGGAGCGCTGCCCGTGTCGGTCTTGCCGGGATCCGGGTCGAGGACCACCGTGGCCGTTGCCGGAGGGGCATCGGGCGCGCGGCTGGGGCCCGGCGAATCGAGGGTGACGCAGCCGGAAAGGAGCAGAGCGGCGGCGAGTGTGGTCCCAAAAAGGTGCGATGCGTTCGTCATCCTGAGAGAATACCTTTAAAATCGCCCGTTCACCCATCCGCCAGGATACGGTTCTCGAGCGCCTTGCGAACCTCGATGGCCTTCTCGGTGGGAACCTGACAGGTTCCTGCTGCCGCGTGGCCACCGCCGCCGTATTGCAGGCACAAGGAACCGATATGGGTGTTGGAGGTTCGGTTGAAGATGGATTTGCCCAAAGCGAAAACCGTGATCTTTCGGGTCTGGCCCCAGAGGATGTGCAGGGAGATGTTGCACTGGGGATAGAGCGCATAGATCATGAAG
The DNA here is from genome assembly GCF_045865675.1 of Candidatus Magnetaquiglobus chichijimensis. Lineage (NCBI taxonomy): Bacteria > Pseudomonadati > Pseudomonadota > Magnetococcia > Magnetococcales > Candidatus Magnetaquicoccaceae > Candidatus Magnetaquiglobus > Candidatus Magnetaquiglobus chichijimensis. The sequence goes on from NZ_BAAFGK010000002.1 coordinate 259,475, forward strand.
CGGTTGCCTGGATAGATGATGTCGTCGTGGCGCAGGTCGAGCACCGCCAGGTTGCGATGGATTTTGGTGTGGGCCTGGATCTGGGTTTTGAAGTACTCTTCCTGTTCGAAGTAGTAATCGAGCCGTTCCTTCACGTCCGGCAGTTCGAGCACCTCCTCGACGGTGTGACGGCGGCAATATTCGATCAGATCCATCATGAGGTTGTAGTTGGAGATGCGAAACTCCTTGAAGCGGCCCAGGCCGGTGCGCGGATCCATGATGAAGTTGAGCAGCATCCACCCTTTGGGATAGAGCACGTCATCCTCGAGCAGTTGTCCGGAGTCGGCCTTGTCCACGGCGTCGAGGATGTCGTCGCGGACATTCGGGAAGGCTGCCTTGCCGCCGAAGTGCTGGTAGACCACCCGCGCGGCCGAGGGGGCGTCGGGATGGATGATGTAGTTGTCGTGGGGTTTGTCGGCGACCCGTTCCATTTCGCTGGCGTGGTGATCCAGCACCAGATGGGCTCCCGGCACGTAGGGGAGGTTGGTGATGATGTCCCGTTCGTTGATGGGGATTTTGCCATCCTGCATGTCCTTGGGTTGCACGAAGAGGATGTCGTCGATGATGTCCAGTTCGCGCAGGAGCATGGCGCTGACCAAGCCATCGAAATCGCTGCGCGTGACGAGACGGTACTTTTGCTGTTGCGACATGGAAGCGGCTCCTTGGAAAACTTGCATGATCGGGGAACACCCCTCACCCCCGTCCGCGGGACTCTTTCGGGATTCCTGCGGTAAAAACCAAGAGGGAACGGATCTCTCGTTCGCACCATTCAGTATAGGGGATTTTTCCTGTCGGTTCCATTGCTAAACCGCACGAAGCCACAGAATTCCACGAAACGGTTGTTTTGTCGGGTTGGGGTCTGGGATGCGGAGGGTGATCCGGGTTGTCGGGCCGTGTGGAGGCGTGGTCCGTCCGGGGTTGCGGCGGAGGGTAAATGCGGCATAATGGTCTTTGGCTTTCTGCCGGCTCGTTTACCATGGAACTCCCGAAGGGAGGTTCATGGTACGGGGGGTGAGGGGGTTCTCTCCCCATCATGCAAGTTAGGCACGGGGAGCGTCATCGGGGTTCGGAGCGGATGGACAATTGTCGAAAGGGGGGGGTGCATGGCTGGGGATGGGGGTGGCATGGAGGGACGGGGCTGGGGCATGGCGACCACGGCGTTGCACACCGGTCGGGAGACCACGCCGGAGCGGGAGAACAGTCCGCCGCTCTTTTTGACCTCGAGTTTTCGTTTCGAGAGCGCCGAGCAGGCGCGGGCGATTTTTGCCGGCGAAGAGGAGGGGAATCTCTACAGCCGCTTCACCAACCCCACGGTGGCGCTGTTCGAGGAACGGGTCGCGGCCCTCGAGGGGGCCGGACACGCGGTGGCCACCGCGAGCGGCATGGCGGCCATCACCATGACCTTTCTGGCCTATCTGTCGGCGGGCGACCATGTGGTGATCAGCCGTTCGGTGTTCGGCTCCACCACCAACATCGCCAACTCCCTGCTCAAACGGATGGGGATCGCCGTCACCCGTGTTGCGCTGTCGGATCTGGCGGCCTGGGAGGCGGCCATCACCCCGGCCACCCGTTTGTTTTTTCTGGAGACCCCGGCCAATCCTACCCTGGAGATGGTCGATCTGGCGGCCTTGTGTCGCATCGCCCATGACCGGGGGATCCGCGTGGCGGTGGACAACGTGCTGTGTACCCCCTGTCTGCAACGGCCTCTGGAATTGGGAGCCGATCTGGTGGTCCACTCGGCCACCAAGTACATGGATGGCCAGGGACGGGTGCTGGGCGGGGTGATCGCCGGGGAGAGGAAATCCCTTATGGATCATGTCTATCCCCTGTTGCGCAATACCGGTTCCTCCCTTTCCCCGTTCAACGCCTGGGTGCTCTTCAAGGGGCTTGAAACCCTGCCGCTGCGCATGGAGCGCCATTGCGACAACGCCGAACGGGTGGCATTCCATCTGGCCGCGCGCCCCGAACTGTCCGGTCGGGTGCTCTATCCGGGGTTGCCCGATCATCCCCAACGGGAACTCGCCGTCCGGCAGATGCGTCGCTTCGGGGCCCTGGTCTGCCTGGATCTCGGTTCACGCCAACGGGCCCATCGCTTCCTCGATGGCCTGCGACTGGCGATCATCACCGCCAACCTGGGGGATTGTCGCACACTCTCCACCCATCCGGCCACCACCACCCACGCCAAGTTGACCGATGCCGAACGCCAGGCCTCCGGCATCACCGAAGGGTTGGTGCGTCTCTCCATCGGACTGGAGGAGATCGGGGATATCCTGGCCGATCTGGATGAGGCGTTGGAACGATCCGCGTAGTCCGCGGTTCTCTTTTGCGGTCCGTGGTTGCTCTTGCAGTCCCTCTTTCGCGGTCTGTGATCCCTCTTTTTGAGTCGCGCGCGTGGCAAGGGTTGCACGCGCGTTCCCCTTGCGTCATTTTATGCATTCCGTGAAACTTTCTTATGGGGTCCGGGGCAGGGGGCAGGCTTGTCCAAACGAGCAAGACGCGCCAAAATGGCGGCCTGAACCAACACATCCATTGCAATCAGGGAGGAAAACAGCATGGCAGATCCAGTTCGCGTGGCGGTCACCGGGGCCGCTGGTCAAATCGCCTACAGCGCCATCTTTCGTTTGGCGTCGGGCGCGGTTTTCGGTCCGGATCGTCCGGTACACCTGAAATTGTTGGAAATCACGCCGGCGATGAAGGTTTGCGAAGCGGTGATGATGGAACTGGATGACTGCGCGTTTCCGACTTTGGCCAGCGTCGAGGGAACCGACCAGGCCGAAGTGGCCTTCGACGGCGTGAATGCCGCGCTCCTGATCGGCTCGCGTCCGCGCGGACCGGGCATGGAACGGGCCGATCTGATCCGGGTCAACGGACCGATCTTCGTGGGGCAGGGCAAGGCCCTCAACCGTGCCGCCTCGGATGTGCGCGTGGTGGTGGTGGGCAACCCCTGCAACACCAACTGCCTGATCGCCATGAGCAACAGCGATGTGCCCAAGGATCGCTTCGGCGCAATGATGCGTCTCGATTACAACCGCGCCAAGACCATGCTCGCCAACAAGGCCGGCGTCACGGTCAACGACGTGACCAGGCTGGCGGTGTGGGGCAACCACTCCAACAACCAGTATCCGGACTTCGAGAATGCCCTGATCAAGGGGCGTCCCCTCACCGAGGTGATCACCGACGAGGCGTGGCTCAAGGATACCTTTGTCCCGGATGTGCAGAATCGCGGCGCTGTGGTCATCAAGGCCCGTGGCGCCTCCAGCGCCGCCTCCGGCGCCATCGCCGCCCTGGATCACCTGGTCTCCTTCGGCGCGCCGACCCCGGCGGATGACTGGTTCGTGGCTGCGGTGCAATCCGCCGGTCAATACGGCGTGGATCCGGGTCTGGTCTTCGGCTATCCGCTCCGCTCGGACGGCGAGCGCTGGGAGGTGGTCGAGGGTCTGTCCATGTCCTCCTGGGGTCGCGCCAAGTTCGAGAACGTGCTCAACGAATTGCGCCAGGAGCGCGAGGTGGTGAAGGATCTGCTGTAACGTGCCTGATGGGGGAACCCCCCGCATCCCCAACCGTGGAACTCCCGTCAGGGGGTTCCACGGTAACATCCGGGATGGCGGGAGAATCCCCCGCGCCCCGACCGTGCCCCCCTTGCGGATGTGCCACGGGAATTTGCATGATGGGGGAAAGAACCCCCTCACCCCCCATACCATGGACCTCCCTTTGGGAGTTCCATGGTCAATTTCCGGACGGGCGGAATGAAACTCTTTCTCGTTCGGATGGTCTGATGATGTATCCGGGCTGAACCGTCCGTGCATTCCGGTAGCCCACCCACATGCCAGGGCGCATCGCCTCGGAGCAGGCCTTATCGGATCCGTGGCCTTCCGGCCTGTCCTGATGCCCCAGAAAACGGGAGTTGGCGATGAAATACGTGATTTTTCTTGGGGATGGCATGAGTGACCGTCCCCTGGAGGCGCTCGGGGGCCGCACGCCGCTGATGGCGGCCCGCACCACCAACATGGATCGCATGGTTCGCGAGGGGATCGGTGGATGGTCCCTCAACACCCCGGATGGGTACTATCCGGGCAGCGACATCGCCAATCTCGGCGTGCTCGGCTACGACGTGACCCAGAGTTACACCGGGCGCAGTCCGCTGGAGGCCGCAGCCATGGGGGTCGAACTCGGTCCCGATGACATCGCCTTTCGCTGCAATCTGGTCACGCTGGCGGACCAATTCTCGGTCATGGGCGATTTTTCCGCGGAACACATCTCTTCAGCCGAGGCTTCGAAAATTATCGAAACCTTGAACGAGCGGCTCGGTTCAGAGCGGTTTCAATTCTACCCTGGCGTCAGCTACCGTCATCTGCTGGTGTGGCGCAACGGCGGGGATCGGTTGACAAGCCGTCCGCCCCACGACATTTCGGATAAACCGATCGAGGGCGCCACTCCGGAGGGACCGGACGCGGAGCCGATTTTTGCGCTGATGCGCGCTTCGTGGGAATTTCTCGCCGACCATCCGGTCAATCTGGCGCGGGTGGCCCAGGGTAAGCGACCGGCCAACTCGATTTGGTTGTGGGGGCATGGTCGCAAGCCGGTCCTTCCCCGTTTTCAGGAGCGGTTCGGCAAGAGCGGTGGGATTATTTCGGCGGTGGATCTGATGCGCGGCATCGCGGCCCACATCGGTTTCGACGTGCTGCATGTGCCGGGGGCCACGGGTTGGATCGACACCGATTACGAGGGCAAGGCTCGGGCCTGTCTGGAGGGGTTGGAGACGCGCGACCTGATGTTCGTGCATGTGGAGTCCCCGGACGAGGCGGGGCATGCCGGGCGCATGGATTACAAGCTCAAGGCGATCGAGGATTTCGACGCGCGGCTGGTGGGACCGGTGCTCGAGGCGTTGGCCAGGCGAGGTCCGTTCCGGGCCATGGCTCTGCCGGACCATCCGACGCCGCTGGTGACCAAGACCCACGATCCGGGTCCGGTTCCTTTCGCGATGGTCGGGCATGGCATCGCGCCGGATGGCAACCAGGTCTATGACGAGAATCTGTTGCGGAGCGCCTCGGTGACCTTTGATCCGGGCATCCGGTTGATGCCTTATTTTCTCAATCACGGGTTGTGAGTAACGGGGATGATGGGGGGAGACCCCCTCATCCCCTGACTGTGGACCTCCCTGGCGGGAGTCTTACGGTAACGATGAGGATCTCCACGATTGCAGGGGGCGGGGGACCGAAGCTCCCCGGCGGAGGTTCGGAGGCAGAGCCTCCGAGGTTTTGTTTTTGACTTTTCTTTTGAGCGCGCTCTACAAAAAAGCGTTTTTTCGCGTCTTTTGCGAAAGAACGCTGCGCGCCGCCTTGGCTGCGGGAACGTTTCGCGTTTTTTGCGACACGTTCCCGCGAACAGGGCCCGGAGTCATGCTGCCGGAGGCGACGCGTCTTCCGCGAGCCATGTGCCTCCTCGATGGCCCTGGCGGGCAACGGAAAAGTCCAAAGGGCTTTGCCCTTGGATTTTCACCAGGGGTCAATGGCCCCTGGCCCCCGCCCAAAATGCAGGGAACCTGAATGGTTACGGTTGTGATCGTGTTTCAACGGCCAGGTCGCGGAGGTTCCGAACGGGCATCCGACCTGGCTGGCAGGATGGTTCTGGTTGGATCCGGGTTAAAAAAAAGCGGGCCGTTTCGCATGATTGCAGAACGGCCCGCTTTTTTTGGATGCCTGGAGACGTCGGGCCTGGAAGGGATGACGACCTCGACAATTCCAAGGATCGGATGGTACGGAGATCGGATGTCGCGGGATCAGGCGGTGGCCTCGCGGGTGGCGCGCTCGCGGATGCGGGCCTGGAGGCGACGCATCGGCTCGTTGAGCAGCCCGGTATCGATTTGCAGGAGGAAGTTGTCCAGGCCGCCGGCCTTGTCCACGGAGCGCAAGGTCTCGGTGGGAAGGGTCATCTGGAAGCTCTGCCGCAGAGCCATGCTGAACAGCGACCGTTTTTGGATGTTGGGCAGCCAGACATGTTTGGTTCTCCGGTGGGAGTGGGAGACCCGGTAACCGGTTTGAGGGGCTTTGCCGCCCATGGTCAGTTTTCTTGTCACGAATGCTCTCCCGTGAATCAGAGCAGAGGGTTGAAATGGTCGAGGTCTGAGTCTGAACTCAAAAAACGAGTATCGCATATTGTGGCCCTGGATGCAAGGGTGGGTTCTGATTTTGTCCGTTCCGGGTTTTCGATTCAACGGGCGATCCGGTCGTGTGGAATCTTGTTGCCATGCGGTGGCGGGAATGGCACACTATTCTCCAATTAAGGAAACCCGCAGAAGCGCGACGCGCGCCATTCGACCGTGACGCGTCCGAAGGGGGTGCGCTCCGGGGGAGAGGGGCGCCCTCATCATGCACATTTCGATCGAAAAGGGTGGTAGGGAAGGGGGCTGGGATGGGTGGCATCGACGCGAACAAAACCATGGCCCATTTGATGCGGGAACATCCCGGACTCGCGCGGATGTTGGCGCTCAAGGGGATCGATTGCGGAGAGTGTCTGGCCTCCGAAGTGGATACGTTGAGCGATGTGGCGCGCATGTATGGATTGGACCTGGCCAAACTGATCCAGGAGATCCAGTGGGCCGACGACGGACAGGTCAGCGAAGAGACATGAATTTCCGCATGGAGCCAAATGTCGCTGGAAAGGCCTTTGGATCTGTGCTATGCTGTCTGTTCGGAAGGGTCGCAAAAAGATTTTCCCGCACGGTTGTTCCAGGCGGTCATCTCACGGCGTTTACCTTGAAATCGATTACAATTCCATGATCGTTCCCGGTGCTCGACCTGCTTGTCTCGTCCTGCGCGCGCGTTAGCGCGCGGGTTGTGGGCGGAAGCGGTCCGGTTCCGTCACACGATCGCGCTTCAGGGATGGAACTCTGGTCAGGGAGCGATACGGGTGTGGTGATGCCGGGTCTGTTCGCATCGTGCCGCGATTCCGTGGAAGCCCGTCAGGATTGTCCAGGGTTGGGGGTGAGGGGTTCTCCTTCCATCGAGCACGTTCATATCGGTAACCGGTCACGGGTTCCGGTGGCAAAGGCATGGCATGATGAGACGATTGGTGGGTGGTAAAAGGGGCGTTCGGTGGTTGAGCCTGTTCTCCGGACTGGTCATGTCCGGTTGCGTGGCCGTGGGACCGGTGAATGGCACCCCAACCGCATCCGCAGAGGTTCCCAAGGACGAGAAAAACCAGAGCGACTCGGTGGGGGCTGCCGGAACATCCCAGACGCCATCCCCGGAAAAACCGAGCGCGGATGGCGTCTATTATTATTATGTCCTGGGGCACATGATGATGGGCGACCGGCGCTGGGAGGAGGCCGAGAACGCCTTCGTCCGGGTGGCCGAGGGGGATCCCAAGTCGGTCGAGGCGCGGCTGATCGTCTCGCATCTGGCCACACAGCGCGGTGAACTCAACGTGGCGGCCCGCTATGCCCAGGAGGCGGTCGCCCTCGACGCCGACAACGTGAAGGCCCGTTTGCTGCTTGCGGGGCTCCTCAATGCCCTGGAACGCTATCCGGAGTCGGCCAGCCACTACGAGGCGTTGATCAAAAAGCAGCCCGATCATCTGTCGGCACGCCTGATGCTGGCCCAGATTTATGGTCGGCTCAAGGATCCGGCCCGTGCCAAGGGGGCTCTGGCGCCGCTTTTCGCCAAGTCCGACGTGGCCTGGAAGGCCAATCTGGCCATGGGCCGCGCCTATGTGCACATGAACGACCTGAAGAAATCCCTCGAGTATTTCCGCAAGGCGCGCAAACAGGCCCCGGATCAACTCGAGCCGATCCTGGCCCTCGGTGCGGCCCTGCAGGAGATGGACCGACCCAAGGAGGCCGAGACCATCTATCGGGAGTTCCTGTCGCGCAATCCGGAGAGCGAGACCATCCACAGCCGGCTGGGTCGCCTGCTGCTCACCCAGGAGGATCGCGCCGCCGCGCTCGAAGAGTTCCGCACCATTGCCCGTCTCTCTCCTGGCAGCGTGCAGGCGCGGCTGACCTCGGCGCTCATCCTGATGAGTCAGCGTCACTTCGAGGATGCGTTGCAGGAGTTGCGCCTGGCGGATGCGGTGCGTCCGGGCAACAGTGGCGTGGCCTACTACATCGGTCAGACCCTCGAAGCCCTGGACCGGCTGCGCGATGCCCGCAACGCCTACGAATCGATCAAGCAGGACGACCCCTTCTATCTGGAGGCCCAGGTGCGCATCGCCTTCCTGGATGCCAGCGAGAAAAAGGGCAAGGAGGCGGCCAGTCGCTTGAAATCCCTCAACGATGCCTATCCGGACCGGATCGAGGTTCTGCTCGCTCTCACCGTGATTCTCTTCCAGGAGGAGGAGTACGACGCGGTGGTGGATACCGCCTCCAAGGGGTTGCATCTGGCCCCGGATCAGAGCCGCTTCCTGTTCAACCGCGCCATGGCTCTGGATAAACTCCAACGTTGGCCCGAGGCCGAGCAGGATCTCCAACAGTATCTGGGCAAGAACCCGGACGATGCCCACGCCTTGAACTATCTCGGTTACACCTGGGCGGAACGCAACGAAAAGCTCGAAGAGGCCCACAAACTGATCATCAGGGCCTCCCAGTTGGCACCCGGCGATGGCTTCATCCTCGACAGCCTCGGTTGGGTGCTCTACCGCATGAACCGCCTGGACGAGGCGTTGACCCGCATGCGCGAGGCGGTGCGCATGGAACCCAAGGATCCCACCATTCGCGAACATCTGGGGGATGTGTTGGCCGCCTCGGGCCGGATCAAGGAGGCGTTGACGGTCTGGCGTCAGTCCCTGGAACTCAACAGCGCCAACGATGCCTTGCGGGCCAAGATCGACCGTCACGTCCAGGAGGGCCATGGGTCCACCAAGAGCAGCGATGCCCCTGGCGGAACCAGGCCCGATCTCTCCGGTAACGGTGCGACCCGTTGATCCGTCTCGATTCCCGCGCGTTCATCCGTGCCGTGGCGATCGGTTGTGGCGTGCTGCTGTCTGCCTGCGCCGTCCTTGAGGATCCGTCGCGCGAGTCGCCACGCACCGTTCCGGGCGGCGTGGTGGTCGAACGCTACCAGAAGGAGCAGGGGTTGCGTCGCGAGGGATCTTCCTTCTGGGCGGTCGAGGGCGCCCTGGAGATCGAAACCCCGGACCAGGGACGACGCAACCGCATCGAGCTTCTGGGCAGCGGCTGGTCGCGGGTGCGCATGCGCGTGCGCGGTCCGTTCCGAGAGGTCGCGGCGGAGTTGCTCGCCCGTGACGGGCGGGTACGCTGGGTCGATCCCGACAAGCGCATGGTCACCGAGGTGCCGGCCACTTCCGAGGGGTTGCACCATCTGATCGGCGTGCCGATTCCTCCGGAGCGTCTGTTTGCCTGGATCATGGGACAGGCCGAGGCGGTCGAACCCGCCGCCACGTTGCCCCTGGAGCCCTCCGGCGCACGGATCGAGAGCCGTTCCGGGGAGCGGTTGTGGCTCGATCCGGAGAGCGGACGGATCCGTGAACGAACCGGCACCGTGGCCCCCGGATCCCGGTATCGGACCGTCTACACCTGGCCCGATCCCCTCGCGCGGCGCGCCAGCGCCCATCTGATGCCTGAGACCATCCTGGTCACTCTGGACCAACCGAAAATCCGCATGGAGTTCGTGTTGCGGAACTGGCGGTTCCCGTCCGAAGGTCCCACCAAAGCCCAGTTCGAACAGGCGTTGGACGCGGGTTTCACCCTGTCGCGTCCCCTGGAGCCGTAGTCCGCATGACCGGACGCGCGGTCATCGGTGCAACGGCCCGTTTCCAGGCCCCGGCCAAGCTGAATCTGGCCCTGCGGGTGGTGGGGCGTCGCGCGGATGGGTATCACCTGCTCGAATCGTGGATGGTCTTTTTCCCTCTGTATGACGAATTGAGCGTGACGGTCACCGACGGCGGGATGTCGTTGACGTGCGATCCGCCGGTTACCGGATCGGTGGAGGAGAATCTGGTCTGGCGCGCCGCCCGTCTGCTGGCCGAGCGTTATGCGGTGTCATGCGGCGCGCGGCTGGAACTGGTGAAACAAATCCCGCATGGCGCGGGTCTGGGTGGGGGATCGTCGGATGCGGCGTTGACGCTTTTGGCCTTGAACCGGCTGTGGGGACTGGAGCGGAGTCTGGCGGAGCTGATCGAGCTGGGGGTACGGTTGGGTGCGGATGTTCCCTTTTTTCTTGGTGGGCGTTCCGCCTGGGTCGGGGGAATCGGGGAGCGGTTGATGCCGTTTGCCGAGGGGTTGACCGGGGCATTGGTGTTGGTGTTTCCCGGCGCGGGGGTGGCGACCGGACGGGTGTTTCAACGGTTGAACGGTCGATTCCCGGTACGCGCTGCCCCGCTTGGCATGCCAGCGGCGGGCGAGGGGTGGATCGGCGCGTTGGAGAACGATCTGGAAGCGCCGGCCTTGGAGATCGAGCCGAAGATCGGAGCGGCGCGCGCGGCGCTTGAAGCAGCGGGCGCGCGGGCGACGTTGATGTCTGGCAGCGGTTCGACGGTGTTCGGGGTGTTTCCGGATGTCGCACAGGCCATGGAAGCGGTGGCCGGAATCGGTGTCAACCATACGGATTGGCGGGTTTTTTCAGGCGGGATTCTGAATCGGCACCCGTTTCATGCGGGCTGGGGAGACGAGCGGGATCCTGACCGTGGACATCCCGGATCGGGAGGTCCACGGTAGGGTGGATCAGTTGGCGGCGGCGCCGATGTTGACGGCGGGCACGCGGAAGGTGGCGGAGAGCAGGGCATTGGAGGCATTGACCGTGGAGGAGCCGTTGGCGTCCAGGGTGGTGCCGGCCAGGGCGTTGCGGAAGACATTGGCCAACTCGCCGCCCTGATCGCCGGAGAGTCCGGTGAGCTTGAAGGCCACGGTCAGCTGGCCGGAGGCGGTCGCCTTGGTGTTGGCGGCATCGAGTTCGATGGAGCCGTCGCCGTACTTGTAGGAGGGCAGAAGCTCTTTTTGGGTGGAGGCGCTCAGGGTTGTGGTGCCGGTGCCCTGATAGTTGCTCAACACGGCCTGGATGTAGGGGTTGATGTACTGCTGAAAGGCTTTGGTGGCCTCACCCTTGGCCATGGTGGTCTTGCCTACGGCGATGGCCGAGACGATCAGGCCGATGATCACCAGAACGATGGCCATTTCCACGAGGGAAAAGCCCTCTTCCCGGCGCTTGAGGAGTTTGGCGCGGATGGTATTCATGTTCGATAATGTTTCTCTTGTGAAGGTGGTGGGTTCCGTGGAGCGCAAACACACGATCGACCAAATGGTAGGGTATTGAATTATATTGTCAATGAAAAAAAATGCCCCTGCGCTCCATGCATTCGTGTGGGCAATGGTGTGGGAGCGGGGCCGTGCGGGGCATCGGGTTGACGGGATGACGGAGGGATGGTTATCCTCATGGAAAGGGGTGGCCAAGGTTGCATTCTGGTTGATTTCCGGTGATCATGGGGCCGGTCGGTATTCCCTCGGCTTCCATCATGCTCGAGATCAGGCTTGGAGTGGCGGACGATGAACCTGTTTGATCGGCTGCGCGCGTTGGCGCAACGTTTTCCCTTGTTCATGGCCGTGGGGTTGATGGTGGCCATGCCGGGCGCCGGGGCCTATCTGGTCTCGGCCCAGGAGACCCATCGGGTCGCATCGGTGCGGATGGATCAATCCCGCAACCGCTCCGCGGAGTTGGATGCCGCCAGAACCCGCGCTGCGGAGTATCGGAAATCCCTCGATGAACTCAAAAGTTTCGCCGCGTCGGTCACCGAACACCGGCTCGACGAACGCCAGGGGTGGACCCGTTACGCCGTCGAGATCAAAGAGCGTCTCGTTTCGGAAGAGGAGTTGCGCACCCTGTTGAACCATCTGACCTCCTCCGCCCGTTACCATTTCAAGCCCGGCAAGCTCGAGATCACCGCGCTCACCGCCCGCGAGGGGTTGCCGCCGCGACTGCTGGCGCGCATGCGGGGGACGGAGAAGGGGACGGAACCCGCGCCGGTGCCGGGTGAGAAGGTGCTGATCTCTTTGACCGGGCACTATCTGGTCTCTCCACCGGGTTGAGGGGAGGGAGCGTTCGCAATGGTCAATCGCGTGGGTGGACGATGAACATCTCCGAGTCGGATGCATGGATCGTGGATCTGGATGGGCTGGCCCACCGGTTGGGGGAGGGACGGGCGGAACCGGTTGCCGATCCCGCCGCGATCCAGGGGGATAAATGGGTCGTGAGCGACCTGGGTGGGGCCATGGCCCGGTTCATGATCGTCGAGGCGCCGAAGGCCTATGCCGAGGTGGTGGCCCGGCGTCGGCTCCAGGAGAGCGGCGAGGCCCAGGAGCATGCCCGTCTGCTGACCCACTGGAAACGGGCGCGTGGCAAGACATCCACCGAACTTTATTGCACCGTGGCCGAGGGGGAGAGGCTGCGGGTCCACGAGGATCGCGCCCATGACGATCCGCATCACCATCTGCTCTTCTCCGTGCATGTTCTGCCGTATCTCCTCTTGAACCAGCAGCCCAAGGATCGCACCGTGGCGGTGCTCTTCGAGCACGATCGTCATGTGGATATCCTGATCGGGCGTGCCGGTCAGGTGCTGGCGGCCAGCCGCGTCTCCAGTTACGGCAGTGGCCGCGCCGCCAAGGAGAATCTCGCCGAATCGATCGCCAGCGAGCTGCGTGCCCTGGTGATCGGCGCCAAGGCCACCCTGAATCGCATTCTGCATTTTGGTTGGCTGCTCGGGGAGGGCGCGGACGAAACCGAACGCGCCGGAGAGCAGCAACGGCTGAGCGAGGCGGCCTGGGTCGGGGAGCTGGGACGGACTCTTCAGCTCCCCTTCGAAATTTTGCCGGCCACGGTTTTGAAACGTTCGGACGACGGCTTCATCGTCAGCGCCGTTCCGTCGCTGCTGCGTGAGTTGACGGTCTCCCAGGCCTCCTTGCCGGTGGTGGAGCGGCTGCAATATCAGGCCCAACGACTCCTGCCGACCGTGCTGGCGATCGCTTTCGGCCTGACCGTGCTTCTCTTTCTGACCGGCGTGTGGTTCAACACCCGCGCCGGACTCCTTGATGCCGAGGCCAACCGGATGGAGCGGGAGTTGACGGTCGCCACCGCCAAACCCGAACCCGTGGATCCGGCCCTGGGCAAGATGGTCACCTTTGTCGATGGTCTGGCGCGACTGCGCGAGGCGCCCTCCTGGCGGGAGCTGCTCAAGGAGTTGCACGACGCCGCGGAAGGACGCCGAATCGTTTTCGATCAGGTGACGATCGAGCAGGACGACGCGGCCAGGATCCAACTGACCCTCAAGGGTCGGGTCCAGGAGCTTTTCGACGTGGCCAGCGCCGACTTCGAGGCCATGGCCGGACGTCTGCGCGAGCGGGGGTATGGGATTCTCTCCCGTGAACTCTCCACCGATGTCACCGAATTGCGTTTCAACCTGAAACTGGAACGGGGGGCGCGTCCATGAAGGTCAAGCAAACCGCTCTGATCGCCGTGGCGGCCCTCGGCGCGGGGCTTTTCATCACCGTGTTGATCGGGCTTTTGGTCCGTCCGGGGGCACCGGCCCCGGTCTTCACCCTGCCCATCGCGACCAACCCCTCACCCCATGCCCAGCCGATCGATCCCGCCCTCGGCAAGATCATCCGCGAACGGCAATCCCAGCTCTCCGGCCTGCGCACGCCGGTCGTCCGGGAGGTCGGGCCGATCCCGTTGACCATGCTCGGTTTTTCCGAGACGACCGCGGCGGGTGCCCGGGACTCCCGGTAACACTCCGGGCGCGCGCTCATCGATCATGCACGGGGGGACCGAAGCGGTGATGCAAGGTGTGTGGCAACGGCTGGTGCCGTGGTTGAAATTCATCCTTTCATCCGGTTTGATCGTTTTGTTGTGGCAGCAGGGCAAGCTCGATTTCACCGCCCTGGGTCAGCTCTCCGCCGCGCCCTGGACCATTCTCGCCGTGGTGTTGCTCAGTCTGATCAGCTACTCCCTGATCTCCCTGCGTTGGGTGATCCTCCTCCGTTCCCAGCAGATCCCGCTCTCCTTCGCCTGGGGACAACGGATCACCTATCTGGGCATCTTCTGCAATCTGGTGTTGCCCGGCGGCGGCATGGCCGGCGATGCGGTCCGCATGGCCCACGCCATGCGCGTGGCTCCCGATCAGAAACTGGAAGCCCTCTCCACCCTGCTCGTCGATCGACTGGTGGGGTTGCATGTCATGCTGGTCATTGCGCTTTTCGTGGTGGCTTTTCAGCCTCAACTGGTGCTGGGTTCCGTCACCCTGCGTTTCATGGCGATCACGGTGGTGGTGTTCGTGCTGGCTCTGCCGCTTGGGGCGTTGTTGATCTACCGGTTGGCCAAACATGTGGGCCGTTCGCCCCGCTTTGCCGCCTTTCTGGTCTCCGGACGTCTCGGACGCCTGACCGCCCGCATGATCGAGATCGTGCGTCTTTACCGCAACGCGCGCCGACAGTTGGCCCAGGCGTTCCTTCTTTCGGTGGTGGCCCAGTCGTTGATGCTGGTCGCCCTCGTCCTGGTGGCCCAGTCCCTGGATCTCGGTCCGCTCGCCTCCCTGGATTATGTCTTTGCCACGCCCTGGGCCTGGATCGCCAATTTTCTCCCCCTGACCCCCGGTGGCATCGGGGTGGGCGAGGCGACCTTCGATCAGGTGTGCCGCTGGATCGAATCCTCCCCCTCCGGGGCTCCCTACGGCACCATCTTTTTGATGTATCGCATGCTCACCATGCTCGGGAGCTTTCCCGGTTTGATCCTGTTCTTTTTCGCTCGCCAGGAGGTGCGGGATGCCATGCATCCGCGTGATCCCCTGGATGCCTCCGGGTAGGGGTCACCGCCTCCGGTCGCGACGCCGCAACGCCTCCTGAATCACCCCTTCCATCCGATCGAGCATGGTCTCCGTGGAGCAGCGCGCACGCGCCACCTCAAGGGCCGCCATGCCCAGCGCCCGTCCCCCGGACGGATTCTCCAGAACGCTCCCCATGGCCGCGCTCAAGGCCGGCACATCCCCAGGCGTCACCAGCACGCCGCTCACCCCGGATTCGATCATCTCCGGAATGCCGCCGATCGGTGTCGAAACAATCGGCAAGGCGGTGGCCATGGCCTGGATCAACGCCTGGGGCACCCCTTCGTTGGCCAGTGACGGCAGCACGAAGAGATCCAGGGCGCGCAGCCAGAGGGGTACGTTCTCCTGACGCCCGGTCATGCGCACCCGCTCGGGGGAGAGACCCAGGGCGGCGATGCGTTGTTTCAGAAACTCCTCCCGCGGACCATCGCCGACGATCACCAGCAGGGCTCGGGGATGGTTGAGTCGCGCGAAGGCGTCGATCAGATCGTGATGTCCCTTCCAGCTGCGGAGGGTGGCGACGATGCCGATGATCGGAATCTCCGCCGGCAGTCCGAGGGTGACACGGGCCGCCTGTCGATCTCCGGGGGAGAATCGTGCCAGATCGATGCCGGTGGGAATCGAGTGGACCTGATCCGCCGGGATGTGGTTGATCCGGATCAGCCGTTCGCGGATCCCTTCGCCGGTGGTGACTACCTGGAGGCTGGCCGTTCCGTAGAGCCAGCGGTTGGCCGGATTGACCGGCACCGGGGCCGAGATGTGACGCAGGCGGATCAGCGCGGGTCGATTGGCCAGGAAGCGGGTTGCCAGAGCGGTCAGCCACGAGTCGGTCGAGCTGTGGGTGATGATCACGTCGGGTTGCAGGGTCTGGATCCGCTCACGCAACGTGATGAGACCGGGGAGATTTTTCCGGGCGATGGGCACGGCCTCGACCGGAAGTCCCCGTTTTTGGGCCTCCTGGAAGATGGTCGCCTCCCGAGGGGTCAGCAGGCGAAGATCCAGGCCACGCTTCATCATGCCGAGGGACTCGGTGAGGATGCGCAGCTCCTGTCCGCCCCAGCCGAGGGAGGATTCGGTGTGCAGGATCTTGAGTGGCGTGTTCATGGACCTTCTTCCAAGGGGCGATGGATCCGCGTGGACGGGCAGGGTGGGGGGCGGAGGATGGGGCGGGCCGCATCGTAACCGTCGGCGTTCGATCTTGCCGCCGCGCCGGGGAGGGGTCAAGTTTAAAAGTTACCATGAAACTGCCGAAGGGAGCTCCATGGCACGGGGGTGAGGGGGTTCTTTTCCCCCCATCATGCAAGTTACGGTAACATTTTTTGTCTTGGAAAACCCAAAGGGAACTCCACGGTCCGGAGGTGAGGAGCCTTTTTGGGTAAGATTTGAATTTTTTTGATCGGGACGCAAGTCAGACATGGGGGGTTAAAAAATATGGTTGACCAAATATCCTTATAAAGATATATTCGCATAAGCAGATATCGGAGAGCGCCGTGTGGGCTTCAGAAAATCCATCGGCATCTGTTCGGTCGTTATCGATCACCCAGGGAGGTCTGATCGCCATGTCCCGCTTGAACGTGCTTTTTTTGTGTACCCATAATTCCGCGCGCAGCATCCTGGCCGAGGCGCTGCTCAACCACCACGCCGGAGGTCGGGTCGGTGCGTTCAGCGCCGGAAGCCATCCGAGTGGCCAGGTCCATCCCCTGGCTTTGCGCGCCCTGGCGGAACGGGGAATCTCCGTGGAGGGGGCGCGGAGCAAGGTTTGGGATGTGTTCGCCTTGCCCGAGGCCCCGCGCATGGGGGTGGTGATCACCGTGTGCGATGGTGCCGCAGGCGAGATGTGCCCCATTTGGCCAGGGGCGCCGCTCAAGGCCCACTGGGGGGTGGCGGAGCCGGGCCGTTTGGCCGAGGGTTTGGATGATCGTGCGGCCCTGGGGGTGTTTCGCACCACCCTGGAGCGGTTGGAACGGCGGGTACAGACCTTTCTGGGGTTGTCCCTGGAAACGCTGGATCCCGATGCGTTGAAACGGGAGCTGGATCGCATCGGTGGCATGGATTGAGTTGGCGGTGGTGAGATGTCCGTCACCGGATTTACTAAGGAGTGGATCGTCATGAGTCGGCAGTGCGCGGTAACGGTTGAAAAAGAGAATGGGGCTTCCCTGGGTTTTTTCGAGCGGCATCTGTCGGTCTGGGTGTCGCTCTGCATCGGGGTCGGGATTTTCCTTGGACATGCGCTGCCCGCGCCGTTCCAGGCCATCGGCGCCATGGAGATCGCCCGCGTCAACCTGCCGGTGGCCCTGCTCATCTGGCTGATGATCATCCCCATGCTGCTCAAAATCGATTTCGGGGCTCTTTCCGAGGTGCGCGCCCACTGGAAGGGGATCGGGATCACCCTGTTCATCAACTGGTGCGTCAAACCCTTCTCCATGGCGGTGCTGGGATGGTTGTTCGTGCGGCATCTGTTCCACGCCTGGTTGCCGGTGGCGCAGATCGACTCCTACATCGCCGGATTGATCATCCTGGCGGCGGCGCCCTGTACCGCCATGGTGTTTGTCTGGAGCCGGCTCTCGGACGGGGAACCCCACTTCACCCTCACCCAGGTGGCCTTGAACGATTTGATCATGATCGTGGCCTTTGCGCCGATCGTCGGGTTTTTGTTGGGGCTTTCAGACATCGTGGTGCCTTGGGAGACCTTGCTGATCTCGGTGGCGCTGTTCATCGTGGTGCCGGTGGTGGTGGCCCAGTGGTGGCGCATGCGGCTTCTGGCCGGCGGTGGGTCGGCGGCCCTGGAGGCGTTGCTTGTCCGCCTGCATCCTGTCTCCCTGGGCGCGCTGTTGGCCACCCTGGTGCTGTTGTTCGGGTTTCAGGGGGAGCAGATTCTCCGTCAACCGGTGGTGATCCTTCTCCTGGCCGTGCCGATTCTGATCCAGGTCTACTTCAATGCCGGACTGGCCTATCTGCTTTCCCGAAAATTGCGGGTGGACCACTGCGTGGCGGCTCCGTCCGCACTGATCGGCGCGAGCAACTTTTTTGAGTTGGCTGTTGCCACGGCCATTGGACTGTTCGGCTTTGAGTCCGGCGCGGCCTTGGCCACGGTGGTCGGCGTGCTGGTGGAGGTTCCGGTCATGTTGTCTGTGGTGCGCATCACCCAGCGCACCCGTGAATGGTATCACTCTTGATCATCACTCGAAATGAATGGGAGATAATGAAAATGACGATCCGCGTGGGCATCAACGGGTTTGGTCGGATGGGACGTCTGGGACTGCGGGCGGCCTGGGGACGGCTGCCGGAGCTGGAGTTCGTGCATGTCAACGAGATTCTCGGGGATGCCACCTGCGCCGCGCATCTGCTGAAATACGATTCGGTGCATGGCCGCTGGGACCGTGAGGTCTCCTCGGACGGTTCCGGAATCGTGGTGGATGGCCAGCGCATGAGCTTTTCCAACGCGCCTGCCAATGGTGGCGTGGACTGGAAGGGGCTCGGGGTGGACCTGGTGCTGGAGTGTACGGGCAAGTTCAAGACCATGCCGGCCTTGCAACCCTATTTCGACGGCGGGGTCAAGAAGGTGGTGGTGGCCTGTCCGGTCAAGGATGCCCAGGCCTTCAACGTGGTGATGGGGGTGAACGACCACCTGTACGACCCGGCCAGGCACGATGTGGTCACCGCCGCATCCTGCACCACCAACTGTCTGGCCCCGGTGGTCAAGGTGATCCTGGAGAAGATCGGCATCGTGCGCGGCTCCATGACCACCATCCACAACATCACCAACACCCAGACCATCATCGATCTCGGTCACAAGGATTTGCGCCGCGCGCGGGCCAATTCGCTCTCGCTGATCCCCACCACCACCGGTTCGGCCAAGGCGATCACCCAGATCTTTCCGGAACTGACCGGCAAGATCAACGGCACGGCGGTGCGGGTGCCGTTGCTCAACGCCTCCATCACCGACATGGTGTTCGAGGTGCCCCGGCCCACCACCGTCGAGGAGATCAACGGTTTTCTCAAGGAGGCGGCGCAGGGTCCGTTGCGGGGGATTCTCGGCTACGAGGAGCTGCCTCTGGTCTCCATCGACTACAACAACGATACCCGCTCCTCGATTGTCGATGCCCTCTCCACGATGGTGATTGACGGCACCCATGTCAAGATTCTCTCCTGGTACGACAACGAGGTGGGTTACGCCAACCGCATGGTGGAGTTGGCTGCCCAGGTGGCCCGTTCCATGTAGGACGGTTGCCGGTCGGTTTGATCGGTTCGGGGAAGGGGAATGAGCCTCTTTTGCGCACATTCCCACCTTGGAACGCCCGGCAGGGTGGCCCACGGTCGGGGGCTTTCCCATCATGCACGTTCAGGCAGGAGAAAAACATGTCCACCGAAACCGAAAATGGCGGCACACTGGGGTTCAGGCTCTACCTCGTGATCACCCTGGCGTATTGGGCCTTCACCCTGACCGATGGGGCGATCCACATGCTGGTGGTGCTCCATTTCAACGGTTTGGGTTATACGCCCATGTCCATCGCCTTTTTGTTTCTCTTTTATGAGGTCTTCGGCATCCTCACCAACGGTGTGGGCGGGTGGATCGCCAGTCGCATCGGACTGAACCGCACCATGGTGATCGGTGGGTTCATGCAGGTGTTCGCGTTGGGCATGCTGGCCATGGATCCGTCGTGGTTGACGGTGGGCTACGTGATGACCGCCATGGCCATCTCGGGAGTCGCCAAGGATCTCAACAAGATGAGCGCCAAGGCCGGGGTCAGGCTGGTCACGCCGAAGGGAGCGGACTCCGAATCGCGTTTGTTCAAGTGGGCGGCGGTGCTCACCGGTTCGAAGAACACGTTGAAGGGCGCGGGTTTCTTTCTGGGTGCGTTGTTGTTGCAACTGCTCGGTTTTCAGCACACGCTGATGGCCATGTCGGGTCTTTTGTTGGTGGTCTATCTGCTCACCTGGTGGGCGTTGCCCGGCAGTATGGGGGTCACAAAGGCCAAAGCCAGGATTTCTCAGCTCTTTTCCAATACGCGGGAGATCAATCTGCTCTCTGCCGCCCGTTTTTTTCTGTTCGGTTCACGGGATGTGTGGTTCGTGGTGGGGTTGCCGGTTTTCTTGCAGTCGGTGGTGGGCTGGAGCCATGTGTCTGTCGGCAGTTTTCTGGCGATGTGGGTGGTTTGTTACGGATTTGTCCAGGCCGGGGCGCCGTTGCTGTTGCGGGGCAGGTGGCATCCTGCCGGGACCACGGCGCGCAATGTCGCCTTTTTGTTGGCCGCCGCCCCGGCGGGCATCGCCCTGGCCTTGCTTCAGGGGTATGACCCGGCCCTGGTATTGATCGTCGGTCTGGGGGTGTTCGGGGTTTTGTTCGCGATCAACTCCTCGGTTCATTCGTATTTGATCTTGTCGTATTCGGACAACGACAAGGTGGCGATGAATGTGGGATTTTATTACAGCGCCAACGCGGCGGGACGTTTGACCGGAACGTTGTTGTCGGGTTGGGCGTTTCAGAATGATGGGTTGACGGGATGTTTGTGGTGGTCCACCGGGTTTGTGTTGGGCGCGGCGTTGCTGTCGATGCTTTTGCCGGGAGAACGGAAGGCGGGGTGAGATCAAAGGAAGGTCAAAACGGCTCGGGTCCAGGGACCGATGGTCCCTGGTGGGATCCAAGGGCAAAGCCCTTGGGACGTTTCTTTTCCGACGAGGCCTCGACGTTACGGCATCATCACCAGTCTGAACCCCACATGCACGTCCGGGTGGGTGGGGTCGATGCCGGTGCGGTTGGCGGTGCGGGCGTAGTCGGGCCAGACCGCCCAACTGCCTCCCCGGGCGGTGCGGAAGAACCCTTGCGCCGGCCCCTTCGGATCATCCTTGGGTGAGCTGGCGTAGTAGCTCGGGGAGTACCAGTCGGCCACCCACTCCCAGACGTTGCCGATCATGTCGTACAGACCAAAACCGTTCGGCATGAACATTCCCACTGGCGCGGTCTCCGCAAAGCCGTCCTCGCAGGGGAAGACGTTCCACTTCGGCCAGGCCTTCTTGGCGGTGGCATCCCCCACATTGGCGTGGCGGCAGCCGTCGCCAGGGGGATCCCCCCAGGGAAAGGCGCTTTTGGAACCGGCCCGTGCCGCATACTCCCATTCGGCTTCGGTGGGCAGACGGAAATGGACCCCGCCGCGACCCGACATCCACCCCGCGAAGCGGTTGGCCTGATCCCAGGTGACATTCACCACCGGTTGCAGATCGCCGTTCAGGTCATGCCCGTCGTAGGCGCCGCTCACATGCTTTTCATCGAAACGATGATACTGGCCGTTGGTCACCTCGGTGCGGCTCATCCAGAAACTCTGCACGCACACTTCGTGAACCGGTTTCTCGTCCGGATCGTTACCTTCACTGCCCATCTGGAAACAACCACCCGGAATCTCGACAAACTCCAACCCGGTCACCGGCTCGGCCTGTACCCGCCACTGGCCGTTCACCTCCCCCTTTTTCGACACCTTGGGGGTGGTCTCGGGAAGTTTTGGCTCTTGGTGGGGCGTTGTTTTCGACGGGTCGGACCCGTCCGGGCCGCTGGTCGCGGGGCTGTCCGGGCCCGGTGTGGGCGGGGAGACCGCCGGGGCGGCGCCATCCGGTTTTGATGCATCAGCCGGTTTACGTGTTTCGCCAGTTTGCGCCAGGTCGGTGGCGGGTTTGTCGAGTGGGGGAAGGGGTTCGGTGACCCAGGTTGCGTCCGGGCCCGGCAGAGGCAGGGGCGGCGGTGGGGCAGGACGCTTGCTTTCGGGAGTCTCGCCGGATTTGGCTCTCTTCTCCGGTTTGGCGAGCTCCTCCTTGCCGGCGTCCGCCATGGACTCCGGTTCCGCCTTGGGTTTCGAGGGTTTGGCGGGCGGGTTCTTGGGCGTGGATTCGGCCTTGGCCCGGCTTTTGTCGCTGGCTGCGATCCGGTCGATCATGGCCTGGATCCGTTTGGCCTTTTCGCTGCGCTGGCGGGCCAGATTGGGATTGCCTTCGGTTTCCGCCTCCTTCGACAACTCCTGGAACGAGGAGACGATCTTTTTCAACCCTTCGCGACCTGCCGGATTTTCCGGATCGATGGCAATGATTTTCTGGTATTTTTCCAGGGCATTCATCCCAACGGGTTGCGTGAACCGGTGACCGCGCAGATCCTTTTCGGCGCTGGCCGCCAGGGCGCGGATGGTCTCTTTGGGATCGGCGGCGTTGGCGTCACCCCACAGGAGCGGGGTTGCGAGCGCGAGCAGGGACAAAATCGAACCGGTCGATCGGGGCAAGGATGAATTCATGGGAAGTTTCCGCGCAGCGCAATTGAAAGACGATTGAAATTCTGTAACCATTCAGGATCCCCACGGTTGCAGGGGACGGGGGACCGCAAGATCCCGGGCTTCACGTGCGGAGAGGGAGTCTCCGAGGTTGGCTGTTGACTTTGGCTTTTTAGAACGTTCTTCAAAAAAGCGTTTTTTGCGAAAATCGCTGATTCGTAAAAGCGCGCAAAAGGCAAAAGAAGCCTCCGAAGGGCTTTGCCCTTGGATCCCAGGGGCCATTGGCCTCTGGAGACCACCCCATGCAGGGGGGGGCTGAATGGTTACGAAATTCTTTTATTTTATGACTGGTTGAAACCGTTTTGCAAGGATTGCCGCATCCCTATCCCAAACCTTGAGCAAGGATGACGACGTGGCTACATGGCGCAAGCGATTCACCGCCTGGTTGATCCGGCGGCGGGCCCATATTTATGGGGCGGAGATCCTTTCCACGACCACCGGTGGTTGGCTGGCCGTCGCCAATCACGATCACCGCCTGGACTGGCTCCTCATGGCCCCATTCCTGCCCGATGGCTGCCGGTTCGCCCTCCATCCCGGCGAAATGCCCCCGGCCTGGCTGCGCGCCTGGTGCCATTGGCTGGTCTTCATGCCTCTCGACCCTCTCGAGCCCGAACAGCTCAAGCCCCTGGCGCGACACCTGAAGGAAGGGGGCAGGGTGGCGCTCTTTCCCACCGGAGGCGGCTTCGGCGATGGCGCGGTGGGACGGATCCATGCCGGTCTGGCCCGCCTGCCGGAGTTGGCCGGCGTGCCGGTGATCGGCCTGTGGATCGATCACACCGCCTGGTGGCGCGTGAAAGGGTATCGCCCCTCCCCAAACCTCACCATCATGCCGCCGCGCCATCTCGATCCCGGTCACGGCTCCGACCGCACCCGCGCCGCCGAGTTGGCTCTGGCAACCCTCTTGGAAGAGGCGGCACTCAACGCTCGTGGTCACCCGGCCACCCCCTGGCAGGGTCTGGTCCACATGGCCGAAACGTTGGGGCGCGCCTTTCCCATTCTCGCCGACTCCACCGGCGCGCGCCTCGACTACGGCGGCGTGCTGTTTCGCGCCCGGCTGCTCGGTCGTCTGCTGGCCGAATGGACCCAACCCGGCGAACGGGTCGGGGTGCTGCTTCCCACCTCCGCCGGATCCCTGGTGGTGCTCTTCGCCCTGTTCGCCATCGGTCGCGTGCCGGCCCTGCTCAACTTCACCGTCGGACCCGGCGCGGCCCGTTCCGCCTGTCGCACCGCCCACATCCGCCTCGTGCTCACCTCCCGGCGCTTCGTGGACAAGGCCAATCTTGCCCCCCTTGTCGCGGAGTTGGCCAACGAAACCACGGTGCGCCACCTTGAGGATCTGGCCGGTGCGGCCCGTCGTCCCTGGAACCTGCTCCGCGCCTGGCTGGCCTCTTTCAGCCGTTCATGCCCCCCGGTTCACCCCCATGACGAAGCGGTGATCCTGTTTACCTCCGGCACCGAAGGCGAACCCAAGGGGGTGGCCCTCTCCCACGCCGCGCTCATGGCCAACATCCGTCAGGTCCAGGTGCGGGTCGGGCTGCTCTCCGCTCCCGGCCAGGACCTGATGCTCGACGTGCTGCCGCTCTTCCACGCCTTCGGCCTCACCGTCGCCGGACTGGCGCCGCTGCTGTCCGGTTTCAAGCTCCATATGCACCCCTCGCCCCTCGACTACCGCGCCATCGCCGAAATGGCCCAACGCCTGCGGCCTACCCTCCTGGTCGGTACGGATACGTTTCTGGCCGGTTACGGACGGGTGGCCCACCCTGGTGATTTTCAATCCTTGCGCCGGGTCTTCGCCGGGGGCGAACCTCTGCGCGAACGGACCCGCCACCTGTGGTTGGAAAAATTCGGCGTGCCGGTCTATCAGGGGTATGGCGCCACCGAGTGCGCTCCGGCCATCGCGGTCGATACCCCGCTTTTGAAAGGGGATTCGGGTTGCGTGGGTCTGCCGCTGCCCGGCGTTTCGATCAGGCTCGAACCGGTTGCCGGGGTCCACGAGGGCGGACGTTTGCTGGTGAGCGGTCCCAACCTCATGCTCGGCCATATCCCGTCGCGCGGGGATGGAAGGGTGGTGCCGGTTCACGCTTCCGGACCGGGCGCCGGGTGGCACGATGTGGGCGACGTGGTGACCGTGGATGCGCATGGCTTCATCCGGATCGTGGGACGGCTGAAACGGTTTGCCAAGATCGGTGGGGAGATGGTCTCCCTGGCGGCGGTGGAGTCCCTGGCCGAGATCGCCTGGCCCGACCATCGCCATGCCGCCGTCAGCCTCTCCGACTCCCGCAAGGGGGAGCGGATCGTCCTGGCCACCGAGTACCCGACCCCGGATCGCGACACCCTGATCGCGGTGGCCAAACGGGAAGGGATGTCCGCGCTGTTCGTGCCGGGTCGCATCGAGCACATGGAGACCATTCCCCAGCTCGGACCGGGCAAGATGGATTATCAAACCGTGATCCGGTTTATGGAAACCGGTTTATGATATAGTGGGAAGAGAGGTCGATTCGACAGGACGGATCAGGCGTTTGCGGCGGTTTCCGCCTCCCAGGCGTGCAGCCCGGACTGGATCTGATTGCGCCCCGAGAGCTTGGCCATGTACAGAAACTGGTCTGCTGCGGCCAGGATCTCTTCGGGCTCGTGTCCGCGTTTGGGCGTCACCGAGATCACCCCCATGCTTAGGGTCACGATGTCGGCCACGTCCGATTGGGGATGGGGAATGGCCAACGAGGCTACCGCCTGTTTGATCTTTTCGGCGGTGTGAACCGCCCCCTGCAAGGGGGTCTCCGGCAGGATGCAGGCGAACTCCTCCCCGCCGTAACGGGCCACCAGATCGGTTTTGCGCTCCAACGTCCGTGACAAGGCTTCTGCGATTTGGCGCAGACAGACATCTCCGGCCTGATGGCCTTGAACATCGTTGAACTTCTTGAAAAAATCCACGTCGATCAACATCGCCGAGAGCCTGGATTCGTGACGCAGACCCCGATGCCACTCCTGGCGCAGGAATTCGTCCAGACTGCGGCGGTTGGGGATGCCGGTCAGACCATCCAGGGAGGCCAGACGCCGCAACAGGTCGCTCTGGCGTTTCAGATCGATGTGGGTCTTGACCCGGGCGCGCAACAAGAAAGGCTTGACCGGCTTGGTGATGTAGTCCACGCCGCCCGCCTCGAATCCGATCGCCTCGAACTGCTCCTCGCCCATGGCGGTGACGAAGATCACCGGAATGTCCCGTGTCGAGGCGCGGCTTTTCAACCGCCGGCACACCTCGTAGCCGTCCATGTTCGGCATGATCACATCCAACAGGATCAGATCCGGTCCTTTCATCTCGGCCAGGTTCATCGCCTTGGACGGGTCGGTGGTGAACAGCACCCGGTGATCCGGTTGCAGAAGCTTGGCCAGCACCTCGATGTTGGTCGCTTCGTCGTCCACCACGAGGACCGTGGGTTGTACGTTCTCTCGCGCCATGCTTCGTATTCCTTAAAGATCCGTCGGAACCGGTGATGCCCACCGATCCCCGCATCCGCTTCTCATTTCTGTTCGGCCCATGCCGCCATTTCATCGGCTACCTCTCTGGCCGCCTCTTCGAACTCCAGCATCTCCAGATGCTGTTGGATGCGATCCAGACGACCGGTGTCCGCCCGACCTCTCAAATGAGGGGCGAGCCTGCCAAACAGTTCACGGGCCTCGAAATCCCCATCGATCAGAAGATCCAGCAACCGTTCCATCTCGCCGGGCGGGAGGGTGGATTGCTCCAGAGGTTCGATCATCGGAGCCGGGATTGGTTCCCTGTCGGCCTGCCGCTCGATCGCCGCGATCAGGGTGGAAACTTCTTCGCGCAACCCTTCCAGTTGATGCCGGGCACCGTCCAGATCCCCCTCCTTGACCAACATCTCCAGCCGCGCGGCCTGCTCCGCGACCTGGTTGGCCGAAAGATTGCCCGCCACCCCTTTCACGCCATGGGTCAACGCCCGCGCCGTCTCCGCGTCGCCATCCGCGAGCGCCTCGGCGATCCGTTCCACCGTGTTTCGATGGGCGGTGATGAACTGACGGGTCAAGCGCATGAACAGATCGACATCCCCATCCAACCGCTCCAGGGCCGCGTGGATATCGATCCCCTCGATCTCGGGAAGCGGCATTTCGGCAACGACCCCCGCCGCATCCGTCGGCAACCGCTCCGGGGGCGCCTTTTTTGGTCCCTGTGCCTCGGGGGCCAGCGTCGCCCCCGTGGCCGGGATCAATCCACCCAACACCGCGAACAGATGCGCGACCACCACCGGTTTGGTCAGGTAGTCGTTCATGCCGATCGCCAGACATTGATCCTTTTCGCTTTTTAACGCATTGGCCGTCATGGCGACGATCGGCAGTCGCCCGGCGTCCAGGCGAAGCCGCAAGCGGCGCGTCGCCTCGTAGCCATCCATCACCGGCATCTGCAGATCCATGAGCACCAGATCGTAGCGATCCGGATCCGCGAAAACCCGTTCGAGCGCCTCTTTTCCGTTGCTGGCATGCTCCGAGGCGATGCCGGCCTTGGCCAGAATTCCCTCCGCCACCTGCCAGTTGATCTCGTGATCCTCGACCACCAGAATGCGCTTGCCTTTCAGATGGGCGGGAATGCGCTCCTGGCTTTTGACCGGGCCGGACATCTGGGCCACCATCCCACGCCCGAACGTCTCCTGGATGGTGTTGAGCAGCGTGGAGGGGGTGACCGGTTTGAGCACGAAACCGTTGATGCCCACATCCTTGGCCTCGCGCATCACCTCCTGACGCCCGTGGGCGGTCACCATGATCACCAGCGAGGAGTTGTTGGCGGCGATGTCGCGAATGTGCCGCGCGGTTTCGATGCCATCCATGTCCGGCATCTGCCAGTCGAGCAGCACCAGATCGTAGGGCCGTTCCCAGGAATCGACGGCCCGACGCATCTCCTCCAGGGCCTCTTCGCCGGAGGCGACCGCATGAACCGTGCAATCCAGACCACGCACCATCTCGCTTAAGATCAACCGCGAGCTGTCGTTGTCGTCCACCACCAGCACCCGCAGAATACCCGAATGGTGGCCGGCAAGCGAGATCTGTACCGGTTCTTGCGGGAATTGTCGGGCCATGGGGACCGTGAAGGCGAATTCGCTCCCCTTTCCAGGCGCGCTGATCACCGTGAACGAACCGTTCATCTGATCGACCAGACTCTTGCAGATCGCCAGTCCCAACCCCGTGCCGCCGTAATGGCGCGTGGTCGAGGAGTCGGCCTGCACGAACGGCTGAAACAGGCCGGTGATCTGCTCCTTGGTCAGACCGATGCCGCTGTCCTTGACCGAAAAACGCAGATGGGCTGTCTTGTCGGTCATCTCCTGCGCCTCGACCCGGAAGACGATCTCCCCGGCATGGGTGAACTTGACCGCGTTGGTGCCGAGGTTGATCAGGATCTGTTCCAAACGCAGCGCGTCGCCGATCAGGGAGCGGGGCAGATCCGGCGGGATCGAGAAAAGAATCTCCAACCCTTTTTCCTCGGCGCGCATCGACACCATGCTGGCCACCTTCTCCATCACCTCGCCGAGCTGGAAGGGGTGGAGTTCCAGCTCCATGCGTCCGGCCTCGATCTTGGAGAAGTCCAGAATGTCGTTGATGATCCCCAGCAGGGTCTCCGCCGCGTACTGGATTTTGCGCATGCGCGCTTGCTGACCCGGCGTGAGCGGCGTCTGCGACAACAGATAACCCAGGCCGATGATGGTGTTCATCGGGGTGCGGATTTCATGGCTCATGTTGGCCAGAAAGAGGCTTTTGGCCCGATTGGCCGCCTCGGCGTTCTCCTTGGCCGCCAGCAGGGCTGCCTCGGCCTGTTTGCGCTCGGTGATGTCGCGGATCACCGCCGAGAAATACCGGCTTCCATCGGCATGGGTCCAGGCGTTGAGCGACATTTCCAACGGGAACTCCTGGCCATCCTTGCGCCGTCCGCTCATCTCCGTGGTCAGCCCGAGCATCGGGGCGTGTCCGGTCTGGAGGAACCGCTCGAAACCCATCCGATGGGCTTCGGCATGGCGATCCGGAATCAGGGGACGCAGGGTCTGTCCCAGGATCTCCTCCTTGGAATATCCGAACAGCGACTCGGCCCCCTTGTTCCAGAAGATGATCTTCTGCGCGCAATCCACGGCGATGATCGCATCGCGAATCGACAGGGTGACCGAACGGAACCGCTCCTCGCTGGATTGGAGACGCGCCAGGGTCTGTTCGTGGCGGATCATCTCCTGACGCATCTTGAGGTTGCTCGATTCGGCCTGGGCGATGGCCTCGTTGAGCGAGGTGAGCATTTGTTTGCGTTCGGAGATGTCTCGCAGAAAGGCGGTGAAGAAGGTGAACTGTTCGCCGGGGATCACCGTGATGGCGATCTCCGTGGGAATGCGCACTCCCCTGGCGTTGATGGCGTGGATTTCGATGTGCTGGTTGATGACCCTCTGTTCCCCGGTGGACAGATAACGGACGATGCCCTGGCGGTGGGATTCGCGCAATTCCGGGGGAATGATGGTTTCGGCGATGTCGTGACCCAGCACATCCTGCTTGCGAAAGCCGAAGATCCGTTCGGCGGCCTTGTTGAATTCGAGGATGCGACCCTGGGTGTCGATGGAGATGATGGCATCGAGGGCCGTGTCGAGGATGGCGCGGTTGCGTTCTTCGCCGTGTCGCAGTTCGGCGGTGGCCTTGCGCAGGTTGCCCTCGATCCGCGACAGCAGATGGCGGAACACCCAGGCCAGAAACAGGGCGCTCAAGGTGATGCCGAAGATGACCCGGTTTTTGTGGGCATTGGTGATCTTGTCCAGGAACTGGTCCTCGTGGATCACCAGCAGCCGGGCCACGTCCCGCTCCCGGATGTCACGGAGCGGCAGGGTGAAGTGATGCAGATGATTCACCCCCTCGTTGTCGGTCAAAACGGTCTCCAACAGGCCGTCTTTCCACTGGTTGGCGCGCACCTGCCTGGCCATTTCCGGCGGGAGGGTGTGTTTGGATCCCATCGAACGCACCACATCCGGAAAGTGATCCCACTCTTCGGCGGCGGTCGGATAATCGGTGCGCTCCTTCCAGGCGTTCATGTCAAGATATGTTTTGTTCAGGAACAGATACAGATCCGCATGCAGGGTTTTGCGCAAGGTGGGGAGCATGCCGGCCAGATCCTTGCCCATCTCCAGCAGCCCGATCAACTCCCCATCGACCTTCCAGGGCAGCACCACCCGCAGACTCAACTCCCCGTTCAGACCGATCTCCAGACCATGGGCGGTTTGCAGGGATTCGATGGCCAGACGGGTGGAGAGTCGCTGGATGCGATCCCCGTGCAGGGTGGGGTTGTGGACGCGCAGAATGTTGGTACCGGCGTTGTCGTGGAAATAGAGATGGGAGATCGCCTGTTCGCGTTGCCAGTGTTGCAGCATGGGCAGGCTCTTGCGCAGCAGGGCATCGCGCTGACGGGCGCGAAAGAGCGCCTGGATTTCCGGATTGTGGGTGAGTCCGAGCAGTTGACCTTCCATGGCGCGGCGACTCTCTTCGAGCATCAGCCGCAGGGAGGATTCGACCTCCTGGTGGAAGCGGTTGTTGAACCCCTGGTCCTGTTCGGCGAGCATCCAGTTCAAGGAGAGCAGGAACAGCCCCAACAGCGACCCGTAGGCCAACAGAAACGACGCGATGATCGGCTTCTGGATTCGCCAGATGCTGTTGTCTGGAGGTGACGCCATGTCCTGGGATTCCGGTGCGCGGCTGGTGGATTGAATGGAGTGATGGGCGGTCTTGCCATGACCCAACATTATATCATGACAAATTTCTCTAGCTTTGGCCAGAGGGTGTTACAATGTGATACATGGAAGCGTTTGGGGTGCGTGGCCTTTGGGCGGGCGGTTCGGCCAGGATCGGACCGGTGGGGTGACGTCGGTAAACGGCTGATGGGATTGGGGGATGACCAAAAAAATCTTCACTCTGGACGCATGAACCGGATATACTGGCGCTTTGGCGCCGGATTCAGCAAGGAGAGTGAGGCATGACGCGCGGCAAATTATCGCCGAGGCCCGAAGCGGGTCGGGAGTATCCCTTCGAGCTGGTCTCCGATTTTCCGCCGCGCGGGGATCAGCCGGGGGCGATACGGGCGTTGGCCGACGGGTGGCGGGCCGGCAAGCGCGATCAGACCCTGCTCGGGGTCACGGGGTCCGGCAAGACCTTCACCATGGCCCATGTGATCCGCGAGTTGGGCAAGCCGGCCCTGATCCTGGCCCACAACAAAACCCTGGCCGGGCAACTCTACGGCGAGATGAAGGCCTTTTTTCCCGACAACGCCGTCGAATTCTTCGTCTCCTACTACGACTATTACCAGCCCGAAGCCTACGTGCCGCGCACCGATACCTTCATCGAGAAGGATTCGGCCATCAACGACCGCATCGACCGGTTGCGACACGGGGCCACCCGCTCCCTGCTGTCACGCCGCGACGTGATCATCGTCGCCTCGGTCTCCTGCATCTACGGCATCGGTTCTCCCGAGTCCTATCAGGAGATGTCCCTCGAGGTGGCGGTCGGCCAGGAGATCGACCAGCGCACCCTGTTGCGCAAGCTGGTCGAGATGCAATACACCCGCAACGACATCGAATTCGCCCGTGGCGCCTTCCGGGTGCGCGGGGATACCCTGGAACTCTTTCCGCCCCACGAGGAGAATCGCGCCGTGCGGCTGGAGTTCTTCGGCGATCTTCTGGAACGGGTGCGCGCCATCGATGCCCTCACCGGCACGCCGATCCGCGATCTGGAGCGGTTCGACATCTTTCCGGCCAGCCACTACGTCACCCGGCGCGAGGTGGTGTTGCGCGCCATGGAGGAGATCAAACGCGATCTGGCGGCGCGTTTGAAGACGTTCCGTGATCAGGGCAAGCTTCTGGAGGCGCAACGCCTCGAAACCCGCACCGCCCACGATCTGGAGATGATGCGCGAGGTGGGTTACTGCACCGGCATCGAGAATTACAGCCGCTATCTCACCGGACGGGCGCCTGGTGAGGCGCCGCCGACCCTGTTCGAATATCTCCCCGACGATGCCATCCTGTTCGTGGACGAAAGCCATGTGACCCTGCCGCAGGTGCGCGGCATGGCGCGTGGGGATCGCAGTCGCAAGGAGACCCTGGTCGAATACGGCTTTCGTCTGCCGGCGGCCCTCGACAACCGACCGTTGACCTTCGAGGAGTTCGATCGCATGCGACCGCGGACGATCTATGTTTCCGCGACGCCGGGCGAGTATGAACTCGAGCGCAGTCACCGGGTGGTGGTCGAGCAGATCAACCGTCCGACCGGACTGTTGGAACCGGAGTGCGTGGTGGTTCCGGCCTCCGGGCAGGTGGATCATCTGCTGGCCGAGATCCGCATCGTGGTGGAGCGCGGCCAGCGGGTGTTGGCCACCACCCTGACCAAGCGCATGGCCGAGGATCTGACCGAGTATCTGGAGGGGTTGTCGATCCGGGTGCGCTATCTCCATTCCGACATCGACACCCTGGAGCGGTTGGAGATCATTCGTGATCTGCGGTTGGGGGTGTTCGACGTGCTGGTGGGGATCAACCTGTTGCGCGAGGGGTTGGACATTCCGGAGACGGCGCTGGTGGCGATTCTGGATGCCGACAAGGAGGGGTTTTTGCGTTCCGAGACCTCGCTGATCCAGACCATCGGGCGGGCGGCGCGCAACGTCGATGGTCGGGTGATTCTTTATGGCGATCAGATGACCGGCTCCATGGAGGCGGCGTTGCGCGAGACCCGGCGCCGGCGTGCCCTGCAGGAGGCGTTCAACCGGGAACATGGCATCCAGCCGGCATCGGTGCGAAAGCGGGTGATGGATACGCCGGGCGATGTCTTTGGAACGCGCGCGCCCGCCGCGCCGGCGCGTGCGCGCGTTGCCGAGGCGGGGGAGGGGTATCGGATTCCGGCGGTCGATCCGGCCCGCGAGATCAAGCAACTGGAGAAAAAAATGAAGGACGCCGCGGCCAATCTCGATTTCGAGTTGGCCGCGCTCTATCGGGACCGGCTGATCGCTCTGGAAGAGGAGCTGTTTCTTCCTGGGTTGTCGTTGGCCGATGACCCCAGTTTGCCGGACAAACGAGAACGCGCGGGGAAAACCCTTCCGAAGAGATGATATTTTGTTATAATGCGTCCCGCCAGGGGCGCGATGACTGTTGGGGCATGGCGTCGTGGTTCGGCCTGTTCGCGGCTGGAGCGACAATCGGGAACGTTTGCATGGGGAGTGTTCGGGATGAGTGGCGGGTTGGAGAAGATCGTGGTGCGCATCGATGCGGACTTGGCCGAGATCGCGCCGGGATACCTGGAGAATCGCCGCAAGGATCTGGAGCAGTTGCCTTTGGCGCTGGCGAGCGGGGATTTCAATCTGTTGCGCACGCTGGGTCACCGCATGAAGGGTTCCGGGGCCGGCTACGGCTTTGATGCGATCAGCGAGATCGGACGGGCCATCGAGGAGGCTGCCAAGCGTGAGGATCGACCGGGCGTGGAACACGGCATCGCCGAGTTGGTCGCCTATCTGGAGCGATTGGAAGTGGTGTATGCCTAGTTCTCGTCCAGGGATCTTGGACGTTCAACCTTGGGAGGAACCGTGAGATGTCAACTCCGGATCATGTCCTGGTGGTGGACGACGACCCCGACATTCGCACCCTCGTGGGACGGCTGTTGGAAAAGAACGGCTTTCGCGTCAGCAAGGTCGCCGATGGCAAGGGGCTGCGGCAACTGCTCGAAAAGAGTCAACCCGACCTGATCGTCCTGGATCTGATGCTGCCCGACGAGGATGGTCTGGTGTTGTGTCGCAATCTGCGCTCCCGCTCCAACATTCCGGTGATCATCCTGAGCGCCCGCGGCGAGGACATGGATCGGATCATCGGTCTGGAGATGGGCGCGGACGACTATCTGGGCAAGCCGTTCCACCCCCGCGAGTTGCTGGCGCGGGTCAAGAGCGTGCTGCGTCGCGCCCGTTCCCTGCCCGGCGACACCCAGGAAGAGGACGCCAACACCACCTATCGGTTCGCCGGTTGGGTGTTGGACGTGCCCACCCGTCAGCTCTACTCCCCCAAGTCGAAAAAAATCTTCCTGAGCGGCGGCGAATTCTCTTTGTTGCGGGTTTTTTTGAACCATCCCAATCGGGTGTTGAGTCGCGACCAACTCCTGGACTTCTCTCATGGTCGCGAAATCGAACCCTTCGACCGCACCATCGACATGCAGGTCAGTCGCCTGCGACGTCGTTTGGGCGACGATCCCAAAAAACCAGCGTTGATCAAGACCGTGCGCAGCTCCGGGTATGTCCTGGCGGTGCGTGTGGAGCGGGGAGGGGAACAGCACCATGTCGCGGACGATTCAAGTCCTGTTGATTGACAGCGACCGCTTGCGGCACGCCTTGTTGCGTTCCATTCTGGAAGGAGTGGGACTCGAGGTGTTGGGCGCGCCGGTCGAGGGGTTGGGGTGGCGGGTGTTGCGCGCCGCGCCCTGCGATCTGGTGATCACCGATCTGCCGTTGACCGACGCGGAAGGACTGGAAATCCTGCGAGAACTGCCCAGCGCCTATCCCGAAACCCACATCATCGCCTTGATGGATGGCATCGATGCCCACCTCGAAGCCCGCGAGCTGGCCGACGAACGGTTGCGCGATCGGGTGCGGGTGCTGCTCAAACCGGTGTTCCGGGGGCAGTTGTTGACCTCGATCCGGGCGCTGTTCCCGGACTGGCATCCCGACGAGGTGGATTGGAACGAGGATGGGTTGTGATCCGGTTTTTCGGAGGGGTTCGGTGGCTCCGGGATGCCGGAGCGGCGTGAGAAACGGTTGAAAGCGCGATGAAAGCGGTGGTGCAGCGGGTCAGCGAGGCGGGGGTGACGGTCGCCGGCGAGGAGATCGGCGCGATCGGTGCGGGTCTGGTGGTGCTGTTGGCCGTGGAACACGGCGACGGGGAGCGCGAGGTGACCCTCATGGCCCGCAAGATCGCCGGGTTGCGCATCTTTCCCGACGAACGGGGGAGGATGCACCACGCGGTGCGGGATATTCACGGCGGGGTGCTGGCCATTTCGCAATTCACCCTGGCGGCCAATCTCGACAAGGGGTTCCGGCCCTCCTTCGACCGCGCCGAGGAGCCCAATCGCGCCCGGATGCTTTTCGATTCCTTTTGTCAACGCCTGCATGCCGAAGGGGTCGAGGTGGCCACCGGTCGTTTCGGCGCCGACATGCGGGTCCGGCTGATCAACGACGGGCCGGTCACCTTCACGCTCTCCTTCACGCCGGGTGGCGCGGACCGGCATTCGTAACGCGGCCTATCGCGACTCCAGAGGTTTGGAGAGATGGCGCTCCGTGATCAGGGTCGGAGCGAAATGGAGTTCGCCGGATGTGGAGGCATTCCCGCTGGCTTGGGACAGGGTCGGCTTGGGGGGTGGTTCGGCGCGGGCCAGATGGCGTGAGGCGGAGGAGGGGCGGGTGCCGATTTGATCGAGCAGCGCCACCCACTGGATGCTCTTCTCCTTGAAGAGCCGTTCGTGGTGCTCGGCGGTCCAGGAGAGGAACGGCGCCGGGTTGAGATACTGATGGATGAAGCGCACTTCGTAATGCAGGTGGGGCGCGGTGACGATTCCGCTTTGACCGGTCAGACCGATCAGATCCCCTTTGCGGACGAAATCCCCGGCCTTGACGTGAATCTTGTTCAGATGGCTGAAGGTGGTGCGGAAACCGAAATTGTGGTGCAGACTCACCACCTGCCCCAGTCCGTTGAGCCCGAGTCGTCCGTTGTCCACCCCGGCAAACTCCACCACGCCGTCCGCCGTGGCGGTGATCGGCGTGTTCATCGGCGCCTTCAGATCCACGCCGGGATGAAAGCGGGTCTCCTGATGGGTGGGATGCATGCGGAAACCGAACGGACTGTTGATTCCCTGAAAGGGAACCGGATAGCCGGTGGGAATGGCCGAGGCGAAAACCGTCAACTGTTCGCGGTTCATCAGATAAGGGTCGAGGGACTCGAGCAGGGTTTCGTTGACATGCACCTCCATCGGGGAGAGCGCCTTGCCATCGGTGTTGGTGACCGGCAGACCATCGGGTTCGGGTTCCTGGGTGTCGGTCAGGTGACTGGCGAACAGCTCTTCGAGCGACTCCACGGCGGGTGCGAAGGTGGGATCCCCCGCGATCACCTGGAGCGGACGTTGCGTCTCCATTGCGGCTCCGGCGCCTGGTTTCAACCCGCGCGGCGCCTCGCTTGTCACCACCTCAGCCGGCATGGGCGCACCCCGGCTGGTCAACCAGATGATCACCGCCGTGCTGGCCACCAGCGACGGAATGAGCAGGGTCACCAATCTCGGGAAGATCGCGCGCCAGAAGAGATCTGCCATTTTCGCGCTGTTTTTTATCCATGGATGGCGTGAATGGTTGCGCAAGAACGCCGGAATCGGATATATGGATAGCATGCGAAAAACTCCTGAACTCGGAATGATCGTGCCCTCGTACCCATATCGGGCGACAAGAGTTCCGGGTGAAAGATTTTCGCATCACGGTTGAAAATCTTTGTTCCATTCATCATTACCGAAATCAAGGGCTACCGTGAAAATCCTGATTGCCGATGACGATGTCAACAGCCGGGTGATTCTCAATACGATTCTGGCCGAGTATGGGGCCTGCCATGAGGTCGGCAACGGTGTCGAGGCCGTGGAGGCTTTCAAGGTCGCCCTGGAAAAACGGGAACCCTTCCAACTGGTGTGCATGGACATCATGATGCCGGAAATGGACGGTCAGGAGGCGGTTCTGGCCATCCGGGCGCTGGAAAAGACCCATCGGGTCTCTTCCAACGACGAGGCGGTGGTGATCATGACCTCGGCATTGGATACCCTGGATTCGATCATTCGTTCCTTTGACCAGGGCGGTTGCAACGCGTATCTCGGCAAACCGATCCGTCGGGCCTCGTTGTTGGAAAAGATTCGCAATTACGGTTTGATATGAACAGAACCGGCTATTCCAAGACTGCGGTCAAGATCCTGGAGGCATCCCTGCCGTTGTTTGCCGCGCGCGGATACAACGGCGTGGCCATGCGGGACATCGCCCAGACCGTCGGCATCACCGCCGCCGCGCTCTACAACCACTTCTCCGGCAAGGAGACCCTCTACTTCAAGGCCTTGGAGTACGCCTTCGCCGACAAGGTGGATACCCTTTCCGAGTCCTTGCGCGCCGAGGATCATCCCGAGGAACGGTTGCGACAGCTGATCACCTTCTGGATCGAGATCTTCGGTGGGGATGTGATTTTGCGCTCCCTGTTGCAGCGTGAACTCTCCGATGCCGACGAGCAGCGTTTGCGGTTGTTGTTGGATCGGGTTTTTCTGCCGGTTTACGAAGGAAGCACAGACACCCTGGTGTTGCTCTCCCGTGGTGGCACGGACATGGTTCTGCTCTTTTTCACCATCCTGGGCGTGGTTCTCTCCCATTTCCAGCTGGCTCCGATCCGCAGGCGACTGCCGGGTGCCCTGCCCGAGCATGAGGATGTCGAGCGGATTGCCACCCATCTCACCACGCTGCTCTATCACGGACTGTCGCCGGTCGTCGCGGCGCATTGATTCCGATGAGCGGTTCGCAAGCGTCGTTTTCCGGGGAGACCCTCCTGAAGGCGGCCCTGGTCCGTTATCTGGAGCAGGTTTCGGTTCACAAATCCCCCATCCAGCATGCCCGTGAGCGGCGCAAGGCTGGTCAGATCGCCGCCCGTCTGGGGGAACATCCCCTTGGAGAGATCACCGCCCTGGATGTGAGCGGCTATCGTGATGCCCGTTTGCGCGAGGCTTCCGCCGCGATCGTGCAGGGCGATCTGGACCTGTTGCGTGAATTGTTCGAGGTGGCGGTCGAGCGTTGGGGGGTTGCGCTGGAGGGCAATCCGGTGGGTGGGGTGGCGCCGACGCGGGCGGCATCGGATCGCGAGCGCGCGTTCAAACCCGGTGAGTTGGCCCGTTTGTTGGCCGCCTGTGACCGGCGTCCCACGCCGATGTTGGGGTGGATCGCGAGGATCGCCTTGCAGACCGGGATGAGCAAGGAGGAGATCTTGCGGTTGCGGATCGCGGATGTGGATTTGGCGGCGCGGATCGTCACCGTTCCCAGGGTGTTGAGTCGTCCGATGCGGCAGGTGCCGTTGACGCGCGTTCTGGTTGGGGTGTTCCGGGAGGTGTTGGACTATCCGGAGCGTCCGGAAGGGGAGACGTTGTTGTTTTTCGGCTCCATGGGCGCGTTGGGGATCCGGCGTCCGCTGGCGATCGACAAGGCGTTTCGCTCGGCGGTGGTGCAGGCGCGGTTGAAGGGGTGCGCGTTTGGGGATCTGCGGCATGAGGCGGTGACACGCATGGCCGAGGCGGGATTGAGCGAGGTGGAGGTGCATGCGATTGCCGGGATGCCGATGCCGCGTGGGGGGCGGGTGGTGAAACCGACGGTGGTGCAATTGGTGGCGCGGTTGGATGCGGTCGGGTTTGGGGTGGAGGCGGCGCGGCGCGGGGCGGGCAGGCGTGGGCTGGGTTGAGGTGCGTGTCAAGAATGAAGATCCTCGTCATCCTCGGTCCGACCGCCTCCGGCAAAACCCGTCTGGCGGTACGCCTGGCCCAGCGTTTCGACGGTGAAATCCTCTCCGCCGACTCCCGTCAGGTCTACCGCGGCCTGGATATCGGCACGGGCAAGGATCTCGACGAATACGGCGCCATTCCCTACCATCTGATCGATGTGGCCGATCCGGGCGACGGGTTCAACCTGTTCCGCTTTCAACAACTGTGTCTGGCGCGCATCCCGGAGATCCGCGCCCGCGGTCGCCTGCCGATTCTCGCCGGCGGAACCGGCCTCTACCTGGAATCGATCCTGCGCGGCTACCGTCTGACCCCGGCGCGCGTCGATCCTCGTCAACGGGCCGAATGGCACGCACTCCCGGACGACGAACTCATCGCGCGCCTGCTCGCCCTGAAACCGGAGCAACACAACACCACCGACCTGGAAACCCGCGACCGGACGATACGCGCCATCGAGATCGCCCTGGCGAGCCGAAACGACACGGCGCCCGTGGTCACCACGCCCGAGGCGGATTTTCTGGTGCTCGGTCTGCGCTGGGAACGGTCGGTCCTGCGCGAACGGATCGCCGAACGGTTGCATCGGAGATTGCAAGAGGGGATGATCGAAGAGGTGGAAGGGTTGCTGGCGGCGGGCGTCCCGGAGGAGACCCTGGACGGCATGGGATTGGAGTACCGTTTCGTCACCCGGTTCGTGCGCGGCACCCTGACCCGCGAGGCGTGCGAAACGCACCTGGTACAGGCGATCCGCCAGTTCGCCAAACGCCAGGAGACCTGGTTCCGGCGCATGGAACGCCAGGGAGTCCGCATCCACTGGCTCGACGCGACGGCAGATCCGGAAGGGGAGGCCGAGGAACGCGTCGGCTCGTTTCTGGCGTCGGGCGTCCGTCCGTGAGTGGCTGTTTTGGCACATGCCAACCAGCCTCTGAAGATTGGCCAGGCCGGGAGCGGTAGCCGTTCCGCTGCGTGTGAACGAAAGTGCAGAGAGGGGATTGTCAATCCCGCGTGTAACGAAGCGTATACCTGGGCGGGTGAAGTGGTATATAGTGACGGAAACCCGACCGGACCAAAGCCCGGTCAACGCACGGAGCATGGCCTCCGATGCTCTCTCCCGCGCCTCGGCAAGGGGGTGAGGGGCTGAATCCCATCCATCAGAACGGATCGAAAGCACGACATGGCCAAATTCATCTTTGTTACCGGTGGCGTGGTCTCCTCCCTGGGCAAGGGATTGGCCGCCGCCTCCCTCGGCAGCCTGCTCCAGGCGCGTGGCTACTCGGTGACCATCCAGAAACTCGACCCTTACATCAACGTCGATCCGGGCACCATGAGCCCGTTCCAGCACGGCGAGGTGTTCGTCACCGATGACGGCGCGGAGACCGATCTGGATCTCGGCCACTACGAACGGTTCCTCGATATCCCGATGAGCCAGGCCAACAACTTCACCACCGGTCGCATTTACCAGCAGGTGATCCGCAAGGAGCGGCGCGGCGACTACCTGGGTTCGACGGTGCAGGTGATCCCGCACATCACCGATGCCATCAAGGAGGTGATCCTGGATGTGGCGCGCGGCAACAACATCGCCATCATCGAGATCGGCGGCACGGTGGGTGACATCGAATCCCTGCCGTTTCTCGAGGCGATCCGTCAGTTGCGCATCGATCTGGGACGGGAGAACACCCTGTTCATCCACCTGACGCTCCTGCCCTACATCCCCACCTCCGGCGAACTCAAAACCAAGCCCACGCAACACTCGGTGAAGGAGTTGCGGGCCATCGGCATCCAGCCGGACATCCTGATCTGTCGCACCGATCGGGAGATCAACGCCTCGGTGCGCAAGAAGATCGGCCTGTTCTGCAACGTCGATCCGGACGCGGTGATCAACTGTCAGGATCAGGAGTCGATCTACCGGGTTCCGTTCGCGCTCCATCTGGAAGGGTTGGCCCGCAAGACGCTCCAGTTCTTGAACCTGCGCGGTTCGGAACACCGCATGGACGACTGGGAGGTGGTGCTGGAGAAGATCGTCAACCCGAGCCACAAGACCACCATCGGCATCGTCGGCAAGTACGTGGAACTCAAGGATGCCTACAAATCCCTGGTCGAGGCGCTCACCCACGGTGGCATCGCCAACGACTGCCGCGTCTCGCTGCGCTGGGTCAACGCCGACGAGATCTCCCAGGACGATCCGAGCGCGCAATTGAGCGGATTGGATGGGATTCTGGTGCCGGGCGGCTTCGGCGAACGGGGTGCCGAGGGGAAGATCCGCGCGGTGCGCTACGCCCGTGAACGCAAGGTTCCCTATTTCGGCATATGCCTGGGCATGCAGATGGCGGTGGTGGAGTTCGCCCGCAACGTCGCCGGACTGGAAGGGGCCTACTCCTCGGAGTTCTCGGATCACACCCCGCATCCGGTGATCGCCCTGCTCACCGAATGGAAGAGCGGGGTTGAGGTGCAACGTCGCGACTCGGAGGTGGACAAGGGGGGCAGCATGCGTCTCGGCGCCTATCCCTGCCGGCTGGTGTCGGGCAGTCGGGCGGCGCAGGCCTATGGTGGCCACCTGGAGATCTCCGAACGGCATCGGCACCGCTACGAGTTCAACAACAACTACCGGGAACGGCTCGTCGAGGCCGGTCTGCTGATCTCCGGCACCAGCCCCGACGGGGAGTTGGTCGAGGTGATCGAAATGGCCGATCATCCCTATTTCGTCGCCTGCCAATACCATCCGGAGTTCAAGTCGCGTCCGCGTTCGCCCCATCCGCTTTTCGCGGCCTTCATCAAGGCGTCGCTGGCCAACCGGAAGGGGTGAGGCCATGTCCACCCCCGCGCGTGACGTCCAGGTGGGCCACCTTACCCTCGGCAATCGACGGCCCCTGGGGGTGATCGCCGGACCCTGCGTGATCGAGGGCGGGGATTTCGCCGCACGACGGGAGTTTGCCTTCGCCACCGCGCGCGCGATCCAGGCGATCGTGAATCGGGTCGGGGTGCCGTGGATCTACAAGGCCTCCTTCGACAAGGCCAACCGCACCTCTTCCGACGGGTTTCGGGGGCCGGGTCTGGAAGAGGGGTTGCGGGTTCTGGAGGCGGTGCGGATGGAGTTCGGCGTGCCGGTGGTCACCGACATCCACACCCCGGAGCAGGCCGAACCGGTCGCCGCCGTGGTGGACATGCTCCAGACCCCGGCCTTTCTGTGCCGTCAGACCGATCTGATCCAGGCCGCAGCCCGTGCCGGACGTCCGGTGAACATCAAGAAGGGGCAGTTCCTGGCCCCCGCCGACATGGCGCGGGTGGTGGAGAAGGCGCGGGCCACAGGCAACGACCGGATACTGGTGTGCGAACGGGGCTTTGCCTTTGGATACGGCGATCTGGTGGTGGACATGCGCGCCCTGGAGATTCTCGGCGAGGCGGGCGCCCCGGTGGTTTTCGATGCCACCCATTCGGTGCAGAAACCGGGTGGCAAGGGTGACTCCTCGGGCGGGGAACGCCGTTTCGTGGCCGCCTTGGCCAGGGCCGCCGTGGCGGTCGGGGTGGCGGCGCTTTTCCTGGAGACCCATCCGGATCCGGACCGCGCTCCGTGCGACGGACCCAACATGGTTCCGTTTGGCCAGCTCGAAGCTTTATTGCGGCAACTCAAGCGACTCGACGAGGTGAGTAAAGATGCATAAGACCATCCTGCACGATCGACACGTTGGGCTGGCGGCGCGTATGGCGCCTTTCGCCGGCTGGGAAATGCCCCTGGACTACGGCTCGCAGATCGCCGAGCACCACGCGGTGCGTCGCGCCTGCGGGGTGTTCGACGTATCGCACATGGGGGTGGTGGATCTGACCGGCGGCGACGTGGCGGGGTTGACCAGCTGGCTGCTGGCCTGTGATCCGGGCCGTCTGACCGATGGGGCGGGTCAATACGGTCTGCTGCTCAACGAACGGGGCGGGGTGACCGATGATCTGATCGCCTATCGGTTGCGTCCGGATCACTTCATGCTGGTGATCAATGCCGGCAACCGTGAGAAGGATCTGGCCTGGATCCGCATCCACGCGCCGGCCCACAACGTCACGGTGACCGAGCGGATCGATCTGGCCATTCTGGCGCTGCAAGGTCCGGAGGCGGTCCGGCATCTGGCGGATGCGCTCCCTTCGGAGATGGCCGAACGGGCCGCCGCGTTGCCGTCGTTCCACATTCTCGAGGAGGGGGGGCGGCGCGTGGCGCGTACCGGCTACACCGGCGAGGATGGCTTCGAGTTGATTCTGCCGCTGGGCGAGGCGGGCGCCGCGTGGGATCGGCTGCTGGCCGCGGGCGTGGCGCCGGTGGGACTCGGCGCCCGCGACACCCTGCGTCTGGAGGCGGGCCTGAATCTGCACGGACACGACATGGACAGCAAGAGCAATCCTCTGGAGCGTGGTCTCGGCTGGACCATCGCCTGGGAGCCGGAGAGCCGGATCTTCTCCGGTCGGCAGGTGCTCGAGCCGTTTCGGCACGATCCGACGTTGCGCAAACGGATCGGCATCCTGTTGATCGACAAGGGGGTGTTGCGCGACCATCTGCCGGTTTTTGTCGATGGCGATGTGGTCGGCGAGATCACCAGCGGCGGTTATTCGCCGACTCTGGAGCGCGGGATCGCTTTGGCGGTGGTGGATTCCCGTCTGCAACCCGGCGCGGCCTGCCAGGTGGAGGTGCGCGGACGGCGCCTGAATGCCCGCGCCGTGCGTCCGCCCTTCGTGAAGTTCGGCCAGTCGGCGCTGCGGGATTGAGGGCCATCCCGGTGTGGCGGGATTCCGTATGACCTAAGGCTTCCTGGTGACTTGCCTGAGGCGGATCTCCCCATCATGCAAGTCACCGGCGCTCTTTGGAAATGACATCCGCGGGGGGATGTGGTAACGTGATCCCCGGCTGGTCGTTCGGATGCCCGCCCGGATCACCGGCGCTCCCCCGGCCAACCTCTGCGAACGCTTGCCTGGAAGTGACTAAGGTGCCAGGAGGGTGCGTCGATCGTTCGGATTCCGGAACATCGACTCGAGCCGTTTGGTTTCGAGGCCCCCGTCTAGACCCGCCTCTCGATCCTTGGAGTTCGATGGAACTGTTCATCCTGCTGTCGATGGTTCTCCTCAACGGCTTGTTCTCCCTGGCAGAGATGGCCGTGATCTCTTCTCGCAAGGTCCGCCTGCAACAGTTGGCCGATGCCGGATCCAGCGGCGCGCGTATCGCGTTGTCGCTTGGCAACGATCCCAGCCGTTTCCTGGCCACCATTCAGGTGGGCATCACCACCATCGGCATCCTCAGCGGCGCCTACGGCGAGGCGGTTTTTCTCAAGATCCTGATCCCGTGGCTGGAGCCGTTGCCCTTGATCGGCGTCCACGCCACCGAGGCGGGACTGGTGATCATCGTCGTGTCGATCACCTTCGTTTCCCTGATCCTGGGGGAGTTGCTGCCCAAACGCCTGGCCCAGCACCATCCCGAATCCCTGGCCATTTTCGTGGCCAAACCCATGTACTGGCTCTCCCGCGTCGCCGCGCCGTTCATCCGTCTGCTTTCCATGACCACCGAAGGTCTGCTGCGCCTGTTGAAGCTTCATCACCACAATGACCCGCCGGTGACCGAGGAGGAGATCCAGGTCCTGATGCGCCAGGGGGCCGAGGCCGGCGTCTTCGAGGAGCACGAGCAGTTGTTGGTCAAGCGGGTGCTCCAGATGGACTCCCGGCGCA
Organism: Candidatus Magnetaquiglobus chichijimensis; assembly: GCF_045865675.1. NCBI lineage: Bacteria > Pseudomonadati > Pseudomonadota > Magnetococcia > Magnetococcales > Candidatus Magnetaquicoccaceae > Candidatus Magnetaquiglobus > Candidatus Magnetaquiglobus chichijimensis. Next base: position 302,881 of record NZ_BAAFGK010000002.1, read on the forward strand.
TCTCGGACATCATGACCCCGCGCATGGAGATCGATCTGCTGAATTTGCAGGATGATCTGGACGTGAATCTGCGCCGGATCGCCGAAAGCCGTCACAACCGGTTTCCGGTCTGCATCGGGGGGTTGGACGAGGTGGTCGGCGTCCTGGACAGCACCAGCCTGCTCAAGAAGACCCTCATGAACGAGCCCATCGACCTGGCGGCGCTGGTCCGACCACCGGTTTTCGTGCCCGCCACCATCGGCATCACCCATCTTTTGGAGTATTTCCGCCGCAACCGGATGGGCATGGTGCTGGTGGTGGATGAGTTCGGTGGCGTGGCCGGTGCGGTGACCCTGACCGATCTGCTGCAAGAGATGGTCGGCGAGCTGGAGGACTGCGCCACCGCCGAGGATCAATCCGTGGTGCTGCGGGAGGATGGATCCATGCTGCTGGATGGGATGCTGGATCTGGAACGTCTGCGCGAATTGACCGGCATCTCGACCCGTTTTCCCTTCGAAGACGAGGGGGGGTATCATACCCTGGCCGGCCTGGCGATGACCATGCTCGAACGCATTCCGCGCGTCGGGGACTGTTTCACCTGGGAGGGCTACCGCTTCGAGGTGGTGGACATGGATCGCAATCGGGTGGATCGGCTCAGCGTCCAGCATATCGGCAGTGGTCATCAGGCCGGCTACAATACCCAGGATCCGGAGAATCTGCTGCCATCCCCGTGAATCCGCCCTGGCTGGGCGTGCCGGGGCTCTGAATCGGGCCCGTGGCGGCACGGTCCGGGAACTGAAACGGAGTTGGAGAGGAGATTCAGCCGCGGGGATCTGCTCACCGCCTTTCAGAAGGATGGCGACCGGTTGTCATCGTCGATGAGTTCGGCGGGTGCGAGGGGATGGACAGCCTGGAAGACATTCTGGAGTGCGTGGTCGGCGACATGCGCGGCGACCCGAACGAATCCACTGTAGGATGAAACCGGGTTCTCGCAGGAATCATGACTCAGGAATGGAGCGTGCGATGTTACCGGAAAATCAGAGAAACAAGACGAACAGGATGCTGTTCGCCATGCTGCTTGCGATGTGCGCCCCATGGCTTTTTCCCGAGGCGTCATGGGCTGGAGGCGTCGTCACGGACGACAAGATCGATCTGACCGGACACTGGGTCGGGATCGCCTCTCTGCTGCTGTTCGTCGGCGCCTATGCGCTGGTCATGGCCGAAGAGGTGACCCATCTGCGCAAATCGAAACCGGTGATCCTGGCCGCGGGCGTCATCTGGATTTTCATCGCGGTAGCCTATAAAGAGGCGGGATCGCCTGCCGTCGCCGAGGTGGCCATCCGCCACAACATCCTCGAATTCGCCGAACTCTGCCTGTTCCTGCTGGTCGCCATGACCTACATCAACGCGCTGGAGGAGCGGCGCGTTTTCGAGGCCTTGCGCTCCTGGCTGGTGCGGTCCGGGTTCTCGTATACCCGGCTCTTCTGGTTGACCGGCGTGCTGGCCTTCTTCATCTCTCCGGTGGCGGACAATTTGACCACCGCCCTGCTGATGTGTGCCGTGGTGCTGGCCGTGGGCAGAAGCGAACCGGTTTTCGTCTCCCTCTCTTGCATCAGCACCGTGGTGGCCGCCAATGCCGGCGGTGCGTTCAGTCCGTTTGGCGACATCACCACCTTGATGGTCTGGCAGAAGGGGATCGTGGAGTTCTGGACCTTTTTTTTGCTGTTCATTCCCTCGGTCGTCAACTGGCTCGTGCCTGCCGCGATCATGAGTTTTTATGTTCCCAAGGGCAAACCGGCTGCCAGTCGTGAGGTCATCACGATGAAGCCGGGCGCGAAACGGATGATCCTGCTGTTTCTTCTGACGATCGTGACTGCGGTATCCTTTCACAATTTCCTGCATCTGCCGCCCATGGCTGGCATGATGACCGGACTCGGATACCTGATGGTGTTCGGCTATCATCTGAAAAAATCGAGCCACAAGAACGCGCATGCGTCAACCAGGTCCGAAGATGACGCATGCCCGGAAGATCCGTTCGACATCTTCCGCAGCATCAGTCGCGCCGAATGGGATACCCTGATGTTCTTCTATGGGGTCATCCTCTGCGTGGGTGGATTGGGGGTGATCGGCTATCTGGGCAACGTCTCCCAGATCCTCTATGAGGGATGGGGACATACGCCGGCCAATGTCATGGTCGGTTTGCTCTCCGCCGTTGTGGACAACATCCCGGTGATGTTCGCCGTGTTGAGCATGGAACCCGGCATGTCGCTGGGACAGTGGTTGCTGGTCACCTTGACCGCTGGTGTGGGTGGCAGTCTTTTGTCCATCGGTTCCGCCGCCGGTGTTGCGCTCATGGGGCAGGCGCGCGGGGTGTATACCTTTGGCAGCCATCTGAAATGGACGCCTGTCATTGCCTTGGGTTACGCAGCCAGCATCTGGGTCCATTTTCTGATCAACTCCGAAACTTTTGGCGTCTTCGGGGCCAGAATGCCCTGATCGACCGCCTTTTTCCATCTCGGTGTGCTGTTTTGCCCGGTCCGAAACCATTCAGACCGGGCATTTTTGTCCGGCTGTCTTTCGAATGCGGGGTGGCCTGGACCTGCCGGTCCCTTCCTGGATCCGTTGCCATCCGTTCCGTAGCGCATGAAAAATGACCTGAATGCGTCCGGAACGCATCACAATGCGTTCCATCGGACGCGATAATCTGCGATACTACGACAGTCGGGTGATCGTTCAAAATGTCATCTTTCTATCCAACTCATTGAATTTAAAATAAAAAATGCCATTCATTCCCCACACTCCCAGCGATGTCGAGGCGATGCTCGGGGCCATCGGCGTCGCGCACCTGGAGACCCTGTTCGAGGAAATTCCGTCCGAACTGCGCGCTCCACCCCTGGAACTTCCCCCCGCGCTCGGAGAGATGGCGGTCGGGCGACTGATGCGCGAACGGGCCGAAGGCGACGGCTCGGGCCTGTGTTTCATAGGCGCCGGCGCCTACGAACACCACATCCCCGCCGCGGTGTGGGAGATCGCCGGACGCGGCGAGTTCATGACCGCCTACACCCCCTATCAGGCCGAGGCCAGTCAGGGCACCTTGCGACTGCTCTACGAGTTTCAGACCATGATGGCCGGTCTGACCGGCATGGACGCGGGCAATGCCTCGATGTACGACGGGGCCACCAGTCTGGCCGAGGCGGTGCTCATGGCCGCCCGCGCCACCACCAACCAGGGCGGGAAGATTCTCTTGCCCGAGACCGTCCATCCCCACCACCGCGCCGTGGTGCGCGCCATGACGCGGGATCTGGATCTGGAGGTGGTGGAGATCCCCTTTGATCCGGTCGAGGGGCGCGTTTCGCTCAAGGCGCTCAACCGCTTCCATGGTCAGAAGGTGGCCGCGCTGGTCATTCCGCAACCCAACTTCTTCGGCATGCTCGAGGAGGTCGATACCCTCACCGACTGGGCCCGGCACGAAGGGGCGATCGTCGTGGGGCAGGTCAATCCGGTGGCCCTCGGACTCCTCAAACCGCCGGGTCAGTGGGGCGCCTCGGGCGCGGATATCGCCTGCGGAGACGGACAACCGTTGGGCATTCCCCTCTCCTCGGGCGGACCGTACTTTGGATTTTTGTGCTGCAAGCAGGCGCTGATCCGTCAGATGCCAGGTCGCATCGTCGGCAAGACCACCGATCCGGAAGGTCGCACCGGCTACATCCTCACCTTGCAGGCCCGTGAACAACACATCCGTCGCGCCAAGGCCACCTCCAACATCTGCACCAACCAGGGGTTGATGACCGTCGCCGCGTCGATCCATCTCTCCCTGCTCGGACCCGATGGCTTGGCGCGCACCGCCGCCACCTGTCACGCCCGGACCCGCGCCCTGGTGGAGAAACTCACCACCATCCCCGGCGTGACCCGCGTGTTCCAGGGACCGTTCTTCCACGAGGCGGTGCTGCGACTGCCCAAGCCGATCGCTCCGGCCCTGGCCCGTCTGGCCCGTCTGGGCATCAACGGCGGTTACCGTTTGGGCGAGAGCTACCCGGAGTTGGATCAGACCATTCTGGTGTGCGCCACGGAGACCCGTACCGAGGCCGATCTGGACCGTTATGCCGACACCCTGTCCTGGGTGCTCAATGTCAAGGAGGGGTGATGAACCAGACCATCTTCGATGCTTCGCGACCGGAGCGGCGCAACATCCAACACATCCCGGAACTCCCGGAAGGGGGTTCGGATCTGCCGGAGCGTTTCCTGCGCGTCGCGCCACCCCCCTTGCCGCGCGTCTCGGAACTCCAGGTGGTGCGCCACTATACCCGGTTGTCGCAGTTGAACTACTCGGTGGATACCCATTTCTATCCGCTCGGTTCCTGCACCATGAAATACAACCCGCGCGCCTGCCATGTGCTCGCCTCGCTGCCGGGTTTCCTGAATCGCCATCCGTTGGCGCCGGTGGAGAGCGGGCAGGGGGTGTTGCGCTGCCTGCATGAGTTGCAGGAGATGCTCGGCGAGATCGCCGGCATGCGCGCGGTGTCGCTGGTGCCCATGGCCGGCGCGCATGGCGAGTTCGCCGGTGTCGCGATGATCCGCGCCTATCACCGCGCTCGTGGCGACGAGGCGCGGCGCGAAATGCTGGTGCCCGACGCCGCCCATGGCACCAACCCGGCCACCGCCGCCATGTGTGGCCTGTCGGTGCGCGAGATTCCCACCACCGCCGCAGGCGATGTGGATATCGAAGCCCTGCGCGCCGCGGTCGGCCCCCATACCGCCGGACTGATGCTCACCAACCCCTCCACGCTCGGGGTGTTCGAGCGCCGGGTCGGGGAGATCGCGGCGATCGTGCACGAGGCCGGCGGGCTGCTCTACTACGATGGCGCCAACCTCAACGCCGTGGCGGGACGGGTCCGTCCCGGCGACATGGGGTTCGACGCGGTACACTTCAACGTCCACAAAACCTTCGCCACTCCCCACGGCGGCGGTGGTCCGGGCGCGGGACCGGTGGCGGTCTCGGAACGTCTCGCCCCCTACCTGCCGGTGCCGGTGGTGAAAAAAAGCCTCGACGACAAGGGGCGCGAGTGGTTCTCCTGGCAAACCGAGGCCGACCTGCCGGAGAGCATCGGTCGTCTGGCCGGCTTCTCGGGCAACATCGGCATCCTGCTGCGCGCCCACATCTACCTGCGCATGCTCGGCGCCGAGGGGGTGCGGCGGGTGTCGGCGTTCGCCACCCTGAATGCCAACTACCTCATGGCACGGCTCATGGCCGAGGGATTCACCGTCGCCTATCCCGATCGGCGCGCCACCCATGAGTTCATCCTGTCGCTCGAGCCGGAACGGAAACGGCTCGGCATCACCGCCCTGGATGTCTCCAAACGTCTGCTGGAGTTCGGCATCCACGCACCGACCATGTATTTCCCCTCTCTGGTCCCGGAGTGTCTCCTGATCGAACCCACGGAGACCGAAACCAGGGAGACCCTGGACCATTTCGTGGACGCGTTGGTCGCCATCCGCCAGGAAGCGGAGAACGATGCGCGTCGTGTGACCTCGGCACCTCACGCCATCCCGGTGCCGGGCGGCGGGGTTGGGCGTCTCGACGCCACCCTGGCGGCCCGTAAGCCGGATCTGATCTGGAAGGAGCGTTCGTAAAGATGTCCATCAGCATTTCCCATGTTCATGCCCGTGAGATCCTCGATTCGCGCGGCAATCCCACCGTCGAGGTGGAGGTGACCACCTCCACCGGCCTCATCGGACGGGCTGCGGTCCCCTCGGGAGCCTCGACCGGCGCCCGCGAGGCCCTGGAGTTGCGCGACGGCGATGCCAAACGCTATCTGGGCAAGGGGGTGAAGAAGGCGGTCACCGCGGTCAACCAATCCATCGCCCCGGCGATTCGCGGCATGGACATCTTCGGTCAGCGCGCCCTGGATGCCCGCATGATCGCCCTCGACGGCACCGCAGATAAATCCGCCCTGGGCGCCAACGCCATCCTCGGCGTGTCGCTCGCCGCCGCCAAGGCCGGCGCCCTGGTTTGCGGTCAACCCCTGTTCCGCTATCTGGGCGGGGTCAATGCCCATCTGCTGCCCACGCCGATGATGAATATCCTGAATGGCGGCGCCCATGCCGACAACAACGTCGATATTCAGGAGTTCATGATCCTGCCGGTGTCCGCCGCCTCGGTGGCCGAGGCGGTCCGCATGGGCGCCGAGGTGTTCCATCAACTCAAGAAGGTGCTCTCCAAACGGGGACTCAACACCGCCGTCGGCGACGAGGGGGGCTTCGCTCCGAATCTGGCCTCCAACGAAGAGGCGCTCCAGGTGATCCTCCAGGCGATCGAAAACGCCGGCTACGCGCCGGGCGAGGATATTTATCTCGGCCTGGATTGCGCTTCGTCCGAGTTCTTCGTGGCCGATACCGGTCGCTACGACCTCAAAGGCGAGGGGCGGGTGATGAGCCGCGAGGAGTTGATCGCCTATTATCAGGGACTCTGTGCGCGCTATCCGATCCTCTCCATCGAGGATGGCTGCGCCGAGGGGGATTGGGAAGGGTGGCGTCTGCTCACCCAGGCTCTGGGCGACAAGGTGCAACTGGTGGGGGATGATCTCTTCGTCACCAATCCGGCGATTCTCGCCGAGGGGGTGCGCAACGGCATCGCCAATGCCATCCTGGTCAAGGTGAATCAAATCGGCACCCTCACCGAAACCCTGGATGCCGTGGAACTGGCCCGTCAATCCGGGTATCCGTCGGTGATTTCGCATCGCTCGGGCGAGACCGAGGATGTGACCATCGCCGATCTGGCGGTGGCCGTGAATGCCGGACAGATCAAGACCGGTTCGCTCAACCGTTCGGACCGCATCGCCAAATACAATCAATTGTTGCGCATCGAGGAGTCCCTGGGCTCGGCGGCGCGTTATGCCGGGAAACGGGCCTTTTTTAACCTGTTCCCGGGCGTTGTTTGATCGACAGGCTGAAACTGAAAAAAAAGGGGGGGGAGACATGAATCTGAGCACGAATTTCATGCCTGCGGAGAACATGGAAACCGCGGGCATGGTCAAGATCGGCGTGGTGGCCAAGCGATTGGGCATTTCGATTCGCACCATTCACATGTACGAACGGGAGCGGTTGTTCATCTCCCACAAGAACCGCGCCGGCACGCGCCTGTTCAATGAGGATGACATCGCCTGGCTCGTCGAGATCCGGCGCATGATCAAATCGAGCATCAGCATCGCCGGCATCCGTTCGCTGATGACGCTGATCCCCTGCTGGGACGTGACCAAGTGTCAATACGCCTCCCGGAACTCCTGTCCCTCCCTCAAGGATAACAACTATCCCTGCTGGAGCAACAAGGAGAGCCAATGCTTCCAGTCGGCGGATATCTGTCGAGCCTGCAAGGTGTACGCGATGCGGTTTCATGTGAGTGACCTCAAGGAGGTGACCGAAATCCGCATGCGACCCGAACTCCTGCTGCAAGCCTGATCAACCTTTAGCCAAGGGTGAGCCCCCTTGCTCTTCGATCGTGGATCCCTTCCCGGGGTCCGCGGTCGAGTGCGCCGCTCGAGCGACCATGGACAAGAACGAACCGAGTTTTGCCGAGGATCCACCCCTGGTCTCCCCGTCGGAAGAGCATGCGGGCGGGGGCTGGATGCGTCAACTGGAAGCCAACCGCGTCCGCGAACGCGAGGTGTTGGAACGGCTGCTGCTGGCCAACCTCAACGAACAGAAGAGAACCCGCCGGGGGCGCAACTGGTTTCGTTTTTTTATCGCCGCCTACCTGATGGCGTTGTTGTGGATGAGCCATCCGGGCAAGGAGATTCCGCATCTGGATGGGTTGTCGGCCAAACGCAAGCATGTGGCGGTGGTCCATCTGCGCGGCATGATCGTCGATGAACTGCCGGGCTCCGCAGACAACATCATCAAAGGGTTGCGCGAGGCATTCGAACATCCGGATACCGAAGCGGTGATCCTGCGCATCAACAGTCCGGGCGGCACGCCGGTGCAGGCGGGTCGGATCTACGATGAGTTCCTGGGTTTGCAGAAACAGCACGCCGAGATGCCGGTCTATGCCGCGCTCGAGGATCTGTGCGCCTCGGGAGGGTATTGGGTGGCTTCCGCCGCCCCGAAGATCTATGCCGACAAGGCGACCCTGGTGGGATCGATCGGCGTGATCATGCAGGGGTTCGGCTTTCAGCAGACCTTGGAAAAATTGGGCATGGAGAGCCGTCTGCTGACGGCCGGGAAGCACAAGGCGCTGCTCGATCCGTTCACGCCGGTGGAGCCGAACCAGAAGCAGCATGTGCAGAATCTGCTTAACCGCATCCACGAGCAGTTCATCAAGGCGGTCGAGGTCGGGCGCGGGGACCGTCTGAAGGCGGGTCGCGAGGAGTTGTTCCAGGGGTTGATCTGGACCGGCGAGGAGGCGGTGAAACTCGGCCTGGTGGATGGTTTGGGCTCGGTGTCGTTCATCAGTCGGCAGTTGATCCGCAACGAACGGTTGGTGGATTTCACCATCGAGGAGGACGTTCTGACTCGCTTCTCCAAGAAGGTCGCCGGCGCGGCACTGGGCGCCCTGCCGCTGGGCGAGGCTTCCAGGAACGCCCTTTCCGTCGGCGATTCCTCCTGGCGTTGGCAGTGAGGATCACGTCCCGGCTCGGATCCAGGCCGCCGCGCGTCCCTTCACGGGGGTGAGGCCGCTTTCGGACCTGGGCAGGTTCCGATTCGGGATCAATGCGGTCTGGAGGCGGAACCGGGCGGGGCGAAGATCTCTTCGGGCGAGCGGGCATCGAGAAGCCGTTCGCTCCAGATCTCCAGGGAGGCGTGATCCGCCTCCTCCAACCTGGCCTTGACCCAGGCCGGGGGATGCCCGAATTTCTTTTGGAACAGTCGCAGCAGAACGTTGCACTCCCCCTTGCTGATTCCGCGCGCCTCTCCGCGCGCCTCTCCGCGCGCCTCGCCTTCTGCCAACAGTTCCCGCACATAAATGGACAGCATGTCGTGGTCCTCCTCGGGATTGACCCATTCAATAAACTCATGCACCTTCTCTTCCCGCAACAGGTGGAAGGTGGTCATGAGATACAAAACAACCGGTACCAGCAGTTCCGGCGCGTCACGCACTGCCTCGGCGATTTGACCGATGGTGGTCATCTGTTCCGAAGGTGAGCGGGTGCCGTATTTGAGTGCCAACAGTCCGGCCTTCAGGCGGGCATGGCGTGACAACTGGGGGTCGGCGGTGGTGCTCAGATCGACGAGACTATATTGCACGTTCAGCAGCCAGGTATGCAAGTCCGCGTCGGCATCGCACAGGGAGACCAGATCGCATGGGTGACGCCATGGGGTGGCGCCATGATAGATCACCAGAGGGATCACGGCGGGCAGGGTTTGCCAGTCCGGGCCGGATTCGCGGAGGGTCTGTTCGGCAATGGCCATGATGCCGCGCGCGATCTGCCAGCCAACTTTCCGGTCTGGATAGCTCTTGTGTTCGGTCAGTACATGCACGAGCAGGGGGGCCTTCTTGCCGGTCAGGCGTACCCGGAAGAGCTTGTCCGATAGAAACGTACCCAATGCATCCGGGACAAAGGCGCCTTCGACGATCTCCGGCAGATCATCCGTCAGGCGGGCGGCGATCACGGGCGGCAGACGTTCGCGCAGCAGATGGGCCACGGTCTCCGGATGGGAGAGGAGGATCTTGAAGAGGCGGTCGTGGGGTTGGGCCAGATCCAGCATGCTGGCGGGATCGCGTGGCGGATTGGGTGTGGGATGCATGCGGGTTACTTCCATTCCGGGTGGGGATGGGCCTGCTTCCAGACCCAGGGTGGCGTCGGGTTGGGTTCGGACCAGAGGCCGATTCTGCGTTGTCGGGCCTCTTTCTCCAGACGGGTCAGCTCCGGGTTCTTGCCATAACGGACATGGCGCCAGGCCAGGCCGACCCGTACCATCTCCTTGCCGAAATCCTCCAGACCGTCACATTTCACCCAGCCCACCACCCGATCGTAGCGGTCGCGCTCCTTTTCATGGATTTGCACCATCCGCTTGCCGACCAACTGTTCCGCATGGCGGCGCGCCACGTCGGCAAAGGGCTGTCCGTGCTCCGGGGCGTCGATCTCGGCCACTCGCACCTTGATTTTGCGACCATCGCCCCGATCCACCACCAGCGAGTCCCCATCCGTCACCCGGATCACCTGGCCTTGCCATGTCTCGGTGCGCGCGGATGCGGGGATGAACAAACATCCGATCAGCAAAAACTTTGTGAACGCACGCAGAAAAAACCGGTATTTCAGTCCAAAAGCGTGTATGCTGTAAGCTGGCGCTTTCATCGATGATCCCTCTCTTTTCGTTATAAGGACTGCCGCAATGAGAGTCAGCAAGCCGGACGACAATTTCATGGCCGATGTCAACAAACGCGCCAATCTCGCTTTCAGCAACGAGATGGAAATGTTGACCTTTGTCTTGACCGATGGCCAACTCTATGGCCTGAATGTCTTCAAGATCATCGAGATCATCGAGTGTCCCAAAACCATCACCCGTATTCCTCAATCGCACCCGGCCATCAAGGGCACCATCGATTTTCGTGGCCATGCCATCAATCTGCTCGACCTCTCCGAGGCGTTGGGACTTGAACCGGTTGCTTATCTCACGAATTTGAGTTACGTCCTGGTGTGCGAATACAGCACCTCCATCCAGGGATTTCTGGTCAGCGAACCGGATCGACTGATCCAGAAGAGTTGGAACGATGTGATTCGTCCCGACGGGGCGCTCTACGGTGGCAGTTATCTCACCGCGATCACCTATGACAACGATCGAACTGTCCAGATTTTGGATGTCGAAAAAATACTTGGAGATATCGTCGGGATCGAGGATGTCATATCCCAGGATCTCGCGCAACGCGCCAAGAAACTCCGGATCGAAAATTTTCATGTTCTGGCCGTGGATGACTCCACCGCCGCCCGGCAACTCATGGCCTCGGCGTTCAACCAGCTGGGTCTGCGTCACACGATGTTCGACAGCGCGGACAAGGCGTTGGCCGAACTGGAGCGGTGCGTGGCGTCCGGAGAGATCCCGTACAACATCATTTTCTCCGACATCGAAATGCCGGTGATGGATGGTTTCACGTTTACCCGCAAGGTGCGTCAGATCCCCAAACTGGCCAATATCTATCTGGCCTTGCACAGTTCGTTGAGCAACCGTTCGAATCAGGAGAAGGCGGAGCAGATGGGGGCCAATGCCTTCATTCCGAAGTTCCAGCCCAACAAGATCGCCACCGCGATTCTTGAGCAGATCGAGAACGCCGCCTGACGGAGCGATCTCCAGGGCGTGCGCTTCCTGCCCTGGGTCAGAACGTTGCGCGCGCGACGGGAGCGCCGTTGGGGCGCAGTGCGATGCCAGTTTCCGCGCGCAGACGGACTCTGCGGAGTGCGCGGTTTTCCATCCTGGTGTTTGGCGTGCCGTCACGACTTGCCCAGAACCCCGAATTCCACCGGAAGTTTGACGTGGAACAGGGAGAGGTTTTCCCGCCGGATCCGTTCGAGAAAGGCATCCAGCCTGTGCTCGTCGGCCATGAACAGCACCGCCACCGGTTGATCCCCCGCCAGTTCGAAGAATGACTCTTCATGCAGGATTCCGTGTCGTCCGAATCCGGCGATGGAGCGGAACGCGGATCCGCCCGGCAATCCGCATTCCCGCGCCTGCTCCAGAAGCCATTCATGGATAAGAATGCCATGATGGCGTTTATTCTCCCGTACGAAAATGAGAAGGGTGAAGCCTTGCATGGCGTGGTTCCCGTGGGTTCAGGTTGTCAGAAGCTTGAAGGTCCAGATGCCGAGGGCGGTCATGGTGAGGGATCCCAGCAGGTGCCCCCCCGCCGTGGCTGCGGCCCAGCCATACTCCTGGTGTATCAACAATCCCACCACCTCGGCGGAGAAGGTGGAAAAGGTGGTCAATCCACCCAGAAAACCGGTGATCACGAACAGGCGCGCCTCCGGCGGCAGGCCGGAGTGGTGGGAAAAGAGGGCGATGGCCATCCCGATCAGGTAGCCGCCCAGGAGGTTGGCGGTCAGGGTGCCGAGGGGCACGGTGGGGAAGAGCGGATTGAGGAGTATGCCGAGCCACCAGCGCAACCAAGCGCCACAGGCGGCCCCCATGCCGACGGCGAGAATCGCGAGGGGTTCCATGTCGTTATGATCCGGATGGTTGATGGTGTACTACGATGGATCCTCCGCGCATGCCAAAGCGCGGGCCAAAGGCTTTCCGAGCCGTTCCGCCCCCACGAAATCGATGCTGTCCAGGGCCTGGGCTCCGACTATTCGAAAAATCCCGTCATGGCGTAAATCTGACAGATCAACCCTATCGGCTCCCCCCATGATCAAGCTGCTTTCCTTGATTTGCAAGATCGCTTCCACTGTGAGTGGTGTCTGTCGGATCCCCCGGTTTGACCGCTGGCACCTCACCTGTCGTCCAATGACGACGAACAAAGTTGTGATTGATCAAATGGATATCCAACCTCCTTTGCAGACCTTTCGTCGTCTTGGCGTAGGTGTCTGTGCGTCGTCGAAAGGCGCTGTTGCGACGACGGGTGGCCGTATTCTGTCCTTCCAGAGGGTTGGCTCCTGGTCACGGATGTCTTGCACGGTTTCTGGATGTTCGGGTTGCGGGGCTTGGTACTTGGGCCGCTTCGGTCCCCGTTTGTGTTTCTGGCTTCCTTTGTTCTTGATTCTGATTTGACCTTTTTGGGCAGTACATGCCGAGGGTGTCCCCTCTTCCCGGTTTTCAGTGCGTTCGTGCCTCTCAGCCTTCAAGGATTCTGTGACCCGCGCTTCCAAGATCTGGTTCAAAACCGCCTCAACCAGCGTCGCCAGACCGCTCTGCCCGTTCAATAAATCTGGTAACTTAAGTTTCGTTCAACATTCATTTCGTATCCAGCTATCGCTTCGGTTTCTTTTCTTCGGTTGATCAACATTTCAATAATGCCATTCTGCCGAATCGAAGCGGTGGTTGCCCGCCCCCAGTTTTACCGTGGAACTCCTGAAGGGAGGTCCATGGCAAGGGGGGTGAGGAGAATCCCCCCATCAGGCAAGTTACGGCAGTTTATGGACTCAATTTCGGCACGATGGGCAGGTGAGAGCCTCCCGCAGCAAGCCCCTTCACCAGGTATTCATGAAAGACATGGTTTATAAAAATCAACAGGTTGAAAAGTCCGTTTCTTGCCAAGAATGGTTTTTTGCGGGGGACTCAGGTCACGGTTTCATGAATGTTCATGAGACTGGATTACAGTCTCTGCCAGCGTCAGTCAAGGGCGGTCAGAACAGTCGGAGCCCGGTGCCGGGCTTGAATGGTGATAACAAAAACTTGAATCCGGCGCTCCTGGCTTTCGGATGAGGAAGAATTCCGGTCGATCGGTCTGTTTCGCTTGCAATTCGTGAGTCAGAGCGGGTACACTGTGCGGGTTTCAACCTGTTTCCCATTTCACACGCGACCTTGCCGGCGGTCCCGGCTCCCCACGAAAGATGGGGGTGTGGATCTCCTTGCCAACCGGTTGTCGCGGAGGATCAAGCCGAACCTTAAACCGAACAAAGAGGACAAAGAACCATCATGGCAACGTTTTCGATTCGTGAACTCCTGGACGCGGGCTTCCATTTCGGTCACCAGACCAAGCGCTGGAATCCCAAAATGGGCCGCTACATCCATTCGGCCCGCAACGGCGTTCACATCATCAATCTGCAAAAAACCATCTACATGCTGCGTGATGCCTGTCGTTTCGTCACCGAGCGGGCGGGCGGCGGCGGCGTGGTGCTGTTCGTGGGCACCAAACGCCAAGTGGTCGATCTGGTGGCCGAGGAGGCCAAGCGGACCGGTCAGTTCTATGTCAACCACCGTTGGCTGGGCGGCACGCTCACCAACTGGAAAACCATCCAGGAATCCATCCGCCGCCTGAAGGATATCGAGAAGATGCGCGAGGACGGTTCCATGCAGTATCTCCCGAAAAAGGAGGTTCTGCATCTGGATCGCCAGCGCGAAAAGATGGAGCGTTCCCTGGGCGGCATCAAGGATATGAGCCGTCTGCCGGATCTGATCATCGTCGTCGATGTCAACAAGGAGTCGATCGCGGTGGCCGAGGCCAACAAACTCAACATCCCGGTGGTGGCACTGGTCGATTCCAACTGCGATCCGGACCACATCGACTGGGTGGTCCCCGGCAACGACGACGCCATCCGCTCCCTCAAGCTCTTCTTGAACAAGATGGGCGATGCCATCCTCGAGGGTCGCCGCCCGGAGGTGACCGAGGCCATGTTCGATGCCCGCAAGGATGCACCGGTTTCGAACGAAGCGGTGGCCGACACCGTGGTTTCGACGGAATCTTGAGATAAATCCGATATTTGACCCGAAAAGGAAATTCGTGACATGTCTGCTGTCAGTGCAAATTTGGTGAAAGAACTCCGCGAGAAGACCGGAGCCGGCATGATGGATTGCAAAAAGGCGCTCACCGAGACCCAAGGCGACCTTGAGGCCGCCGTGGATTGGCTGCGCAAGAAGGGGATCTCCTCCGCCTCCAAGAAGTCGGGCCGCGTGGCCGCCGAGGGCAAGGTGGTGGTGGCCTCCGAAGGGAATCACGGTCTGCTGCTGGAGGTCAACTCCGAGACCGACTTCGCGGCCAAGAACGAAAAGTTCATGAACTTCATCCAGACCGCCGTTCAGGCCGGTCTCGAGGCGAAGGTGGCCGATATCGAGGCCATGGCCGCCGTGCCGTATCCGGGAGCGGGTCACAGTGTGGGCGAAGAGTTGACCGCGCTGATTGCCGGCGTTGGCGAGAACATGAACCTGCGCCGCGTGGTCCGTCTGGAAGCGGCCCAGGGGGTGGTGGTCGGTTACCTGCACATGGGGGGCAAGATCGGTACGCTGGTGTCGCTGGAGTCCGCCGCCGCCGATCAGGAGGTTCTGCGCGAACTCGGCAAGAAGATCGCCATGCACGTTGCCGCCTCGACCCCGTTGTACCTGAACCGGGACGCGGTGCCGGGTGGGGATCTGGATCGGGAGCGCGATGTGCTGGCCGATCAGGCGCGCGCCTCGGGCAAGCCGGAGAGCATCATCGAGAAGATGGTGCAGGGACGTCTTTCCAAGTTCTACGGCGAGACCTGTCTGGTGGAGCAGCCGTTCGTGATGGATCCGGAGCAGACCGTGCAGGCGGTGGTGGATGCCGCGGCCAAGAGTCTGGGCGCGCCGATCCGCGTGGCCGGCTTCGCCCGTTTCATGATGGGCGAGGGTCTGCAGAAGCGCGACGACGATTTTGCCGCCGAGGTGGCCAAGCAGGTCGGCCAGTAAGGGGCGCTGCCTCTCGCTTCTGACATGCGATGCGCGCGGGGTTCGGGCCTGGGTCCGGCCTGCGCGCATCCGTTTTGGCCGATGTGCGGGATGGGAGGATCCTCTCACCCCGCGACCGTGGATTCCCCCCTTGCAGGCGTTCCACGGTGAACATCGGGATGGCTCCCTCAACCCTGGTTCCCCCGGACGGTCCGTCAAGGAACCCATTCGACATCGATATTTTGGAGTGACCCTGGCGTGGCGAAGCGGCGCATTCTGCTGAAATTGTCCGGCGAGGCTCTGATGGGATCCCAGGGCGAGAGCCTGGATCCGCCATTCCTGCGCGCCCTCGCTGCGGAGATCCGTGAGGTGTGGGGTCTGGGGGTTCAGGTCGGGGTGGTGATCGGGGGTGGCAACATCTTCCGTGGTGCGTATGGCGCATCCCTCGGCATGGAGCGCTCCAGCGCCGATCAGATGGGCATGCTGGCCACGGTGATCAACTCCCTGGGGGTGCAGGCTGCCCTCGAGGGGTGCGGCGTGCCGACGCGGGTGCTGTCGGCCATCCCCATGAGTCCGATCGCGGAGCCGTTCGTGCAACGCGATGCGGTGCGCCATCTCGAAGAGGGGCGGGTGGTGATCTTCGCCGCCGGCACCGGCAACCCCTATTTCACCACCGATACCGCAGCCAGTCTGCGCGCCGCCGAGATCCACGCGGATCTGTTGCTCAAGGCCACCAAGGTGGATGGGGTCTACGACTCCGATCCCAAGAAAAACCCCGATGCCAAACGGTTCACCTCCCTGACCTACGACGAGGTGTTGCGTCTGGGGCTCGGGGTGATGGATCTGACCGCCATCACGCTCTGTCGCGACAACCGCATTCCGTTGTGCGTTTTTTCCATTCTGGAGCGGGGTTGCCTGACGGCGATCCTCTCCGGGGAGCCGAGAGGCACCACCATCGGTTTTGGCGGCGTCGAACGGTCTTGACTTTTGGCGTGACCGATATCCTTGACCGTGGAACTCCCGAAGGGAGGTCCCACGGTCAAGGGGGTGAGGGGGCTCCCCCCTCATGCAAGTTAGACAGACCCTCATTTTACAAGCCTGGGAGAGACCGGATGATCGACCCCGCCGTGATGCAGACCCTGGATCAACGCATGACCAAGACCATCCTGGCGCTCAAGGAGGAGCTGTCCGCCGTGCGCACCGGGCGAGCCTCGACCAACCTTCTGGACCGGATCGTGGTGCAAGCCTATGGTTCGGAGACCCCATTGAATCAGGTTGCCACCCTCAATGTGCCGGAACCGCGTCTGATCACCATCCAGCCCTGGGACAAGAAGCTCATCAAGGCGATCGAGAAGGGGATCCTGGAGTCGGATCTGGGATTGAACCCCTCCAACGACGGGGTGTTGATTCGCGTGCCCCTGCCGGAACTCAACGAGGAGCGGCGCAAGGAGTTGGTCAAAATGGTCCAGAAAACCGGCGAGCAGACCAAGGTTGCCTTGCGCAACGTGCGACGCGAGGCCATGGAGATGTACAAGAAGCAGGAGAAGAACAAGGAGATCTCCCAGGACGATCTGCGCCATCTGGAAAAGGTGGTGCAGGAGCACACCGATCAACGTGTCAAAGAGGTCGATGAGATCGTGGCCCACAAAGAGGCCGATGTGATGCGGGTGTGAGTCTTTTTTGATGGGGGCTCGCATGCTTCGAGCCCGAAACCTCGGGATCCCGTAAGACAAGAGATCGGTCGAAGGATCCTTTAATCCTTCGATCCCGGAACCCCGGAAGGGTGCCCAGGGATCGGTTTTTCTCCAGTAGGGTTGTCACGAAGACGGTCATGACCCCCGTACCTCCAGAGAAGATGCCCCGGCATATTGCCATTGTCATGGATGGCAATCGGCGTTGGGCCAAGGCCCGTTTTTTGCCCAAGATCGAAGGGCATCGGCGCGGGGTCAAGGCGGTGCGGCGCACGGTCGAGGCCTGTCTGGATCTTCGGGTGCCGACCCTGACCCTCTATACCTTCTCTTCGGAGAACTGGAACCGGCCCGAGGAGGAGGTCTCCTCTCTGATGAACCTGCTGGCCATCCATCTGCGCAAGGAGATGGACGAACTGGTCGAAGAGGGGGTACGGTTTCGGGCCCTGGGCCGGATTCAGGAGTTGCCGGGGAATATTCAGTCCCTGGTGCGCGAGTTGGAAGAGAAGACCCGGAACAACACCCGGTTGGATTTCAACATCGCCCTGAACTACGGTGGACGCATCGAACTGGTGGATGCCGCCCGTGCCCTGGCGCGGGAGGTGGCTGCCGGAACCCTTGATCCCGAGGAGATCGACGAGGTTCGGTTGTCCGCCCGTCTGACCACCGCGGGTCAGGTCGATCCGGATCTGCTGATCCGCACCGGCGGCGAACAGCGCATCAGCAACTTTCTGCTGTGGCAGATGGCCTACACGGAGATGGTGTTTTTGCCGATTTTCTGGCCCGAGTTCGATACCGCGCATTTGGAACAGGCCATTCGTGAGTATGCCGGCAGGGATCGCCGTTTCGGCGCGGCCCGATAATTTTTGTTGGATAACCTTGGGATACCACGCCGGATGATCGTTCGCGCCCTGTCCGCCCTGGCCCTGGCACCGCTCCTGATCGGGCTGATCCTGGTCGGTTCCCGAACCGCCCTTTTCGTGCTGCTGGTCGCGGCCAGCGTCCTGTTGCTCTGGGAGTGGCTGCGCCTGCGAGAGCCCTTCCTGCCGATTCCCCATGTTCCGCTGCTTCTGGCGCAGATTCTGATGCTGTACACCGGTTACCGGGGGTATCCAGGCTGGATTGGCATCGAGCTGTCGTTGATCCTGATCGGCCTGTTCGCCTGGTCCCTGGTGGAGTACCAACCTGGCGAGATGGTGTCGCCCAAGGTCGGGTTTCGCTTCATGGGGGTGGTCTACTGCGGCGTGCCGATGATGTTCATCGATGGGCTGCGCGCCATGCCCATGGGGGGCAAACTGATCTGCGTTCTGCTGTTCGTCGTTTGGGCCACGGATACCGGCGCCTATCTGGTGGGTCGCACCTGGGGCCAGGCGAAGATCGTGCCCAACATCAGTCCGAACAAGACCTGGGCCGGCTTTTGGGGTGGCACCGGCGCCGGGGTGGTGATCGGCACGGCGGCTCTCAAGGGGTTCGGCGTGCCGTTCGGCTGGATCGAGAGCCTGGGCGTAAGCCTGCTGCTCGCCCTCTCCAGCCACGCGGGGGATCTGGTCGAATCGGTGCTCAAGCGCGAATCCGGGGTCAAGGATGCCGGTCGTCTGATCCCCGGACATGGGGGGCTCCTGGACCGTTTGGACAGTCTGTTGTTCGTGGCGCCGATCTTCTACGCCTATCTGCGGGTGCGCACGAGCGGCGTGCCGTTGGGAGCGTGGTTCCTTGGCGGTCTGTGATGGGCGCGGGATGATGCGTGTCTGTCGCGTTCTGGATGAGAATCGCGAGGGGCTGTCGTGAAGCGGTTGGCGATCCTCGGCTCCACCGGCTCCATCGGTTTGAGCGCCCTGGATGTGGTCGCGGCCTGTCCGGAGCGGTTCGAGGTCGTGGCTCTGGCCGCGGGAAGCAACGTCCGGGTCATGGTCGAGCAGGCGCGGCGCTTCCGTCCGAAGGTGATCGCCCTGGCGGATGAACAGGCCGCCGATGCGGCGCGTCGGGCGTTGGCCGGGGAGTCGATCGAGGTGCTTTCCGGCATGGCCGGGGTGGAGCGGGTCGGGGGATGGCCGGAGGCGACCATGGTGCTGTCGGCCATGGTGGGCGCGGCGGGATTGCGACCGACCTTGGCCGCCCTGCGCGCCGGCAAGGATGTGGCCCTGGCCAACAAGGAGTGTCTGGTGATCGCCGGATCCCTGTTCATGGCCGAGGCGGTCAAGGGCGGCGCGCGGGTGATTCCGGTGGATTCGGAACACAGCGCGATTTTCCAGGTTCTGGTCAATGGGCGGACCAGGCTCGATGTGGGCCCCCTGACGACCGAGCCGGAGGTGCGGCTGATCCTGACGGCCTCGGGGGGACCGTTCAAGGGGTGGAGCCGGGAGCGGCTCGCCGCCGTGACGCCCGATCAGGCGTTGGCCCATCCCAACTGGAACATGGGTCGAAAGATCACCATCGATTCGGCCAGCTGCATGAACAAGGGGCTGGAGGTGATCGAGGCGCACCATCTGTTCGGGGTGGCGGCGGAGCGGATCGAGGTGGTGGTTCATCCGGAGAGCATCGTCCACTCCATGGTGGCCTATGCGGATGGGTCGGTGCTGGCGCAACTGGGGGTGCCGGACATGCGCACGCCGATCGCGGTGGCGTTGGCCTGGCCGGAGCGGATTTCGGCCCCGGTGCCGGCGCTTGACCTGCCCGCCCTGGGCCGTCTGACTTTTGCCGGTCCGCCCGATCCGGAGGCGTTCCCCTGTCTGGGGTTGGCCTATGCGGCGCTGCGGGCGGGGGGCGTGGCGCCGGCGATGCTCAATGCCGCCAACGAGGTGGCGGTGGCGGCGTTTTTGGAACATCGGATCGGTTTTCTGGATATTCCGCGTCTGATCCAGGGGTGTCTGGAGCGGTCGCATGCGGAGGGAGACGGGGGATCCCTGGAAGGTTTGCTGGCGGTGGATGGTTGGTCAAGGGCTTGTGCCGAGGCGTGGATTCGCCGGCATGCGGATGGCGTGGAGCGGAATTAATCAATGAGTACGGTCTTTTGGGCCATTGTGGTGCTGGGCGCGCTGATTTTCGTGCATGAGCTTGGCCATTTTCTGGTGGCGCGCATGATGGGTGTGCGGGTGCTGGTCTTCTCGTTGGGATTCGGACCACGCATTGCCGGCTGGAGCCGGGGTGCGGGCGAGACCGAATACCGACTCTCGCTGATCCCTCTGGGCGGATATGTGAAGATGCTCGGCGAGAACGAGGAGGAGGATGAGGAGAAAGATCAATCCGGCCATCCGGTCGTGGTCGCCGATGCCCCGGATTCGTTCGCCAATCAGGGGGTGTGGTCGCGCATCGCCATTGTCTTTGCGGGTCCGGCGTTCAACTTCCTGTTTGCGCTGATGGTGCTGGTCATGGCCTTCATGCTCGGGGTGGGGGAGTTGTTGCCGGTGGTCGGCTCGGTGAGTCGCGGCATGCCCGCCGAACAGGCCGGATTGCGGGTCGGGGATCGGGTGGTGGCCATCAACGAACAGCCGGTGACCCGCTGGGAGGTGTTGAGCCAGACCATCAAGCGTTCCGAAGGCGTGCCGTTGCGTTTCACCGTCGAACGACCGGAAGGACCGATCCTTTTGACCATTCAGCCCCGCGTGCAGGAGATGACCAATATTTTCGGCGAGACGGTGCGTACCTGGCTGGTGGGCATCGGACCGGGGAGCGGCACGGAGTTCGTCACCTACGGATTTTTTTCCGCCCTGGTCAAGGGGGTGGAGCACGCCTGGCGCATGACCGACATGATCGTCACCGGGGTGTGGAAGATCATTACCCGCTCGATCCCGGCGGATCAGATCGGTGGACCTCTGATGATCGCGGAGATGGCCGGCAAGACCGCCGAGCAGGGTGCGAGCAGCATGCTTTTTTTCATGGCGCTGATTTCGATCAACCTGGGCATCCTCAACCTGCTGCCGATCCCGGTGCTGGATGGCGGTCATCTGCTCTTTTTCCTGATCGAGGCGGTCAAG
This sequence comes from Candidatus Magnetaquiglobus chichijimensis, assembly GCF_045865675.1. NCBI lineage: Bacteria > Pseudomonadati > Pseudomonadota > Magnetococcia > Magnetococcales > Candidatus Magnetaquicoccaceae > Candidatus Magnetaquiglobus > Candidatus Magnetaquiglobus chichijimensis. The sequence goes on from NZ_BAAFGK010000002.1 coordinate 323,789, forward strand.
GGGTCGCCGCTCTCCGAGCAGGTGCGGTTGCAGGCCAATCGGGCTGGCATGTTCCTGTTGATCGTCCTCATGGCCTGGGCGATGAAGAACGATTTGACCCGGATCTTCTCCGACGGCTAGATCCCCCATTATTGAGCATGCGTTAACGGTGAACTCTTGCCCTGTCGGGTCATGTGGAGTATTTTCCTTGGATTGGTGTCCACGACTTGCCATGAGGACGAAGATCCGCGCATGTTTCCTATTCGTCGATTGTTGAAGATTCCCCTTGGCGTGGTGTTGCTGACCTTCGCGGCCAACGCCTGGACCGGCGAGGTGATCGATTCGATTCGTGTGGAAGGTATTCGACGAATCGAGGCCGATACGGTCAAAAGTCATGTCTCCGTGATTCCTGGACAACCCATGGAACCGGATGCGTTGCGTCGCAGCATCAAGGCGCTGCACGACACCGGACTGTTCAAGGATGTCGCCATCGAACAGCAGGGACGGGAACTCCTGATCCGGGTGGTCGAGAACCCCACCGTGGCCAAGGTCACCTTCGAGGGCAACGACGCCCTGGGTACCGAGGAGCTGCAAAAGCTCGTCCACCTGAAGCCACAGGCCCTGTTCAACCGCTCCACCACCGAACGCGACCTCTCTGCCCTGCGCCAGGCGTTCCGCGTGAAGGGCTTCTTTCTGGCCAAGATCGACATGGTGGTCAAGAACCTTGATCAGAATATGGTCGATGTGGTCTACAAGATCGACCAGGGCGAGAAATCCCGCGTGCAGAAGGTGCGGATCATCGGCAACAAGGCCCTCTCCGAACGGCAACTCACCCGCAAGATGATGATCCACGAATCGGGTTGGTTCTCCTGGTTCACCGAAGACGACGCCTACGACCGTGACAAGTTGCAGTTCGACCAGCAGCAACTGCGCAACGCCTACCTGGATGAGGGCTATGCGCGGGTGCATGTCGATTCTTCGGTGGCCGAACTCACCCCGGATCGCAAGGCCTTCGTGATCACCCACTCGGTGCGCGAGGGCGATCGGTATCGGTTCGGCGCCATCGACGTCAAGGGGGATTTCGACGAACTGCCCAAAGCGCGTTTGATGGAAGAGTTGCGGGTGCGGCAAGGGGAGTGGTACTCCCGCGACCTGTTGCGCCAGTCGATCGAGAAGCTCACCGATCTGATCGGCGACTTCGGTTATGCCTTCCTGGATATCCGTCCCCAGACCGTTTTCGACGACAAAGCCAAGACCATCGACATCACCTTCGAGGTGGTCAAGGGACGGCGTGTCTATGTGAACCGCATCGAGGTGGTCGGCAACACCCGTACCCGCGACAACGTGGTGCGTCGCGAGATCACCATGAACGAGGGGGATCGCTTCTCCTCCACGCAGATGCGTCGGTCCAAGAAGAACGTCACGGATCTGAACTTCTTCGAGAACATCGAAATCACCACCCCCAACACCGGCAATCCGGATCAGGTGGATGTGCGCATCAAGGTCGATGAAAAGGCCACCGGCACCTTCACCATCGGAGCCGGTTACTCGAGCATCGACCAACTCATCGGTACGGCGAGCGTCAGTCAGAACAACTTCCTGGGTCGCGGCCAACGCATGGTGCTCTCGACCACCCTGACCGGCAACAGCACCCAGTTCGACTTCTCGTTCACCGAACCCTATTTCATGGACAAGAACCTCTCGGCAGGGTTCGACCTGTTCGCCAAGGAGTCCGATCGACGCCAGATGGCCACCTACACCGAAAAGGTCTACGGTGGGGCGTTGCGTCTGGGGTTCCCGATCTCCAAGAATCTGCGTGATCAACTCAGCTACAACCTCGCCCAGATCGACATCGCCGCAGACAGCAACGTCACGTCGCGCTCGATTCTCGCCCAGGCGGCGCAGAGCCCCTACCTGCGTTCGATGGTCAGCAACAGCCTGGTTTGGAACGATGTCAACAACAACCTCAATCCCACCCAGGGGCGCGTCCATCGCCTGACCACCGACATCGCGGGGCTTGGCGGCGACATCAGCTTTGCCCGGCTTTTGGTGGACAATCAACTCTACCACCCCATCACGGAAGACGAGGAGTGGGTGGCGCATATCCGTGGTCGCGTGGGTTACATCAACGGTCTGGATAAGGACGTGCCGATCTTCGAGCGGTTCTATCTGGGCGGTTCCACGTCGTTGCGCGGCTTCAAGCCCGGCGGTCTCGGACCGCGCACCCTGACCGAGGACGACGCCTACGGTGGTTTGCACTTCGAGCAGGTCAACGTCGAACTCTTCTTCCCGATCGGCAACCTGAGCGAAAAGGGGGTCAAGGGTGTGACCTTCATCGATGTCGGCTATCTGGGGAATGGGGAACTCCCGGTGGACGTTCGCGAATCGGGTGGTATTCGTGCGGCGGCAGGCATCGGCGTGCACTGGAACTCGCCGTTTGGTCCGCTTCGTCTCTCCTTGAGCCATCCTCTGGTCAAGGAGGAGTTTGATAAAACCAGAGTATTTGACTTTAGCATGGGGACAGCCTTGTGAGCGCGTTATCCTTTTCAAACCGGATCAAGTCAGGTTTCCGTTCCATCTCCCGCAGAACGCTGGCATGGTCGTTGGCATTGGTTTTGGCCGTGGGATGTGGCCTTGTTTCCGCGCCGCTCGAGGCGGCGGGCGGCGGTACGCCGGTGTTTGCCTATGTGGATGTGCCACGGGTGATGGCCTCGTCGTCGGCGGCCCAGCACGCGCGTGAACTGTTGAAGAAGAAGCTGGCATCCAAGCAGCGCGAAGTGGATGTCATGGAGAAGGAGATCAAGGATCTCAAGGCCAAGATCGAGCAGGGTGGCAACGTGATGAATCGCGATGCCCGCGCCGACCTGGAGAACACCACCCGCAACAAGTTTCGCGAGTATCAACGGCTGGTCGAGGACAACCAGGCGGCGATCGATCGGGAGAATGGTGTCTGGACCAAAAAGATCACCGAGGCGTTGCGTACCGTGATCGAGGAGCTGGGGCGCGAAAAGGGGTATACGGCCATTTTCGGCAAGGGGCAGGTGCTGTTCGCCAATTCGACGATCGACATTTCGGATCAGGTGTTGAACCGCCTCAACGAGTACACCAAGAAGTGGTTTTAACCCAGACAGGAGCTGTTCCGTGGAACCATGGCGTGAAATTCTGAAAACCCTGCCGCATCGCTATCCTTTTCTGCTGGTGGATCGGGTCGAGGAGGTGGTGCCGGGTGAGCGTCTGGTGGCGTTGAAGAACGTCACCTTCAACGAACCGTTCTTTGCGGGTCACTTTCCCGGCCATCCGGTGATGCCTGGGGTGTTGATCCTGGAGGCCATGGCCCAGGCTGGCGCCATGCTGGCCGGATACATCGATCCGGTGGCGGTGAAAGGTCGGCTGGTCTACTTCATGGCCATCGACAAGGCCCGTTTCCGCAAGCCGGTGGTTCCTGGGGATCAACTGCTGCTGGAGTTGACGCTGATCAAACGGCGTCGCGAGATCTGGCGTTTCGGCGGGGTGGCGCGGGTGAAGGGCGCGGTGGTCGCGGAAGCGGAGCTGATGGCCATGACCCGGGATGCGGAGAGCGGTGGAGACGAGGGGAACGACCATGGCTGAAGCCGCGATCATCCATGCCACGGCGGTGGTGGATCCCAAGGCCGAGATCGGTGCCGGGGTGAAGGTTGGACCGTATGCGGTGATCGGTCCGAACGTGATTCTGGACGATCACGCCGAGGTCGGCGCCCACGCGGTGATCGATGGCCACTCCACCATCGGTCAGGGGAGTCGGATCTTCAGTTTCGCCTCGATCGGGCAGCCCCCGCAGGATACCCATTACGCCGGCGAGCCGACTCGGGTGGAGATCGGCAAGGGGTGCGCGATCCGCGAGTATGTGAGCATTCATCGTGGCACCGAAAGTGGTGGTGGATTGACGCGGGTGGGCAACCACTGCATGGTGATGGCCTATGCCCATGTGGCGCATGACTGCCGGGTGGGGGATCATGTGATCATGGCCAACGGGGCCACGTTGGCGGGTCACGTCGAAGTGCAGGATTACGCGGTGATCGGCGGTCTGACCGCCATCCACCAGTTCGCGCGTATCGGGCGCAACGCCTTTGTCGGCGGGGCTTCGGCCATTTCGATGGATGTGATGCCCTATGTGTCCGCGGCGGGCAACCGTGCCAAGGTGACCGGGGTGAACGTGGTGGGATTGCGGCGTCACGGTTTCAGCGAAGAGACCATTAAGGCGATTCGTCAGGCCTATCGGATCGTGTTTCGTTCCAACATGCGCATGGAACAGGCGATCGAGGAGCTGGAGCGTCATCTTTCCCAGTTCGTCGAGGTGCAATCCATTCTCGAATTCCTGCAATCCGGCCAGAGGGGGATCTGTCGCTGACCGACTGGTTGTTTCGTATCGATCACCACACGCTGTTTCTCTCTTCGAGTCCTCTTCCTTGAACGCGCGTGTCGGATTGGTGGCGGGTTCCGGGCAGCTGCCGTTGCTTTTCGCGCGTGCCATGCGTCGCGAGTCGGAGTCGCGACTGGTCGCCATCGTGGCCCATGAGGGCGAGAGCGATCCGGCTCTTGCCGCGTGCGCGGACCATCTTCTTTGGGTCAAGCTGGGACAATTTGAACGCATTCTGAGTTTTCTGCGCGAGCATGGGGCGCGGGATCTGGTGCTGGTGGGCGGCATTCGCAAGTCCACGATCTGGCGTGCGCGTCCGGACCGGTTGGCGTTGGGGATGGTGTTCAAGCGTCTGGTCGGCGGGATGGATGACGACCGGTTGTTGCGTGCCGTGGCTGCGGAGTTGGAGGAGCGTGGTTTCTGTTTGCGCTCCGTCACCGATTTCATGCCGGAGTTGTTGGCGCCGCGCGGGGTGTTGAGCCGGCGCGAGCCGAGCGAGGCGGAGTGGGCGGACATCCGGCATGGCTGGCGAGCGGCCAAGGGGTTGGGAGCCTTGGATATCGGCCAGGGGGTGGTGGTGCGGCGTGGCATGGTGGTGGCCGCCGAGGCGATGGAGGGGACCGATGCCATGTTGGCCCGTGCGGGCGGGTTGTTGGACGCGCGGGGGTGGGGTTGGTCTGGGGAGGGGAGTGCGGTATTCGTGAAGGTGGTCAAGCCGATGCAGGATCGGCGGTTGGATCTGCCGACCATCGGGCCGGGAACCCTGGAGAGCATGATCAAGGCTGGGATTCGCGTGGCGGCGGTGGAGGCGGGTGGTGCGATGATCGTGGATCCCGAGGCGACCCGGAGTGTGGCGGATCGGCACGGGTTGGTGTTGATTGGCATCGATGCGGCGGATGTGGTGGAAGTGACGGGTGGGGGGTAACCCTGTTGCGGGGGGCTGAAGCTCTCCGGCGAGGTTCGGAGGCAACGCCTTCGAATTTTTTTTGATTTTATTTTTTACGTTGTCTTGGATGATGGGCACCCATGCAGGCCCCCGCCAAATGTAGGGATCCTGCATGGGTGCCCATTCAAAACCCCAGGGCTTCGCCCCGAATCCTTCCAGGGGCCTTGGGCCCCTGGACCCCGTGGTTGATCGTTCTTGACGGGAGCGTGGTGAAATGAGCGACATGTCGGACTCCGAAGGTATGGCCGCGTTGCGGGCGGCGGTGATCGGCGTTGGATATCTGGGTCGGTTTCACGCCCAGAAATACACCCGCATCCCCGGCGTTCGTCTGGTCGGGGTGGCCGACCTGCATGGGGAACGGGCCAAACGGGTCGCCGAGGAGTTGAAGGTCGAGGCGGTGGAGGATTTTCGCGCGTTGTTGCCGCAGGTGGACATGGTTTCGGTGGTGACCGAGACCGAGAGCCACTATGCGGTGGTGCGTGCCTGCCTGGAGGCCGGGGTGCATGTGCTGGTGGAAAAACCGATCACCGCCAGCCTGGAGGATGCGGATCATCTGGTGGCGTTGGCCGAGGCGCGTGGCCTGATTTTGCAGGTGGGACACATCAAGCGGTTTCATCCGGCGGTGAGCGCGCTGCGGGAGTCGGGCTGGCTGAGCAATCCACGCTTCATCGAGGCGCAGCGTTTCGCGCCGTTCAAGAATCGCGCCCTGGATGTGGACGTGGTGCAGGATCTGATGATCCACGACGTGGATCTGATTCTCCATTTTGTGGACTCCGAAGTGGAGTCGATCGAGGCGGTGGGATCCGGGATCTTTTCCGGCAAGATCGACATCGCCAATGCGCGCATCCGTTTTGCCAATGGTTGCGTGGCCAACGTGAGCGCCTCGCGGGTGGCGCGGGACGCGACGCGCCGGATGCGGATCTTCCAGAAGGACGCCCTGTTCGACCTCGATTTTACTCGTCCTGGCTTGTCGATCCGGCGGCGGGGCACGGGGAACTGGGTGCTGGACGGGGTGACGTTTCCGGCCATCGAAGAGCTGGATGTGCCGTTGCAGAAGGTCGATGCCATGGAGATGGAGGTTCGGGCCTTTTGCGAGGCGGTGCGCGGTGGACGACCGGCGCTGGTGAACGGACGGGCCGGACGGCGTGCCCTTGAGGTGGTGATGGCGATTCGTGCGGCGATCGCCTCCTGGTCCGAGAGTTAGGGGATCACGCGACCATGCCCATCGAGCGGCCACCCAGGATCATGCTGATTGCCGGCGAATCCTCCGGGGATCATCTGGCCGGGGCGCTGCTGGCGGATTTGAAGGCCCACTTTCCGGACCTGGAGAGCTTTGGCGTGGGGGGCGCGCGCATGGAGGAGTCGGGATTCCGCTCCTTGTGTCATCTCAACGAGCTTTCGGTCATCGGACTGGTCGAGGTGGTGCGCCGGCTTCCGACACTCATCCGTCGTTTTCGGCAGTTGGTGGCGTGGATGCGTGAACGACGACCGGATCTGCTGATCACGGTGGATCTGCCGGATTTCAATTTTCTGCTCGCGCGGCGCGCCCGGGTTCTCGGCATTCCGCGCATCCACTATGTGGGGCCGCAGGTGTGGGCGTGGCGCGCCGGACGGGTTCGCAAGCTGGCGCGGCTGTTGGATCAGTTGCTGGTGCTGTTTCCTTTCGAGGTGTCGGCCTACGCAAACACCTCCCTGCCGGTGACCTTCGTGGGTCATCCCCTGGCGCGTCGGACCCTGCCGGGCGTGGCAGAGATCGGGCGGGTCCGTCGTGAGGCGGGCGTGGCGGCGGATGAGAAGCTTTTGCTGCTGCTGCCCGGCAGTCGTCTGGGGGAGATTCGCCGCCATCTCGGGGTGATGGTCGAAGCGAGCCGGCGGGTGGTCGAAGGCCAGAGCCAGGTGCGTTGCGTGCTTGCCCTGGCCGATACCCTGAACGAGGCGGATCTGGCGGCGGTGATGGCCCAGGTGAATGAACCGGCCACGCGGGCCTTTTTTGCGCGTATCGCGGTGCGGTGCGGTCAGACCCGTCTGTTGCTCGCGGCGGCGGATGCGGCGCTGGTGGCCTCCGGAACCGCGACGCTGGAGGCGGCCTTGGCGGGCGCGCCGATGAGCGTGATGTATCGGGTGAACCGCTTGACCTACGAGATCGGTCGGCGGGTGGTTCGCGTGTCGCATATCGCCCTGCCCAACCTGGTGCTTGGTCGCGGGTTGGTGCCGGAGCGGATTCAGAGCGAAGCCACCCCGGAACGATTGGCCGAGGATGCGCGCTTGTTGCTGTTCGACGGGGTAAGCGCCGCGCGGCAGAAGGTCGGATTCGATGAGATCCGCGCGCGTCTGGCGCAGCCGCTCTCCCTACCGGTGGAGGTGGTGCTGAATTGGTTGCGTGCGTTGGGTTTTGAGAGCAGACAAGTGACGGGCGTCCCTCGCCCCGCGGAGGGGTGCGGAGTGCCGGTTGGCGGGTGAGCGGCTTCTAACGAGACTGGAGAGCAATCGATGGCGACCATAGCCTTGAACAAGGATAATTTTGAAGCGACCGTCACCGGAAACGACATTGTGGTGATCGATTTCTGGGCGGACTGGTGTGGCCCGTGCAAGGCTTTCGCTCCGGTTTTCGATCGGGTGTCGGAGAAGTTTACCGATGTGGTGTTCGCCAAGGTGGATACCGATCGGGAGCAGGAGTTGGCGCAGGCGTTCCAGATCCGTTCGATTCCGACCTTGATGATCTTCCGCGAGAGCACGATCCTGTTCATGCAGCCGGGCATGGTTCCGGAGTCGGCGTTGGTGGATCTGGTGGAGCGGGTCAAACAGGTGGACATGGAAGAGGTGCGCAAGAATCGGGTTCCGGCGGATCAGGCCTGAGCCTGTTTTGGATCGATGCCGGCGCGCTTAAGGCCGCGTGGTGGGGAGATTGCAGGGGTGGAATCGGATCGGATCCCCTCTCATCCGACCCGCTGACGAGAAATAGGCGTTGCTTTTGACAAGTGGGTTGAATATACTCCAAAAGTTCAGGTGTCAGGCCTGAACCGGGTCAAAACCGGGTCTGTTCCACCCTTGCGCGGGCAGCGGGTTTCTTGAAACATGCGTCGCAGGATGCTGATCGTTGGCAACTGGAAGATGAACGGGCTGATCGAAACGGCCCAGGAACTCGCGGATGGCATTGTTGCGGGTCTGGGTGCGCGATCGGGTCGTTCGTTGCCGTGCGAGGTGGTGTTGTGTCCGCCGGCCACCGCGTTGTTGACCGTGCATCAGCGGTTGGACGGTTCGGTGGTGAAACTGGGCGGGCAGGATCTCTCCGAGCACGAGAGCGGGGCTCATACCGGTGAGATCTGCGGCATCATGTTGCGCAATGTCGGCTGTCGGCATGTGATCGTGGGTCATTCGGAGCGGCGCGCCGATTGTGGCGAGGATGACGCCAAGGTGGCGCGCAAGATGGCGGCGGCGTTCCGGGATGGTTTGCAGCCGATCGTTTGCGTGGGCGAAACCTTGAACGAGCGGGAGCGCGGTGCCACGTTGGAGGTGATCGGGGCGCAGTTGGCGGCCCTGGTGCCGTATGTGCCCAGGGAGTTGACCAGGCGGCAGACGTTGGTGGTGGCGTATGAGCCGGTCTGGGCGATCGGCACGGGGCGCAACGCGGAGTTGGAGCAGATCCGCGAGGTGCATGGTTTCATGCGGCGTCAGCTCGAGGAAGCGTTTGGCGCGGATGCCGCGCGGATGCGGTTGTTGTATGGGGGATCGGTGAAGCCGGCGAATGCGGGGTCGATTTTTGGTCTCGAGGATGTGGATGGTGGCCTGATTGGCGGCGCGTCGTTGAAAAGCGCCGAGTTTCTGGCGATCATCGATGCGGTGCCGGAGAAGTTTTGATCGTTGTTATTCCATAGAAGGGTCTTACGATGACACTGATTGTGACGGTGTTGCATATCCTGGTCTGCATGGCCTTGGTGTTTGTGGTGTTGCTGCAGAAGGGGAGTGGCGCGGACATGGGCGCGGCCTTTGGTGGCAGTTCGCAGAGTCTGTTCGGCGCGCGTGGTTCCGGGGATTTTCTGAGCAAATTGACCGCCGGTTTGGCGACGGTGTTCATGATCACCAGTCTGACGCTGGCTTTTTATTCGACCCGTCCAGGAAACGAGCGTTCGGTGATGGACAGCGCGCCGGCGACCTCGACCCCGGCCAAGGATGCTGTGCCGGCCAAGGTCAAGGAGGTGGAGAAGAAGGATTCCGAGGCGGAATCCGGTCCGCCGGTTCCGGCCAAGAGCGCGCCGAAGAAGCCGGAGGGTGGTGCGAGCGAGGCGAGTGGTGGCAAGCCTGTGCCGCCCCCGCCGATGCCGAAGGAGGAGACCGCCAAGCCGCCCCAGCCGGCCAAGCCCGCCGAGCCGGTCAAGGTCGAGCCGCCGAAGCCTGCCGAGGCCAAGCGTCCCGAGCCGCCCAAACCGGCGGAGCCGGCCAAGAAGGAGCCGTGAGCGCGCTTTCTGGTGCGGTGACAGATTGGAGGTCGTCTGCTGTTTGACGCATTCCAGATGGGCGTTTTGCCATCCCAGGATACCCGGAAGCTTGGTCTTTCCGGGTTTTCTGTTTGTAGGTGCCTGGTTTGTGTAATCTGAACGTGTGATTCGGGGGCGTTGGGAATGGATCCGGATTATCGCGATGCCGCGGACCGTCACTGGCAAGATGCCGAGTTGCTGGTGGATTTCGAGCGCTTGGCCAATGCCGATCACCTGTTCGGCCAAGTTTGCGAGGTCATCCCAAGGTCAAAACCGCACTTGCCTGGTTCCAGAAGTCAACGGACAAATGTGCTCCCACCGCTGTCCTGACGGATACCGGTGGGGGCACGGAGACGGCGCGCGGCGATTTTTCGCGGTGCGAAAAATCGTTTTTGGGAAGAGCCCGCGCAAGGCAAAGGATACCGATCAGAGCAGGATCAGCATAAAGATTTGAGAACAAAGAAAGGTCACAACCAAACCCTCGGGGTCTCTGCCTCCGGACCTCTGCCGGGGGCCTTGCGGCCCCCCGTCTCCCGCAACAGTGGGAAACCTTTGGCGCCGCGCCGCCAGGTTCGGTTGGCCCTCCCGCGTCCTCAATGCACCAGTTTCTTGTAGTGAACGCGATGCGGACGGTCTGCCTCCGGGCCCAAACGCCGCTTGCGGTCCGCCTCGTACTCCTGATAGTTCCCCTCGATGAACACCACCCGTGAATCACCCTCGAACGCCAGAATGTGGGTGGCGATGCGGTCCAGAAACCACCGGTCGTGGGAGACCACCACCGCGCTGCCGGCGAAGTCGGTGATCGCATCCTCCAGCGCCTGCAAGGTCTCCACGTCCAGATCGTTGGTCGGTTCGTCGAGCAGCAACAGGTTGCCGTTCTGCTTGAGCACCAACGCCAGATGGGCCCGGTTGCGCTCGCCGCCGGAGAGAACCTTGACCTTCTTCTGCTGATCCTGCCCCTTGAAGTTGAACCACGACACATAGGTGCGCGAGTTGATCTCCCGGCCACCCAGATCCAACATGTCCAACCCGCCGCTCACCGCCTCCCACAAGGTTTTGTCCGGCTCCAGCGTGCCGCGGCTTTGATCCACATAGGCCAGCTTGACCGTCTCGCCCAGCTTGATGCTGCCGGAATCGGGCTGCTCGGTGCCGGTCAACATGCGCAGGAAGGTGGTCTTGCCTGAACCGTTGCCACCGATCACCCCGAGAATGGCCCCACGCGGCAGGATGAAGGAGAGATCCTCCATCAAGAGACGTCCGCCGAACCCCTTGCTCAATCCCTCGACCTCGATGACGTTGCCGCCCAAACGCGGACCCGAGGGGATGAACAGCGTGTTGGTTTCGCGGCGCATTTCGCGGGTGCGCGATGCCAACTCCTCATACGCGCTCACACGCGCCTTGCTCTTGGTCTGACGGGCGCGCGGCGAGGAGCGGATCCACTCCAATTCGACCTGCAACCGTTTGTGCAACGCTTCATCCTCGCGTTTTTCCTGAATCAGGCGGGCATCCTTCTGTTCCAGCCAGGAGGTGTAGTTGCCCTTCCAGGGGATGCCGCGACCACGATCCAACTCCAGAATCCAGCCGGCGGCGTTGTCGAGGAAATAACGGTCGTGGGTCACGGCCACGACGGTGCCTGCATAGTTTTGCAGAAATCGCTCCAGCCAGGCCACCGATTCGGCATCCAGATGGTTGGTGGGTTCGTCGAGAAGCAGCATGTCCGGGGCGGAAAGCAGCAACCGACACAACGCCACGCGGCGTTTTTCGCCACCCGACAGCATGGAGACATCCGCATCCCACGGCGGCAGACGCAACGCATCGGCGGCGATGTCGAGTTTGCGGTCCAGATCCCAGCCGTCGATGTGGTCGATCTGCTCTTGCAAGGCGCCCTGTTCCTGGATCAAGGCGTCCATATCCGCGTCCGGGTCGCCGAATTTTTCGGAGACCTCGTTGAACCGTTGCAACAGATCCTTGATCTGCTGGACGCCCTCTTCGACGTTGCCACGCACGTCCTTGGAGGGGTTGAGTTGCGGTTCCTGCGGGAGGAATCCGGCGCGAATGCCGGGCGCGGCCTTGGCCTCGCCGGTGAATTCGGTGTCGATGCCGGCCATGATGCGCAACAACGACGACTTGCCCGCGCCGTTGAGTCCCAATACGCCGATCTTGGCTCCGGGCAGGAAGGATAACGAGATATCCTGTAGGATGACCCGATTCGGGGGGACCGCCTTGGTCATGCGGTACATGGAGTAAATGTATTGCAGTTCAGCCATGCGCGTCGCTCTTGTTGAAGTTGTTTGGTGAGGCCGTTCATGGAATCACCAGATGCACACGGTTCGAACGTCTCGAACCGTGTTTGAACCCATTTCTTTGCGATCTGGCGGGCCATCCAGGCCCCGCGTTCAAACAGGCTGGTTCACATGGGTCAGCCAGCCGAGATGGTCGGGATGGCGGCCATGCACCACGTCGAAGAACCGTTTCTGGATCTCCTTGGTGACCGGTCCGGCGCGTCCGATGCCGATTTTGCGGTTGTCGAGTTCGCGGATCGGGGTGATTTCGGCGGCGGTGCCGGTGAAGAAGGCCTCCTCGGCAAGAATGACCGCGTCACGCGGAAAACGTTGCTCGATTACCGGCAGTTTCATCTCGGCGGCGATGGTGATCACCGTGTCACGGGTGATGCCATCCAGGGCCGAATCGAGCGGCGGGGTGATCAGCCGACCTTTTTGCAGGATGAAGATGTTTTCCCCCGATCCTTCGGACACGAACCCTTCGGGATCCAGCAGCAAGGCCTCCTCGTAGCCGCAGGCGATCGCCTCGGACTTGGCCAGGATCGAGTTGGGGTAGTTGCCGACCCCTTTGGCGCGGGTCATGGTGATGTTGGGATGGTGACGGGTGTAGGAGGAGGTTTTGACGCGGATGCCGTTTTCCATTCCTTCTTCGCCCAGGTAGGCGCCCCACTCCCAGGCGGCCACGGTGGCATGCACATGGCACCTGGCCGGATTGAGTCCCATGCTCTCCGCGCCGTAGAAGGCCAGGGGGCGGATGTAGCCGGATTGCAGGCTGTTGGCCTTGAGCACCGCCAGACAGGCGCCGGCGATTTCGTCTTGGGAGAAGGGCATGGTCATGCCCAGGACGTGGGCGGATCCGAACAGACGCTCGACATGTTCCTTGAGGCGGAATACTGCGGGGCCCGTATCGGTCTTGTAGCAGCGGATGCCTTCGAAGACGCCGAGTCCGTAGTGCAGGGTATGGGTCAGAACGTGGACCTTGGCCTCGCGCCACTCCACGAGTTGTCCGTCCAGCCAGATTTTTCCGTCTTTGTCGTACATGAGCGTAACTCTTTATCCGCGCAGGTTGTGATGGGAACGGCCCGGTTCCGAGATGTATCCTTACGTCCGAACAGCCATTCTAGCACATCGATTTCCGTTTCGGGAGCACTCAAACGCATGAGGCTTGGGATTTTCGGTGAAAATATCCCCGGGGTGTCAAACCTGGATTGGCATCAATGTTGCTCAATCTTCAATAACGCGTGCCTGGAACGGTCGAAAAGCCGTCACGACGGGAACGAAACCATCCGGGACACGATCAGACTATCACGAGATCCGCAATAAAAGAGTTCAACCATGAGCGATGCCTTGTTATCCACCATTCGCACGCTGACCCGGAGCCCGGAAGCGGTGCGCGTGACGAGCGTCGGAAGTGCCCAACGTGGGCGTGTCGGGGATGATGGGGCGTCTTTCCGGGGATACCTGCCGGAAAACGAAAGCATCAAGGAACCCGAAGTCGTCGCGGAAGCTCCGGTCTCCCGCATGACCGGTTCCGCCGGTGATCTGGCCGCCCTGAGTGGTCGCATGGAAGGGGGTGCCGGTTCCCGTTTCGGTCAGGAAGAGGCGGCCATGGCCTCTCTCGAATCCGAACCCGAAGCCTGGACCTTCGTGGCCCCGAGCGTGGCGGCTCCGACCCCGACCCCGGCTTCGCGTCTGAACGCCAATGCTTCATTCAAGATTTACGCCCGCGCCGCGGATCATGGCCTGGACCCTGCACGGGTCTCGGTGATCCCCGAGGAGCGGAGCGCGGAGAAGCGTCGTTGATCGTTTTCCAAGCAATGGAAGGATGACCCATGAACAGCCGTGGCAACGTGACCCAAGCCGAGATCATGATCACGCTCATGCAACTGGAGCGCGACCTGGAAAAGGAGCGTCTGGATTGCGCCCGTCCCCTGATCGAATCGTTGCGTCACGCCCTGGTGCGGGATGCCAAGATGCTCAATACCCCGCCGGGTATCCTGTCGGTTCAGGGATGGATTTCGCTTCTGGGTCGTTGGGAGGAGGATCTCACCCACATCCCGGCACGGCGCATGCGATTCGTGCGCGGCTTTTTCCAGGAGTTGCAGGAACGTGCCGATGTCACCGGCTCCCCGATCGGCATGGCCATCGATGAGCTTTCCGGCCTGATCGAGGTGCAATTCCGCAAGGCCGACGCCCTCGCCGCGGCCTGAGTCGTTGTTCCGGGAGGGAGGGCGCAAACCTTCCCCGCCCACCCCTTTGGACGAGTCTGGCGAGACGCGCCTGGGGGAAAATTGGATTTTTTGGTCTGTCTTGCGTCAATCGTCCTGTCTTGACCGTGAAAGTTTGTGATAGGATGTTCGCCTGTTGATCCTTACAACCAGGCAAACGATCGGCATCCCAAACAGTCATGGAAGCGGTCAGACCAGCGGTTTCCCCCTCCACGCGCTCCGCCGATCCCAGGCGGACGAATCGTCGTCCGCAATTTTTCCAGGCCCCCAGTCATGCCCCGATCTGGCGCACCCTGCGTTCCGCTTTGCTGCGCGCCGAGGGGTTGATCCTTGTCACCGGTCCCGAAGGGAGCGGCAAGAGCGCGCTCGTCAAACGCCTGCCCGGCATGATCCCGGACAATCGCGATCTGGCGGTCATCCAATCCGCAGACCTCAAGGATGCCGAATTCCTGCGTCAACTGATCGCCGCCACCACCCTGGCCAGGGATGAGAGCGGGGCGCTGATTCCCGTCGAGGACGACGCCCTGGTCCCCGAGTCGTGGGAGGAGGGTGGACGGGTTCTCCTGCCCGCCATGAGCATGCAGGATCTCCTGGACGCCCTGGAAGAGCGGGTGGCCATGGGGCGCAAGCTGGTGTTGGTGGTCGATGATGCCCATGCCCTGACGCCGGGCGCCATGACCTGGCTGGACATGCTGGTCCGGTTCGTCTCCGAGGAGATCCGACCCGTGCAACTGGTGCTGGTCGGGCGTCCCGAGCTGCGCGGACTGCTCGACGCCGAGGCGGACATCAACCTGTCGAGTCAACTGGTGGGGAGTTGCGAGGTGCCCCCCCTGACCCGGCGTGAGGTATGGGACTTCTTGCGTTTTCAGCTCGACCGGTTGGTGGAAAGCCCGGTCAAGCTCTCCGTGTTTGCCTGGATGGAGATCTACGGTCACTCCCAGGGGATCCCCCTCAAGATCGAACTGCTGTTGAAACGCCTGCTTCCCCTGATCCGGCAGCGCAACGCCAAGGCGGTCGATCGGGCCATGGTGCGGCTTGCCATGACCATGGGGCGTCCCATGCAACCCGGTTCGTTCGTGGGCTGGACCCAGAGGCAGCGGTTGGCCGCCGTGGCCGGTGGGGTGGTGATGCTCCTGGCGGGGGTGGGGCAGGTGGCCGGCTGGTTCGGCTCCGCACCCGACGAGGGGGAGGCCGTGGTGGTCAAGAAAGGAGGCCCGGGAGAGAGCACCTCCTACGTCAAGATCATCGAACCAGAGACTTCCACCTCGGGCAAGAGCGACAAACCCGCGGACAAGAGCGCCAAATCGGACAAGGCGGACAACAAAACCGGCAAGCCGGTGGAGAAAAGCGACAAGTCTCCCTCCACCAGGGAGGGCAGGCCCGCCGATGACAAGGGGGATGACAAGGGCAACATCGTCAAGAAGCGTTACTGGGAGCCGAACATGCCGGTCCGGCCCGAGACTCCCCCCTCGCCCCAGGCCCTGGAGCGCATGGAGGCGATGGTCGAGGCGATCGACAAGCTCACCGCCGAGCATCAGCCGTCACGACCTACCCCTCCCGTCGATCCCGAGGCGTTTCGCAAGCGCTATCAGACCGCCAGGGTGATCACCTCGACCGCGCCTGCGGATCCGGTCGCCGAGGGTGTGCCCTCTCCGGTCGTCGAAAGTGCCGAGAAGTCGCCGCCCGATCCCAAAAAAGGTGGTGTCGTGTCCCCGCCCACGCCGGTCCCGTTGCGCAATCCCCGTACCGGGCAGGTCTATGATCCCTTCCTGACCCGTTCGGTTCCGGCTGCGGCGCATGTTCCGAGTCCGGCGTCGTCGCCGGCTCCGGCGGCGCATGCCGTGGCGTTGGAGTCGGGCGCGGAGGAGGGAGGCGTGCCGATCCTCAAGGCGCGTGATCTGGGACGCAAGCCGCCACCTCCGGTTCCTCCTCCACCGGCCCCGGTGGCCAAGGTGACCAGCGCCCCGCTTCCCGAAAGAGGTGAATCGCCTGGCAACTCCGACAAGTCCGAGGAGAAGCCGGAGGAGAGCAAGCCCAAGCCCGTCGTGGCCAAGCCGGTTCCGGTCAAGCCCAAGCCGGCGGATCATCCTTTGCCAAAGATCTCCGGGGTGGCGACCGAAAAGTCGTTTCGCTCCGTGGGGCGGGTCTATGTGGTGCAGACCGGCTCGTTTGCCAAGGTGGATGGCGCCGACCAGTTGAAACGGACCTTGGCCGATCATGGTCGGGGCGATCCCTATGTGCATCTTTACGAACGCAAGGGCAAGCGGCTCTATTCGGTGCGTTTCAACTTCCGTTCCCGTGATGCCGCCGAACGCATGGCCAAGACCATTCAGGATCAGGATGGCCTGACTACCAAGGTCATGGAGTTGAATTACGATTGACCGGCCATGTGCCGGTAAGGATGGCGCATTCGTGCAGCACCGTTGGCCGGTCTTCCTATGACCGGCCATGTGCCGGTAAGGATGGCGCATTCGTGCAGCGCCGTTGGCCGGTCTCCCCATTCTCTTCTGCCGTATCCATCTTCTTGGATCGTTTGCTCCTCCCATGACCCATTCCGACGATCCGTCCATCATCCCAACCGCATCCTTTGTCTGGAACCCGGACGGCTCCGGCGCGTTTGCCGCCCTGATGGGCGGTCATGGTCATTGGGATGTTCAGGGGGGGGGCGGCTGGCGTGACGGGCGCGGGGTGGTGGCCAGTTGGCGCGCGGACGGGAGTTGGTGGTTGACATGGGGAGAACGGCGGTGGTCGGGACGCGCGGATGGCGCCTTCGAGATGAAGGACCCCCATTCCGGAACCGCGCGCGCGGATGCGGCGGGTAATGGTCAATGGGCGTCCTTGTCGGGATCCAAGGGGTTGTGGCGCGCGGATGGTTCCGGCCAGATCCAGCATGCCGACGGTGCGGTGGAGAGTTGGAGTTCGTTCGGGGGGCGTGTTTTCATCACTGCGGACGGGGAGGAGCATGCGCCGGGGGAGTGTCGGATAGGGCGGTTCTTGTGCGAGGATGGCTCGGTTGTCGAATTCTTCGCGGATGGTTCCGTCTGTCTGACCGAAGCCGATGGGGATCTCTGGCGTTATCCATCCGGTCGTGGTTGGGCGTGGGAGGGGGCGGATGGCCAGAGGATGCGGTGGGATCCCGAGACGGGGTTCAGTCATGCGACCCCGGATGGCCATCGACTCGTCTTGGGCGTGGACGACCGGTTGATCTGGGAGGAGCCCGGATGCACCAGTTGGTTGCACGAGGATGGGAGCGGCGGTTGGATCGGCGGGGCGGGTGCCTGGGGTGTTTGGAAGGCGGATGGGGCCGCGTGGCATCGTGATGCGGCGGGGCGGGTGGTCTGGCGGGATGGGTGTGGCTTGTTCGGGTGGTCCCTTCCGGATGGTGCGCGGGGTGGATGGGATCCTCAGGGTGGTCAATGGCGTGTGGATGGTGTGTTGTTTTCCTTTTCCGAGGGGGTGTTTTCTCGGGATTGGGAGGGTGGTTCCTTGGTTGGTTCGGGGAAGGGGGCGTCCGATGAGATTATTCTGGCTCGCGATAATGGATTTGTCGAGGTTTGGGAGCCGGGGATTTTCACCATTCAGGATCCGGACGAGTCGATTTGGGTGCGGCGTGCGGATGGTTCGGGATCCTGGTCGAGCACGGCGGGTGAGTTGGATACCTGGGATGCCGAGGGGCGGCATCAACGGGTGTGTGTCGATGGGACGCGCGTGCGTTGGGATTCCGAATCCGGGTATGACGCTCTTGGAGCCGAGGGGAGTTGGCGGGTTGAGTCCGGGCAGGTGACAGTTGAGGAGATCGATCCTGGCGCGTTGTTGGCCGGGGATGGGGAGATGATGGTCCGATTTGGGGCGTTATGGGATGTGATGAAGATGACCGCGCGTCGGGACCGGCTGGCGGGGCGGATGCATACGGTGTTGGAGCGTGTGGTGATGGAGGAGGGGGGGGTGGTGGGGGATCCCGGATTGGCGCATGGGGATGCGTTGTTGCGGCGGATTCGGGTGATGCGGCGGTGGGTGGAGATTCTGAAGCGGTTGAGGTGGTTGGAGCATCAATGGCGTCGGCCTGCGCGGTCGGTGGGGTGAGGGGAACAGGGGATGTTGGACGGATGGGGTCCAGGGGCCAATGGCCCCTGGTGGGGTTCGGGGCGAAGCCCTGAGGTTTTGTTTTTCTGTTTTTAATTCTGCTCTTTTTTTGTTTTTTTTGCACGCTTTACACGATAAACATTTTTCGCGCTTTTTGCGAAAAATGCGCAGCGCGTGGATCTTATGTGTCCAGATTGCGATCGCATGTCAGAACATAAGTTGCCTTTGGCAGCCGGTTTTTTCGGGCCATGTTCGCGGGATTGTTTCGCCAAAGACGCGAAACAATCCCGCGGCCAAGGCGGCGCGCAGCGTTTTTTCGCAAAAGGCGCGAAAAAACGCTTTTTTGAAGAGCGCGCCAAAAGCAAAAGCAAAGAGTTAAAGCAAATAAATAAAAAATAAAGATTAAGAGGTAAAGATCAAAACCTGGAACTCAAGGTCAAAACCTCGGAGGCTCTGCCTCCGAACCTCCGCCGGGGACCTTCGGCCCCCGGTCCCCCGCAACAGTGGGGCCACACCTCCCTCGCTACCGGTTTCCCGGAAACCGCCCCCCCATCCGAAACTGGATCGCCTCGGCCAGATGGGTCGCATGGATCGCTTCGGCCCCCTCCAGATCGGCAATGGTGCGCGATACCTTGAGAATCCGATTGTGCGACCGCGCCGAAAACCCCATCTTGCGACTGGCATGCAACAACAACTCGCGACTCTCCGCATCCAAAGTGGCACAACGGTCCAAGGGGACGCCATCCAACTCGGCATTCAGCACCGCACCACCATTGCGACGCGCCTGCCGGACACGCGCCTCGGTCACCCGCTCGCGCACGATGGCCGAAGACTCCCCGCTGGGCAACTCGGCCATGGTCTCGGGCGGAACCGGGGGAACTTCGACATGCAGATCGATGCGATCGAGCAACGGACCGGAGAGCCGGGCGCCATAACGCTCCACCTGCATCGGCGAGCAGCGACACGAAACGTAAGGATTGCCCCGATGCCCGCACGGACAGGGGTTGCAGGCTGCGACCATCTGAAAACGGGCCGGGAAACGGGTGGAGCGGGCAGCGCGGGAGATGCCGACTTCACCGGCTTCGAGAGGCTCACGCAGGGTCTCCAGAACATACCTTCCGAACTCCGGGATCTCGTCCAGAAACAAGACCCCGCGATGGGCCAGACTCACTTCGCCAGGACGGGGCACCCCACCACCGCCGATCAACGCGACGTGGGAGGCGGTGTGATGCGGCGCGCGAAAAGGACGACGGGTGAGCAAGGGCGCGTTGCCCTCGAGCCGTCCGGCCACCGAGTGGATGGCGGTCACCTCCAGAGCCTCCTCCAGGGAGAGCGCGGGCAGGATTCCCGGCAGACAACGGGCCAGCAGGGTCTTTCCCGAGCCGGGCGGACCGCTCATGATCAGGTTGTGGCCACCGGCGGCGGCCACCTCCAGGGCACGCCGGGCATGCTCCTGCCCTTTGATGTCCGCCAGATCGCGAACCCGCCCGATGCCGCGACTCTCCTGGGCGACCAGGGTCTGCTGCCAATCCAGGGGAGGCACCGGCTCAAGGGGCTTTTCGCCGCTCAGATGACGCATCAGATCCAGGAGCGTCTCCGGAGCGATCACCCGCCCGCCGGCCAAAGCCCCCTCGGGACCGTTGCCAGCCGGAACGATCAACTCCTTGAGATTCAACTCCTTGGCCAAAAGCGCCGCAGGCAGGCAACCGGGGACGGGTTTGATCCGTCCATCCAGGGAAAGCTCGCCGAGAAACAACCGTCCGTGCATCTGTCCGTCCGGCACCAACTCCAGGGCGGCGAGCAGTCCCACGGCCATGGGCAGATCATAGGCGCTCCCCTCTTTGGGGAGATCCGCCGGGGCCAGGTTGATGGTGATCCGACGTGCCGGGAGTTGCACGCCGGAGTTTTTCAAGGCGGAGCGGATCCGATCCTTGGACTCGCGCACCGCGCCGTCCGGCAACCCCACGACGTTGAGCACCGGCAGACCACGCCCCAGATCGACCTCGATTTCGACGGGTATGGCCCGGATGCCGTCCAGGGCGATGGTATCGACGCGGGCAAGCACGGTTCGGAAGGATCCTTGAGCGCGGAAGGGTCGTTAGAAGGTGGCGTGAAACGACGGGTTCACATCCGATAAACCAGCACCCGCTCTTCGAGCATGTCGCGCATGGCGTATTTGACCCCCTCGCGACCCAGACCGGAATCCTTCACCCCGCCATAGGGCATGCTGTCCACCCGGAACGACGGGATGTCGTCGTGGATCACGCCTCCCACTTCCAAGGCGTCGAAGGCACGCATCACGGTGGTGAAATCCCGCGTGAAGAGGCCGCATTGCAGACCGAAACGGGAGGCGTTCACCCGCTCGAAGGCCTCTTCCATGGACTCCACCGGCGAAAGCACCACCACCGGTCCGAATGCCTCCTCGGCCACCACCCGACAAGCGGGCGCGACCTCTTCGAGGATGGTCGCGGTCAGACAGTTCCCCTGGCCCAGGGGCGGAACCTCGTTGCCGGTCACCAGTTGCGCGCCCTGCTCCATGGCCTCGCGGATCCAGAGTTGCAACCGTTCGCGGTTGGGACGGTCGATCATCGGACCCAGGGTGGTGGCTTCGTCGAGCGGATCGCCGGGACGGAGCGCCTCGGCGGCCTTTTTGAAGCGGGCGCGGAACTCGCCCATCACCTCCTGATGCACGAAGATCCTCTGCACCGAGATGCACACCTGGCCGCACTGATAGAAGGCCCCGGTCACCGCCCGATTGATCAGCAGATCCCAATCCGTCACGTCGCGATCCACGATCAGACCGGCGTTGCCACCGAGTTCCAGCACCACCTTTTTGCGTCCGGCCTGCTGTTTCATTTTCCAGCCTACCTCCGGGGAGCCGGTGAAACTGAGCAGCTTGACGCGATCGTCCTCGACCAGCATCTGACCGGCCTGTCGATCGCAGGGCAGAACCGAGAAGGCCTTGAGCGGCCATCCGGACTCCTGGATGATCCCGGCCAGCATCAATGCGGTCACCGGGGTTTTGGAGGCCGGTTTCAGCACGATCGGGCAGCCGGCGGCCATGGCCGGAGCGATTTTGTGGATGGCCAGGTTGAGCGGAAAATTGAACGGCGCCACGCCGGCCACCACGCCGATCGGGTAGTGACGCACCAGGGCGCGGCGTCCGGCGCCCAATGGGTTGATCCCCAGATCATACGCCTCGCCGTAGATGCGGGTCGCTTCGCCCACGGCGATGTCGAAGGTGGCTGCGGCGCGGTCGAGTTCCAGCCGCGATTCGGACAGGGTTTTGCCATTTTCCTGGGAGAGGATGCGCGCGAACGCTTCGCGACGCTCGATCAAGCGGTCGCGCACGAAGGCGAGCGCCTTGGCCCTCTGCCACGGTTCGAGCCGGCGGGTCTCCTCCAGGGACTCGACCGCCGCGTTCAGGGCCCGATCGATCTCCAGGGTTCCGCACAACGCCACGCTGGCCACCCGTTCACCGTTGTAGGGGTTGACCACCTCCAGCGATGCGCCGGTCTCCACCCATTCGCCGGCCAGATAGGCCAGATGCAGGCCCGAGCCGTTTACCGCGCGGCTCATGTCGGTTCACCGCCCAGACGGACCAGGGCGGCCTCGAGTTCGACCACCCGTTTTTCCAACGCCTCGGCGCGGATGCGCGTTTCGCTGAGCATCTCGTTGACCACGTTGAACTCCTCGCGGGTCACCAGATCGAAATGCTCCACACCCTCGCGCACCATGTCGTGGGCCTTGCGACGCAGCTCTTCGCGGGTCTCGCCCACCTTGTTGAACACACCCATCATATTCTGGGTGATCTGATCCAAAATCGCGTTGTCGATCTGCATGGTTGCTGCTCCTTGTGGTGGGTTGACCGCTTGGAAAATGGTTTGGCCGAGGCACTCCCGTCAGGGAGATCCTCGGGTGGGGGGGAGGGGTTCTCCGCCCCTGTCATGATTAAGTCACGCCCGGTGAAACGCCATGCCCGGCTGACCGTGGAAATAGCCGTTGCAGAACGGTTCGTCGCCGTTGTACCCCGCAAGGCGCGTCAGGGCCTCTGCGGGATCCAGATTCCCGTCCAGGGTCTGGCGCCAGATGGCGACAATTTCCGGCATGTGCCGGCTCTGCGGCGAGATGCGGACGATATCGATGCCCAGAGGTGTCAGACGCGGCACGTCGGCGATCAGGGTGTGTACCTTTTCCGACATGGTTTGAATGCCGTTCATGGTCAAAAGTCCCTCGCCTTCCTGGGTACGGGTGATCATGCCGTCTGGGAAGTCCCCGCACTTGTATTGACAGTTTGTCTTGGAGAGCTTGAAGGCCCGCGCGGTGTAACAGCGCGCCGAGAAGGTCAACGGCAGCTTGCCATGGGCGAAGAGTTCGAACTCCACCGGGTTGGCGCGCGGGGCGGAGACGATGCCGCGAATCGACGCTTCGGGCAGCTCCACCGGAAAGACCATGCGCGTGACCCCGACCTCCTGGAGAAAATCGAGGGTCTGCGGGTTGTAGACGTTGACATGGGGACCGGCGACCAGTTTGTGCCCCTCGGCGACGCCGATGCCGGCCATGTCGTTGGCTTCGAGTTTGAGATCCAACGCGATGGCCAGATCCTTCAGGCGGTGGAGATCCTCCTGTTCCGCATCGCTCATCACCAGACCGAGGGTGGAGAGGACCAGTTCCTTGCCGGTCGGTTGGATCTCCCGTGCCAGCTCTTCCACATCCTCCAGGCTCAACCCCTGGCGTTTCGAGCAGACCACCTCGCCCAGATAGAGGATGTCTGCCTGGGACTCCAGGGCCATGCGGCGATAGAATGTTTTCAAGGCCGCGCGTCCCCAGTCGAAGAGCACCGGACCGATGGCGATCTTGATCATTGCCAGCTCCCCTCGTAGGTGCCCAGGGTGTGGGTGGTCCCCTCGGAGGTGGCATTGAGGGTGCGCACCCAGGCCGGCTTGACCCGATAGGCGCCGGGATCGTCGTAATAGGAATCGACCGCCTGACGCAGGGTTTTGGTGACCGTGGCCACGTAGGATTTGGTGCGCTGACGCCCTTCGATCTTGAGCGAGGCCACCCCGGCTTCGATCACCTGGGGCAGGATTTCCAGGATGTTGAGGGAGCCCGGCTCCTCCATGACGTGATACACCCGATCGTTGGCCTCGAACCGTCCCTTGCAGATGGTCGGGTAGGCGGCATCCTCGCCTTCCTGGTATTCGGCGATCAGCGCGCCGCCCAGACGGGTGCGGAGTTTGCCGTTTGAGTTTTCGAACCGGACCGCGCGGGCCGGAGAGCAGACCCCTTCGATGTTGGGCGAGACGCCGGTGACGAACGAGGAGAGGTGACAGCGCCCCTCGGCCATGACACACAGGCCGCCGAAGGCGAACACTTCGAGTTCGACATCCGCGAGTTTGTCGTGCAGGCGGCGGATCTCCGGCGCGGTCAGCACGCGCGGCAGAATGACGCGGGCGATGTTGAAGTGCCGTTTGTAGAAGCGGATCGCCTCGGCGTTGCTGGCCGAGGCCTGCACCGAGAGATGGATCGGCAGTTGCGGGTGGCGCTCGTGGCAGTATTTGAGCATGGCGGCATTGGCCAGGATGATGGCATCGGCCTTGAGGCGCGCCGCGACATCCACCGCGTGGTACCAGGGTTCCGGGTTGCCGACCTGGGGAAAGGTGTTGAGCACCACGTTGGCCTTGACGCCGTGAGCGCGGGCATGGGCGATGCCCTGTTCCGCCTCGCTTTCGGAGAAGTTCAAACCCTCGAAATTGCGGGCATTGGTGGCATCGCGAAACCCGAAATAAACCGCGTCCGCGCCGTTGTCCACGGCGGCCCGCAGGGAGGGCAGATTGCCCGCCGGGGCCAGGACTTCCACTTTCTTCATGGTGCAACTCTCACAGACGCTAAAAGGCGGCTGATCCGGATGGGCGGGGATCGCCTGCCATGTGCAATAATTGGGTACGCAACCAAGGTAGCAGTTTAACACCGCCGTGTCTGGAGTCAAACCTTCTTTAAGATTTGTTGCCAGGTTCGCGTCGGTCCGACGGATCGACGGGCCAGCCGTGGGAGGGGGATTCGACCGGCACGCCGAGGCGCATGAAAATGCGATCGACGATGAAATCGATCAGTTGCTCGATCCGTTCCGGGCGGTGATAGAAGCCGGGGGAGGCGGGAAGGATCACCGCGCCGGCGCGGGTGGCGGCGAGCATGTTTTCCAGGTGGATGGTCGAGAGCGGGGTTTCGCGGGTCACCAGGATCAACGGCCAGCGCTCTTTGAGGGCCACGTCGGCGGCCCGTTCGATGAGGGTGTCGGACAGACCGTGGGCGATGGCGGCGAGGGTTCCCATGGAGCAGGGAGCAACCACCATGGCGCGCGCGCCGGAGGAGCCGGAGGCGATCGGCGCGTGCCACTCCCGCATCCCGAAGTGGCGCACTCCCTCCAGGGGCGGCGTGTGACCGGTGTTGTGGGCGAGATACGCCCCGAGACGCGCCACCACCCCCGCGCCGTTTTCGTCCGCGAGATCCAGCCCGCACTCCTGACGCAGAAGCTCCCGTCCCGCCTCCGAGATCAACAGATCCACGCGCCTGCCGGCCATCAGCAGCCGTTCCAACAGTCGCACGCCGTACAGCGCCCCGGAGGCGCCGGTCATGGCCAGGGTGATCATCTCCATCTCCCAATGGTGAAAGGGCGAATTCTCAAAGATTCAAACAGGTGGTTGGGCGGTTCCGTCGGAATCACCCAACCTGCACGAAGCGAAAAAATCGCTTCGTGCTTTTCAAATTGCTGCACAATCTGACAGGCCATGAATGGCCCGCGTCGGCTGTTTGGTATTTCCCAGACAGCCTCTAACTTGCATAATGGTGGAGCCCCCCTCACCCCCCCCGTACCGTGGACCTCCCTTCGGAAGTTCCACGGTACGGGGGGTGACTGTATCATCTCCGGCGATCCGGCAACAGAATCGTCTGCTCCCGCATGGGAACTTCTCTTTCGCCACCGGATCGATATACCATGATGCTCCCATCCATGCATGAGAATCTGGTGACAACAATGGACACAACGCTCGCTCCATCCTCTCGGTCCGAGGGCTTCAAGGCCGCCGACCTCTTCGTGAAATGTCTGGAAGCCGAAGGGGTGGAACGGATCTTCGGCGTGCCGGGCGAGGAAAATCTCGACCTTCTGGAGGCGATTCGCGCCTCTTCCATCGAACTGGTGCTCACCCGGCACGAGCAGGCCGCCGCCTTCATGGCCGCCACCTTCGGGCGTTTGACCGGCAAGGCCGGGGTGGTGCTCGCCACCCTCGGACCCGGCGCCACCAACCTGATCACCGGCGTGGCCTACGCCCAGCTCGGCGGCATGCCTCTGGTGGCCATCACCGGCCAGAAGCCGATCAAGAAGAGCAAACAGGGCCGCTTCCAGATCATCGACGTGGTGGGTACCATGCGTCCCATCACCAAGATGGCCGAACAGATTCCTTCGGCGGACAAAATCCCCTCCCTGGTGCGCGAGGCCTTCAAGCGCGCCGAGGAGGAGCGACCCGGCGCCACCCATCTGGAACTCCCGGAGGATATCGCCCGCGAGTTCACCGAGGCCATGCCGCTGCGCAAGATCCATTCGCGTCGCGCCGCGCCGGATCCGGATGCGTTGATGACCGCCGCCGAACGGATCGCCACCGCCAGGCGTCCGCTGCTTCTGATCGCCGCCGGGGCCAACCGCAAACGGGTCTCCAAGAGCCTCACCGCCTTCGTGGAGAAGACCGGCATCCCCTTCGTCTCCACTCAGATGGGCAAGGGGGTGGTGGACGAGAACCGGGCCGGCTATCTGGGCACCGCGGCCCTGACCGATGGGGATTATCTCCACTGCGCCATCGAGTGGGCGGATCTGATCATCGCCGTGGGCCACGACGTCACCGAAAAGCCGCCGGCCATCATGGGGCATGGCGGATCGGCGGCGGTGATCCACATCAACTTCACCCCGGCACAGATCGATGACGTTTATTTTCCGGAACTCGAGGTGGTGGGCGACATCGCCCGCGGTTTCGATGCCCTGACCCGGCTGCTGGTCCCGTCGCCGGATTGGGACTTCAGCTATTTTCTCCAGGTCGGCGAGGAGCATGCCCGGCATGTGCTCGATCGCGCTCAGGCCGAAAACTATCCGCTGCTGCCGCAACGGATCGTCGCCGATCTGCGCCGCGCCATGCCCGAGGATGGGATTCTGGCGCTCGATAACGGCATGTACAAACTCTGGATCGCCCGCAACTACCCGGCCCGGCGTCACAACACCGTGCTTCTGGATAATGCCCTGGCCAGCATGGGCACCGGCCTGCCCTCGGCGATCGCCGCCAAGATGGTCCATCCGGGCCGCAAGGTGGTGTCGGTGTGCGGAGACGGAGGGTTCATGATGAACTCCCAGGAGATGGAGACCGCGGTCCGTCTCGGCATGGATCTGGTGGTGGTGATCCTGCGCGATGACGCCTACGGCATGATCCGCTGGAAACAGGAGAGCATGGGGCTGCCGGATTATGGGCTCACCTTCACCAATCCGGATTTCGTGCTTTACGCCCAGAGCTACGGCGCCCGTGGCCATCGGGTGGGAAACGCCGACGAGCTGTTGCCGCTTCTGCTGGGGTGTCTGAATGCCGGCGGGGTCCATCTGATCGACGTGCCGGTGGACTACACCGAAAACGTGCGGGTGCTGACCGAGGAGTTGCAGGCCAAAACCTGTCTGCTGCCGCGTGGCGATACCGGAGGGAGCGCATGAGCGGACGCATCCCCTGTCCGAGAGGCGGTCTGGAGATCGCCAAACAGCCGATGCGGGTCATGGATGGCCCGCCAGATTGCGCGGCGATTCGTTTCGGCCCGGTTCTAGGCATTCGAACCGGGCGCGTTTGGTGAGGCCATGGATGCCCTCCCCAAACGGCCTCTGAGCGTCTCCCAGCTCAACGAGGAGATCCGCGCGCTCCTGGAGGAGGGGTATCCCTATCTTCAGGTGCGCGGGGAGATCGCCGACTGGAAGCCGGCACCTTCCGGACATGTCTACTTCGCGCTCATCGATCCCCAGGCGCGCATCCGCGCGGTGATCTGGAAGACCACCCGCCTGCGCATCCCCACGCTGCCCCGCTCTGGGGACGCGGTGGTGGTGACCGGGCGGATTTCGGTCTATCCGCCGCGTGGCGAGTATCAACTGGTGGTCGAGGGGATCAAATCCGACGGCGCCGGCGACGAACGGGAACGGCTGTTGGCGCTTCATGCCCGTTTGAGCGCCGAGGGTCTGTTCGCGCCCGCGCGCAAACGGGCCCTGCCGCTTCTGCCGCGCGCCATCGGCGTGGTCACTTCGGCCTCGGGAGCGGCCATCCACGACATCACCCGCACGTTGGCGCGGCGTTTTCCGGGCTTCTGTCTGCTGCTGGCCCATGCCCGCGTGCAGGGGGCGGGCGCGGATGAGGAGATCGCCCGCGCCTTGCGACGGCTCGCCGCGGACGGTCGCGCCGAGGTGATCCTGTGCGGACGCGGGGGCGGTTCGGCGGATGACCTGGCCGCCTTCAACAGCGAGATCGTGGTGCGCGCCATCGCCGATTCGCCGGTGCCGGTGATCTCGGCGGTGGGACACGAGATCGATGTGACCCTGGCCGATCTGGTCGCGGATGCCCGCGCCTCCACCCCCACCGCCGCCGCCGAGCTGGCCATGGCGGAGAAGAGCCTGCTGGTGGAGCGTCTGTCACGACTGCGCGAGCGGCTCGCGCTGGCCATGCGCGGGGTGCTTCGGTCGCGTCGGGAAAAAGGGGTGGCCCTGGCCTCCCGTTTGACCCATCCGCGCCGGCGCATCGATCAGGACCGTCTGCGTTGCGACGCGTTGCAGGAGCGTCTGCACGGGGCCATGCGGATGGTGCTGGCGCGCTGGGACAAGGAGGTGGCGTTTCGCGCCGAACGTCTGAATCAATGGGGGCGGGGCCGCCCTCTGGCGTTGCGGGTGGCCCGTCTGGTTTATCTGGAGCAGTTGTTGATTCGGCGCATGCGACAGGAGTTGGCCTTGCATCGCGAGCGGGCGCGTCTGGCCGAGGTCCGACTGCTGGCAATCTCGCCTCTGGGGGTTCTGGCGCGCGGATATGCGCTGGTGCGGGATGAACAGGGGGGGCTTGCCCGGCGCGCCGGAGCCTATCCCGCCGGGAGTCGGCTGCGGGTGACCCTGGCCGAGGGCGAGTTGCGGGTGGTGGTGACGGGTTGAACGGCGGCGACTGGGGGTGGGGGATGCGTGGTGGGTGAAATGTCCGTTTGCAGGTGTTTGAGCGTTAAACATCCGGCGTGATTTCACGCAACAGTCCGAGTTCCAGCAGTCGCCGCGCCCATGCATGCACGTTCCAGATCGGTTCACCGATGCGCTCGGCAATGGAGAGCAGATCATTGCGACCATTGGCATAAACGAGGAGATTTCTCACGGTCGGCATGGAAAATTGATTCTGCTTGAGATGCAACGTGGGATACAAACCATATTTGCCCAATTGGGGCTCCCCAATCCGGGTGGATTGATAGAGGCGGTTGGTCTCCAGGCCCTCAATGCAGCGTTGCACATACCGATAGCCACCGGTCAACCCCGCCGGGGTGACCAGATCCAGATTGTCCAGCGAGGTGTGATACTCTGGATAGTTCCCGAATCTGCTCCGACAAAGCGCAACGACCGGCAAGTCCACGCCAGGGCTGCAATATTGTCGTTCGTCACTTCCCCGCTCCAGAAAGGAGTGGATCCGCGTTTCCCCCTCCTGATGGGCAAGCACATGCCGCGCGATTCGATCCGCCAGGGTATCCGCATACGGTGAGGAGACGCAGGAATACAGGCGCTCATCCCCCAAACAGGAGAGGGTGAAGCCGGCGATCACCCGCTCCTGCATCACCGCCAGATTGCGGCTTAAATAGGTGAGCGAGCCGATGGTTTCTGGAATGAAAATCAATCGATAAGAGTAACGTCGTGGCCTTGACATCAGCCATTGCGCCAGTTCGGTGAGAATCACCGGCCCGGAAAGCTCATTGTTGGCCATGGAGGGGTGACAGATATTGGTCGAGAGAAAAATCTCCCGCGACGATTCACCAGGCAACAACAGTTCGCCATAGGTCAGCGATCCCGCGCTCAACGCGCTGTCAATCACCACTCGATAGGTTCCGGGTTGCAATCCCTCTCTCTGTCGATGGGTCAGGCAGAATCCCCAGCGTGGCGAATAGTAGGAGGTCACATAGGGGATGGCATCCGGCTGTTTTTCCAGGCTGTACAGATGAGGCTGCAACTGTTCCAGGGTGAACCAGCCATCCACGGGTTGCGAATAACCAACCACATGCAGGGTGTTCTGCCGGAAGTCCACCACCCGCGTTCCATCCGCCGTGGCAATGTAGGCATCGCGAATGTTCCATTCCTGGGGAATGGTCCAGTCGAAAACCTGGGTTCCGGATGGGACTTCCAGGTGCTGGATGGGGATCCGTTCCCCGAGGATGCGTAACGTTTCGCGCACCCCGTTTCCGGTGAGACTGCGATAAATGGGGAACAATCGCTGCATCAAGGCGTACATGGGTACGCTGCCCTGACGGAAGATTGGTGGGCAGTCACAGGCAAACAACGGCTCTGCCTGGGGTGTTTCACACCGTATCGTGGTTTCTTCCGGTTCGGGTCCATCTCAGAGGCGCTTGACCGCCTCGACCACAAAGGCCGAACAGAGAAAATACCCCCGCCAGTTCGAGGCCTCATGCTCCAACGCAAGCGCCTCTTCCCGGAACAGGGAGGGATCCTCGGCGGCCAGGTAAGGCATGGCCGGATGATAATGATACCAGCGCAGTTGAATATCGACAAATCCATGCCGTTTGAACAGTTCCGCGACTTCAAACGGATTGTGGAATTTAGAAAGAATTTGATCATACCCTGGTGCGTTGCTTTGATCCACGCGGGTGCGCACCGGTGGCATGTCCATCCGTAAACGCGATTCCAGATCCGTGGCCACCTTTTCTTTCAATTCTGGAGCCACATCGCGCAACAGATCATCCAGAATAAACGATTTGGTCATTCGATTGAATGTGAATAACGAAAACAGTTTGTTGCGAAACTCGATGAAGACGCTTCCGCCGGGCCGAACCAGACCTGCCATGTTTTCCAACACGCTGTCATCGTTGGTCACATGGGGCATCACGCCCATGGCCATCAGGCCATCGAACTGTCCACCGCGTAGAAAGTGGGCATAGGTGACCGGATCCTGGATATCCCCGTAACCGATCTGATCCGGATTCAAGCCGTGTTCGCGCATCCGATCCTTGGAACAGGCGATCATCGGTTCGGAAATGTCGAATCCCCACACGTCCACGCCGGTTTTGGCCAGTGTGGCCAATGGCGTGCCTTCGCCCACGCCCACCTCGATGACCCGTTTCAATCCTTTGTTGATAAAAGCATTCAGCAGTAATTGCAATCGGAAATAATTGGCCGGATAACGCATTGATGGATCGTGCATGAAGGCACGATCGTAACGGGTTTGATAGCTGGCGGCGCTGGCATCGTAATGTTGCGAAACTTGTGGTTTGTTTTGCATGATCTTTTCTTTGATCGGTCAGGTCCGCTCAGGCTTTTGGAGAGGTTTGGCACGAGTTTTGTGGTTAATTTGACCATAGGCCGTCCTCATCGTCAAGGTTGGGTTCAAGCACGGATCCGGGTGGTTTCCATTCGTGCCTGTCACGGATCCATTCCCAGGGGGGCGGGAATCAGAGGGAAGGGGGCGCGGAACGCCCCCCAATGCCTCTGATTCCGGTTAGCGACCGAACGGCAACATCTTCTTCAACTCATCCATTGGCGCGCTCCTGCCTTCGTTTCCGGAGGGGATGGATTTGGCATCCCCCGCAGAAGGAGCCGTTCCCTTGTCCCCCGCCGCCGGTGCGGGCTTCAATCCCAACTTTTCGCCCAGCTTGCCGCCCAGGGCATCCCCGAGTTTGCCGCCCAGCTTCTCCTGCACCTTCTCCATCGCCTTGGTCTTGAGCCCCTCGGCGATCAATCCCTCCAGATCGATCTGTCTGGAAGGATGGGCCAGGTCGCCGTGGATGCGCACCGGAATGGCGATCCCCTTGAGATCCTTGACGCTCTGGGTGTCCACGTCATCCAGGGCCAGCACGTTGGCCTTGAAGGTGAAGTCGAGCTGGTTTTTCGGCAGATCCACCTTGCCGGTCCCGGTCAGCTTCAAGGCGGAGGAGACCGCCTGAATGTTCTTGCTCTCCAACAGGCCGTTGTTGATCTCGGCGGACCCTTCCAGGGTGGTGAAGGGGGTGCGACCGGTATCCTGTCCGACCGACAGGGTGCGTCCCCGGGTCGCGGCATAGGCCCCATAAGCCTGGCGGATCGAGTGGGTGAGATCCATCTTGAGATACGCCCCATCCTTGACTACGAAACCCACCTTGCCATCCAGGTCCTGTTTGATGGCGGCCAGGTTGCGTCCTGTGGCGCTGACATCCACATCCAGATTGGCCGTGCCGGTGAGACTCTCCTCGTTGGCCAGATCCTTGAGCAAGGGCGCCACCTGCACCCCCTGGAGATTCTGCTTCAAGGTCAGTTTGGGCGCCGGACCGCGCACATCCAGGGTGGCATCCATCCGGGTCGTGCCGCCGTAGAGTT
Source organism: Candidatus Magnetaquiglobus chichijimensis (assembly GCF_045865675.1). NCBI lineage: Bacteria > Pseudomonadati > Pseudomonadota > Magnetococcia > Magnetococcales > Candidatus Magnetaquicoccaceae > Candidatus Magnetaquiglobus > Candidatus Magnetaquiglobus chichijimensis. Next base: position 355,790 of record NZ_BAAFGK010000002.1, read on the forward strand.
TCATCGAGGCCGGCTCGAGTTTCAATACGCCATCCTTGCCCCTCAACACCACTTGGGCATCCTGGAACTTGCCGGATCCGAACTTCAACTGACCGATGCGGATCTTGCCGTCCAGGTCGAGTTTTTTCAGGGACTCGACCGGGATGTCGCCACCTGTGCCGCTGGCGGCGGGCTTGGGCGCGGAATCGGGTTTTGCGCCGGCCTCGGGCGTGGGTGCGGGGTCGGCGGGCTTGGCATCGCCTCCGGAGTTGGCGGCCTTGGGGGGCAGATAGCGATCCAGATCCAGGGTATCCAGATCCAGATCCACCCGCATGGTGTTGCCACCGCCCAGCGGCCAGGTGACGCCGCCCTTGAGACGGGTGTCGTCGAGTTTGGCCTCCAGGCGATTCAGGCCCACCTTCTGTTCGTCCAGCACGAAGCCGGTTTTCATTTTCAGGTCGGTGAGGCTTTTTTCATCGGCGGTCGCCGGGAGTTTCTGACCGAGTTTGGTCAAAAGGGCCCGGAGGTTCAGGGGGTGCAGATCCAGCTCTCCGGAGAGGGTCAGAGGTGCGAAACGGCTCACGTTCAGCTCTCCCTCGGCTTTGAGCTGCTCCAGCCCCTCCACCTTCAAGGCGCTCAGACGGGCGGTCTGCTTGAGCCCATCGACCTCGGCGCGGGCGGTGATTTTCAGATCGACCCCACCGGCGGGCAGGGTGCCCCCATCCGCCTTGATCGCCAGTTCCAGGGCCGGCAGAACCAGGTTCATCCCCTGGCGCTGACCGTCGATATCCCCCTTGTAGAGCGCTTCCAGATGGCCGAAGGCCGCGCCCGGCTTGCCATCCCCCTTGAGATCCAGGCTCGCGCCGGTGAGCCTGATCGTGTTCGAGGTGACCTCCAGTTGGCCACGCAGTTTGGATTCGGCCTTGACCAGAGGCACCGGTCCGCCCTCGCTCTTGACCGTCAGTTCCAGCCCTTGGGCCTTCACCAGCGAGCCGTCGAACAGGGCGTCGATGTCGGCGGCCAGACGCAGGTCGGCGCTGGTCACCGGCGAACCTTCGCCCCCCTTCACCGTCAGGCCGAGGGTGGTCTTGGTGAGTTGCACCCCCTTGCCGTCGGCAGAGGGACGCACCGTGGCGACCAGGCTGACATGGGCGTTGGTGGCCGGCTTGATCCGCTCCACATCGCTGTCGAACTCCAGGGCCACCGGCTGGCCGGGTGCCAGCTCCCCGGTGACCAGACGCACCTTCTTGAATGTGTAGTTGGCCCCGTTGACCGCATTGTTCCAGCTCACCTGGGCGTCGCGAATCTCCACCCCGGCCAGGGTGATCGACGCCAACCCCGCGCCACCCGCGCCACTGGCCTGGGCCTCCGCCGGTCTGGCGGTCTGGGCCTCCGCCGGTTTGGCGGTTTTCTCACCCGGTTGCGCCGGGGATCTCTTCTCGACCGGCACGGAACCCTTCTCCGCCGGCGTGGCGGCGGGGGCGCTCCTGGCGCCGGTCAGATCGCTCCAGTTGGTCTGTCCCTTGGCATCCTTGGCCAATTTAAGCCGCAAACCCTCCACCACCACCTTGTCCGCCTCCACCCGTTTGGACAACAGCGGCATCAGCCTGGCGCGCACATCCAGACGCGCCACCTTGGCCATGGGCTCGCTTCCGAAACCGGGGGCGTCCCCCAGGGTGACATCCTCCAGCGACACCCCGGCGGTGGGGAACACCGTGATCTTGATCGCGCCGTTGACGGTCAGATCCCGTCCGGTCTTCTCTTTTACCAGGGTGGAGATCTGCTGTTTGTACTGATTGGGATCGATCAGGGAGGGGACGACGACCGCCGCGGCCACGATCAGCGCGACGGGTACGAGGAGGATCCAAAGCCATTTTTTCATCGGGGGGCGTCCTGGCGGATGGTGGGTGGATGCGTACCGGAAAACGTGGACCATCGGCGTGGTCACGACCCGGCATGGATCACTATAACTCTGTCAGGGGCGTGGATTCAACCGGAATGCAACTTATGCGAGGGATGGCTTGCCAAAACAATACAGAAACTCCCGGTTGCCCGCCGGGCCGGCGATGGGGGACGGGAGGATCGCAAGGGTGGTCAGGCCGAGCGACTCGCCGGCGGCGCGCACCTTCCCGATCGCCTGTTCGTGGCGTGCCGGATCGCGCACCACGCCCCCCTTGTCGATGTTGTCGCGCGGCAGTTCGAACTGGGGTTTGATCAAGACCACCCCGTGACCGCCGGGTCGCAGACAGGCGATCGACGGGGGCAGGGCGAGGGTCTGGGAGATGAAGCTGATGTCCGAGGCGAGAAAATCGACCGGACCAGGGAGATCCTCGGGGCGCAGATGACGGATGTTGCGGCGGTCCATCACCACCACGCGCGGGTCGGTCTGGAGCTTCCAGGCCAGTTGACCGTGACCCACGTCCACGGCGAACACCCTGGCCGCGCCGTGGGCGAGCATGACATCGGTGAATCCCCCGGTCGAGGCCCCGACATCCAGACACGCCAGTCCGGTCAGATCCCAGCCGCGATCTTCGAGAGCGGCCTTGAGTTTCAAGGCGCCCCGCGACACCCAGGCCAGGGGAGGATCCTTGAGACGAATCCGGGCCTCTCCGGCGATCAGAGAGCCGGCCTTGCCATCCGCCCGATCGTTCACCAGCACCTTGCCGGCCAGAATCAACGCCTGGGCCTGGGTGGCATCCGAGGCCAGACCCCGTTCGATCAACAGCTGATCCAGACGTTTGCGCATCACGTTTCATTCGGCCCGGTCAGGCGGGAGTCATCCGGAATTCCCGTGACCTGCCGGCGGATCAATTGCGTTGGTAGAGGTCGTTTTGCACCGTGCCACAGAAATAGGGGGTGCCGGCCACCGTGGTATCCAGGGTGTAGCGTCCCTCGCCCAGACAGGTGAAGTCGTTGAGACAGTTGACCGAACCGCTCCAGGTGAACGGCCACTGCTTGTCCGCGGTCGCGCCGGTCAGGTTGAAGCTGAAGCCCCGGCTGGTGGTGGTCAAGGTGCCCTGGGAGGGGAGGTTGTTGCCCGCGAACTGGATGGCGTGGACCCCGGAACCATTCTTGGTGATGACCACCGTCACCTCTTGACCGAGCATGCCGCACTCGTTCGCGGTGATGTTCTTGAGTGTGCCGAAGGCCTCGTTGGAGACCTTCATTTTCCAGGTGCCGACCAGATCCATGGCCCTCTCCCCGTTCATCCGGGTGGTCGTACACACCTTGCAACCGACGCTGCCGTCGTGATTGATGCGCAGGAGATCGTTGTCCCCGGCGGTGATGATGCTGTCGGTGCCGCCGGTCAGGGTGATCACCCCGGTGGGGGAGAGGGTGCCGGTGAAGGTGCCGGAGCTGCTTCCCGCGTACTGTCCGCTGGAGAGTGCGCCGTTGGAGATGGTGAACTGCCAGGTGCCGTTCTTGTTGGCGCCGGCGTTGCTCCAGGTGCCGGAGTAGCTGCCGTCGAACCGTTTCTTGATGTTGGCGTCCATGGCCGTGACCGCATTGGCGACGGTCAGGGCGGTGGTGGCACGGCTTCCCTTGTCCTTGTGAACGCTATCCAGGAAAAAGCTCTGGAGCGGCGTATCCCCATCGAAGGGGACCGTGGAGGCGAAGTTGACCAGCAGCTTGTATTGCTTGACCTTGGCGGCATCGATTCCGCTCAGGTCCAGGGTGGCGCCGGTGCCGGCGTTCAAGGCCTGGAGCAGATATGCCATGTTTTTGACGCGCGTATCGGTCAGATCGACCGTTTTCGGGGTGGCCGAGGCGTTTTCTTCCTGCTGCACCAGATCGAGCGGGGTGACGTAATACTTCCCGTCCGTGGCCGTGGTGCCGACGCTGCCGATCAGGGCGCGGCCCAGTTTGAGGCCATCCTGGCCCCCCAGATAGAACTCCACCGTTTCGCCGATGCGGTATTGAAACTCGCCGTTGGCGTTGGTTTTGCCCAGGGAGCCGAGATTGCCGAGGTAATCGATTCCTGCCACCGGGGCATCCAGAAACACGCCGGTTCCCGTGGTGACCACCGTCGCGGAGGGGTTGCTGGAGCTGTTGCCGCCGCCACCTCCGCCACAGGCTTGCGTTCCGAGGGCCAGCGCCGCGCTACCGAGCACGGCCAACCAGGTGGAGTATTGGGACAGATTGATCGACATGACGGCAACCCTATGGTGATGAAGAGGAATCTCACGACACGGGGTTGCACATGCCATTGGCGTGCCAAGAGCGGCGAGGGATGGTTACATGCGTAGCAGATGGATCGTGTGGAGCACGCCCGCGGCGTCGAGTTCCAGTTCGGCGCGCAGTTCGGCCTGGGTGCCGTGGGGGATGAAGCGGTCCGGCAGGCCGATGTTGCGCACCTTGATGCCGGCGTCGAGCAACCCGTCACGGGCCAGAAACTCCAGAACCGCCGCGCCGAAGCCCCCGCACAGGGTGTTCTCCTCGAGGGTGAGGAGCAGACCGGCCTGGGCGGCCTGTCGCAGCAACGCCTCATCCAGGGGTTTGGCGAAACGGGCGTCGTACACCCCGACATCGATTCCATCCTCGGCCAGTTTTTCCGCGACCCGCAGGGCCACATGCACCGGTTGGCCGAGGGCGACCAGGGCGATCTCCCGGCCCTCGCGCAGGATCCGCCCTTCGCCGACGGTCAGTTTGCGCGGGCTCTCCCTGGGGAGGTTCAAGGCCGATCCGCGCGGATAGCGCAACGCCACCGGTCCGCCATGGGCCACGGCGGTGGCCAGCATGTGGCGCAGTTCGTTCTCGTCCGCCGGGGCCATGACCACCAGATCCGGGATGGCGCGCAGGAAGGTGAGGTCGTAGGCGCCGGCATGGGTCGGCCCGTCCGCGCCGACGATGCCGGCCCGATCCAGGGCGAAGACCACCGGCAGTTTTTGCAGCACCACGTCGTGAATCAGTTGGTCATAGGCCCGTTGCAGGAAGGTGGAGTAGATGGCCACCACCGGGATGTACCCCTCGCAGGCCAGTCCGGCGGCAAAGGTGACCGCGTGCTGTTCGGCGATGCCGACATCGAAGCAGCGATCCGGGAACTGCTCGTTGAATTCGTTCAGACCCGTTCCTTCCGGCATGGCGGCGGTGATGGCCATGATGCGCGGGTCGGCGCGTCCCAGTTCCACCAGGGTTTCGGCGAACACCTGGGTATAGGATGGCGTGACATCCCGCGCCGGCGTCACCCCCTGGCGCCGGTCGAAGGGGTTGACCCCGTGGTAGGTGCAGGGATTTTTTTCGGCGGGCATGAACCCCTTGCCCTTTTTGGTGACCACATGGACGAGAATGGGGCCGGGCAGTTCGCGCACGTTGCGCAGCGTGGGGAGGAGTTGATTGAAATCGTGTCCGTCGATGGGGCCGAAGTAGTCGAAGCCCAGCTCCTCGAAGAGGGTACCGGGGGTGAGCAGCCCCTTGACGTGCTCCTCGGCCTTGCGGGCTGCGTCCAGCAGGGGCGGGGAGATGCGACCGAGCATGCGTCCTGTGCCGCCCTTCAGGCGGGTGTAGGTGCGTCCGCTCATGATGCGGCTCAAATAGGCCGAAAAGGCGCCCACATTGGCCGAGATCGACATTTCGTTGTCGTTCAGGATGACGATCAGATTGACCTGTTTCTGGTGGTCTCCGGCGTTGTTGAGGGCCTCGAAGACCATGCCGGCGGTCATGGCGCCATCCCCGATCACGGCGATGGCATGGCGGTCGCTGCCCTGGCGGCGGCTGGCCATGGCCATGCCGAGGGCCGCAGAGATCGAGGTGGAGGAGTGGCCCGCGCCAAACGGATCATATGGGCTTTCCGAACGGTTGGTGAATCCGGACAAGCCGTGCCTCTGACGCAGGGTGGCCATCCGTTCGCGCCGACCGGTGAGGATCTTGTGGGGATAGGATTGATGGCCCACATCCCAGATCAGACGATCCTCTGGGGTGTCGAAGACGTAGTGCAGGGCTACGGTCAGTTCCACCACGCCGAGGCTGGCGCCCAGGTGTCCGCCGGTCTTGGCCACGGTATCGATGGTGAATTCGCGCAATTCGTCCGCGAGTTGTCGCAGCGAGGACTCCGGCAGGGCGCGCAGTTGATGCGGTTCGTGGATGGTCTTGAGCAGGGGGTGCATGATGGGTATCGTCGTCTCTCAATGGGTCCGGTCCAGCAGCAGGCCCGCCAGGGCGCGCAGCGGATCCGCGGAGGCGGAGAAGGAGGAGAGGGCGGTGAGCGACTCGTTGACCATGAGTTCGGCCTCCTGGCGGGCCTGGGGAAGCCCCATCAGGGCCGGATAGGAGGCTTTCTGGTGTTTCTGGTCGTTGCCGGGGCTCTTGCCCATGATGGTGGCGTCGCCGGTCACGTCCAGGATGTCGTCGGTGATCTGGAAGGCCAGGCCGAAGGCCTCGCCGAAGCGGTTGAGGCGTTGGATCTGGCCCTCGTCTCCCCCGCCGAGTCGCGCGCCGATCAGGCACGAAGCGCGAATCAGGGCGCCGGTCTTGTGGACATGGATGTTCTGGAGTTCGGCCAGGGTGGTTTCCCGGTTTTCGGCCTGCATGTCGAGCATCTGTCCGCCCACCATGCCGTGGATGCCGGCATCGCGGGCCAGTTGGGCGATCATGGCCAGCACCACCCCATCGGGTTGACCGGTCACCGGGGTGGCGGCCAGTTCGAAGGCATAGGTCAGCAGGGCATCCCCGGCCAGGATCGCCGTGGCCTCGTCGAACGCCTTGTGACAGGTGGGCACCCCGCGGCGGAGATCGTCGTCGTCCATGGCCGGCAGGTCGTCGTGGATCAACGAGTAGGTGTGGATGCACTCCAGGGCGCAGGCGAACGGCAGCAGGGGTTCGAGACCTCCTCCCACCGCCTCGCCGGCGGCCAGGAGCAGAATCGGGCGCAGCCGTTTGCCGCCCCCGCCGAGCAGACTGTGACGGATCGCGGCGTTGAGCCGTTGGGGAGGACGATGGGCCGCGGGGAGGTGGATGTCCAGGTTCCGTTCCACCAGCTGTTTGCGCGCCTCCAGATAGGTTTTCAAGGCCGCCGGGGTCATCACGGGATCATTCCTTGGCCTGGGCGGCCACCAACTCTTCGATGCGCTGCTCGGCGGCGTCCAGACGTTGCTGACAGTGACGGGAGAGGGTCATGCCCTCTTCGAAGGCGGCCAGGCTCTCCTCCAGGGGGAGATCGCCTTTTTCCAGGCGGGCGACCACCTCTTCCAGGCGGCTCAGAGCCCTTTCGAAGTCGAGCGATGTGGCGGTGGCATCCATGGTGACGGTTTTTCTGCTCCATCCGGATTTGGCATGAGTCGCGTCGGGAAACGGGTGGGAGAAGGGCGATCCCCCATCACCCGGCTCGCCGCGGATCACCTGGGGGGCGTTTTCGTGGCAAGAGGGTGTAGCATAACACCCTAATTTTCGAGAAGCAATCTTCACCTTCACATTGCCGTGGAACTCCCGAAGGGAGGTCCACGGTATGGGGGGGTGAGGGGATTCTCCCCCATCATGCTAAGTTATCGGGAATCAGTCGCGGCCCGGCAGGGCCGTGGGGTTGGCCCGCGCGCCCGTCGGGAATCCGTCGTGGGCCGCGCGAATCCCTGGCAGGGCCATGGGATCGACCCGCGCGCCGCGCACCAGAACCCCCCAGTGCAGGTGGGGACCGGTAGCCCGACCGGTCATGCCGATGGCGCCGATGGGGGTGCCGGCCTCGACCCATTGGCCTTGGGTCACCTCCATGCGGTCGAGATGGGCATACAGGGAGATCACGCCGTGGCCGTGATGGATCACCAGCGTGTTGCCGGTGAAGAAATAGTCGTGACCGGCCAGCACCACGGTGCCGGGGGCGATGGTGGTGACCGGCGTTCCTTTGGGTGCGGCGATGTCCACGCCGTTGTGCGGCTTGCGCGGCTGGCCGTTGAGAATCCGCCGGCTGCCGAACACCCCGGAGAAGCGTCCCGAGGCGGGTTGCCTGAACCCTTTCTCGAACCCGACCCGCCCCTCGCGCAGTCGGTAGGTGGCGCTGATGGCTGCGGTTTCCCGTTCGGCGCGCGACAGGTCCGGCTGGTCGAGATCGACCTTTTTTTTCGGCAGATCGATGTGCTCTTCCTTGTAGGCGCGCTTCGGGACCGTCAACACCTGCGTCAGGGTCTCGGGGGTCCCTTTCGGCGGGGTCACCACCACCTCGAGGGTAACCTTGGCGGGTTGTTTTTCCATGTCCAGGGCGATCAGCGCCACCCCCTGGGGGGTGAGCGGAAAGGGTTCCTTGTCGAGGGACCCCTGGATTCTGGCGCCGGGCGGGAGATCGCGCACCTTGAGCAGAACCGCCATGCCGGGGCGCAGTTCGCCGGAAAGTTCCAGGGAGCTGGCCCGAACCGACCAGGGCCACAGACCGAGCAGACAGGCCAGCAGGGTGAGCGGGAGGCGGGGGCTTGGCGTCGGAGAGGGTTTGAGCATGGACTTTTGGGATCAACGTGGGGGTTGATGATTGTTTAACGAAATCATGAAACACCCATTTCAAGGTCTGGTCAAGGTCTCTCCCGCCAGGCGATCACCTCGTGGAGGATGCCACGCAGGATCGACACCTCGCGGCGGTCGAGTCCGGCGCGCTGGAACATCGCCTTGATGCTGCCCATCATGTGTCGTTTCTGGCCATCCTTCAAGAAGCCGATGGTGGTCAGGGTCTCCTCCATGTGGGCGAAGAGGTGCTCCATGGCGGCGGCGGTGGCGGGGAGATCCTCCCGGAACGGATCGTGGGCCATGCCCCGTTCCCGTTGCAACGCCTGCATCGCCGCATACAGCACGATCAGCACGGCCTGGGCCAGATTCAGGGAGCCCTGTTCGCCGCGCGTCGGGATGTGACAGACCAGATTGGCCCGTTCCACATCCTCGCTCAACAGGCCGGTCCGTTCGGTGCCGAAGAGCAGTCCCACCCGGATGTCCGGCGGAACCAGGGCTTCGCGCAGCCTGATCCCGAGTTCGTCCGGGGTGACCACCACCTGTCGTTGACCGCGCGGACGGTTGCTGGTGGCCACCACCAGATGCAGGTCGGCGAGGGCCGAGGGGAGATCCGCGAAGATCTCCGCATCCTCGAGAATGGCGGTGCAGCCCACCGCGTAGGCCTCGGCATCGGGATGGGGGAACTGGCGCGGGGCCACCAGGCGCAGACGGGTGAATCCGGTGTTGCCCATGGCGCGCGCCACGGCGCCGATGTTGCCCGGATGAGCCGGGCGATCGAGGATCACCACCAGTTGCGCGGAGAGTCGCGCCGGACTCGGATCGGCGTCTGGTCCGGAGGGTTGGTCCGGGTGGGTATCGGTCATGCGCGACCTCCTTGTCGGTCCCGCGAGGGGGTATCTTGCGATAATATTTGGCGTGAATGTTGCTTGAATCTGTTTTGATATCCTGGCATGATGACAAAGATACGGTGTCACAAGAAGGTCCATTTTTCAATGTCCGGCACCCGCGGGCCGCAATCGTCCGCCCCCCTGGAGTCACCTTGAACAGCAAACACCCTTTTTTCGGCACGCGCGGACGTACCAACCGGATCTCCGGCGCGGTTCGTCGTCCCAGACCCGGCGACCCCCCTTCCTCGGGAAGAGGCGCCCCTTCCGGTTCTCCCTCCTGGTGGAGCCGGAACAAAAGGCGTTTGTGGATCGGCCTGGTCGCCCTGATCGCCGTTGGGGTGATTGCCTGGGTGCTGCTGACGCGGCTGGGCAAACCCGATGTCGCGCGGGAGCCTGGCGAGGAGAATCCGACCTGGCAATCCTGTCTGATCGCCCCTCCAGAGGGGGGATCCTATCCCAATCTGCTGCCGGTGCCCGCCGGCGAGTATCGGTTGCGCAACAACTCCCAGGAGCTCAAGCCCTTCCTGGCTCCCCACGGCCTGAGCAAGATCCAGATCAAGGAGCCGTTTCTGATCGAAAAACACGAAGTGACCCTCAAGGCGTTCCGCCGCTACCTGGCCGCCGTGGAGAAGATGCCCGCCGGCGCGGAACGCGACCGGCTCAAGGCCCACATCGGCATGCACTGGAACAAGGACGAGGCCGAAACCGCCTCGGTGAAGGGACTCTCCTGGGAGGCGGCCCAGGATTACGCGGAGTGGCTGGGACGTCAGACCGGCTGCGCCTATGCTCTGCCCACCCGCGAGCAGTGGGGCGCGGCGGCGCTGCTTCTCGACGGGGCGCGGGAGACGGTCTCCAAGGCCGGGGTGTTGAGCAGCGAATCCCTGCGACGTCTGCTCTGGGGTGTGCGCGAATGGAGCGCCACCCCGTGCGCGGGCGGGTATTTCATCGTCGGCGAGGACGACTTCGTGCCCCTGCCGGAAGTTCGGTCCGCAACCTGCATGCCGGCGATGCTGTCCGTGGCCGGATTCCGCGTGGTGCTCAAGGCCTCCACGCCCGGAGCCGCCGGCTCCGACAAACCGGAAACGCGCGAGAAAACCGACAGGAAAGGGGCTTCCGGGGCCAGACCCTGAAGACGATCGGGTGGTTTGATGCCTGCTCCCGCCGGCTGTCTGGCATCGGTCATGCAGACTCGAAAAAACGTCGCGACACATGATATCGGCAGAGGTCGCGACCATCACCGCCTTGGCTGGCATCGGTCATGCAGACTCGAAAAACGTCGCGACCGCGCGACGGGCGACAACCCTTTGACATTTTGATGGGGATTGATATCCGTGAACATCCGCACCATCTCCCGACTCCTCTCCTGGACCCTCTGCGGTCTGCTGTGCGCGGCTCCACCCGCGGCCTGGGCCAAGGAGAGTCAACCGGGCAGTTGCGCGACCTTCGATTTTTCCGGTTTCTACCAGAACGACAAGCTGCAATGGGCCGGCGTGGCGCGGGTGCTGCGCAACAACGCCCCGCTCTTTGATGCCGCCACCGGCGAGAAGAAAACCGGTTCCCTGCCGTTCAATCAGCAGGCGGAGATCCAGGAAGAGAAAAAGGATCGGGTCAAGATTCGTGCCTTCCGCTTCAAGGATCGCCCGGAGACGACCGGCTGGGTGGCCAAAAGCGATCTGTTGTGCCGCAACCTGCCGATCAAGAGCGATTCCGGCCTGGAGATGAAGTTCTTTATCAAGACCTCCACCGTGGCGCGGGACGACTCGGGACAGGAGCCCAAGGTCCAGCCCTATCAGGATCCGGAGTTGAAGGAGTGCGTCGGCGGTGCGGGTCACTGTCGCGAGGGGGCTTCCCGCTTCCACATGTATTTCGTTTTCGACGAGACCGACAAGGCGGTGCTGCTGGCCGATCGCTACCGCCTGGAAGAGGACGGGATCCTGCTCGGCTGGGTGGACAAGGGGAACGGTTTCCTGTGGAACAACGCCTTCAGCCTGCGTCCCAAGGAGACCCTCACCTCCCCCGATCAACAGACGCCGGGCACGCTCTGCACCTACGAGAACCTGGACGACGCGGTCAACCGCAACGCCGCCGCCTGTCAACCCGTGGTCGGCGGCAAGGAGTGGTTCCGCTCCTCGCTGCGCATCCCGGTGCTCGACATGGTGAACGCCAAGAACCAGCACGTCGCCCCCTCCGGGATCGACGGGGAGGGAGGGCAACGGCTGTTCTACAAGGTGGCCCTGGCCCGTCCGGGTCTGGTGGGACGGCGGGTGAACGAGGAGAAGGTGGCCATCTCGCCGACCCTGGCCAGCCGCATCCTGCCGGAATACAAGAATCTCTCCGCCAAGAAGAAGGTGGACATCTTCTTTCTGCTCGACGCCACGGCCAGCATGGAACCGGTGATCGACGCGGTGCGCGGTACCTCGGACAAGAGCGGCGTGATCCAGGAGATCATCCACACCCTCAAGAACACCCAGGGGTTCAAGGAGACCCAGTTCCGCTTCGGTTTCCGGGTCTATCGCGATCCCTACGCGGACAAGCTCTTTCCCGGCACGCCGGGGGACGGTATCGGCGAGGGGCACCCCTTCAACGACCATTGCGAGCAGGACGCGGCCACCCAGAAAACCGAATTCGCGAAGTTCGAGGAGGCGATCGCCAAGGTCAAGGTGACCCAGGGCGATACCGAAGACGACTATCAGGAGAATCTCTACGGTGGTCTGGAACAGGCCTTGAAAAGCGACATGACCGCCTGCCCGGACCATCTGAAACTGCTCTTCGTGATCGGCGACAGCGGCTACACCTCGACGCGCGTCGAATCGGACCGCCGTGGCCGTGGCCATGCCGTGGCCAAGTATGACCATCCGGTGACCCGCGAGGCGCTGGGCAAGCTGCTGCGTGGCGGGGCCGAGGCCGGCGCCAAGAGCAACAACGTCATTCCGTTCTTCATCCAGACCCCCTACAAGGGTGAACTGATGAAGCATGCCCAATCCTACCGGCTCGCCTACGAGCAGTTCGAGGCCCAGACCCGTCATCTGCTCGAACAGAGCCTGCCCGCCACCGATGTGCAGGCCGGCGCGGTGAAGGATCACTGGTTCCGCCTGGAGGAGGAGAAGCTGATCTCCCGTCTGGTGACCAAGGTGGAGACCTTGAGTTCGAGCGCGCTGATCGACGAGATCATTCTGGACGTGCGCGGTGGCGCGGCCCTGAACGCGGTGATCGACCGGTTGAGAAGGGAGAGAATTGACATTCCTGGCGTTTATTGGCACATTCTGCAACGGGGAAGCTGCGGGGAGTTGGGCAGGCAGTGCGAGGATCGGGTCTACGACACCACGCGCATCGGCTACATCGAAGCCGACGACAAGGTGGCCGAGGAGCTTTGGATCAGCAGCGGCGCGCTCTCCTCATGGATTCGTATCCTCAAGGGATTCGAGGGGTATTTCGACCTGCCGGAGAATCAACTCCGTCGCGCGCTCATCAGCGCCATGCTGCTGGGACTCCAACAGGAGATCCGCCGTCCGCCCATCGACGTGGCCGGCGAAACCCCGGCGGAGTACGCGCAACGGCGCGGCGGTCTGCCGGTGCGGCGCCACAGCCCGCTGTTGAGCTATCCGGTCCCCTCGCTTTCGGCGGAAAACACGACGCGCAACAAGGATGGACGGCTGGTGGTGCTCGACGCGAAAAACAACCCGATGAAGGACAAGGCCGGACAGGAGATCCTGGCCGCGCCGGCCTGCGAGCTGCGCCGTCTGGCGTTGTGGGCGATCAAGTCCAAGGAGCTGTTGGAGATCGTCGAGCGCGATCACGTCCGCCCGGTCTACAAGGCCTTGCCCCATCAGCCGCGTCAGTGCCCGGACGCCACGACCAACGGTCGCGCCCTGCCACAGATCAACGAGGCGATCAGCCAAACCCCCCTCGGACCGGACAAGAACTACCGCTTCGGTCATGAGATCGGTGGCATGCGCGGCTACTGGGTGCCGCAGGAATACCTGCCATGACCTGGGGCGTTCAGGTACGCGCCGCGACCGTGGGATGGGGCGATTTCGTCCTCCAGGTCGGCGGATTGACCCTGGACGCCAACGCCATCTCCGGTCGTCTGCCGGTGCTCGGTCGCAGCGGCAGCGGCAAGAGCACCCTGATGTATCTTCTGACCTTCCTCAAGCGGCCACGCGAAGGGTGGGTGCGCTGGAATTTCCCGGACGGATCCCAGGCGGTCTGGGGTCCGAAAGGACTCGACGCCTCCTCCACCCTGTCGCTGACCGACATCCGGCGCCGCTGTTTCGGTTTCGCCTATCAGAGCAGCACCCTGACCCCTTATTTGCGCGTGCGCGAAAATCTGCGTTATCCCCTGGAACAGCGCGGCGGCTACTCCGATGCCGAGATGGATCGCAAGGTCCACGCGGCCATGGATCGGGTGTTGCTGCGCGACAAGAACGGCGCCCGCATCGAGGAGACCACCCCCGAGGAGTTTCTGGAACGCTACCCGAACCAGCTCTCCGGCGGACAGTTCCAGCGGGTGGCCCTGGCCCAGGCGATGATCCATGACCCCTACGTGCTCTTCGCCGACGAACCGACCGGCAACCTGGACTCCGAAACCCGCCGCGAGGTGATGTCCCTGGTCGATCGTTGGCTCACCGTCGGCGATCGCATGGTGATCTGGGTCACCCATCACCAGTCCGATGCCCTGGATCCCCGCGTCAACCACTGGTTGATGGTGGCCAACAACCGCTGCCATCTGCGTCTCAAGGGCGGCGGCAAACTTTCCGAAACCCACTCCGAGCAGGGCTGACCGGGATATGTCCCAGCCACGCGATCCCCCCCTTCCCAATGGTGAAAAAATCAAACGCCGCTGGACTCCGGTCTGGATCTCCCTGGGCGCGCGCGCCTACTGGCGCTCGTTCGGTTGCGGACGGTTCGGCTGCGCCGGCGGCGGACGGGATTTCGCCTGGCTGACCCTGCTGCTGGCCCTGGTCATCTGCATGGCCCTGCTGCTGGTCGGCACCCGCGCCGGTCTGCTGGAACGGTTCACCGATGCCCTGCTTGGCACGCTCCGTCCCCAGGGGGTGCCGGTGTGGGTCACCTCCCACTGGGAGAACCATCAGGGGATCGGTTCGGATCTCCTCGCCCGCCTCAAGGAGATGGAAAAACGCATTCCGGGCGAATCCTTCGGCATCACCGCCTATCCCTATCGTCAGGTCGGGGATGCTTCGCCGAAGATCCGTCTGCCGGGTGGGGGCGCCTGGGATCCGGGCACGCCATGGCTCGGTTGGGCGGTCTATCCGAATGATCCGCTCTGGAACATGGAGATCCCCAGGGAGTGGGTCGAGGAGCAGAACCAGATGGGCGAGGGGTGGATGGGACTTCCCTTGACCGTGGTGTTGAGCGAGTCGCAGTTTGCCGAGAGCTTCAATTACGAAGCCTATCGCGAGGCGGTGCAACCGATTCTGGTGCAGAAGAAACTCCGCCGTCTGCCGGAAAAACCGCCCCAGGATGCGTTGCGCAACGCCCTGGATGCCATCTGGCTGGAGATCAACGTCGGCAACAGCGTGGAACTGGTCCCCTTCCGGGTGCGCTGGGTTCATCACATCCCGGCCATGGAGAAGGTCTCCTTCCTGTTTCCGCTCTCCACCTACCATGCCCTGCTGGCCGCCTTCCACTTTCCGGAGATCCGCCTGGATGTCAAATCCAAGGGGATGGGCGATCCCGAGGAGTATCGCCGGCTGACCGCTTCGAGCTATCCGAGGGGGGAGATCGCCTCCCACGCCCTGTGCCTGACCGAGGAGATCGCCAAGACCGGCCTGACCGGCCTGCCGAAGATCCCGGAGAGCGTCTGCGCCAAGCCGCACCTCCCGCCCGCCGCCAGTTCTGCCAGCCGTCCGGTTTCGGACGATGGCTGGGACGTGCTCAACCACGACGACAACCACCGTTTGTGGATGCCCTGTCACCGCTTTCCGATGGAAAATCCGCTGCGCGACAGCCTCTGTCCCGCCGGACGACCCAAGCCGGGTCAGTCGATCGTCTACGCGCCGTGGGATGTCACCGAGTCGGGAACCAGTTTTTCGGCGGTGCGGGTCTACATGCCCGACCCGACCCGGCTGAGCAAGGGGATCCGCGCCCTGATGGCCGTGCGCACCCGCGACGGACGACCGGCGTTCAACATCCACTCGATGTATCAGGACGCCCTGAACCGCTTCAATCTGTTGAGCGATCTGCTCTCCACCATGACCCCGGCCTATGCGCTCACCTTCGGGATTTTTCTGGGTGCGCTGCTCCTGGCCCAGGCCGGCACCCTGATCGGTCACCGGCGCCATCACTACGGCATTCTGCTCAGTCGTGGCTTCACCTGGACCGGATTGTACGGCAAGCTGTTGTGGCAGATGCTGCTCGCCACCCTGACCGCCGGCACTCTGGCGGTGTTCGGCATGATCCCGGCGCTGCGTCATCTGCTGGATGACGGCTTCAAACGGATCATCTCCCGTTATCAGGATCTGCTGCCCCCCGGTTATGACTTCGAGGCCCTGCCGCTTCCCTGGCAGGAGATCGGGATCACCCTGGGCGAGGTGTACGCGGTGGTGGCCCTGGTGACGATTTTCCTGTTGTTCCGCCTGCCGTTGCGCGGCGACACCGCGCCGTCGGATCTTTTGCACGGGGATGGTCTGGCCCCGCGCGCCCGGGATGGCAACCGCAAACGCGAGGCGTGAGAGGTTCGCCGTCCTTTCGTCATTCGGCCTGCCCGTCCTTGCGTTTCCGACTTTTGCCCGTCAGGGTGTCATTCGGTTTGCCGTGGCGGGAACCAATTCATCCTGCCAGGACTCTATAGAGGGCTGTTGGGCGATTCCACCCGTGAAGAGATCCAACGCTACCGGTTGTTTTTCAATTCATTCGTTACATCGATAATCCAAGGAGCTGGACCATGATCGACACCTCCAATCCCCATGCCCTCAAAAAGAAGGTTTCCACCGACTACGACACCACCATCGGGGCGATCAAGGCCGCGTTGGCCGAGCAGGGTTTCGGGATTTTGACCGAGATCGACGTGGCCGCCACGTTGAAGAAGAAACTCGACGTCGATACCCCGCGCGCCATCATTCTGGGTGCCTGCAATCCCAAGCTGGCCCATCGCGCCATGAGTCTGGTGCCGGATGTGAGCGTTTTTTTGCCGTGCAACGTGGTGGTGCGGGAGAACAATGGGGGTGAGGTGGAGATTGCGGCCCTGAACCCCGAGACCATGGGACAGATGATCGCCAATCCTGGACTGGTCGAGGTGGCCGACGAGGCCAACAAGCGGATCCGCGCGGCCATCGACGCGGTGAATTGAGGCAGACGAAAGGCGGTTGGTCCATCGATTGAAACGCGGGGTCGGATGCGCACCGACCCCGCGCTTTCCCGACGCGTGATGCGGCCTGGGGTGGGTGGCGTCGTCATGATCGCGCTCGCCGCGCTTTTTGGCCCTGGTTCCCGAGGAACTCCCGCCAGGGAGGTCCACGGTACGGGGGGTGAGGGGGTTCTCCCCCCAGCATGCAAGTTCCCGAGGAACTCCCGCCAGGGAGGTCCACGGTACGGGGGGGGGAGGGGGTTCTCCCCCCCAGCATGCAAGTTATCAAGGGTCACCAGGCCAACCAGTCGAAATGCCCGCCCGCGCCACCTCCGGAATCGCCCACGCCGCCGCAAGGTTCGTGACCAATTCGCCTGTTTGCCCCCCCTTCAAGGCTGGGCGCGTGCCCACCTGCCGTGAACAGGCTCCCTCTGGTGCGCGATTGATCTCTGGTCTCGGCGCGCTCATGGCGTGAGCGCGCCCCCTTTCTGGAGCGTCACTTCTCCAGGTTTCCCTGCCACCAGGTGCGCGCCAGCCACCATGGGTGTCGGAACAACCGGCGCCGTTCAAGAATCTGGGCACGATTGCGGATCATGTCGTTGAAGAGTTCCACATAAGCGGAACAGGTGCGCGTGGCGGTGAAGGGGTAGTCCGGCATCCGATCCGCCCAACGCGGATAGGAGGCATACATCTCTTCGAGCTTCTCCGGGAACTGGTCCGGGGTGAAGGGGATTCCCCAGGTGTCGCTGGTCTCCGGCATGGAGGCGTGCGGCACATACAACAGCGGCAGACCGCACAACGCCCCTTCGATGTTGTGATTGCTCCCCGGTTCGTTGCGCGAGGCGGTCAGGTAGACATGATGTCCGCGGATTTCATCAGCGAGCGACTGTCCGTCCAGAGGATCGATATGCTGGGCGTGGGTGAAGGTGAAATCATCCGGGAGTCTGCCGATGTAGGTGAACTCGAAGCGGTCACGACAGGTCGGTTGAGCCAGCATCTGGTCGAGTTGTTCGTAAACGTCGAACCCCTTCATGCGGATCGCGCCCCAATGGTGGGTCACCAGACGCAGCTTGGTGTGTCCATCCCAGCGGACGTAACCGCGAGGGTGAAAAATGGACTGATTCCCGCCATTCAGGATGACGCTGCTCGACTTGACCGGCATGCCTTGCCCGAGATGGAGTTTTTGCAGCCAGGAACTGACAAAAACGGTATGATCGGCCACACGGGTTGCGGAGGCGAGAAGATCATTCAGCCCTGTTGTGCCTTTTCGTTCATCGCATTCATTCACGCGATGAACAACGAGTGCGCTCGGATTGATATGCAGAAGATAATGCAGTATTCCAGAGTGATTGTAGCTGCAACTGGCCAGTTTCAGGCGTGGATCGGTCAGAAGAATCAAATCCAGCTCTGGATCCTTCAAGTCAAACGAGACCTGCCAACCAAGCGTGTCCAGATGGTTGACCAGAGACGACACGAAGCGATTGCCTCCACCCCATGGACCTGTTTGCAGCTTCATGCCAATACTTATTTTCATCCCACAGGATTCTCCTGATGGTTCAGCACAGGGGGTGACGACTTCCTGAAGCGCTCTTGGCGTGAGCTGGAATGTCTGTCCCTGCCAGACAACATTATCATCAAGCGGTATGCATCATTTTGAAAAATAAAGGGTCGTGCAGCCTGATCGCCATGGAATCCCCTCAAGGGGATTTGTGAAGTCTCGGAGGAAGGCTGCATGCTCTTTGTAAGCAAATTGGATTCCAGTTTATGGGTTCTGGTGGAATCCTCGTGCGAATGCGTTCCGTTCTCGAGAGGCTGGCTGATGAGGGCGTGTTCCGGTGGTGTTGATTTTTCGCGCACCTCATGTTCCAGTCAACTTATTATCCATAAAATTGAATCAATGCCAAGTGGCTTGGCACGCTTTACAGAAAAAAAATGGCCCAGCCAGTTCTGGTGTTTATCAGACGCCGGGGGGGTCGGACATGCCATGGAATGTGAGGTTGGCGTAGTTTTATTTTGGGAGCGGCAACAAGTTGGAATGATCGGGAGGTTGTTGACAACCTGTTCCTTATTGTTTAGGCTTGAAAAGCGTATCAAGCATGGGTGAACATCGTGTGGAACGTGGTGTTTAACTGGGAGTCGCGTTGCCAGGAAGGGGGCTTTTTTGTGGGTCGGACCGATTCATCATGGCCCCAGAGGCAACAATCCATCGAGTCCGTTCCGGCGGCGCGACGTCGGCCTCCCTGGTGGATGCGGATGGGCGCGCGTTTTGGGCTCTCGATGGAGCGATGGTTGCGTCCACCAGCCGGCGTCTACATTCTGGCCTATCACAGCGTCGTGGATCCGGAGCGTCGTCAGAGCTGGGAGCATCACTATCGCAAGGGTGAGGTGACGGTCCAAACCCTGGAACGTCAACTCGCCACGCTGCTGACCTGGATGACGCCACTTCCCTTGAGTCAGGTTCCGACGCTTTGGGAACGGGGTGGTCCGGATCGACCCTACCTGGTGGTCACCTTTGACGATGGTTTCGAGAACAACCGTCGCCTGGCCGATCCCGTGTTGCGACGTCTGGGGATTCGGGCGACCCTGTTCGTCAACGGCGCCTTTGCCGACCATCGGGAAGTGTTCTATCGGATTCCTGCGGCCATGCTGGTGGGGATGGGGCATGCCGGGGCGTTGTCCACGGCGCTGCGATCGGCCCTGCCGGAAACGCCCTGGAGCGCGGATCCTCAAGAACTCTTCAATCAGACCAAATCCCGCTATGTTCCGGAGATCATGGAGTCGGTCGTGCTGGCGGTCTTTGCCGAACGGATCGGTCCGTGGCGCGACCTGGGGGTCCATCTGAGCGTCGATGGGGTGCGGGCTCTGCACCGGTCGGGCTGGGAGATCGGCAATCATACCTCAAGCCATCGCATTCTGAGCACCTTGACCACGCCGGAGGTGGTCCGCGCCATCGAAGGGAACGAAACCTTCTGGCGTCAGGCCGGGGTGCCTTTGATCCCCTTTCTGGCCTATCCGGTTGGCCGGGCCTCGGATGTGCATGCCGGGGTCTGGGACTACCTGAACACCCGGCCTGAACTGCACGGACTCTTTTGTGGCGGGGGCGTCAATGTGCGGGCCAGTCGTGGCGAATGGTTGCGTTTCAATCTGGGACGCGCGGAACGGCGCGAGGAGATTCTGGCACGGCTGCGCGACGAGTTGGCGCGGACCCGTGTCAGTTTGAGCGTTTGAACCGTTCCCCGGTCTGGCCGACCGCACCGTTCCCCGACCCCGACCCCGACCCCGACCCCGACCTCGACCCAGACCCGGATCAATCCACCTCCGAAAACGCCTCCGGCGAGCTGTCCAGCAGCTGATCGTTCAGCCGGTAGCCGTGTCCCGGCACGGTGAGGATCAGGGCCGGCCACTTGCCGAGAGGATCGAGCACCTGATCCTGGAGCGGCCCCTTGCTGCTCGACGCGGTGGGTGGATTGATCCGGCGTTTCGAGGCCGGCAACTTTGCGGGGGCCATCGATCTGTTGGCCATTGCCAAAAGCTGGTTGATCGAGCATATCATGGGGTGGACATGCACTTGGGGTCGTTCTTGCGGAGCAAGGGAGTCGAATGATTCGGTGGTGAGAACGGGGACGCGCATCCTGGCATGGCTGCTGACATACTGGTTCATGGGGCCGGGTGGCGGGATTTGCGCCGCGGAGACCATCTTTCCGTTGCGGCTCGCGGCCTACATGGATGGTTTGCCCGCCGGAGGTCATCTGGAGATCCTCGAGGATGCCGAGCGCGCGCTGACCGTCGAGGATCTGGAACGTCCCGAGGTGGACGGACGGTTCCAGCCTGTCGGCGCGATCAGCAGCCGGGGGCTCTCCCGATCCGCCTGGTGGCTCAAGCTCCAGGTGATCAATCCCGAACCCACCGCCGTGACCTGGTACATCCAGACCTTGAGTCCGACCCTGGATTATGTCGATGCCTATCATCGCGTTCCGGGTCGCGTCATTCCGCCCGTGCGGCTCGGCGATCGACGTCCCATCGCCAACCAGATCGTTCCCTTCGAAGTTCCGATCATCCCGCTTGTCAGCCACCCCCACGAAAAGAGCACGGTGTATATCCGTCTGGCTTTCGAGGAGGTCGGCTTCGTTGATGCCGAGGTGTGGATCTGGACCCCGGAAGCCTTTTCGTTGCATCGGGATCGCAACAATCTGGGGGTTGGACTCTATCTGGGCGGTCTGTTCTTCATGACCGTGTACAATCTGTTCCTCTATTTCGCCACGCGCATGCGTGAGTATTTCTGGTATGTCGCCTATGTGGGCGGGTATGCCATTGCCACCACGGCGCTCATGGGGCTGGGACATCGCTATCTCTACGCCGATTCGGTCTGGCTGACCGAATTCGTGCCCACCCTCGCCATTCAGATCTCCCTGATCATAGGGTTGCAGTTCAATCGGGTGTTTCTGGAATCGGCGCGTCTGGCCCCGCGCATGGACCGGCTGATGCGTTTCTACATGCTGGTGATGCTGGGTACGATCGGTCTGGTGTTGTTCGGTTTCAAGGCGGTGAGTCTGCTCACCGTGCTGCTTCTGACCATTCCCATGCTCCCTTCCATGCCGATCATCGGCATCTCCTTATGGCTGCGCGGTCAGGACCGGGCCCGTTTTTTGATCCTGGGTTGGTGTTTTCTGTTGTTGGGCTTTGCCGTCAGCATGGCGCGCATCTACGGCTATTTTCCCACCCAGTTTCTCAGCCTGTGGGCGGGACGCCTCGGTTTGTGGATGGAGGCCCTGTTCCTGTCGCTGGCGCTGGTGGATCACATCAACATCCTGAGGCGCGAGAAGGAGTTGGCCAGCCAGCGCGAGAACGAGGCGATCCGAAGGGTCAAAAGCGAACTGGAAGCCCGCGTCCTGGAGCGTACCCACGATCTGGAGGCGGCCCGCAAGCGCGCGGATGATGCCAATCAGGCCAAGAGTCTGTTTCTGGCCAACATGAGCCACGAAATCCGCACGCCGATGAATGCCATCATGGGGTTGAGCCATCTGGTGTTGCAGGATGACGCGCCGGATCGGCGGCGTCAGCATCTCGAGGTGATCCAGAACGCCTCCCACGCGCTGTTGGGGATCATCGACGACATCCTCGACTTTTCGCGCATCGAGGCCGGGGAGCTGCGCATCGAATGGATCGATTTTTCGTTGCACGCGGTCATCGACGAGATCGTGCTGCTGATGATCCCGAAGGCGGATGAAAAGGGGTTGATTTTCGACCATGAGCTTCCCGACGGGGAGTGGGTGCTGCATGGCGATCCGTTGCGGTTGCGCCAGGTGTTGTTGAATCTGGTGGCCAACGCGATCAAGTTCACCCCGCGCGGCGCGGTGCGTCTGGCGGTGGAACCGGTCGAAACCGGCGCGGGGGACGAGGATGGGCGGTGGATGCGGTTTCGGGTGATCGACCAGGGGATCGGCATCGCGCCCGAGGAGCTGGGCAAACTGTTCAAGCCGTTTCAGCAGGGCGACATCTCCCATGCCCGTCAGCATGGCGGCACCGGGTTGGGGCTGGCGATCTGCGAGCGGCTGGTGACCGCCATGGGCGGTCGGATCCATGTGACGAGCGCGGCGGGGGAGGGCAGTACCTTCACGGTCTTGTTGCCGTGGTCGCGTGGCCTGCTCGTCGGGGATGGAGAGGTTGGGGAGCGGCGTCTTTCCGTCCGGCCTGGAGTGGCCTGGAAACCCGAGGCGCGGGATCTGGCCCGTCTGCGTGGCGCGCGGGTGCTGCTGGTGGATGATGTGGCCCTGAACTGTCAGATCGCCCGGGCCTTTCTGGAGGGGTATGGGATCGAGGTGAGCGTGGCCGGTTCTGGACAACGGGCCGTTGAACTGGCGGTCCTGGAGAGCTTCGATCTGATCCTGATGGATATCCAGATGCCGGGAATGAACGGGTTGGAGGCGACCCGCGCGATCCGGAATCTGCCGGGTCGGGAGGCGTGGCCGATCCTGGCCATGACCGCCCACGCCATGGCCGAGGATCGGCTGGCCTGTCTGGAGGCGGGGATGAACGACCATCTGGCCAAGCCCCTGGAGCCGGAACGGTTTTTCTCCAAGCTGGTCGAGTGGCTTCCGGAACGGGAGATGGACGGGGATCCCGGCGTTTTGGAGCGGAGAGGGGAGGAGCCGGATGGCGAAGAGATCGCCCTGCCGGGTATCGATTGGCGACGCGCGTTGCGGCTGGTGCATGGCAATCGCCGTCTGTTGCGTCACTCGTTGGACGCCTTTGCTGCGGATTACCGGGTGGTGCCGGACGAGTTGCGCGGGGAGCTTTTGCGTGGGGGATTGGCGCGGCTCAAGCCGAAGGTGCATGCCTTGAAGGGGTTGTCCGGCAATCTCGGCATGTTGGATTTGGGCGCGCGCGCGCGTGAGCTGGATGCCGCCCTGGCGCGTGGCGTGGCCGGAGAGGTCGAGGTGGAGGGCGTGGCCCGGGAGTTGGAACGGATTCTGGACGGACTGGCCGGACTCCCGCCGTTGCCGCCTCCCGAGGGCGCGGGCCGTGGAGTCGGTGGCATCGATCCGGAGGCGTTCGAGCGCTGTTGTCGGGAGTTGATTCGTTTGTTGGAGATCGGCGATTTCCGTGCCTCGGAGTTGTTGCCGGCTTTGGCCGGGGCGCTGGCCGGTCACGAGGGGTCGCTGTTCACCCGTCTGGAGAGCCGCGTGGCCGCCTTTGCCAACGAGGAGGCCCTGGCGATCCTGGAGGCGATGCGTTGGGCGGTACGGGAACGTTTTAAAGGTGAGGGGCACGAGGAGTCCGAAGCATGAACCCAGCCAATCTGCCACGTATTCTGATCGTCGATGACGAGCAGCACAACCTGCATGTGCTGGGGAGCGCGCTCAAGTATCTGGCCCAGGTGTTCGTGGCCACCTCCGGCGAGCAGGCCCTCAAGAAACTGGTCTCGGCACCCTATCCGGACATGATCCTGCTGGATATCGTCATGCCGCGCATCAACGGCTTCGAGGTGTGCCGGCGCATCAAGGGGCAACCCCATCTGGCCGACATTCCGGTGATCTTCATCACCGCCATGGACTCCGAGGAGGACGAAACCAGAGGGTTCGAGGTGGGCGCCGTGGATTTTATCGCCAAGCCGATCCGTCCGGCCATCGTCGCCGCGCGGGTTTCCACCCACCTGACCCTTCAGGCGCGCAAACGGGCGCTGATTCAGTCCCACCAGGAGGCCGACGAGGCCAACAAGGCCAAGGGGGCTTTTCTGGCCACCATGAGCCACGAAATCCGCACCCCGCTCAACGGCATGCTGGGTCTGGCCGAACTGCTCTCCGAGATCGATATGCCGGAGAGCGGACGGGAATATGTGCGGGCCATCCTGAACTCCGGACGCTCCCTGCTCACCATCGTCGATGACGTGCTTGACTACTCCAAGATCGAGGCCGACAAGCTGCACCTCGAATCGATCCCCCTGGATCCTCGCGTGTTGCTCAACGATCTGGTGCTGCTGTTCAAGGGGTTTGCCGGCAAGAAACAGATCGCCTTCGAGCCGCGGATCGCCGACAACCTGCCGGATTGGGTGCTTGGCGATCCGACCCGTCTGCGACAGGTGTTGGTGAATCTGCTCTCCAATGCGGTGAAGTTCACCCGCGTCGGGAGCGTGACCTTGAGCGCCGCGCCGGTGAACGATTCCCAGTTGCGACAGGCGTTGCGTTTCGAGGTGCGCGATACCGGGGTTGGGATCAGCCGGGAGCAGTTCGCGCGGCTCTTTCAGGCCTTCGAACAGGCGGATTGTTCCACCACCCGTCACTTTGGCGGCACCGGGTTGGGACTGGCGATCTCCCGCAAGCTGGTGCGGTTGATGGGTGGACGGATCGAGGTGGAGAGCGAACCGGGGGTGGGGAGCCAGTTTGTGGTGCTGTTGCCGATGCGCATCTGCGACCCTCCGGAGACGGCGGTGGCGGCCATGGATGGCGCGCGGGTGGATTCGGATTTCGTGCGCGGGGCGCGCATTCTCGTGGCCGAGGATGATCCGATCAACCGGGCGGTGCTGCGTGGCATGCTCAAACGGTTCGATCTGGAGGTGAGTTTTGCCGAGGATGGTCGTCAGGTGCTGGAAATCCTCGAGAATGCCCGTTTTGATCTGTTGTTTCTGGATTGCCAGATGCCCAGGCTCGATGGTTTCGCCACCTGTCGGGAGATTCGTGAGCGGGAACAGGCCGGAGGACGTCACATGCCCATCGTGGCCATGACCGCCTATGCGATGCAGGGGGATCGGGAACGGTGTCTGGCTGCCGGCATGGATGATTATCTGGCCAAGCCGGTGAGCCGGCGTGGCATGCAGTCGGCGATCATGCGCTGGTTGTCACGGGATGCGCCGCTGGACGGTTTGGCTCTGGATGGGGGATCTGGTCCGATGACGGTGCTCGACCGCCAGGCGGTGGGGCGGTTGCGCGAGGCGTTGGAAGGGGAGTTCGAGACGCTAATTCAGAAGTTTTTCAAGCTGATGCCCGAACGGATCGAGGCGATGCGTCGCGCTGTGGAGCAGGGGCAGTCTGCGGCGTTGATCCGGATGGCGCATGGTTTGCGCGGTGGCGCGTCCCAGTTGGGCGCCTTGGCTCTGGCCCACTGCGCCACCTCTCTGGAGGTGATCGGTGAACGCGGCCAGCTTGCGGAGGCGCTGGCATGGCTGTCGAAACTGGAGGAGGAGTCGGTTCGGTTGCGCGATGCGTTGCATTTGGAGCAGTGTCTGTTCGGGTTTCGTCAGGATTTGGGCGAGGTGCAGTTCGGACGGTTCCTGGGCATGGCCAACGACTCTCTGTCGATGATGCTGGAACGGGTTGGCGCTGAAATCGCGGCGGGATCCTACCGTCGTCTGGCCGAGACGGCACGGGAGTTGTCGGGTTTGGCGGGTCGTTACGGGTTGGCGGAGCTGGAACGGTTGTCGGGTGCGCTGGAGGCAGAGATTTCCCGGACGCATGCCATGCCCGAAGCGGCGCGGGCGTTCGAAGAGTCTGTGCGCCGAGCCGTGACTTTGTTGCGCGGGTATGCGGAGGGGTAGGTGGCGCTGACCTTGCTCTGGCGAAGGGGTAAGAGCAAGTTATTGAATTGGTTATGAAAAAGTTGACAGCCATGCAGGATGCCCGCTATTGCAGGGGACGGGGGACCGAAGGTCCCCGGCAGAGGTTCGGAGACGGAGTCTCCGAGGTTTGGCTTTTGACTTTGGCTTTTGACTTTGGCTTTTGACTTTGGCTTTTGACTTTGGCTTTTGACTTTGGCTTTTGACTTTGGCTTTTGACTTTGGCTTTTGACTTTGGCTTTTGACTTTGGCTTTTGACTTTGGCTTTTGACTTTGGCTTTTGACTTTGGCTTTTGACTTTGGCTTTTGACTTTGGCTTTTGACTTTGGCTTTTGACTTTGGCTTTTGACTTTTGATTTTAGCGCGCTCTTCAAAAAAAGCGTTTTTTCGCGCCTTTTGCGAAAAAACGCTGCGCGCCGCCTTGGCTGCGGCATCGTTTCGCGCCTTTGGCGAAACGATGCCGCGAACATGGCCTGGGAAATGGGCCGTTGGAGAAAGATGAACGTCCCAAGGATTTGGCCCGTAGATCCCATCAGGGGCCAAGATCCCACCAGGGGCCAATGGCCCGATCCCGTCAAGGGCCAATGGCCCGATCCCGCCAGGGGCCAATGGCCCGATCCCACCAGGGGCCAAGATCCCATCAGGGGCCAAGATCCCACCAGGGGCCAATGGCCCGATCCCGTCAAAGGTAGAGAGCCTGAATACAGGCCTTCTGTGAACGCTGGAAGAGTTCGGAACTGGCGCTGAAGCGATCGCGATCATTCAAGTCAAACGCCACCCCCGTTCTTTGAGTGGACCGTTTCCTTACCCTCCACCCTCCACCCGGCGCAACGGTTTGCCATCCTCGACCACGAAACGGGCCAGGGTGGCGATGTCCGATGTCGGATCGCGCACATCGGCCAGCACGCGCAGATCGACCTCGGCCCGTTCCGGGGTCAGGGTCACCACCCCGTAACCGCGTCGCGTGGTGTCCGCCAGCAGACAGTGGGGATTGCGCGCCGCCTCCTGTTGCGCGGATTCGAGCTTGCGTCCCATGTACGAGGAGATGCTGGTGCCGGTGAACTCGCTGGCGATCACCGGCGAGTTCACGTCATACGGATCGCGATGCACCCGTGCCACCCAGTTCTGATGCAGATCCCCGCCGATCACCAGGGTGTTGCGCGGTTTGTGGGCCACCAGGGCATCCAGAATCCGCTGGCGCGCCTCCGGGAACGAATCCCAACGATCCACCGACGCCTTGATCCCCGCCCCATCCGGATAGTTGGCCGGCGTGAAACGACTCTGCTGCACCAGGATGTTCCACGCTTTTCTCTCTCGGGCGCATTGTGCGATCCCCGCTTCCAGCCAGCGTTCCTGGGTCGGACCCAGCATGCTCCGCCTGGGATCCGGCGGCACGCAGAAGGCCCGCAGCACCGGGCCGAACCCCTCCCGGCACACCGGTCCATCCCGGTACTGCCGGCCATCCAGCAGGTGAAAGGTCGCCAGGTCGCCCCATTCGTAGCGGTCGTGAATTTTAAGCTCTGCGCCACGCGCCAGGCCCGCCACCCCCTCGGTGAGCGTCGCGGCCCGCAACGGCATGTGTTCGTAGTAGGCCTGATAGGCCGCCGCGCGCACAGCCGGGAAGTTCTCGGTGCCGCTGGTCGAGTGCAGGTTGATGTAGTCGTTCTCCACCTCGTGATCGTCCCAGGTCAAAAGCCAGGGACAATGGGCCTGCATGCGTCGCAGGTCGGGATCGCTCTTGTAGACCGCGTAGCGGGCGCGGAAATCGTCCAGGGTGCGCGCCACGGGCAGGTTGTGGTGTCGCACCGCCACGGAACTGCTGCTTGAGGCGTATTCGTAGATGTAATCCCCGACGAACAGGACGAAATCGATCCCCTCGTCGAGCATGTGCCGATAGCCCGCGTAATACCCCTGTTCCCAGTGCTGGCAGGAGACGTAGGCAAAGCGCAGTCGCGCCGGCATGGAACCGGCGGGGGGCAGGGTACGGGCGCGTCCCGCGTCGCTGATCTGACCGCCCAGCCGGAAACGGTATCCATACCAGCGATCCGGCGCCAACCCGTTCACCTCCACATGCACCGAATGGGCAAGCTCGGGCAGGGCGACCGTTTGGCCTTGCCGGAGGATCCGCTGGGGATTCCCGTTCTCGAACAGTTCCCACCCGAGCCGCACCGGCTGGTCCGCCGGGATCTCCGGCCCCATCAGCCGGGTCCAGAGCACGAAACCATCCACCGTGGGGGAACCGCTGGCGACGCCGAGGGTGAAGGGGGTATGCGATGGCGCGGGTTCGACCGGTTGCAACCCCGCGCATCCCGCTTCGGGCAGGGCGGCGAGTGTGGCCAGGGCGCCGATCCGGCCCAGGAAGGCGCGGCGGGTCGGATCGGTCCGGCGTGTGGGCGTGATGCGCATGGCGTGGGCGCTCCTGTCGGATCGGAGGGCGATCCGACACCCGTTCCGCGCGGTGGTCCGGAGGGGGGCTGGATGGCCTGAATCTGTTGAAGAAAATGATTCATTTTTATCATGCGTTCACCTTGACCGCAATCGGAATTTAACGCTAAACTCGTGTAAATATTCTCCTTCTTGCCAGGAACGGGGTGGACCCATGCGTGAACAAGCGCTTTTCATCGCCGATGTCGGCGTCGAGCGGTTCAACAACGATCACCAGCGTCTGTTGTTTTATGTGATCGAGTTCGAGCGACTGGCCAAGCGGTTCGTGGAACGGGCCCCCTTCGAGGATGAGTGGGATCAGGTCGATTCGCTCTTTCCACGCCTGGATAAATACACCCATGAACATTTCGAGGCCGAAGAGGCGTTGATGCGCCAGCACGGCTATCCCCATCTGGAGGCGCACATCGGCCTGCACCAGCAGTTGATCCGTCATCTGCGGCAACTGGAGGGGGATGTGGCGGCGCGCCGTTCCGAGGCGATCATCCATCTGGAGAGCTTTCTGCTGGACTGGTTGCAGACCCACATCAACCAGGACGATCGCCAATACCGGGGCTGTTTCGTATGGGCCGAAACCCGCGAGATCACCGAAAAGGCGCTCTTCAACGAGATGATCTCGGTGCAGCATCTGCACCGCGCCATCGAGTTGGGCAAACCCGGCCTGGTGCTGTTGGACCTGCGCACCGAAAGCGAGCAGGCCGAGGGGATCATCACCGGCTCCGAGCTGTTCCCGTGCGACCACAACCTGATCGATCGTCAGGATACCGAACCGTTCCGGCGCTCTTTCGCGACCCGTTTCGATCCGGAGAGGTTCGATCCGGACGCCTTGTACGTGCTGATCTGCCGTTCCGGACCGCGCGCGGCCATTGCCCTGGAGTCCTTTCAGGAACACGACCTCAAGGCGTGCGAGTTGATCGGCGGGATTCAGGAGTGGATCCGGCAGGGATACGGGCTGGTGGAGGCGGGTTGAGGGGGGTGCGGATGGCGTGTCCCTCTGGCGAGGTTGAGAATCAATGAGGGGAAACAGGCCCCGCACAATCAAAACGGGTCAGGCTGGCGAGCCTGACCCGTTGGTGAAAATTCGATACACCTGGAAAGCTCAGGCGGGAGGCTTGGCCGGGACGTAGGCCGCGATGTCCACCTCGTCGATGTACTTCGGATCCATGAACCGCTCCGCATACTGACGGTAGACGCCACTCACCAGGAACAGCTCGAACAGATCCGGATCGATGTGGCCATCCTTGCGCATGAAGCCCATGATCTTCATCGCCTGGCTGAGGGTCTTGGGCTCCTTGTAGGGACGGTCCGTGGCGGTGAGGGCCTCGAAGATATCCGCGATGGCCATGATCCGCGCCGGCAGGGACATCTCCTCGCGCTTGAGCTTGCGCGGATAGCCGGTGCCGTGCATGGTCTCGTGGTGGGCTCCGGCGAACTCCGCCACCCGCGCCATGTTGTCCGGGAAGGGCAGGTTTTCGAGCATGGCCAGGGTCTGGACCACATGCTCGTTGATTTTGTAGCGCTCCTCGGCGGTCAGAGTGCCGCGCTCGATGCAGAGGTTGTACACCTCGCCGAGGTTGTAAAGATGCTCCGGAGCCGGCATCTTGATCCCCAACGACTCGTCGCGGGTCTTGGTGTCGTTTTCGCGCGGGATGATGTGTTCCACCTTGTCGGTCAACAGGAACTCTTCCACGCCGACCGCGTTCTGCATTTCCTTGCGCCGCCTGATCTCCGCATGGGAGAGCCCCAGACTGTCGTCGAAATAGCGGATCCAGGTGCGTTGCGCCAGGGCGCGCACCCGGTCCTTGTCCGCCGCGGTCATGAATTCGCCGCCCACATTGGCCTTGGCAATGAAGGCGAACTCTTCCTGCAACGCCGCCTGGGTGGCCCGCATCTCCTCTTCGCGGGCCTCGCGCGGGGCGCCCCGGTCGATCACATCCTCCAGACAGGCGATGTGGGCGTCGCGATGCAGCACCTCGAAGCGCATCCGTACCTCGTGAATGCGGTTGTAGATGGTTTCGAGCTTGGTGGCCTTGTCCACCACATACTCCGGGGTGGTGACCTTGCCGCAGTCGTGCAGCCAGGAGGCGATCCGCATCTCCTGTTTCTCGTCGTCGGTCATCGAGAAATCGGCGAAATTGGGATGGTTGCTCTCGCTGGCCGCCAGGGCCAGCATTTGCGCCAACTCCGGCACGCGCTCGCAGTGACCGCCGGTGTAGGGCGACTTGGCGTCGATCGCACCCGCGATCAACCGGATGAAGGCGTCGAAGAGATCTTTCTGTGCCTGGAGAAGCAGTTGATTGTCCAGGGTCATGGAGGTCTGGGCGGCCAGGGCCTCGACCAGATTGACGATTTCCGGATCGAAGGGGACCACCTGGCCGGTTTCCGGATCGATGGCGTTGATCAACTGCATCACGCCGATCACCTTGCCCCCGCGCGGGGTCAGGGGCACGGTCAGGAAGGATTGGGAACGGAAGCCGGTGGCCGCGTCGAACTTGCGCACGCCGGAAAAATCGAATTCGGTGTTGTCATAGGCATCGGCGATCACCACCGTGTGACCGGTGTTGGCGGCATAGGCGGCCACATTCACCATGTTGGGGGTGCCATCCTCCTTTTTCATCTGCACCGGGGGGAGGGTGGCCGGTTTTTTGCCTACCCCACCCATGGCGATGCCCAGGGAGTCGGTGCGCACGATGGTGAATTTCAGTTGGTCGTCCTTGGTGCGCAGATAGAGCGTGCCGGCATCGGCATTGGTCAGCTCCTTGCCGCCCAACAGGATGTTCTCGAGCAGGCGGTCGATCTCCCGCTCCTGGGCCAGGGAGATGCCCAGTTGGATGAGTTTCTGCATGCGCGCCTTGGCGCCCACCAGATCCTCGGTGTTCTGGCGAACCGTCTCTTCCAGCAGACGTTCGTGCTCGGAGAGCTTGCGGTTGGCCTCGAGCAGTTCGTTCTGATGCTGCTCCAGGGTGGCTTGCGCCTGGATGAGCAGCTCTTCGTCGCGTTCGTTCTTGCGCAGACTCTTCCTGCTCTCCTTGACGAGTTTTTCGTAGCCCTTGACCATGGCGTTCAAACTGGCGCGCAGGTCGGATTTCGACACCTTGGAGCGCTCCAGCACCCGCAGGGCCTGGATCAAGGCAGAGCCTTCCTCCGCATTCATTTCGAGACTCATCGGGAATCACCTTTTAAAAGCATGCGTTCAAGGTCGTCGCCAAACCATGCCGGCAACAGAAACGCAGGGGAGCAATCGAACCTGCTTGCCTTGCAATCTTTCCTGGATCATCATGTTTAGACTAATAGACTGCATTTCTGCATGCAAGTGTTGATGGTGTCCCTTTTTATCAAGAGTTGGTCATGATCTCCGACAAAACTACCCGAACCCGCAAAAGCGGCAGAACGTTTCCCTCTTGCCTGGCCTGTCACGCGGACCCTGGTTTCACCTGGGCCTGTGGGTGCGGCTTTGCGCTCTGCACCGACTGTTTGAGGCAGAACAACGATCTGTGGATGGGCGGGGGACGAACCTGGCGTTGCCCGCAGTGCGGCAAGGAGCATCTGGGCCCCAATCGGTGATTGTTCGGGCCAATCGGAAGCCCCCAAGGAAGGTCGCTCAGGGGGGGGCTTCATGAGCGGTGGAGTGCGGCACGACCGGGGGACGAGGCGATCACACCCCGCCCCCCGTGAGACTTCAATTCAACGCGATCACGCGGCCAGCGCGCGCAGGCCGGTCAACAACGGCTCCCAGGTGGAGTTGGGCTTGTTGAGCCTTTTTTCCACCAGCATCGCGAAGTAGACCGCACCCTCGGCCATGCGCAGATCCCCGCGTTCCAGGGCGGCCTTGGCCTTCTCCCCCTGTACCGCGGTCTCCTCGCCGGCCTCGGCGACGCTACGCCAGTAGGCCAGCGCCTCCTGACGGTTGACGAACCGGTCCGATTGCGCCCTGGCATCGGGCAGGGAGCCGATCCGGACCGCGTTGCGACCGAACGTCATGGTCCAGCCGTTCGTGGCCCAGCCGCGCGCCTCGGCGATCGCTTCATCCAAACGTTTCAGCATGGCGGATTTGTCCATGTTCTCTCGCTCCTCGACCGATCAGTCCATGCCCATGTCGATGTATCCGGTCGGACAGATCTCCGCACAGATGTGACACCCCACGCAGCGTTCGTAGTAGGTGAACATCACCTCGCCCTCGGGATTGCCGCCGAACTTGGTGATGGCATGCTGGGGACAGAACAGCATGCACTGGTTGCACTCGAAGCACAGACCGCAACTCATGCAGCGTCCGGATTCGGCGGCGGCCTGCTCGCGCGACAACGGGACCAGCACTTCGCGCCATGATCCCTTCACCACCTCCGGATGGTCCACCGAGCGTTTTTGTTGCGGTGACTGGACGAAGTAGTCGGACTTGAGCTTGTCGTATTTGATCACGTCGCGCCGTTGCGGCTTGGCGGGCAGGGTTTTGCCGTTCAACAGCAGATCGATGGACTCCGCAGCCTTGCGGCCATGGCCGATGGCGGTGGTGAGCAGGGTGATGGCCACCGCGTCGCCGCCCCCGAAGACGTTATCCAGTCCTTCGATCTTCTGGTTGTGATCGACCTTCAACCACGGCGTGCCGCCGGTGGCCGACTCGAGACCGGTCATGTCCGTGGACTGGCCGATGGAGGCCACCACCTGGTCCGCCGCGATGATGAACTCGGTACCGGCCTGAGGCTTGAAGCGGAAGAACGGAATCGGATGGTTCCATCCCTCCTCGCCCTTCTCTTTCTTGACCATCTTGATGCACTTCAAGCCGGTCACCCGCTCGCCATCGCGCACCACCTCGACGGTGCCGGACTGGTAGACCATCTCGGTCCCCTCGGCCAGCGCTTCGTCGAACTCGTAGCCGGAACATTTCATCTCCTCGCGTGGCACGGCGGAGATCAAGGTGGCCTTGGATCCCAGACGCAACGCCAGACGCGCCACGTCCATGGCCACGTCGCCATCGCCGATCACCGCCACATGCGAGCCGATCGACATGCTTTCGCCTTCCAGCGCGAACTGGCGCAAAAAGTCGATGGCATTGGTGACATTGGCGCCGTTGGCGCCCGGAATCGGCAGCCCGCGCCCTTTTTGCGCGCCGACCGCCAGGAACACCGCGTCGTAGTCGCGGGAGAGTTGCTCGAGCGACACATCGACGCCCACTTTCACCCCGCATTGGAGTTTCACGCCCAGATCGAGGATCCGTTGGCACTCGGCCTCCAGGATCTCGCGACTGACGCGATAGCCCATGATGCCGTAGCGCATCATGCCGCCCGGCTTGTCATGGGCTTCCAGGATCACCACGTCGTGACCGCGCAGGGCGAGTTGATAGGCGCACGAGAAACCGCCTGGTCCGGAACCGACCACGGCCACCCGTTTGCCGGTTTTTTTCGTCGGTTTCGGGAAGGCGAGCCCCTTTTCGATGGCGTAATTGCCGATCGCTTGTTCCACGGCGTTGATGTGGATGGTCTCGTCCCGATACTGCCGGTTGCAGCCACCCTGACACGGCGCCGGACAGACCCGTCCCATCACCGCTGGAAACGGATTGGTGCGGGTGAGCCGATGGAACGCCGCGGCCCAGGGATCCGGGCCATCCTTCCAGACGCCGCGGATCAGGTTGTGATAGCCGCGAATGTCCTCGCCCGCCGGGCAGGCGTTGGAGCAGGGCGGCACCCGCTCCACATAGGTGGGACATTTGCCGCTGCGGTCGCCATAGGCGACCACGCGGTCCAGTCCCTGCTCAACGACGAAGGGTTGATAAACCCACTCCTTGGCGGACTGATAATAGGGATTGGTCGCGATCATGAGCGCCTCTGTCAAAACCGGATGTGGGCGGATTGATTGAATGAGACGCGCGCATGACGATAGTTGTCGATCATGAACTTGTCAAACGGCAGACCGGTCTCCTCGAAGAACCGCTTCCAGCCGATGCGATCGATCCACTCGCCCAGGCGCTCCCAGTCGCGACCCCCGGCCTTGTAGGCGGCCAGGATGCGCTTGAGAAGTTCGGAGACCTCGGGCCAGCGCGGCGGATTGTTTGGCAGGCCGTGGGCGACCAGTTTCATGTTGCCGGGCTTGGTGCGGGCGTTGGAGTTTTTGCCGCCCACCCAGATGGCCAGCTTGGAGTGTTCCGGATGGTTGATTTCCATGGCCGGGCAGGCGCCGAAGCAGGCGCCGCAATAGATGCACTTCTCCTCGACGACCATCAGCGAGGGCTTGCCGTTGACCGTGGTGGGACGGATGGCGGCCACCGGGCAGCGGGCCACGGTGCTGGGCATTTCGCAGACGTTGGCGAGGATTTCGTGGTTGATGCGCGGCGGACGGGTGTGTTGCACCACCACGGCGATGTCGGCCTGACCCCCGCAGTTGATTTCGCAGCAGGAGGTGGTGAGGCGGACGCGGTTGGGCATCTCCTCGTGGGCGAAGTCGTGGAACAGGGCATCCATGATGCTTTTGGCCACGCCCGAGGCGTCCACGGCGGGGATGTCGCAGTGCAGCCAGCCCTGGGTGTGGGCGATGGCGCTCACCGACGGGCCGGTGCCGCCCACCGGATGACCGGCGGCTT
The DNA here is from genome assembly GCF_045865675.1 of Candidatus Magnetaquiglobus chichijimensis. Lineage (NCBI taxonomy): Bacteria > Pseudomonadati > Pseudomonadota > Magnetococcia > Magnetococcales > Candidatus Magnetaquicoccaceae > Candidatus Magnetaquiglobus > Candidatus Magnetaquiglobus chichijimensis. The sequence continues at coordinate 390,445 of NZ_BAAFGK010000002.1, forward strand.
CCAAGGCGGCGATCAGGGGATCGACGTTGGCGGCGTTGGGGGTCATGAACTCGACGTTGTTGCGCACGGTCCAGCGCAGATGACCATCCGCGAAGCGGTCGGCCAGGTCGCACAGGCGCCGCACGATATCGACCGTCACCTGACGATGGGTGGCGGCGCGCACGGTGAAGAGCACGTCACCGCTCTCGGCAACATGCTTCAAGACACCGGGACGGGGCCGTTCGTGATATTTCCATTTGCCATAGTTTTTCAGGCTGACGGGGTGGAGGAACTCGTCCAGCTCGTGTGGACCGTTTTCGATGGTTTTCCAGGTACGCTCGGTAGCCATGGGTGCTGCAACTCCCTAAGATAGGATCGATTCAATGGATCGGGATTGACGGAAAGCGGATGGACGCGCGCCATCAGGCGGCGTCGCGCTCCTCGTCGTCATCCTTCTCGTCGTCGGCCTTGTACTCGCCCGCCTTGAAGAACGGGTTGTCGCGCGGATGGGCGATCATCTCCACCGTGGCCTCCAGGCCGACGGCATCCAGGAACTGTTGAATGCCCACCCGTTCGATGCACTCGCCGATGCGCTCGTGATCCAGACCGTTTTCCGACCAGTAGTCGATCATGCGGTCCACCAGTTCGATGAAGGCATCCACATCCTCGTCGGTCTCCATCTTCATGAAGGGGACCATCACGGAACCGAGCATGTTGCCGACCTTCAGGTGTCCCTTGCCGCCCACCAGCAGGGTGATGCCGCGATCGTCGCCGGGGGAGAGCGCCTTGGGCATGACGTTCAGGCAGTGCATGCAGCGCACGCAGTCCCGGTTGTCGATGACCATCTCCTTGCCTTTCAGGGTGATGGCTTTGGTGGGGCAGCGGGTGATGACGTTGTTGACCAGGTAGTCGAGTCCCTTGGCGTCGATGAAGTTGGCCACCTCGGCCTGATCGATCTTGATGTCGTCGCGCCAGGTGCCGATCACCGAGTAGTCGCTGCGCTGGATGCTGTTGGTGCAGTCGTTGGGGCAGCCGGAGAACTTGAATTTGGCCTTGTAGGGGAGTTGCGGACGGTGGGTGAGATCGGCGTAGTAGGAGAGCACCTTGCCATGGACGTGCAGGGTGTCGTAGCAGGCCTGCTCGCAGCGGGCCTGGCCGACGCAGGAGAGACCGGTGCGCACGGTGGCGCCGGCGCCGCCCAGATCCCAGCCGAGCTGGTTGAGTTCGTCGAAGCAGGCCTGGACGTTTTCGGCCTTGATCCCCTGGAGTTGCAGGTTGCCGGTCTGGCCGTGCATGGAGAGCAGGCCGGAGCCGTATTTTTCCCAGATGTCGCAGATCTCGCGCAGGGATTTGGCGCTGTAGTGCAGACCGGGGGCCGGCTGGATGCGCATGGTGTGGAACTCGGTGGCTTCGGGGAACTTGTCACCGATCATGCTGTAGCGGCTGATGATGCCAGCGCCGTATCCATGCACGCCGACCACGCCTCCTTTCCAGTACCCCATGCGGGTCTCGTAGGAGTAATTGAGCTGATCGAGCACACCGCGCACCATGGTCTTGCCGGTGCGTTGGGCGGTTTCCTTGAACCCCTTGACGAAGCTCGGCCAGGGCCCTTTTTCGAGATCGTCGATCATTGGGGTTGGGTTGAGTTGAAACTTTTCATCATTTTTTTGTTGTTGTTCGCTCATGAGGTCGCTCCCGTGACGCTTATGAAAAACCAAAGACGATTATTATATTGATTCTTATTTTACCGTAAAACTCTCGTCAGAAAGGTCTACGGTCGGGGGTGAGGGGAATCCCCCCATCAGGCCAAGTTCACTTCGCCCCTTCCGCCAGGCGATCTGCGGGTGGGGTGGGGGTGTTTCCCCATCAAGCCGATGTGTTGGCTTGCCAATAATGTTGCATGGTTACATTTCAGAATAGAGTCGATGCTATACCAAAAAGTTCCGCAATTCCACCATCAATATTTTAATTTCAGAATATCATGATAAGCTGATCCGGAAATTTTTGATCTTGCTCGTTTTTTTGCTTGCCTGGGGGGGCGTTCTCGCTTATCAACTAATTTTATCGACTGCACAGACCATTGCGCGCATCATCCTCAACTTGACTCCATCAGGATACCAAGGATAACGGCCATGTGGAAACCGGAATACAGCGTCGGGGTTGGCCCCATCGATGATCAGCATCAACGTTTGTTTCAACTGTTCGGACTGTTGATGGATTCGGTCCACAACGGCGACACCGAATCGACCTTGGACCGGATTTTTGTGCAGTTGCGCGGCTATGTCACCAGCCATTTCCGGTTCGAGGAGCGGTTGATGCGCAAGGCCGGTTATGTGGATCTGGATGAGCACGAGGAACTGCACGACAAGATCCGCGAGAATCTGTGCGAATTCCGTTCCCGTTTCAACAAGGCCCAGGACGATGAAACCCGCAACGCGGTGGTGGACGCGGTGGTGGTGTTTCTGAACCAGTGGCTGGTCGGCCACATCCTCGGCGAGGACAAGAGATATATGCCCTACCTCAACACCCCGGAGATCCAGAAGATCGCCGCGACCTACTACCACGACGAAAAGGGGTGAAGTCGTCCCGGGGCTCCTCGCTGTTTCACGTGGGTAGGGTGTGATAATATGTGCGCTTTGGTAACCATCCAAGGAGGCGCACATGGACCCGTCCACCCTGTTCACACTGGCTTTGGGACTGACCCCACCCTGGGAAGTTTGGAACATCCGCTTCTCTCCAGAGAAGCGCAGGTTGGACATCTCCATCGGTTTTCCTCTTGGAAGCCTTTTCACCTGCCCGGCATGTGGCTCCAAAGGGGCCAAAGCCTATGACACCACCGAGAAGAGTTGGCGGCATCTCAATTTTTTTCAGCATGAGGCGTGGCTCACAGCGCGTGTTCCGCGTGTGGAGTGCGATCAGGGCTGTGGCGTCAAAAAGATCGAGGCCTTTGGTCGCGACCGGGCAGTGGGTTCACGCTGCTGTTCGAAGCATTGATCATGGTGTTGGTTCGTGAAATGCCCGTAGCGCAAGTGGCCTACCTCCTCGGCGTACACGACACCCGCTTGTGCGAATCATTCGGCATCATGTCGCCGCTGCCAGAAAGCGATTGGATCTGTCCAATGTTGGACGGGTAGGCATGGACGAGACAGCCAGCAGGCGCGGACATCATTACATCAGCCTGTTCTTTGACATGGATAAAAGCCAATTGCTCTTCGCAACCAAGGGAAAAGACAAGGAAACCGTGAAAGCCTTTGCCCAGGATCTGACGGCCAGGAAAGGTAAGCCAAAGAGCGTATTGGAGGTCTGCTGCGACATGTCGCCAGCTTTTATATCCGGGGTGCAGGAGCCGTTTCCCAATGCCGAGATCACGTTTGATCGCTTCCATATCATGAAGGTGGTCAAGGATGCTGTGGATCAGGTCCGACGCGAGGAGGTGCGCACGCGCCAGCGCTGTCCAAGACCCGCTACATCTGGCTCAACTACAGCTCAAGAATCCGGGCAACCTGACTGCCAAACAACAAGCCACGCTGGCGACATTGAAGGAGCGTAACCTCAAGACCGCCAGGGCCTATCAGATCCGTCTGACACTCCAGGAACTTTTCCAAACCCGTTCCCGCCAAGAAGGCGAAGCGTTCCTGAAAAAATGGTACTTCTGGGCAACCCATAGCCGTCTGCCGCCCATTGTGGCTGCTGCCAAAACCATCAAGAACCACTGGGATGGTGTACTCAACGGGTTCCATAGCGGCCTGACCACCGTTGGTTGAGGGCTTCAATAGCCTCCTCCAGGCCGCCAAGGCACGGGCCAGAGGCTACCGCTCGGACGCCAACTTCATCACTATGGCCCACCCCATCGGGGGCAAGTTAAACTTCACCCTACCCACGTGAAACAGCGAGGAACCTTTAATTTCTTATGAGCGAGAAATTAAAATTTGTTGACCTTTCATCAATGTATCATTTGACTGATGGACTGACGCTCAAAGTGAGTCGTTGCGCTGAAGTTCTTGACTCATCTCTTGTTGAGTTAAACAAGATAAAAAGCATTCCTTCATCAATAGTTAAATGGAACCAAAGAGGGATGAATCCAGCTCTTTTCCCAAGTTTGCCAATTGATGGTCGATTAATTATTGAAGTTACTCAAACATATAGTGTTGACACAGGTAAAATTTTTTACGCTTGCACTGTTATAAATAAAAAGGACGAGACGCAATCTGCTCCTATTGTATTTTTTATAATGAGATCTCTCGCTCTTGATATTCCGATAAGACTTGAAATCCCACTGCGTGCTCTGTTAAAGGGAGGGAGAAGTTTAAGTGGTACATATTCTGTGTATCTTCACGGTCTGTTTGCTAATAATGGAGAAGAGTTTGTTTATTATGGAATAACGAAGCGCGGGTGGAATAAGCGGTTTATGGAACATGTCACGGCCTCAACTCGTGACCAATCAAAACGATTATTTCCGAGAAAATTAGGTGATCTTATCGCTGCACGAGCAGCAGAATTGAACAATATTTCTGATTCACGCCCAAAATTGTCCGGAATAATTACTGTTCTTTGTGCTGTTGGCCTGTCTGAAGATCAGGCAATGGATACAGAGGAGTATTTGGTTGATAAATACAGCCTTTCCTCAAAGCATGGAAAAGGGTTGAACATGATTCCAGGCGGATATGAGGGGTTGCGTTCATTACATAAACTGTCAATTCAAACCGGGCCAGACTCAATTGACACAGAGTCACGTGAGGAATTGTTGGATAGATACCTCCATGAGCATCCAAGAATTGGAGTTCCTAACCCAGGGGTCGCCGAAAAATGGAATGATCCAGGGTATGCAGAAGCCGTAATTTGTGGCAGAGAAAATAGATTGACTGCTGATCAGGTCCGGGAAATTAGGTATTTATCTGCATTGGGTTATCCAACAGATAAAATCCAAGAAAAGGTTGGGGCAATTGACAACGGCCAAGTACAAAGAGTTCTTAATCAGCGAACCTACTCTCGTATCCATTGAGCATACCCACAATCACCAGTAGTGGGTTCAGATTGTTGAGGCCAAGGAACCGGAACCCCTTATGTGCGGATGGTACGCTGGCGACGTGTCGGGGTCTCGCGGAACCCACCTCCAAGCACCCCAACCAGGACCCGGGCAATTTCCACAGGGTTGGTGGTGGCGACACCCCTGGCCTATTTGGCACAATGGCCCACTAGGACGCAATAGGCTGATATTCAAAGCATTCTGATGGGTCGCCTGTTGGCCCGGTTTGGCCCGTTGGCTGGCCCGATTTGCTGATGGGCCGGGGTGGGCCGCACACTGGCCCATACTATTCCCCTGTATTCACAGGCGGTTGACGGCTGTTAGGTCAATGGGCCAAACGGGCCGCCTTTATGACGCACATGGGGAGGGTTCCATAAACGCCTCCCCCAGCTTGGGGTTCACCAGCCAGACAGACTTTCGCCCACCTGCCGGGGGGCTTGCCGAACCCACGTCATGGATTCCATTTCCTCCAGAAGAATGAGCGCTTCTTTGGTGTTCTTAGCCCGGTGCGGACGGGGGGGGCGTTGTGGTGGGTCAAGTCTCGCAGGGTGGCGGCGAGGGAGTTGTTGGTGGCCCTGGTATCGCGCAACAGGGTGACACACAGGTCAACCAGGGTGTGGATCAGAGTTCGTTCCCATGTTCGACAACCATCTTGACTAGTCGAACTGGTCCAATATTAGAAGCTGGTATTAAACATTGAAATTGCGCATGAAAAGTCTGGTCCACAGCTTTTGGAGAATTCCGGGAGAGAGGAGAAAAAAGAGGGCGTTTCCGACTCCCGCTGGTCTGGACCCCACCGAGTGGTTTTGCGAACCGTAGTGGCTATCTATTGAAAATATTGGAATTTTTTTACACAAAAAAACCGCCTTGTGGGGCGGTCTGGACTCGAAGAAAAACTGTCGAAAAAGAAATGGCGTCCCCAACGGGAGTCGAACCCGTGTTACCGGCGTGAGAGGCCGGCGTCCTAGGCCACTAGACGATGGGGACGTTTGCATGGCAGGCATCCTTTTAACCGATCGGGACGGGTTTGGGCAAGTTTTTTTCAACAGGGGATGGAATTTTTTCTCTGACACCCGGATTCGAAGGCCCGAGGTTGGGGGGGGGTCGGTTCTGCCACCTTTTCATGCCGCGCCTGGATGTGGGGGCGTGGGTAGGGAACGGGCGGGGGGGGGATGTGTCCGCCATGCGCCCCGGTTCGTTTGGACGTGGGGTGCCTGGACGGGGAGTGGGGGGCGGGGGATGATCCGCCCCCCTCCAAAAAAAACGGTTCGTTGGTGCGACTGGAGGCTTTCAGGGTGCCGGCCCGTGTTCAGGTGGCTTGCATGATCGGGATCACGCTGGCCTTGCGGCGCTTGCCGGCGGACTTCAACGCCTCCAGATAATCCTGCCAGATCGCCTCCATGCGCGCGCCCAGATCGAACAGGGTCTCCCAGGAGAACAGACCGCTGTCATGGCCGTCGCTGAAGCTGATCTTGATCGCGTAGTGACCTACCGGTTCGATGGCGCGGATGGTGACGTCCTGCTGACCATCGATCAGTTGCGCCTGATCCGGGGTGTGGCCCACGCATTTGGCGCATGGACAACAGACCCGCAAGAACTCCATGGTGTAGCTGAACTTTTCGCCGGTATCCCAGCTGATCTCGACCAGCCGATCGGCCCGTTTCTGACGGATCTCGGTGGGGATGTGTTGACTGCCGTAGGACATGGTTCACTCGTGATGGGTTCGGGTTGATGGAATGCCAGGTGCGGTGGGATCCACGGCGAACGCCTCTTCGGCGACCGCTTCCACCTGGGCGCGACGTTTGCGATAGCCTGGATCCTTGAGCAAACGGCGGATCGCGCCGGGTTCGAGCCGGTAGGGGGCCAGCACATGGCGAATGCGGCGGCGCGAGGCCTCATCCTCGCCGACATCCAGCGTTCGGCTGGCCCGCTCGATCCCCTCGATGACCGCTTCGTTGTCCTCCATGCGGCCCGTACAGCACAACACCAGATCGCATCCGGCCAGAATCGCCCGACGGGCGCGCTCTTCCATCGAGCCGTTCAACGCCCCCATCTCCAGAGCGTCGGAAACGATGACACCCGGATAGCGCCATTTTTGACGCAACAATTTGTGCAACAGGGATCGCGACCAGGTGGCCGGCACTCCGTCGTCGATCTGCGGCATGGCGATGTGGGCGGTCATCAGGCCGGGCAGAAAGTCCAACATGGCGCGGAAGGGATTCAGCTCCCATTTCTGCAGGGACTTGAGGCTCTTGTCGAGTATCGGCAGGGTGAGATGGGAGTCCGCGCGGGCCGCGCCATGGCCCGGAAAATGCTTACCGATAGCCATGACACCTGTTTGACGGAAGCCGTGCAGCCACGAGGTGGCATTCATGATCACTTCCGAAAAATGGGCGCCGAAGGCCCGATCGCCAATCACCGGATCCGCGCCTGCTTCGCGAATGTCGAGCACCGGGGCGCAGTTGACTCCGATACCCAGGGCGCGTAGCTCCTCGCCGCACAGCCTTCCGGCGGTGAACAGCAGCCGTTCGGCACGAATCGGATCCGTGCGCGCCAACAAGGCGAACTGATAGGGACTGGGATGGCGGGTCAGGGGGTCGCGCAAACGTTGCACCCGTCCCCCCTCCTGATCGATCCAGATCGTCGGCGCTCCGGCGGTCTTGCCGATCGCCTTGATCAGGGCTGTGGTTTGTTTCAGACCGGCACTCAGATTGCGCCCGAACAGGATCACCCCCGCTGGACGAACCCGATTCAAGAAGGTTGTTTCGGATTCTGAAAGTTCCGGTCCCTGGAGTGCGATAATTAGGTGGATTTGTGGTTTCATTCTGCTATAATCTCGACTCGCTCCGCTTGAGTGGCCAAAGGTCATGCGCCTTCAGGATGGCTTCCGCTTCAACACTAGGATATGGTCGGAAAAAATGCAACACGAAGCGATCAATAAACCGGAACTCCCCATGGATTGGAAGAAAAAGGCGCTTTATATCGGACTGTTGATCGGTTACTCGATCGTGCTCTTCCTGCTCTCCACCATCACCGGACAGGAGTTGCCGGGGGCCCTTTTCGAGAACCAGGACAAGCTCGAACACCTCATGGCCTATGGCTTCATGGCCTTCGTCGCCTGGATCGCCATGCGGCAGTTGACCTCCTGGCGTCACCCCTGGCTGTGGGCCTGGGTCTATGCGGTCGGTTACGGCGTCACCGATGAGTGGCATCAACTCTTCGTACCTGGTCGCTATGCGGATCTGCTCGATCTTCTGGCCGACGCCACCGGCGCCGCCCTGGCGATTCTCATCCTCGAGTACCATCGCTCCAGACGGGCCGCCCGCCCCATCCCGGTGTTGACCCCGCCTGTACGCTATTCGGTTTTCTGATTCTCCCGCATGCGCTGCGTCACGGGTGTCGGCTCCCGTGACGCAGCCCTTTCGTCAAGGCAGCCGCACCACTTCCACGCGGTTGTCGTGCAGGGCCGGTCCTCCGTCCGGCGCGACCCGCGTGGCGTGGGAGAGGGCGTTCAATCCGATCCTCTCCGGAAAAGCCGTTGCCGGCTGATTCGATTCGCACAACGTCAAACCCGCACGCACCTCCGTGGTGATCCGCGCCCGCATGGTCAACCGCCCCACGCCGTTGTAGACCGCCACCCGATCCCCATCCTCGATGCCGCGCCTCTGGGCGTCCGCCGGATTGATCCACAACAACGGAGGATGTCTTTGCGCGCGCGCGGTGCCGGAAAAGGTGGAGTTGAGCACCTCCATGGCGGGTGGGGTCATGAAATCCAGTGGATAGGCCGCGGCTTCCGCCGGATCGTCCCGATGGTTGACCGGCCAGTGGTCCGGCAGGCGGGGCATGGCCGGATCGGTCCAGTTGGGCCGGAAATGAAACCGCCGGTCCGGTTGCGGAAAACCATCGCCAAAGTGTACCCCCTCCCAGGAAGGGGCGCAGTCGATCCAGGGGCGCTCCCAGTTTTCGAGCGGCGGCAGCCCGGAGTCCGCCAGAATCCGGGTGATGGTCGCGGCGGTATCGAGTTGGAAACAGGCGTCCCCGAAGCCCATCCTTTGGGCCAGGGCGTTGACGAAATCGTGGTTGCTTTTCGCCTGGCCGGTGGCCGGCAGCAGCGGATGGGCGTGTTGCAGGGCGTAGTGACCGTAGGATTTGTAGAGATCCTCGTGTTCCAGGAAAGTGGTCGCGGGGAGCAGGATATCGGCAAATCGGGCGGTATCGGTCATCACCTGTTCGTGGACCACGCTGAAGAGATCCTCACGGCTCAATCCTACGTAGAGCCGTTGCAGATCCGGGCAGGTGGTCGCCGGGTTGGCGTGGGAGATCATCAGTCCCTGGATGGGCGGGTCGAGTTCGGGATTGGTGAGCGACTCCCCGAGGCGGCTCATGTCGATCAGGCGTGTCGGGTGCGGCGCGTGGGGGGCGGGCATGGGACCGGTGGCGATGTTGAAGGCGCCGCCGGTCGCGAAGAGCGCGCCACCGCCCGGTTTTTTCCAGGCCCCGGTGAGGGCCGGCAGACACGATACCGCATGCACGTTCACGGCGCCGTTGTTCTGGCGGCTCATGCCCAGCCCCAGGCGGATGAACGGAGCCCGCGCCTGACCGTACATCCGGGCGAAGGCGCGGATGGTTTCCGCATCCAGGCCGGTGATCGGCGCGGCCCACTCTGGGGTGCGGGTCGCGAGGTGTTTTTCGATCTCGGCATCGAAATCGGTTCTTTCGGCCAGATAGGCCCGATCGGCCAGTCCTTCGTGCAAGAGCACGTTCATCATCGCCGCGGCCAGGGCCGCATCGGTTCCGGGTCGCAAGGGGAGATGCAGATCGGCAAGCCTGGCGGTCTGGTTGCGGTAGGGATCGACCACCACCAGTTTGGCGCCGTTGCGCCGCGCCTGCTTGACATGCCCCATCAGGGTGATGTGGGTGGACGCCGCGTTGATTCCCCAGAGGATCGGCAGATCGCTTTGCGCGATCTCGACGGGATCGGGTCCGATGGCCAGACCCACGCCGGCTCGCCAGCCAGCCCAACCGATGGCGTAACAGATGTTGCCGTCGAGTCTGGAAAAGCCGGCCCGCGCGGTGAGACGGTCGTGGGTGCGCCGCTGGACGATCCCCATGGTGCCGCCGTAATAGACGGTCAGGATCGATTCCGGCCCCGGATCGCGGCGCAGTTCGTTGAATCGGGTGGCGATGCGGTCGAGAGCCTCGTCCCAGGAGATGGGGCGGAAATCCCCAAGCCCTTTTGGACCGCGCCGGAGCAGCGGTTCGGTGATGCGTGGTCCGTGCTGGATCTCCTGATAGCGGGTCACCTTGCCGCAGATCACGCCACGGGTGAGCGGATGGTCCGGGTGACCGTCGATGGCCACCAGACGGCCCTGGTCAACCGTGACCTTCAGGGCGCAGGCGCCCGGACAGTCGAGGGGACAGACGCTATCGAGGATCGTGGTCATGGAACTCCTTTGCCTATCGGCTGGGATTCGGGGATAATCATCCGGTTATGGATACTTCACACATTATCGCACTTTTCGAGGCCTTTCGGGAAGCCAATCCGCATCCCCGTGGCGCCTTGCTTTTTCGCACGCCCTTTGAACTCCTGGTGGCGGTGGTGCTCTCTGCCCAGTCCACCGACCAGGGGGTGAACCGGGCGACGCCGGCCTTGTTCGCCGCAGCGGGCGATCCCGCGGCCATGGTGGCCCTGGGCGAGGAGGCGATTCGCGAGCATATCCGTTCCCTGGGACTTTTCAACACCAAGGCGAAAAACATCCTGGCCCTCAGCCGATTGCTCGTCGAGCGTCACAACGGTCTGGTCCCCTCGGAACGGGCCGCGCTCGAAGCCCTCCCCGGCGTGGGACGCAAGAGCGCCAACGTGGTCTTGAACATCGCTTTCGGCCAACCCACCCTGGCGGTGGATACCCATGTGTTCCGCGTCGCCCATCGGCTGGGTCTTTCCGCCGGAAAAACCCCGGAGGCGGTCGAACGCGATCTGCTCGCCTGCATCCCGGACGACTTCCTGCTTCATGCCCACCACTGGTTGATCCTGCACGGTCGTCATGTCTGCATGGCCCGAAAACCGGCCTGCGATCGTTGTCTGGCGCGGCCCTGGTGTTCCACGGTCGCGGGGTGAACGCCATGGATGCCCGATTGCGCTTCGCCTCCCTCTCTCCGCTGGAACTGTGCGTCGCACGGTTGATCGCCATTTTTTATCTGCCGGTGACCCGCACGGAGCTTTTCAAGGCGCTGCAAAAGTGCGCGCCCGCCATTGCCGGCGCCCGCGGCACCGGGTTGAGCCATCAGCTCGACCTGGCCCTGGTCGTCTTGAAGGGCGAGGGCATGTTCGTGGATGAGAAGATCTCCCGAGGCGTGAATGGCGTGCGCATGCCGGCGGCCATCTCCTGGGAGGTGATGGAGCGGCTCGCGGAGGATGAGGAGAACTTCGCGCCCCTGGTTGCCGCCGTCCAGGAGACCACTCCCGCCGTGATCCAGTACAGCTGGGGCATGGCGCGCGCGGTATCCCTGGATCTGTGCGTGCGCGAGATCCGCATCGGACTGTTCATGAACGATCTCAACCCGGTGCGCTATTTCCTGAATCTGGCGGAACGGGCCTTTCCCGATTTCGATCGTCCCTCGCTGCTGGTGCGTCTCTGTCTGCAACCGTTCCGTCCCGACTGGTTCGCCGCGCGCGAGCCGGCGCTGCAAGCCGAGGTGCTTGCCGGTCTGATCGCCGAGGTGACCCGTGGCTGTCTGCCGTTCGAGGGGATCATTCCGGTGCTGGAGGCCAGGCGTGCGCTGTCTGATGAGGCGCACGGACCGTTGTTCCGGCATGTGCTGGTGGTGCTGCTGCTTCTTTCCGATCGGTTGGAGGAGGCCGGCGAGATTCTGCGCGGCCCGCTGCCCGTCGATGCCTCGTTGTGCCTGAAAGGGTGGTGGCACGCCCTGCGGGGGGAGTACGAACGGGCGCTCCCGGTCTTCGAGGAGAGTCAGCGCAATTTCGAAAAAAGCAACAAGAGTAAGGGGAAGAAGCCCTTTTTGCGTCACCCTGGCGCCCTTTATTTCATTCTGGCCCTGCTCAAGACCGGCAACCGGCTCCATCGGCGCACCGCCATGGACTATATGGACCGGTTGTTCCGCGCCGGGGACGATCCGCTCCGGGTGGCCTACGAGGGGTTGTTCGCGCTGGCCCTGGTGATGGACAACCGGGTGCGCGCCGCCAAAAGCTGGTTGGATCGCGACGAGAACCTCCCCATGGATGAGGAGGTGTTCGTCCAGACGATCCATCGCCAGCTGGTGAGCGGTCCGGCGAACCGAACCCTTCGATCCATGGCCCCGGCGGGTCGTTTTTTCCAGGTGCTGGCCCAGTATTGGGTCGAGCCCGACAAGGCGCGCACGCAACAGTCCGAACTGGCGGAGTTGATCGAACAGGCCGAGATGAACGGTCACCGCTGGATGGCGCGCGAGGCCAGGGGGCTGCTGGCTGTCCTGGAGGGACGGGAGGTGAGTGAACAGCGCTGCGTGGTCGCGATGCTCCGTCCCAAGGCGACCTGGGAGTGGGCCCTGGAGGCTCTCGAGGATGTGGCTGGCGAGTTGCGCGACAGCCAGGGCGGCGCCAGTGAGGGCGAATCCCGCGAGGCGAGTCGTCTGATCTGGTTGATCAGCGTTCCCAAGAGTGGCCAGTGCTTCGTGACGGCCCGCGAACAGAAGACCACCGTCAAGGGCGAGTGGACCCGTGGTCGCGTGTTGACCCAGCGCACCCTGCGCGGGCTGACCCTGATGCCGGGTCGCCTGTCGCCCCAGGATGCCAAGCTCTGCTCGGCGGTGGAGGTCGATTTCAACCGCTACGGCGCGCGCGAAAGTCGCATGGAGGGGCATCGGTTGCTGCCGCTTCTGGTGGGCCATCCGCTGGTCTTTTGGGAGGAGGAGCCGACGGTCAACGTGGAGGTGGTGGCCGGGGAGCCGGAGTTGTGCGTGCGCGAGGAGCAGGGACGGCTGTTGATCCACTTCTCCGAGGATGCCACCCGCATCGGTGCCTACGCGCTGCGCGAAACCCCGACCCGCTGTCGGGTGGTGGAGATCCTGCCCCGTCACAAGGAGGTGGCCGACATTCTCGGCAAGGGGTTGGAGATCCCGGCGGGGGAGAGGGAACGGGTGCTGCGCATCCTGCCCGGACTCTCCACCCTGGCGACCCTGCAATCCGGGATCGGCGGCGTGGGCGAACATCTGCCGGAGGTCGAGGCCTCATCCAAACCGCGGGTGCAGGTGTTGCCCTATAATCAAGGGTTGCGGATCAAGATCATGACCCGTCCGTTTGGCGATGACGGCCCGTGGTTGCCGCCCGGAGAGGGGGCGTCCACCCTGATCGCCGAGGTGGGGGGACGTCGTGCCCAGACCCATCGGGATCTCAAGGAGGAACGCAAGCGCGCCGAACGGGTGCTCAAGACCTCGCCGATCCTGAATGCCAGTCGCAATCGGGAATGGGAGTGGAGTTTCGACGAGCCGGAGTCCTGCTTGCAGTTGTTGTCCGAGCTGCACGATCTGGAGGACGGCGTGGAGCCGGAGTGGCCCGAGGGCGAACGGTTGCGGGTGAGTCGTCCGTTGTCGTTCGGGGCGATGCGCCTCTCCTTCGAGCGGCAGAAGGATTGGTTCGCGGTGGATGGGGGGTTGCGGGTCGATGAGACGCGGGTCATCGGTCTGCAAGAGTTGTTGAAACTCATGGAGGGGAACGAGGGTCGTTTCGTGCCGTTGGGCGAGGGACGCTATCTGGCTCTGACCGAGGAGTTCCGCAAGCGGCTGGCCCAGCTCGAGGCCTTTTCCCAGAGCGCGGGGGCCAAACGCCAGGTCCATCCGTTGGCCATCGCCGCCTTGGAGCCGATGATGCGCGAGGCCGGGGAAGGGTGGATCGATCCGGCCTGGGCCGAACAGATCGAACGGTTGCGGCGGGTCAACGACTGGGTGCCGGAGATCCCCTCCACCTTCACCGCCGAGCTGCGCGAATACCAGAAGGAGGGGGTGCGATGGTTGCTGCGGCTGGCCTCCTGGGGAGCCGGGGCCTGTCTGGCCGACGACATGGGATTGGGCAAGACCTTGCAGGCGCTGGCGCTCCTGGTGGCGCGGGCGCCGGGCGGTCCGGCGCTGGTGGTGGCGCCGACCTCGGTGTGCATGAACTGGCTGGATGAGTCCCGACGCTGGGCACCCACCCTGAACCTGCGGATGTTCGGAGGCTCGGACCGGCAGGAGCAGTTGGAGGGGTTGGGACCGTTCGACGTTCTGGTGTGCAGCTATGGCCTGATGCAGAACGAGTCGGAGCGGTTCGCGGCCATCCAATGGAACTCCCTGGTGCTCGACGAGGCCCAGGCGATCAAGAACCGCATGACCAAACGCTCCAAGGCGGTGATGGAGTTGACCGCCGCCTTCCGCATGGTGACCACCGGCACGCCGGTGGAGAACCATCTGGGCGAGCTGTGGAACATTTTTCGTTTCCTCAATCCCGGCCTGTTGGGCTCCCTGGAGCGCTTCAACAAGCGTTTCGCCGGGCCGATCGAGCGGGATGGCAACGACGAGGCGCGTCTGCGTTTGAAGAGCCTGATCCGTCCGTTCGTGCTGCGGCGTTTGAAGAGTCAGGTGCTCGAGGAGTTGCCGCCACGCACCGAGATCACCCTGCGGGTGGAGCTGGACGATCAGGAGCGGGCCTTTTACGAGGCGTTGCGCCGCAACGCGGTGGAGCGTTTGAGCGCCATCCAGGGGCCGGAGGAGGATCGGCGCTTCCAGATCCTCGCCGAGATCACCCGGTTGCGGCGCGCCTGTTGTCATCCGGCGCTGGTGGCGCCCGAGTGCGGTCTGCCGGGCGCCAAGGTGGCGTTGTTCGCGGAGGTGCTCGAGGAGTTGTTGGCCAATGGTCACAAGGTGCTGGTGTTCAGTCAGTTCACCAGCTATCTGGCCATCATCCGGGAGTTGCTGGATCGGGAGAAGCTGGTCTATCAGTATCTCGATGGCGCCACCCCGCCCGCCGCGCGGCGCGAGGCGGTGGAGGCGTTCCAGTCCGGGGTGGGGGATCTGTTTCTGATCAGCCTGAAGGCGGGCGGATTGGGATTGAACCTGACCGCCGCGGACTACGTGATCCACATGGATCCCTGGTGGAATCCGGCGGTGGAGGATCAGGCCTCGGACCGTGCCCACCGTTTCGGGCAACAGCGTCCGGTGACGGTCTATCGCCTGGTGATCCGCGACTCCATCGAGGAGAAGATCGTCGATCTGCACCGCCACAAGCGCGATCTGGCCGACGGGTTGCTCGGTGGCGGACAGACCGCGTCCAGCATCTCCCCCGAGGAGTTGATGCGGTTGTTGGCCGAGGGGTAGGGGGTATGCGCGCGCTCCACGCGCTCACCCTTCCAGCCGGGTGCATCCCGGCCCCTCGATCACGCTCCGCCCCCCCGCGCGCGGCACCACCCGGATGCGGGCGCGGATCCGCTCTTGCAATGCCGGAACGTGGGAGATCACCCCGATTACCTTGCCCTCGCGCCGCAACCCGGCCAAGGTCTCCAGGGCGATCCCCAACGACTCCTCGTCCAAGGTGCCGAACCCCTCGTCCAGAAACAACGAATCCACCCGCGCGTTCTGACTGGAGAGACTCGACAATCCGAGCGCCAGAGCCAGACTGACCAGAAAACTCTCGCCACCCGACAGATTGCGCGCCGACCGGATCTCGCCGGCCTGATAGAGATCCTGAATGCGCATCGCCAACGGTTGTTCCAGATCCTGAATCAACGCATACCGGTCGCTCATGCCGCGCAACTGCCGGTTGGCGCTCGTCAACACCCGCTCCAGGGTCAACCCCTGCACGAAATCCCGATAGCGTTTGCCATCCTCCGAGCCGATCAAGCCGTGCAACAGCTCCCAACGTCGCGACAGCCCCTCTTGACGTGTCAGCGCCTGTCGCCGCCTCTCCAGCTCCTCCTTTTTGGCGGCATTTTCGAGCCAGATCCGCTCCAGACCGCCCAACGCACCCCGGATCAGCCGTCGCCGCTCTTCTTGCCGCTGTCTGGCTGTCTGGAGTTGGAGGGCGGAAAGATCGGTGACCCGAAGCGCCCGTTCGACCTCGAGACGCCGCCGTTTCTCGGCGGTCAACGACTCGATCTCGGCCTGGAGCCGTTGCAGCGTCTCGAACCGCTCCCGCCATGCCGCCCGCTCCGCCTCGGAAGCCGAGGCGCGCCGGAACTCTCCCTCATCCGCGAAACCCAGACGCTCCAGTTCGGCGAGAAAGGCGGCCTCCTCGCCGGCAAGCGTCGTCGCCCGTTCGCCCAGCGATTCCACCAGGGCGGCCTGGCGTTGCAGCCGTTCGGTCAGCTGGCTCCGTGCCTGTTCCAGCGTGCCGTCATGGGCACGCAGATCCGCCTCGGCCTCCTCGACGGACGCGGCCAGGGAACGCGCCTCCTCGTCCGGGTTCCGCTCCCCCAGAAGCTCCCGACGGGTGACGCGCAACCCCTCCAGGGTCGTCTGCAAGTCCTGGCGCCGCCTCTCCCGTTCGAGGATGGCCAGCCGTGACCGTTCGATCTCCAGAACATGCCGTTCGCGGGCGCCGATCAGCTCCAGGCGTTGGGTCTCGTTGGCCTCGCGTCGCGCCACGCATCCCAGCCAGGCCGCCTTGCGGTCGCTCAACGCGCGCCGCAGCGCCACGGGATCCCTGTCGTCGGGTACCACGATTCCCAATCCGGCCAAGGTGCGCGCCAGCTCCTCGCGCGCCGCGCCGACCGTGGCCGCGAGCGCGGCCAACTCCGCCTGGCACCGCTCCAGGGACTCCCGCGCGCCGGTGTGATCGGTGCTCGCCCGCCACTGCTCCCGCTCGCGCCCGGCAACCCTCTCCCGTGCCGTCTCCAGTTCGGCCCGCAGCCCGTGCAACACCCCCTCGAGGGTGTCGAGGGCTTCGAGCCGTGCGTTCAGCCGCTTCAGTCGGTTCCGGGTCTCCTCCAGCAGCCGACGCCCATCGTGGGCCGATAAGGGCGCGGAGGGATCCCACTCCAGCATCCCCGCCAGACGCCGAACGTCGGATTCGAGATCCTCGAGCCCCCTGGCGTCGATCGCCAGCCGCGTTTCCAGCTCCTCCAGGGCGCTCTCTTCGCGCAGCAGGGCGCGCTGGCTCTCCAGAATTTCGCCCTGCAACGTCCGCAGGGTGGCGCGAAGCGTGGATGAATCGTGCGTGGGCCCCCCTTCCGGGTGGGGTGCGTGGGTGAAGGGGTGTTCCGTGGCTCCGCACAGCGGACAGGGGTGACCGGCGATCAACTGCTTCCGCGCTTCGACGAAGCTGAGCATCGCCTGCCTGGCGAGCCGCTCGGCCTCCAGACGGTCGCGCTCGGCTTCCAGATCCCGCAAACGGGTTTGCTGATCGACCAGTCGCGTCGCGAGGAGGGGTTTGTTGCGCTGCATCGACGCCCGACGTTCCAGCTGGGTCTGGTGATCGGCGCGGGAGGTCTCCAGATTGCGCAGCGTGGTGACGAGCGTTTCAAGATGGAAAAGATGCTCGCGACAGCGGATCTGCTCTTCGCGCCAGAGCGGGATGGCGCGTCCTTCCAGCAGATCGTCGCGATGGATCTGCCGTTCGTTCTGACGGGCCGCGAGCGCCTCGAGATGCGCGCGGGCCTCACCCAGGGCCGCATCCGCCTGGTTGGTGGCCGCGCTGGCGATTTCCAGCCGCTCTCGCGCCTCTTCGCAGGCCTTGAGCCACGTCCGGTGCTGATGTTGTCGTCCCTCCCACAGCTCGATCCGCGTCAGGATTCCGCTCAGATGTTCCACCAGGTTGCCATCGGCGCGGTTGGCATCCGATTCGGCGCGCAGGGTGGCCGCGTCCCGTTCCACCTGCTCCAGCGCGGTTTGGGATTGCCGCAGTGCGGCGTTCTCCCGCGCTTGATCCGTGGCGAGACGGGCCAGTTCGTCGTCGAGCGCGCGGATCGGTCCGGCCTGCTCGGTCAGGCGGATGTCGAGCGACCGAACTTCATGGAGCCGTGGGAGTGCCTCCTTTTGCGCCGTCCGCCGCGCCTCCAGACGGGAAAGCGCCCGTGCGCGGCCTGCTTCGGCCTCGGCAAGCGTCGTCTGCATGATGGGAAGCTCCAGGCGCAGTTCCTGCAGAGCGGTCTGCTCGTGGGTTTGGGCCGCGCGCAGCAGTTCGAGCCGGGCATGGGCGGGGGCGAGGTTGAGCGCCCGTTCGGCGGCATGCAGGCGCGCCAGGTCGGGCGCGAATTGCCGCCAGGCCTCTTCCCGGTCGGCATGGCGTTGCGCCAGTTCCGACAGCGACCCTTCGAGCGCCACCAGCCCGGCCCGCCAGCCGATGGCGCGATCGATCTCCGTCAGCCGGTTGCCGAGCGCCTCTTCGGCGAGCAATCCGACCGCCCGTTCGAGGGCCAGCCCCGCCTCCTCCTCCTCCGAGAGCATGGGCAACGCCTCGACCTCGCGCGCCAGCCGCTCCCGTTCGCGACGCTCCTCGGCGCGCCGTTCGTGAACCCGTCGGGAGATGTCGCTGTAGATCGCGGTGCCGGTGATCTGTTCGAGAATCTCCGCCCGGTCGCTCTGCTCGGCCTGCAGGAAGGCCGCGAATCGACCCTGGGCCAGCAGCATGGCGCGGGTGAAGCGGTCGAAATCCAGGCCGGTCAGCTCTTCCACCCGTTTGGGGACCGTGGTGCGTTTTTCGGCCAGGATCTTCCCGGTGTCGGCCTCGACGAGTTCATGAGCCGGGGGCTGCAACGCGCCGTCGGGTTTGCCGCGCGCGCGGCGCTGGCGCCAGTGGCAACGGTAGACGCCGCCCCGAGCCGCGAAGGTCACTTCGGCGAAACACTCCCCGCGCCGCCGGCTGAGAATTTCGTTGTCCGAGTCGGTGATCCGTCCCAACCGGGGGGTGGCGCCGTAGAGGGCCAGACAGATGGCGTCGAACAGGGTGCTTTTGCCCGCTCCGGTCGGACCGGTGACCACGAAGAGGCCATCTTGCGTGAAGGCCGGATGGGTGAGATCGATGCGCCAGGCGTCGGTCAGGGAGTTGAGATTCTTCAGACGGATCTCGAGAATGCGCATGGCCACCTCAACCCCGGGAGGATGGATCGTCGTGGAGGAGCGCGGCCAGGATCTCGTCGTGGGCCGCGATCAGGGAAGGCCGCTCCTCATCCGGGATGCGGCGCAGCTCCAGACAGCGCAGGAACACTTCGTCGGGTGTCAACGCCTCCAGATGGGTTCCTTCCTCGTCGGCGCCCAGGGCCAGGGAAGCGGTGAGGCGTGCGTCGCGCAGGGCCAGGATCACCGCCTGGGAACGCTCCGCCCGCTGGTTGAGCTGGTCGCGCAGATCGCCGATCGGCTCGGATCCGGTGTACAGGAGTTCGATCCAGATGCTTTCGTTCGTGGAGATGTGTGCCTGGAGTTGATCCAGGAGCGATGTGCGATCCCCCTGGAGGCGCGCCATCTTCTGGAAGGTCGGCACGGGCACGAGCTGGACGCGCGGGCGCTGACCGGGTGCGAGATCGACCAGACAGAGGCTTTTGGTCACCCCGGCCTCGCTGAAGCCCAACGGCAGCGGCGCGCCGCTGTAGCGGCGGCTCTCCGACGGGCCGACCTTTTGCGCCTGATGCAGATGGCCCAGGGCCACGTAGTCCACATCTTCGGGAAAGAGATCCACCGGAACCCGCGCCAGCGACCCCACGTAAAGCTCCCGCACTCCGTCGCCCTCGCGGACCCGTCCGCCGGCCACGAACAGATGGCCCATCGCCACCACGGGCGTCGTTCCGCCCAGGTCGTCACGCCGCGCGCGCGCCAGATCGATCACCGCCGCGTAATGGGCGAAGATCCCTTCGAGCCACTTGCGATCCTTGTCCGCACCGCTCTCCCCGGCCTCGGCGAGGCGGATGTCCCGATCTCTCAGATAGGGCACGGCGCAGACGATCATCTCGGGGCGGCCAGTCGGATCCTTCAGCACCACCACCTCATCCGCCGGGTCGTCGCCGCTGGCGCCGATCACCCGCACGTTCAGCGCCGCCAGCAGGGTTTTCGGCGCTTCGAGCAGGGATGGGGAGTCGTGGTTGCCGCCGATCGCCACCACATGGCGACAGCCGGTGCCGGAGACCTGGGCCAGAAACCGGTAATAAAGCTCCTGGGCGCGATGGGATGGGGTGGTGCCATCGAAGAGATCGCCGGCGATCAGCAGCGCCTCGACCCGTTCCTGGCGCAGCGTGGCGATCAGCCAGTCGAGAAAGGCGGCGAACTCGGCATCGCGTTTCTGCCCGCGCAGCAGGTGGCCCAGGTGCCAGTCCGAGGTGTGGCAGATGCGCATGGACACTCCCCTGTCTGGTCAACCCTTGGCGCGCGGCACATGGCCGGCGGGCACGAAGCGGCGCGCCGATTCGCAATGGCCGGTGTGGTCGTCGAAGAAGATGTCGGCCCCGAAGGCCACCAGGAACTCCGCCTTGTCCAGTCCGCCCAGAAAGAGCAGTTCATCCACGCGGATGTTCCAGGCGCGCAGGGTGCGGATCACCCGTTCGTGGGCCGGGGCTCCGCGCGAGGTGACCAGCGCGGTGCGGATCGGGCAGAGATCCGGCGCATGGCGCTGCTGGATCCGTTGCAGAGCCTCGAGCAGCGGGCGGAACGGGCCATCCGGGAGCGGTTCGTGGGCGCTCAAGCTTTCGTGTTCGTGGAAGGCGGCCAGGCCGCGCTCTTCGTAGATCCGCTCCGAGGCGTCGGAGAAGAGCACCGCGTCGCCGTCGAAGGCCAGTCGCAGCGGACCGCGAGCCGTCTCCGGCGACGGTGTGGTGTCGCCGGGCGGCAGGATCACCGCGGCGGCCAGTCCGGCTTGCAGGGCCAGGCGGGCATCCTCGGGGTCGAGCGAGAGGAACAGATGGGCCTGGAACGCCGCCGCGTAGGGCCACAGGTTCCCCCCGGAGGTGAAGACCGCGCGGCTGATGTCGAGTCCGTGGTGGCGAATGGCGTTGAAGACCCGCAATCCGGTATCCGCGCTGTTGCGCGACAACAGGATCACCTCCACCGTGGGCGCGGAGGGATCGGCCTGGTTCAAGGCGAGCAGTTTTTTCACCAGGGGGAAGGCCGGACCGGCTTGCAACGGTTGATCCTCGCGGGCGATCTGCCAGAGGGCATAGGCCTCGACCCCCTGTTGTTCGAAGACGGCGTGGCTCTCTTCGAGATCGAACAGGGCGCGGGAAGAGATTGCCACGATCAGCGGAGAGACGGAAAGGTGGGGCATGTGCGGGTATCCGTTTTCCGGCAAGGGTTGTCGGTTCGGTATGCGCGGTTGTACCGGGCGTTGATGTGGGTCAGGGACTCTCCCGGTCTTCTTGCGGATCCAAGTTTACACGTTGCGCGTGGTGACGCCAGTGTTTCATGGCGTCGGGGGTGAATCCTCTCTTCATTGCAGAGCCGAATTGACACGTTGCGCGTGGTGACGCCAGTGTTTCATGGTGTCGGGGGTGAATCCCCGGAGGGATGATGCGGACGATTGCCGAGCGGGTTGGGTGCTGATAAGATGAAGCGTTCATTGACATGACTTTGCATGGTGTCGGCAAACCGGCGGACAAGGGAGCGGGTGCATGAAAACATTGTTGGCCATTCGGCATGTGGCATTCGAGGATCTGGGGAGCCTGGAGTCCCTGGCGCTGGAGCGGGGATTCGCGATTCGCTATCTGGAGGCGGGCGTGGACGATCTGACCGGGGTCGCTCCCCTGGACGATGATCTGCTGGTGGTGTTGGGCGGACCGATCAGCGTCTACGAGGCGGATGTTTATCCGTTCATCGACGACGAATTGGCTTTGCTGCGGGTGCGTCTGGCGGCGGACCGGCCCACCCTGGGGATCTGTCTGGGAGCGCAGATGATGGCCTCCGCCCTGGGGGCGCGGGTCTATTCGGGCGGCAAGAAGGAGATCGGCTGGACCCCCTTGACCCTCACCGGGGCGGGGGAGCGTTCGCCGTTGCGGCATCTGGTCGGGGAGGGGCGTTCCATGCTGCACTGGCACGGGGACACCTTCGAGCTTCCCGATGGCGCGGAGTTGCTCGCCTCCACCCCGCTCTATCCCCATCAGGCGTTTCGCTGGGGGGCGCGGGGATTGGCTTTTCAGTGTCACCCCGAGGTGCGCGCCGGGCGCATCGAGACATGGCTGATCGGCCATGCCGCCGAATTGGGGCAGAGCCGCATCTCTGTGCCCGCCTTGCGCGAAGCGTCGCGTCGGCTCGGTCCGGCCATGGAAGATGCCGGACGGGCTTGTTTGGCCGAGTGGCTGGATGGGGTGGTGGGGTGAATTGCACAAGATCCACCATGGCAGGGGACGGGGGACCGAAGCTCCCCGGCGGATAACGCCATTCTACCGAACCGAGGTGGTGGTTACCCGTCCCAAAATTTACCGTGGAACTCCCGAAGGGAGGTCCACGGTAAGGGGGGTGAGGGGGTTCTCCCCCCATCAGGCAAGTTCCCGTGGAATTCCCGAAGGGAGGTCCACGGTAAGGGGGGTGAGGGGGTTCTCCCCCCATCAGGCAAGTTCCCGTGGAATTCCCGAAGGGAGGTCCACGGTAAGGGGGGTGAGGGGGTTCTCCCCCCATCAGGCAAGTTCCCGTGGAATTCCCGAAGGGAGGTCCACGGTAAGGGGGGTGAGGGGGTTCTCCCCCCATCAGGCAAGTTCCCGCATTTACGGACTCAATCGAGTTCGACGGTAAAGCCGGAAGTGAATGTGTAAAACAGGAATATCAATCCAAACATCCTATTTTTGTTTGGTTTCTATTGGGAATTTCGGCTCTGCTTCAAGAGTTTTGGGGTTGTTGAGGGTGTTATTGTCTGTTTGTCTGGTAAGGGATTGCAAAATTTTCATATTTGTAGTTTGAAATTCCGTGCACGATCAGACTTGATATGTTATCATTCCTTTGCGTTTGGAATAGAATGGGGGAATGGTTTCTATGATCAGAATAATCATTATCGATGACCATGGGTTGTTCCGGGATGGCCTCAGCTCTCTGATCGCGAAGAATGGCGATCTGTCTATCACCGGTGAGGCTGGCAATGCCGTCGATGCCCTCACCCTCATGGCGGGGGATGGTTGGGATCTGGCGTTGCTGGATGTCAGACTGCCGGACATGAGCGGTTTGGAGGTGTTGCGTCGGGTCCGCGCCAGCGGGTGCCTGCGACCGGTGCTGGTCGTCACCCAGATCCAGGATTTCCATCTGGCCCGTCGGCTGTTGCAGAGCGGGGCCAACGGCTTCATCGACAAGACCTGTCTGGGCGATGAGTTGTTGCGGGCGATCCGGCTTGTCTCCCAGGGGGGGCTCTATTTGACCGACGAACTGCGGGATCGCCTGGCGACAAACACCGGCCAACCCGAGGTCAAGGAGCATCCGCACGATCGGCTCTCTGCCCAGGAGTATACCATTCTGATCCGGATCGCCCGTGGCATGACCGTCTCGCGCATCGCCGATGATCTGCGGGTGAGTCCCAGCACGGTCACCACCTACCGCCGGCGCATCAAGGACAAACTCGGCATCCAGGGTTCCACCGCGGATCTGGTGCGCTATGCCATGGAGCACGCCCTGCTGATGTAGTCGCGGGTGGTGGCGTGGTGGTCATGGGGTGGCGTGGACGAAAAAATATTTATAGATGGCGGGCGGCTGGCAAGGCGGATCAGGGCGTGAACCGTCGATGAAGGGTCAGTTCAACGGATAAACCGTGCCGAGCAGGGCGGTGAAGATCTCTGCCGGGACCGGCTTGTGGAACAGATATCCCTGCCCCATGTCACAGCCGCGCGAGCGCAGGAAGTCGGCCTGTTGGAGCGATTCGATCCCTTCGCCGATCACCTTGCGGTTCAGGGCCTTGGCCAGGGAGAGGATCGCCTGGACCAGAATCCCGGATTCGGAGTCGGCGGTGATGTCCGGGATGAAGGTGCGGTCGATCTTGATGCCGTTGACCGGCAGCCGTTTGAGCACGCTCAACGACGAATAGCCGGTGCCGAAGTCGTCGAGCCAGAGGTTGACCCCCAGGCGGCTCAGGTGTTGCAGCATGTTCATGGCCTTGGACTCATCCTCGGAGAGGATGTTTTCGGTGATCTCCAGGATCAGGGCCGAGGGGGGCAGACCGGTGATTTGCAGGATCTCGGGGATGCGGTCGTCGGTGGAGAGTTCCCGGCAGCGGGTGCAGGAGATGTTGACCGAGATGATGAAATCCGCGCTGTCCGGACGCTGGCGCCAGGCCTGGGCCTGGGCGCAGGCGGTCTGGATGGTCCAGGCGGTGATCCGGGCGATCAGGCCGGTCTCCTCGGCCAATCGCACGAAGGTGCCCGGCGAGACGCTGCCGCGGGTGGGATGCTCCCAGCGCAGAAAACTCTCCGCGCCCACCAGGCGTCCGGTCGCCAGATCGACGATCGGTTGGTAGTGGATCACCAGTTCGTTTCGTTCCAGGGCGTGGTGGAGGTCTTTTTCCAGGGCGACCCGCTCCTCGGCCTCGGCGTGCATGTCCGGGGTGTAGAAGCGATAGGCGTTGCGGCCATCGCTTTTGGCGCGGTACATGGCGGTATCGGCGTTCTTGAGCAGACTGTCCAGGTCATTGGCGTCGTCCGGATAGACGGTCACCCCCACCGAGCCGGAGATGAAGGCCTCCTGTCCCATCAGGGAGTAGGGGAGAACGAGCCGGGAGAGGATCTCCGCGGCCACCCGTTCGGCATAGGGACCGCGCGCCATGTCCGGCAGGATCACGGTGAATTCGTCGCCCCCGAGGCGGGCCACGGTATCGGACTTGCGCACGCACGCGAGCAGACGCTTGGAGGTTTCGCGCAACAGTTCGTCGCCGGCGGCATGGCCCAGGGTGTCGTTGACCCACTTGAAACGGTCCAGATCGATGAACATCAGCGCCACGCGGCTGTTGGCGCGTCGGGCACGGATCAGTTCGCGATGCAGACGGTCGAGGAACAGCGAACGGTTCGGCAGCCCGGTCAGGGTGTCGTAGTTGGCCTGACGCCGCATCTCCTCTTCGCCGCGCTTGAGTTGGGTGATGTCGCGCAGGGTGGTGACCAGCACCGGTTCGTCGTGGAACAGACTCCAGCCGGTGGCGGTGTCGATGGTGGCGGCGCGGTCGTCGTGCCGCGTCAGTTCCAGCTCGGCGCTCCAGAATTGCGGGGTCATGCTGGGCTGATCGGCGATGGTTTGCAGCAGCCGTTTCCAGGCGTCGTTGTTGAAAAAGGTCAGAATCGAGGCGCCGGTCAGCTCTTCGGAACGTTTCAGGCTCAGGATTTGCGCCGCGACGCGGTTGGCCAGCAGGATCACGCCATCGCGATGGACAAGCACCCCTTCCGGGAGATTTTCGAGCAGTCTCCGGCAATCTTCGATGGTGGCCGCTCCCGAGGGATCCTCGAGCAGAGGATGATCTGAAGTCTCTGAGATCGTCATGGGTGCACCGGAAAAGTGTGACGCGCGAGGTTCGTGCGCGGACAGGCCGGGCGAACAGGGCCGTGCGACCTGGGAATGCGCATCGAGAATGGTGATGAATACGGGATTTGGCGCATAAAGTCAAGAAGGGTACTCGGTCGCCAGCACACTACACGCATGAATGACCGCAGATGCCGTGCGTCGGGGGCGGGCGCGGTGGGGCTGGTTGTTGCACGGTGCGATGCGGGTGGTGCGCGGCGGCAGGTCATGAGCCGGCGCGATGGCTGGCCAGCAGGCGACTCCAACGATCGGTCTCCACGCTGACCTTCTCTTCCACCTGATCGATGTAGAGGCGGGTCCGTTCCGATTCGTCGGCTTCGGCTTGCCAATCGAATGAATAACCGTTCCCCTCGATCAACCGGGCCAGCTCCAGAAGGGCGACGAGCATGTTTTCCTTCATCTGCCCGGCCTCCCGCTCGTAGATGTGACGCAACCAGTCGTCCGCCTCCTCGTGCGCCAGCCGCTCCCAGATCCAGGTGACCGGCGCGTCGTAGAGGGTGCCTTCCCACTGTTTGTCGTGACTCTCCAGATCGATGAACGCCTCTTCCGGCTTGCCGATGATCAGGGAGATGTCGGCCTCCGGATCCTCGGTGCTCAGGTGAATTTCGCCGAAGGCAAAGGGGTTTTCATCCTTGTGACGCATGAACCACTGGCCGAGTGCCCGGCACAGTTCCTCGATTTTCATGAGATACTCTCCTGATTGGTTTGGATGCAGGCGATTACCGCAACAGATGGTAATAGCGCTGCATGAAGATACGTGCTCCATCGGCGTATTTCCAGGGCGAGGCCAACAGATCGTCCATCAGATCAGCGCGGGTGATCAGGTCGTGGTTGATCGCCTCGCCGTCGGCGAACACGAAGGCCCCGTCGTACACCCCGATGTAGACGCAGACGTTGTGTCGTTTCACCCACGGTTCCCCCTCCCGCGACCGGCAGAAGGAGCCCTGCCAGGGGTCGTGATCCACCATCCGGATGATTGCCCGGGTGGTTGGATCGTGATCTTCGGCTTGCAGCAGGCGATGATAATGCAGCGCATCGTCGGCGATCGCCACGTTTTCGATGCCCACCTCCTCGCCCATTTCCTTGATGGCATTGGCATCGAAGGCGGCGCGACCGAGCGAGCGATCCTCGGTAACCACATGGCCGCCGACCGCTTTGTCCCACATGAAGGGGTTTTCCGGGCGGTTGCCGCGTTGCACCATGCGGATCTGCCCGTTGCTGGTCAACAGGATGATGTGGACCACCGGCACCGCCAGATGGGCATCCCCATGGGCGCGGGCGTGGGCGCGGATTTCGGCCAGCAGGGCAACCCGCTCCTCGGTCTTGACGAACCGGCCATGCCGGTCCGTGGCATGCAGCCATTCGCTCATTTCATGTTCTCCATTCTTGGTGTCTTTCTGGAAGGCGGAACCGGTGGAAGCGCCAGGATCCACCCTTGACAGGCGCTCAACAACGCCTCGGGATCGAAGATCGGGTCGGGCTCGAACGGCGCGTTGATCAGGGGCGCTCCCCCGGCATTGGAAAAAGAGAAGTGGGGCGTGGTGCGCTCCAGAAGCTCCAGCCAGGCCGGTCCGGTGAGGCTTGCGACCTGGTGGGGCGGATGGAGGCGCAGGCAGACGCGACGCAGCAGTGCGGAGAGGTCGGCGGCCAGCAGAGCCGGATCGGCATGCCGGGCGTGTCGAGCGCGGATCCGGGCGATCTCCGCCAGGGCCGCGTCACGGATGCGAAAGCGTGCCCGCCACATCCGCCAGGCCTGGATGGCGATCCCGATCCCCAGCAGCGTCCCGGCCAGCAACCACCATCCCAGGGCCGGCGGCCACCAGGAGATCGGTTCCGGGAGGTGGATGTCGCGTAGCGGCAGGGGGGTGGCGTTCATGCCGCCCTTCCGTGGAGGCGCGCCATCAACCCGGAGGTGGCCTCCTCTTCGGTGGAAACGGAGAGGAATCCGGCGCCGATGCGTTGGCAGAGGTCACGCAGGCCGTCGTGGCGGGCGGCGAAGCGGGCCGCGTGGGCCTGGCGGATTTCCGGATCATCGACCATGAGAAAACGCTGGCTGGCGTGGCCTGGCGCGGCGATCGGATAGCGACCGCCGGCGGGGGGAAGGGTCCGCTCCAGGGGGGCGTGGGGAAAGAAGAGGGTCACGTCGTGACGTCGGGCCAGTTGCGCGAGCCGGGCGTGATCCGAATCGCGCAGACCGCGAAAATCGCTGCACAACAGCACCAGACTCCCCGGCAACGCCACCCGCTCCAGCCGTGCCAGGGGCAAGGCCAGGGCGCTGGTGTCGGGCGGGGGGGTGGTTTCCGGTTGGCCGAAGCGGTGCGGTGCGTTCGTGTCGCAGGGGGTGGTTTCCGGTTGGCCGAAGCGGTGCGGTGCGTTCGTGTCGCAGGGGGTGGTTTCCGGTTGGCCGAAGCGGTGCAGGGCACGGATCAGCCCGATCACCGCCCGGTCGCCGCGCGCGGGACGCAGCTCGGCGTGGTTTTGTTCGGAGAAGAGCAGGGCGCCGATCCGATCGCCGCGGCCCACGGCGCTCCAGGCGGCATACGTGGCGGCGCGCGCGGCCTGAACGATCTTTTCGCGTCCGCGCGTGGCGTGGAACATCGGTCGGCGACAGTCGATCCAGAGCAGCAGCGCCCGTTCGCGCTCCTCGCGAAAGAGTTTGACATGCGGTTTGCCGGTACGCGCCGTGACCCGCCACTCCATGTGACGCACCTCGTCACCGGCCTGATAAAGGCGGGTTTCGGCGAACTCCATGCCGCGTCCCTTGAACGGGGCGCGATGCTCCCCCGTGGCGGATGCAGCGTGCCGTCGGGCGGCGGACGGGACAGCGTGGGCGGCGTGGCGCAGGGCGAGGAGTTCGTCGATGTCGATGACCGGTGGCGTCATGGCACGGGCACCCGGTCGAGAAGCATGCCGATCAGACGATCCGGAGTGGCGCCGCGCGCCTCGGCCTCGAAGGTCAGTCCGATCCGGTGGCGCAGGATCTCCGGGGCCAGCGCACGCACATCCTCGGGAATCACGAACGTCCGGCCAGCCAGCCAGGCATGGGCGCGCGCGCAGCGATCCAGGGCGATCGTCGCCCGAGGACTGGCCCCGTAGTGGATCCAGCCGGTCCAGGCGGGGTCGTATCGCTCCGGTTGGCGCGTCGCCAACACCAGGTGCAGCAGATACGCCTCCACCGCCTCGGCCATGTGCATCCCGAGCACCTCGCGCCGCGCGGTCAGGATGGTTCCGGCGGGGATTTTGACCGTGGAACTCCCGAAGGGGGATCCATGGGCGGGAGACGCGGGCGGTTCGCCCTCGGCAGGCGCGTTCGTCCGTGCCGGTCCGTCCTGGTTCTGCCGTTGTTCCTGGAGCGACTCGGCGCGCACCAGGCGGAGGATATCCCGTTCGGTCTCTGGGGTGGGATATCCAAGGCGCACCAGCATCAGAAAACGGTCCAGTTGCGCCTCGGGCAGGGGATGGGTTCCCTCGTGTTCGATGGGGTTCTGGGTGGCCATCACCAGAAAAAGTTCCGGCAGGAGATGGCTTTTCGGTCCCACGGTGATCTGCCGTTCGCCCATGGCTTCGAGCAGCGCGGATTGTACCTTGGCCGGCGCGCGGTTGATCTCGTCGGCCAGGATCAGGTTGTGGAACAGCGGACCGGGTTGGAACTGGAAGCTCCCCTCCTGGGGTCGAAAGATCTCGGTGCCGGTCAAATCGGCGGGCAGCAGATCCGGGGTGAACTGGATGCGTTGGAACGCCCCTTCCAGATGTTCGGCCAGGCATTTGATCGCCCGTGTCTTGGCCAGTCCTGGCGCGCCCTCGACCAACAGATGGCCATCGGCCAGCAGCGCGATCAACATCCGGTTGACCAGGGTCTCCTGACCGAGAATCTTGCGGCTGACGGACTCTTCGAGCTGCTTGAAAACGGCTTGGGTGGACATGGCGGCCCGCACGACGGCAACAGGGGGTGGATTGGATGCAGCATGAACGAAACTCAGGCTCCCTTATATACGACTCTTTGCGTGGCCGAGGCAATTGTTTTCAACGCTCTCTTCCGGGTGGCGCTCTTGTTTTGCATGAATAGGATCGTTAAAATGCATGAATGTTTGCAACGATCTTCGGGTGATCACGGGAGAGGCGACGCCATGATGAGAATCGCTGGATTGCTGCTGGTGGCCGCGATGTTTGTTCTTGCCAGTCCGGGGCATGCCCTGGGGCGGCAGAGCCTGGACGAGGTGGAGGCGGTCAACACGCGCAAGCTGGGGGTCGAATGGGTGGTGGTGCGACCCGGTGACCAGGAGAGCTCCGGCTTCGCTCTTTCCAAGGATGGTCAACTGTCGCGCGCGGGCCAGCCGTTCACGCCGAAAGTGGAGGTCACCGACGAACAGGGAGCCACCCGTTCGGATGTAGACGAGGTGCGTATCGCGCCGCCGAGTCCCTCGGGACGGTGGTCCTTCATGACCGCCTGCGAACCGGTGACCTCCGGCGAGCCGTTGTGCTGGTTTCAGTATCTGCTCGATCTCGACAAAAAGCGGCTCTTTGATCTGGCCTGGGCCAAATATCCGCAACCGGTGCCGCTTTACTGGCACGCCGGCGAGCGATACGTGGTGATTCCGACCAGCGGCGAGGGGGAGTTGTGGCTGGTGGCGGTGGATATCGAGAAGCACACTGCCGTGGATATCCATTTTGAGTTGCTGGTGCTTGAGGCGGCCCGCTCTGCGGGGTGTCGTGGCGAGGAGATCCCTTTTGCGCTCGATCTGGAGAGTCTGGCCTGGAGTTCGGACGGCCAGGTTGACGTGGTGGTCTATTTCGACTGTTCCCAAGAAGGGAAGCCCCGGCGTCTGATCGCCAGGCTCGATCCGGCCACGGGCAAACTCAAGATCGTGGCGGATCGGGTCGGCAAGATCGGGGTGGCAACCGGGGATGAGACGGCGTGCGCCGCGTCCTTTTTCGCAAAGAACGCCAAAAAGGGCGGATCGTGAACAACGCGCGAAAGTCAACGTCACAACGTCAAAAACCAAGCCTCAGGGCTTCGCCACGCACCCCACCAGGGGCCATGGGCCCTTGGACCCCGCCCGTTTCTCCAGCGTTCTGTCGCTCCCGCCTCTCCCAGGGAGCCCCCTGTTTCACAACGCGGACTTGAACACCACGTCGATCGGGATCGAGGCGGCCTCGACACGCTGCAAATCGGCGATCAACGTGGCCGACAAGGTGCCGTGGCGCTTCTCGAGCGTGCGCACCCCCTCCAGATCGCCATCCCCCTGCAAACGCAGAATCAATCCGGCCAACTCGCGGGAGGCGGCGCGCATCCGTTCGGTATCGACCCGATACCGCCCTTCGTCGCTGCGCGTGAAGGCGCCATGCTCGGCCAGAAAGTTGAAACGAATCAGATTGGCCCGGGCATGGGCGCTGGCCGGTCCGAAACGGATCGACCGGAACAGCGAGGCGAATTCGGTCACGCAACGGGTTCCAACGGACACCGCGTTGTCATCCTCCCGACCCGACTCGGCCCGCGCCAGCTCCGCATCCAGATCCCCGAGCCACAACGCCAAGGCGTCGGCCTTGCCCTCCTCCATCATCCAGGCATCCTCGCGCAGGGCGTCGTTGACCGTCTCCCCACTGCCGTTCACCAGCTTTTTCACCCCCAGTCCATGGGCGATTTCGTGGAACAAGGTGTTGGCGAACAGGGCCTCGAAGGTCACCTGGGGAAGATGTTCGGGTTCCAGGAGGATCCTGGCCATGGGCAGAAGGATCTTGTCGAACTTGGCCTGCATGGCATTGCGCAACTGAAGGCGGCGTGACCCCTTCTCCAGCTGGACCTGCTCGTCGTTGGGGAGATTGAGGGCTATGGGGCGGGTGGCGGCGGCATCGCCGGTCATCATGAGCGCGTCGTAAACCCCAAGATCCGACTCGGCGCCCGGTTTTTCGGCCCGATAGGGATCAGGGACCGGCAAACGGGTCTGATAGAGCGGCAACCGCTTGTTTTGTTTGTCCAGACGCCGGGCGGCCTGCTCGTCGCGGATCAGGATCAACGCTTCGTGGGCGGTCTTGAGCCCCATCAGGCCATCCTCGTAGGTCTCGATGGGACCGATGATGATGTCCAGACGGTTCTCTTTCATCGCCATCCAGGCCATGTCGCTCTCGCGGTAGCGATCGGTCAGCAGAGCCTCGGCACGGGCGTTGAGATAGCGCTTCTGCGTTTCGTCGGTGGTCAGGTCGGCGGCCTGGCGCAACCGGTCGGCGGCCAGGGCGTGGAATCCGTCGAACGCCTGATGGTAGGGCACGGCCACCAGTTGGCCATCGGCTCGAGCGCGCACCAGGGCAAACGGATCCTTCAACTCCGGTTGCTCCCTGGCGGCTGTCTCGAACGCCTCGCGGGTCAGATTGGGGGGATAGAAACGCGCGCCATCGGGTTTCGGGGCGATGCCGGGAATCAGGGGGCGATGGTTCTCCATGCGGTCCCACGGGCCGTAGTGGATCGTCAGCAGTTCGCGCAGCGTGGCGTTCCACGGCACGGCCAAGAGCGACTCCGGATCCCCGACCGACTGACGCCAGAAAACCGCGTCCATGGCGCGCGCCGCATCGGCCAGAAGCGGGAGCATCTTCTTTTCGGTCTCGTCGAGCGCGGAGAGATCGACCGGCAACGGAACCGTGACGTAACGCCGCAGGTTGGTCTCCGCGTCGGTAAATTCGGCGTGCGCCGGACAGGTTCCGCCGATCAGCCACAGGCCGATCAGGCCGGTCAAAACCATCGCGCGCATCCTGACAACTCCCTTCCAGGACCGTTCTTGAATCGTCATCACCACACCCAGGCCAGCATCACCGAGGTTTCCACCAGTTCGCAGGTCGCACCGGACAGATCGCCGGTCACCCCGCCGAAACGACGCATCCAGGCCCGTCGCACGGTCAACCACACCGCGCCGGCCACCAACACCACCCAACCCGACCCGAACCCTCCCGCCCCGAGCAGTATCCCGACGGCGAGCACGAAGGCCCACCCGCGCGGCATCTCCCTGGCGGCGGTCTCGCCCATGCCGCCGGCGCGGACATACGGGGTGGTGGCGAACAGCAGCACGATCCCCAGGCGTCCCAGGGTCGGGGCGATCAGCCAGATGGCCGGATCTCCGGATGCGATCGCCACCCGCGCCAGATTCCACTTGAGCAGCACGAGCAAGGTCACGGCCATGAGAGCTGCCGGTCCGCTGCGCGGATCGCGCATGATCTCCAGGCCGCGCGACGCATCCCCCAGACCGCCCACCCAGCCATCGGCGCTATCCGCCAACCCCTCCAGATGCAACCCGCCGGTCAACCACACCCAGACGATCCCCACGAGGGCGGCCTTTATCCCGGCATCGAGTCCGGTTGGCAACAGGATGACGAACAACGTCAACAGCGCCCCGATGAGCGCGCCCACCAGAGGATAGAAAAGAACCGAATGCCCGAGTTCACGCGGCGTGGCCAACGCTCCGCGCCAGGGGGCCGGGATGCGGGTCAGAAGCCCCAGGGCGATCAGGAAGGGACGCCACATGGTTGGGAACTCACGGCGTGGCGCGGGAAGGCGGCGTTTGACCGCGCCTGGCCACGCGCACGACCATGGTGTCAGGCCACGAACGACAGGCTTAAGGAACGATGGGCCGCCTCGAGCCTGGAGCGCACCGGCAGACGATGGGGACAGGCCCGTTCGCAGGCGGCATCCGTGCATCCGGCGCAGGCATCCACGTTTTTGTCGAGGGCGGCATAGGATTGCATGGCCCGTTTTTCATCGCCGTAATCTGCGAAATACATCTGATAGCGCAGGATCGAGGCCACATCCACACCCCGTTCGCAGGCCCCCAGACAATCCCCACAGCCGGTGCGACAGTATTCGGTGTCGTACAGGGCGGCATAGTGATCGAGCACCCGCTGGTCGGCGGCGGTCAGGGGTTGGCCCGAGGCGGGCAGATAGAGATCCAGATCCTGGGCCGACTGGATGGTGATCACCAGTCCGTTCACCTCCGGATGGGAGAGGGCCCATTTGAAGGCGGCCTGCTCGAACTGGCCGGCATCGAACTTCATGTTGCCATCCTTGGCCCCGGCCAGCACCTTCATGGCCACCACCCCGACGCCGCGGCTCTTGGCCTCCTTGAGCACTTCGGGCACCTTGGGGAACTTCATGAAGTTGAAGGCGGGCATGATATAGTCGAAGTGACCGGAACGGACCGCTTCGGTCATCAGGGCTTCCATGTGGTTCGGACCGTGGGAGGAGGCGGCCAGGAAGCGGATTTTCCCGGCTTTTTTCAGATCCTCGGTGGCGGCGAGCATTTCCGGATCGAGCAGGCGGGCTTTTTCCTTTTCGAAATCCGGGGTCTCGCCGAGGGCATGCACGAAGACCGAATCCAGATGATCGGTCTTGAGTCGCTTGAGACTGTTCTCCACGGCGGCGATGTATTCGGCCTTGGTGGTGCCGACCTGGAGATGGCTTTTGCCGGCGGTGTAGGCCATGGGTTGGCAGTATTTGGAGGCGATGTGAATCTTGTCGCGCCCCTTGGCCTTGGCCAGCGCCTCGCCGATGTAATCCTCGCTCTGGCCGTAGTCCGGGGCGGTGTCGAAGTAGTTCATGCCGCGATCGATGGCGCGCAACACCAGGGCGCTCGATGTGAGTCGTCCCGCGCCAAAGGAGATGTCGCTCATGCGGATGCCGGTTTTGCCCAATTCGCCGTAACGCTTGACGCGCGCCTTCTCCTTGCCGGGCTCCCCTTCACCGGTCGCGGCCAGGGCCGCGCCCGAAAGGCCGCTGGCCGTCAGCAACGCGGCGGACTGCATGAATGCCCTGCGTTTCATCGCGATTCTCCTCCTCAAAGATTCAGCCGCATGGTCCATCCCATACCTTATATCGCACAGTTTCCACCATTCATGGTGAGTTTGTCCACAACGGATTCATGCTCCTGGCAATATCCTCCGGGATGTGGTATAAGGTTGCCAGATTTGCGATATTCGTCTGGAACTCTTTAAGCCCCAAGCTCAGGCATGGCAGGAACCCGCATGTCCGTTCAACCGACCATCCTCGTGGTGGATGATGATTTCATCAATCGCCAGATCCTCGTTTCCAATCTTCAGGATGCGGGCTACGATACCCTGACCGCCACCGACGGCGTGGATGCCTGGAACAAGCTGCGGCAGCAACCCGAACGCTTCTCCGCGATCCTTCTGGACCGCATCATGCCCAACATGGATGGCATGGAGGTGTTGAAACGGATCATGGAGCACCCCACCTTGCAGGGGGTTCCGGTGATCATGCAGACCTCGATGTCCACGGAGGATGACATCTTCGCCGGCACCCAGGCCGGTGCGTTCTACTATCTGACCAAACCGTTCGACCGTCGCACGCTGATTTCGATCATGCACGCGGCGGTGGCCGATTTCGTGCGTCATCAGGCGTTGCGCGTGGCGGTGCGTCAAACGCAAGGTGTTCTGGGGATGATCTGGGAGGGGGAGTTCCATTTTCGCACCCTGAACGAAGCCAAGGATCTGGCCGCCGCGCTGGCCAACATCTGTCTGGATCCCAATCAGGTGGTGATGGGGTTGTCGGAACTTCTGATCAATGCCGTGGAACACGGCAACCTCGGGATCACCTACGAGGACAAGTCCCGCGCCATGACCACCCTGGACGGGTGGGATCTGTTGATCGAGGAGCGTCTGGAGTTGCCGGAGAACGCTCCCAAATTCGTGCGGGTGCGCATCGAAAGGAACCCGGAGGAGATTCGTTTCCGCATCATCGACCAGGGACACGGCTTTGACTGGCAGGATTATCTCACCCTGAAGCCGGAACGGGCCTTTGACAACCATGGTCGCGGCATTGCCATGGCGATGATGTTCAGTTTTCACGCTGTGGAGTTCAAGGGGTGCGGCAACGAGGTGATCGGCGTGGTCCGCCTGGGCGGTGAGAAGTTGCCGTTCGATTTCTCCTGACCCCTGTCCAGTCAACCCGGTCTCCCGCCCGCGCGACTGGTTTTTCCGCCTTCCCGTCTGATCTGGATCGCTCTGGGCGCCATTTGCGCTCCCCGGAGAACGCCTTCCGAAGACCTTCCCGCGCGCGTCATACGTATCTTCCTGACCAAGAATCGCTCATGTGTTCGACTCCTGCGGACGAAAAGGCTACATGCACCCGATGTTCCCAACCGTGCCGAGGAGCCTTGAAAACCATGAAGAGAGACGATGATCTGGATGCCTGGATCCCGCTTGAGGATTACATCATCGGCGGGGTGCGACAGACGAGGAACCGCGAGGTCCATGAACTGGACAAGAATCCAGCCGAAATCCCGGAGCGGTGGGTGGCCCTGGAGGATCACGCACTGAATGGGGTGCGCAAGGTGCGCGAGGTGGCCAACGACGAGGCTTACATCGACCGGTTGAAACCCGCGCCGCCGTCGCCGGACGTGCCCCGCGAAGCCTATTGGACCATTTTCGACGCGCTGCACGAGGTGTGGTCCATGCCGGGCTCGAAAAGCGCGGTCTTCATGCGGTTGAGCGTGATGACCCTGGCGGATCGGGCCGATCGGGCCTCGGGTCGCATCTCCGAGACGGAATTCTTGCGCCGTCAGGCGGTCATTGAGGATATCCGCCTGCAATACGCCGCCCGCGCCGAGGAGGTGAACAACTGGTTTCTGGAAAACCGCTTCCGGCTGTTCGAGACCCTGCCGAATGCGTGAGTATGCAACCTGCCAAGGGAGCGATCGACTTTCATGCAGGGTTCCAGGTTGATGGTCTCGGGTTCGCCTTCTGTCCGTCCTCCCCTCACGACAAGCGAGGGGAGGACGCGCAAACAGCTTTCGACATCGACCATGATTGTTGAGCATGGTGCATGTCGATACCGAAAGCCCATTCCAGGCACCATGCGTCTGACGATCGTTTCTGGCCTGGTATTCTTGGAACGAACCAAACCCATGCGCACGCTTCTTTAAGCCTTGGGGTCAGGGTATCCACAAGCCTGTTCAACCCTTCATTAATCCACACATCCTGTGGATAACCCTGTTGATAACCGGTGGACGAAGCCTTGAAACCGGCTACGCCGTCACCCGACCGATCAGGCATCCGCTTCCTTCATCCACCCCTTCGACCAGCACGGGCAGCAGAGAAGCGCGCCAGGCCTCCTGTGCATCTGGCACCCGCATGGATAAAAACCCCCCGCTTTTGCCGGTGGCGGTTCCGTTCTCCAGATTTTCGACCAGCATCACCTCGCGGGCATCGATCCGACCGTGGAGGAGTTGGGTCAGCCGCGCTTCGCCGGCCTGGCGCAGCCGTTTGGCGCGGGACTGGATCTGCTCGCCGGGTACCAGCAGCGCGGCGGGGAGGGCGGCTGCCGGGGTGTCCGGGCGGGACGAGTAGGGGAAGACGTGCAACAGGGTCAGATCGGCCTCATGTACCAGGGCCAGCGTCTGTTCGAACGCCTCCTCCGATTCGCCGGGAAAGCCGACGATGAAGTCCGCGCCCAGAACCAGGTCGGGTCGGGCGACGCGCACCCTGGCGATGCGGGCCAAAACCTCGTCGCGTCCGCGTCCGCGTCCCATGCGCCGGCGGATCTGATCGTCCCCGGACTGGATCGACAGGTGCAGATGGCCGCACAACCGCATCTCGCGCGCCAGCAGGTCACACAGACCGGCATCGATGTCCAACGGATCGATGGAGGAGATGCGCAGCCGCCAGGCGCCGGGATCACCGGGGCGCGACGCACGGGACTTCCCCGATCTCGCCTCGTCCGGCAGGTCGGCCAGCAGCAGGCCGGCCAGCTCCGCCAAAGTGGGGCGTCCTTCCAGATCGCGGCCATAGGCGCCGAGATTCACGCCGGTCAACACCAGCTCCCGATAGCCGGAGGCCAGGAAGCGTCGCGCCTGCTCGAGTACCTGGCGTGGCGCGATCGAGCGGCTCGGGCCGCGCAGTCGCGGGATCACGCAGTAGGCGCAGGCGCGATCGCATCCATCCTGCACCTGCAAAAAAGCCCTGGCCCGCTCGCCGAACCGTTCCACCGTCTCCCGTTCCGGCACGCGGGTCAGCTCGGCCACATCGCCAACCTGGATCTTTTCTTGCGGTTCCGCTGGCCCGGAGCGGTCGAAAATCTCCCAGAAGCGCTCCTTCTCCCCATTGCCGAGCACCAGATCCACTCCGTCCAGTTCCGCCACCCGCTCCGGGGCGTTCTGGGCATAGCAGCCGGTCACCACGATGCGCGCCCCCGGATGGTCGCGATGGGCCCGCCGGATCAGCTGTCGCGCCTGCCGGTCGCTCTCCGCGGTGACCGAACAGGTGTTGATCACCACCAGTTCGGCCCGTTCCCCCGCGCACGCCGGACGAAATCCCCGCGCGGTTCCACCC
Source organism: Candidatus Magnetaquiglobus chichijimensis (assembly GCF_045865675.1). NCBI lineage: Bacteria > Pseudomonadati > Pseudomonadota > Magnetococcia > Magnetococcales > Candidatus Magnetaquicoccaceae > Candidatus Magnetaquiglobus > Candidatus Magnetaquiglobus chichijimensis. Next base: position 428,201 of record NZ_BAAFGK010000002.1, read on the forward strand.
TGTTCCAACAGGGCGCTTTCGAACTGATTCACCCGGCATCCCATGGTCAACACCGTCATCGGTCGTCCTGGCCCCGGTTCGCCATTGACGTGGACGGTGAGAGGGTCTAATGTATCTTTCGGAACAATCACCATGGACGCCATGATCCCATCCTTTCCCAACGCTTTCGCACCCTTCATCCGCTCCATCCTGGACGACATCCAGCGCCTGATCGGACCGATTTACCTTGTCGGCGACGCACCGCTGTGCGGCATTCTCGGCAAACCGCTCCCGAACACCCTGGAACTCCTGGTGGCGCGCCCCTTGACCGAATGCCGCAAGCGTCTGCATCGCGGTGACCACCACGAGGCGGTCATGGGACACAAACACAACAGCCTGATCGTGCCCCTCAAGGACTGGTCCCACCCGAAACTGATCGACATCGCCTGCTTCCGCAGCCGTCCCGGCCATCCCGCCACCCTTGAGGAGGATTTGCTGCACCGGGATGTGTCGGTCAACGCCATGGCCTACACCTGGCCGAACGGACCTCTGGTCGATCCGTTCGGAGGACGCAAGGATTTGCTCAACGGTCCGATCCATCTGGTCAACGGTCAGGATACCCTGCGCGAGAATCCGTTGCGAGCCCTGATCTTCTTCCGGTTCGCCATGATGCTTGGCCAACCGATGGATGCGCGCGATCTGACCCTTGCCACCCAGACCACCCTGGAGGCGATCATCCCGGAGTTCATCCGCGAGGAGATGGATCGCATCCTCTCCCTGCCGCTCGCCGATGAGGAGAGCCAGAACCAATTGCGCCTGCTGTTCGCCTCGCCCCTCGGCGATCAGGTTCTGCCTCATCTGGCCTCGCTTAAACATCAGGAGAACCATGCGGTCGGAGACACCCCCTGGAGACAGGTGATCGATGCCACCCTGGCCATCTCCGCGCCGGCGGACGGCGAAGAGATCTCGCTCCTGGATCTGCGTTGGGCGATCCTGTTGGGTGGATATGGTCTCTCCCGGCTCACCTCCCACGACCACATGGAACACAGTCTGGCCCAGATCAACCGCCGTCTCGAGTCCCTGGAGTTCTCCAAGCGTCGTTCGCGACGGATCCTCGGATTGCTGCGCAACCTCAACACCAGCACCAATCCCACGGACCGGCAGCTCAAGCGTTATCTCACCAGCCACATCCCGCTTGAGGGGGTTTATCGATTGATGCAGGCCCTCACCGCGGCCAATCCGGCCATTCCGGAGAGTCAGCGCATCGACGAGGAGCTTCATTTTCAGGAGATTCGCGACCGTTGTCACGCCGTGCGGCGTGCCGAACAACGCCTCCGCCCCGAGGATCTCCCGCTTTCCGGCGGCGAAATCCTCGACATGGTGCGCCTTCCGCCGGGTCGCTGGCTGCGGGATTTGCAGGCCGATCTCGTGGAACTGGTCAGCCGTGAACCCCATCGCAACAACAAGGCCGAGCTGCGCGCCCACGTCACCCGGTGGATCATCCACCAGAGGGAGTTCTAGACCTCATCCAGTCCCAACCGGCTCGACAACGGTCCCTGCTGACCGTGATACTTGGCCCCATGTTTTTTTCCATACGGACGGGTGGTGGGCGAAGAGAGGGTCTCGAATGAGATCGCACCGATCCGCAAACCCGGATGCAGGGCCAAAGGCAGACGTCCGGCGTTGAAGAATTCGAAGGTGATGTGGCCATCCCAGCCCGGATCGATGGAGTGGGCGGTGATGTGGACCATCAACCCGAGTCGGGCCAGACTGCTGCGTCCATCCAGCCAGCCGACCAGATCCTCGCCGATGCCGACCCGCTCACGGGTCATGCCCAGGGCGAACTCTCCCGGATGCAGAAAGAATCGCTCCTGATCGCCGAGAACGATCTCCTCCATGCAGGCATCGGAGACCGAATGGATGCTTTTCGAATCGGCCAGATCCAGGTAGGGCATGCGGACGTGCCGGAAGGTGCGAAACCGGTTTCCCAGACTGACATCGATGGAAAAAGATCCAAAGCAGGATTCAGGCGGCAAGGGGTCGATGACGATCCGTCCGCTTTCGAGGGCTTTTTGGATGTCCTGGTCCGACAGGCGCATGGGAGGTCTCCAATTCCAGGATAACGATGGGGGTCAGGCGCGCAACGAGGCCGGATTGGTCTGTTTGCGCTGCTTCTGGATGCCTTCGAACACCGCGTTGAAGTCGCGGAACAGGGCCTTGTACTGCTCTGGATCCCGATAGCTCTTCTTGACGAAGTTTTCCGGCAATTCCTCGAGTTCCACCACATCCTTCCAGCCGTTCTCCAGCGCGAAGGCATAATAAGGGTATTCGCGCGGCACGTCATGCGCCAGGACGATGTTGATCGGCACCCCCAGGCGCATGGCGGTATAGACCCGATGCATGCCGTCGTTGATCAGGGGCAGCACCCGTCCGTCCGGTTCGTGGGAGAGTTCCACCACCGGCGGCATCAGGGGGATCGGTCCCTCCTCGCCCTGGGGCGCTTCGGGATCGGCGAGCCAGAAGAAGAGTCCGCCATCGAGGTTGAAGATGTCGATGCCGCGCATCCTGAAAAGGTGGTAGAGGTCGTGCAGCCGCTGGTGATCCTGCTTGAGCACGTAGCGTTGCGCGGGGTAGAGCGTGGACGGATCGACCCCGCGCACCAGTTCCAGGCGGGCGTTGCCATAGATCAGCGGTTGGCCGTGTCCTTTGAGGCGGGTGGTGGCGAAACGGGCCAACAGTTCGCCTTCGTCGATCGTTTCAATGCGGGTGATCTTCAAGATGAGTCCTCCATATGTGAGCCGGTTTATATAAACCGGTTTATTTATCAGTCCAACAAGGCGCGCAAATGCGCCACGCGCAGCGCGTCGATTCCGGCCAGGGTCAGATCCGGTCGCGCCTTCTCCCCATTGAGCACCGCCACCAGATCCTCCCGCTCCTTGTCGGGTCGGTGCAGCAGCCAGACGGTTTTGATGCCCAGTCGTTGTGCCGGTTCGATATCCATGGCCAAGGTGTCGCCGATCATCACCGCCTCCTCGGGCCGGACGCCGGCGGCATTGAGGGCGTGCTGATAGATCGCCTCGTTGGGCTTGGAGATTCCCAACCGACAGGATGCATAAACCGGCACACGTTCGTACGCCTCGGGGAACACCCGAGCGAAACCGAGCAGAAACGGGGTCCAGATGTTGGTGATGAAGGCGTGGGGAATGCGTTCCGCCTCCAGGCGGGAAAGCAGGGCGCGGGCGCCGGGGAGTTCGTGGGCATCCTGGATCTGTTGTTCCCAGAAGCCGGCCACCACCGTGCGGGTCATCGTCGGATCCCGATCGAAGGTCTGGCTCAACCGATCGGCCAGGGTGTCGGGTCCGGTCAGGGGGGTGTGGAACAGCCACCCCTTCAGGGGCTCCCTGGCCTCTGGCGGCAAGCCGAGTTCGCGCATCAACCAGCCGGCGGGCCCGACCGCCGGGCCACCGATCAGCGTGAAACCGATATCCAGAAAGACGAACATGGGTTGAATGCGCCTTGATCAAAGATTTCGTAACGATTCAGGCCCCCCCCATTTGGCGGAGATGGCTTGCAACGATTTCGCAGATGCCACCGGGCTCACTATACTATCATGGTCGGGTTGGATTTGGCAAAGTGATCTCTTGAGAGGCCGTTCGGCACAGGCCAAACAGCCGACGCATTCATGGCCGGCCAGATTGCGCGGCAATTTGAGAAGCGCGACGCGCTTGATTCCGCTTCGCGCTGGTTTGGTGATTCCAGGGAGGCCATCGCCAAACCGCCTCTGATTGGCGCGTGGCGCGAACGCCTTTGCAATGGATCCGGGATCATGCGCCTCCCGACACGCCGGCCTCGGCAAAGGTCGCCATCTCCCGGTGCAGGGCGCAGGCGCAGCGCAACAACGGCACGGCCAGAGCCGCCCCGCTCGCCTCGCCCAGACGCATCCCCAACCGCAACAGGGGTTCGGCCTCAAGGGCTGTCAACACGGCTTGATGACCCGGTTCGGCGGATTCGTGGGCGAAGAGGAGCCAGGGTCGCGTCTCGGGTCGCAGACGCACCGCCAGCAGCGCGGCCACCGACACGATGAAGCCATCCACCAGCACGGGCAGGCCACTTCGGGCTGCCGCGAGCATGGATCCGGTCAGGGCGGCGATCTCGAAACCGCCCAGATGACGCAGCGTCTCCCACGGGTCATGTGAGGTCCGGGCATATTCCGTCAACGCCTGTTCAATCACGGTCACCTTGCGTGCCACCCCGGCTGAATCCAGACCGGTGCCCGGACCGGCCAGACGTCGCGGCGTCTCGGAGAGCAGGGCGCAGGCCAGGGCGGTGGCGGCGGTGGTGTTGCCGATGCCCATCTCCCCGCCGATGAAGAGGTCACATCCTGTCGCCCGTGCCCGCTCCACCGCCTCGGCTCCGGCCTCGAAGGCGATGCGCAGAGACTGCCCGGTCATGGCCGGTTGGGTGCGGAAATCCGCCGTTCCATCCCCCGCGCGACGGGAAATCACACCGGGAAGCGGTCCCGGGTCCGCGACGACCCCCACATCCACCACCTCAAGAAAGGCGCCGATCTGGCGGGCGAGAACGTTGATCGCGGCTCCACCTCGGGAAAAATTACGTACCATCTCCCGTGTCACCTCCTGGGGATAGGCGGAGACGCCGGCCTTCGCCACGCCGTGATCCCCGGCGAACACCACGATGCGTACCCGGTCGAGGCTGGGGGAATCCCGGCCTTGCAGGGCGCAGATCCGGATGGCGATCGTTTCCAGCCCTCCCAGGGAGCCGGGGGGCTTGGTCAATTGATTCTGTCGTGCCTTGGCGCGGGTTTCGTGTTCCAGGGAGGGGCAGGGGAAGGGCTCGTTGAGCCAGAGGGGTTTCATGGGGTGTTTCCTTTCAGGGTTATGGGCAGTCCGGCCACCATCAGGGTCACCCGATCGGCCAGGCGGGCCAGCTCCTGGTGGAGCCAGCCGCTCTCATCGACGAATTGACGGCTGAGCGCGCCCATAGGCACCACGCCGAGCCCGGTTTCATTGCTCACCAGCACCAGCTCACCGGATAGCTGGTTCAACGCCGCCGACAACGCCTGGCGCTCCCGCTGGTAACGGGTCGGGTTCGCATCCAGTAACAGATTGGTCAACCAGAGGGTCAGGCAATCCACCACCAGGAACCGGTCCGCTCCGTCATGGCGCAGCAGCGTCTCTCCAAGGGCCAACGGCTCCTCGATCACCTGCCAGCCGGTCGGGCGACTCGCCCGGTGTCGTTCGATGCGCGTGGCCATCTCCGCATCCTCGGCCCGCGCCGTCACGATCAACGTCACCTGCCGTCCGCTCGCCTCGGCCAACCGGGTGGCAAGCGTGCTCTTCCCCGATCGGGCCCCGCCCAGAATCAGATGCATGGCCATTTCTTCATCCCCATCACGACAGCCCCCCGGTACCATGAAACTCCCGAAGGTGAGGTCCATGGTACGGGGGGGAGGGGGTTCTTCCCCCCCCATCAGGCTAAGTTGGTCGATACTGGCGGCAGTTTTACTTGAAATTGGAACGCTTGTCCAAGCGTTGACAGAGTGGGAAGAGCGGAATTATCATGCAATTTCGGCAATGCGCCATTTCTGGATACAAGTCGTCGGATATGTTTCATCCCGCCCTTTTCGTCGCGCTTCGCATCCTGACCCTGGCTTTGGGCGTTTGGCTTGCCTTTCCCATTCCGGTCGGCGCCTACGACCCGGACGGGGATTTCGATGCATCCACCCTCCCGCATGCCCATGATCTGTCCGTCTCGGAGGCGTTGGTCAACCTGCGTGGCAAGACCCTTCGGTTGGGCATCGATCCAGCCTGGCCGCCGATCGAGTTTCTCGATGCCCAGGGCCAATACGCCGGCATTGCCTCTGCCTTCATCGGCCATCTGGCCCAGAGCCTCGGATTCACGGCGCAACCCGTTCAGGGGCTTGCCTGGCCCCAGGTGTTGGCGCAGATCCGCACCGGAGAGATCGATCTGATCCCGGCCATCACCCCCACCGAACAGCGTGCCCATTACATCCGTTTCACCAAGCCCTACATCCAGTTTCCGGCGGTGATCATCTCCCGCAAGGAGGATGGGCGTTTCATCGGGGGGATCGGCGACCTGATCGGGTTGAAATTCGGCGTGTTGCAGGGGTACGTGATCCACGAACATCTGCAACAGGACCATCCGGAGCTGACCCCCATCCTCTATTCGAGCCTCGCAAAGGGGTTGATGGATCTCTCCTCCGGAGATCTGGACGCCTTTATCGACAATCTCGGCTCGATCACCTACACCATCGATCAGATGGGCCTGACGAATCTGAAGATCGTCGCCCCCACACCCTACAGCTTCACACTGGCCATCGGGGTGAGCAAACATCTGCCGTCCGAGGTGGTCACCGCCCTCGACAGGGCGCTCGACGCCATGACCCATGAGGACAAGGCGGCCATCAAGAACCGTTGGCTGGCGATCCGCTACGAGTTCGGCATCGACTGGCGCGAGGTGTGGTATTGGATCCTGGTCAGTGTGATTCTGATCGCTTTGGTTCTGGGGGCGATCCTCCATTGGAACCGTCGTCTGCGTCAGGCCAGGGAGCTGGCCGAGACGGCCAATCAAGCCAAAAGCGAATTCCTCTCCAACATGAGCCACGAGATTCGCACCCCGTTGAACGCCATCCTCGGCATGGCGGACATCCTTTGGGAGAGCGAGTTGAACGACGTGCAACGCGGCTACGTGCGCATCTTTCGTTCCGCGGGGGAGAATCTGCTCGGCGTGATCAACGACATTCTGGATATTTCCAAGATCGAATCCGGGCGTTTCTGCATCGATCACGTCCCATTCCTGCTCCCGGAACTGCTCGAGGTGTGTCGCGAAATTCAATCCGCCCGCGCGCGCCAAAAGGGACTGACGCTCCATCTGGGCATCGAGCCCTCGGTTCCCGAGGCCATGCGGGGCGATCCGATGCGCTTGCGACAGATTCTGTTGAATCTGCTCGGCAACGCCATCAAGTTCACCGAGACCGGTTCCATCTACCTGACGGTCCGGCCCGTCGATTCGCCTGGGGGACCGTCTCCGGTCAAGGGGCAGATCTGGATCAGCTTCGCGGTGCGGGATACCGGCATCGGCATTCCGCCGGATCGTCTTGAGGGGATTTTCAACAGCTTTGCCCAGGCCGACACCTCGATTACCCGACGCTTCGGCGGCACGGGTCTGGGATTGGCCATCGTCAAGCAGTTGGTCATCAAGATGGGGGGAACGATCGAGGTCGAAAGTCAACCGAACGCGGGTTCCACCTTTCGTGTCGTGCTGCCCCTGATGCTCTCCTCCCGGGCCGAATACGAACAGGCGGAACAGGAGCGACGCTCCGCCGAATCCATGCCCAAGGCGCTGCGTCTATCCCATCGCCCCCGCATTCTGCTGGCCGATGATACCGAGGAGAACCGCCTGCTCTTTGGGGCTTACCTGGAAAAAACGCCCTATGAGGTGGTCATGGTCGAGAATGGCGCCGAGGCCCTGGCCTGCCTGCGGAATGAACCGTTCGATCTGGTGCTCATGGATGTGCAGATGCCGGTCATGGATGGTTTGACCGTTACGCGCATCTGGCGTGCCGAAGAGCCCCACGACCGGCATCTGCCGATCGTGGCCCTCACCGCCTATGCCTTGACCGAAAACATCGCCCAAAGTCTCGACGCCGGTTGCGATACCCACCTCTCCAAGCCGGTGCGCAAGCGGGTTCTGCTGGCCACCATCGAACGGTATGTGGGAACCGGTCATGTGGAGGGGTGATGCCGGTCGGTTGGCGCGTCTGCTCCTGATCTTGTGGTTGGGCTGGTGTGGGGCGGTCGTCGCCGCACCGACCGATCCGCCATTTCCCAGGCGCATCGTCGCCCTTGCCCCAAACCTCACCGAGCTGCTTTTTGCTGTCGGTGCCGGCGGGCAACTGGTGGCGGTGGCCGATTACAGCGACCACCCCCCGGATGCCCGTGCCATTCCCCGCATCGGCGGCTACGATCGTTTCGATCCCGAGGCGGTGATCGCCGCCCGTCCGGATCTGGTGATCGGCTGGCCGGGAGGCAATCCGGAACACCTGCTGGAGAGCCTCAAGCGGTTCGGATTGACCGTTTGGCTGTTGGATCCGCGCCGTCTGGATGACATCCCGGCGGCACTCGAAACGCTGGCCTCCCTGACCGGTCACAAGGATCAGGGAGACCAGCAGGCCGCCGCGTTTCGGGAGCGGCTGGAGCGGTTGCGTTCGCGTCCGCGTCAGGGTGAACCGGTTCGCGTTTTCTACCAGGTTTGGCACGAGCCGCTCATGACCGTCAACGGCGACCATCTGATCAGCGACGTGATCCGCCTGTGCGGCGGTGAAAACATCTTCGCCGACCTGCCCGGACTGGCTCCGGTGATCGATCTGGAGGCGGTGTTGGCCCGCGATCCGGAGGCGATCGTGGCCAGCGGCATGGATGCCTCGCGACCCGAGTGGCTCGATCGCTGGCAGCGCTGGAGCCCGCTTCTGGCCGTGCGCCGGGGGAACCTTTTCTTCGTTCCCCCGGACCTGCTCCAGCGCCACACCCCGCGCATCCTGGATGGCGCGGAGCTGCTTTGCGATCAGATGGCGCAGGCGCGCCAGCGTCGCGGGCGGTGACCGCTCAGAAGTGCGACGTGACCCCCACCAGGAAGGTCCGTCCCGGCGAGGCGAACCAGCCCCGCTCGGGCGGAAAACCGAAGCTCAAGCCGCCGAACTCCGCATACTCGCGTCCGGTCAGGTTGTTCACCTTCAACCAGCCCGTCGTGTTGGACCATTGATGACGCACGCTCGCATCCAGCAGCCAATATCCAGCCTGTTCGCCGTAGCCATTGGCGAAGTCGCTGATGTAAGGGCGTGATCCGATGTAGCGACCATCCAGCTCCCAGGTCTGTTGTTCCCACGGGAAATAGCGGAGCGTGCCGCCTCCCTTGAAGCCGGCAACACCGGGCATCCGTTTGCCGGCATAGGTGCCGGAGTCGATTTCCGCTTTTGTCCAGGTCGTGTAACCGGTCAGGGACCAGGATTCGAACTGCTTTTCCATTTGCAGCTCCAAACCGTCGCGGGTCACCGTGCCATTCAGGTTGGTATTCACCCCAGCCATGAGATCGTAGTAGATCTCGTCCCGTGTCACGACACGAAACAGATTGATCTCCCCCTTGAGCGTGGGGTTCCAGGTGTGCCGCCAACCGGTCTGCCACTCTTGAGCCTGTTGCGGTCGAATCGCCGTATTGACGTTGACCATGAAGGTCGTGGTGTCGAACACGAAGAACTCATCGAGCAACGGGAAGCGGAAGCTCCGGGAAAAATTGACGTGCAGTCGATTGCTGGCATCGGGTTCATAGGCGATGCCCGTGGAGTAGGACTGCTCGTTCCGATGTACCCGATCCGGTTGATAGGCGGCGAATTGAAATTCCGCCCGATCGTGGCGGAACGCCTGCGTCCATGTCCATTGAGGCGACAACCGGAGTTCATTATGCGCATAGATTCCCAGGGACTCTTTGCCCAGATCGTCGCTGCCGATGCGTGCCTCGACATCCTGATAATCCAGCCCCACGGTCACCTGATCGTTGATTCCGCCCCAGGCGCGGTCGATCCGCAGCCTGGGTGCCAGCATCCAACTGTCTATTTCTGAACGAAAGTTGAAGGGATTGAACAGTTGATCCCGATTGCGTTTGGAAAGATCCATGGTGAATTGCGCGTGTTCGGAAAGACGCAACTCCGGGGTTATCTGGATATGATAGTCGGTCACCTCGGCGGACTGGTTGGGCGTGGTGGTGGCTTTTCTGTTGATTCCCTTGGCCAGATCGCTCTCCTTGATCGCGGAGGGAAGGCGTGACGTGTCGGTCTGATAGCCGGCGCTCAAGTTCAGCGCCAGGGCGTCATGGGCCTGATAGCGGAGTTTCAGGCCGGTATCGCGGGCTTCCAGATCGCTGTTGTCGCGAAATCCGTCCAGATTCTTGAACCCGGCACTCAAGGCGTAGGAGAGATCGTTGTGAGTTTCGTCCAGGTGCATGCGTGTGGTGGCCAGGCCGTGACTCCCGGCTTCGAACTGGATCTCACGCCCCGACTCTTGACCTCCCGAACGGGTGATGATGTTCACGACCCCTCCCGTGGCATTATCCCCGTAGAGTGCGCCAGCCGATCCGCCACGGATGATTTCGATTTTTTCAACGCGTGCCAGAGGGATTTGCAACCAGTCCACGCCGCTCAGGTCAGCCTGATTGATGCGTCGTCCATCGACCAGCACCAGGGTATTGTACCCCGAGGTTTCGCCGAAGCCGCGCAGATCCACGTTGAAATAGCGGCTGTTGCCGGTGATATCGACGACATGGAGTCCGGCCTGTCCGCGCAACAGGTCCGGGATCGAGGTGGCGTGGCTTTCGGCGATCTCTTCGCGGCTGATGGTGGTGATTTGGGTTGGAATGGTCGAGCGTTTGGCCGGGAAGCGGGTTGCGGTGACCACCATCTCATCGAGGGTGGTGGTTTCGGCGGTTTGGCCGTCAGTGGGGGGGATGAAACCAAGGCATAACAAGGACAAACAGGAAATCCGACGCATGGGGCGTTCCTCCGGATCTGTTTCTCGAGCTCTCCCGCATCGAGAACAAGGGGGGGTGTGCGTCCACGCGGATCAGGGGAGAAAGAACGGAAACTGCTGGAAAAACCGTCGGAAAGCCAGGCGCAAGGGTTTTCCAAGCCGCCGCCCCGCGCGACGCGACTTAAAAAATCACCTCAAGGCCGGTCTCCGGGCTGACGAGCGACATGGGGGGGCATTCCCAGGTCAGCGAAAATCGCCTTCCCACCCTTTTTGGGCAGTGGCATCCATCCATTTTCGCCTTGACTCGATCACCGTTGCGGGGGCAGCGCCGGATTTGAAGAGGGATCTTCCACCGGACTTCCCGTTTCACCCCTCCCTTGCGGGTGGGGAACCTTGCGGCATGGGGGGAGACGATAGAGAGGTGGGGTGTGGGGTGTCAAGGGGGAAAAATGGGCGGGGAGGATGTAGAGGATGTGGAGGGGGCGGGTGGAATGGTTGTGATGATTAATTATTAAAGTTATTAAAAGGGTTCAAAGTCAAATCGGAGAGCCGTGTACGGAAAAACCGTAAGCACGGTTCGATCAGGGGGGGGAACGGGTCGCAGGACACCGCGCCCATGCTTTTTTTACGCCCCGGACCCTGCCGGTTTGTGCGCGCGTCATCCCCCCGTCATCCCCTCCACCAACTCGACCAGCCTGGGCAAATCCACCTTGTTGTTGGCATTGAGCGGCAATTGGGATAACCTTTGTAACTGTTTGGGCACCATGTACGGTGGCAAACGCCGCGCCATCTCGGCCAGAATCTCTTCGTCCGCGACCTTCGAACCACTCACAAATCCCACCACACTCGTGACATTCCCCCCGCGTGGCGGCCAGCCGATCACCGCGACCTGCTCGCTTCCGGCAACCTGACGCAACACATGCTCGATCTCAGACAACTCCACCCGATAACCTCGGATCTTCAACTGCCGGTCCACACGATCCAAATAGTGGTAACCCACCCCGTCACGCCACTCCACCAGATCCCCGGTCCGGTACCAACGCCGCACCATCCCGTCCGGTCCCGACATCTCCCGATAGCTCTTTTCGGTCTCGACGGGATTGCGCCAATACCCCGGCGTCACCTGCGAACCCGCCAGACACAACTCCCCACGCGCACCATCCTCGTTGGCGATCAGTCGATCATCGACCAACAACGCCGCCATCTGACCCGGATAGGGGAGACCGATCGGCACGATGTCGTTGAGACACTCCCCATCCGAAACATCGCCACGCCAGAGGTAGCCGGTGACGCAGATTGTCCCCTCGGTGGGACCGTAACTGTTGTCGATCACGGCGTTGGGAGCGGCAACCTGCCAGCGCCGCGCCGCTTCGCGTCCGAGTCGCTCACCACCAAACACCGTCCAACGCAACGATGGAAACGCACCAGGACGCAACAGATGCATGCGCCGCATGAAATCGATCACCGCCGGAACCGACTCCCAAAAGGTGATCCCATGCTCCTGAATGAACTTCGCCGGGGCCATGCGCTGCTCTTCAGGCACCGGATAAAGCGTCGCACCCGCAGCCCAGCAGACGAACTGGTCATACACCGAAGCATCAAACGTCATGTCGCTGTGCTGCGAAAACCGATCCTCCGGAGTGGGACGATACCGCTCGATCATCCCCTCCACGAACGCCTGAACATTCTCCTGGGAAACCATCACCCCCTTGGGAATCCCGGTGCTGCCCGAAGTGAAGAGCAGATAGGCGATGCCGTGGTTGGGAGATTTGGGTTCGCGGATGGTTCTGGGAACCACGGCCAACTCGGACTGGCTGATGAAACGATGTCTCGACTGGTTCGCGGTCCACTCGGGCAGAACGGCGTGATCCGGCATGAGCACGGTCAATGGACGCGGCATCTGCTCCAGAAGTTCTTGCGCACCCTCCGCGCACCGGCCATCCAGAATCAACATCCCGATTCCGGACAGATCGGCGATGCGCAGGTTGCGCGCCACCGGGAAGTGCGGGTTGAGCGGTACATATCCCTTGCCGGCATACAGAATCGCCAACACGGCGGCATAGGCGGTCGCACTGCGATAGCCGAACATCCCCACCGTCGGTTGTTCCGGGTCAGGGTCGTGCGCTTCGATGGCCGAGGCGAGCGCCAATACCCGCTCCAGGATCGCGGCGTAACGGAACGTCGTGCCCCCCACGCACAGGGCGAGATGGTCGCCCCGACGCAGGGCGCTTTGATGGAATCCAATGGCGATGTTGATCGGGCTGGGGCTGTTCATCCGCATTCGGGGGCGTTCAATGCAAGAGGGTGGATCACCATGGAACTCCCGCCAGGGAGGTCCATGGTACGGGGGGTGTGGGGGTTATCCCCCCATCCTGTCAAATTACAAACGGATGCCGAAAATGGCAAAAAAGAAGGTGGTATCGGTCATGAACGAGGAGTTGCCGTGGTCCCAGATACGCAGAATGGTGAAAAAAAGCCATACGCCAGCAATCTTGCGCACCGTCGTCCAGGTGGACGAAGTGGCGGCATGCTCCTTTCCGCGTTGGTTCTGTTCTTTCAGGATGCTCAGGAAGATCGCCAGTCCGAGCACGGCCGTGTAGAACAGGTAGGAGGAGAATTTGGCGAAGTTGAGGGGCTCGCCGCTGATCATCAGTCTGTCGAAATGTTGCAGAAAATGATAATAAAAGTTTCCAAAACAGGCCGAGGCCATGGTGGCCGCGAAGATGCGCAGCTTGGGATGGCTGCGGAAAAAGGAGAGATAGATCGGAAAGAAGAAGAAATCGACCAGAAGCTCCTTGAAATAAAAATAATACCGGTTCCAGAAGTCGATCAGGCTCTTGGCCAGCAAGGGCTTGTAGGTGTTGCGGAAGACATGGAAACCGAACAGACGCAGACAGCCGACGATCATGTGTCCGTAGATGGCCAGCTGGGTGGTTTCGTACACCATGTCGATGACCAGACTGCTCCAGACCACGGCCAGATGCGGCATCGTGGTGGCGCTGATGGCGATCAGTTCGGTGATGTGGTAGAGCCTGAACAGTGGTGGGAGGTTGGGATCATGACTGAAAAAAAGCCAGTCGAGCACATCCAGGCTCTGATCCCAGATGAAAGCGAGCACAAGCAGCTTGAGACCGGCCATCTGGGCCTTGGCCAGATCCAGGCGCCCGTCGGCCATTTTGGAGTTGAGGTACTCCAACCCCTTGCCGAACGGCACCTGGCTCGAGCCCAGGTAGGGGAGGCAGTAGGTGAGATGTTCGAGGAAGTTGGTTTTCTTGATCGATCCCCGTTTGCCCGAATAGAGCATGAAGCCGAGACGCCAGACCAGAAAGGAAAAGAAGATCAGACAGACGTTCAGGTTGGCGGTGAAAACCCAGGCTGGATTCTGACGGAAATCGTCCGGCAGATAGAAGATCACGATGATGGCCAGCCACAACAGAAGGTGCAGGGCGACCTGGGGATTGCTCTTGACGATTTTCGGCAGTCTGGAAAACGACAGGGAGACCCGGTAGAGCAGATAGATCAGACCGATGATGATCGCGGCATCGAAAGCGAACCAGAAGGTCTGGAACACCTGGAGCTGATTGAGTTTTTTAAGCAGGAACAGTCCGCCGCCGCCGATGCCCATGATCCAGAGTCGCTTGGCGGGGAAGAGTTGCGCCACCACCATCACCGGAACCAGAAAAAGGTATTCGGTGGCGCTCAACAACAAAACAACCAAGACCCAAAGAGTTATGTTTCCGTGAAGGGTAACGGAAAAATCCCAAAGACGTTGGTCCTCGTGGAGTTGGGTGATTTTCTGGTAAAGATCTCTGGAAATCATTTCGCTTGTCTGTCAATGAGATCCAGGATTTTGTGAATCGATTCGAGTTCCACGGGATCGACACCGGTTTCGGAGAAGTCGATGCCGAATTCGGATTCCAGAAAGGCGATGATCTCCAGCATGGCCAGGGAGTCGATGAGTCCGGATTTGATCAGGCCGTCGTCATCGTGGATCCGATCCATGCGCGAGTCGGGGCGTTTGATGGTGTTGAGGAACCGAAGGAGTTTTTCCCGGTTTGCCTGGTTGGCCATGGCAGTGCATCCTGGTTGGAAGAAGGCGTCGGGGCTGGTTGGCTCGGGCGCGCGGTCCATGAGACAAGTCTCCCTAAGATTGCGCCATTTGGCTCGCGATTTCAAGGCTTGGCCCTTTCCAAAGCAGGGTTTTTCGTGATTTCCCTCGCTCGCTGCCCAGGAATGGCCTATATTCGGGTTTATCAGGTGGGGGATATAGGGCTTGATCTCATTCGGGAGGGTGATCGGTGGGCATGCTCGGATATGTGATTCTGGGGTTGTCGGTGTTGCTGGTGTTCGTGCCCCTGGTGGGCGGTTATGGAACCCTGGTGCCTGGCGTGTTGGCGTTTCTGGCTCGGGGAACCGGGTTGATGCCTGCCTTGGCCGGAGTGGGGATTAATGGGATCCATCTGCTGTTTTTTTCCGATTTTCTCCGTTTCAACGCCGCCTCCGGAATGCGGGACGGGGTTTGGACGCCGGTGGTGATCTATGTCCTGCTGATCCTGGTGCAGTTGGGCGCGGGGATCCTGTTGGGGATGCGGCGTTTTCTGCCTGTCGCTTCCGATCAACGATCGGGGGCGGGTCCCAGTCGTGGGAGCACATGACGCCACACCGTCTCGAGAATCACCCGATACCCGGCGCTGGTGGGATGGATGCCATCGGGTTGGTTCGTGACCGGATTGCCGGCTACGCCCTCCAGGAAAAAGGGGATCAGGTCGGCACCGCTCTCCTCGGCCACCTCCGGGTAGATCGCCGCGAACCGTTCCTCGTAGCCGCCGCCGTAATTGGGCGGCAGACGCATGCCACCGAGCAGGATCCCTACCCCGGTTCTTTTCAACATAGCGTTGATCTGCAACAGGTTCTCCTTCATGATATCCAGATCCAGACCACGCAGGCCGTCGTTGGCGCCCAGCACCACGATGGCCAGGGTCGGCTTGGCGCGCAGCGACCACTCCAGACGCCGCAACGCTCCCGCCGTGGTGTCTCCCGACAGGCCGGCATTGATCACGCGGTGCGGATAGCCGTGTTGCGCCAGACGCTGTTGCAGCATGGAGGGGTAATCGGTTCCGGGCATCACCCCCCATCCGGCGGTCAGGCTGTCGCCCAGACAGAGGATCACCGGCCTTTCGTCGGCGTGCGCGGGAGTGGAAAACATGAGCATGACTCCAAGAAAAAACAGATAAATAGATCGATTACGAGGCTTGAACATGATCCGTCTGGAATCCGTGGCGTATGCGGTGGAACATGCCGGGAGGTATCTGGAGATCCTCTCCGGTGTGGATCTGGAGGTGGCGCCGGGCGAAATCGTCGCCTTGACCGGCCCTTCGGGAAGCGGCAAGAGCACCCTTCTGGCGCTGGTCGCCGGGCTGGAACGGCCCACGGCAGGCCGGATCCGGGTGGATGGCGTGGCCCTGGCCGGACTCTCCGACGAGGAGTTGGCACGGCTGCGACGCGAACGGATGGGGATCGTGTTTCAGGATTTTCATCTCATCACCACCTTGACCGCCCTGGAAAACGTCGCCTTGCCCCTGGAGTTGGCCCGTACCGCCAACGCCCGTGAACGGGCGCGACGTCTGCTCGAACAGGTGGGACTCGGCGAACGGCTGCATCATCGCCCCCTGGAGATGTCCGGCGGCGAGCAGCAGCGCGTGGCCATCGCCCGTGCTTTCGTGGCCCATCCGGCGTTGATCCTGGCCGATGAACCCACCGGCAACCTCGACCTGGAGACAGGCAGCCGGGTCATGGAGCTGTTGTTCCAACTCACCAGAAGCTGGCATGCGGCGATGCTGTTGGTGACCCACAATCCAGAGTTGGCCGCCCGTGCCCACCGTCATTATCGTCTGCATGGCGGCGCCCCGCAAGAACTCCCGATGTCCGCGCCGGCCTGATGGGGGTGCAAGGATTAAAAAACTGCTAAATTTTCTTGAATTGCGTGAATCAGCCTTGACCCTGATCAAGGTTGATGCTAATGATTTGTCCGGATGGGTGGTGGCTTTTTATTTGATTTATATATGTTTATCAATTCCAATCGGGCGCGTTGGCAAGGAGGGAACATGATCCGGTTTGCGGCGGTGAGAGACTCCATTGGCCTGCGTCTGCTCCTGGTGGCCGGAGTGGCCGGATCCCTGAGCCTGCTCGGCATGGGTGGAATCGCCCTGTATCGCATGCAGGCCGGCATGGTGGAGCAGTCGGATCAGAACATCCGGCAATTGACCGAGACCGCGGTACGGGGGATCGAGGCGATCATGCTGGGCGGCAATTCGGATGTGGCCCGCAAGTACGCCGAAAGTCTCAAGGGGGTCGCCGGGGTGGAACGGTTCCAGGTGCTCCGGCTCGACGGGAAGGAGGCCTTTCGCGACGAGAATGGCGGCACGCCGGGTGAGAACGGTTTCGTGGGCTTTTCTCAATTCGACGCGGGCAAGGTGGGTCCGGAGATGGGACAGGCCGTGCAGGGCGGTCAGTCGGTCTCCATGGTGAGCCAGGGGGGCGATGGCTTCTCCAGGGTGAGCTACTGGGTGCCGCTCCTGAACAAACCGGAGTGCCACGCTTGCCACGGGGGGGACCACAAGGTTCGTGGGGTGCTGCATCTGACCCTCTCCCTCGGGGAGGCCGAGTCCCGCATCCAACGTGTGGGGTGGGAGTTGGCTGGTGCCCTGATCGTGTTTCTGACCCTTTTTCTGTATGCCTTGTGGGAGATCTTCCGTCGCCAGGTGACCCGTCCCCTGTCGCGCATGAGCGCGGTTCTGGAAGTGATCGCCAGTGGAGATCTGCGCACGCGGCTGGAGGTGGATGCCGAGGCCCGCGATGAGGTGTCGAGCATCGGACGCCATGTCAACACCATGGCCGACAGCCTGGAGGGGACCATTCTCGCGGTGCGCGGGCAGTCGCGAACCTTGGCCGAGGGGATAGGCTCGTTTTCGCGGGTGCGCGAGCAGTTGGAAAACGGAACCGGTCAAACCACCTCGGTCTCCGAGGAGGTCGCCCGCTTCATGCGGGTGATCATCGGGGGAATCTGGGAGAGCGTCGAGCGTTCCCAGGGGGCCGAGAAGGTGGCCCGTCAGGCGGCGGAACGGGCGGTCGAGGGAGGCAAAACGGTGCGCGAGGCGATCGCGGCCATGACCGAGGTGGCCGACAAGACCGGGATCATCCAGGAGATCGCCCGGCAGACCAATCTGTTGGCGTTGAACGCCGCCATCGAGGCGGCCCGCGCCGGTGACGTGGGACGCGGCTTCGCGGTGGTGGCCGGCGAGGTGCGCAAGCTGGCCGAACGCAGCCGCGCCGCCTCCGAGGAGATCGGACGGATCACCGGCAGCACCCTGTCGGTGGCGCGCCGGGTCGGGGAGGTGCTGGATCAACTGGTGCCGGCGATCATCCGCACCGCCGAGGAGGTCCAGCGCATCGATCAGCTCTCCGGCCATCAGAACGATGGCGCGGCCCACATCTCCGAGGCGGTGAGCCGGCTGGATCAGGTGGTGCGGGACAGTGTGCTCACCTCGGGTCGGGTGAGCGACATTGCCGGCGAGTTGCTGACCGCCTCCGCGGAGCTGGAACAGGCCATCGCAGTGTTCAAGCTGCAGGCGGATGGGATGGATGAGAGCGGAGAGGGAATTCCGAGATGATGCGGTGGTTGCCGGCCCGCCAAGCCTGATGCCGGAAACGCCCGCCAGGCCTGACGCCGGAAACGCCCGCCAGGCCTGACACGGGGAGTGCCCGCGCTGGTCGTTCGATGAAGGAATCAGGCCGTCTTGCCCTTCTTGACCCGCGCCTCGGAATGGCGCCGATAGGCCATGTCCGACCCCTGGATGTGTTGGGTCAACCAGGAGCGCAGATACTGCAACACATCGCTGGAGAGGGCGAACGGATCCTCCTCCAGTTTCTTCTGATAGGCGGTCGCCTTTTCGGCGAACAGGCGATGCTCTTCCTGGTGCATGGCCAGATCCGGGAAGCCGATCTCCTGCATGTGCCGCTCTTCGCGGGCGAAGTGGGTGCGCGTGTAGGTCAGAAGCTCATCGACGATCTTGGTCAACAGTTTCTGCCCCTGACCCGACTGCACGGCAGCGTACAACTCATTGATGAGGCGGATCAGATTGCGATGGTCCGCGTCCAACGTCGGTACGTTGACCTCCATCTTGCCGGTCCAGAGGATCAACGGTTGATCCGTGGCAAGCGTGTCGTGGCCGAGATAGAGCTTGTCCAGATGCTCGAACAGGGAGCGTTGCAGGGCCCGGAAATAGAGCAGGGCGTCCGTGGCGGCGGACTCCTGATGTTCGCCGAGACGAGCCACGATTTCGGCGCCGGTGAGATGCATCTGTTGATGGACCTCGCGCAGACGGGTGAAGATCGGATTTCCCTCGTAGACCGGGGTTTTCTCCTTCTCCCAGGAACAGATGATGCACATCCGGTTGAGTTCGTCCAGGGTCAGGGCGGCGTTGCCGTGCGCGGCCAGCTCGAGTCGTCCCAGGACATTCAGGATGGCCTCCTTCAGCTTGCGCACGTCAAACGGTTCGGGTCCGATATCCAGGCTGGACTGGGCGGCGTAGAGGGCATCGGAGATGTTGCTGGCCACGTCGCCCAGGGCATGGAAGTGGTTCACCGTGCCGTGCAGCCGCGCAACGGCCTTGAGGGAGTCCTGAATCCGGTTGCGCACGGTTTCCGAGGCCCGCTCCGTGGTGACGAACGAGGAGAGCACCTTGTGCACGAACTGGAGGGCGGCGTCGGACTGCTCGGCCATGCGTCCCGCCGAGCCGGCCACCGTGGAGCTGGTGGCGGCGATTTCGCTTGTGCCGCGCGCGGCCTCGGCGGCGGATAGAGATACCCGCTCGGCGGCATGATGAAGCGTGTCGGCGTTGAGGGTCACCGTGGCGGTGGCGGCGTTGACCTCGGACATGGCTTCGGAGATCCCTCGAACCATCAGGTGCTGCCCATCCACGTCCTCGAGGATCTCGCTGTTCAACGAGCTGATCTGCTCGACGATTACCGTGATCTCCTTGACCCGTTCCACCACGTTGGCCGTGCCGGACTGGATCTCCTCGATCTTGAGCGAGATCTGCTGGGTGGCCCGACCGGTTTGCAGGGCCAGGGCCTTCACCTCGTTGGCCACCACGGCAAACCCCTTGCCTGCCTCCCCGGCGCCGGCGGCCTCGATGGCGGCGTTCAAGGCGAGCATGTTGGTCTGTTCGGCGATCGCCTGGATGATCCCGACCACGGTGCCGATCTCGTTGGCGGAGTTGGAGAGTTCATCCACGGCGGAAAAGGTTTGCTGGGCATGCTCATGGGCGGTGCGGGAGGATTCGTTGGCGATCTCGCAGCGTTGTCCGACCGTGGCCAACGAGTGGGTCATCTCCGCGATGGAGCGCGCCACCCGTGCCACCGAATGGCTCACCTGATCGAGGCTGTTGTTCACCTCGTCGAGGTTGGCGGTCATCTCTTCGGCGGCTTCGGCCATGGTGGTGACATTTCGGCTGGCATCATCCGCGTTCCGGGCGGTGACGCGGATGTCGTCGGCCACTTTTCCGGCGGCCTCGGCCATGGCGGTGATGTTTTCCAGCGACTGATTCAGCAGTTGCGTCATGTGGTGGATTTCGGAGGCCAGACGATCGTTCTCCTCAGAGACCTCTCCGGAGAGCTGCCGGATCCCGGAGGTGTCGGCGCCGATGGCGGAACGGAGTTTCAAGACCTCACGGATGAAGGCGGTGATGCCACCGGTCTGGAGGTTGATCATGCGGATGGTATCGACCAGCTTCCCCTTGAGCTGGTTGACGTGATGGGCGATGGCGGCGATTTCGTCGCGGCCCGAGGCATCGATGCGGTTGATCAGATTGCCGCCGGCCACCTCCTCGATGGCGGTGCTAACGTTCTGCAACGGGGTGCGCAGCGAGCGGGCCAGATACCAGCCGAGAAACGCCAGAAACAGTCCCACCGCGACGATGGTGCCGAGGATGGCCTGATTGCGCGCCGCCGAGATCTCCCGATCCATCTCCGCCAGGGAGACGGTGAGTTGAAACACGCCGCGCACTTCGTGATCAGACCCGTGACAGGCGTGACAGGGTTCGGCGTTGAGGAGCGGCATCATCAGGGTGCGTTGTTCGCCTTCCGGGACGGATTCGGTGAAGGATGCCGGTTTTTTATCGTGGATGGCCTGCTTGAAGGCGGATAGAATCGCGCCGTCGGCCTCGTAGGCGGCCTCTCCTTCGGGACGGAAGGCTTCGCGGCCATGCCGGTTGAGAATGCGAAAGACCAGCAACCCCGGCACCTTGCGCAGGTTGTCCGAGTAGTTGCGGGCGATGTCGGCATAACCGGCCAGCATGATGGTTTGCAGACCTTGGCCGGCGTGTTCGGCCAGGGTGAGAATGGTATTTTCGTATTGTCTGAAAAGGTTTTTCTCCATGTCGCGGATCATCAGCGCCCCGAGGGAGGCCAGGGCCAGGGTGCCGATGATGCTGACCACCGCGAGGATGCGAAAACTGATGGAGTGCAAGGCCAGGCGCTGGACCATGCGGTGCCATTTGAGCGAGAATCCGGAGGGGGTCGTGCTGGAATTCATGTTGGATGAGAACCATCCCGATGTTATAAGTTTGTTTGATGCCAGTATTGATTTTAATCAATAATGAGCATAACCCAATTCTGGATTTCCGGCAAGTGGAATTTGCAAATTTTACAACGGCTCGGATGAAAAAAAAGGGTGTTCCAATCATGATTTGTCATCAAATAATCGACATGCTGACCGGCTGGCGTGAGGGTTCGACGGGCATCTGCGCGGCATTTGTCGGGTTTTTGCGATGAGGTCCGGATCGATGGCGTTCATTCCCCTGCATTATCGCGATCGCCTGACGATCATCAATCCTTGCGGGGATGTCGGGATCGTCACCCTGTGGTCGCCGGTGCGGGTGGTGCGCGATCATCTGGCGCGTCTGGCGGTGGATCTGGAGGGGGAGTCTGCGCGGATCGCGGTGATGGGTACGCTGTATGGCGAGGGGTTGCCGGAGTTGCTGCGCAATCTGCTTCACAACCCCCAGATCCGTTTTCTCGCCATGCTGGGGGTGGATCTGGGAGGGTCTCGGGAGAGTCTGACGGGATTCTTTCAACGCGGACTGGAGGAGACTCTGCTGTTGGGCCGGGTGGTCCACCGAATCGTTGGCACCAACCACAAACTCGACGATGGGGTGACCCCCGAGGATTTTCTGGGTCGGTTGCGTCTGGTGGATTTGGGCAAGCCGGGCGAGGTGGGCAGCGATGGAGCCGTTCGGGATTTCTTCGCCTCTCTTCCTCCCGTGGAGCCGGTGAGCCTGCCGCGTCGCGAGGTGGCGATGCCGACCTTCGAGGTGACGCGCTTTCCCTCGGATCCGCGTGGTCATCAGATTCTGGCGAACACCCCTCTGGCGGCCTGGAAGGAGGTGATTCACCGTCTCTATCGTTTTGGTCATCGGGTGACCCTGCCTGGCAAGGGTGATCGGTTGGAATTGCAGAATTTCAAGGTGGTCATTCGTGAGCCGGTTTTTGAATCGGATGCGGTGTTGCGTGAACATGGTTTTGATCCCGAGGCGTTTATGCGTTACCGGGCGGCGATTCTGGATCCGCGTCTGCCTCCGGACCAGCACTATGGATATGGAAACCGGTTACGGGGTTATTTTGGCATCGAGGAGCGCGATACCCTGGCCAGGGTTGGGGAGATGTTGCGTCGGGATCCGGACACGCGGCATGCCTTTGTCGCGTTGTGGGACACGGGGCGGGATTTGATGTCCGAGGCGTTGGGTCATCCGTGTCTGGTATCGTTGTTCGTGCGTCGTTTCGAGGGGGTGTTGACCTTGACGGCGCAGTTTCGCACCCACAATGCCTTGCAGGCGTGGTTGATGAATGTGCATGGGTTGATGGCGATTCAGGAATTTCTGGGTGTGGAGAGTGGTTTGCAGCCGGGTGCGTTGACGGTGATCAGCCATTCGATCAGCATCGATCCGGGCGGGGGCGGTTTGGAGCGTGCGCGGGCGGTGCATGATTTTCGCAATCGGGAGCGGGATGAAGGGGATGGGTTCAGTCAGGATCCGCATGGGGATTTTGTGATTTCGGTGGATCCCGAGAGGGGTGAGATTGTGGTTGAGCATCGTTTCGAGGGGCAGAGGTTGCATCGATATACCGGCACGACAGCCGAGGTGTTGGAGCGGCAATTGGTGCGTGATTGTGCGTTGTCGGAGATTGGTCATGCGTTGTATTTGGGGCGGGAACTCGGGCGGGCCGAGGCGAGTCTGAAGAAGGGGAGGCGTGCCAACGGGTGATGGGGGACAAACAGGCTCCAACTGTCACAGGGGACGGGGGACCGAAGGTCCCCGGCGGAGGTTCGGAGGCAGCGCCTCCGAGGTTCTGCTTTTGAATTTTCGTCTTTTCTTTCTTCTCTATTTTAATTTTAATTTTAATTTTTTTCATTAAAATTTAAAATTAATAGAAACAAAAAAAATAAAAAAAATGTAAACCACTAAAGATTGGCAACGAACCCCACCAGAGGGCCCTGGCCCCTGGACCCCGTGAACTTTTGGGTCATGAATCGTCACTGGATCGCGCCGGATGTCCAACTCCCGAATGACCGCCGACTTCTCCTCTCCCGCCGTGCGCCGGGCACGCATCCTGCTGCTCGCCATTCTCCCCCTGATCGCACTCCTGATCTATCTGGACGGTCAACGCTACGACTCCGGCCTGCTCGATTTCAAGAAGGCCGGAGCGCGCCTCTCCCCGTTGATGGGACTTTTTCCGGATCAATCGGCGGGCCTGGCGCGTCAGGGCGAGTTTCAGCGTTTTTTGAAAGAGAATCTCCACGAATACGTCAACGGCCATGCCGAGTACTACCTTTCGGCAGGGTTCAAGGAGCTTCTGGTTGGTGAATACGGCGATGCGGGGGCTGCGGACAAACCCCGCGTGGTGGTGGACCTGTTCGACATGGGCAAGCCGCTCTTCGCCTTCGGGGTGCTCACCGGCGAGGGGAACAACGATGGCCCGGAGGCCGGCATCGGGGAGATGGGATTCCGCGATCCCCGTGGCCTGCGCTTCATCATGGGCCCCTATTACGTGAAGATGACCGCCTTTGATGATGCCGTCCCCCTGGAGGAGATCGGCAAAAGCCTGGTCGCGGCAGCCGGAAAATCGCCGGGTGCCATGATGACCGGATTCCGCTTTCCTGAGTTCGGGACAGCGGGTGCCACCCGTTTCATCAAGGAGAAGTATCGGGGTCTGGATTTTTTTAATCAGGTAGTCGAACGGAGTTTCGTCTGGCAGGGGGCAGGGGTGCAGGCGTTCCAGGCCGGAGGATCCAAGGTCGAGAGCCGGGAGATCGAGGAACGTTTGACGGCCTTTCTGCAATCCGAGGAGATCCCGGTCGAAACGGTCGAAAAGGGTGGGTTGACGGTCCATCGGGTACGCGACCCGTATGAAGGGGAGTGGTTCTTTCTGCGTGCCGGCGAACGCCTCATCGGAGCCTTCGGTCTTCCGCTCGAAGATGCCTGGAGCCCGTTGCAGAGGTTCGTCGGGTCACAACCGGGCGGGGAATCGCCGCCCGTGGAACCGGTGCGGGGAGGCGTGCAATAACATGGCCGAGCGAAAACGGGGATCCGAGATCATCGAGAAGATCGAGCCGCCCATGGACAGGCGGGCTTTTCTGCGCCGGGTGGCCGGGCTTTCCGGGGTGGCGGTGGGGCTCGCCTCGGGCGGCTATCTGGCCTTCAGCGATCGCCCGGTGCGCGAACCGGAGGTGAAACCGCTGCGGTTCAAGGATTTTCGCGTCCCGCCCGATGCGCTCCATCCGGTGATGGCGGTGGCGCGCGGTCAGCGGGTCGAGGCCATGGCACGGGCCGCCATCGATAAACTGGGTGGCGTAAACCGGTTTATCCAGAAAGGGGATCGGGTGCTCCTGAAACCCAATGTCGGCTGGGATCGCCAGCCGGAACAGGCGGCCAACACCGGTCCGGAGTTGGTCGAGGCGATGGTGCGTATCTGCCGGGAGGCCGGGGCCAAATCGGTGTGGGTGACCGATGTCTCTCTCAACGATCCCAAACGCTGTTTCGCCCGCTCCGGCATCGAGGCGGCCACGCTCAACGCCGGCGGCAACGTGCGCCTGCCGGGCCGGGAGGATTTTCTGGCCACGGACATGGGTGGCAAGGTGTTGAAGGTGTGGCCGGTGGCGCGCTTTTTCCACGAAGTGGACAAGGTGATCAACCTGCCGATCGTCAAGCACCACTCCCTTTCCGGCTGCACCCTGGCGATGAAGAACTGGTATGGGGTGATCGGCGGACAACGCAACCGGCTCCATCAGGCGATCCATGACTCCATCGTCGATCTGGCCGCCGCCGTGCGACCGACCCTCACGGTGATGGACGCCACCCGCGTGCTCAAACGCAACGGTCCCACCGGAGGCAATCCGGCGGACGTGGTGCGCGAGGAGACCCTGATCGCGTCGTTGGACGAGGTGGCGCTCGACAGTTTCTGCCTCGGTTTTCTGGATTTGACCCCCGAGGCCGTACCCTTCCTGGCCATGGCCCAGGCGCGGGGACTCGGGCAGGTGTCCTGGCGCGAACTGAACGTCGCGCAGTTTCAGGTGGGGTGAGGGGTCTGACGATGGGTGGGTTGCGCGGGGTGCGGCGGGTCTACGCGGGATTTTCGCTGGCGCTTTTTGCCTTTTTTCTGTGGAGCGCCGAGTTCGAGCGGCTCAAGGGGTACGCGGTCGGCCTGTTCTTGCAGATCGATCCCTTGACCGCCCTTTCCGGTTTTCTCACCAGTCAGACGTTGTACAAAGGATTGGCCTTCGCGTTGCTGATCCTGATTCCCACGCTGTTTCTGGGGCGCTTTTTCTGTTCGTGGGTCTGCCCCCTGGGGATCCTCAATCAGGGGTTGAGCCACCTTTTCAACCGTCGCCGCGCGGTGGAGAACTGGGAAGAGAACCGCTACCGCCCGCTCTACCGGCTGAAATACTACCTGCTCGTCGCCCTGCTGATCTTCGCCATCCTTGGCGCGTTGCAGATCGGTCTGCTCGACCCCATCGCCCTGATCTACCGATCCTTTGCGCTCTCGGTGCTGCCGGCGCTGGATCGGGTGACCGGGGGAGGGATCTTCGCCCAATCCACCGTGTTCCACGGCGGTGTGTTGATCGCTGTGATCCTGCTGGCCATCCTGCTGGCCAACCGCTTCATCACCCGTTTCTGGTGTCGCGCCCTCTGTCCTCTCGGCGCGCTGCTCGGGGTACTCTCCCAATGGTCGATCCTGAGAATCCGCCGCGACGTGGAACGCTGCAACCATTGCAAACAGTGCCTGCGCGCCTGTCAGGGCGCCGCCGATCCGGATGGACAGGTGCGCGTCACCGAATGCCACCTCTGCATGAACTGCATCGAGGCGTGCGGAACCCAGGCGTTGCACTACGGCCTGGCCGGAGAAAAAAGCTCCATCGGCAAACCGCTCGATCTCAACCGCCGCCGGGTGGTCGAGATCGCCCTGGCCTCGGTGGTGGCCGTGCCGATGACCAAGGGGTCGCTCTCGGCCCGCTCCGCCCCACTGCCCGAGGTGATCCGTCCGCCCGGTTCACTCACCGAGGTGCAATTTCTCGCCCGTTGTATCAAATGCGGCCTCTGCATGCGCGTCTGCCCCACCAACGTGCTGCAACCGGCCCTGCTCGAGGCCGGTTTTGAGGGGCTCTGGACCCCGATCCTGATGAATTCGGTCGGCTACTGCGAACACCATTGCGTGCTGTGCGGCCATGTCTGCCCCACGGCGGCGATCCGTCCGCTTTCGGTCGCGGAAAAGGTTGGCGCGCCACCCTTCACCCAACCGGTCCGGCTTGGAACCGCCTTCTTCGACCGGGGACGCTGCCTTCCCTGGGCCATGGATGTGCCGTGCATCGTCTGCGAGGAGACCTGTCCCACCTCGCCGAAGGCGATCTGGTACGAATCGGTCACCGTCAGCGGACGCGACGGTCGCAAGGTCGCCCTGAAACGGCCCTTCGTGCAGCCGGAACTGTGCATCGGTTGCGGGGTGTGCGAAAACAAGTGTCCGGTGACCGATCTGGCCGCCATTCGTGTCTCCTCGGTGGGCGAAACCCGCTCCAGGGAGAATCGCATGCTGTTGAATCAACAGTCGTGAGGGATGCGTTGATTGGCCTGAAAAATTTGTATGCCGACCGGATTGCTGTTCTGAATCAGGATCAAGAATGACACCTGATGACGCTTCGGCGCGCTCTTTTCTGCCTTGTCACGATTTGCCGATATCCCGTCGGGCGGTGGAGATGGTCACGGTGAAGCCGGCCACCACGTCCAGGAGCGACATCAGGGTGATGGTCAGAAACAGCGTGGTTCCCGCTGGTTTGTAGATCAAAAATTCGATCAGAAAACAGACGAACACGATCATGGAGAGCAGATGATCGACGATGGACTCCGTGCCGGAGCGGGTGGCCTTGAAGATTTCGATGTAGAGCGACACCACGCCGAGCATGATCAGGATGTCGGCCACCGTGAAGGTGAGTTGGGCCCCGGAGGAGAGCATGAAGGCGATGACCGGCGATTGCGGGTTGAGTTCCGGATAGGTTTTCTGGCCGAACATGATGCCGTTGAGCAAGGCGAGCATCACGGTGAACAGCGGGATGGATTTGGCGAGCAGCATGGCGGAACCTCTTGTGGCGAAATTCGGAGCGAAACTGACTATTGATAAGCCATTTTGCGCCAAAACAAAACCGATTGCGTGGCGCACGCGGGAAAAAATCGCCTCCCCTCTTGCAACCAGACGCGACTGTTCCCATATCAAGACAAAATTTATGCCATGTGATCGCCATGCGCGCGATGCATAAGGCGGTGGGATGATTCGTGAACCCAGGATGAGGAGCCAGACAAGCCCATGAGCACGTTGGAAGGCAAACAGACCCGTGCGTTTCAGACCGAGGTGCGGCAGTTGTTGGATCTGATGATCCATTCGCTGTACAGCAACAAGGAGATCTTTCTGCGCGAATTGATCTCGAACGCCTCGGACGCGGCGGACAAGTTGCGGTTCGAGGCCATCGCCAACGATGGCCTGTACGAGGGGGATGCCGAGGTCGCCATTCGCATCACCTTCGACAAGGAGGCCAACACCCTGACCATCTCCGACAACGGCATCGGCATGAGCGCCGAGGAGGTCGAAGCCAACATCGGCACGATCGCCAGGTCGGGCACCCGGGAGTTCCTTCAGTCGTTGCAGGCCGACCAGGCCAAGGATGCCAATCTGATCGGGCAGTTTGGCGTGGGGTTCTATTCGGCCTTCATCGTCGCCGATCGGGTGACGCTGTTGACCCGGCGCGCCGGTCTGTCGTCCGGAGAGGCGGTGCGGTGGGAGTCGGCGGGAGATGGGGTCTACACCCTGGAGAACATCGACAAGCCGGCGCGCGGCACGGATGTGATCCTGCATCTGAAGGCCGAGGAGAAGGATTTTCTCGATGACTGGCGTTTGCGCTCCACGGTGCGCAAGTTCTCGGACCATGTGCCCTGGCCGATCCTGATGCTTCAGTCCAAGGGGTTTGAGCCCGAGGAGGAGGAGGCCGGAGAGGAGACGAAACCCGAATCCGACGACACCCCGCAATGGGATACGGTCAACAAGGCCTCCGCGCTCTGGACCCGCGCCAAGTCGGAGATAACCGAAGAGGAGTACAACGCGTTTTACAAACATGTTGGTCACGACTTCGAGGAGCCTCTGGCCCACATCCATGCCCGGCTCGAGGGCAAGTACGAATACACCGTGCTGTTGTATGTTCCCAAGCGCGCGCCTTATGATTTATGGGATCGGGATCGCAAGCACGGGGTGAAGCTCTACGTGCGTCGTGTCTTCATCATGGAAGGGGCCGAGGATCTGATGCCGCGTTACCTGCGCTTTGTGCGCGGCGTGGTGGACTCCACCGACCTGCCCCTCAACGTCTCCCGCGAGATCCTCCAGAAGAACCCGGCGGTGGATGCCATCAAGAAAGGGATGACCGGCAAGATCTTCTCGCTGCTGGAGGATCTGGCCAAGAACGATGCCGAGAAGTACCAGACCTTCTGGGATACCTTTGGCGTGGTGCTGAAAGAGGGGGTGATCGAGGATTTCGCCCACCGCGAGCGGGTGGCCAAGCTGCTGCGTTTCTCCAGCACCCATGCCGATTCCAAGGTGCAGGATGTCTCCCTGGAAGCCTACGTCTCCCGCATGCGCGAAAAGCAGAAGGCGATCTACTTCGTCAACGGCGAATCCTTCGAGGCGGCGCGCCACCATCCGCATCTGGAGGTGTTCCGCAAGAAGGGGATCGAGGTGTTGCTGCTCTCCGACCGGGTGGACGAGTGGCTGGTGACCCATCTGCACGAGTTCGACGGCAAGCCGTTGCAGTCCGTGGCCAAGGGCGGGTTGGACCTCGGCGAGCTGGAGGACGAGGCCGACAAGCAGGAGTTGGAGAAACAACAGGGTGAGTTCAAGGATCTTTTGGAGCGGGTCCAGAAAGGGTTGGGCGAGCAGGTGAAGGAGGTGCGCATCACCAACCGGTTGACCGACTCCCCCTCCTGTCTGGTGAGCGGCGAGCACGATCTGTCCGCCTCAATGGAGCGCATTCTGCGCGAAGCCGGTCAGAAGACCCCGGACACCAAACGCACCCTGGAACTCAACCCCTCCCATCCTCTGGTGGGGCGGTTGAAGGGGGAGACCAACGATCAGCGTTTCGACGATCTCTCCCATGTGTTGTTCGCCCAGGCGTTGTTGAGCGAAGGTGGACAGTTGGAGGATCCGGCGGAGTTCGTGCGCCGTTTGAACGGGTTGTTGTTGGGGTGATCAAGAGCCGATGCGGTTCGCCAGATCGTAACCGTTCAGACCCATGATCACGGGGGCCGGGGGCGATTATCGCCCCCGGTGGGATCCAAGGGCAAAGCCCTTGGGACGTTTTTTTTGACTTGTATTTTCGATCGTTTTTATAATAAGCATTTTGCGCATTTTTTTTGCGAAAAATGCGCAAGCGCGCGACGGCATTGCAAACCCTGCCAAGCAACTTTCATGATAAAAACCATCCAGACAACGGAATCGAGAAAGTATCAGACAGCCTGATGACTGATCTGAACGGTTACGGAATTTTCTCTCCAATTTGGTATTGTATCCCCGGAAGTATAATGGTTTTTTAATTATTTTGCATTCTTATTATTTTTTAGTGCTCGCGTTGCAGGCGTTAAAAAATAAGAATAAATGGATTGATGGTTGTCTTTGTCTTCTATTTTATTGAGGTCTAGGCTGTTATCGTTGATTGCTCTTATAATATTCCAAGCTGTTCTTTTATGATTGCCTGCTCCATCAATAATATCCACGCTCAAGAGTTCACCTGTAATCGGCATGTCCTTAATTGCCTTTGTATAATTGCCAGGAAAAGATCGTACCCAGGCTTCTGAAATCCAAACGAGACCAAAAGCTTTTAGCGTAATTATTCTATCTGCAATATATCTCGAAAATATAAATTTATCAGAATGATCTTCGAATTGTGTACCAATAAAATCTACAAGCTTCCAGTTTTCGTTAAATAAAAATAGTATTGAAATATGATGACCGTAATTATGAAATATCTTTTCGGCCGTCGTAACATGGAACTCAAAAATATTTTCCAAATTTGTCAATTGCAGTTTATTGCTATTGTGCGCATCAATAAAAACCTGGTTTGGCTTGAAATTACGACATAAACGAACTGATTCTGACTTCACAGAATATTGTTTTCTATTATTAAGTTTGAGATATTTTATGCGATTGTTATTTTCAAATAAGTTTTTTAACTCTAAAGGTTTTTTAATGCTTTTATCTAAATAAATTTTTAGATGATCCGCTAGACTTCTACAACAATCAAAAATTCGTGCATAAACATAAACAAGAGCTTCTAATAATTCTCTTTGTTTAAGAGATGATGTAACCCATTGTCTTTCAATTTTGATTACAGCAGATTTTGAAATTCCAGTAGGTAGATTCTTTTGGGTAAAGCGTACTAATTTTTTTAAGCCTGCATTTAATAGCTCTGATTTTTCAGTATTAATAATGATGTCTTTTTCTTCAAGATGAGAGAAAATGAGTGACAATTTGAGAGAACTATGTAAATCCAGGTCACCTTCTTTTTCTATAACATTTCGTGCGTCCTTGGCCCACGTCATTACTTCGTCTGACTCCCATGCATTTCTAACTTCGTTTGTATACCAAACATCAAAATTTGGGATTGACTCTTTGTTCTTTTGAATAATAAAAGTTACTGTCCGAGATGTTTGTAAAAAATTATTTGTATTTTTTCTAAACATGTCTGGTTCCATATAGTTCCGGAAACAATACTCAAGATCGATTGATAAATCCTTCAATCTTTTTTCCCAAGGTTTCATGTCGCATGGATCCAATTTTTTAGATGTTAGCAATACTGATCAAAAAAGCATTTAACAATTAACATCTTGGCATTATATTTATAATAATGTTTTGGAGTTAATTTTGCAATGAAAATTCATGTTGGTTCGGTTTCAGATCGGGGATGCATGGGGATGGGATCAAATACCTTTGGGGATGTTGAATTTTCTTGGAATGGAGCAGATAGGATGAGGCGGCCTGTGCCTATTTCAGATCGCCAAACTGTGGATGGGCCAAGGCACCACCCCGAGGTGACCGGTGGGGCGAGCGCGTCCGTTTTGATTAAGAGAAATGCGCTTTTGTAAAGCGCGTCAAAGGATAAAGGTTAAAGGCTGACACTAAGGTATGGAAACGAAAAAAAGTTAATAATAACAAATATAAAGTCTAAAGTCACAATCCTAAGGGCCTTGCCCTTGGATCCCACCAGGGGAAAAATCTATGAACCCCTGGTGGGCGTAATTACGGTGGCTGAACACCTGGGAATGGTGCGTAAGAAACCTGGATCAGGAGATCTGCGCCATGGTGCTCATCAACTCCTGCAACAACAACGCCTCGGCCTCGTCGTCGGAGAGCGCCGCCACCGCCTGATCCGGAGCGGGCGCGGCATCGGTCGGGACAGTCTGTTCGCCGGTGTCCGGGAAGAGGCTGGTCATGAGGAAGTTGGCCAGGGCGTCGATGGTGGGATAGTTGAACACCAGCGACGAGCCCAGGGAGAGTCCCACTTCGGCCTCGAGCTTGTTCTTGAGTTCGACCGCGGTCAGGGAGTCGATGCCCAGATCGAACAGCTGCACATGCGGGAGCACCCGCTCCAGATTCGGAATGCCCAAGACCTTGGCGACCAGGGCGCGGATGTGATCCACCAGCAGATCCCGGCGCGCCCCTTCCGGAGCGTCGTTCAGCTCTCCCCGGAGTTGGGAGCCTCCCTTGTGACCCGCCTGGGCATCGCTGGCGATCAGCGGCGAAAAACGTGGCACCCGCGTGGCGCCGGGATTCACCTGGGCAAAGCTCTCCCACTCGACGTGCAACACCCCCAACTGGGCCGGATTCCAGCGCAGCACCCGGGCAAAGGCGTTCAAGGCCTGGGCCATGGCGATGGGATGGATGCCGCCACGCCGCAGACGCTGCTCCACCTCCTTGTCGCGTGCGGCCATGCCCACCTCCCCCAATGCCCCCCAGTTGATGCTGGTGCCGGGCAGGCCCATGGCGCGGCGGGCGTGGGCCAGGCCGTCGAGGAAGGCGTTGGCGGCCACGTAGTTGGCCTGGCCGGCATTGCCGATCAGGGAAGAGACCGACGAGAACAGCACGAAGAAATCGAGCGGCAACGATTGGGTGGCCAGATGAAGATGCCAGGCGCCCAGAGCCTTGGGTTCGAGCACCCGGCGCATGCGGACCGGATCCAGATCCGGAATCAGGCCGTCGTCGAGGACGGCGGCGGCATGGATGACGCCGCGCAGCGGTGGCATGGCGTTGCCGATGCGCTGGATCAGCCGGTTCACCTCGTTGGCGTTGGTCACGTCCATGGCCACGGCCATCACCCGTACCCCCTGGGCCTCCAGACGGGCCACGGCCTGTCTGGCCTCCTCCGAGGCCGCTCCCTTGCGACCGGTCAAAACCAACTGTCGCACCCCCTGATTGCCCATCCAGAAGGCCAGTTCCAGGCCGAAACTGCCGAAACCGCCGGTGATCAGATAGCTCCCGTCGGCGTGGAACAGGGGTGGTTCCTGACGCGGCGGGAGGATGGTCATCGGTCCGGTGCCGCGCATGTCGAGCACCGCCTTGCCGAGCTGGCCGGATTGGACGTGCTCGAAGGCTTCGCCCGCCCGGTCCGCCGGGAAGACGTGGGTCTGGATCGGCTTGAAGGTGCCGTTGGCGAACTGCTCGGAGATCTCCTCGAGCAGTGCCGGCATGATATCCTTGCGCCGGGCCAGATGGTCCAGGTCCACGGACATGAAACTGGCGTTGCGCTCCACGCTGGCCAGGTTCCAGGTGGCATCCTTGCGGGCCGCGAACTCGCCCAATTCGACGAACCGTCCGAATGGCGCCAGGGCCTGCACGCTCTTCTGTCCAGCCTCGCCGCCCAGGGTGTTG
This sequence comes from Candidatus Magnetaquiglobus chichijimensis, assembly GCF_045865675.1. Taxonomy (NCBI): domain Bacteria; kingdom Pseudomonadati; phylum Pseudomonadota; class Magnetococcia; order Magnetococcales; family Candidatus Magnetaquicoccaceae; genus Candidatus Magnetaquiglobus; species Candidatus Magnetaquiglobus chichijimensis. Next base: position 461,248 of record NZ_BAAFGK010000002.1, read on the forward strand.
AAGATCACATCCACGCCGTGGTCATCGGTCGCGGCCATGATTTGTTCGACATAGACCGGGAAACGGCTGTCGAAGACATGTTTGAGGCCGAGGGAGCGCAGATACTTGCGCTTTTCCGGCGAGTCGGCGGTGACGAAGAGCTCCGCGCCGCGCCACTGGGCCACCTGGATGGCGGCCAGTCCCATGTCTCCATGGGCGCCATGGATCAGAACCTTTTCCCCCGAGCCGGAATAGGAGCGGAACAGGCCGAAATAGGCGGTCAGAAAGGCCATCGGCAGCCCGCCGCACGCCGCGTCGCCGATTCCGGCGGGTCGCGGCATGGTCCAGATCGACTTGACCGGCAAGGTGACATGCGACCGGAATCCACCCGGCAGGATCGCCAGGACCGCCTCGCCGCGTTTGGGCGCGGTGACGCCGGGACCGGTGCGGGCCACCACGCCGGAGATCTCCATGCCGATGCCATCGCCGAAGAAACTCTTCGCCGAGCCGCTCTCCGGATCGCGTTGGGTCAGGCGCAACACGTCACGCATGCCGATGCCGGCGGCATGCACCTCGATTTCGATCTCGCCTGGACCGGGCGGACGCCGTTCGCAGGCGCGCAGCCGCAGCGAGGAGAGCGCTCCCGGACGTCCGATCTCCAGCGCGAAGGGGGGGCGCATGGTGGGATCGTCCGTGACCGGCTGGGTGTTCTGGGTGAGGACCGCCGACGCCTCGCGCACCATCCGGTTGACCAGCCGTTCGCCGTCGCGCCAGGCCACTTCGCTCTCCGCCGAGTCGGCCAGAACCTCTACGGCGATGGCCGCCAGGGAGCCGGTTTCCTCCCGGGGATCCAGATCGAGCACCGTGGCGCGCAGATTGGGCTGTTCGCTCAAACTCACCCGCGCCAGACCCACCAGCGCGGCTTGATGCAGACCGGAGAGGGGTGCACCGTCATGGACCGGTTGGGCTCCGCGCGTCACCACATAGAGACGCGGCGGGGGCAGGGCGCGTCCGGTCGGGTTCTCACCCTTGGTCAGGGTTTGGATCAGGCTCAACGTGTCGTTGACCGACCGGATGCCGACCGGATCGGTCGTCTGGGTCGCGTCGAAGTCGCTCCACAGGGCGATCACCGCCCGACATGGGCCGGTTTGATGGAACACCGCTTCCAGGTGGTGATTCGGGATGCGGATCAGATCCGGATGGGGGGAGTCGAGTTGGGCGAGGGTCTTATCGCGCACCACCCGCACCACCCGCGCCGCGCCGCGTCCGGTCAACTCCCTGGCCAACGCGTCGCCGGTCTGGCCGGCATCCTCCAGCACCAGAATCGGCAGATCACGCGACTCCGGCGCGAGCAGCCCCGAAGGGAGCGGTTCGGCCTGGGGCTCCCAGGCGAGCCCATGGAGCCAGGCATCCAGATGGGCGGCATCGTCCTCCTCTTGTCCTTTGGGCAGCGCCTTGCAGCGCAGCTTCTCCAGCGCCACGAAGATCCGGCCATCCCGGTCGCACAGGGTCAGGTCACACTCGATGAAACGGTCGTTGGTCTCCGTGACCAGCAAATGGCACCAGAAGGGGGTGGTCGGCGTGGCGTAAAAACGCAGACGCTGGATCCCGACCGGCAGATAGAGCCCGGCATCGGCCTTCATGGTCACCATCAATGCCTGGAAGCAGGCGTCCAGCAACGATGGATGCAACCGGTAGGCGTCATCCGCCGCGCTCCAGGCGTCGTGGGCCGCCACCTCGACCAGCACCGCGTTTTCGCAGCGCATCAATTGCTTCAATCCCCGGAACCAGGGTCCGTAATGGAGTCCCATGCCATCCAGTTGCGCGTACACCGTGTCGATGTCCACCTTCTCGGCGCAGAATCGACGAATGGCGCCCAGATCCAGATGACCGGCCTCGCCGATCCCCTCCGAGGAGATCACCCCCGAGGCGTGCAGCGACCAGCGATCCGATTGATCCTGTCGCTGTCCGTGCACGGTGTAGCGGTGCTGACCCGGATCAAAGGCGATGTGCAACTGCACGTCGCCGCTCGTCCCCAGGACCATGGCCTGATGAAAACGGAGCGACTCCAACAGGCAGGGGGCATCGTCGTTCAAGGCGCGGTGGATCGCCAGTCCGATCTCCACATACCCCGCGCCCGGAAAGACCACCGACCCTTCCACCTGGTGATCGCGCACGAAGGGCACCAGGTCGATGTTGATCTGGCTCTCCCAGGCCGGCGAGGGGGTGTTGACCCGTTGGGCCAACAGGGCATGCTCCACCTGGTAGAGCCGGTCGAACAGCGCCGCCTGGCTCTCCGGCCAGTAGCGTTCCCGCTGCCACGGATAAAGAGGCAGTTCCAGATGCTGCTCGAAAGATTCGGGATAGAGCCGGCTCCAGTCGAGGGGATAGCCGAAGGTGTGGAGCTTGCCCAGACAGTCGAGCACCGTGGCCCGCTCGGGCTTGCCGCGATTCAACGTGAACAACGTTTCGCCCGGGGCGCCGGCGTGTGTCAGACACTCCTTGATCGAGGTGCCCAGCACCGGATGCGGGCCGATCTCGATGAACAGACCGTACCCATCGGCGATCAGGGATTGAATCGCCGCCGCGAAGAGCACCGGTTCGCGCAGGTTGTCGCACCAGTAATCGGCGTTCCAGTTGGCTTGCGTCACCTGTTTGCCCGTCACCGTGGAGTAGAGCGGCAGGGTGGGCACGCGGGGATTCAGAGGCTGCAACGCGGTGCGCAGTTCCGGTTTCAAGGGGTCCATGGCCGGGCTGTGATAGGGGATATCCACCCGCAGGAAGCGGTTGAAGACCCCTCGCTCCGTAAGCTCGCTGGCGATCGCTTCGAGTGCCTCGGCATCGCCGGCCAGATTGGTGGCGTTGGGGCTGTTGATCGCCGCCACCACCACCTTGCCGCCGTGGGGGGCCAGGACCGTCGGACACTCGTCGGGTTTCAGCCCCACCGCCAGCATCCGTCCCGCGCCCACCGCCCGTTGTTGCAGGTGGCTGCGATGATAGCTCACCAGCACCGCGTCCTCCAGGCTCAAGACGCCGGCGAGATAGGCTGCCGACACCTCGCCGAGGCTGTGACCGACGATGGCCGCCGGTTCCACCCCCCAGGCGCGCAGCATGGCCACCAGACCCAGTTGCACCACGAAGTTGCCCGGTTGGGCAAACTGGGTTTCGGTAATGCGTGATTCCGCCTCCGGACGGCTCATCTCTTCCAGGATCGACCAGCCGCAGACCTTTTGCAACAACCGGTCGATGGTCTCGGCGGTCTGCCGGAAGATTGGCTCTTCGGCCAGCAGTTGCCGCCCCATGGCCCACCATTGGGGACCCATGCCGGTGAGCACGTAGACCGGGCGCCGGACCTGCCCGGCGTTGAGTTTGGTGGCGGACAGGGGCAGGGCGTCCGGAGCGGAGAACGCCTTGAGTTGCTCGATCAGGCTCGCCTTGGAGTCGGCCACGATGGCCAGGCGGCGATCCAGATGGGTGCGGTGGACGCCGGCGGCCCGTCCCAGGTGGGGCAGGGCGGGGGTGTTTTCCTGCTCCAACAGCGCGAGCCAGCGTTTGGCCAGGGCCTTAAGCCCCCCCTCGCAGCCTGCCGAAAGGGGGATCAGCCAGGGTTTGCCGTCTTCGGCGACCGTTGGACGGGCCGGAATCTCCGGGGCCTGGGAGAGGATCGCGTGGGCATTGGTGCCGCCGTAGCCAAAGGAGTTGACCCCGACGAAGGCCGGTCCGTCGCCCTCGGGAAGGGGTTGGGCGGTGCGAGCCACCTTCAGGCGCAGCTCGTTGAAGGGGATGCGCGGATTGAACTCCTGGAGGTTGGCCTGGGGCGGGATTTGACCATGGGCCAGGGTGAGGGTGGCCTTGATGAGTCCGGCGACGCCGGCGGCGGCTTCCAGGTGACCGATGCTGGATTTGACCGAACCGACGAAACAGGGTTGATCCGCCGGGCGACCCTGGCCATAGACCGCGCCCAGGGCCTTGCACTCCGTGGGATCGCCCAGGGCGGTGCCGGTGCCGTGGGCCTCGATGTAGCGAATGCGTTTCGGATCGATCCGGCCATCCGCGCACACCTTTTCGATCAACGCCTGTTGGGCCGGACCGCTCGGCACGGTGATGCCGTTGGTGTGACCATCCTGGTTGGCGCCGGTGGCATGCACCAGGGCGTAGATGTGGTTGCCGTCGCGCTGGGCCGCGGAGAGCGGTTTCACCAGCACGATGCCGGCCCCCTCGCCGCGTCCATAGCCATCCCCTCGGGCGTCGAAGCTCTTGCTGCGTCCGTCGGCGGCCAGGAACTGCCCCTTGTGCAAGGCGATGTTGTACTCCGGTCGGATCATCAGGTTGACCCCGCCGGTCACGGCCATGGAACACTCGCCGTTCCACACCGCCTGGCAGGCCTGATGGAAGCTCACCAGCGACGAGGAGCAGGCGGTATCCATGGCGATGCTCGGGCCGAGCAGATTGAAGGCGTGGGAGATGCGGTTGGCCAGCATGGCCAGGTTCACGCCGATGGCCGAGCTGTTGTTGAGCTGGAGCCGGTTCAGGGGGCTCAAGGTGATGGCGGTGAAATCCTGCATGAAGCCGCCGATGTAGACCCCGGTATTCGAGCCGTTGAGCCGCTCCATGTCCAGACCCGCGTCCTCGCATGCCTCCCACGTCACCTCCAGCAGCAGCCGTTGTTGCGGATCCATGGCCTGGGCATCGCGGGGCGAGATGCCGAAGAAGAGCGGATCGAAGCCGTCGATGTTGGTTTGCAGAAACCCTCCGTGGCGTACCGGCATTTTTCCGGGACGGTTGGGATCCGTATCCGCGAAGCGACCCAGATTCCAGCGTTCCGGCGGGGTTTCGATCACCCCGTCGCGCCCTTCGATGAGCATGCGCCAGTATTCGGCCCGGCTGTGGGATCCGCCGGGGAAGCGGCAGCCGATGCCGATGATGGCCAGAGGCTCGCGCGGCGGGCGGCGGGTGGAGGGGGTTTGGGCGGTTTGATGAGCGTTATCCATGAGCTTCCATCTCGTGCAATCGAAATTCATTCAGCGCGATGTTCCAGCATTGGTGCGCGCGGGTCTGTCACTCCGGGATCACCGGCATCTCGGTGAAGCGTCCGTCGTGGTTCTTGAGCAGATAGCGGGTCTCGTTTTTGTCCACGATCGCATCGTTGGTCAGAAGGGAGATCTTGCCGATGTTGGTGGCGATCACGTAGAGCGGCTGGGCCAGTCCGGTGGTGTGACCGCGCAGGGCATCGCGGATCAGTTCCGAGCCTTTTTCCAGCGGGGTGCGGAAGTGATCGATGCCCGGTGCCGCCTCGCAATAGAAAAGATAATAGGGACGCACGCGGATGCTCAAGAGTTTTTGATGCAGCTCGCGGAAAACCGGCACCGTGTCGTTGATCCCCTTGAGCAGCACCGCCTGATTGCCGACGTTGATCCCGCAGGTGGTCAGGTCATAGACCGCGCGGGCGGTGAGTTCGGTGATCTCGCGCGGGTGGTTGATCTGGGTGTTGACCCAGATGGGAACCTTGTGATATCCGGACAATTTTTTCATCAGCGAGGCATCGATGCGTTGCGGCAGCACCACCGGCAGGCGCGAACCGAAGCGGATCATCTCGATGTGTGGGATCTCCCGCAGCCGGCGGAGGATGTATTCGATCTCGTCGTCGTTGAGCAGCAGGGGATCGCCGCCGGTGATCAGCACGTCGCGGACCTCCGGGTGGTCGGCGATCCAGTTGAGGCCCTCGTCCACGTCCAGGCGCAGTTTGAGCACCTTGTCGATGGTCACCTCGCGCCGGAAGCAGTGGCGACAGTAGATGCCGCAGGTTTGGGTCACCGCGAAGGCCACCCGGTCGCGATACTGGCGGGCGATCGAATCGGGACGCTTCTCCTCGGTGCTCCGGTTCTCTTTCCAGACCAGATACCCTTCCATGCCCAACTCGTTCTGGAACTCGAGCATGGAGGGGATCACCTGCTTGCGGATCGGGCAGTTGGGGTCATCCTTGTCCATCAGGCTGGCGAAATAGGGGGTAGTCCCCCAGCGGGTGTGTTTGTGGGCGAGAATGGCTTCCCGTTCCGCAGGGGTGACGTTGATGAATTTTTCGAGCTTTTCCAGTGTGTTGACGTGATTTTTGAGTTGCTCTCGCCATGCGTTCATTGCGTGATTACCGCTCGTTTTTTGGGGGGGCTGGGGCGGGTGTTCGATCTGTTGGAAGGGGTTGAATGATCAAGTGTTCCCTTGCCTATTTATATTCCATGATAGACCCTTTTGCGAGGGAATTGAATCTTTTTTTTGCCATGGGTCGGGAATTGTCAATGATTATAATACTGATTCTCAATCCTTGTCGGATGGATTGTTTATCGATTACACACCAGTATTGTCAGAGCTGTCCGCCATCCAAGCAGAAGATTGGACCCATCCGTGGTCAGGGAGGGTTCAAGGGATTTGGGTTGAATGGGTTCTACCGCCAGATGGGTCTTGATCTGGCGTTCGGACAATTCGTTGCGTTTCTGTTCTGCCAACAGGTCATCGTTGAAGGTCAGGGCGCGGACCGGGTTGTCTTGCCGGATGAAAGCGCAATTTTGCCGGAGATCGGCCTTGGCTGCGTCGGCAATGACGACATCCATGTCAGCAGGTATTGCCGCATCTCTTCACGCACCTGCTCCGGCGCGGACCTGACTGGCCCTGTCGGATGGGAGCGTGATGGAGCGTTCGGCGTCTGGCATGGGCGGGTTCTGGAACACGATCATGGAAGGTGAACGCAGGTCCGATTCTAGACAACCTCAGAAAGTTTGTCCATTCATTCCACCTCCAGCGTATGGATCTCCCCCCAGGGTTGAAACAGCGAGGGGCGCAAACCCGATTCGAGGCGGTCGGCGAGCTGGTTCCAGTTGGTGGGCACGGCGGGCGGGAACGGCCAGATCACGGTGATGAGGTTCTTGCCGGGACGCAGGTGTTCGACCGGAAGCGCGATGTGCCGGGTGGTCCAGGCGGAGAGCACCGGGGTGTGGGCCACATGGGTGCCGTTGAGGGTGATCTCCACGGTGGCACCCATGGCGATCCCCTCGGCCATGCGGCAGGTGAGGGTGAGCTGGAGCGGAGCGGAGACCGCGCCCAGATAGAGCACGAATTCGCTCTCTTCGGTATGGCTGGTGAAGAAACTGGATGATTTATGCCACTCCCCACCCGGTTGGCACCAGTTGTTGATGTGCCGGTAGGGTTCGAGCAGATCCACCGGCCCGGCACCCATGCCGTGGTTGGCGATCAACCGCTCCTGGAGTTGTCCGGCCAGCTGGGGATCGTGTTTCGTGAAGGCCAGGCTCAACGCCTCGATCACCAGATCGTGGCGCCGTTCGCCCATGTCGGCCATGCGGAACACCGCCAGAGGATCGTCGAGGGCCAACACGTCCGGGAAGATGTCGCACAACGCGCCCGGCAGACAGCGACAGGCCAGATCCCCCATGAGGGTGGCCAGTTTTAACATTTCGGGGCTTTGGGCGGCCTTTTCGGCGTGATGACGCACGATCTCCCGTGACTGACCCCACGAGGCGTTGTGCAGGGCGGCGAACAGATGGGCGCGACTGATGATGGCCGCATCTGGACGCGGCGAGCGCGCCATCAGGGTTGTCCAGTCGGCATCGACCCCATCCAGGATCTTCCGCACCTCCCGCGCCATCTCTGCGGCCACCATGGAGATCCCCTCGAAGCTCAGGTGGCAGTAATCGAAAAAGATCTCCCGATCCGGCAGCGCCCCATCCCGCCAGACGGTCAACCGTTCCGCCAGATCGATCAACGTCACCTGGGGGGCGATCCGCTCCCGTTCGGCCAGCATGGCCTCCCGCACCGCATGCGGACGGCGCGGGGTCAGAAGCGGCCAGCTCCAGAGCATGGCGTCGCGGGCCTGCTCCAGACTGGCGCGCGCGCCGTGAACATCCCCGCGCGCCATCTGACAGCGGGCGGTGAGATTCCAGGCATGCGCCGTGGTGCCGTCATCAAGCTCCCGCAGCCGCGCGGCGATCGTCTCGCCCGCGACCCAATCCTGCTGTTGCAGGCGCGTTTGTGCCTCGTCCCACACCTGTTGCCACAGGGTATGGGCCTCCGGGGTGCGCATCAGCGGCGCGCCGGCCACCGCATCCGAGCCGAAATCCACCAGATTGAACTCCGGAATCACCAACAGCACCGGCACCCCTTGGGATTCGGTCAGCTTCACCAACTGGTCGAGCGTTCCCCGCACCCGTTGCCCCAGCCAGGTCTCGATCACCCGGTTGATCCCGGCCACCCCTTCGCCACGGCGCAGCGCATGGGCCATGTTGGGGCCCATCTCCTGCCACAGGGCGTTGGGTTCGAGCAGGTTGTTGCCCGCGAAGACGATGAAGAGATCCGGTTCCAGGGCCAGCGCATCGTGGGCGAGCTTGAGAAGAGCCGGCATGAACAGGCCGTTGCAGGCCAGATCGATCACTTCGTGGCCGGTTGCGCTCTCCTCGCCGGCCAGCATCGCCTCCAGGGCGAGGGCCGGGGTGAAGTGCGGTTCGAAGAAGAATCCGCGCGCCACCGACTCCCCCAGATAGACGATCCGCTTTTTGTCGCTCTTGGCCGGAATGGTTTCGGTCGTCGCCCAGCGCGAAGCGGTGAACGGATCGACTTCGCCGCGCCGGTAGTGACGTTTGCCATCCACCACGACCGGTTCCCAGATGCCGATGGGCTGGCTGTCATCCTTGACCGTCGGTTCGGGTGGGGGGCTGGCCTGTTCGGCGGGCAGATCCAGGCGTCCGTTGAAAAAACCGAGCTGACGCATGGTGTCGAGCAGACGGGGCAGATCCGCCACCTGCATGAGTCGGGTGGCGAGTTGATTGGCCAGGAGTTTGGCGGAGTCGGGCGGCGGTGTGGTCATGGTGGCCAGATTGCAGTGGAATGGAAGGGGGTCCGTGAGGTTGGGGGCATGCCCCCAACCTCTCCGCGAGCGTGAGGACAACGGTTAAAAGAACGTATAGACCCGATGGGTGATGGCCGAGGCGGACTGATTCCCTTCGACGATCTCGAGCGCCTGTTTCCAGTAAGATGGAATGGTGTTCTTGTCGATGAGAAAATCCTCCAGCACCAACAGGTCGATCCCGGCGCGCACGAAACAGGAGAGGGCGTTCTTCGGCGAACAGACGATCGGTTCGCTGCGCATGTTGAACGAGGTGTTCAAGACCAGGGGGCAACCGGTGCGCCGGTGGAAGGCGCTCAACAACGCATGGTAGCGTGGATTCTCCTCGGCATGGACGGTCTGGACCCGCGCGGAGTTGTCCACATGGGTGATGGCCGGAAGGTCGAGGGTGGAGTGGACCGGGCAGGTTTGCAACATGAACGGCGAGGTGGATTGCAACTGGAAGTGATCCCCCATTCGCTCCTCGAGCACCGACGGCGCGAAGGGACGGAACGCCTCGCGTTTTTTCACCAGGGCGTTGATGTGGTCGCGCATCAGCGGGCTGCGCGGATCGGCCAGGATGGAACGGCCACCCAGGGCGCGGGGCCCGAACTCCATGCGCCCCTGGAACCAGCCGATCACCTTGCCGTTGTCCATCGCCTCGGCCACCCGGTCGAACAGTTCCTCGGAGCGGCCACGGAAATCCTCGTATTCCAACGGGGTGGTGGCGAGCATGCGGGCGATTTCGTCGTTGGAATAGGAGGGGCCGAGAAAGACATCGCGCAGCCGGGCACGGGGCAAAGGATCCTCGCAGCGCCGGACGTGGGCGATGGCCGCCGCGCCCAGGGCGCCGCCGGCGTCGTTGGAGGCCGGTTGCACGAAGAGGTTCTTGAACGGCCCCCGGGTCAACACCTGACCGTTGGCGACACAGTTCAAGGCGACCCCTCCGGCCATGCAGAGGTTTTCCGATGGAACCCGTTCGTGCAGCCAGGTCGCCTTGGCGATCATGAGTTCGTTCAACACCACCTGGAGGCTGTGGGCGATATCCATGTGGAACGGGCCCATGTCCGATTCCGGCGCGCGCGGCGGGGCGCCGAGGGTTTCGATCAGTTTGTCCGAATACATGCGGTCGGATTTCAGGAAATCGAAATAGGACATATCCAGACGATACTGGCCGCCCTCGCCCGGCAGGATCATCGCGCGGATGGCATCCACATGCACCGGCTTGCCGTAGGGGGCCAGTCCCATCACCTTGTATTCGCCGCCATTGACCTTGAAGCCGAGATAGCTGGTGAGGGTGCTGTACAAAAGGCCGATCGAGTTGGGGAACTCCACCTGTTCGAACAGGGTCAGGGATTGGCCCGCGCCGTGGCCATAGCTGGTGGTGGCCCACTCGCCGACCCCATCCACGGTGAGGACCGCCGCCTCCTCGAAGCCGGAGAAGTGGAAGGCGCTGGCGGCGTGGGCCAGATGGTGCTCGACCCATTCGATGGGACCGTCGAAGCCCAGAATGGTGCGGATCTCCCGTTCGGCCCGTTTCGGATCCATGCGGGCCAACTCGTCGGAGCGGCGATCGCAGCCGGGCAGACCCATCCAGAGCTGACGTCCGAGTTTCTTTTCCGGCAGTTCGTAGTAGGCCACGCAATCGATGTCGGCCATGGTGAGGCCGGCCTGGCGCAGGCAGAAGCGGGTGGCTCCCTTGGGCATCGAGGGGTCGTGCTTGATGCGCGAGAAGCGCTCCTCCTCGGCGGCGGCGACAAGCTTTCCATCCCGCAACAGGCAGACCGCAGCGTTGTGATAGTGGGCGGAGATGCCCAGGACGTTGTATGACATGGCGTGCGCTCGCTGCTGGAAGGATATAAGGCGGAATCCTCGCGGAAGAATGATTGTACGTCCGCCTTCTGTCAACAAAAAAATCCCCCGGCAAGGATTTGCCGGGGGAGGGACGATACGGTTGGGATGTGGCAAGGGAACAGGATTATCGGAAGTTGTCCGGTGAGGATGGACGCACACTTCCCTTTTTTTTAAGATTACCTTGGAACTCACGTCCGGGAGGTCCAAGGTCGGGGGTGAGGGGGGATCCCCTCCCCCCCATCATGTCAAGTTGCCTTGGAACGCCCATCCGGGAGGTCCAAGGTTGGGGGGTGAGGGGGGTCTCCCCCCCCATTATGTCAAGTTATAGCGCGGTTTTGCCGTCGATCATATCCATCACCGAGTTGAGCAGCAGGGCCTGGATCTTGCCGCCGTCGTTGATGGTGGTGTTGGCGCACGCGGCGATCGGTTCCTTGACGTTGTAGCGATAGCCTACATAGCAGTCATACCCCTGCACCTGACCCGGATGGCCCACCAGTTTGCGGTCCAGGTTCTTGAAGACCGCCGGTCCCATCTGCAACACGTTCGGGATCACCTTGAAGTAGGTCTGGGTCACCATGCCGATCGGATGGGTCGGATCTTCGTATTTGCTGCCCAGATATTTGGCCCAGGTGAAGAGATCATGGACCGTGCCGGTCATGCCGCCCGCCGCGCCGTAGAAGCTGGGATGGATCTTGACCGGGTATCTGGTGTTCTGTGCGCACTTGGCGTCCACGGTTTTGCAGGCGCCGGCGAAGTTGCTGTACCAGTCGATGTAGCCCGTGGCGCCGACGGTGTTTCCGCCCGGCAGGTTGGGAGGAATGGTCGTGCCATCGAAGTTATCCAGATTTGCCAGGGCTTGCGTCGTGCCCGCGGGGCCGAACTTGGCCTTGACCGCATCCTGCCATTTGGTTCCGGCGGGTGAGAGCTTTTCGATGACCATGCCCAGCAGGACGTAGTTGGCGTTGGAGTAGTGCCACCCCTTGCCCGGTTCCTCGACGCCCAGGTCGTAGCTGATGTTGATCAGATCCTGAGCGGTGAACGGGGTTCCCTTGGTGGTCAGTTCGCTGTCGAGATAGCCTTGCAGGGCCCAGACGTTGTTGTAGTCATAATAGCCCAGCTTGTCTTCCATCTGTTGGGAAGAGGTCTGCTTGAGACCGCTCAGGTGGGTCAGCAGCTGGTAGACGGTGATCTCCTTGAAGAGGGCCAGTTTGGCGTCGGAGAGCTTGTTGTTGGGATCCACGGCGGCCTTGAAGGTGGCGGCGTTGTAGGCGCCCAGGGTTTTGGCCGTGGTATCGACCGTGAGCGCGCCCAACAGGTCGCCCAGGGTGGCGGTGGTGATGTTTTTGGTGGCGGTGTTGTAGCCATATTCGGCCACCAGATCCATGACCGTCAAGCCGGTCAGGGTCTTGGTGATGCTGCCGAGACGGAAGTGATGGGTGTCGGTCATCTTGGTGTCGTTGGTGGAGATCGACGACGTGCTCGCCCCCATGTCGGCGTAGCCGCTGGCATAGACCGTGCCCGTTTGGGTGGTGTCGTTCGGCAGGGTGACCTTGATCACCACGCCCGGCAGGGTGCCGTGGGTGGAGCCATCGCTGCTTTCGGTCATGGTTTTGAGTTTGGCCTTGATGGCCGCATCCAGGGCGTTGATACGGCTTTGGGGCCACAGATCGCTCCACATCTGCGTGCCGGTCTTGCCATCGACGGTGAGGTTCAGTCTTTGGGCCAGGCGGGTGAATTGGGTCTGTCTGATCGGCTTGCCGCTGGCGTCGAGCTTCTTGAGTTCGGTCATGAAGTGCTTGGTGGCATTGGCCACGCTGACCGGCGTGGTCAGGGCGGTATCGACGTTCAGGGTGTCGATGGAGCCGATGTTGGTCAGCGCCCCGGCGGTCAGGGTGATGCCGTTGGAAGGATCCTTGTCGCTATCCAGGGTTTGCAGAAGGCGCAGGATCTTGATGACGCGATCCGTGCTGTCCGGATCCTGCACGTTCGCCAGCGCGGTGGTGGAATCCGCCGCGAGATCCAGGGGGGTGATCTGGGTGCCGATGGCGCTTTCACCAAGGCTCAGATTGTCCACGAAGAAGCGGATGCGGGTGTCGGAGGCGGCATTGTATTGGAATTGTCCACCATTGCTGGTTTTCTTTGTGGTGGAGGCGTTGGTTTCGATGTAGGTGCCCTGGCTGTTGACCGTATAGGTCTTGTAAATCAGGCCATCGACCGGGGCGTCGGTGAAGGTGCCGGTCGTGAAGGCGGGATTGAGCGCCAGGGAGGTGTTGCTGCCGTCGCTGCCGCCGCCGCCCCCCCCGCCGCATGCCGCGCTGGTCAGACCCAAACCAATCGCGGCCAGGGCACTGAATTTTTCATTGAGCCATATCTTTTTCATCGTCACGACACCTTATGATTATTTATGAAAGAGGGGCAAGCCCGGCATGGGTTGATTGGACAAGGTTGAGCAAAAAGGATCGCATCGGGTCGAGCAGGGCCCGAATGGTCGCGGGCGGGAAGGCGCGGATGTCATGGGCCACGAAAATCTGCAATTGACCGCCCTCCACGATGGCATTGAACATCAGGTCATACAGGGCCGAGGCCCGATCGCTGGCGCGATGGGGCGCCAGATCGCCGCGTACCTTTTCGGTCAGCGCGCCGCCATCCAGGCGGTACTCCCCCAGGAAGTTGAAGCTGATCCGGGGTTTTTGGGAAAGGGTCACGCCAGGGGTCAGGTAGCGCAGAATCCCGTAACCGATGCCCTGATGCGGGATTTTCGCCAACGCCTCGCGTTGGTTCCGACACAGATCCAAGGGCGATGTCCCGGCCTCGCAGCTTGGGACGAACGGAAAGACGCTGGTGAACCATCCCACGGTGCGGCTGATATCCAGACCCGCGACCAGCGGTTCCCGGCCATGGCTTTCGAGCATGATGGGGGTCCGCGTGGTTTGTGTTAATTCACGCAAAGAGTGCGCCAAAGATGCAAGAAGCACATCGATCATTCGAAACTCCGCCCCGGCACGTCGGGTCACCGCCAGCAACGCCTCGGTCTGATCGACCGTCAGGGTGATGTTTTCGTCCACGATTTCCACCCCATACGTCGGATCCGGTTCGATGAAGCCCGGAATCGGTGGGGTGGGGAGTTCGTCCACCGCCCGCCAATGGTTCAATTCGGCCAACAGCGCCGCGCTTCGGCTGTATTCGTCAATCCCGAACGCCCACCTTTGGAACGATCCGCCCTTGGGCGGCAACACGATCGCCTGGCCGGCCACCACCTGCTCGTAGCCGCGCAGGATGTCGTCGAGCAGGAATCGCCAGGAAACGGCGTCAATAATCAGATGGTGGATGACGAAAAGCAGACGCTCCTCCCCATCCAGCCGGAACAGGCGCGTCTTGAACAGCGGCCCGCTCGACAAATTAATGCCACTTTGCAGCGACTTTGTCAATTGATCCACCCGTGCATCGACCCCATCCATTCCGCGCAGGTCGATCCGTTCGAAATCGACCGGGAGATCGACATCCTGAATCGTTTGGACAATCCTGTTGTCATCGACCCGGAAGCAGGCGCGCAGCATGTCGTGATGGCGCTGCACGGCGGTCAGCGAGGCCAGAAGCGCCCGTTCGTCCAGGGGGGTGTCGAAAAAGAGATACTCCCCGTGGTTGAAGTGGTGGTGATCGATCGGATAGTCCTGAAAGAACCACGCCTGGATCGCGGTCAGGGGGAGAACGCCCGTGACCGGTCTTTCGCTGGCCGGGTCTGTCGTCGGCGTGGGCGCGCGCGTTCCGATGGCGCGGGCCAGTGCGGCGATGCTGGGATAGAGGAACAGATCCTTGGTCTCGACGCCAAGATCGCGCAGGGCCGCCACCACCTGAATGGCCTTGATCGAATCGCCACCCAAGGTGAAAAAATCCTCTGTGATGCCGATGAGCTCCCGTCCGAGAATTCTCTGCCACACGCCGGCGATGCGCCGTTCCAGCGGCGTCGCGGGCGGGGTGATGACGCCGGACTCCCGGCACGCCTCCCGCGCCAGGCGACGCAACGCCTGCCGATCCACCTTGCCGTTGATCGACAGGGGGAGTTTTTCCAGGGTGACCCAGCGGTTCGGGATCATGTAGGCGGGCAGGCGCGGCTCCAGCCAGGCGCGCGGACTCTCGGCGGCGAGCGTCGCCGGGGTCACGAAGGCCACCAGTTCGGCGTTGCCGTCTCCATTCCGCTCCACCAGTACGGCGGCCTCTTCGACCAGCGGGTGTTGCAGCAACTGATGCACCACCTCTCCCGGCTCGACCCGGTTGCCGCGGATCTTCACCTGGTCGTCGCCCCTGCCGAGCAGTTCCAGGGAGCCATCCTCCAGCCAGCGTCCGAGATCGCCGGTGGCATAGTTTTTTTCGACGGTTTGGCCGTCTTGAATGCCGAATCGTTCGGCGGTCAGTTCCGGGCGGTTCAGATACCCCCGCGCCACCCCGATTCCGGCCACCCGGATCTCCCCCGGCACCCCGACCGGCGCCAACTCGCCGGAGCCATCCACCAGATGGATCGTCAGGTTCTCCAACGGCGGGCCGATCGGGATCTGCCCGTGCGGATAGCGCGCCGGATCCGGGAACACGCGCTGCATGCTGGCGCACACCGAGGTCTCGGTGGGTCCATAGGCATTGAAATAGTTCATCCGTCCCGCCAGTCGCAGGGCGTCTTCCAGGATGGGCGGTTCTCCGGCGGTGATCAGGGTTTTGAGAGCCAGGATCGCGGGTGGATCCCCTCCGGCGCACAGCGAATGCAGATAAACCGGCGGCAGGGTGGCCACATTCACGCCGGTGGTCTGGAAGTGGTTCAGCAACCGCGCCGGGTCGTGGATGGTGGCCAGGCACACCGGCACCAGGGCGGCGCCGGATAACAGGGCCATGAAGATCTCGGAGAGGCTGGCGTCAAAGGAGGGGGAGGCGAACTGCGCCACCCGATCCCCGGCCACCACCTCGAAGGCGCGAATCTGCGCCAGGGTCATGTTGACGAAGCCGCCGTGTTCCACCAGAACCCCCTTGGGTTGGCCGGTGGAACCCGAGGTGTAGATCACATAGGCCAGGTTGTTCGGGGCGCGTGGTGGACGGGCCACGGCAACCGGTTCTCCGTTTCTCGACGACTCGACCGCGAGCAGGGGCAGAGGCGGATTTTCGAACGATCGTTCGACCAGCAGACGCCGCGCGCCACAGTCCTGGAGCATGAAGTCGAGTCGGGCCCCAGGGGTGGCCACATCGATCGGCAGGACCGCCCCTCCGGCCTTCATGATCCCCAGCAGGCCGGCGTAAAAGGCGGCGCAGCGATCGACCAGCAGCGGGACGATCTCTTCGCTGGCCAGCCCCTCGGCCAGAAGATGGGCGGCGATCCGGTCGCTCCAGGCATCCAGCATGCGATAATCGATGCAGACGCCACACTCCTCCACGATGGCGATCGCCTCTGGGGTGGCGGCCACCTGGGCGGCGAACAGCGCGACCAGGGTGGTGCGCGGGCAGGGGGTAGTGCGCTGGTTGAACGAATCGAGCAGCTTGCGTTCCGCCTCGGGCAGGATCGGCACGCGCCCGATGGGCATCTCCGGGTGGGCCGCGACCTGGCGGATCATTTCGTTCAACTGTCCCACCAGCCGTTCGATGCGTCCTGGGCGGAACAGATCGGTGTTGTAGGTCACCGCCAGGCGCAGGGCGTCGTCCCGCTCGAAGAGATCGAACACCAGATCGAAGCGGCTGATCTGGGCATCGACCTCATAGGCCGAGATGGTCAACCCGTCGGGTTGCGGTCGTTCGGGCATCGCATCCTGCATCACCACCATGATGTCGAAAAGCGGCGAGCGGCTCATGTCCCGTTCCGGGTTCAGTTCCTCGATCAGCCGGTCGAAGGGGTAGAACTGGTGGGTGAAGGCTTCGGTGACGCTGGTTCGCACCTTGCCCAGCAGGGTCGAAAACCCTTCCGCCGGATCGATGGTGTCGTGCAGGGCCAGGGTGTTGAGATAGAGGCCGATCTGCTCTTCCAGTTCCGGGCGGTCGCGACCGGCCACCGGGGTGCCGACGATCACCGCACGCGGGTCTCGGACGCCGGCGTGGCGCCAGATGAGCCCCTTGACCAGGGCGGTGAGCACCATGAACAGGGTTGCCTGATGGGTGGCGCCGAGTTGCAGGAGTCGTTCGCGTTGTTCCGGGGCGAAGTCGTGGATGTGGATGCGTCCCTGGAAGGTCTGCACCGGCGGACGGGGGAAATCGGTGGGCAGATGGAGCGGCGGTTCGGTTGTGTCGATTTTTTCCAGCCAGTAACGGCGGGCGGCTTCGGCCTCGGAGCCGGCGAGCCGGGCGTTCTGGTGGGCGGCGAACTCCTTGTAGTGGATCGGCAAGGGGGGCAGGGCGGCGGATTGTCCGGCCATCCGTGCCGAATACAGGGTGATGGTCTCGTTTTGCAGGATCTCCAGCGACCAGCCGTCGCTGATGATGTGGTGCATGTTCAGAAGCAGCAGATGTCGCTCCGGGGCGAGCCGCAACAATCCGATCCGGTAGAGCGGACCGGTCGCCAGATCGAACGGGGTGCGCGCCTCCTCCAGGGCCAGGGCGCGGGCCGCAGCCTCGGGATCCGGGCGGTCGGAAAGATCGACCCGCATCAGTCGGGTCAGGGGTTCGGGGTGGATCTTCTGCCTGGGCAGGACGAACGGCTCTCCACCCTCGGAATCCTGGACAAAGGTGGTGCGCAGGGTTTCGTGGCGCCTGGCCACCGCATCCAGCGCGTCGGCCAGGATCTCCCCATCCAGGTGGCCCCGGAAATCGAACCACGAGGTGGTGTTGTAGGCAATGGCCGCGCTCTCCATCTGCTGGAGGATCCACAGCCGCAACTGCGCCGGGGAGACCGGATAATCGGGCTGTTCGGGCAAGAGCGGGATCGGGTCGAGGTCGGTTGTCGCGCGGCGACGGATCAGGGCGGTGAGCGTGGCGATGGTCGGGTGGGCGAAGATTTCGGTGAGGCTCACCGCGACATTGAACTGCTTCTGGATGCGCGCCACCAGGCGTACCGCCTTGAGGCTGTGTCCTCCCAGTTCGAAGAAGGAGTCGTGGCGTCCGGGATCTCCGGTTCCCAGGATCTCTTCCCAGAGTTTGGCCATCGCCCGCTCCTCGGCGCCGCGCGGCGGGGCGAAGGGGGCGGTGAGCCGTTCGCGCCGGATCGGTTCGTCCACCGGCAGGGCCTGTTTCTTCTCGCCGGTCGCATGGATCAAGGGCAGGTAGTGGGCCTGGTGTTTCAACCGGTTCTCGGGGGTGGCGCCGGGATCCCAGTCGAGCGTCCGGACTGGCCGTCCGGTGGCGCGGGTGGCGGGGCGCGCCACGGACGCGGGGGCCGGCTGGCCGGTTGGCGCGGAGGCCGGTTTCGGGGCGGCGGGCGCCTGGGTCGGCGGGGCGGCGAGAAACAGGGTGGCATGGGTCGGGGTTTCCGGCAGATTCGCCAGCGGCGCGCCGAAGACAACCTCCTCGGGGCTCTCCCGGAGAGGGTGCAACAGGGAGTCGGTGGACAGGAACTCGCGTACCGGCGCGTTCTTGGCGCTCGGACGGAACGTCGCCTCCAGGGTGTTGAGCCCCTGTTCCAGGCCGTGATGGCGCAGCGCGGAAAGAATCGCCCGTTCCACCCCGCGACCGAGCACCCGGCAGCTCAACAGGAACGTGTCAAGATGCAGGCACCCCGCCTGCCGTTCGGCCAGCACCACCCCCACCAGACCGTAATCCCCGAACCGATCGGTCACATGCACGCACCATCCGGACCATGCCGGCTGCTCCAGCAGGGCGGCGATCTCGGTTTCGCTCCGGCGGATGGTGCTCAGGTTGAACTGATTGGTGCGCTGGGTCAGTTGCGACACCCGCGCCAGATGTTCCGGGCGGATCGGCTCCAGATAGACCTTGATCTCCAGGGTCTTGAGGAAATCCTCCAGCGAGCCGGTCTGCTCCTGATGCTGGCGGCGCTTCACCTCCTCCATGTACATGGCCGCCCGTTTCTGATCCTCGGCGGTCACCTGGTGGCGGTCGAAGGCCCAGATCAGGCTCAGGAACAGCGGCAGGTCGTCGGGATCCTCCGGCAGACGCAGGGTCAACACCTCCGGGGCGTTGCGCATCATCTCCGCGCACTCCACCCCGGAGTCATCCAGGAACAGGAAACTGTCGCTCCCCAGATTCAGCTCCCTGGCCATGGCGCGCAGGTTTTCGGACTTGGGACGCCAGTTGATGCGTTCGGTCACGATGTGTTCGCGCTTCAACACCATCTCTGGGTAGTTGGCGAACACCTCCCAGACATCTTCCGGGTTGTTTTTGCTGTTCAAGACGAGCAGGAACCCTTCGTTCAACCGTTCGAGCATGAAACGCTGCAAGGCGGCGTGCCCAGGGGTGACCACCACCCCGGCGCTGCCGCCCTCGCCGCAGATCCCCTGCCACAAGGTGTTGTCGCAGTCGAGCGCGATCACCTTGAAGGGGGAGGCCTTGAGGGCATGCACCCGCCGGGCGATGGCCGCGCCCATGGCGGCCAGATGTTCGTCCGTGAAGGGGATGTGTCCGATCCGCTCCTGGCTTGGATCGAAGATTTCGGCGATGGCCTCCCGGGCGGCCAGGGTTTCGTCGAGAGGGAGCGGTTTCAGGGTGGGATGGGCGGCGAGCCAGGCGCGCAGACGGTCGTGCAGCCCGGCGATCAGGGGGAGCGCTTCGGGCATCTCCGGGATGGCGGATGCGCGTGGCAACAGTCCGATCCAAAGCGGAGCCGGATTGACGCGTCCATTCAACGCGCCGAGCAAACGGTCGAAATAGCTGTCGAGATGGGCGCGACAGGCGTCGATGCCGCTGCCGGTCAGATCGCGGATCCAGTCCTCGAAACGGACCAGAAGCAGCGCGGGTCCGGCATGGGTGGAGAGCAGAGAACGGGGGTCGAGCAGCTCCTGGAACACCTGGTTGTAACCGGCGAAGCGGGGCTCGATGGGCAGGCCGAAGGCCCGACCCCACCAGCGGATGTGCGGGGCGAGCGGCTCGGCGGTGAAGGTGGCGGCGATCGCCAGGGTGATGGCGTGGGGATCGGCTGGCGGCGCGAGGGTTTCGGGGGATGCGGCGGGGGCGGCATCCAGGGTGGGCACGCCCGGCAGGGCGATGGCGCCAAAGGGGATGGTCTCATCCGCGCTCACCTGCTCCAGGATCGCCCACAGCTCCGCCACCAGACGGTCCACCCGCTCCGGGGCGATGGCGGCACGGTTGAGGATCATGGTGATCCCCAGGCTTTCGCCGGGGACGAACTGCACGGTGAGCGGATAGTTGGAGTGGTCGCTCTGCTTGTACCCCTCCACCACGAGTTGTCCACCCCGGCCATCGTCGAGGGCGAAGTGGGACAGTTCGGCGGCGGCGTAGTTCTCGAAGACCAGGATGTGGTCGAGGGGGGCGTCGCGCAGGGGGGTGGCGGCCTGAATCTCGGCCAGGGAGTGGTGGTGGTGCTCCTGGCTGGCCAGCCCATCGTCGCCCACCTGCCGCAGCAGATTCTTGAAAGGCAGGGTGGCGGCTCCGCGTACCCGGACCGGCACGGCGTTGATGAACAGCCCCACCATCCGCTCCACGTTGGGGATCTCCGGCGGACGTCCCGAAACCGTTGCGATGAAAACCACGTCTCTGGTATGGTTATGCAGGGCCAGCAGCGTCCCCCAGGCGGTCTGGATCACGGTGTTCAGGGTCACCCGACAGCGGGCGGCCAACTGTTTGAGGCGTGTGAACCGTTCGGCGGGCAGGGCGTAGTGGCGCTCCTCGGGATCGAAGGGGGCCTCGGGCGCGGGGTGACAGTCGGGCAGGGCGACGCGACCCGTGTAGCCGGTGAGCCGCATCTTCCAGAACCGGGCCGAGGCGGCCTGATCGACCCGTTCCAGCCATTCGAGATAGCGGGCGAAGGAGACCGGCGCCGGCAGGCGTGGCGGTTGGCCGGTGAGCAGTCCGGCATAGAGGGCCAGGGCCTCCTCGTGGAGGATGCCGACGCTCCAGCCGTCGAGGATGATGTGATGAAAGCTGTGCAGCACCTCGAAGCCGTCCGCGTCCAGACGGAAGAGGGCCATGCGCATCAGACCGTCACGGGTGAGATCGAAGCCGCGTCGCCAGTCGGCTTCCATGTGGTCGCGAATGGTTTTTTCCCGCGCTTCGGGGGAGAACGAGGTCAGATCCTCGAGCAGAAACTCCAGTTTTTGCGTCTTGAGAATCACCTGACGCGGTTGGGCGACGCTTTTGTGGACGAAGCGGGCGCGCAGGATGTCGTGGCGGGCCAGAACTTGGTTCCAGGCGGCCTCGAACCGGGCTGGATCGAGATCGCCTCGCAACCGGAAGCGACACTGCTCGAAATAGGGGTTGGAGTCCTGGTCGTGCAGGGCGTGGAAAAGCATCCCTTCCTGCATGGGGGTGAGGGCAAGGATCTTGAGGATCTCTTCTTTTTTCATGATGGGAAAGAACCGTCTTGCGTCTGATTTCTGGTTCCCGTGGAACTTCCTTCAGGGAAGTCCGCGGTCGGGGGGTCAGGGGGATCTCTCCCCATCGTGCCGGTTGGTGGAAAACCTATTCCGCACGAGTATAGCCAACATGTGGAGAGAGGCAAATTTTTTTGACGATTTTGAGTTTTTCTTTGACATTTTCGTTCGATCGGCTGATACTAAGCTATGATTAAAAAGCGGTTTGTTATTTTAATCTTTATATTTTGTTGAGGTTAAATATAATGGTGTTAAAAAGAGGTCGCAGGTATGCCAATTTTCTGGCGGCCCAGGCGGAAGTCTCCACCTCGGAGGAGATCGCCCCTGATTCAGATCATCACCCCGACACGCAACATTCCGATTCAACCGCCTCGGCGCCCCCATCTTTGCCTGGGGAGCGGGGGCATGAATCCGAGGCGCAGCCGGTGGCGTCGAGTCCTGTCATGCCTGTTCCGGTTGCCGATGGGCATGCCGGTCCCATTCCATCCAGTCCCAACAATCCAGAAGCCGGCCAGGATCCGGAACGACCGGATGTAGCCCCGTCCAGCCACTCAAAGGAGTCTATTCAAATGAGCGAAACCGAAACCGTCACCGAAACCGAAACCGTTGTCGAGACCGAAGCTGTCCCCGAACCGGTCGCCAAAACCGACGCGGAGATCGAAGCCCGCCTGAAAGAGGCCCAGAACATGACCAAAAATTACATGTTCGCTTCGCTGGGCACCGGACTCGTCCCGGTTCCGACCGTTGATGTCGGCATCCTGATCGGCATCCAGACGCGCCTGCTCTACAAACTGGCCAAACTCTACGATCTCAAGTTCACCGAGGATATCGGCAAGAAACTGCTCATGTCGCTTCTGGGCGGCACTCTGCCGGTGGCCGGTGGCATGGGCGTGGCCACCATGCTCAAGGCTTTCCCCGGTGTCGGCAGTTGGCTCGGCATGACCAGCATGGCCATCTTCGGCGCTGCCTCCACCTATGCCGTCGGTCGGGTGTTTATCCAACACTTCGAATCGGGTGGAAACTTCTTTAATTTTGATCCGGCCAAAACCCGTGCTTATTTCCGCGAGGAGTTCGAGGCCGGCAAGAAGGTGGCCGAAGAGATGCGCTCCGAGCAGAGCGCGGCCTGATTCTGGAGGCGCTTCTGGTGGGTTGGTACGGCCCTGGGAATGATCAAACGTTCGTTGACTGATGCGGATTTTTGCTGATTTCTCGTTTTATGGCAAGCCTTTAGACCTTCCGCGAAGCGGCGCCTTTGTTGACTTGACCGACCTCTTGTTCCGCCCTGTTTTGGCGGGGCAAGAGGTCTTTTCATGTGAGACGACTCGGATGATGACCAAATTGTCCGCCTATTGGGGCAGTGTCCGCGATGGGGTGCGCAATGCTGGCATGACGCTGGCAGTTTATTCTTTAATATTCATTATCATCTTGATTTTCTTGTGGCCACGCATGGTGATCACCATCCAGGCGGGCGAGGGCGGGGTGATGTACAAGCGGTTCTTTGGCGGAACCGTGGTGGACAACGTTTTCACCGAAGGATTGTACGTGATCTGGCCGTGGGACAAACTCACCCCCTATGACCTGCGGTTGCAGGCCCTGGTGCGCGATTTCACGGTGCTCACCGCGGTGGGATTGCCGGTCACCTTGAAAATGTCGATCCGTTTCAAGCCGGAACAGAGCATGCTCGGCTACCTGCATCAGCGGGTGGGACCGGGCTACATCGATTCGGTGGTGATCCCGGAGGTGGAGGCCGCCTTGCGGCGCGCCATCGGTGGGTACTCTCCGGAGGCGATCTACACCACCCGCAAGGGGATGTTGCAGGAGATCATCGGCGAGGCCCTGGAGCCGGCCAGTCAGAAGTTCGTGATCATCGACGACGTGATCATCCGTTCGGTCACGCTGCCGGATCCGATCCAGCGCGCCATCGAGGAGAAGCTGGTCCACGAGCAGCAGATGCAGGCCTATGTCTACCGCCTCGACAAGGAGTTGAAGGAGGTGGAACGCAAACGTCACGAGGCTCAGGGTATCTACGAGTATCAGAAAAAGGTGGGGGAATCCCTCAAGGATCCCGAGATTCTCAAGTGGTTGGGAATCCAGGCCACCGAGAAGTTGGCTGAGTCCAACAACGCCAAGGTGGTGGTCGTGGGTGCCGGCAAGGATGGTCTGCCGTTGATCCTGGGCGGCAATTGACACGGGTGTGAATCCTTAAAGCCATGAAACGTTCGCATCTGTTCATCCTGATCGGTCTGGTGCTGCTGTTCGGAGCGGCGCAACTCTATTTCCTCGCCCCGGACAAGACCCTGGAGGTGTTGCGTCCGCTGGTCGAAAAGGTCAAGGGCGGGACGACTTCGGCCAAATCCAAACCCACCGACGAGGATATGGGGCCGATCCGCATCGGTTATGGCTACTACACCGCCAACAAGCGCGAGGCCTTCACCAACGGCATTCTCATGGCGGTCGATCAAATCAACGCCCATCCCAAGGGGGTGTTCAAAGGGCGCAAGATCGAGGCGGTCGAGGTGGATCTGCCCACCACCTCCAATCCGAACGACATGTGGGACTATGCCAAGGATATCGCCGACCAGAACTTCGTGGCCACGATCCTGGCCGCGGGCGGTGGCGGCGAGAACGCCATCATCGCGTCGGCGGTGTTCGAGAAGTATCGCATCATCAATCTCTGGCCCACCACCACCACCACCAAGCTCACGCAGCACAATTTCAAATACACCTTCCGCAACATCGCCAACAACAACGTCCAGGCTCAGGTGATGGCCAAGGTGTGCGAGGATACGGGGTGCAAGAATGTCGGCATCGTCTACGTGCGCAGCTCCACCGGCGAAGAGTTGGCCGCGCTCCTCAACAAGCACATCAACCACCTGGATGACGCGGTGGTGGCTTTCTATCAGTCCATCTATCCGGAACAGAAAGACTATTTTCCCATCGTGACCCGTCTTTTGACCAAACATCAGGCCAAGCGACTCGATGCGATCTTTTTTTCCGGCTCCACCCGCGAGGCGATCCCGTTCATCAAGATGTTGCGAGACTTCAAGCTCGACATGCCGGTGGTGCTGGGGGTTTCGCAGAACGATCCGAAGTTTCTGGAAGTGGATGTCAATGGTTTTTCTCCGGTCTACGGCTCGGTGGTGGTGGGGATTTTCGACGAGAATGAGCCGGACAACAAGCTGTTCATCAAGGAATACAGGCAGAAATTCCAAAAGAAACTCGCCTCCTACACCACCGCGGCCCAGGCGTATGACTCGGTGATGCTGCTCGTGGAGGCGATGCGTTATGCCAAGTCCACGGATCCGGACAGCATGGTCTCCTATTTGCGATACGGCGGGGCGCTGGCCATGGACAAGAAGAAAAATGCCCGCCATCACTACCAGAACGGCGAGATCATCAGCCAGGATTATTTCATGCAGATCGTCCGTCACCGCGAGGGCAAGAACGGCAAGCAGGTCTACTATTTCGATACCTATCGCAAGGATGACGAATGCATCTTCCATGTGGGGATTTCCTGTCTGGGGTGCAGGGAGTCGTCGGACGCCGCCAACTGAAGGCGGGGCCCACGGGATGTGGCTCGGATGGCGATGACGGATCATGACAAACTAAGGTGCGACCATGACGTGGACTCCGGAGCAGTTGAACGCCCAAGAGGGTTTCAGGAACTTCGTGGACGAGGCGATCGTCCCTTTCGCGGATCTGTGGGATCGCGACGAGCGTCTTCCCGAGGGGATCGTGCGCGCCCTGGCGGAACGGGGGTATCTGGGCGCGACCATTCCGACCAGACTGGGGGGGGGCGGTTACGACAGCGCCACCTTCGGCCTGTTTTGTGAAGAGATCGGACGCGGCAGCGCGTCGTTGTTGAGCCTGTTGACCGTGCATGGCATGGTGTGTCAGGCCTTGACGATCTGGGGGAGCGACGAGCAACAACAAAAATGGCTCCCGCGTCTGGCCACGGGCGCGACTTTGGGCGCCTTTGCCCTGACCGAACCCAACATCGGCAGTGACGCCAAGAACGTCGAAACCGTGGTGACCCGTCTGGAGGACGGCACCTATCGGTTGGATGGTCGCAAGAAGTGGATCTCCTGCGGTCAGATCGCGGATCTGTTCCTGGTGTTCGGACAGCTGGACAACAAGCCGGTGGCCTTTCTGGTGGAGAAGGACCGACCGGGTTTCTCGCGTGCGCCGCTTTCGGGACTGTTGGGTTTTCGCGCTGCGATGCTGGCCGAATTGACCCTGGATGGCTGCGTGGTGCCGGAAGGGAACATGGTGGGTCGTCCGGGTTTCGGCTTCACCCATGTGGCGGGCGCGGCCCTCGATCACGGGCGGTTCTGCGTGGGGTGTGGCTGCGTGGGATTGGCGCGGGGGTGTCTGGAGGCCTGTCTGGATTACACCAGCGAGCGCAAGCAGTTCGGCGTTCATCTGCGCGAACACCCGCTCATCCAACGCATGCTCACCGACATGATCACCCACATCGAGGCGGCCCGTCTGCTTTGCGTCGAGGCCGGGAGCATGAAGGATGCCCGCGATCCCCGCTCGATCATGGCCACCTCCACCGCCAAGTATTTCGCCTCGACCATGGCCGCCCGCATCTCCTCGGACGCGGTGCAGATCCACGGCGCCAACGGCTGTGGTCCGGAGTATCCGGTGCAACGTCATTTCCGTGATGCCAAGATCATGGAGATCATCGAGGGGAGCAATCAGATCCAACAGACCATCATCGCCAAGTTCGGCCATCTGGATCACGTCCGGGATCAGCGCGTCCGGTCGCGCAAGGGCGCGCGGAGTTGAACCATGGCCAAGGAACACAAGATCAAGTGCGTGGTTTGGGATCTGGACAACACGCTCTGGGAGGGGATTCTGTCCGAGAACGACCAACTGGTGCTGCGCGAGAATGTGGTGCGGGTGATCCGGATCCTGGACGAGCGCGGCATCCTGCAATCCATCGCCAGCCGCAACGACGCGGATGCCGCCCTGGCGAGGCTTGAAACGTTCGGACTGGAAGAATTTTTTCTCTATCCGCAGATCCATTGGGACTCCAAGGCCGACTCGATCGAACGGATCGCCAAGACCCTGAACATCGGTATCAACACCTTCGCCTTCGTGGACGATCAACCCTTCGAGCGCGACGAGGTGCGTTTCGCCCATCCGGAGGTGTTGTGCATCGATGCTGCGGACGTGGACGGGATCCCGGATCTGCCGGCCATGATGCCCCGGTTCATCACCGACGATTCGCGCAAGCGCAGGGCGATGTATCGCAGTGACCAGTTGCGCAACGAACGGGAGGCGGAGTTCAGCGGTCCCAAGGAGTCGTTCCTGGCCACCCTCGAGATGGTGGTGACCATCGCGCCGGCGGTGGAGGAGGATCTCAAGCGCGCCGAGGAGTTGACGGTACGCACCAATCAGCTCAACGCCACCGGCTATACCTACGGTTACGAGGAGTTGCGCGCCTTCAGCCAATCGCCGGACCATCGCCTGTGGATCGCCGGGTTGGATGACAAATACGGCACCTACGGCAAGATCGGGCTGGTGCTCATGGAGACCAGCGCCGACACCTGGGTGATCAAGCTGTTGTTGATGTCCTGCCGGGTGATGGCGCGTGGCGTGGGGTCGATTCTGATCTCTCTGATCCGTCAGCAGGCCAGCAAACACGGGGTGCGTCTGTTGGCCGAGTTCGTGCCCACGGATCGCAACCGCATGATGTACATCACCTACAAATTCGCGGGTTTCAGGGAGATCGGCGAGGATGCACGCGGGGTGACCCTGTTGGAGAACGATTTGACCCGGATTCCGCCGTTTCCGGAGTATGTGCGGATGCGGCTGACCGGGATGGCATAGAGGGCGTGGCGCGGAATCCTGGGCGTAACGGGGGTCCGGGCGGCGTGACGGAACAATCAATCTTCATGAACGCGGATCGAAGATGACGATGGACATTCAAACGGCAGGCGTGGTGGGCGCGGGGGTGATGGGCGTGGGCGTGGCCCAGAACCTGGCCCAGTGTGGCATGGATGTGGTGCTGGTCGATATCGCGGAGGCGGTCCTGGAGCGCGCCCGTATCGAGATCGGCAACAACGTGCGCTTTCAGGGGTTCTTCGCCAAGGAGAAGAACGGTCCGACACCCGAGGAGGTGCTGGGTCGGATCACCTTCAC
Organism: Candidatus Magnetaquiglobus chichijimensis; assembly: GCF_045865675.1. Classification (NCBI taxonomy): domain Bacteria; kingdom Pseudomonadati; phylum Pseudomonadota; class Magnetococcia; order Magnetococcales; family Candidatus Magnetaquicoccaceae; genus Candidatus Magnetaquiglobus; species Candidatus Magnetaquiglobus chichijimensis. The sequence continues at coordinate 488,584 of NZ_BAAFGK010000002.1, forward strand.
CATCGAGCCGGAAAAACTGGCCGACGTGGACTACCTGGTCGAGAACGTGGTGGAGAAATGGCCGGTCAAGGAGGAGGTCTACCGCCGCATCGACGCCATTTGCAAACCTTCGTGCGTCTTCGCGGCCAACACCTCGGCCATCTCCATCACCCGCATCGCCTCGGTGACCCGACGTCCGGACCGGGTGATCGGCATGCACTTCATGAATCCGGTGCCGATGAAACCCCTGGTCGAGGTGATTCGTGGCTTTCACACCTCGGAGGAGACCATCGAGTTCTCGAAGTTCTTCTTGAAGAAAATGGGCAAGAGCTGCGTGGTGGTCAACGACTCGCCAGGTTTCGTCTCCAACCGGGTGTTGATGCTTACCGTCAACGAGGCGGTGTTCCTGGTCCAGGAGGGGGTGGCCAAGGCTGAGGAGGTGGACCGGATCTTCAAGAGCTGCTTCGGCCACAAGATGGGGCCTCTGGAGACCGCGGATCTGATTGGCCTGGATACGATTCTCTATTCGTTGGACGTGCTTTACGAGAGCTTCAACGACTCCAAGTTCCGGCCCTGTCCGCTGTTGAAAAAGATGGTCGATGCCGGACTGCATGGCCGCAAGAACGGACGTGGCTTCTACAACTACCCGGTGTTGTGAGCCGGGATCTCCCTTGATTGCAATTCTTGTCTGAAAGATGCGTGGTGAAACATGGATACGATTGCCAAAATTCGGGAATTTCTGGAAAAATTCATTCGCGATGCGGATGTGGCCGACGACGAGGATCTCTTCGCCACGGGACTGGTCACCTCGCTGTTCGCCATGCACCTGGTGCTTTTTTTGGAAAAGGAGTTTGGGGTGAAGGTGGACAATCGTGATCTGGATTTCGATAATTTTCGAACCATCAACGCCATCGTGGCTTTGATCGAAAAGAAACAAGCCTCGGCCTGATGTTCGCATCATCCACGCTGGTGCCGCTGCTCGGGCAGTGAGGGGCGTTGGGGTGATTTTTCTGCTTCAGGCTTGATCGGAGAAGCGGCATGGCGGATACGACCCTTTCGGCGACGTTGGCAAAGCAACTCTCGGCGTTGGCGGTGCTCATGGCGACCGGGGATGGGGAGGCGCTCGGCGCGGCCCGGAACTCCCTGAACGACATCCTGGGCCAGCAGGGACTCTCCCCCGAACAGGTCAAGGCGGTTGGCGAGACCCTGATGGGGAATCTCCTGGCCGGCTTGGAACGTGGGGACTCTCCGGAGCAGGCGGCCCAGGAGGTGGCGTCCGGCGCCCGGAATCTGGTGCAAACGGTGCAACAGGCGGATGCCTACGCGGCCCAATCCCTGGAGAGCGCCCTGGCGAGCGGTCAGGATGTTGGACAGTTGAACGCGGCGGCGGAGAAGGGCGGGCAGACCGAGGCTTTCCAGAGCGCCCTGATCCAGGCGTTGCAGAACGGGCAACCGCTGAGCGTGGCGCTCAAGCAGGCCAAAGCGTTGCAGAAGGCGGCGCTCGCCCAGGAGGCCGAGTCGCGCGAGCAGGAGTCCAGGGAGCCGGTTTCGGACAGTCGGTTGCTGGAGACCATGCTGGCCGGCATGAGCGAGGAGCAGGCGGCGCTCTTCTTGAAGGCCTATCAGGACGCCATGGCACACGGACTCGACCCGCGCGCCGCCTTGACCCAGGCGGGTCAGGTCGCCGAGCAACACGCGCGCATCCAGGCCGAATCCCATGTCGAGGTGCCGCCGGCCATGCGGTTGGCCCAGGCCCTGGCGAGCGGCCAGGATACCCAGAAGGTGCTGCGCGAGGCTGGGGTTTCCCAGGGAGAAGGGCAATCGGCCACGGCGGATGGGTTCACCAAGGCTTTGGTGTCGGGCGCGGATCCGCTTCAGGCCGCGTTCGTGCTTCAGCAGGTTCAGAGCGCGTTTGCCCACCTGGAGAGCCAACAGAGCGTGCCGATTTCGGCGGCGGATCGTCTGGCCATGGCCCTGGCCAATGGCGCCGAGGCGCAGAATACCCTCAATGCGCTCAATCCTTCCGGCGGGCAGGGGAACCAGGCGTTTCTCTTCGCGCTTACCCAGGCGCTTTCCCAGGGAGCGCCGGTGACCGCCGCCATGCAGAACGCCCAGAGCGCCGGCAACGCCTCCACCGCCCTGGCACAAAGCGCCAGCGTGCCGGTCAGTGCGGCGGATCAACTGATGGCGGCTCTGGCCGCCGGGGGATCCAGCGCCACCACAGCCATCGCCCAGGCCAGCGGCGGTGGGGGCGCGGAGGCGTTCGCCCATGCGCTGAACCAGGCCCTGAGCCAGGGTGGCGGGGATGCGGCCTCGGCGGTCCAGGCGGCCCAGGCGGCCCAGGCGGCGGCAACCACGCTGGCCGCTGCCAGCACCGTTCCGGTGAGCGCCGAGCAGCAGTTGATCATGGCCATGGCCGATCCGAGCCAGGCGACTTCCGAGTCGTTCAAGGCGCAGGTGTCCGCCGGGGGCGATCAGGCTCTTGGAGCGATTGTGAATGCCGCCCTCGGAGGAGGGGGCGAGCCGGTGGCGGCGAAGACCGTGGCAGCCGTCGCGGCTCCTGGAGAGGTTGCCCAGGCGCCCGTTGGCGCGGAGAGTCCGCCCGTCGTCGCCAACGCTCCCGCCCCAGCCGCCTCCGCCCCAGCCGCCTCCGCCCCAGCCGCGGACAAACCTCCGGCGGCGCAAACGGTAGCCTCGTTGGCATCTCCCGTGGCGTATCAACCGGCACCGGAACCATCGCTCCCTCAGGTGGTGATCGCATTGCCCCCCGCAGTCCCGGAGACGCCGGTCGAGAAGACGGTCGAGAGCCAATCAGAGCCACCTCAACCGGTCAATACCGCTCCCTTTATCATTCTGCCGGACTCCCAGACTGCGGACGAAGATCGTGTGCTCAACATCGTTGGGATCGTTCTCGACGATGCCGAGGCCGACTCTTTGACCGTCAGCGTGCGGGTGGGACACGGCACGCTGACCCTGGCGCAAACCGAAGGGCTCTTTTTTATCACGGGGGATGGGGTTGGTGATGCTTATGTGAGTTTCAAGGGTGCGATCTCTTTGATCGACGCCGCGTTGAATGGTGTGGGCTATCAGGGGGAGAGCGACTACAACGGCTACGATACCCTGGAGATCAGCACGGACGATGGCGGGGAGTATGGCATTGGTGGCGTGATGAGCGCCTTCAATTCGCTGGAGATCGTCGTGAACGCGGTGAACGACGCGCCGACGGTGTCGCTGGCTGTTGCGAGCGTCGCGGTGGACGAGGATGACAGCCTGGTCTTCGCGGCGGGCAACGGCAACGGGATCGAAGTTGACGATCTCCATGATACCGGCCAGGGTGGTTCGGTGGATCATCTGCTGACCGTGGTGAGCGTCTCCCACGGCACGTTGAGCGTGACCACCGGGGGTGGAGCGACGGTGACGGCCAACGGTTCGGGGAGCGTGACGATCAGCGGCAGCGCCGCCGGGGTGAACGCCGCCCTGGAGGGGATGGTCTACGCGCCGACGGCGGATTACAACGGTGCGGACACGCTGGTGATCGTGACCCACGATGAGGGATACAACGGCATCGGCGGCACGCTCACGACGAGCGACGCGATCGCCATCACCGTAAATCCGGTGAACGACGGGCCGACGGTGGCGACGGCTGTTTCGAACGTCGCGGTGGACGAGGATGCCAGCCTGGTTTTCGCGGCGGGCAACGGCAACGGAATGGTCGTGGGGGATGCGACGGACACCGGCCAGGCCGGTTCGGTGGATCATCTGCTGACCGTGGTGAGCGTCTCCCACGGCACGTTGAGCGTGACCACCGGGGGTGGGGCGACGGTGACGGCCAATGGTTCGGGAAGCGTGACGATCAGCGGCAGCGCCGCCGGGGTGAACGCCGCCCTGGAGGGAATGGTCTACGCGCCGACGGCGGATTACAACGGTGCGGACACGCTGGTGATCGTGACCCACGATGAGGGATACAACGGCATCGGCGGCACGCTCATGGCAAGCGACGCGATCGCCATCACCGTAAACCCGGTGAACGACGGGCCGACGGTGGCGCTGCTGGCTGTTTCGAGCATCGCGGTGGACGAGGATGCCAGCCTGGTTTTTGCGGCGGGCAACGGCAACGGAATGGTCGTGGGGGATGCGACGGACACCGGCCAGGCCGGTTCGGTGGATTATCTGCTGACCGTGGTGAGCGTCTCCCACGGCACGTTGAGCGTGACCACCGGGGGTGGGGCGACGGTGACGGCCAACGGTTCGGGGAGCGTGACGATCAGTGGGAGCGCCGCCGGGGTGAACGCCGCCCTGGAGGGGATGGTCTACGCGCCGACGGCGGATTACAACGGTGCCGACACGCTGGTGATCGTGACCCGCGACGAGGGGTACAACGGCATCGGCGGCACGCTCATGGCGAACGACGCGATGGTCATCACCGTGAACCCGGTGAACGATGCGCCGACGGTGGCGACGGCTGTTGCGAGCGTCGCGGTGGACGAGGATGACAGCCTGGTTTTTGCGGCGGGCAACGGCAACGGGATCGACGTCGGCGATCTCCTCGACACCCATGAAGCCGGTTCGGTGGATCATCTGCTGACCGTGGTGAGCGTCTCCCACGGCACGTTGAGCGTGACCACCGGGGGTGGGGCGACGGTGACGGCCAACGGTTCGGGGAGCGTGACGATCAGCGGCAGCGCCGCCGGGGTGAACGCCGCCCTGGAGGGGATGATCTACGCGCCGACGGCGGATTACAACGGTGCGGACACGCTGGTGATCGTGACCCACGATGAGGGGTACAACGGCATCGGCGGCACGCTCATGGCAAGCGACGCGATCGCCATCACCGTAAACCCGGTGAACGACGCGCCGACGGTGGCGCTGGCTGTTGCGAGCGTCGCGGTGGACGAGGATGACAGCCTGGTTTTTGCGGCGGGCAACGGCAACGGGATTGAGGTCGGCGATCTCCTCGACACCCATGAAGCCGGTTCGGTGGATCATCTGCTGACCGTGGTGAGCGTCTCCCACGGCACGTTGAGCGTGACCACCGGGGGTGGAGCGACGGTGACGGCCAACGGTTCGGGGAGCGTGACGATCAGTGGCAGCGCCGCCGGGGTGAACGCCGCCCTGGAGGGGATGGTCTACGCGCCGACGGCGGATTACAACGGTGCGGACACGCTGGTGATCGTGACCCACGATGAGGGGTACAACGGCATCGGCGGCACGCTCATGGCAAGCGACGCGATCGCCGTCACCGTGAATCCGGTCAACGACGCGCCGACGGTGGCGACGGCTGTTGCGAGCGTCGCGGTGGACGAGGACGACAGCCTGGTTTTTGCGGCGGGCAACGGCAACGGGATCGACGTCGGCGATCTCCTCGACACCCATGAAGCCGGTTCGGTGGATCATCTGCTGACCGTGGTGAGCGTCTCCCACGGCACGTTGAGCGTGACCACCGGGGGTGGAGCGACGGTGACGGCCAACGGTTCGGGGAGCGTGACGATCAGCGGCAGCGCCGCCGGGGTGAACGCCGCCCTGGAGGGGATGGTCTACGCGCCGACGGCGGATTACAACGGTGCGGACACGCTGGTGATCGTGACCCACGATGAGGGGTACAACGGTATCGGCGGCACGCTCATGGCAAGCGACGCGATCGCCATCACCGTGAATCCGGTCAACGACGCGCCGACGGTGGCGCTGGCTGTTGCGAGCGTCGCGGTGGACGAGGACGACAGCCTGGTTTTTGCGGCGGGCAACGGCAACGGGATCGACGTCGGCGATCTCCTCGACACCCATGAAGCCGGTTCGGTGGATCATCTGCTGACCGTGGTGAGCGTCTCCCACGGCACGTTGAGCGTGACCACCGGGGGTGGAGCGACGGTGACGGCCAACGGTTCGGGGAGCGTGACGATCAGCGGCAGCGCCGCCGGGGTGAACGCCGCCCTGGAGGGGATGGTCTACGCGCCGACGGCGGATTACAACGGTGCGGACACGCTGGTGATCGTGACCCACGATGAGGGGTACAACGGCATCGGCGGCACGCTCATGGCAAGCGACGCGATCGCCATCACCGTGAATCCGGTGAACGACGCGCCGACGGTGGCGCTGGCTGTTGCGAGCGTCGCGGTGGACGAGGACGACAGCCTAGTTTTCGCGGCGGGCAACGGCAACGGGATCGACGTCGGCGATCTCCTCGACACCCATGAAGCCGGTTCGGTGGATCATCTGCTGACCGTGGTGAGCGTCTCCCACGGCACGTTGAACGTGATCACCGGGGGTGGGGCGACGGTGACGGCCAACGGTTCGGGGAGCGTGACGATCAGCGGCAGCGCCGCCGGGGTGAACGCCGCCCTGGAGGGGATGATCTACGCGCCGACGGCGGATTACAACGGTGCGGACACGCTGGTGATCGTGACCCACGATGAGGGATACAACGGCATCGGCGGCACGCTCATGGCAAGCGACGCGATCGCCATCACCGTGAATCCGGTGAACGACGCGCCGGTCATCACTCCGACCGCCTCCAGCGTGGTGGTGAACGAGGATGGCACCGTGTCCGTTCCGGCCATCACCGTTACCGATGCCGTGGATACCAGCCAGGCCGGCGCCACGGATGCGCTCTCCACCGTGGTGTCGGTCGCGCATGGCACCCTCGCTTTCGCCGCCACGGGCGGGGCGTCGATATCGACGGTCAATCTGTCGAGTTTTACCCTGACCGGCACCGCGGTCCAGATCAGCACCGCCTTGAGCTCCCTGAGCTACACCCCGACGGCGGATTACCACGGTTCCGACACCCTGACCATCACCACCAGCGATCTCGGCCATACCGGCGGCGGGGTTCTGAGCGACGTCGAAACGATTGGCATCACCATCAATCCGGTGAACGACGCGCCGACGGTGGCGCTGTCTGTTGCGAGCGTCGCGGTGGACGAGGACAACAGCCTGGTTTTCGCGGCGGGCAACGGCAATGGAATGGTCGTGGGGGATGCGACGGACACCGGCCAGGCCGGTTCGGTGGATCATCTGCTGACCGTGGTGAGCGTCTCCCACGGCACGTTGAGCGTGACCACCGGGGGTGGGGCGACGGTGACGGCCAACGGTTCGGGGAGCGTGACGATCAGCGGCAGTGCCGCCGGGGTGAACGCCGCCCTGGAGGGGATGGTCTACGCGCCGACGGCGGATTACAACGGTGCGGACACGCTGGTGATCGTGACCCACGATGAGGGATACAACGGCATCGGCGGCACGCTCATGGCAAGCGACGCGATCGCCATCACCGTGAATCCGGTGAACGACGCGCCGGTCATCACTCCGACCGCCTCCAGCGTGGTGGTGAACGAGGATGGCACCGTGTCCGTTCCGGCCATCACCGTTACCGATGCCGTGGATACCAGCCAGGCCGGCGCCACGGATGCGCTCTCCACCGTGGTGTCGGTCGCGCATGGCACCCTCGCTTTCGCCGCCACGGGCGGGGCGTCGATATCGACGGTCAATCTGTCGAGTTTCACCCTGACCGGCACTGCGGTTCAGATCAGCACCGCCTTGAGCTCCCTGAGCTACACCCCGACGGCGGATTACCACGGTTCCGACACCCTGACCATCACCACCAGCGATCTCGGCCATACCGGCGGCGGGGTTCTGAGCGACGTCGAAACGATGGGCATCACCATCCATCCGGTCAACGACGATCCGGTTGCCATCGACGCAACCCTCAACCTGAACGAAGACGTGTCCGTGAACGGTACCCTGAATGGGAGCGATATCGATGGGGATGCGTTGACCTTTGCCCTCGTCACGGACGGGAGCCGAGGGCATGTGACCATCACCAATGCCGCCACCGGAGCCTATATCTACTCTCCCTATCCGAATCAGAACGGCTCGGATTCGTTCACCTATTCGGTCGGCGATGGCCTTTCCACCGTCTTTGCCACGGTCACGGTCGGGATCGCGCCGGTGAACGACGCGCCGGGCGCCAATGACGACACCTTGACAACCGTGATAAACACCGGGGTGTCCGATACGCTTTCCGGCACCGATACGGAAGGGAGCGCCCTTACCTTCACGATCGTCGATACACCCGACCATGGCACCTTGACGGCCTTCAATCCCGCCACGGGGGCATACACCTATACACCAAACAGCGGTTACACCGGCTCGGACTCCTTTACCTTCACGACCAGCGACGGGGCGTTGAACTCCCCGGTCGTGGGCACGATCTCGATCACCGTGAACGCGGTCAACATCGCGCCGGTCATCACCCTGCCACCCTCGCAGATCAACTTGCCGACCAATACGTTTGATGTCAGCACGGCCTTGACCGGCTATTTCACCCAGGGGACGTCGGCCACGGGTTCGGTCACCTGGTCGAACACCGCGGGTCTGAGCGGTGGTGGTGGCGTGGCGATCGCCGCGAACACCGATCAGGTCTGGACCTTGAACTCCGGGATCCCGGTTGGGGTGGGCAATACGTATGTCCTGACGGCCTTCGTGGAGAGTGGCGGCAACTCGGGCTACGGCGCGTTGGGTTTCACCACTGCGTCACCCTCGTCGAGCGCGGGCAACTACGGCGCCCCTGCCGGGTCGCATGTGGGGGTTCTGTTCCATGGCGGCGGCGGTGGCTTCTTGAGTAATGGCGCGGTGGATGCCAATGGCAACGCCACGAGCAACAGTCAGATCATCACCTGGAACAATGGGGGGATCTCCCCTTCCAATGCCTGGTACAACGTCATTCTCACGGTCACCGATCTGGGCAGCAACCATTTTTACATGAAATTCGAGGTGTACAACGCCGATGCGAATGGGAACATCGGATCCCTTGTCACCCAGCACTCCATGACCGATGTGATTTCCGACCCCCTGCGTGCGGGCGTTGCCGTGACCAACAGTGCGGTCGCCACCGCCACCACGCTCTATCCTTTCATCTCCAACGACGGTTACCGCATCATCGCGGTGGACAATCTCGGTCTTTCCTATTGGGGCCAATCCACGCCGAACTACACCGAGAACGGCGCGCCCGTCACCTTGCACGGCACCCTGTCCATCTCCGATGTCGATGATGTCAATCTGACCGGCGCGTCGGTTTGGATCAGCTCCGGCTTCACTGGTGGCGATAGCTTGAACTTTTCCGCTCCGATCGGCATCGCCGGAGCCTACAATCCTTCCACCGGCGTGTTGACCTTTTCGGGAGCAGCCTCGATCGCCGATTACATGGGGGCCTTGAACAGCGTCACCTTCTCTTCGACCAGTGAGAATCCGACCGCCCTTTCCGCTTCGCGCACCATCTCCTGGCAGGTGACGGATACCAACTCCGTGGGTAACGGGGGTATCCTGACCAGCTCGGTCGTCACCTCGCAGGTGAGCGTGACCGGGGTCAACGACGCCCCGACCGCCGCCAATCAATCCCTATCCATGCCGATCAACACCGATTACACGTTCAATGCGAACAGTTTTGGTTTCTCGGACGTAGACAACAACACGCTGGCATCGATTCGGATCGTGAGTGGCAGCGGCCATCTCAGCTATTTCGATGGTAGTTTCTGGATTCAGAGTCCAAACAACCTCGTCATCTCCAGCGCCAATCTGGGCAATTTGCATTTCAATGCCAATGTGGCCGGCTCCGAGACGTTTACATTCCGGGTCAGTGACGGCATCACCGAAAGCCTCTCCACCTATACCATGACCACGCTGGTCACCCAGGACGTGCCGGCCAATGTCAACACCTCCTTTCAGGTGGCGTTGAATGGATCGGTGAGCGATACCCTCGAAGTGGCTGGCGATCAGGACTGGTTCATCGTCCATCTGACCGCGGGCAACATCTATCAGTTCAACGCGAACGGTATCAGCCTGCCCGATCCGTATTTGTGGTTGCTGAATTCCGTCGGGGGGGTATTGGTGGAGAACGATGATGCGAATGGCGTTCTTAACTCTCAACTCTCCTACACCGCAACTTACACAGGTGTTCATTATCTGGCGGTTGGGGGGTATGGTGGAACCAATACCGGATCTTACAATCTTCTGACGACCTGCATTTCCGGGGATCCCCTGGTGCTCGATCTGGATGGGAACGGGGTGCGGTTGACCTCTGCCGGGGACGGGGTGCGCTTCGACATGAACCAGGATGGCGCCACCGAGACCACGGGGTGGATCTCGAGTGGGGATGGTCTGCTGGTGCTGGATGCCGATCACGATGGCCGTATCCAGGGGATCGCCGAACTGGTGTCGGATCAGGCGGTGCCGGGCAGCGGGTCGAGCCTGAACGCCCTGGCCAGCTTCGATCTCAACCACGATGGTCGCGTGGACGCCGATGACGACGCCTATTCCCGCTTGCAGGTGTGGCGGGATCTCAACCACGACGGCGTATCCGACACGGGCGAGTTGCACGGTCTGGCGCAACTCGGCATCGCGGCCCTGAATCTCACCCCGACCGGATCGGCTGGCATCGAAACCCAACAGGGCAACACCCTCACCGCCCGCACCACCTTCGAATGGAACGACGGCAGTCTTGGCAGCATGGCCGAGGTTGGTTTCCGGTTCGTTCCAAACGATGGGGTCCAGCCTGTTTCATCCGTCGATCCCTGGCAGCTTGCCCGGCAGGGGGTGAAGACGCTTTTGGACGATGGCGCGCCCCATTCGGTCATCCCGATCACAACGGCCACCACCAGCGCCGACGCGGCCAATACCCTGCCATGGCGTAGTAGCGATTACCACGACATGGTGTTGGGCGACGCTTCGCAAGCGGGGAGCCTGTCGCCAGATGCCGCCACCTTGGCCGGAATCACCTCCCAACCGCACGATTTTGTCTCCTCCTGGGCCTTGGATTCCCACCATCCGCCTGTCTGATTCACGACGGCATTCATTGTCGGAGTGCTTTTTTTTCAAGCTGTTCCACGCATGCACGGATCCTCGGCAGCCCGACTTCGGGCTGTCGGGCGTTGGGTGTTGCCAAATTCTCATGCAATGCTCTTGACAGGGGTGCGTCCGGGTTGATACAAGACCATCATGCTCCTCATCCTGTCTTTCGGGTGCGTCATAAGCATATGTTTGTTAATATCTTATCTTCACTTTTGTCGTAATACCACTGATTTTGGTGATCGGACTTGATCCATGATTTTTCTTGTCAGTCGTGCAATGCGTAACAAAATATGAGATGCCGAGATGATGCAAACGATCGATGACATGAAACTCGGACACAAGCTGGCGCTGGTCGTCGGCCTGCCGATGCTGTTGCTCGCCCTGGCGGTGTGGCAATACGGTTCGACGCTGCAACGGGTGTTGGATGGTTATGACCATCTGCTCAACCGGGTGAATCGGGAGCGTGGTCACTCCGCGGCCATCGGACGCTGGATGCTCGAGGCGCGACGTTCGGAAAAGGATTTCCTGCTCCGCCTGGAACCCAAATATGCCGAGCGCGTCGGCGAGATGGTCGAAAAGGCCAGGAGTGAGGCCAGGGCGCTCGCCAAGGTCGATGATGCCGGTCCGGAGACTGGCAACAAGATCGTCATGCTGCTGGAGTCCTATCAGCGCGCCTTCCAGGGGGTGGTCGAGGCGTGGAAGGAGCGCGGATTGAACCACGAATCCGGTTCCCAGGGCACCTTGCGCAAGGCGGTGCATACCCTGGAAACCGAGGCCAAGAAGGCGCGCGCCCAGTCGGTGCAGGGGCTTGGGAATCTGGAGCGGGATATCCTGACCCTGCGACGCCATGAGAAGGATTATCTGTTGCGGCTCGACAAAGCCTATGTGGGCAAGGCCCATGAGAGCCTGACCGGCATTCGGAACGTGATCGAGGCCAGCGGATTGGCCCCGGCGGACAAGGAGGGGGTGTTGAAGCTCTTGGAGACCTATCGCGTCTCCTTCATGCAACTGGTGGCGGATAACGAAAAGATCGCCGTGCAGTCCGAGGAGATGCGCCAGGTCGTTCATGCCATCGAGCCGCTCATCGATGACAATATCAAACATGCGGACGAGGTTCTGGAGGCGTCAAACCAGAAGCTGAATGAATTGGCCCGTGGCTGGAGTCTCATGGCCATGGGGATGGCGGTGATCGCGCTGCTGTTGGGGTCGCTTTTCGCGTTTCTTCTGACGCGCCGCATCGTCTCCACCATGGCACGGGTCACCCAGGTGGTGGGGCGCATGAGCGACGGTCAGATCACCGCGCGGTTGACCGGACGCATCCCGGGCGACGAGATGGGCCAGATCGGCGAGCGGATCAATGCGATGGGCAGGCATCTGCAATGGATCATCCGTCAGATGGTGTTGCAGACCGGGAACATGATCGCCACATCCCAGCAGATCATTCGCATTCGCGATCTGGTGAGCCAGGATACCGAGACTTCGCACCAGGTGGTGCAAGCGGTGACCGACGAGAACCAGAAGCTCGGGGCTGAACTGGTGGAGTTGGAGCAGGGGGTGGATCGCACGGTGGACAACGTGCAGGCGATCTCCGTGAGTTCGATACAACTGTCGCAGAACATGAACACCATCGCCAGTGCTGCGGAGCAGACCAGCAACAACATCTCCACCATGGCTTCGGCTGCCGAGGAGATCTCCAGCAATCTGCGCGAGGTGAACCGCAACCTGGAACAGGTCAACCATTCGGTGAGTCTGGTCTCCCACTCCATCCAGGATATGAATGGCAGTCTGGCCCAGGTCAACGATCGTTGTCAGGCGGCCAGTCGCGAGTCGGAGCAGGCGGAACAGGCGGCCCAATCCAATTATGCGGTGATGGATCGGCTGTCGGGTTCGGCGCAGGAGATCGGCAAGGCGGTGGAGATCATTCGCGGCATCGCCGAGCAGACCAACATGCTGGCCTTGAACGCGGCCATCGAGGCGGCGGGGGCCGGGGATGCGGGCAAGGGATTCGCGGTGGTGGCCAACGAGGTGAAGGAGTTGGCACGTCAGACCGGGGCGGCCACCGAGATGATCTATCAGTTCATCGAGGAGATCCAGACCCACACCAAGCAGGCCAACGAGGCGATGGATTCGATCGCCGGGATCATCGCCAACATCAACCAGGCCAACGCCGAGATCACCCAGGCCGTGGATGGGCAGACCCTGGCCACGCGCCGGATCGCCGACTCCATGAGTCAGGTGTCGCACGCCGCCGACGAGGTGACCCGTTCGGCCATGGAGTTGAACATCGCCTCCGAGGAGGTGGCGCGCGCGGCCATGGAGGCGGCCACCGGAACCCAATCCGTGGCGCATGCCGCCTCGGATGGCGCGCGTAGCGCCGAGGATGCCGCCCGGCGCAGCCAGGATGCCCTTGTCGATGCCCAGGCGATGCGTCAGGCGGTCGGGGTGACCGGTGAGGTGTTTCACACGGTGCGCGAGAAGATGGGCGAGGCGATGCGGACCGTGGCGTTCCTGCGGGCGGCGGTGGGTCATTTCGATCGCATGGGCAGGGTGTTGCAGAAGCGGGGAGAGATGCTTTATTCCGCGCAGTTGGAGTTGGATTCCGGGTTGCCGCCGTTCAATGTGCGCAAGGTGATGGACGGTCATTATGGGTATCATATGCAGTTGCTGAACGCCGTGGAGGGACGCATCACGTTGCCGAGCAGCGAGGTGACATCCGCCACGGCATGCGCATTGGGGCAGTGGATCGAGGAAGTGGGACGTCAGGGTTACGGCGATCGTCCGGAATTCATGGAGATGGATAAGGTTCACCAGGCGTTGCACGCCCTGGGCAAACAGATCCTGGTGGACCACGAAGCAGGCCGGAGTGATCTGGCGCATCAGGAACTGGGTGAGTTCGACCGGATGCTGAAGGTTTTGTTTGCGCACCTGGATGCCCTGTACATGGAGGGGGAGCTGGACGAGGAGCGGGATATCTTCCCGTGGAACGACGCGCTGTGCGTGGGGGTCGCGCAGTTCGACGACGACCACAAGAAGCTGGTGCGGATGGTGAACGATCTGGCGCGGGCGATGCGCAGCCAGGACGAGGGGCAGTCCGAGGTGCGCAGTTCCATCCTCAAGGGACTGGTTGAGTACACGGTCGAGCATTTCGGACGCGAGGCGGCCCTGTTCAAGCAGCACGGCTATCCGGAGACCGAGGCCCATTTGCGCGCCCATGACAAGCTGGTGGCCAAGGTGCTGGAGCTGGTCAAGGAGTACGAGGGGGGCAATTCCACGGTGGGTACGGATCTGTTGGTGTTCGCCAAGAACTGGCTGGTGGAGCACATCATGGGCACGGACATGAAGTATCGGGAGTTTTTCATGTCGCGCGGGGTGCGTTAGGGCGTGTTGACATCGGAAGGCGCGCCGCGTTCAGACAAGGGGCGACGACCCGCGCCGCATACACGGTCGTATGTGAGTCGCGCATACACGGTCGTATGTGAGCCGCGAAGGGGCGTCGCAACGCCGTATCAAGGTCGCGGACGTACTCTGTCAACACGCCCTGGGACTCAAAACAGCTCGATGCCGTCCTCCTCGTCCGCCGCATCGTCGCCCCGCCCCAGCAGGGCCGCATGCACCCGCCGTTCGCTCTCCATGGTGTAGAGCGTCCACAACCCCTGAAAATCCTCCACCATGGCCGCGCAGTCGTCCACAAGCGTGGGCAGGAAGGCTCCTGCCTCCCGCTGTTGAATCTCGCGCAGTTCCACGATGATGCGCGAGGCTGAGGCGCGGATTTCGGTGTGAAAGGTGATGTCCGAGGTCAACAGCATGATCTGGTTGTAGGTTGCCTGGGTCTCGGCCAGCGATTCCGAGAAGATGGTGGCCAGATCGGCGTTGCTCATCTCCAGCCGCCGGATGGTGAGGGGCACGCGGCGCAGCATCACTCCGGCGTTCATGATCTTGGGCGCCACCTGTTCGGTAAAATCGCTGTTGATCACCTGGATTGCCTCGGCGGCGTTGAGCAAGGTTTCGGCCCGTTGCCGCCCCTCGTCGTGAACCCGTCGCGCCAGTTCCTGGATCGCTTCGGCCAGGGTCTCCAGCCGGCTCTGGCCACGGGTGTTGATCTCTTTCGCCAGGCCGTTCAGCCGTCCGGAGGTTTTGTCCAGGGTCTCCATCGCCTTGTGGGCCATGAAGAGGATGTTTTCGGTCTGGGACAGGGTTTTGAGAATATCCGAGAGCAGTGCATCCTCGAGGATCGGCAGTTTGAGCATCGCCGCCAGGTGATACGACGCCTCGGAGAGATCCTGCTGGAACTCCATGCTGACGTTGCGGGCTGCGAAAATGGTTTTTTTCTGGGATTCGGCCAGATCGGTGATGCCGGTCAGGTGGCGATGCATCTCCTGCACCGCTCCCACCAGATCGTTGGCGCTCTCCTCGAGTTGCTCGGCGGAGAGGCGCGTCACCATGGCGAACCAGCGCAATCCCGCGGCATCCCCCTCGGCGCCGGCGAGGCGGTCGCGGGCCTGACGGGTGGTCTCGACGACGTGGGCCAGACGTTGCACGCTGATGTCGTCGTACTGCATGGTTTGCATCATGTTGAACAACACCCCATGATTGGCCTCGGCATGGCCCTCGATCTTCTGGCAGGCCTGGTCGATGGCGCCGATCGACTGTCCCATGCGACCGAGCACCTCCTTCAGGCGGCTCTTGAGAGCCCGCAACCGGTGGCTGGAGAGGTCCATGTCGGCCACCAGACGGCGCGACAACTGCTGCATCAGGGTGGAGGACTCCTGTAACGAGGCGGTCAGATCGTGGATCAGCGGCCGGATCTGGCGCATCAGACTGTCGATGATGGCGCATTGGGTCTGTCGCTCCAGGGAGTCGCTTCCCTGGCTCAACAATTGATCGGCCATCAGCGGCAGATAGGCATCCTGTTCCAGGGTGAGGGACCAGAGAATCAGTTCGTCCGTGGTCTGGATGAAGGCGCGGGTCTGACCCAGCAGGGTATCCATTTGTTTCAACGAGGCATCGACCTCGCGGTGGATGCGGGTGAGATCGTTCTGGAGCGGGGTGAGTCCCTGGCTCTTGCCCTTGACCGAATGGCGTTCGCGAATCGCCGAGGCGCGGCTGGCGCTGGCCGCGAAGCTGGCCGAAAAGCCTCCCATGTGCTCGACGATGGCGTGAAAGCCGCTGGAGCAGAGCCGTGGCATCCGGTCGAGGGTGGCGACGATTTTATCGAGTTGCGCGAGGGTGGGGCGGGTTTCGGATGCGGACATGCGCGGAACTCCCTTGGGGGGTGTGAAGAGATTTGCATAAATTGCAAATGTTTCTAATTATTTATAGTGTACCAGCGGTTGGTTGAGCAGGCAATCCATGAGCTTGGGGATCATCCTTGGCTCGTGTGGCCTCCGTGTGGCGCGCCACGGCAGGACTGGTCAAGCGGTGTGGATTGGGGCTATGCTGTCGTGTTGGGCTGAATGGAACCGTTTCGAGGTTGGGGAGCGATGCGATGAATTTGAAAGTGGTGGAACAGGGACAGCCGGTGCCGGCGGATGACGTGGGTGGGATCTCCAGTGAGGAGTTGCGGCGCGTGGTCGAGCGGATCGAGCGGCTCGAGGATGAGAAGCTCGGCATCGCTGCGGACATCCGGGCCATCTACGCCGAGGCCAAGGCCATGGGATTCGATCCGAAGATCCTGCGCAAGATCATCCGTCTGCGCGCCATGGAGCCGCATCAGATCGAGGAGGAGGAGACTCTGATCGATCTGTACAAGCGTGCTCTGGGCATGCCGTTGTCATAAGAGGGGTGACCAAACCATGAATCCGGCCTGGATGCGTCTGTTCGCCTCGTCGCCGCGCGGGGTCGAACCTCTGCTCGCCGACGAGTTGCGTCTGGCCGGGGGGCGTCGGGTGCGTCCGTTGACCGCCGGGGCCTCCTTCGAGGGGGATCTGGCGGTGATCGGGCGGGTTTGTCTTCATGCGCGGGTGGCCAGCCGTCTGCTGCTGCCCCTGGCGCGGGTGCCGGCGGATCGGCTCGAGGGGTTTGACGCGGGGTTGCGCGAGATCCCCTGGGAAGATCATCTGCGCGCGGATGGGACGCTGGCGGTGGATTTTTCCGGCACCAACGCCATCATCCGCCATACCCGCTTCGGGGCCATGAAGGTCAAGGACGCGGTGGTGGATCGCCTGCGGGAGCGGTGCGGGAGCCGTCCATCGGTGGATTTCGACCGTCCCGACGTGCGCATTCATGCCCGTTTGAGCGAGGAGCGCGGCGTGGATATCGGCATCGACCTCTCCGGCGAGGCGTTGCACCGGCGCGGCTATCGGGTGAATGCCGGTTCCGCCCCGTTGAAGGAGAACCTCGCCGCCGCGATCCTGCTTCTGGCCGGATGGCCCGAGATCGCCCGGAACGGCGGCATGCTGCTGGATCCGATGTGCGGTTCCGGGACCTTTCTGATCGAGGCGGCCTGGATGGCCGGGGACATCGCGCCTGGTTTGGCGCGCGGTCATTTCGGGTTCATGGGGTGGTCGGGATTCGATCCCAACGTATGGAATCCGCTTCTGGCCGAGGCCCGTGAACGGGCCCGCGCGGGTCGGAGCGCGATTCCGGCGCTGTTGGGGTTCGATCAGGACGGCAAGACCCTCGAAGCGGCCCAGGAGAACGTGGTCCAGGCCGGGGTCGCGGACCGGATCGTTCTGGCGAATCGGGATCTGGAGCGTCTGGAGCGACCGATCGGGGTGGCGGGTCTGATGGTGGTCAATCCCCCCTACGGCGAGCGGCAGGGGGAGCTGGAGCGGTTGGAGCCGCTCTACCGGCTGCTTGGCCAACGGTGGCGCACCCGTCTTGGCGGGTGGAAGGGGGCGGTGTTGACCGCGGCCCCGCGTCTGGCCGAAGCCCTGGGGGAGAGACCGGGCGCGAGCAAGACCCTGTACAACGGTCCCATCGCCTGCCGGTTGCTGCTTCTTGACGCGCCCGCTCCGGCGCGGGTGGAGCGGGATGTGCGGAGCGGTCGTCCGGACGATTCCTCCGTTGACGTGGATCCGCCGCCCGTGCCGGGGGATCCGGACTCTCCTGGCGCGGTGATGTTCGCCAACCGCTTGAAGAAAAACCGCCGGCGTCTGGATGGCTGGCTCAAGCGCGAGGGGGTGAGCTGCTATCGGTTGTACGATGCCGACATCCCGGAGTATGCCGTGGCGGTGGATGTGTACGGCGCCTGGATCCATCTTCAGGAGTACCGTCCGCCGGCGGGGGTCGATCCCGAGGCGGCGCGGCGTCGGCTCGGCGAGGTGCTGGCGGTGTTGCCCCGTGCCTTGGGGGTCGATCCGGACAACATCCACCTCAAGACCCGTCATCGCCAGTCGGCGGGATCGGGCGGACAGTATGGCCGACTGGGGGAGGGCCGCGCCTGGGCCGAGGTGGACGAGGGGGGCTTGACCTTTCTGGTCAACTTCACCGACACCCTGGACGTTGGATTGTTTCTCGACCACGCGCCGTTGCGGCGCATGATCCGTGCGACGGCTTCCGGCAAGCGGTTCTTGAACCTTTTCGGCTATACCGGCAGCGCCACCGTTCACGCGGCGGCGGGTGGGGCCCGTTCCACCCTCACCGTGGATCTCTCCCGTCACTATCTGGAGTGGGCTGGGCGCAATCTGGCCGCGAACGGTTTCACCGGCCTCGATCATCGGCTGGTGCGCGCCGACTGCCTGGAGTGGCTCGCCCAGGCCGCCGAAACGGGCGACGAGGGGAAGTTTGACCTGATCCTGCTCGATCCACCCACCTTTTCCAATTCGGCGCGCATGCAACGCCCCTTCGAGTTGCAACGCGAACATCCCAATCTGATCACCCAGGCCATCCGCCTGCTTGCTCCGCAAGGGGTTCTTTATTTTTCCAACAACGCGCGTCGTTTTCATCTGGACGCGGAGGCACTGCCCGCCGGACTCGGGATCCAGGAGATCACCCGCCAGACCATTGGCCCCGATTTTGCCAATCATCCCCCCATGCACCACTGTTGGCGATTCACTTGGTTGATGTGAATGGCATGATGCAATTTTTTTTGGTGTTCGCTTTCCGAATCGGAAAAATTGGTATAAAGTTGACCACGCGCGATGTTGGAGTGTCGCGCTATGAGTTGTCGTCGAACCTGGCCGGGACGTTGCATGTCCAATCCGGGTCGTGTCAATCGCTCGTGTTGAAGGCATTCGTCTTTGGAGGTGTGGAATGAGTGGCAAGGAAGAGTTTCGTCTGGTGACGCGGAGCGATTTCGACGGCCTCGTGTGCGCGGTGTTGTTGAAAGAGCTGGAATTGATCAACGACATCAAATTCGTGCATCCCAAGGACATGCAGGATGGCAAGATCGCGATCACCGATCGCGACATCACCACCAACCTCCCTTATGTCCAGGGTGTCCATCTGGCCTTCGACCACCACCTCAGCGAAACCATCCGTCGGGGTGGGGAGAGGCCGGACAACCACATCATCCATCCCGATGCCCCTTCGGCGGCGCGGGTGGTGTATGACTACTATGGCGGCGCGGCGACCTTTCCGCGCATCTCCCAGGAGCTGATGGAGGCGGTGGACAAGGGCGATGCCGCCCGTTTCAGCCGCGAGGAGATTCTCGACCCCACCGGCTGGGTGCTGATGAACTACCTGATGGATGCCCGCACCGGCCTGGGACGGTTCCGCAGCTTCCGGGTTTCCAACTACCAGCTCATGATGGAGCTGATCGACCACTGCCGCGAAATGTCCATCGAAGAGATCCTGCAACTGCCGGATGTCAAGGAGCGGGTCGATATCTATTTCGAGCACGAGGTCAAGTTCAAGGAGCAGCTGCAACGCTGTTCCAAGGTATACGGCAACCTGGTGATTCTCGATCTGCGCGACGAGGAGACCATCTGGGCCGGCAACCGGTTCATGATCTATGCCCTCTATCCTCAGTGCAACATCTCGATCCATGTGCTGTGGGGGTTCCAGAAACAGAACACCGTGTTCGCCATCGGCAAATCGATCCTGGATCGCACCTCGAAGACCAATGTCGGCGAGCTGGCCTTGAGCTACGGCGGCGGCGGTCACCAGAACGCCGGCACCTGTCAGGTGCCCAACGACCATGCCAACGAGAAGCTCCAGGAGATCATCGCCAAGATCAACGCCGACGGTTGATCTGGAACCTGCCGCACCCGCGAGGGGGATCTCCCATCAGGCGGGTTTCGTAACGATTCAGGCCCCAGTCGTTGCCCGTCAGGGCCATGGAGGGGGCGAATCGCTCGCGGAAGACGATCGCCTTCGGCGGGCTTGTTTCGGGTCATGTTCGCGGCATCGTTTCGCCAAAGGCGCGAAACGATGCCGAAAATCCCTTCGGATCACCGCTTCGAGGGGGTGCCGGACCAGGGGGGGCGAGATGCTCTCCCCCTCGACGGCGCGCAAGGACCGGCTCCTGAAGCCGGCGGTCTGCATCCGTCACGGGGGGCTTTTGCTGGCTGGTCGATCCGTTGCCCGCATCGTGGAGGTGTTCCGGCTCGTGGAGGGACGCTGGCTGCTCGGGAAGGGTGCATGGGCGATGCCGACCGCATGCGCGCGGTTTCCTTCGATGCCGTGGAGATGGATCTCTCCTTGTGGTGGTATCGATTGATTGTTTCGACGGATTCCTCTCAGTGACTCCTCTCTCGTATCTCCCGAGTCGTTTCTGACTTCCTGTAATTAAAAAAAACCGATCCTGTGCGTCCGATCCGTTCAAGGGCGATCCGGGTCATGCTAGAATGATGACTTTGCAAGCGGAAACGTTTGCCAAGGTCGTGGCTTCAAAGGGATCGGGAAACGATCGCGGAAGGGATGCATGAAGCGTGGATTGGTGGGTTCGCTCCTGAGAAGGGGCGTGGTTGGGTTGCTTGTGGCCCTGCCGGGGCTGGCGTGGGCGGGCGGCGCCGGCTCGTCGGCGCTGGGGGGCGTGGTCGGTGAGCGGTTGCGCTACAACATCCACTGGATGGGCGTTCCGGCGGGCAAGGCCTATATGGAGGTTCGACCGGCCAAGGAGGGGCACTATGCCCTGGTTTCGGGGGTTGAGTCGATCGGCATGATCCGCATGATGTATCCGGTCAAGGACGAGTTGCACTCCGAGGGGGAAAAGACCCCGCACGGGCTCTCGGCGCGCTACTACGCCAAGCATCAGCAGCGGGGGGATCAGAGCCGTCTGATCGAATACCGTTTCGATCGCGAATGGGGCGAGGCGCTGCGCACCCAGGAGGGGGAGGAGCCGATGAGCATCCACGGCGTCACCCCCGGCGTCCACGACATGATGACCGGGTTTTATGCCTTGAGGGCCTGTCCGGAGCTGACGCCGGGCACCGAGGTCTACATTCCCATGCTGGATGGCAAGAAGATCTATCAGGTGGCGGCCAATGTCGGCATGGTCGAGCGTTTGACCACCCCGTTGGGTTTTTTCGACGTCATGCCGCTCACCATCATGATCGGCAACTCCGATCTGTTCCGGGTCAAAGGGTCGATCGTCGTCTGGCTGACCCATGACGAACGGCGGTTGCCGGTCCGGGTGGAGAGCCGGTTGGATCTCAAGAGCATCTCGGCGGATCTGATCGGTTACGACGACGGTCGCGGCGAGCGGCGCGAAGCCAGAGAGAGCCGATAGGAGCGTGCCATGACGAAGGGATTCGCGGTGATCATTCCGGCCCGTTTCGCCTCGACCCGTCTGCCGGGCAAGCCCCTGGTGGATCTGGGTGGCAAGCCGATGATCCAGTGGGTGTGCGAGGCTGCTGCCCGTTCCGCCGCCACGACGGTGCTGGTGGCCACCGATGATGCGCGCATCTTCGACGCGGTGACCGGTTTTGGCGGTCGGGCGGTGATGACCTCCCCGGATCACCCCTCCGGGACCGACCGGGTGGCCGAGGCCGCTTTGGGGGTGATGGAGACGGTGATCGTCAACGTGCAGGGGGATGAGCCGTTTCTGGATCCTCGGCTGATCGATCGGGTTGCGGCCCCCTTGCTCGACGATCCCGCGTTGCCCATGTCCACCCTGGCCCACCCCCTGACCTCCCCGGACGAGGTGTTCAATCCCAACGTGGTCAAGGTGACCTGCAACCGGCGCGGGGATGCGCTCTATTTCTCCCGCGCGCCGATCCCCTGGGAGCGGGATCGGTTTGGAAGCGGTGGATTGGATTTTACCGTGGGACTTCCGAAGGGCGATCCACGGTTGGGGGGTGAGGGGGAGCGCACCCCGTCATGCAGGTTTGTGCCGGAGGGGATGTTGCGGCATGTGGGGTTGTACGGTTTTCGCGCCGATTTTCTGCAACGGTTCGCCACCCTCGCGCCGACCCCGCTGGAGCGGATCGAGAAGCTCGAACAGTTGCGCGTGCTCGAGCATGGCCATGCCATCCGGGTGGTGGTGGCCGATGTGGCGGCGCGCGGCGGGATCGATTCCCCGGAGGATCTGGAGCAGGCGCGCCGCTTTGTGGCTGCGGAGCGGTCATGAGCGGGACGGATGCGCCGCCGGCCCGGGCCTGGCGTTTGAGCGATTTTGATTATCCCCTGCCCGAGGCGTGCATCGCCCAGCGACCGGTCACCCCGCGGGATGCCGCCCGTCTGCTGATCAGTCGCCCGGAAGGGATCGAGGAGGGTCGTTTTTCCGATCTCACCCGGCTGTTGCGCGCCGGGGATCTGCTGGTACTCAACGACACGCGGGTGATTCCGGCCCGGCTTTTCGGTCACAAAACCACCGGCGCGCGGGTGGAGATCCTCCTCTCCCGTCCCGTGGCGGAGGGGGAGAACCTCTGGGAGGCGTTGGTTCGCGCCAATCGACCGGTGAAGATTGGCGGGGCGATCGAGCTGGGCGAGGGATTTTCGGCGCGGGTCGAGGGGCGCGAGGAGGGGTGTTTCCGGGTACGGCTCCACGCCGCCGATGGGGATGTCGAAGGGGCCCTGGCGCGACACGGCACCTTGCCGCTCCCGCCCTACATCACCGGTTCGGACCCCGAAGAGAACCTGGATCGCTATCAAACCGTCTTCGCGGCCCAACCGGGCGCGGTGGCCGCGCCCACCGCCGGACTCCATTTCACTCCCGCGCTGCTCGAGACGTTGCGCGCCCAGGGGGTGGAGGTGGTCATGGCCACCCTGCATGTGGGCCTCGGCACCTTTCAGCCGGTCCGCCACGACAACCTGGCCGAACACCGCATGCATCGCGAGTTCTTCACCCTCTCCGAGGCGGTGGCGACCCGGATCAACGCCACCCGGTCGGCGGGTGGACGGGTGGTGGCGGTGGGCACCACCGTCACCCGCATGCTCGAATCCGCCGTGGATGCGTCGGGCCGGGTACGCGCCATGAGCGGGGATACCGCGCTTTTCATCCTGCCGGGATACCGCTTCCGGGTGGTGGATCTGCTGATCACCAACTTCCATCTGCCCAAATCCACCCTGTTGATGCTGATCGCGGCCTTCACCGGCAAGAGCCGCCAGGAGCGCGATTACGCTCATGCGGTGGCCTCTGGATACCGATTCTACTCCTACGGCGACGCCAACCTGCTCTTTCCGGATCCGGGATGAAACCTGCTCGATGAAGCGCACCTTCTCCTTCGAACTCCTGCATACCGACCCCTCCGGCGCGCGGCGCGGACGGGTGAATACCCCGCGCGGGGTGATCGAAACCCCGGCCTTCATGCCGGTGGGCACCGCGGCCACGGTGAAAACCGTGGATCCCGAGGAGGTCAAGGCGAGCGGCGCGCAGATCCTGCTGGCCAACACCTACCACCTGTTCCTGCGGCCCGGACACGAGAGTGTCGCCCGATTGGGGGGGCTGCACACCTTCATGGCCTGGGAAAAGCCGATCCTGACCGATTCCGGCGGGTATCAGGTCTTCAGCCTGTCGTCGTTGCGCAAGATCACCGAGGAAGGGGTGGCGTTCCGGTCGCATCTGGACGGCTCGGCGCGGTTTCTGAGCCCCGAAATCGCGGTGCGCGTCCAGGAACGGCTGGACTCCGACATCCTCATGCAGCTCGACGAATGCCCTCCCTATCCGGCGCAACGGGACTATCTGGCCCGCTCCATGGAGCTGTCGTTGCGCTGGGCGGCGCGCAGCAAGGCGGCGCGCAGCGACGCGGAGGATGGCCGCGCCCTGTTCGGCATCATGCAGGGGGGCATGGAGCGCGATCTGCGTCAGATCTCCGCGCAAGGGTTGATCGAGATCGGCTTCGACGGCTACGCCCTGGGCGGGCTTTCGGTCGGCGAACCCAAACCCCTCATGGCCGAGGTGCTCTCCTACGCCCCGGAGTTGCTGCCCAGACAGCAACCACGCTATCTGATGGGCGTGGGCAAGCCGGAGGATCTGGTCATGGCGGTCGAGCGCGGGGTGGACATGTTCGACTGCGTGTTGCCGACCCGCAATGCCCGCAATGGTCAGCTTTTTACCCGGCGTGGCGCGTTCAACGTCAAGACCGCCCGCTTTCGCGAGGATCCCGGACCCGCGGATCCGGAGTGTCGCTGTCCGGCTTGCCGGCGTTTCAGCCTCGCCTATCTCCACCATCTGTTCCGGGCCCGGGAGATTCTCGGTCACCGTCTGATGACCTTGCATAATCTCCAATATTATCAGGATCTCATGGCCGAAATGCGCCAGGCCGTGGCCACGGACCGCTTTGCGGAGTTCAAACGGAATTTCCATGCCCGACGCGCGGAGGGAATGGCCGAGCCATGTCCCTGAATGGCAAGCTCCTGCGCGTTGTGCTGCTGGTGGCCGTGTTGTTCATCGGCATCTCCGGGTTGGTGCAGCGGTTCGTGATCTATCCGAGCTTCGAGCGGCTCGACGAGGAGCATGCCCTGGAGAACGGACGGCGCAGCGTGCAGGCCATCCATCGCGAACTCCACCATCTCGGGCTCATGGCCCAGGATTGGGCCTTCTGGGATGACACGTACCGGTTCATCGAGGATCAATATCCAGAGTATCTCTCCAGCAATCTGGCCCCGGAGATCTTCGCCAACGTCCATGTGGATGTGTTGTTCTACTACAACCAGGCCGGGGATGTGGTGTGGGGGCATGTGATCGACGACAGGAAGGATATCCACGTCTGGCCGGAGTTCCCGGTCAACCGTCCCGATCACCCGTTGCGGAACCATCCCGATCCGCTGGAGGGCCATCGTTCCATTCTGGTTACCGAGCGAGGTCTGTTGCTGGTGGCCACGTTCGCCATCCTCACCAGCGATCGCAAGGGGCCGGCGCGTGGCACCTTGCTGATGGGGCGTTTCCTGGACGAGGATCTCGTCAAGACGTTGCGCGAGCAGACCGGCGTGGCGTTTCAGCTTTGGGGGGTGAGCGAGGGGCTCGCGGAACCGGAGCGACTGGTGGTCAATCAATTCATGGGGGACGAGAAGAGCAGCCATCTGTTGCGGATCGCGCCGATGGTCAGCCACTTCTACACCCTGCTCCCGGATGCCGACTCCAGGCGAACCATCCTGCTGCGCGCCGACTCCCATCGGGACCATGCCGCGCTCGGGGGACGGACCATCCACTGGGGTCTGGCCTTGCAGTTGAGTTCGGCCATGGTGGTGCTGGTGGTGTTGATGGTTTATCTGCGCCGGATCATCATCCGCCCGATCCGGGCCTTGACCGAGCGGATTGAGGCCGGGGATCTCTCCGGCATGCCGGCGGGCGCGGATGGCGGTGGCTCGCGGGATGAGATCGACATCCTCGGACACTACAAGAACGCCCTGGAGAAGACGATCGACGAGCGCACCCATGAGTTGCGCGTTGCCCGCGACGAGGCGTTGGAGGCGGCGCGGGCCAAGGGGGAGTTTCTGGCCACCATGAGCCACGAAATCCGCACGCCGATGAACGTGATCCTTGGCTTTTCCGAAATCCTCGAGCAGCGTGCCGCCCTGACCGCCGAGGAGCGTTCGTTTCTCTCCGCGATTCGTCAGGCCGGTGGCTCCCTGCTCGGGTTGATCAACGATATCCTCGACCTGGCGCGGGTCGAGTCCGGACGGTTCGAGTTGGAACAGAGCCCTTTTGCTCTGCGGGAGTTGATCGAGGGGGTGCATGGCCTGTTTGTCCGAATGGCGAAGGAGAAGGGGTTGTCGATGCAGAGCCGCATCCACCCCAAGGTTGCCCCCTATCTGGTTGGAGACCGGATGCGCCTGCGCCAGGTTCTGGTCAATCTGGTGGGCAATGCGCTTAAATTCACCGACAGCGGTCGGATCGTGGTGCGGGCCGCGGAGCTGACCCGTTCGGAACGGACGGTGGTGGTTGATTTCACGGTCGAGGATACCGGGATCGGCATTCCCGAGGAGAAACGGCAGACGATCTACGAAATGTTCACCCAGGTGGACTCCTCGTCCACCCGTCGTCACGGGGGGAGCGGGTTGGGGTTGGCGATTTCGATCCGTCTGGCTGGGATGATGGGTGGGGTGATCTGGTCCGAGGATCAGCCGGATGCGACCGGGACGATTTTTCATTTCGTGGTGCCGTTGCGGATCGATACCACCGATTATGTGGTGGCGGGCGAGGAGGAGGGATCCTTCCGGCGCGCGGGGCAGGGCGTGCCGATGACCATCCTGGTGGCCGACGTCGCACCGGAGAACCGTCGGCTGCTCGCCACCATCCTGAGCCAGGAGGGTCATCGGGTCGAGGAGGCCCGGAACGGGCGCGAGGTGCTGGATCGACTGACACGCGGCGCGCGGTTCGATGCGATTCTCATGGATCTTCAGGAACCGGAAGGGGGAGAGACGATCCGGGCCATTCGTCGCCTCGAGTCGGAGCGGGAAGGGGCGGTCGCTTCGATCATCGTTTTGACCGCGCACGCCTCGAACGGCGCTCGTGAAGGGTGTCGGGTGGCCGGTTGTGATCGGTTCCTGACCAAGCCGATCCGACGCACCCGGTTGCTGGCCGAGATCGATGCGCTGATGGCGGATGACGGTCGTACGATTCTTTCTGACCATGAAACCGGATGATGGGAGCTATTTTTGTATTGCTTATGGCGACATTATCCCATATTATGCTCCAATGGTGACATAACATTGAAGTTGAAGCAGTTTGTTTCTGTTCCGACAGGAGCGTTCCGGTTGGTTGTTTTCTGTACTTGACCAGGCCCATGGATAACTTTCGCATCTCCCTTATCGGGGTTCGGGCTGACGAGACCTTTTGCCTCGCGTGGCTTGGGGACGGTGCGGGGTTCGGGCGTGCGTCGGGTGGGGAGCGGATGCGCGGCACGCGGCGAGGGAGGAAAACCCCATGAGGGAACTTCTTCTGGATCGCCGCTACTGGGTGGTGCCGTTCATTGTCTGGAGCGTCCTGTTGTTCTTCTCCTACAACTGGAACCGTGACAATCTGGACCGTCAGGGGTTGGATCTGGCGGTCAACCAGGGGCGGGTGGTGTTCCAGTTCGTGGAGACGGTCCGTCTCTGGAACGCCCAGCACGGCGGCGTCTACGTGCCGACCACCGGGGAGACCCAGCCCAATCCCTACCTTCCCAACAAACGGGAACTGGTCACCGACGAAGGGACCCATTTCACCCGACTCAATCCCGCCTACATGACCCGGCAGATCGCCGACGTGGCGTTGCAGACCGGTTACATGTCCCTGCACCTCACCAGCTTGAAGCCCATTCGTGCCGAAAACGCGCCGGATGCCTGGGAAACCGAATCGTTGCAGGCTTTCGAGAAGGGGCTGAAAGAGCGGATCGCCCTGCTCGAGGGGGAGTCGATGCGCTTTCGTTTCATGGCCCCCCTGGTGACCCGGGCCGCCTGCCTGGCCTGTCATGCCCAGCAGGGCTATCGCGAAGGGGATGTGCGCGGTGGGTTGAGCATCACCTTCTCTGCCGGAGATATCCTTCAGGCCATCACCGATCAGAAACAACTGGTGTTGACCTACCATCTGGTGGCCTGGCTGCTCTGGTCCGGGATCTCCCTGTTCCTGCTGGTGCAGATGCGCGCGGCGATGCTGCGGCTGCAATCCGATAACGAACGTCAGGAGTCGCTGGTGGCCATTCGCACCGCGGAGCTGGTGACCGAGATGCGTCATCGCCAGCATGCCGACGAGCAGCTGCGCACCATCACCGAGGCGTTGCACGATGCCATCGTGTCGGTGAGCGCGGAGGGTCGCATCGTCTTCTGGAATCGCGCCGCCGAGACCATCTTCGGCAGGAGTCGCGCGGAGGTGCTGGGGCAATCGATCGATTTCCTGGTGCCGGAACGGTTTCGCGTCAACCATGGGCGCGGCATGGCGTTGATGGGCGCCACCGGGGCGCCGATGTCGTCGGGACGGACCTTCGAGGCTTTCGGATGTCATCGGAACGGCACCGAGTTTCCCATCGAGGTGTCGCTCTCCTCCTGGACCGACAGCGACGGAGCGTTGTTCTTTGCCGCCGTGCTGCGTGACGTCACGGAGCGCAAGCGGGCCGGCGATGCCCTGCGCCGGAGTCGGGAGAATCTCGCCAAGGCCCAGGAGCTGGCCCATCTGGGCAGTTGGGAGTGGGAGATCGAGGCCGATCGGTTGAGCTGGTCCGACGAGGTGTTCCGGATTTTTGGCCTGCGGAATGGCGATCTGGTGCCCGACTATTCCGCCTTCGAGGCTGCCGTCCATCCGGAGGACCGGATCCGGGTGCGCGACGCGGTGGCCCGTTCCCTGGAAGATGCCGAGGTGCCCTATGTGGTCGAGCACCGCATCGTTCGACCGGATGGCACCATCCGCGAGGTGATCGAGGTGGGCGAGGTGCATCGCGATGCCGGGGGACGTCCGGTGCACATGGTGGGCACGGTACAGGACATCACCGATCGCAAGGCGATCGAGGAGGAGCTGCGCCGCGCCAAGGAGGAGGCCGAGGCCGGCAACCGCGCCAAGAGCGAATTCCTGGCGGTGATGAGCCATGAGATCCGTACCCCGATGAATGCCATCATCGGTTTTTCGGACATGCTGGCCTCGAGTCAACTGGATGCCGAGCAGCGCGAATGGATCAATGGCGTGCTCACCGCCGGACAGGGTTTGGTCGGACTGATCAACGACATGCTCGAGTGGGTGTTGTCGAGCGCCAATGGCGGGGCGCCCGAGGGGTCGGTGTTCGAACTGGAGCGGCTGGTGAACGAACTGCTGGCCGCCACGGGTGTTCAGGCCAGGCGCAAGGGGCTCAAGCTCGAGCATCGGGTCGCCACCGAGGTGCCCAACCAGGTGCGTGGCGACGAGAAGGCGTTGCGTCTGGTGTTGCGCAATCTGTTGGGCAACGCGGTCAAGTTCACCAGTCAGGGCGGGGTCAAGCTCGAGGTCGCCCTGGAGGACGATCCGGGACGTGGCGCACGCATCGTGCGTTTCGCGGTGCGCGATACCGGCATCGGCATCCCACCGGACAAACTGGCGGTGATCTTCGCCCCCTTCACGCAACTGGACTCCTCCCATTCGCGCAGGTTCGGCGGCACCGGGTTGGGATTGGCCATCTGCCGGCGTCTGGTGGAACGGGCCGGGGGCCGGTTGTGGGTGGAGAGCTGCGAAGGCGAGGGGAGTCTTTTTTCGTTTACCCTGCCGTTGGAGGACGCACCCCAGGATGAGACCATCCAGGTTGCCAGGAGCGTCGTGTCGCCGACTCCCGCGCCGGAGGCGACCTCGGCCCCGCAGGTGAGTTTCGGGGCTTTTGGTCCCAATCTGCGCCTGTTGCTGGTCGAGGACGATCCGATCAACCGCAAGGTGATCAGCGTGATGTTGCGCAAGGTGGGGCTGGAGTTCCAGAGCGCCGAGAACGGTGTCGAGGCGTTGGAGAAGTTGCGCGGCAACCGATTCGATCTGGTGCTGATGGATTGTCAGATGCCGTTGATGGACGGTTTCACCGCCACCCGCGAGTGGCGCAAGTGGGAGGAGTCCAAAGGCCTCTCCCGTCTGCCGATCGTGGCCGTGACCGCCTTTGCGTTGCAAGAGGACAAGGAGCGCTGTTTTGCCTCGGGAATGGACGATTATTTGGCAAAGCCTCTGAATTTTATCGATTTCGAGGCGACTTTGGTCCGCTGGCTTCTGGGGCGGGAGATGGGGGCTGGCGGCGCGGCGCGTCAGGCGGCCAAGCCGGGTGGCGGCGAGAGTCTCGACGCCAAGGTGTTGCGGCAGTTGCGCGAGGTGCTCGGCGAGGATGCGGTGCGTGACGTGGCCCGCGCCTTTGTCGAGGTGCTGCCGGAGCGGTTGGCGGCGATTCGCGAGGCGTTGGCGGGCGGGGATCCGGAGGGTGTCCATCTGGTGACCCATCCGCTGAAGAGCCCGTCACGACAGTTGGGCGCGACCCGGTTCGCGGCGTTGGCCACGGAGTTGGATACCTTGGCCCGGCAGGGTTCGTTGCAAGGTGCGGCGGATCTGGTGGCCCGCCTGGAGGAGGAGTCGGTGCGGCTCACGGCGGTTTTCGAGGTCTTTTTTGGTGCGGGTCGGGGTGAGAAGCGCTTTCTGAGCCGGGTTCTGTCGCGGGATGAGGGGTGAGGCGGGTTCACACCTCGATCACCAGCCCCTCGCGCGCCAGCAGGTACTCCGGATCCCCGGCTTCCCTGGGATGGCGCGCCAGCGACTCCTGACAGACCCTTTCCACGGCATCGTCGGAACGGGTCGGCTCGTGATGGGTGAAACAGAGCCGCTTCACCCCGGCCTGACGCGCCAGGGCGATGTTGCCGTCGAAGGTGCCGTGTCCCCACCCCTTTTTGGCCGGATAGTCGCTGACGATGTACGACGTATCCGCGATCAGCACGTCCACCCCACGCATGAACGCCACGATCGCCTCATTCCTCTGCTCGATGTGGCCGGCATATTCGGCGTATTCGGGATCTTCCGGCGCGTAGATGTTGTACAGATGCTCGTGATCGCCGGTGAAGACCACCGATTTGCCGTTGCAGTCGATTCGGTAGCCGTAGTTCAACACCGGGTGATTCATCAACAGATTGGTCACCGTGGCATCGGCGACCTGGACGGTTTCCCGTTCCCGCAGGGTGTGGTATTCGATCCTCGCCTTGAGTTCCGCCTCCCGGACCGGGAAATAGCAGTATTGCAACTGGCCGGTCAGCACCTCGCGGATGTCCCGTTGGTCGATGGGGTCGAAGGCGCCGAAGATCTTGAGCGTGTTGCCAGGAATGAAGTTCGGGATAAAGAACGGCAGACCCTGGATGTGATCCCAATGGGTGTGGGTGATGAACAGGTGGGCGGTGATCGGCAACTCCGGAAAGAGGGAGAGGGCCAGAGGGTGGATGCCCGTGCCGGCGTCGAGAATGATCAGGGCGTTCGAGTCGGTGCGGATCTCGATGCAGGTGGTGTTGCCGCCGTGGCGGAGCGTCGTCGGGCCGGGCGTGGCGATGGAACCGCGCACCCCCCAGAATTTGATTTTCATGGCGGTTCGCAGGTTGAATCGGCTGGAGTGGCGTTCCAGGCGTTCAAAAAGAGTTGGACCTTGTGCATCTCCGCCGGGATTTCGCCCAGGGAACCGATCAACTCCGGCAGGGTGCCATCCAGACGGCGCGCCACGCTCTCCGGGAGGGTGGTTTCGATGCGGGGATTGCCCGATGCCCCCAGGCCGACGGTTTTGGCGATGATGTTGGCGGCATGCACGCAGTCGGGGAGCGGGGAGTCGGATTCCGGGTCATCCGGAAGGTGGTGGCGTCCCATGGCCAGGGCGCAGTGTGGGGAGAGTTCCCATTTTTCGGCGAGCAAGGCGCCCACGCCCAGGTGGTCGAGTTTGAAGAGTTCCCGTTCCGTCTCGTGGAGCGGTCGCTGTTTTTTGACCGCCATGGCCAGGGCTTTTTTGTATCGGGCCGGGAAGAGTCGGTGCAGGACGATCTTGCCGTAGTCGTGGAGCAGACCGGCCATGAAACAGTCGTGCGTCTCCCCCCCGGGCAGGCCGAGGCGGCGCGCCAGTTGCCGGGCGATCAGGCCGACGGCGAAGGCGTGGGAGAGTTGTCCCTCCAGAAACGGGGTGCGCTCCGAGTCGCGACCGAGCATTTCGATCGGAGCGACGGTCAAGGCGAGATTCTTGATGGTGTTGATGCCGACGATCACCACGGCCTGACGAATCGAAACAACCGGTTCGGCGAGTCCGCAACGGGGTGCGTTGATCAGATGCAGGAGCTGTCGGGCCAGGGGTGGATCCTGATCGAGGATGCGCACGATCTCCTTGGGCGGGCAATTGATGTCCGAGGTGAGTTTCAAGATCCGGCAGGCACTCGGCGGAAAGGCGGGCAACACCTCCACGAGTCGCGGCAACTCTTTTTTCGATGGCCCCATGGTGCCCTGCCTGCGGTGTTGGTGGTGCGATCCCGGTCAATTTGGGGCAAGTCGGTCCCCAAGGTCAATCCTTTTCATCGGTCGATCCAAAACAGAGTCAAAGCAAGATTGACACCAAAGTGACCGGGGGATGGGTCTCGCGAGGGCGGGATGCGCAAAATCGTGAGGGACGCCTTGCCAAGAGATGGGAATTCTCGTATGTTGGATTGATTTTGTCTGTCGTGGTATCGGGTTGGTTTGCGCGTACGGTTTGCGCGGGGATTCCGATCGGATCCCGATCTTCAGGTAAGGTCGGGTGGCATCCGGGACGATTCATCCAACCGCTCCACGAAAGGCCATGGATTGGTCTGATTCGCTCTGTCAACACGTAACTGGAGAGAACCATGCTTGATTGGTTGATCACCCCTGCCTATGCGCAGGCTGCCGCCCCCGGACCCGAGGCGGCCATCGGCAACATCGTGTTCATGGTGCTGTTGTTCGGCATCTTCTATTTTCTGCTGATCCGTCCGCAACAAAAGCAGGTGAAACAGCACAAAGAGATGGTCGCCAATCTGCAACGCGGGGATTCGGTGGAGACCCGTGGCGGATTGATGGGACGCATCCATCGCGTGGAAGAGGATCACGTCGTGCTGGAGATCGGCGAGATCGAGGTGTCGGCGCGCCAGTTCCGTCCGGTGCGGGTCAAGGTGCGGCGCGCGGCGGTTGCGGAGATGGGCGCCAAGGCCGGCGTGCCGATGCCCGAGGAGCCGGCAGAAAAACCGGCGGACAAATCCCAGGAGTGAGGCTTCGGCATCCTTAAGGCATGTTGACTTATGAAGGCAGCGAACCTTCAGACAAGGCGCGACGACCCGGGCAGCAGCATACACGGTAAGTATGTGAGCAGCGAAGGGGCGTCGCAACGCCGTATCAAGGCCGCTGACGCACTATGTCAACACGCCCTAAGATTTTTTCGTGATTTTAGGAGTGACCGGACGTGCGACACTTCCCGCTCTGGAAGACCATCCTCTCCCTGATCGTTGTCGGGGGGGCCATGCTCTACTCCCTGCCCACCCTGATGGGCGGGGTTCCGGCCTGGTGGCCGGGTTGGCTCCCCTCCAAGACGGTCTATCGTGGCCTGGACCTGCAAGGCGGACTCTATCTGCTGCTGCATGTCGAAACCGACAAGGCGGTGGAACAGTCCGCCGAAAATCTCGTGGACGAGGTGCGTCTGTCGATGCGCAAGGCCAAGCTGCGCTATCAGGCCATCAAGCGCGAGGGACGCGATGCCGTGGATCTCAAGTTGCCCGCCGACGTGGCCAAGGCCGATGTCTTGAAGGTCATCAAGGAGGAGTTCCGCAACTCGGTGGCCGAGGAGACCCCGGATGGGGTGCGTCTGCGCCTCTCGCCGACCGAGGTGACCGATCTGAAGAAATTCGCGGTCGATCAATCGATCCAGACCATCCGTTCGCGCATCGACCAGTTCGGCGTCGCCGAGCCCTCGTTGCAGAAACAGGGCGAGGATCGCATCCTGCTGCAACTTCCCGGCCTCAACGACCCTTCGCGCGCCAAAACCCTGATCGGTCGCACCGCCCGCCTGGAGTTCAAGCTGGTGGACGAGAAGGGCGATCTTGCTGCGGCTCTGGCCGGGAACATCCCGCCGGATGACCAGCTTCTCTACGAGGAGCGCGGACCCCGCAAGGGACAGGCCGCCAGCCGCCAGCCCCTGCTGCTGAAAAAACGCACCAACCTTACCGGCGATCTCTTGACCGATGCACGGGTCAATTTCGATCAGTTCGGCGAGGCGCTGGTCTCCATCACCTTCAATCACCAGGGGGCGCGCAAGTTTGCGCAACTCACCGGCGAACATGTCGGCGAGCGGATGGCCATCGTCCTGGACGACAAGGTTTACTCCGCGCCGGTGCTGCGCGAGAAGATCGAAGGCGGACGCGCCCAGATCACCGGCAACTTCACCATGGAGGAGGCCCACGACCTGGCCATCGTGTTGCGCGCCGGCGCTCTGCCGGCCCCGGTCACCATCCTGGAGGAGCGTACTGTGGGGCCCACCCTGGGCAGCGACTCGATCCGCGAAGGGGTGCTCTCGTCGCTGATCGGCGGATTGATGGTCATTGTCTTCATGGCGGTCTACTACAAGGGGTTGGGGATGCTGGCCAACATCGCCGTGATCTTCAACGTCTTCATCGTCATGGCCGTGCTGGCCGCGCTTCAGGCCGCCCTCACCCTGCCGGGCATCGCCGGCGTGGTGCTGTTGATCGGCATGGCCGTGGATGCCAACGTGCTCATCATCGAACGCATCCGCGAAGAGCTGCGTTTGGGAAAAACTCCCTTCGCCGCCATCGATCAGGGGTACGAGAAGGCCTTCATGACCATCCTCGACTCCCATGTCACCACCCTGGCCACGGCGCTGATCCTGTTTCAGTTCGGCACCGGACCGGTGCGCGGCTTCGCGGTCACGCTGATCATCGGGTTGATCTCCTCGCTCTTCACCTCCATCACCCTGACGCGCATGATGCTTTACTACATCCTGCACAACCGGCGGATCAGGCAGTTGAGTTGCTAGGATCAAACCCACTCACCCTGAAAAGTGGCACACCATGGAATTTATCAATCCGAAAATCAACATCGATTTCGTTTCCAAGCGCTATTGGGCCTTTGCGATCTCCGGATTGCTGCTGCTCATCAGTCTCTTCTCCCTGGCGACCCGCGGTCTGAACTTCGGACTGGACTTCTCGGGCGGCGCGGTGATGCAGGTGCGCTTTCCCGGTCCGGCTCCGGTCCACGATATCCGCGTGGCCCTGGGCGAGATCGGCCTGGGCGCGGCGGTGATCCAGGAGTTCGGCGCCCCGGAGGAGATCCTGATCCGCATCCATCAGGCGCACCAGGAGGGTCAGGACGGACAGACCGCCTCGAAGATGGCCCAGAAGATCGTCGATACGCTGAACCCCCTGTCCGGCGCCTCGGGCAAGGTGGAACTTCGGCGCGTGGAATTTGTCGGACCTCAAGTGGGGCATGAGCTGACCGTCAACGGGATCTGGGCGGTGGTCTACTCCTGGCTCGCCATCCTGGTCTATGTGGGGGTGCGCTTCGAATTTCGCTTCGCCTTTGGCGCCGTGCTGTCGCTGATCCACGACGTGTTCCTGATCCTGGGCTTCTTCGCCTTTACCCAGAAGGAGTTTTCCCTGGTGGTGGTGGCGGCGGTGCTTACCGTGATCGGCTACTCGATCAACGACACCATCGTGGTCTTCGACCGGATCCGCGACGAAACCAAACGGCTGCGCAATCAGCCGCTGGAGGTGATCATCAACGAAGCCACCAACCGCACCTTGGGGCGTACCATCAACGTCTCCCTGACCGTGGTTCTGGTGCTGCTGGCACTCTATTTTTATGGCGGTGAGGTGATCCACGACTTCTCCGTGGCCCTGCTGCTGGGCGTGGTGATCGGAACCTGGTCGTCGATTTACGTGGCCAGCCCGACCGTGTTGCTCTTCGAACACTGGAAACTGGCCAGGCAGGCCAAGGTCGGGAGTTGATCCCCATTCCTGGTATTGGAACAAGGATGAGAGCATGAGCAACGAGCAGGACTCCGAGCAGTCGGACGATTACCATCTGCGGTTTCAGATCGCCACGCCGGAGTTCAGCGCCGAGCAGGATCGCCAGCATGCCGAGGCCATGGAGTCGCTGCGGGCGGCCCTCGACGCCGGACGCAAGTGGGATGGGGCCATCAGGGCCGTCAAGATCCCGGCTGGTCCGTTTCGGGAGCTGGTGCTGGCGGATTTCCTGAAAGTGCTCCTGGCGGAACGCCATTTTCAGGGCGGTGGGCGACTCAAGGAGATCGCCCGTGAAATCGGGGCGCCGATGGAGTTGCTGGTCGCGATGAAAGAGGAGATGCTTCGCGAGGTGAGCGACTCGGCGCAAGAGGCCTATCGGATGACACGTCAATCGTGACAGGCTGTCCGTAACCTCCAGACCGCCGACGCGGGCCCTGGTGGGTTCGCCCGATGGCTTGGCCATTTGTTCGAGCACGGTCGAAGTCTTTGCACCACGCGCGTTTGGCGATTCGAGGGATGCCGTCGCCAAACGGCCTTTAATCATTAAGAAAAAAGGAATTTTTATGGCACGTATCCTGGTGATCGACGATGATGCCTCCATCCGCGCCCTGCTGCGCGAGATTTTGACCGAGGAGGGGCACGAAATCGAGGAGTCCCCGGACGGTCGCGCCGGGCTGCGCCGTTTCAAGCAGTACCTCCCGGATCTGGTCATGACCGACATCCTGATGCCGGAAAAGGATGGGGTGGAGCTGATCATGGAGTTGAAGGAGGTCTCCCCCACCATTCGCATCATCGCCATGTCCGGTGGTGGTCGTGGCCTGGATGCGGCCTTCAATCTGCGCATGGCCCAGGATTTCGGGGCTACCCGTCTGCTGGTCAAACCCTTCGGACGCAGCCAGGCCCTGGAAGTGGTCAACGAGACCCTGGCGTTGTGACGCCAATCCGGCACCGCCCATGAGTCTGAACACCGACCCTCTGCAAGCCACCCTGACGACCCTGCGAGAGGCGCATGCCCACATGCGGCGCGTCGTCCCGGAGAGCGGGGATGGGGTCCTCAAGGAGGTGGAGCGGATTCAGAGCATGGTCCCTATCCTGCTGCGCAAGGTGTTGCGGGAGTTGGTGCCGGGAACGCCGCACCTGCATGAGGTTTCGGTCAAGGAGTTGTTGCGGCTGGCCTTCCGGCATGGTCTGATGAGCTTCGATGAGGTCGAGCGCTGGTTCACCTGTCGTGACCAACGCAACAACACCGCCCATGCGTGCGGTCTGGCCTTCACCGAATCGACTCTGGCCCATCTGCCGATCTGCGCCGGGATGGCCTGCCCTGCTCATCCGCCTGCGGGAGATGGGGGTGACGTGGGCCAACGGGATCCCGCCACGCTGGCCTTGCGTCCCCGTCATTTGGAGAGGGTGCTCGGGATTGTTGCCCAGGTCGCCCCCCGCGCCGAGGTGTGGGGCCACGGCAGGAACGGGTGGGGTGTCGCGATTTCGATGGCGTCATGAAGCGGTGTCGGACAGGGTTCGAGTCGCTCTCTTTCGGGCTGGAGGGGGGTGATGGTTGAGTCGGCGGGAAAACCGGTCGTGCTGATCGTCGATGACGCGGCGGACAATCTGGACGTGTTCAAGGCGGTGCTGACGGAGAGTTGCCAGGTGCGTCTGGCGATCCACGGCGCTCTTGCCCTGCGGCTGGCGCGCACGTCGCCACGACCGGATCTGATCCTGTTGGACATCGTGATGCCGGGCATGAGCGGTTTCGAGGTGTGCCGCCAGCTCAAGGCCGATCCGGAGACCGCCGACATTCCGGTCATCTTCGTCACCGCGCGCACCGACGAGGCGGATGAACTCGAGGGGTTGCAACTGGGCGCGGTCGATTATCTGACCAAACCGATCCGACCCGCGATCGTTCTGGCGCGCATCGCCACCCATCTGGCCTTGCGGCGCATGCAAACCCAGATGGCGGAGAAGAACCGTCGTCTGCGGGAGATCAATGAGCAACTCGACGAAAGCCTGCATAAACTCTCTGCCTCCGAAGAGCGGTTTCGCGGACTGGTGCAGACCATTCCGGACATCGTTTTCAAGATCGACTCGGACGGCCATTTCACCTTCCTGAACCGGGCGATCGAACGGCTGGGATATCACCCCTCCGAGCTGATCGGACGCCACTTCACCACGATCATCGACAGCGCGGACGTGCCGTCGGTGAGTCTCGATCGGGTGTTGGACCGCATCGGCGCCGGCACGTTCAATCCGGAACAGAAGCTGTTCGATGAACGCCGCACCGGAACCCGTTTGACCCTCGGGCTGGAATTGCATCTGAAATCCAAAGTCGGCACCTGCGACGAGGTGTACGAGTTGCGCAACATCGATCCGCCGAAGGTTCAGGTCGAGGTGAACAGCACCGGCTTGTACGGTGCGGTCGGGGAGGGGAGCGAGAGGTTGACCCGACAGTACATCGGATCGGTGGGGGTGATCCGGGATGTGACGGAGCGCCAGAAGGTCCAGCAGGCGTTGCTGGAGGAGCGTCTGCTGCTGCGCCAGTTGATCGATACCGTGCCGTTGCCGATTTTTTTTATCGACGGAGCCGGTATGGTGACGTTCGCCAACAACGCCTTTCTCGATTTCATCGGACTCACCGCCGATCGGTTGGCGGGCCAGGGATTGGGCGATCTGTTCCGCGCCGAGGGGGGACGGGAGATCGTCCGTCTGTATGGGGAGTTTCTGGCCGATACCGGGGCCATTCAGACGCGGCGGGAGATCGCCTGGGGGGGCGAACACGCCTCCATCGGGTGCATGGAGCTGCGTCTGGCCAAATTTACCACTTCCGGCGACGATCCGCCGGCGATCATCGGCGTGCTGGTGGATTTGACCGAACTCAAGAGCATCCAGACGCATCTCCTGGAGGCCAGGCGTCATGCCGAGGCCATGTCCCGAGCCGCGGAACGGGCCAGCGAGGTCAAGGGGGAGTTTCTGGCCAACATGAGCCATGAGATCCGGACCCCCCTGAATGCCGTGATCGGTTTGACACAACTCTGTCTCCAGACCAATCTGACCCCCAGGCAGAGGGATTATCTGGCCACGATCGCCACCAGCGCCGGCATTCTGCTGCACCTGCTCAACGACATTCTCGACTTCTCCCGGATCGAATCCGCCGGGTTGTGCCTGGCCGACGTGGAGTTCGTTTTTACGCAGATCCTGGACGATCTGGTCAATATGAGCGGTCAGGCGCGCAAGAAGGGGGTGGAGTATCTGATCGAGGTGGAAGACGGAATCCCTGCGCGTCTGCGTGGGGATGGGGAGCGTCTGGGTCAGGTGTTGCAGCATCTGGTGGGCAACGCCATCAAGTTCACCGAGCGCGGGGAGGTGCATATCTCCATCGCACTGGGCGAATCGGGTCCGGAGTGGGTGGAGCTGGTTTTTTCCATTCGCGACAGCGGCATCGGCTTGCCGGAGGATCAGATCGAGGAGCTGTTCCGGGAGTTCGCCCAGGGGGATGGCTCGAGCCGGCGCAAATACGGTGGCGCGGGCTTGGGCTTGGCGATTGCCAAGCGGCTGGTGACGATGATGGCGGGTCGGATCAGCGTGGAGAGTACGCCAGGGGTGGGAAGCTGTTTCCGGTTCACGGCCCGTTTTGCCACGGTGGACGGACGGCGACGCCTCGGGGATGGGGCGGAGGTGGTGCAGAGGGATTCCGGCGTGCTGATCGTGGAAGATCACCCCGTGGCGGGACGGATTCTGTCTGGCATGGTGGCGCGGTTGGGGTATCGACCCATCGTCGCAACCGATCCGGGCACCGCTTTGGAGCGGTTGCGCGTGGCCGAACGCGCATCCGAATCCGTGGACATGGTGTTGATGGATGGGGATCTGGTCGGCCTGAAGGGTTTCGAGGGGGTCCGGGAGATTCGCGATCTGCCGGGGTTGAGGCGGTTGCCGAAAATCATTGTGTTGACCGGGCCTGGTGAGGAGATCCTGTTCTCCGCGCAAGACGATCCGGAAGGGTGCCCGGACGGATTCTTGATCAAGCCGATTCTCCTGGAGCCCTTGCGTACCTGTCTGGCGCGCTGGATCGGGGATGGTCCGGCTGCGTCAACCTTCTCCGCCGCCACCGTGACCGCGCCGGTCAAGCCGGATGCGGGGATCGGGTTGACCTCCTGTCGGGAGATCGACGTGGCCGTGGGCATGCGGAATGTCGGCGGGCGGGTGAGCACCTATCGGAGCGTGCTCGGCAAGTATCTGAAGAATCAGGGGGATGCCTGCGCGCGGCTGGCACGCTTCTGGACCGAGGCGAATTACGGGGAGATGGAACGTCTGGCCCACACCCTCAAGGGGAGTTCGGCGCTGATCGGCGCTCAGCCGGTGGCCGAGCTGGCCAAACGGTTGGAGTTGATGGCCAAGGCCCCACATGAGGCGCTGGGATTGCCAGAGCTTCTGGAGGAGACCGGGCGGGAGCTGGGATTCCTGGCCGGGCTGATTCGGGCCGGCCTGGGTCAGGAGGAGGATCTGCTGGTGGAGGCCGGTGACGAGGCCGATGCCGGACGGATTTCGGAGGCGTTGGTCGGATTGATGCGCGAGGCCGACGAGTTGCTGCGCGCTTTCGACGCATCGGTGGAGCAGGTGGTGGAGAACATGCTTCCCCTGGTGCGCGGCATGGCGCGCAAGGAGCGGCTCCGGGGGTTGCGGCAGTGTCTGGCCGATTACGATTTCGACGGGTGTCTCGAACGGCTGCGGCACTGGGCGGATGAGGAGCGGGTGACGTTGGCCCCGTATCAACCTCTGGACGATTCGTGAGGGAGGGACGGAGATGACCGAAACGGAGACGTCGCCGAAAAAAACGGTTGTTGATCGTCGATGACACGCTCGAGAACCTCGACCTGTTGAAGTCGAAGAGGTGATGCGGTGTGATCGGCACGGGTGATCGGGACGGGTGATGCGGCGTGATCGGGACGGGTGATGCGGCGTGATCGGGACGGGTGATGCGGCGTGATCGGGACGGGTGATGCGGCGTGATCGGGACGGGTGATGCGGCGTGATCGGGACGGGTGATGCGGGGCATCCCGACCCCGCGAGATGTGGCGCGGGATCGGGATGGTGTGGTGTTATCTGTGACTCTTCTTGCTTTTTTCCGCGTGGGTCAGCAACTCCTCGGTAAGCGTGTCGAGGGTTTCGTTGACTGCCGCGAGCACGGTCGAGGACTCCTTGGTGGCGGAGATGGTTTTTCCGGCCACGTTGACCACGGTTTTGACCGAGGCGCGTTGTTCGTTGTTGTGCGCCTTGCGCTCCACGGAGATGCGGCCATGGGTCAAGGGCCCGAAGCGTTGATCCAGATTGTCGAAATACTTCTGGATGCGATCACGCAATTCGTCGCCGATCTCAACCTGACGGCCTTCAATTTTGACTTCCATCGATTAGAACCCCTTTCTGATTGATGAAATCCGACACGACTGGCATTCAATCGTCCAGCGCGCGACGGCGCGCCCTGGCGCGGGCCAGGGCCAACCGACGTTCCGACTCGCGGGTGCGAACCGGGATCGGAACAAGTGTCGGCATCGAACGGAGAAAACGCGACAGCGCGTAGAGCACTCCGGTCACGATGCCCGAGATCCCGAGGAGCAGAACCATCGAGGGGGTGTCACCGGTCCACGTCTGGGTTGGCGGCATTGGCGGAACTCCTGGGATAAAAGGATTGAACCTGTTGTTGGAAAGTATCATACCACCTTTTTGAGGTCATATTCCAGTATGCCGACGGCCCCGGCCTGTTTGAGGCGCCAGATCAGGTCGCGCACCTGGGAACGATCGACCACGGTCTCCACCGCCTGCCAGGCCGGATCGGAGAGGGGGTTGATGGTTGGGGATTGCAGGCTGGGCAGAATGGCCAGCACTTCCGCCGAACGGGCCACCGGGACGTTCATTTTCAGCACCGCCTTGTGACGGGCGGTGAGGGCGGCGTTGAGCAGCAGGGTGATCTGATCGATCTTGGATTTTTTCCAGTCATCGCGCACCGCGTCGTGATTGGCGATGATCATGGTGCGGGTTTCCAAGAGATCCTCGACGATGCGCAGGCCGTGGGCCCGGATGGTGGAGCCGGTTTCGGTGATTTCGACCGCCGCGTCCACCAGTCCTTCGACCACCTTGGCTTCGGTAGCTCCCCACGAGAAGAGCACGTCGGCCTCGACGCCCCGTTGCTGGAGATGACGCCGGGTGAACCCTTCGAGTTCGGTGGCGACCCGTTTGCCTTGCAGATCCTCCACCCGTTTGATTTCGGAGTCCTGACGGACGATCAGCACCCAGCGGCAGGGACGGTTGGAGCTTTTGGAGTACTCCAGGGCGCCGATCTGGGCCACCTTCTGTTCGCACTCCCACTCCAGGATCCAGTCGAGTCCGGTCAGACCCATGTCGAGGGTGCCGTCGGCCACGTAGCGGGCCATCTCCTGGGGGCGGACCAGCGAGCAGACGATTTCGGGATCGTCGATGCTGGGGAAATAGTTGCGTGAGCTGGTGGAGATGTGCCATCCCGCCTGGGAAAAAAGTTCGATGGTGGCCTGTTCCAGGCTCCCCTTGGGCAGGCCGAGCTTGAGTCGTGTCATGATGCGAAAGATCCCTGAATCCCTAGGATGATTGAAGAAACTCCGGCAGTTGGCCGAAGCGGTCCACGACGCGGTCGGGATGGAGCGCGCGCACATCCTCCCCGCGATTGTAGCCATGCGAGCAGAGAATCACCGGCAGTCCCGCGCGGCGCGCGGCGGTGAGATCGGTCTCCGAATCGCCGATCATGATGCCCTGTTCCAGGGCGACGTTCAACCGTTCC
This sequence comes from Candidatus Magnetaquiglobus chichijimensis, assembly GCF_045865675.1. Classification (NCBI taxonomy): domain Bacteria; kingdom Pseudomonadati; phylum Pseudomonadota; class Magnetococcia; order Magnetococcales; family Candidatus Magnetaquicoccaceae; genus Candidatus Magnetaquiglobus; species Candidatus Magnetaquiglobus chichijimensis. The sequence goes on from NZ_BAAFGK010000002.1 coordinate 530,933, forward strand.
AGTGCGTGCAGCAGCGGGGTGGGATCCGGTTTGCGCGTGGGCAGGGTGTCGCCACCGATCACCACGGGAAAGAAGCGGGCCAGATCGAGTTGCTCGAGCATTTTCCGGGAGAAGCGTTCCGGTTTGTTGGTGACCACCGCCAGGGCGAAGCCGCGTCCGGCCAGTTCGGCGAGCACCTCGGGGACGTCCGGGTAGGGGCGCGAGTGGTCGGTGAGGTGTTCGGCGTAGTGGTCCAGAAAGGCCCGCACCGCGGCTTCGAACGCCGGGTCGTTCTCCGGGGCATCGGCGGTTTCGTCGTCCAGGAGTCCCCGCGCCAGCAGGGCCCGCGCGCCGTGTCCCACCAGATGGCGCACTTTTTCCAGCGGCAGGGGATTCCGGCCCTTGAGCGTCAGGACGTGGTTCATCGCCCGCCACAGATCGGGGGCCGAATCGACCAAGGTGCCGTCCAGATCGAACAGCAGGGCCTGTCCTGGAAGCGGGGAGGTCATGAGGCGCGCAGATGGCCCACGAAGGGCAACTCCCGGAACATCTGGTCGTAATCGATGCCAAAGCCGACCACGAAGAGGTTCGGGATTTCGAAGCCGATGAAATCGGCCTGCATGGGAACCCGGCGGCGTGCCGGTTTGTCGAGGAGCACGCAGGTCAGCACGTCGGCGGCCCCTTTGTCGCGCAGATGGTTGCTGGCCATCAGCAGGGTGTTGCCGGAGTCGAGGATGTCATCGACGAGCAGCACCTGACGTCCGGTGGGATCGATGGAGAGATCCATGCGGGTGGTGATCCGGCCCGAGGTGACGGTGCCGGAGCCGTAGGAGGAGAGCACCATGAAATCGAGGGTGAGGGGTTTGCCGAGGCGGGCCAGGGCGCGGGTGAGATCCGCGCCGAACACGAAGGCCCCGTTCATGAGGGTGACCAGCAGCACATCCTCGCGCAGGCGTGGCGCGATCTCCTCGGCCAGTTGCGCGATGCGCGCGCGGATCATCTCTTCGGAGAGCAGGATTTCGATCGGGGGTCTCATCGGCTGTTGCGCTCCAGGAGGTAGACCGCCACCGGTGCCAGCCAGTTGGCCGTGGCCCCGGGCAGCATCCATTGGGAGAGCGGATTCTGGATGGTGCGGCGGACCGGGTGTTTGCCAGAGGCCAGGGGGAGTCTTTTCAGGATGTTGATATCCAGTTCGGCGCAGAGATCCTCGAAATCGAGGATGGTGCAGAGGTGGATGTAGGGGGTGTTGTGCCAGCGATAGGGGAGCATGCGGGTACGCGGCATGCGGCCCGCCAGCAGCAATCCCAGCCGTACCCGCCAGTAGCCGAAGTTGGGGAAGGAGACGATGATCTTTTTGCCGACCCGCAGCATCTCCTTGAGGACGTATTCCGGGCGGTGGACCGCCTGGAGGGTGTGGGAGAGGATGACGTAATCGAAGGAGTCGTCGTGGTGATCGTTCAGTCCCTGGTCGATGTCCCCCTGGTAGACCGGCAGGCCGCGGGCGATGCAGGCATGGACCCCCTCGTGGGAGATCTCCACGCCGAAGCCTTGGGCGTGTTTGCGGCGGATCAGGTGTTCGAGCAACAGGCCGTCCCCGCAGCCCAGATCGAGCACGCGCGCGCCTTCGCTCACCAGGTCGGCGATGACGGCTTGATCGATGCGCAGTTTATGCAACGCGGGGCCTCATGTTCGGTGTGGAAAGCCATGCAGATGGCATGGCCATTTTTTTCCATGTGCGAGGAGTTTACGTCCAACGTCCCCCTCGCGTCAACAACATCGCGTGACCGGATTGCAGACCGTGGAGGGTGGTTCGTCCTCTTTGGCGGTGACGTGGGGATTTTTGAGCGCCTGGCGGCAGGCGAGTACCCCGAAGACCAGCATGGTGGCCACGATGCTCATGAAAAAGAGCGCCAGGATGGCATCCAGCCGGTCGTTGGCCACGATGCGGGCGAGTTGTTCCAGGGTTTTGGCGGGTGCGATCACCTGGTTCTGGTCGAGGGCCTGTTGGTACTTGTCGGCATGCGCCAGGAAGCCGATCTTGACGTTCGGGGAGAAGACCTTCTGGAAGCTGGCGGTCATGGTGGAGATCACCAGCCATGTGGCGGGAATGATCGTGACCCAGGCCAGTCGTTCCCGTTTGAGTTTGAAGAGGATCACCGTGGCGACGATCATGGCGCAGCCGGCCAGCATCTGGTTGGAGATGCCGAAGAGCGGCCACAGGCTGTTGATGCCGCCGAAGGGGTCGATCACCCCCTGATGGAGGATGTATCCCCAGGCGCTCACCACGATGGTGGTGGCGACGATGCTCGACAACCAGGACGAGGTGCGGGCCAGGGGTTTGAAGATCACCCCGAACATGTCCTGCACCATGAAGCGGCAGGCGCGGGTGCCGGTATCCACGGCGGTGAGGATGAAGAGCGCTTCGAAGAGGATGGCGAAGTGGTACCAGAAGGCCATCCACCCTTGTCCGCCGAACAGCGACAGCAGTTGCGCCATGCCGACCGCGAGGGTCGGCGCGCCGCCGGTGCGGGACAAAAGCGACTGTTCGCCGACGTCGCGGGTGATTTGGGCGATCATCTCCGGGGTGACCACGAAGCCCCACCCCTGGATCACCGTGACCGCCGAGTCGATCGAGCTGCCGAGCACGGCCCCGGGGGAGTTCATGGCGAAGTAGATGCCCGGTTCCAGAATCGACGCGGCGCACAGGGCCATGATGGCCACGAACGACTCCATCAGCATTCCGCCGTAGCCGATGAAGCGGGCATCCCCTTCGCTGGCGATCATTTTGGGCGTGGTGCCCGAGGCGATCAGCGCGTGGAAGCCCGAGCAGGCCCCGCAGGCGATGGTGATGAACAGAAACGGGAACAGATCGCCGCTCCAGACCGGTCCGGTGCCATCGAGGAAGCGGGTGGTGGCAGGCATTTTCAACTCTGGCGCGGCCAGCAGCACGCAGATGGCCAGCAGCATGATGGTGCCGATCTTGAGGAACGTGGAGAGGTAATCCCGTGGGCAGAGCATCATCCACACCGGCATGATGGAGGCCAGGGCGCCGTAGGTGATCAATCCGGCGGTCACCTGGGGTCCGGTGAGGGTGAACAGGGGGGCGAGGGTGGGGTGGGTGGCCACCTTGCCACCGGCGATGATCGCCAGGATCAGCAGCGCCGCGCCGATGGCCGACACCTCGCCGACGCGACCGGGGCGGAGTTTTTTCATGTACACCCCCATGAAGAGGGCGATCGGGATGGTCATGGTGACGGTGAAGACCGACCAGGGGCTTTCCGCCATCGCCTTGACCACGATCAGGCTGAGCACGGCCAGCAGAATGGTCATGATGCCGAAGATGCCGATCATGGCGATGGTGCCTGGGATCGGGCCCATCTCCGAGCGGATGATCTCCCCCAGGGAGCGTCCGGTGCGGCGCATGGAGAACGACAGGATCAGAAAATCCTGCACCGCGCCGGCCATCACCACGCCGATGAGGATCCAGAGCATGCCCGGCAGGTAGCCCATCTGGGCGGCGAGCACCGGTCCCACCAGAGGTCCGGCGCCGGCGATGGCCGCGAAGTGGTGTCCGTAGAGGACGATGCGGTTGGTGGGCACGAAATCCTTGTTGTCGTTATGCCGGACTGCCGGGGTGGGGCGATCCGGATCGAGTTTCAGGACGGTTTTTTCGATGAACAGGGCGTAGAAGCGGTAGGCCAGGGCGTAGATGCAGAGCGCCGCGATGACCAGCCAGGTGGCGTTGACCGTCTCTCCGCGGGCCAGGGCGATGCTGGCGAAGGCCGTGGCGCCGAGGATGGCGATGCCGGCGAAGAGGAGTTTTTGCGGGAGGGGGGTGGAGGGGAGGGTGGCGGTTGGGTTCATGGGGCTCAAGCCTGGCGAGGGGTGAGGGCGGCGGGATGGGTGAATCGTCCCCGCCGGCCCGTATGTTTGGCCATGTACTCGGGAACGTTTCGCAACAGGCGCGAAACGTTCCCGAGGCGAAGGCGGCGCGCAGCGTTTTTCACAAAAAACGTGAAAAACGTTTTTTGGTAGAGCGCGCTAAAGTCAAAACCATGAATGACAGAATCAGAATCAAAATCAAAATCAAGAATGGCGAATCGAACCAAAAACACGTCAAAGTCAAACCAACCGTCAAAGTCCAAACCAACACCTCGGAGGCTCTGCCTCCGAACCTCCGCCGGGGACCTTCGGCCCCCGGTCCCCCGCGACAGTGGAGACACGCACGACCGCACCTTTCCATGGGCTCGGGATTTCATTAAACTTTTTGTCCTCTTTTTTGTCAAGTACGACCTGGCATCGGGATCAAGCGACGTGTCCGAATGGTTTATCAATCAAAATCGTACCAGCTTCCAGAAACGGTTCTTTCCGGAATCCACGCGATCCATGTGGTCCGATTGGCGCTGGCAACTGCGCCACCGCTTCCGGAATCCTGCCGCCCTGGCACGGGTGCTGCGCCTCTCCGACTCGGAACGAACCGCCCTCGACCATGTCACGAACGGGCCACCCTGGGCGATCACCCCCTATTACGCCGCCTTGATGAACCCGGATGATCCATCCCATCCCCTGCGCCGTACCCTGGTTCCTACCCTGGCGGAAAACATCCCCACACCGGGTGAATCGAGCGATCCCCTCGACGAAACCACCGCCACCGTCGCCCCCAACCTCATCCGTCGCCATGAAGATCGTGTCGTGCTGCTGGCCACCGATCTCTGCGCCGGCTACTGCCGCTACTGCACCCGCTCACGCCTGGTGGGCAACGGAGTCCGCACCGATTGGCAACCCGCCCTGGCCTACATCGCCACCCATCCGGAGATCCGCGACGTGCTGATCTCGGGCGGCGACCCCCTGCTGCTCGCCACCCGCAGACTGGAACGACTGCTGACAAGCTTGCGCGCCATCCCCCACGTGGAACTGATCCGCATCGGCTCGCGCATGCCGCTTCTGGTGCCCATGCGCATCACCCGCAAACTGGTCGCCATGCTCAAACGCCACCATCCCCTCGGCCTGAGCCTCCACGCCACCCACCCGGATGAATTGACCCCGGAAGCCGGACAGGCACTGGAACGCCTGGCCGACGCCGGCATCCTGCTGGCCGGACAGACCGTGCTCCTGGCCGGCATCAACGACGATCTGGAAACCCTGCGCACCCTGATGCGCGGATTGGTGCGCCATCGGGTGCGCCCTTACTACCTCTATCAGTGCGACCCGATCTCCGGCTCGGGCCACTTCCGCGTGCCGGTATCACGCGGCCTGATCCTCATGGAAGGGCTGGTGGGCCACCTGAGCGGCTACGCCGTGCCACGCTACGTGATCGATGCACCCGGCGGGGGCGGCAAGATCCCCATCGCGTCGGCCACCCTGGTGGGACGGGAGGGGAATGACCTGCTGATCAGAAACCATCTGGGCCGGATCTGCCGCTACCCGGATCCGGAGTTACGAGGAGAGCCCCCATGCTGATCGGCCTGGTGTACGATCTGCGCGATGCGTATCGAAATCTTGGCTGGGACGAAGAGCATCTGGCCGAGTTCGATCAACCCGAAACCATCGATGCCTTGTGCCGGGCCCTGGAGTCCGGTGGCCACCGGGTGGAACGGATCGGCCATGGTCGGGCGCTGGCCGAGCGGTTGGTGGCCGGAGAGCGTTGGGACCTGGTGTTCAACATCGCCGAGGGGCTGGGCGGACGCGGGCGCGAGGCCCAGGTGCCGGGATTGCTGGAGCTGTACGGTCAGCCGTATCTTTTCTCCGACCCGGTGACCCTCGGCGTGACCCTCGACAAGGGATTGGCCAAACGTCTGGTGCGCGATGCCGGCTGGCCCACCGCGCCGTTCGTGCTGCTGGAGGAGACGCGCGACCTGGAATGGATCGGGATCGCCTGCCCCCTGTTTCTCAAACCGGTGGCCGAAGGGAGCGGCAAGGGGTGCGACTCCGGGTCGCGCGTCCGCGATGCCGATGAGTTGGCGCGGGTGTTCGAGGGGTTGAGAACGCGATTCGATCAGCCGGTTCTGGCGGAAAGCCATCTGCCGGGACGGGAGTTCACGGTGGCGATCGTGGGCAATGGTGCGGCGATCCGCCTGGCCCTGGTGGCCGAGATCCTGTTCGAAACGGATGGGGGGGATGACGGGGTGTACGCCTTTGCCACCAAGGAGGAGGGAGCGACGCGGGTGCGCTATCGGCTGGTGGAGGATGGCGAGGCCCGGCAGGCTCTGGAGGCGGCTCTGGGGATCTACCGGTTGTTGGGGTGTCGCGATGCCGGACGGCTGGATTTTCGCTCCGATGGCGAGGGATGTCCCCATTTTCTGGAGATCAACCCCCTGGCCGGTCTCCATCCGGACCACTCCGGATTCCCGCGCATGGCCGCCCAGCACGGCTGGTCCTACGACCGATTGATCCTGACCATGCTCGAAGCGGGCCTGGAACGGTTGAAAATCCAGGATTCAGAAGCGAAAAAAAACCTCCGGAAGCGTCCGGAGGCTTGATTCGTTCGGTCCGTCTGGCAGGCCGGGAGTGGGTCAGCGACCTTTGGAGGCTCCACGCGGGGGCATGGCCGGCTTGGCGGCGGGTTTGGCCGCGGGCTTGGGAGCCGGCCTGGCGGCTGGCGGCTTGGCGGCAGTGGGTTTGGCGCTGGGGGTTTTCGAAACGGCCATGCATTCCTCCTGGAAAAGACAAGGGGTTGTCGATGGCGCTTGATTATAATCCAATCCTGGCTTGCGGCAATCAAAAAATGCATCCGTGCCACCAATGGATCCGATCGGGTGGGGACGAGTCCGGAGCGGCATGAGTATTGCGTGCCCCTCTCCATGGGTGGGTCCGCGTGGATTCGCCACCACTGCTCTTTATCAAAGAGGGAAGGAGACGGAACATGTCCAGATCGACGGGATCCCGGACGCCGGAGTCGTTGGCGCGGGTCGGGACCTTTTATGTGGCCACGCGTGCGGATTGGCAGGCGTGGTTGGATGCGAATGGCGCCGAGACGCGCGAAAGCACCGTGGTCGTGAGACGGGGCGCGCGCGGCTGGCCCCCGGAGCGCGGCAAGGTGGCGGCACGCCTGGGCTGAACGCATGCCATGCCCCCACCCTGGCGTCGGGGTCGGCGCCGGGTGGGGGTGGGTCGTGTCGTGGGTGATTATTGCTGCAAGGGCGTGGTCGAACGTCGGGCGGCCAGAATGCTCTCGCGACGCGCGCGAGCGGCCATGGCGGCTTCGGTCTCCGGGATCGGCATTTGTAGCGTCTCTTTGATGTGCGGCAGCTTTTCCGGGTTCGGATAGCGGGCGCGACAGGCGGTCATGAGGGTTTCGACCACGGTGAGAATCTCGTCGGCGTTGGGCGGGGGCTCGCCGTAGACCCAGATCTCCTGCCGGTGGTTGTAGGTGAATTTGTCCACCGCGCCGGTGTAGGGGCCGCCAAGGGGATCATCCGGGCTTTTGCGGTAGGTGTAGACCCGCACGATGGACGAGCGCGGGTGAAAGCCGACGATCATCTCCGAGTTGGTCAGGCTCTCCCGAACGTAGCACCCGTCACGCAGACGAAACGAAATCACCCCACGGGTCAACTCGTCCAGGTTTTGCAGACAGCCGCTGTTTTGCAGTTCACGGCGCAGATGTCGGCAAAGACGGCGGATGTCGTTGGCCGGGTAGAAGCGGCGGATGCGTCGGAAACGCAGGCATGAGCAGGTGAGTTGATAAAGGTTGACTCGATAGCTCAAATGGATCAGCCTTTGACTGTCCACGCGCATGATCTTGTCGTGTTCGGCGGGCAGTTGGGGCAGGAGCAGCGAGGGGCAGTAGGGAATGGATTCGAGGATGTGCCGTTTGCGTTGCATGGGCACGATGATGAAATAATGGATGCTCCAGGAGATCAGGCCGATCAGGAGCAGACCGGCCAGCCAGACCAGCACGGAATGATCGGAGACGGCGTGCGTTTGCGCGGTGATGGTGCTCATGAGGCGTGGGTCGCATCCTCTTTGTGGATTGAATTTTGTCAATTGTGGGATACATTAACATCGGTTGAGCGGTGACACCATGGTTGGGATGCGTTTTTTTTCCGGAAGAGTCGGGAAATTGGTTTCACGGTTGACGGGTGATTGTGAATCGCGCTCATCGGATCGCGCCTGCCGAGGCGGGCGCGCTTCGGGGGGGGATGGCGCGGGTCGGGCTGGGCGGGCTGGTGGGATTGTGCGTCTGGTCTTTTGTGCTGCCGCTGTGGGCCATGGATGCCGTCGAGATCCTGAAAACCATGGATCGGGCCATGCACGCCGTATCCCACGAAAGCTTCAATCGCCTCACCTTCGAGTTGCCCACCGGTCGTCAGCGTCTCGTGACGCTCTACACCGCCAAGACGAGCGGTCGGCGCGCTCTGATGGTGGTGGTGTCGCCCGAGGAGTTGCGCGGGCGGGCGGTGTTGAAGGTGGGCGACGAGGCGTGGCTGCACATGCCCGGCGAACTCGAAACCCGCAAGACCACCCTGTTGCAGTCGGTGGTGGGCGGGGTGTTCAACAATGCCGATTTCCTGCTCGGGGACTTTTCCGAGGAGTATCGTCCCACCCTGGACTCCGAGGACGACGCCCACTGGAAATTGACGCTCCATCCCCTGCATCCGGGCACGCCGCATGCGCGGGTGAACTTGACGGTGGACAAAAAAAGTCGCCTGCCCGTCGAATTGACCCAGTACGACGCGGGCGGAGGGTTGCTCAAGACGATCCGGTTCCTGGAACCCCGCGAACTGGAGGGCGACCATCGGGCCCCCATGCTGCTCGAGACCACCAGCGGTCTGAATCAGGCCTATCGCTCCTCGTTGCGGGTCGGGCGCATCGAGGGACGGGAGTTTCCCGCCAATGTCTTCACGCGGGAATTTTTGCCCGGAGCCGGACAGTTGATGAAATGATCACCCGGTTTGGTGCTTGACAGAAGTCAGACATCTCTTTAATGTATTCTGCTTCCAATCCGTTCGGGTCTTGTCGTGGGAGTGTGAATATTGAGTAAGGAAGATGTCATCGAAATGGAAGGGACGGTCATGGAGAACCTTCCCAACGCCATGTTTCGCGTCGAACTGGAGAACCAGCACAAGCTCTTGTGCCACATCTCCGGACGCATGAGAAAGCACTACATCCGCATCCTTCCGGGTGACAAGGTGACGGTGCAGCTGACCCCGTATGATCTCACCAAGGGTCGCATCTCCTATCGACACAAGTAGTCCTTTCTTTCGGATGAGCCTCCCTCCCACATGACGGGACGGCGGGCCGGATCCAATCCATCATGAGCTATAACGCTTCCCAGATCGAAGTCCTCGAAGGGCTGGAGGGGGTTCGTCGGCGTCCGGGCATGTACATCGGCGGCACCGACGAGTCGGCCCTGCATCATCTGGTGGTGGAGTTGCTCGACAACGCCACCGACGAGGCATCGTCCGGTCACGCCAATCGCATCCAGGTGACCTTGCGCAAGGATGGTGCGGTGTCGGTTTGGGACAACGGGCGCGGCATTCCGGTCGATCCCCTGCCGCGCTATCCGGACCGTTCCGCCCTGGAAGTGATCATGACCACCCTGCACGCGGGTGGGAAATTCCACGACAAGGCCTATGAAACCGCCGGCGGTCTGAATGGCGTGGGCGTGTCGGTGGTGAACGCCCTCTCCGCCTGGACCGAAGTCGTGGTGGATCGCGACGGTCATCGCTGGCGCCAGCGTTTCGAACGCGGCGTGGCGGCATCTCCTCTGGAACAACTCGATGCCACCCGCCGGCGCGGCACGCTGGTGACCTTTCTGCCGGATGGCGACATCTTCCCCCTGACCCGCTTCGATTCGACCCGTCTTCTGGAGATGTGTCGCGCCAAGGCCTATCTCAACCGTGGGCTGACCGTCACCCTGCGCGACGAGACCCAGGATGCCGAACAGGTCTTCTCCTATCCGGACGGAATGCGGGATTTCGTGCGCGAGCTGATCCCCGAGGAGCGGCGCGTCATCGCCGATCCGTTTGCCGGGATGCTGGAGCGTTTCGGCGAGGATGGCCGCGGACGGATGGAGTGGGCGCTGGTCTGGACCCCGGAGGAGCGCGGGGTCATTCTCTCCTACTGCAACACCATCCCCACCCGCGAGGGCGGGGTCCACGAAACCGGTCTGCGCGCCGCGCTCTTCAAGAGCGTGCGCGAGTTCGCCGAGGCGCGCAACCTGATCCCCAAGGGGGTGGAGTTCGCCCCCGAGGATGTGCTCGATGGACTCAACGGCGTTCTGTCGCTGTTCATCCCCAACCCGGAGTTCGCGGGACAGACCAAGGACCGGCTCACCAACCACGGCGTGACCCGCCGGGTGGAAGCGGTGATCAAGGACAGCCTCGATCACTGGCTGCACGGCGCGCCGGAGCGGGCCGGAAGCCTGGTGGAGCTGGTGGTCGATCGGGCCCGTGAGCGGCTCAATCGCAAGAAATCCATGGCCCGGGTGACCCGGAAAAGCGTCACCACCCGTCTGACCCTGCCGGGCAAGCTCACGGACTGCATCTCTTCGGATACCACCGCCACCGAGCTGTTCATCGTCGAGGGGGATTCGGCGGGCGGATCGGCCAAGCAGGCCCGCGACCGCCATACCCAGGCGGTGTTGCCGCTGCGTGGCAAAATCCTGAACGTGGAACAGGCCAATCTGGAGAAGTTCGAGGCCAACGTCGAGATCAAGAACCTGATCACCGCCATCGGCGCGGGTAGCGGACGGGCCTTCGAGCTGGAGAAGGTCCGTTATGGTCGGGTGATCATCATGACCGACGCGGATGTGGATGGCGCCCACATCGCCAGCCTGCTCCTGACCTTCTTCTACCGGCACATGACCCCCTTGGTGCATGGCGGGCGGCTGTTTCTGGCCCAGCCGCCGCTCTATCGCGTCAGCGTCGGCGCCGAAACCCGCTATGCCCTGGATGATGCCGCCAAGGAGGCGATGGTGGCCGCGATCACCCGCAAGAAGGCCAATGCCAAGGTGGAGATTTCACGCTTCAAGGGGTTGGGCGAGATGGATCCGGCGCAGTTGCGCGAGACCACCATGGCGCCAGCCAGCCGTCATCTGCTCAGGGTGGTGGTGGATGACGCCGATGCCACCCATGACGCTCTGGATCGCCTGATGGGCAAGCGACCGGCGGAAAGGTTCCGATTCATTCAAGAAAAGGCCCCCTTCGCGCGGGATCATCTGGACATTTGAGCGCGGATCGACCTATGTTATCGTTACCGTGGTCGCGTATCGCGGTCGGGCCCGCTTGTGGCATCGTTGGCCCCAGGTTTGCTTGAAATCGCATCGACTGAAAGAATCTTCCGGGACAGACGTTCCCAGGAGTTGAATCGCTCTCGAGAAAATAGGGGATTTCAGACGTGTTTGGCGTTCTAAAGCGTGTTATCGGCATCGGATCCCTCGTGATCGGCCTGTCGGGCCCGGCTTGGGCGGATGCGGACAAAACCGATCCGTTCGTCACCTCCATCGACGCGGCCCTGCGCAAGAACCCTCGCGCCACCGCCGCCGCCGCCCAGCTCAGGGCCGCCCTGGAACGGCTGCCCCAGAGCCAGGCGGCGCTGCTGCCCACCATCGACCTGAACGCCTCCAAGGGACACAGCCGTCTCGATTGGCGGGACGGCGCCGCGAGCACGGATCCGGATGTCGTCGGACTCTCGCTGACCCAGGTGCTCTTCAATCAAAAGGCGCTGGTGGCCATGCGTCAAACCAAGCCCTACATCGCCTCTTTCGAGCGCGATGCCCAGGCGGCGGTGCAGGGGGTGTTCCTGGAGGCCTCCTCGGTGATCGTGGAGGTGTTGCAGGCCACCGAGGTGGTGCGTCTGGCCAAGAACAACCGCGAGGTGTTGAAACAACACCTGGAGGCGACCCGTTCCCGGTTTCGGGTCGGCGAGATCACCCGCACCGACGTGAGTTGGGCGGAGTCGCGTCTGGCGAGCGCCGAGGCCAATCTGGTCCGTTCCGAAAACACCCTGGCCCTGGCCCGGACCCGTTTCGTCGAGGTGGTCGGCATGCCGGTGCCGGAGGGATTGCATCTGCCCGGTTTTCGGGAAAAACTCGAGGCGCTTTCCCAGGTGGAGATGCGTCTGCGCTCCGCCGAGCGTCCGGATCTGGTGGCCGCCACCTTGCGTTTGAAGGTGTCCGAGGAGGATGTCGCCCTCAAGCGGGCTGGTCACATGCCGTCAGTGGCCCTGTCGGCGCGGGCGAGCCGAACCTGGGGCGAGGAGACCTCGGGCACGGTGGATCCGTTGAACAAATACAGCGTCGATCTGGGGGTGACGTTGCCGCTCTACGCGGGTGGCATGATCGTCTCCCAGACCGCCGAGGCCGAGGCCCGCAAGGATGCCCAGGCCGCGGATCTGGAACGGATGCGCTTGCAGGTCGAGCGCGAGGTGGAGTCGGCGCTGCTCGATCTCAAGAGCGCCCAGGCCGCCAATCAGGCACTGGAGAGCGGATTGAAGGCTGCCAACAACGCCCTGGACGGCGTGGAACGGGAGTATCGCGTCGGTACGCGCACCGCGTTGGATCTGCTGGACGCCCGCAACGAGGCCTTCTCGGCCCAGACCGAACTGGCCAAGGGACGGTTCGCGCTGGTGTTGGCCGGTTTCAAGCTGTTGTACGCCACCGGCGGGTTGAACCTCGATGCCCTGCTGCCGGCGGTGAACGCCGTGCAGCCGGTCGCCCCCTTGAAGGAGCAGCTCAAGGAGTCGCGTCCGTAACGTGCATGCTGGGGGGAGCCCCCTTGACCATGGACCTTCCCTTCGGAAATTCCATGGTCAGGGTTAAGGGTTGATTCTGGCGTGGCCGGTGTTTCTTGCCGTGGAACTCCCGCCTGGGATGTCTGCGGTCGGGTGTGAGGGGGATCCCCTCATCATGTTTCAAGTTGACTTGTGAACGAATCGGAGTGGGCCGTGGATATCCTGGAAAAAGTTCAGAACGTATTGGATGAGGTCCGTCCCATGTTGCAGCGGGATGGTGGGGATGTGGAGTTGGTGGAGATCACCGCCGACAACATCGTCAACGTCCGTCTGCGTGGGGCCTGCGGCACCTGTCCCGGCGCGATCATGACCTTGAAGGGCGGTATCGAGCGGCTCATGAAACAGCGGGTGCCCGAAGTGGTCGCCGTGGAGAGCGTCCGCTGACCGCCGCGCTGGTGCGTTACCTGCCATCTCCCCACGCCGACGCGCGTCCCGAGGGGATTCGGATCGATTTGCTGGTGGTGCATGCCATCAGTCTGCCTCCCGGCGCGTTCGGTGGACCATTCGTGGACGATCTCTTCCTGGGGCGACTGGATCCCGAGGCCCACCCCTATTTCCGCCAGTTGGCCGGATTGCGCGTTTCCGCCCACTTCCTGATCGATCGTCTCGGTCAACTGACCCAGTATGTCCCGGTTTTGCTCCGGGCCTGGCATGCTGGCAAGAGCAGTTGGCTGGGTCGGGAGGCCTGCAACGATTTTTCCGTGGGCGTGGAGCTGGAAGGGGTGGAACATGGTCGGTTCACCCCCGAACAATACAGCTGTCTGGCCGGGCTGGCCCGTACTCTGATGGTCCGTCTGCCCGGCATCACGCCGGAGCGGATCGTCGGGCATCGCGACATCGCCCCGGAGCGCAAATGGGATCCGGGATCCGGGTTCGATTGGGAACATTTTCGCGCCCTGCTGCGCTGGGCGCGGCCCGAGGAGCCGGATTCCCTGGTCTGGGATGCCGGTTAGCATGGAACTCCCGAAGGGAGGTCCATGGTACGGGGGGTGAGGGGGTTCTCCCCCCATCATGCAAGTTGGCCATCCGTCAATCCTGGGTTCATGAAGAGTCTTCAAGATCATGCTCAAGCATCTGCACATCATCGGCATTTGTGGCACGGCCATGGCGGGCATCGCCGCCCTGGCGCGGGAGGCCGGTTGGCGTGTCACCGGTTCGGATGCCGGGGTCTATCCGCCGATGAGCGATTTTCTGGCTGGTTTGGCCATCCCGGTGGCCGAGGGGTTTGGCGCCGGGAATCTCACCCCGGCCCCGGATCTGGTGGTGGTCGGCAACGCCATCTCGCGCGGCAATCCGGAACTCGAGGCCCTGCTGGATTCGGGATTGCCCTACGTGTCGGGTCCGGAGTGGTTGCAGACCCATGTGTTGCAGGGACGTCACCCGGTGGTGGTGACCGGCACCCACGGCAAAACCACCACCACCAGCCTCATGGCGCGGGTGTGGGAGGAGGCCGGCTGGGGACCGGGTTTTCTGATCGGCGGCATTCCTCTGGATTTCGGTTTCGGCGCCCGCGCTCCGCAAGGGCCCTGGATCGTGATCGAGGGGGATGAGTACGATACCGCCTTCTGGGACAAGCGTCCGAAGTTTCTGCATTATCGTCCGAAAACTTTGATCCTGCACAATCTCGAATACGACCACGCGGACATCTATCCCGATCTGGAGGCGATTCGCACGCAGTTTCGTCTGTTGTTGCGCACCGTGCCCGCCTCGGGCCTGGTGCTCGCCAACGGCGACGATCCGGAGATCGAGGCCCTGCTCACCCATGCCCATTCCCGGGTGATCCGCTACGGTCTGGATGAGTCTCGAACTGCGGGACTCCCGGAGAGCAGGCCAAGAGCCGGAGGTGAGGGGGGTTCCCCCCCATCTCGTCAATTCACGGCGCGCCTCGACCAGGCGGATGGTCGGGTCTGGACCGTGGCGCGGGACGGGGAGGCGTTGTTCACCGTGACCTGGAACCAGACCGGGCGTCACAACGTGATGAACGGCCTGGCGGTGGCCGCTGCGGCCCTCTGCCACGGCATGGATCCGGCGCGGGTTCGGGATGGGCTGTCGGCCTTTCGCGGCGTGGCCCGACGGCTGCAACAGCGGTTTGAAATTCAGGGTGTGACGGTTTATGATGATTTCGCCCACCACCCCACGGCCATCGCCACCACCCTGCGCGGTCTGCGCGCCAGCGTCGGCGGCGATCGCATCTGGGTGATCCTGGAGCCCCGGTCCAACACCATGCGCCGGCGGGTGCATCAGGAACGGCTGGCAGCCGCCTTCGAGGCAGCGGATCGGGTGATCCTGGCCCGTCCGGCGGCGCGGGGACTGCCTGCGGAGGAGCTTCTGGACGTCGATTCGATCGTGGCGACCATCAATCGGGAGAGGCCACTGTCCGGGAACGAACCGCGCGCCCTGGTGGTCGAGGGCGCTGCCGAAACCGTGGCGTTCCTGACCGGGCGGGTGCTTCCCGGCGATCGGCTGGTGGTGATGAGCAATGGCGGTTTTGATGGGATTCACGAGCGGTTGAGAAGTCTGTTGTCTTGACGTTTCCGCACGAGAGGGTATGCCGCGATGAAACAAGTGGGGAGTCTGGCCGGCAAGTTCCTGATCGCCATGCCCGGCCTCCGCGATGCCCATTTCGAGCGGAGCGTCTTGTTCATCTGCTCGCACACCAGCGATGGAGCCTTGGGATTGGTGATCAATCAACCCCATCCGGTCTCGATGCGTGAGATCATGCAACAGCTGGGGCTGACCTGGCAGCGCGACGACGATCACCCCATGGTGTTCCAGGGGGGGCCGGTGGCCCTGGATCGGGGATTCATCCTCTACGAACGCACCCTGGACTGTCCCGGCTGCATCGAGGTGGAAAAAGGGCTCTATCTCGGCACCAATCCGGATATCCTGCGCCATCTGGCCGGGGATGCCGGAGGACGGTTCCTGTTGGCGCTGGGCTACTCCGGCTGGTCGGGCGGACAACTGGAGGATGAACTCAAGTCCAATGCCTGGCTGGTGAGCGCGCCGAATCGTGCGGTGCTGTTCGAGGCCCCGCCGCTGGAACGCTGGCATGTGGCCTTGCGGGGTTTGGGCATCGACCCGGCCATGCTGGCCGATCCGGGCGCCCATTTGATCAACTGACCCTTCCATCGACAATCCATCCGGCCTGAGTCTGGGGTGGCATGATGCATCCTTCCTTGCAACAGTTTCGTACCCTGGTCGGACAGGGCAACCTGATTCCGGTCTATCGGGAGATCATGGCCGACCTCGACACCCCGGTCTCCGCCTTCATGAAGGTGGCCGGCGACCAGAGCCATGCCTTTCTTCTGGAGTCGGTGCAGGGGGGCGAGAAGTGGGGCCGATACAGCATGATCGGCCTGGATCCCATGGCCATCTTCACGGTGAACGGCAACCGGGTGGAGTTGCTGGACCGGCGCGACGGCTCGAAGGTGGTGGAGGAGGGCAATCCGGTCGAGATCCTCAAGAGTCTCATGGGACGCTTCCGACCTGTGGCGGTCGAGGGGCTGCCCCGGTTTCACGGCGGCGCGGTGGGATTCTTCTCCTACGACATGGTGCGCTGCTTCGAGCGCATCCCGGATGGCAATCCGAACGTGCTCGGCTGTCCGGACGCCCAGTTCATGCTCACCGACCTTACACTGATTTTCGATAATCTGTTTGGCAAACTCAAGGTGGTGGTGAATGTCCTGGTGGGGCCGGAAGATGACCCGGACGCCCTCTATCTGCGCGCCGCGTCGCGCATCGAGGCGGTGGTGGAACGGCTGCGCGCCGGGGAGCGGCGTCCGCCGTTCACGCCCCCCGGACGACCGGTGAGCGAGGCCGATTTCGTCCACGAAACCGAACGGGAGATCTTCGAGGCGTCGGTGCGCAAGGCCAAGGAGTACATTCTGGCCGGCGACATCTTCCAGGTGGTGCTTTCGCACCGCCTGTCGATCCCCTTCGATCACCCGCCGATCGCCCTCTATCGGGCGTTGCGGGCCACCAATCCCTCGCCGTATCTCTATTTTTTGAAGATGGGGGATTTCGCCATCGTCGGATCGAGTCCCGAGATCCTGGTGCGTCAGGAGGGGGAGACCGCCACGGTGCGCCCCATCGCCGGCACCCGGCGGCGCGGGGTGGACGCGGCCCAGGATCTGGCGTTGGAGCAGGAACTGCTCGCCGACCCCAAGGAGATCGCCGAGCATATCATGCTGGTGGATCTGGGGCGCAACGATCTGGGGCGGGTGGCGGTGAACGGCACGGTGAAGGTGACCGAACGGTTCGTGGTGGAGCGCTACTCCCATGTGATGCACATCGTTTCCAACGTCGAGGCGCGGCTGAAACCGGGTCTGGACGCCTTCGACCTGGTGGCGGCCACCTTCCCGGCGGGCACGGTGAGCGGCGCGCCGAAGATCCGCGCCATGGAGATCATCGACGAGCTGGAGGTGTCGCGACGCGGACCCTATGCCGGCGCGGTGGGGTACATCTCCTTTTCCGGCAACATGGATCTGGCGATCACCCTGCGCACCGCGATCATCAAGGATGGTCGGCTCTATGTGCAGGCCGGGGCCGGGATCGTGGCCGATTCGACCCCGGAGCGGGAGTACGAGGAGACCCGCGAGAAGGCGCGTGCCGTGTTGCGGGCCGTGGATCTGGTCCAGCGAGGGTTGGAGTGAGCCGCCATGCTGCTACTCATCGACAATTACGACTCCTTCACCTACAACCTGGCCCAATACTTCGGCGAGTTGGGGGTGGAAGTTCGGGTGGCCCGCAACGATGCCCTGACCGTGGACGAGATCGAGGCCATGTCTCCCGATCAACTGGTGATCTCGCCGGGTCCGGGCAATCCGGATCAGGCCGGGATCACCCTCGAGGTGATCCGGCGGCTGGGCGGACGGATCCCTCTGCTCGGGGTGTGTCTGGGGCATCAGGCGATCGGGCAGGCTTATGGAGGGCTGGTGGTGCGCGCGCCCCATCTGATGCACGGCAAGACCTCGATGATCCAGCACGACGGAACCGGGGTGTTCCGGGAGTTGCCGCTGCCGTTCCGCGCCACGCGCTACCATTCGCTGGTGGTGGCGCGGGATTCGATTCCCGACTGTCTGCGGGTCACCGCCTGGACCGACGACGGTCTGGTGATGGGATTGCGCCATCGCCATCTGCCGGTCGAGGGGGTGCAGTTCCATCCGGAGTCGATCCTGACCGAACACGGTCACGCGATGCTGGCCAATTTTCTGAAAGGTTGACGTCCCATGGAGATCCGTGAGCTGCTTGGTCGCGTGGTGACCGGCGTCGATCTGACCCAGGACGAGGCGCGTTGGATGATGGAGCGCATCATGTCCGGGGAGATGACCCCGGCGCAGATCGGCGCCTATCTGACCGCCTTGCGCATGAAGGGCGAGACGGTCGAGGAGATCGCCGGTTCGGCGTTGACCATGCGCGCCAAGGCGACGCGGGTGACCGCTTCGGGTACGGTGATCGACACCTGCGGCACGGGTGGGGACGGGTTGGGCACCTTCAACATCTCCACCACGGTGGCCTTCGTGGTGGCCGCGTGCGGGGTGACGGTGGCCAAGCACGGCAACCGGGCCATCTCCTCCAGGAGCGGTTCGGCGGATCTGCTGTTGGCTCTGGGCGTGCGGATCGACCTGGATCCCGAGGCCGTGGAGCGGTGTCTGGCCGAGGCCGGGATCGGGTTTCTTTTCGCCCCGCGTCATCACGGCGCCATGCGGCATGCCATGGGACCGCGCCAGGAACTGGGATTCCGCACCCTGTTCAACCTGTTGGGACCGCTCACCAATCCCGCCGGCGCGCCGAATCAACTGTTGGGGGTGTTCGATGCCCGTTGGGTGGAACCGGTGGCGCGTGCGCTGGGCCGGCTCGGTTCGCGCCATGCCCTGGTGGTGCATGGTCACGACGGGCTCGATGAGATCACCACCACCGGTCCGACCCAGGTGGCCGAGTGGACGCCGGATGGCCGGTTGGAACCGCATACATGGCATCCCGAGAGCTTCGGCATCCCGCTTGCCGGTCCCGCCGATCTGGCCGGCGGGGATGCGGCTTTCAATGCCGCGATCACGCGCGGGATTCTGGCCGGGGATCCCGGTCCGCGTCGCGACATCGTGTTGTTGAACGCGGGCGCCGCGCTGCTGGTCGCCGGTGTCGTGACGGATCTGCCTGCCGGGATCGCCCGGGCCGCCTGGGCCGTGGATTCGGGCCAGGCCGGCGAGCGGCTGGAACGGCTGGTTCGCATCTCCAACGCCTGATCATCCCTCCTTTTTGTCAGGACCAGCCCCCCATGTCCGAAACCATTCTGGATCGCATCATGGCCCGCAAGCGCGCGGAGGTGACCAAGGCGCGCGGTCGCATCTCCGAGGCCGGGCTTCTGGCGGAGTGTCGTGGCGCGCCGCCCACCCGTGGTTTCGCCCCGGCCTTGATTGCCAAGGCCAGTCAACAGCAGACGGCGGTGATCGCCGAGGTGAAATTGGGATCGCCCTCCAAGGGACGAATCTTCCCGGTTGGTGTCGAATTCGATCCGGCGGCCATCGCGGCGGGGTATGCCGGGCATGGGGCCTGTTGCATCTCTTGTTTGACGGACCGGGATTTTTTTTTCGGGGATGATGTCTATCTGGGACAAATTCGGGCGAGGATCGGCCTGCCGGTGTTGCGCAAGGATTTTGTCTATGATCCTTATCAGGTGGCCGAGGCGCGTTTCTTGGGCGCGGATGCGATTTTGTTGATCATGGCGGTGTTGGCGATCCCTCAGGCGCGAGAACTCGAAGCCGCGGCTTTCGAGTTGGGGCTGGATGTTTTGATCGAGGTGCATGACGAGGCGGAACTCGAGGCGGCGCATGAACTCAAGAGTCCGCTGTTGGGGATCAATAACCGGGATCTCAAGCGGTTCGTCACCGATCTGGAGACCACCTTCCGGCTGGCCCGGCGGGTGGAGGCCGGGCGTCTGGTGGTTTCCGAGAGCGGCATCCGCGATGCCGGTGATCTGATTCGTCTGCACGACCAGGGGATCCACTCGGTGTTGATCGGCGAGTCCTTCATGAAGGAGTCCGATCCGGGCGCGGCCCTGGGTCGGATGCTGGATGGGGCGCGAATGCGTGATGGTTGATTCTTTGTAACGTGCACGATGGGGAGGCTCCTCCCAATCATGCACGTTTGTTTATAGAGTTTGAACACTGTTTGAAATTTATGGGCAGGAGCTGTTTCTTGTTTGACTTTGTTGCGTTCATTGCATCAAATAGAAATCAATCAAGCAAATGAAGGGCGTTTGCAATTCTTTGCAAAACGTGCATACAACGTTGCAAGGGTGCAATCGGTCGGTGAACCCAGGGGAGAGGCCATGAAAGATCTGAAACTCGGTGTAAAATTGGGTGCTGGTTTTGGCGTGGTGCTGTTGCTCACCGTGCTGGTGGCCTTCATCGGCTGGAAGAGCATGAACAGCGTCGAGAAGCGCGTCGCGAATGTGAACGACATGGCGTTTCTGAGCCACCAGGCCACGGAGGCGTTGCGCGCCGAACGCAACTTCCTGGGCACCAAGGATCTCGGACAGCGCGAAAAGGGGCTCAAGGCGGTCGAGGAGATCAAGAAACAGGCAGGGGATTCGCGGGATGTGAAATTCCACGATCCGACCAACAAGCGGCAGATGGACGACGTGATCGCCATGTCGGACGCTTATGGAAAGGCGTTCGCCGGTTACATCGATACCGAAAAACAGCTCAACGACACCATCGGTCAGATCCGCACCTCCTCCCAGCTGGTTGCCAAGGATATCCAGCAACTGGTCGATTACATGTTGGCCCGGATGAACGAGCATCTCGACGAGGTTGGCAAGGGGGTGGATCCGGCCAAGGCCAAGGAGTTGCGTGAGAAACTTGCGGATCGGATACACAAGCTCGATCTCGCGCAAGATATCCTGAACACGTATCTGGATGGCCGGTTGGGCGAGAAGGAGATCCTGCTGACCCGCGGCAAGGACGACAAGCAGATGAAACGGGCGCGGGAGCAGAGCGCCAAGGCCAGAAAAATGGCCGAGGAGATGCTTCCGAGCTTCAAGAACCCGGTCAACAGTGATCAATGCAAAAAGATCATCGCGGCCTTGGATGTTTATCAGAAGTCCCTCGAGGCGGTGATCCAGAGCCAGGCCAAACAGGCCGGCCTGGAGGCCGAAATGATCCAGAACCGCCGCAAAGTGGACGATGTGGTGAACGTTGCGGCCAAGGATCAGGAAGAGAAGATGCATCATGAAATGGCGTCGGCCAACACCATGATCATGAGCGGCAGCGCCCTGGCGGTGGTGTTGGGGATTCTGGTGACCATCTTCATCACCAAGATGATCGTGAACGCCTTGCTCAAGGGGGTGGTGTTTGCCCGGAGTCTCTCCCAGGGTGATCTCACGGCCACCATCGATCTGGAGCAGAAGGACGAGTTGGGGCAGTTGGCGAAGGCCCTTCAGGAGATGGTGACCAAGATGCGCGCGGTGATCGGCGAGGTGTCGGCTGCCGCCTCCCAGGTGTCGGCGGGCAGCAACGAGATCTCCAACGCGGCGCAGAATCTTTCGCAAGGGGCCACCGAGCAGGCCGCATCCATCGAGGAGACCTCCTCGGCCATGGAGCAGATGTCCTCGAACATCCAGCAGAACTCGGACAACTCCAGCACCACCCAGACCATTGCCCAGAAGGCGGCCAAGGATGCCGAGGAGGGTGGTCAGGCGGTGATCCAGGCGGTGACCGCCATGAAAGAGATCGCCTCCAAGATCGGCATCATCGAGGAGATCGCCCGCCAGACCAATCTGTTGGCGTTGAATGCCGCCATCGAGGCGGCGCGTGCCGGCGAGCACGGCAAGGGGTTCGCGGTGGTGGCTGCCGAGGTGCGCAAGCTGGCGGAACGGAGCCAGACCGCCGCCGGCGAGATCAGCCATCTCTCTTCCACCAGCGTGGGCGTGGCCGAGCGGGCGGGTGGCATCATCAACATGCTGGTTCCGGACATCCAGAAGACCGCAGAGTTGATCCAGGAGATCGCGGCAGCGAGTCAGGAGCAGAATCAGGGGGTGGCGCAGATCAACCAGGCGATCCAGCAGCTCGATCAGGTGATCCAGCAGAATGCCGGCTCCTCCGAGGAGATGGCCGCCACCGCCGAGGAGTTGAGCGCCCAGGCGGACATCATGAGTCAGTCGATCTCCTTCTTCAAGTTGGGCCATGTGGTCTCCCACGCGGTGGGGCGTCGCGCTCCGGCGGTCAAACGGAGTGGCACGGCGCCGGCGGTGGGGGTGGCGAAGAAGGGGGTGGTCTTTTCCAAGAAGGCGGCCCCCAAGGCGTTGCCCGCGCCTGCCAAATCCGGGAGTGGCGTGAATCTCGACATGGGCGGCGGTGCTTCCGACGACGAGTTCGAGTCCTTTTGATCGGGATCCGACCGCGCCGCGCCGGTAGAGATCCTGGCGCGGCGCGGTCGATCAGGCTTTGGCCTGAATGGGAGTTGGTATACGCATGAGATTGCTTGTCCATCGCCTTCTTCCGTGGTTGGTTTTTGTCGCGGGCGTGGTGATCACCTTGATTTCGTACCGGGTCGTATGGCTGGAGGGTCATAACGATCTGCAACGCGAATTCAACCAACGCGGCAAGGAGGTGGTGACGCGGATCCAGAATCGCATGAATGCTTATGAGCAGGTGTTGCGTGGGGTGCGAGGTCTGTTCATCGCTTCCGAGAACGTCTCGTGGCACGAGTTTCGCGATTATGTGGTCAACCTGAATCTGGATGAGAAATATCCGGGCATTCAGGGGGTTGGTTTTTCAATGTGGGTTCCATCCGCCGGGAAGGTCGCGCTGATCGAATCGATTCGGAGCGAGGGTTTTCCGGAATTCGCCATCCATCCGGATGGGGAACGTCCTGTCTACACGCCCAGCATCTATCTGGAACCCTTTTCCCAACGCAACCTGCGTGCGTTCGGATACGACATGTATACCGACGACGTGCGTCGCGCGGCCATGGACGAGGCATGGTCATCGGGTCGTGCGGCCATGTCGGGAAGGGTGAAGTTGGTTCAGGAGGATGGCAGGGAGGAGCAGCCGGGATTTCTGTTGTATGTGCCGGTTTATCGGCGTGGGGTGTCCATAGCCTCTTCCGAGGAGCGTCTGGGCAACCTGCTGGGTTGGGCCTATGCCCCTTTTCGCGCCCACGATTTGATGGATGGCGTGCTGGGTCGTTACCGTGAAGGGTTGGATCTGCACATTTTCGACGGTCATGCCGTGGACCGCGCGCACCTGCTTTACGATTCGGATCATCATCTGTCCCGTGGGGAGACGGAACGGGAGTCACCGGCGTTGTTCCATTTCGAGGAGCGATTCGAAATGTTCGGACGCTCCTGGATGATCACCGTCCGCTCGCGCGCGGCCTATGAGTCGATGCCTCGCGAACAGGATGGGCGATTGATCCTTTATTCCGGACTTCTGGCCACCGTGCTGTTTTCGCTGCTGGTGTGGCAACTGGTGACCGGTCGGTCGCGGTCGTTGGCCCTGGCCGAGGAGATGACCCGCGAATTGCGCGAGAGCGAGATCGAGCGGCGGCGCGGAGAGGCCCTGGTGCGCGCCATGGTGGACACGGTTGTCAACGCCATCATCGTCATCGATGCCAACAAGCTCGTGCAGTTGTTCAATCCCTCGGCGGAGCGGATTTTCGGTTATTCCCAGGCGGAGATGCTGGGGAAGAGTGTGAACCTGCTTATTCATGAACCGGTTCCTGATGCACATGACGGCTTTGGGGATCACCAGTTGGCGGACGGCGAGAACAAGGTGATCGGCATGGGCCGGGAGATCACCTGTCTGCGCAAGGACGGGAGTCCGTTTCAGGCCGAGTTGTTCGTCAGCGACATGAACGTCGGTGGTTTTCGGATGTTCGTGGGGGTGATCAACGACATCACCGAACGCAAGCGGGCCGAGGAGTCGTTGATCCTGGCGCGGCGGGTATTCGAGAATGCCGGCGAGGCGATTCTGATCACCGATCCGAAAGGCAGAATCACCGATGTCAACCCCGCCTATGAGCGGATCACCGGCTATGCGCAGGAGGAAGTGCTGGGCAAGTCGCCGAGCGTGACCAAATCCGGTCGGCATGACGGGGAGTTCTACCGTGGCATGTGGAACCAGTTGATCGCGGATGGCAAGTGGGAGGGGGAGATCTGGGACCGGCGCAAGAACGGCGAGATCTTTCCGAAGTGGGTTTCGATCAGCGCCATCCGCAACGCCGGGGGTGATCTGACCCACTACATGGCCATCTTCATGGACATCACCGATCAAAAGGCGGTGGAGAACAAACTGGAGCGTTTGGCTTTTTACGATGCCCTGACCGGTTTGCCGAACCGCATGTTTTTCCACGAGCGTCTGGCGCGGGATATCGTGCTGGCCAAGCGTCAGAAGAACAATCTGGCGGTGATGTTCATCGACCTGGACCGTTTCAAGTGGGTGAACGACACCCTGGGGCACGAGATCGGGGATGAGTTGCTCAAGGAGATTTCGCGGCGACTTAAAATCTGCGTGCGCGAAAGCGATACCGTGGCGCGCATGGGGGGAGATGAGTTCACGATCATCCTCACCAACTTGCACAGCACCGACCATGTGGCCGCCGTGGCCCAGAAGATCATCGCCTCGGTGCGTGAACCGGTACATCTTTGCGGCCAGAACGTCTATGTTGGGGCGAGCGTGGGGATTTCGATGTTCCCGGTGGACTCCTCCAACATGGAGACGCTGATCAAGCATGCCGACATGGCGATGTATCACGCCAAGGAGGGGGGACGCAACACCTTCCGCTTCGCCTCCACGGATCAGCATGCCAAGGCGTTCGATCGCATCGCCATGGAGGATGATCTCTACAAGGCGCTGGATCGTCAGGAGTTGGTGCCCTTCTACCAGCCGAAGTGGGACTTGCAGAAGCAGTGCCTGTGTGGGGCCGAGGCGTTGATCCGCTGGATCAAGCCGGATGGCAAACTGATCAATCCCGGCCAGTTCATCCCCCTGGCCGAGGAGACCGGTCTGATCCTGCCGATCGGCAAGCGGATTCTGGAGACGGCCAGCACCGATACGGCCTCCTGGACCCACGGCAAGGGGAGTTGTCCGTTCAAGATGGCGGTCAATCTCTCCTCGCGGGAGTTCCAGCAGGCCGATCTGTTGGAACAGGTGCGGGATATTCTGGCCAAGACCGGCCTGTCGCCGGAGCGGCTGGAGATCGAGATCACCGAGAGCATGGTGATGGGCAATGTGGAGAAGGCGATCGGAATCATGAACCGGTTGCGCGAGCTTGGCATCTCCCTGGCCATGGACGATTTTGGTACGGGCTATTCGTCGTTGGGCTATCTCAAGCGTTTCCCGTTGAACACCTTGAAGATCGACCAGTCGTTCATCCGCGATTTGCCAGCCTGCGAGGGGGACGGGGCGATCGTCGAGGCGATCCTCTCCATGGCCAAGGGGTTGAAGATGTATGTGGTGGCCGAAGGGGTGGAGACCGAGGCGCAGATGCGTTATCTGGAAGAGCGGGGGTGTGAGTCGATTCAGGGGTATCTGATCGGCAGACCCATGCCGGAGGCCGATTTCGCCCGCATCTTCCCAACCGGAAAAAAGTGAGCCGGTTCATTATTTCGCCATCTGTTTTTCAAGCGCCCACGCCGCGTGCTCCCGCACCAGGGGCGAGGGATGTTCCAGCAAGCGTCGAAGCGGGGGGATCGCGCCCGGATCGTCCCAGTTGCCGAGCGCGGTGGCGATGTTGCGCAGCAGACGCACCCGTCCGATCCGTTGGACCGGCGTGCCCGCGAAGCGGTGCTGAAATGCGGTTTCATCCAGTTCCGCCCACTCGGTCAGCGTGCGGTTGAAGGGGGCGTCGGAACCGGATTGCGCGAGATCGCTCGGGGGTGGGGTTTCCAGAGGGGCAAAGCGGTTCCAGGGACAGGCCGTGATGCAGGCATCGCAGCCGAAGATCCGGTTGCCAAGCGCCGTGCGCAGCGATTCGGGAATCGATCCCCGGTGCTCCACCGTCAAGTAGGCCAGGCAACGGCCTGCGTCGATCTGGTAATCCCGATTCAGGGCTCCGGTCGGACAGGCCCTCTGGCACCGGTCGCAACGGCCACAGTGGTCGCCTCCCGCCGCATCGGGAGAAATGGGAACGGGCAGGAAAAGCTCCGCGAGCATCAACCGGCACCCGAACCGACGCGTTACCAGCAGGGTGTTCTTTCCCTGCCACCCCAGACCGGCGGCCATGGCAAGCGGTTTTTCCAGAAGCGGTGCGGTATCGACGAAACTGCGGTGGGAAATGACCGTGCCCATCTCGCGTTCGAGCCAGGCGGCCAGGGCCTCGGTTTTCTCCTTTAAAACGATATGATAGTCGGTGCGCTGCGCATAGGCCGCGATCACCCCGCAAGCCGGATCCCGATCCCTGTCCCGCTCCTGGTTCGGGAAGTGCCAACCCAACACCATCAACACCCCTTCGGTGCCCAGCAACAGGCCAGGATCGGCCCGTTTTTCCGGGCTTCGCGCCAGCCAGGCCATGCCACCGTGGCGTCCCGCCTCGAGCCAGGGCGTCAGCGCCTCGGCGCGCGGCGGGGGGCGCAACGCCGCGAAGCCGGCCAGCGCGAAGCCCATGGCGATGGCCTGGGCACGCAACGCCTCTTTCCGTCGCTCCCAAGGATTGTTAAACTGCATGATGTCGTCTGGATTCGTCATGCCTCGACTTTCGTTCGTGCGTGGAGAGCCTGTCCGGGTGTGCCACGTCGGGGGGTGAGGGGCTCGCCCCATGTTGCAGTCTGCTCAATTGAGGATTGTTCGATGCTGCCCTTGGAACCCTATTATGAACTCTCCGACGCCGATCTGGATAGGCGTATCGCCATCGCCAAACAGGCGTTGGGCTCCGCGTGCGTGATTCTCGGTCACCACTACCAGCGGGAGGAGGTGTACAAATTCGCCGATCTTACCGGCGACTCCCTCAAGCTCTCCCGTTTGGCCTCGCAACGGGCCGATGCCCGATACATCGTTTTCTGCGGGGTCCACTTCATGGCCGAGGTGGCCGATATCCTCTCCGCGCCCGGCCAGACCGTGATCCTGCCGGACCTGGCCGCCGGCTGCTCCATGGCCGACATGGCCGATCTGCCGAGGGTGGAGAGCGCCTGGCGCCAACTGGGCGAGATCCTGGATGTGGATGGCCTGGTCACGCCGATCACCTATGTCAACTCCATGGCCGACCTCAAGGCCTTCTGCGGCGATCACAACGGGGTGGTCTGCACCTCTTCCAACGCCACCAGGATTCTTGAATGGGCCTTTTCGCAACGGGAGAAGGTGCTGTTCTTTCCGGACCAACACCTGGGACGGGTCAGCGCCCACGCCCTGGGGGTGAGCCTCGACGAGATGGTGCTTTGGGATCCGACCCGACCCCTGGGTGGATCGGATCCGGAAACCCTGCGTCGCGCCAAGGTGATTCTGTGGGATGGCTACTGCTCGGTTCACCAGATGTTTCAGCCCGCCCATGTGGAGCTGTTTCGCGCCCGTCATCCGGGGATCCGGGTGATCGTCCATCCGGAGTGCTCCTTCGAGGTGTGCCAGATGGCCGATCTGCGCGGCTCGACCGAGCTGATCCAGAAAAGCGTTCGGGAATCCCCCTCGGGCTCGGTCTGGGCCGTGGGCACAGAGCTCAATCTGGTCAACCGCCTGAAACACGAGATGCCGGACAAGGAGATCCATTTCCTCTGTCCGACCATCTGCATGTGCTCGACCATGTTCCGCATCGATGCCCAGCACCTTTGCTGGACTTTGGAGAATCTCCAGGCTGGCGAGGTGGTGAACGTGATCTCGGTTGCTTCCGAGGTGGCGGCTCCCGCCCGAGTGGCGTTGGAACGGATGCTGGCGATCGTCTAGCCATGGCCACCCTGGATCGCGCCATCGCCCTGGCCGCCGAGGCCCATCTGGGTCAACTCGACAAGTCCCGCCAACCTTACATTCTCCATCCGTTGCGGTTGATGATGCGCCTGGAGACCCAGGAGGAGCGCATCGTCGCGGTGCTCCACGACGTGATCGAGGATTGCGGGGTCGAATTCGAAACCCTGCGTTCCATGGGGTTTTCCGAAACCGTCCTTGAGGCGCTGGACTGCCTGACCCACCGTCCCGAGGAGTCCTACGACGACTACATCGCGCGCATCGCCCATCAGCCGCTGGCGCGGCGGGTCAAGATCGTCGACCTGGAGGACAACATGGATGTGCGCCGTCTGCCCCAACCGTTGATCGAACCGGATTGGGCGCGTTTGCAGAAATACCACCGCATCTGGGCCCGTCTCCGTTCCCTCGAGAACGGTTGATCCGGCGCAACTATCCTGGACCCTTGCCTTTGCGGGGTCCAGGGGGTGTGACCGAGATGTTCCGTTTTGGTGCCCTTCCGTTTTGCCTGGACAAGAGCCGTCTTGATTTCGACTGGCAGAGTTGTTGCAGACACCCCTCTGGGATCCGGATGCCAGGAAAGATTTGCCTGGTACTTTGGGCCCGGAATGGTCACGGGTCGTGTAACCAAGTGTAAAAGATTGATTTTTCAATTGACGTGTCATGAACAACCAATCATCCTTGTGATAATGGCCTCGTCACGGGTTGGAGTTTCCTGCCTCCCCTGACGCCTGGGAGTGTTCGCGGCAGGTGGATTCCTTATGCTTGAAGAGATGGAGAAAAGTTCGATGGGCATTGCCAAAAGAGCTTGGGATCGCGGGTTGGTGGTGTGGATGCTGCTTGGATTGTGGATGACCACCCTTCCGGCACAGGCGGCCACCTATGACGCCACGGGACGCTGGGCGATCGACTTCACCCCGGATGCGCTCACCACGCCGTTGGCGTCAGGTTGTCTGTCTCTCCCCAAGGAGTCGATCCTCGCCACCCTGAGCCAGGACGGGGATGCCTTCACGGTGCGTGAGTCCGCCGGCGCCGAGGCGTCGGGGAGCATCGATGCCGAACTCTATACCTATCACATCCAACGTCCCGACGGCAGCGGCAGCCAAATCGCGCTCACCTTGAACACCGCAGATGCCGGTTCCGGCACGGTCACGACCAGCTGGCCGGATGGCGCGGGCGGAACCTGCTCGGCCACCGGCAGCATCGTCGCCAGGCGCGCCCACGATGCCCTCTTTGCCCTGACCGGTGACTGGACCATTCAATTCGGGGCCGAGCAGCTCGACACGGCGCTCTCCGATCCCGCCTGCACCCTCGCGCCAGCCCGTTCGTTCCAGGCGCGCATCGATCAGGATGGCAACCGGTTCATCGCCACCCTCGATGCCGGCGTGCAGATCACCGGCGACATCGATCGGGCTGTCCATGTGTTCGCGGACAAGCAACTGCTCACGCAACCCCATCTTTCCGTGAGCCGGTTTCTGATGCTCAATGCCAACCAGGGCAGCGGCACGGCCCGGTGGAGTCGTTTGCAGGGGGGGCTGGCCTGTTCCGGTTCCAACACCCTCTCCCTCACCCGCGCCGGGGTGACGGCGGATCCGAACGCGCAACTGAGCATCGCACCGATCAATCTCACCGAGGGGCAGAGCCGCGGGGTGTCGTTGGCCCATGTTACCGGCACGCCGTCGATCGTGGTGGAGCCGGAGAGCGGTGTGGTGGCGCTTGATACGTTGGGAGGGGTGACCACGGCGCGTTGCGAAGGGGCCGGGTCCGCGACCCTCACCGTGACCGACGCGACCGGTTCGGCCACCGCTTCGGTCAACTGCGTCCCGCCCGTCACCGACTCACCCGTGGATCAGGCCTGGAGCCAATGGATCTTTCTGCCTGGCGTGACCCTGGTGAACGGGGAGAATTGGCGTGGTGGCGAGGCCAACAGCCGCGACCAGCGGAGCATCGGCTGGTCCAGGGCCGGGGTGGCGACCTCCTTCTTGAACCGTGGCACGGTGTCGAGTCTGGTTGGGAACCAGGGGTTGCTCTATACCCTGGGTGATGACGGCCTGATCTTCCACGGGGAGAAATCGTTTGATTCCGGCTCGGGTCAATCCAGGCGGCGCGCCTATTACGGTTTTGTCAACGCCCCCTCCCTGGAGTCCGGCGCGGCGGGGATCGGCGCCGAACAGCTGGCATCCGCCAATCTCAAGAGTCCGCCGACGGTGCTTCCGGGGCGGATCGTCCCCGGCACGCCGGTCACCACCGTGCGTGTTGAATTCGAACTCGATGACAGCGATCAGCCTCTGGCCAACCGTTGGAGCGTTGTGGAACAGACGATCGAGGTGACCGGATCCGTGAATCTCCTCGCCGCCGAGACTCCGGAGTCGTTGGCGGACGATGCCTTTTTCCCGGCCTGGCGCGATGCGATCACCGATCTGGATCTGCTCGGGCGCCTGACCTCGGTAGTCCGGTTGAAGGTGAGCGAATCCCGTTACGAGCCGGGTCAATTCCTGGCCACCGGTTCGAGCGGCGAGCTTTATCTGGCGCGCGGAGTGGGGATCGTCCTCGAACGTTGGAACGAATCCGATGGCAAGTCCCATGGCGTTCTCATGGGGCTCGACCGTGGGAGTGGGCTGACTGGCGTGACCGCGCGCGGCATGTCGGCCCGGCAGTTCCGCATCGAGGGGCCGAGCGGCACGACACTGGTCGATCCGTTCGTTCAGGTGCGTGTCGAGCATGGGGAGACGGCGGATCATACGCATGAGACCATCGCCTGGCACAACGAAACCCCGACCGGCAATCAGGCCCTGTTGACCCTCTTCGAGCTGGACACGGATGATCCCGCCGATTCGACCCGCGTGGTGCGTCTGTCGCATGGCGCGCGGGGCTTCGAGACCCAGGTGGAGGCGGATGTCGATCTGGGGATGTTGTCCTCTTCGGCCTCCTTGCCGTTGAGCCTCGATCAGGTCGGGCACGCGGTGACCTTTCTGGTCAAGGATGCCTCGGGCGCCGTGATCGGCCAAGCCGGCGTGCGGGTTTCTCCGGTCCGGGAAGGGCAGTGTGCCGGTCATCTGGGCAACACCCGCGAAGTCGATTCGTCGGGTGCCACGGTCTTCACCCTGGCCAATGGCCCGCATTGCGTCGATGTGTGGCCCAGGCAGAACGGCGCCTTCGCGGGTGGCGCGTACGACGCCACGATCCCGACCGGGGTGATCAACATCGTGCTCTCCTCCAGCGCCCCGCAAGGGATTCCCGTCACGATCAGCGACGCGATCACCCAGGTGGTGCTGGTGGTCGGTCCGGACGATCTCCCGCGCTACAACCGCATCAGCGGGCGGGTGACCGACGGGATCCAGGGATTGGCGCATGCCGAGATCCTGGTCTATCCATCGGCGGGTGGGACGCCGTATCTGTTTCAGGCGGATGGCACGGGCGCGTTCGGGTTCGACCTGCCCGCCGGGGCCTATCGGTTCGCGTTCCGCCATGTGAACGGCGAAACGGTGACCTTCGGTTATCTGACCGCCATCGACCCCGGCGTGCCGCTCTCCTCCACGCCGGGCGATGCCCAATACATCCATGCCAGCGCCCTGTTGGGCGATATCAAGTTGACCGCCGCGTTGCGGATCACCACCGCCACCCTTTCCGGAACCCTCACCGACGAAACCAGCGCCCGTCTGAGCGAACCGGTGGTGGTGATCGCCCGTTCCACCACCTCGGCGGTCTATCAGCGCGTCACCGCCAGTTCGACCGGGGCCTTCGCGCTCCGTTTGCCGGTCAATCAGGAGTATCTCGTGCGGGTCGAGGGCAAGAGCGCGGGCATGCTTTATCGGGGGTATGTGGACGCCTTCGGCAACCTGGTGGCGGGCCGGGAGTCCCAGTCCGGTCTGAATCTGACGGGGGATCGCGGACTCAATGGGGCGATCAACGACCTCATGGGAATCCCCTCGTTCCCGGTTTCCGGACGGGTGACCGATGCCACGACCGGTCAGGGAGTGGCCGGGGTGACGGTTCGGGTCACCCATGCCCAACTCCTCGACACCGTCTTCGAGACCGTCACCGATGCGCAAGGCAACTACACCCTGGCGGTCGAGGCGGGCAGCTATCGGGTGGCCTTCTTCAGGGAGGGGTACATCGCCGGATTGGCCCACGGCCATGGCGATACCGTGGTGTTGGGGGGTGAGAGCGGAGCGGAGATCTACACGCTGGGTGGTTCCGGCCTTTCGGCGTTGAGCCTGCCGGTCGCCATGGCCGCCAGAAACTCCGGCGGGGGTGATTCCACTCCGCAAGTCACGATCCGTGGCGATGTCACCAATACCCATGGTCAGAGCCTGGCCAACCTTCTGGTCGAGCTGTTGCCGGTCTGGGAGCAGAATTCCACGCCGGTGGCGATGGCCTCGGCCAGGAGCGATGGCTCGGGTCACTACGAGGTGGCCATTCGTCCGGGATTCTATCGGGTCTATTTCCGCCCCGTTTATCTGGATCAGGGGAGCGGAAAGGTGGTGCATGTCCCCGGCGTGATGGGTGCGGGTGGCTTTGCGGACGGTCTGGGCCAGATCACCGGGCAGGAGGCGGAGGCGCGTGTCTTCGAGTTCACCGGGGACGAGCAGGTGAACGCCATGCTGCCGGGTGGGGTGCGGGTGGCCGGTCTGGTGAGCGACGCCGCCGGTGCGGGCTTGAAGGGGGTCAAGGTGGCGTTCCTGCCCGACTCCACCCAGCCGAACGCGCCAGCGAACGGCGTGGAGACCATCACGGACCAGGACGGACGTTACGAGGCCTTCGTGGTGCCGAATGCTCTGTGGCGGATTTACTTGACGACCGATTACTGGGATGAACAGAGCCAGAAACCGGTCAAGATCGCGGCGGTGGGAGGGTATGCCACCGGAGCCGAGGACGACGGTGTGTCTGGCTCCCTGGCCGAGGCCAAGGCCTATACGTTTGCCGAGGAGAGCCTGCTCAACGTGCGGTTGAAGAGCGGGGTGCGAATCCAGGGCATGGTCACCGCGGCGGATGGGAGTGGTGTCGCCGATGTGCTGGTGCGCTTCCAGCCGGAGTGGGATGCGGATGCCAATACCATGGGCGGTTGGGGTGAAAGGACCACCGATTTCAGTGGCCATTACGAGTTCGACGCTCTGCCCGGCAAGTATCGGATCGAATTTCTGACCCGCTATTGGAATCCGACCACCCAACAGACCGTCGTGGTGGGCGAGGGACGCCTGATCGGTGGTTTTGCGGATGGTCAGGGGGGCGTTACCTCGGACTGGAGCGGTGCGCGGCTGGTTCAGGTGATGGCGCCCGTCGCGGTGGATGCGCGTCTGGGCGAGGGCATGAGCCTTTCGGGTCATGTGGCCAACGCCGAGGGCAAGCCGGCCATCGGCGCCACGGTTTACGCCCATCTTCACGACTGGAGCCAGGCGTTCCATGCTCAGGTCGATGCCCAGGGCGACTTCGCCATGATCGTCTCACCGGGTCAGACGTATCAGCTCGAGGTGTGGCCCGCCGGGTGCGCGGCGGAAAACACCGATCCGGCGCAAGGGTGTGGGGAGGCGTTTGTGCCGTTCACCGGAGGGCGGTGGATCACGCAGCCGGATGCCGGTTGGGTTTCAGGCTGGAGTGTGAACGATCCGACCAGTCGCCCGGTGGTTGTGGCGAGTGCCGCGGCCAGTGTCGGGCCAATTCCCGGCGTGGTCATGGAACAGAGTGATCCTCACATCGTCACCGGTTTGCGCATGGATGGCCCGCTTCAGATCGGCGTGCTGGTCGAACAGGCCGTGGAGGTGCATGGACGGGTGGTGGACGATCAGGACCATGGAGTGGCCAATGCCTGGGTGAGCAGCGATTTCGGCGCTGGGCCCACGGACGGGGAGGGCTATTTCATCCTGCACCTTCCAGCCGGGAACACGGTCACCCAGGCCCAATCAACCTTCACCATCGGCATCTGGCCGGGCGGATATGAGGATCCCGAGACCCATGCCTGGAAGAGTGGCGATTTTGTCGGCGGCAAGGTGCGGTGCGAGCCGGATGCGACCTGCCGGTTGACAATGGACGAGAGCCAGGCGAGTGCTTTTGGCACCGACCTGGTGCGGGGAGTACCCTGGCCGGCCTCGGATCTGGGCAACGACCATAACGGTCTGGTGGTGCGGATCAGCCGCGGGGTGACCGTGGTTGGCGAGGTGATGCAGGATGGCCAGGGGATCGGCAACGTGTGGGTGCATGCCCGCTCCCTGGATCAGGGGGACGGCGCCGGATCATCCACCAACAGCCTGGGTGCGTTCACGATCCGGTTGCCCGCCCCGGCGGATGGCGCCGAGGTCTGGTACGAAATTACGGCGTGGAGCGACGGGCATCTGCCGCCGGAGCCGGTTCTGGCGCGGGTGAAGGGACAAGGCGTGGTGGCGGTGCATGCCATCGATCCGTCCCGATCGGTGGGAGCCAACGGAGCCTATCGGCCCGTGCCGGGCGAGTCGTTGCTGGCCGATGATCAGGGTGGTGTACCGGTTCGATTCAATCTGACCAGCGGCAACACGATTTCCGGACGTGTGACGGATGCCCAGAACAACGGCATGTCCTGGACGTGGGTGGATGTTCACACGAAGGACGGCGGCAAATGGTATGGGGCGAACACCGACGAGAACGGCAACTACCGGGTGACGGTGGCGCCGGCGAACGACTACATTGCGGTGGTGTGGGGATGGAGCGGTCAATACCGGACCACGTATTACAAGAATGTCGGCAAGGAGGATGCGGCGACGCTGATCGACGTGTCGAACGGCAATCGGGAGGGTGTGGACATTCAGATGAACTCGGGCGCCAGGATCAGCGGGACGATCAAGGGTCTGACGAGCGGAGTGAAGCTGTGGCTGAACGTCTGGTCGGAGAGCGAGGGGTCGTGGGGCGGCAAGGAGGTGGTCGGGACGGGCCAGGATGTGAGCTATGAGGTGACGGGTCTGGCCCCTGCGAAGGATTACCGTCTGGATTGGCGCTCGGAGAGCGACGAGGTTCCTGCCGGGTATTATGGCGGTGTGGTCGGGGGCGAGGTATCGGGTCCGAAGAGTTGGGAGAAGGCGACCCTGATCAGCACGTTGAACGGCAATGTGGTGGGTGTTGGGATCGATCTGACCAGGATTCAGACCAAGACCCTGCATGTGAAGGTGGACGGCATACCGGCTGGGACGAAAGCGGTGGACGTGAACCTCTGGTCCGAGAAGCTGGAGAGTGGTCGCTGGAAACAGACGAAGGTGAATGCCGGTCAGACCGAGGTGAGCGTGGATGTGAAGGGTCTGGAGTCGAGCGACGACTATCGGTTGTTCATCGGTGGCCCGGATGCGCTGTTCAAGGTGGGGAATTTCAAGGGGGAGGTGAGCGGGAGCGGATATCCGGCGACGGGTGGCAGTGTGGTGGGTTGGGATCGTGCCACATTGATCGACATGTCGGCGGAGCGGTATGTTCATGTCTCGCTGGGAAGCGGTCGCAAGCTGACGGTTGTCGTGAGCGGGTTGCCGAATGGGGAGAAGGCGTGGGTGGATGCGTTTTCGGAATCCACCTGGTCGTGGGGTGGCGCGGAGTTGATTTCGACGAGCGATACGGCGTCCGGTCAGGTGGAGATCAAGGGGTTGGAGGAGGCCGGGGATTACCGGATTTCGATCTGGGGCGCGAAGATTCGCGGCGGCTCCTATGCCGGCGAGAACGCGGAACCGGATACCTGGGACAAGGCCAAACTGGTGAGCGTTTCGGGTCAGGATGCGACGGTCAACATGCGCGTGTCGAGCGGTCGGAGCATCGCCGGTCAGGTGAGCGGTTTGCAGAAAGGTCAGTGGGGCTGGGTGGATGCGTGGTCGTCTGGCAGTTACTCGTGGAGCGGGAATTCGGTGCAGGCCGGCGGCACGGGGACGGACGGGTATACGCTCGGTGGTCTGGGTCAGGCGTCGGACTTCCGGGTGAGTTTTCTGTCGGAAGGGTATGTGCCCAGGTATGTGGAAGGGGTGGATACCACGAACGGGAATGTGAGTGGAGTGAACTTTGCGGCCTCGACGGGCGGCTCGATCAGCGGATCGATCCGCGGGTTGAAGGCCTACGAGTGGGCGCGCGTGGATGCCTGGTCGCCGGCGACGGGAGCGTTTGTGGTGGGTGGCGCGACGGCGGATGGCAGTGGCGCGGCGACGTATCGCCTGACCGGGTTGCCGGATGGGAGCGATTATGTGATCGGGTTGTGGCGTGGCATGCAGGGTCTGTTCTACACGACGAACGGTGTGACGGTGTCGTGGGATAGGCATAGCCCGGTGACCGTGAGTTCGGGCGGTGCGGTGAGCGGGATCGACTTTGACCTGAGCAATGCGGCCAATCTGTTTTTCACCCTTTCGGGCGCGGTGAGCGGCGTGGGTGAGACGCAGGTGGTGGAGATCAACGCCTGGTCTTCGACGGGTGGTGGTCGGACGAGCGTGACCGGGAACGGCACGTACAAGCTGGAAGGCCTGTCGGCAGGGACCTATACGGTGGAGGTGATGTCGCCTGGTTATGTAACGAAGCGGACCAGGAGCGTGACGGTGGCGAGTGGTGCGGTCACGGAGGCGGCGTGGACGTATGGGTGGAACGACGTGAATGGCGTGTCGTTGCAGGGGAACACCACGGGCCTGAACGTGGCGATGGAGAGCGGTCGTGCGATCACCGGGACGGTGAAGGTAGGATCGACGTCGGTTTCGGGAGCGTGGGTGAACGCCTGGTCGGAGGGATTGGCGACCGGCGGGGGGGCGGTGACGGATGCGGCAGGGAAGTACGCGATCAAGGGTCTGCCCGCCGGGACGTATCGTGTGGATGTGTGGACCACGGAAGGGACGGTGGGCGACACGGTGACGGTGGGTGCGGATGCGGATCAGGTGAAGGATCTGTCCGTGGTGAAGTCGGCGGGGATCATTCGCGGCAAGGTGACGAGTGACGGGACGACGGCATCGGTGAAGGCGCTGGTGTTGGCGTATGATGCCAGCGGCGTGGAGCGGGATAGGGCGGTGAGCGACAGCGGCGGGGATTACAGGCTGGAGGGTCTGGAACCCAACCAGAGCTACACGCTCAAGGTGTTTGCCGCCACGAACGGCAACTGGAGCACCACGGGTAGCGGCTATGCCACCTCCTGCGCGGTGACGGCCAGTACCGACGGCGCAAACCCGGTCAATCCGGTGTTGGGATCGGTGTGCGCGCCGTGAGGATCGTGGGCCTCTTCCCGTGATGACGGATCGTCCCTGGAAGCGTGCATGGTTTCTTTGGCTGCTTCTGGCGGGTATCGTGGTGTTGATGCTTTGGGTCGTGGCGGGGTATCGGTCGCCACGACCCCTGGAGACGACCCCGGAGGCCAAACAGGCCGAGTCGCGTCCGGCCCACCAGGTGGGCGGTCCGACCTTGACCGAGATGCGTGGGGATCGGGTGGTCCGCGCCTTTTCGGCCCGGGAGTTCACCACGCGGCGCCGTTCGTTCATGGCCTTCCAGGTCAAGGGAATCGAGGATGCTTGGTTTCAGGATGCGCATCTGAAAATATACCGGTACACGGATAATCAGGATAAGCTCCCGGAATCCCTTGGGGAAGAGGTGGAAGCCTTGCTCAAGGGGGTGATCGGGAAACCCGGTTCCGGAGAGTCCGGGATGTTCATGGCGTTGCCGCGCGTCATGCAACTGATCCTGGAACCGGTTACGGTGGAGATCTTTCTGGACAAGAGCGCGGTGTTGCGACTGCATGCCAGCTCCGCACGCATCGGCAAGGATCGCCAGAGAATCGAATTTCACCAGGCTGAGCTGGAAAATCCCAAGACGAGTCAGAAAATCACCAGCGGGCGCATCGATTGGAACGAGACATCCCGGTCGTTCGAGATTCGGGAGAGGTATCGTGCCGAGAGTCCGTCGGGTCATGCGTTTGCCCGTGGTCTGAGGGTTGGCCTCGATTTCTCTGTTTCCCCCCTGTAACGTTGCCGTGCTGTAACTGGCATGATGGGGGGGATCCCCCTTACCCCTCGCGCCATGGACCTCCCTGCGGGCGTTCCATGGTAACTTGCATGATGCCCCCTCGACCGTGGACCTCCCTGGCGGGAGTTTCATGGTAACATGCATGATGGTCCCCACCTCACCCTCGACCGTGGACCTCCCTGGCGGGAGTTTCATTGGTAATGTAACAAAATGAATGCCCTGAAATCGATGGGGGGTATTTTATTGTTTTGACATTTGATGCGAAATCGATCATTAATGAATCGTCGAAATGGTCTACTCGACGCATGGTTCCCTGTTGCCATATCCGTTCCCAAGAGGGGTGGGGAAGTGGGATCGATGAACGTTTTCCGTTTCATACTGTTGCTTTTTCTCCTGCATGGCGTTCCAGCTTCGCTGAATGCGGCACCCGCCGCCTCCAGCGACTCCTCCCGGCGCGCGGACAGTTCC
Organism: Candidatus Magnetaquiglobus chichijimensis; assembly: GCF_045865675.1. Lineage (NCBI taxonomy): Bacteria > Pseudomonadati > Pseudomonadota > Magnetococcia > Magnetococcales > Candidatus Magnetaquicoccaceae > Candidatus Magnetaquiglobus > Candidatus Magnetaquiglobus chichijimensis. The sequence continues at coordinate 568,927 of NZ_BAAFGK010000002.1, forward strand.
GTCGCGGGCGAGAGCGTGGTTTATCGCAACCACAAACTGAGCGTCAACCTGCGTGCCGTACCGATCCGGGAGGCGTTGCAAAAGGTCTCCGACCAGGTGGGTCTGTCGTTTCTGGTTGATCCCGAGGTGTCGGGCAAGGTCTCGGCGCAGTTCGAAAATCTGTCGCTGGAAAAGGGGTTGCGGCGCCTGCTGAGCGGCCAGAGTCATGCCATGGTGCATGCGGTTCCCCAGAAGGGCGGGAAGGGTGACAAGAGCGCCCAACGCATCACCCAGGTCAAGGTCTTCAAGAAAGGCAGTCTCAACCTGACCCGGTACGATACCATACACCCCTCCGAGCCATCCGAACCGGTGGTCGAAAAAAAAGGTGGGGATGAGAAAAATGCCGTCAAATCAGTCGATAAGGGTAGCGCCCCCTCCCAGGGAGCGGTCCAAGGCTCCAGCGGCGCCGAGACGGCCAAAACCGGCGGTCGCGAGGTGGACTCCTCCAGACACCCGTCTCCGGCACGGGTGGATACCCACGGGGTGCGCGGTCCGGCCCAGGTGATGGCCGCGATCCAGGAAACCGAGTCGGCCATCGCGTTGATACACCGCAAGGCCCAGGGCGAGCGACAGGCGATCGAATACGAATCGGCCCGCACCCGTGAGACCCTGGCATCGGGTCAAGGCAATCCCAAGGATCTGGTGGACAAACTGACCACCCTGGAGCAGCAAAAGGCCCGCAGCGAACAGAACACCCAGGCGATGCTGGCTCCTGAACAACAGAAATTGCAGCAGTTGCGCCAGGATCTGGAAAGTCTCAAAACCCCGGCGGAGCAGCAGATCGAAAATCGTGCCATGGTCAACCGCCAGGCGGCGGTGATGCGCGATCAGGCCGGTCAGGTCGAGGATGCGCGGCGCGTCGAGGCGTCCCGTCAGGCGGCGATGGTCGCCGAGCAGCGTGCCAACGCGGCGCGCGAGACCGAGGCCAGGCGACAGGCCGAGATCAGGCGGCAGCAGGAGTTGTCGAATCGCAACGCCGGGCCGTGATGATGATCACGAGCCGGTGACGAGACTGGTGGAACCTCCGTATGGAGAGCCTACGGTCGGGGGGTGAGGGGCTCCCGGCGTCATGTTGCCGTTTATGGCGGAACACCGGATGCGCGTGAACCGTTCTCCTCGCGAATTATAAGTATCATCAAAAGCCATTCCACTTCAGGAGATGGAACATGGTTGGACAGTGGATCAAACGGAAAATCGTGCTTGCGGCATTGGTGCTGTTCGGGTTGGGATCTCAGCCCTGCGACGCCCAGGCTGCATCGGTGTCCGGTACCCTGGTTGACAAGGCCATTGTCGTGGCGGTGAACGCCAACAACGAAACGATCCAGGCTGTCGAAACCCAGCCAACCGGTCAGGTTTCCCCCGTCATCTGGGGCTTCACGTTGCAAGATTTGCCGGCATCCTCGGACGTCAGCGTGTACGTTTTCATGGATGGCAAGTTCTTTCCCATGATCTTCTCGAATGGAACCAAGGACGCGTTCCAACTGATCGGCAGCACGTCGGCGTTCAACCTCGGCCTGGTCAGCATCGACTGGCTTAATTATGTGGCACATCCGGCCACCGCGCCCATCAGTGGCAATGCCCTGGCCTCGACCTCGGACAAACGGTCCACGATCAATTTTACCAGCATCCAGAATACCGCTCTGAATCCGTTTCCCAACATGGATGTGCCCACGCTCATCCAGTACGGCAACGCCCTGTTCTCCCACGGTTGGTTCGTGGTCGCCGACAAGTTCTATGCCCAGGCCGAGCAGTTGGCATCGACCAACGCTTCGCCCCTCCTGAATCAGGCGCGCGTGCTGCATTCGGTTTCCCAGGTGTTCGCCGTGCTCAACACCGCCCGTTCGGTCGCCAATACCGCCACCACGGACTACGGCAATGGCACGGCCACACTGGGCGATCTTCTGGCCGGGTTTGGTTGCGATCGTCGCCACCTGGGCCTGAGTCTCATGCGTTGCCCCAATCCCCTGCCGGGCACCGCTCCGACCGGGGGGGAGATCAAGGGGTGGCTGAATGCCCATGTCATCCCCAAGGTGTCGGACGCCATCATTCGGATCAGTCAGGTTCCCAACACCCTCACGGCCTTCACGTTCCGCGACCCGGGTGATCCATGGGATGCCGGCACCACGATCGATCATGCCGATGTTTTGGCGATCAAGGGCATTCTGGAAGCGGGGCTTTCCCAACTGCACTGGTTGCAGGCCTACGAATGGGGCGTGGATGTCGATGATTCGCAACACAAGACCATCGAACAGGTCAAGACCGCCAACCCGAATCTCTCCACCCTTGCCGCGAATGCCACCAGCATTCTGGCGGTTTCCAAGAACCATGCGCTCAGCGCGGTCGATGATCTCCTGACCGCCATGACCGCCATCCAGTCCCGCTCGGGCTCCCAGACCAGCAACCTCTTCACCCTGAATGCATCCGAGATCACCAGCGCCACGTCGCGTCTGAACGAGGTCAAATCCTCCCTGTCCGCCTCAACCGGGATCAAGGACGAGTCGGGCAATGTTGGCATGCATCTGAATCTCAGCAAGATCTTTGATGGCATCAGCCTGCGCGCCATGCTGCCGCCGTTTCTTGGCGACGCGTTCGCCGGTCTGTTCCCGGATCCCACCATGGGTGGCGTGTTGCCGGACAATAAATATAATTTTGCCGGTGAAAGCCTGAATCAGGATGTCAACGGGGATGGGATTCCCGATGTTCTGCAATCGGAATTGAAGAATTATGTTCCGACTGCCACCATGACCGTCGATGGGGCAGCCACGGATTGGGCCGATATCAACCCGGTTCTCACCGATCCTTCCAACGATGTCATCGATTACTTGAACGTCGTGCCGTTGGCCGATACCACGCCTTACGGCGCGGCGGATTTTCGCCGATTGTTCATCGCCCAGGACAGCAGCAAGGTCTATCTGCGCATCGAGCGTGCATCCGATGTGATCCCTTCCGGGTTTACCGCGACCTATACGGTGATGTTCACGGCGATCGATACGCCTGTTTATGATGTCACCTACATCTATCTGAGCGGGAACAGCCTCAACTGCTACCACAATTCCCAGACCTTGACTCCGGCCAGTTATGCGATCTCTGGACAGACGGTCGAAATTTCCTGTCCGCTGAGCGTATTCATGAATCTGACCGGTCGCTATCGTGTCGATGTCTATTCAAGCGTGTGGAAGAGTGGCGGGGGGCAGTACTTCGAATACAACGATATGGCCCGTATTGGTTCCCTGACCTTCGGTCCCAAGCCCGCTCTGGCCAGTGGTGGCACGTCCACCCCGCTCTGGGTCTCCTCCACTACGTTGACCCAGACTGTCGGCCAAAGTTCTGCGGTCACCGTCAGCGGTGGCACCACGCCCTATTCTTTCATGATCGATCCGCCCAGTGCCGGCGTGATTTCTCTCTCCGACACCACGGCCACGGGTACGACGATCACCTGTCTGAAGGCCGGAACCTCCACGCTTCGGATTCCGGACAGCGGCGCCGGTGCGCAAGCACAGAGTGGTACGGTCGCGGTGACCTGCAACGCGGCGGCGGTTTCGTTTGCGGTCGATCCGACCTCGTTGAATCTGAATGTCGGCGCGAAAAGCACGTTGGTGTTCAGCGGTGGCAGCGGCTCCTATTCGATCCAGGTCGATAACTCCGGCGTGATCAGTCTGGGTGAGATCACCGGCACCTCCGCCGAGATCTACTGCATGAAGGCGGGAAGCTCCACGGTGGGGGTTTTGGACACGGCCTCGCATACCGCGTCCGTACCGGTCACCTGCAATGCCGTTCCGCCGACCACGGTCTCGTATGATCCGGTCAATCTGACCGTGGGGAGCGGCATGCGGTCGCTCTCCTTCCCGACCGGCACCACGGTGACGGTCTTGACCGGCACGGATGTGATCTCCGGCTCGGCCACGGGGGTGAGTTGTCTGAAGGCGGGAACGGCCACGGTGAGCATCGTCAACGCCAGCGCCAACACCGAGGGGAGCGCCACCGTTCGTTGCGTGGCTCCGGTTGCCGAGATCACCACCACCGACACCGCGCGCTGGGTCTTCCCGACTCCGGACATCACCATGGTGATGCAGGCCCGCTGGATGGCGAACGGCTCTTCGGTCGTCGAGAATTTCCTGGACTATTCGCGCACCGGCGGAACCACCACCCTCAAGGATCGGAACGTGTCGATCCAGTCCACCAGCTGGGGTGAGATCTACTACACCCACGATGCCAACGGCCTGACCATTCACGGCGAGAAGGAGAACACCCTCGGCACGAATGCCAGCACCCGTTACATCCATTACGGTTTGATCACCGCTCCGAATCTGGCGAGTGCCGGCGTGGTTTCCGCGGACCTGGCGGACTCCAACCGCACCACCCCGCCGGCGCGCATGCCGCATGACCTCGCCTCGGGGGTGGTTTCGCCCCAGTATGTGGTGCGCTACGCGCTGGATGAGCAAGGGAACATCATGCCCTCCAGCTGGACCGTGATCAAAACCGAAATCACGGTGACCCCGAACGTCAATCTGCTGGCCTCGGTCCCCCCGACCGAGCGGGCCAACGACACCTATTTCGCCCATTGGCGTGACACGATCACCCATCCGGATCTGTTGAACAAGATCTCCCGCGTGGCCCATGTTCAAATGGTGGAGTCCCGGTACACCGCCATGGGCGTCACGACCCCCTCCAGCCAGTTCACCAGCCACCTCTATCAGGCCCAGGATCTGGGCACGGTCTACGAGGTGACCGCGGCGAACAACGGCGTCTGGAAGGGTGGACTGACCGCGATGACCTCCCTGACCGGTGAGCTGAAATCCTTGTCGGCGCAACGGGTCAAGACCCGCAAGGTGCGCATCGATGCGCCGGTGGGCACGGTTCTGAACAGTGCCTTCGTCTGGACGCGCGGGGATCACACCAGCGGCGCCTTTGCCAGCAATCCGCATGGTCACAATGCCGTATCCCTGATCAACGAGACGCCGGGAACCAACAGCGCCCTGTTCACCCTCTTCAACCGCCTCGATCCGCCGGCGGATGATCAGGTGGAGGTGCTCAACGTTACCTATGGCGCCATGGGTTTCATGCCGAAAACCGTTCCGGTCCAGACCAGCGCCATCACCGACCCGCAGGTTCTGACATTGACCCAGGCCGATCAGCCAGGCCAACCGCTGGTGGCATCCGGCAGCCCGGTACAAACGACGTCGTTCTTCCAGTTTTCCGAAGTCCCGCCGACCATGAGCATGGCGACGGTCACGCTCAGTCCGGTGAATCTGAGCGTGGACGACACCCGCTATCGCGTCTTGAACCTCCCGACCACCTTTGGCACGCCGGTCATTGAGGTGACCTCGGTCTCCACGCCCGACATGATCCTGGGCGATCCGATCAACGGCGTGAAGTGTCTCAAGGAGGGGACCGCCCAGGTCAAGATCACCTTCGGTACCCAGGCCCAAGGCTCCACCACGGTCAACTGCGTGGCTCCGGCCCCGGCGGATACCCTGGTGAGACTGCCGGAGTGGTTGTTCCCGGAGAACACCACCCTGGTCACCAACACCCGCTGGCAGCCGAATGGTACCCCTGTCCGGTACGACGCCAGCTTGCAAGCGAGCCGCGCGCTTGGTGCCGGAACATGGCATGGCCGTGACGTGAAGGTGATGCGCAACGAGGAAGGGGAGGAGTATTACACCCTGGATGAGACCCATGGTCTGGCCTTTCATGGAGAGAAACGGTTCGATCGCGACCGGAACACCATGGAGTCTGCCGTCAACTTCAGCCTGATCAACCCGCCCAACCTGACCACCGGGATCACGGAGGCCGATCTGGCCGAGGCCAATCGCACCGCTCCGGTCACGCTGGTTCCGGGTCTGTTGACGAGCGAGCGTTCCAACACCGTGTACACAGCCCGTTTCGAAGTGGATGCGACCGGGACGCTCAAGCGTGACAAGTGGTCGGTCACCAAGACCGATATTCATGTCAACGGCAACGTCAACCTGTTGTCTCCGGTTCCGCCGTCGGAGTTCTTCTCCACCCCCTCGGATCCATCCACCGTGGACGGGTACTTCACCGGTTGGCGTGATTCGGTCACGGATCCGGAACTTCTGAAAAAATTGACCCATGCCTTGCACGTCAAGGTGATCGAGACCCGCTACGAGGCGTTCGGTACCCAGGGGGTCGCGAATGCCGTCAGCCAGACCAACGACATCTATCTGGTTCAGGGGTTGGGTGTCGTCTATGAGCGCAACAAAGAGAACGATGGGGTCTGGAAAGGGGCCTTGTGGGCCTTCACGGATCCGAATGGGGATTTGCACGCCCTGACCTTGACCGGTGTCACCACCAGGAGCGTCGAGATCGTCGGGCCGGAAGGATCGACCCTGACCGGGGCCTATGTTTCCATGCACGCCCCGCATTTGGATCCCGCGCTCTACAACACGATCCATACCCACAACAACACGGGTTGGTTCAAGGAGGCCAGTGGCAATCGAGTCAAGTTCATCACCTTCAACCGGCTGAACGCGCCGGATAACGACAAGGTGACCCAGTGGAATGTCAGCTATGGCGCGGAAGGTTTCGTGCGCAAGGAGGTTCAGGTGGACGCGGCGTCCACCTATTCGTTCGCGCTCACGGATGCGGATCGGGTCAATCCGACTCCGGCGCCGTTGACCGCCACCCTTTCGTCGCAGAATCTGACCGTCGGTGTTCAAGGTCAGATCGTGGTGAGCGGTGGCACGCCGACCTATCGTTATGAGACGAGTGCCGGCTTCCTTTCGGTGTCCGAGTACACGGCCACGGGTGCCAAATTGAGCTGTTCGGGTGCGGGCAGCGGCACGGTGACGGTTTTCGATGCGGCCAATCAAAGCCTGGTGGTGGAGGTGCTCTGCACCGCGCAGTCGGGTGGTGGCACGAGCCCCCCCCTCACGTTGGAACCGATCAACCTGACGGTTGGCAGCGAAGCCCGCGCGGTGAATGTCCCGAGCGGCGCGGTGCCTGGCATCACGGCGGGTGCGGACGTGATTGAGCTTGCCGAGACGGGCGTGATCTGCAAGAAGGCCGGGACCGCCACGGTCCATGTGACCGTCGGCACGGACCAGGCGACCACCACGGTCACCTGTCTGAATCCGCCGGCCAATCCGGACACCGCGATTTCCATCGTGGATTGGCTCTTCCCGGCAGAGACCACCCTGGTGACCCATGGTCTTTGGCAGCCGAAGTCAACGACCTCGGGCGGCACGCTTGAGTACTCCATGCAGGCTTCCGTCGCCCATGGCACGGCCATGCTCAAGGATCGGGCCGTCTCTGTGGAGCGCAACGGCGATGGGGAGAGCTATTACACCCTGAATGAGCATGGTCTGACCTTCCATGGTGAAAAACGTGTGGATTTCTGGCAGAACCGTACCAGCCGCACCATCCATTTTGGCTTCGTGACCGATCCGGACATCGCGACCGGCATCAGCGCGGCCACATTGGCCCAGGAGAACCTGACCGCGCCCAAGCCCTTCGTCCCCGCCACGGTGACGCAGGCCGGCACGCATACCCACTTTGGCGTCAGTTTCCAGATGGATGCCAACGACCAGATCCTGCCCGACAAGTGGACGGTCACCAAAACCGAAATCACCCTCACGCCGAACGTGAACCTGCTGGCCGCGGTTCCTCCGGTGGAAGCGTTGCGCGACAACGGCTATTTCGCCCACTGGCGCGATTCGATCACCGATGCGGAGTTGTTGCAGAAGGTGATGCATGCCCTGCATGTGAAGATGGTCGAGACCCGTTATCATCCCGGCCAGACGAATCCGGAATCCCAGACCAATCATGTCTTCCTTGGACAAGGTGTGGGTCAACTCTTCGAGCACAACCAGGAGGGCGATGGCCTCTGGTCGGGTGCTTTGCGGGCGATTGTGGACGCCTCTGGCGTTTTGAAATCCCTGACCACGGATCAGGTGGCGATCCGTCAGGTGGATATCGTGGGACCGGAAGGGGTTGAACTGAAAGGTGCTTACGTGCAGGCGCGCGCCGAGCACATGGATACCGTCAAGTACAATCCGCCCCACACCCATCAACTGACGGGTTGGTTCACCAGCAAACCGAACGGGCATACCGCCCGGTTCGCCTTGTTCACCCGTGTCAATCCGCCGGAAAGCGACAAGGTGGAGACCTGGCAGATGAACTACGGCGCCGAGGGCTATGTGCGCAAGCACGAGTCGGTTCCGACCGCCACCATGGGCAATCCGCATACCCTTGCCCTCACCACGTCGGATCAGGGGATTGCCAAGCCGTTCCGCGTCACCTTTGCGGATGGTACGCCGGTTCAGGATGCCGGACTTCAGATTCTGCGCCACGATGGCACGCAGTGCGTCAGTGGTCCGGGCGAGGGCAGCCACTATGATCTGGGTGACGAAGGGGTGGTCACGGTCCCCCTGACGCCCGGCACCCACTGCGTGGGCGTCTGGCCGAACAACGGCTCTGGATCGTTCATGGGGGGCTGGTACGATTCGGCGGCGGTTGTTGGCACGGTCAATGTCAAGGAGCAACTGACCAACTCGGCTTCCTTCACGGTCTCCGTGACCAGTGGCGAACTGGTCCTGGTCGTGGGGAGTGGGGGTGGAACGCCGACTATGGTGACCCTCTCCGGCACCATCACCGATGGCACGAATGGTCTCGGTAATGTCCAGATCCGCGCCAGCTCCACTTCCGGCGGCACCGAGTACACCTTCGTGACCAGCCCGTCCGGCGCCTTCTCCATGACCCTGCCGGTGGGAACCTACTCCTTCAAGTTCAGCTACGAGGGAGGATCCTACAGTGCCGAGGCGTATCTTCAGTCGGTTTCTGAAACCGGCATTCAGTTGAGCGCGGAAGACGATCACGCCATGCCGATCCCGGTTCAGCAGTCGTTGACCCTGCCGGTGATCAAACTGACCTCCGAGTATCAGAGCGGTGGCGGCGGCGGTGACACCGGCGGCACCAAAATCACGGTCTCCGGGACCGTAACCAACAGCAAGGGCGGTCTGAGCGGTATCCAGGTCGAGTTCCAGCCGGATTGGAACAACAATACCGGCTATCTGGAGTGGGTGACGGTCAAGAGCGGCGAGAATGGGGCCTACACGGCTTCGATCAAGCCTGGCAAGTACCGTGTGCAGTTCCGTTCCGAATATTGGGACAACACCCAGCAGAAGATGGTGAAGATTCCGGGGGTTCTGGGATGGGGTGGCTATGCGTCTGGTGACGGCAAGACCAGCGAGATCTGGGATCAGGCCGAGGTGTTTGATTTCACCCAGGCGACGACGCTCAATGCGCTCATGCCGAGTGGCGTGCTCGTCTCCGGCGTGGTGAAGAATGCCGAGAATCAGCCGGTCAGGAATGTCAAGGTCGAGTTGCAACCCGATTGGGAGAGCGCGTCCGATGTCGCCGAGTGGCGCGACGCGATTACCGATCAGGATGGCAAGTATTCGATCTTCGTCAAGAAGGGATCGGTCTACCGGGTCTTCTTCAATACCAACTACTGGAACTGGGAGACCCAGACCCAGGTGAAGCTGCCTGGCCTTGGAGGTTACAGCACCGGTTCCACGGAGAACATCACGGTCAATGGCAACATGGATGCGGCCAAGAAGTATCGCATCGACACGGATACGGTGGTGGATGCCCAACTGTTGGCCTCGTTGTCCATCAAGGGCAAGGTGACCTCGGGAGGAACGACGCCTCTGAACAATATCCCGGTGCGCTTCCAGCCGGAGTTGGATCCGGAGACCAACTCCTACGGCATTTGGGGCGAGGTGCGCACCAACGCGCTGGGTGAGTATGAGTTCTCCGCGCAACCGGGCCGTTATCGGATCGAGGTTCCGAGTTCCACCTGGAGATGGGATCTGACTCCGCCGGTCGAGGAGAAGCTTCCCAATGGCCTGGTTGGCGGTTTCGCCGATGGCGAGGGGCATGTGACGCAGGAGTGGTCGAGCGCCAAGGTGTTCGAGGTCAAGTCCTCCGTCATGGTCAACATGGATCTGGTGACCGGCATGACCCTCTCCGGCAAGGTGGTGCGCAGCGATGGCACTCCGGTCAAGGGTGCCTCGGTGAGCGTCCACACCCACGATTGGAACATCAATTTCAGCAAGAGTACCGGAGAGGACGGCTTCTTCTCGGTGACGGTGATTCCGGGCAAGGAGTACAAGGTGGATGTCTGGCCAGCCTACTGCGAAGGCGCCGCCACGTCGAATCCGGAATGTTCCAACGCGGTCAAGTTCCAGGGCGGCAGTTGGATCACGCCTCCCAAGGCCTCCTGGGTGAGTCGTTGGGTCGAGAGCGAGCATGAATCGCAGCCTCTGGTCAAGGCCAGCACCATCGATGCCACACAGGTATTCTCCCACAACGACATCTCCGGCCAGGAGCCGGGCGTGATACCGGGCATGGTGATGTCGCAATGGGATGAGCACCTGGTCACCAACATCCTGATGGACAAGTCGTTGGTGATCGGCATTCGGGTCGATGCGGGCAAGCCGATTCAGGGCCGGGTGGTGGATGGGCAGGACAACCCGGTTCCTTATGCCTGGGTCAACACCCCGTTTGGTGGCATGTCCACGGATCAGGGTGGGTATTTCACCATGAATCTGCCGTCCGTCAATCTGGAGCAGGGGGTTGATAATACGTTTGATATCAGCATTTATCCCGGCGGTCACGTCGATCAGCAGGGGATGTGGGTGCCGGGCAGCGGCTTCATGGGGGGCGTGGTGACCGGCTCGATGGAGTCTGGTTTCTCGTTGAGCAGCGATTGGCAGCAGGCGGTGCGCTTCGAGAAGGATCTGAATCGTGACGCGGAAGGCGAGGTCGCTTGGCCGCAAACGGATATCGGCCATGATCTCAAGGGTCTGCTCGTCAAGGTGAGCAAGGGTATCGAGATCAAGGGTACGGTCACGGGCAATGGTCAACCATTGGCCAACATTTGGGTGAATGCCTGGTCGCACGAGGCGCATCAGGGGGGTGGTCAGTCCACGGATTCCAGCGGTCATTATGTCATGCTGGTTCCGAATCCAGCTCCGGGTCAAACCGTCTGGTATGAGGTCAATTTGTGGAACGAGCAGTATCTGCCGCCGGAACCGGTTCTGGTGCGGGTGCAGGCCGCAGGTGTGACGGGGGTCTTTGAGCGCGCCAAGGACAAGTACATCGAGGATGAGGATGGTTTCTATCGTCCGGCGCCGGGTCAGGCGATCGGTGAGGAGAAGCCGGACGGCACCGCGATCGTGGATTTCAATCTGACCAGCGGCAACACGATTTCCGGACGTGTGACGGATGCCCAGAACAACGGCATGTCCTGGACGTGGGTGGATGTTCACACGAAGGACGGCGGCAAATGGTATGGGGCGAACACCGACGAGAACGGCAACTACCGGGTGACGGTGGCGCCGGCGAACGACTACATTGCGGTGGTGTGGGGATGGAGCGGTCAATACCGGACCACGTATTACAAGAATGTCGGCAAGGAGGATGCGGCGACGCTGATCGACGTGTCGAACGGCAATCGGGAGGGTGTGGACATTCAGATGAACTCGGGCGCCAAGATCAGCGGGACGATCAAGGGTCTGACGAGCGGAGTGAAGCTGTGGCTGAACGTCTGGTCGGAGAGCGAGGGGTCGTGGGGCGGCAAGGAGGTGGTCGGGACGGGCCAGGATGTGAGCTATGAGGTGACGGGTCTGGCCCCTGCGAAGGATTACCGTCTGGATTGGCGCTCGGAGAGCGACGAGGTTCCTGCCGGGTATTATGGCGGTGTGGTCGGGGGCGAGGTATCGGGTCCGAAGAGTTGGGAGAAGGCGACCCTGATCAGCACGTTGAACGGCAATGTGGTGGGTGTTGGGATCGATCTGACCAGGATTCAGACCAAGACCCTGCATGTGAAGGTGGACGGCATACCGGCTGGGACGAAAGCGGTGGACGTGAACCTCTGGTCCGAGAAGCTGGAGAGTGGTCGCTGGAAACAGACGAAGGTGAATGCCGGTCAGACCGAGGTGAGCGTGGATGTGAAGGGTCTGGAGTCGAGCGACGACTATCGGTTGTTCATCGGTGGCCCGGATGCGCTGTTCAAGGTGGGGAATTTCAAGGGGGAGGTGAGCGGGAGCGGATATCCGGCGACGGGTGGCAGTGTGGTGGGTTGGGATCGTGCCACATTGATCGACATGTCGGCGGAGAGGTATGTGCATGTTTCGCTGGGAAGCGGTCGCAAGCTGACGGTTGTCGTGAGCGGGTTGCCGAATGGGGAGAAGGCGTGGGTGGATGCGTTTTCGGAATCCACCTGGTCGTGGGGTGGCGCGGAGTTGATTTCGACGAGCGATACGGCGTCCGGTCAGGTGGAGATCAAGGGATTGGAGGAGGCCGGGGATTACCGGATTTCGATCTGGGGCGCGAAGATTCGCGGCGGCTCCTATGCCGGCGAGAACGCGGAACCGGATACCTGGGACAAGGCCAAACTGGTGAGCGTTTCGGGTCAGGATGCGACGGTCAACATGCGCGTGTCGAGCGGTCGGAGCATCGCCGGTCAGGTGAGCGGTTTGCAGAAAGGTCAGTGGGGCTGGGTGGATGCGTGGTCGTCTGGCAGTTACTCGTGGAGCGGGAATTCGGTGCAGGCCGGCGGCACGGGGACGGACGGGTATACGCTCGGTGGTCTGGGTCAGGCGTCGGACTTCCGGGTGAGTTTTCTGTCGGAAGGGTATGTGCCCAGGTATGTGGAAGGGGTGGATACCACGAACGGGAATGTGAGTGGAGTGAACTTTGCGGCCTCGACGGGCGGCTCGATCAGCGGATCGATCCGCGGGTTGAAGGCCTACGAGTGGGCGCGCGTGGATGCCTGGTCGCCGGCGACGGGAGCGTTTGTGGTGGGTGGCGCGACGGCGGATGGCAGTGGCGCGGCGACGTATCGCCTGACCGGGTTGCCGGATGGGAGCGATTATGTGATCGGGTTGTGGCGTGGCATGCAGGGTCTGTTCTACACGACGAACGGTGTGACGGTGTCGTGGGATAGGCATAGCCCGGTGACCGTGAGTTCGGGCGGTGCGGTGAGCGGGATCGACTTTGACCTGAGCAATGCGGCCAATCTGTTTTTCACCCTTTCGGGCGCGGTGAGCGGCGTGGGTGAGACGCAGGTGGTGGAGATCAACGCCTGGTCTTCGACGGGTGGTGGTCGGACGAGCGTGACCGGGAACGGCACGTACAAGCTGGAAGGCCTGTCGGCAGGGACCTATACGGTGGAGGTGATGTCGCCTGGTTATGTAACGAAGCGGACCAGGAGCGTGACGGTGGCGAGTGGTGCGGTCACGGAGGCGGCGTGGACGTATGGGTGGAACGACGTGAATGGCGTGTCGTTGCAGGGGAACACCACGGGCCTGAACGTGGCGATGGAGAGCGGTCGTGCGATCACCGGGACGGTGAAGGTAGGATCGACGTCGGTTTCGGGAGCGTGGGTGAACGCCTGGTCGGAGGGATTGGCGACCGGCGGGGGGGCGGTGACGGATGCGGCAGGGAAGTACGCGATCAAGGGTCTGCCCGCCGGGACGTATCGTGTGGATGTGTGGACCACGGAAGGGACGGTGGGCGACACGGTGACGGTGGGTGCGGATGCGGATCAGGTGAAGGATCTGTCCGTGGTGAAGTCGGCGGGGATCATTCGCGGCAAGGTGACGAGTGACGGTACGACGGCATCGGTGAAGGCGCTGGTGTTGGCGTATGATGCCAGCGGCGTGGAGCGGGATCGGGCGGTGAGCGACAGCGGCGGGGATTACAGGCTGGAGGGTCTGGAACCCAACCAGAGCTACACGCTCAAGGTGTTTGCCGCCACGAACGGCAACTGGAGCACCACGGGTAGCGGCTATGCCACCTCCTGCGCGGTGACGGCCATCTCGGGCGATGGCACGACGCAGAATCTGACCCTGGGTACGGCGCCGCAGTGCGTGCCATGAGAAGGGTTGCAAGAAAGTTTTGACCCGACGATCTCCCCTCCCGGTACAGGGAGGGGAGTTTTGCCATATCAATACATCAGGATGGGACCATGAAGCGTAATCATTCCTTTCAGGTACTGTGGATCGTGATGGTGTGGATCTGCTCGACTCTCAGCGCGTCGGCAACCATCACGACAGGGGCAACGAATGTGGTCAGCTCGACGCATACGGTCTCCCAGTCATCGACCGCGACCACGATGACCTTTACCTGGACCAAGGCGGTATCCAGTTTCGGGACAAGCGCAAACATTCGTTACGAGTATGTCCTGACCACGGATACCGGGGGGGACAATGCCACCACGTTTCAAGGGTACCTCGACACGGCCAGTGAAACCGCTCTTTTGAAGCGTGGCACCCTGACCAACGCCACGACGGTCAGCTTTTCTTCGTTGTCGGACGGCAGTTTTTATTTTTATCTGCGCGCGGTGGATGACTCGGGGGTGGTGGGCACATCCATCGGCAAGAGCGGCCCCTACATCATCAACACCTTGCCGACCCTGGATTCGTCCACGCCGATCACCCCGGCCTCGGGCGCGCACCAGTCGGCGATTTCGGTGACCATCAACGGTGGCAACTTTCTGAGTGGCGCCACGGTGCAACTGGTCAACGGCAAGCGCACCTCGGGCAGTTCGACCATCAACCTCTCCACGGTGACCTTGACCAACGTGGTTCTGGGCAGTGCCACCCAGTTGACGGCCACGGTTCCGGCCAGCACGGCGCCTGGAGTGTATGACATTCAGGTCACCAATCCGAACACCAAATCGGCTTCGGCGGTGGGCAAGTACACCTCGACCAACACCTTGCCGGTGGCGGTGCCGGGAAGTGCCGCGACGGTCAACCTGGATACCAGCGGTTCGGTTTCCGTGAGCCTTTCGGGCAGCGGCACGGACGCGGATTTGGACACGATTGCCACCTACACCTGGACCTTGACCAGCATGCCGACCGGCGCCACCATCACGAGTGGCGGCGCGGCGATGGCGGCCAACTCCACCTTGACGGGTGCCAGCCAGACCGTGGTGATTCGGACGCAAGGTCAATATGTCTTTTCGCTGGTGGTGAACGACGGGTATGACAGCAGCGCGGCGGTGACCAAAACGGTCACGGTGAATGCGGCGGCTGGCACCAATACCGCGCCGGTGGCCAATCCAGGCAGCGACAGTACGGTGGCTCCGGGCACCGAGGTGACGCTGAACGGCGGCAACTCCTCGGATGTGGACGGCAATGCCCTCACCTATACCTGGAACCTGACCAGCAAGCCGAGTGGTTCGGCGTTGTCCACCGGCACCACCTCGATCACCAAATCCACCACCAACCCGGCTCTGGCCACCTTCACCCCGGACAAGAAGGGGGCGTATGTGGTGAGTCTGGTGGTCAACGACGGGACGGTGGATTCGGCGGCCAAGAGTGTCACCGTGACCGCCAACACCGCGCCGGTGGCCAATGCCGGCAGTGCCCAGACCGTGGCCGTCGGCGCGACGGTGACCCTGGATGGCAGCGGTTCCACGGATGCCGACAGCGATACCATGACCTATACCTGGACCCAGACCAGTCCGACCACGCCGGTGGTGACCCTTTCGAGCGCAACGGTCCAAAAACCGACCTTCACCCCGACCGCGAGCGGCAGTTACATCTTCCGCCTGGTGGTCAACGATGGCACCCAGAACAGCACCAACACTTCGACCGTGACCATCACCGTACACAACAAGCCGGTGGCCAGCGTGGCCGCATCGCAAATCTTCGCGGCTCCGGGAAGCACGGTGACGCTGGATGGCTCGACCTCGACGGTCGGGGCCACGGGTGGCACCTTGACCTATGCCTGGACTCAGACCTCGGGTCCCTCCACGGTCACGCTCTCCTCGACCTCCGTGCCCAAGCCGACCTTCACCGCGCCCACGACCCTTGGTACCTGGATTTTCAGCCTGACGGTGAACGATGGCTACAACGCCAGCGCCACGCCGGCCACGGTGACGGTGGTCACCAACAACAAGCCGGTGGTCAATGCGGGATCGGCCAAGACCGTCACCACGGCGGGGACGATCTCCTTGTCCGGCACGGCCACCGATGCCGATTCCCACACCATGACCTATGCCTGGACCGTGGTGAGTCAACCGACCGGTTCGAGCATCACCTTGAGCAACGCCACCACCTTGACCCCTTCGTTCACGCCGTCGGTGAGTGGTCAATACACATTCAGGTTGACGGTTTCGGATGGCAAGGAGAGCGTGACCTCCGATGTGACGGTGACCTACAGCACCATGCCTCTGGATGTGGACCGGGATGGCAGTGTCACGGCCACGGATGGTTTGTTGATTCAGCGGCGTCTGACCGGTGGTGACATCATCATCGATGGCGTGGGGTTGCCGTCGGATCAGAACGACACGATCCGTGGCCGGATTGATGCCTTGGGAACGTTGCTGGATGTGGATCAGAATGGCAGTGTGGGTGCCACGGATGGCTTGCTGATTCAACGGCGTCTGACGGGTGGTGATATCATTATTGACGGCGTGGGTCTGCCGACCGATCAGAATGATACGATCCGTGCGAGAATTGACGCCTTGAAATGATAATTGATTTTCATGAGCGGGACGTTCATTATGTGTCGATGGAGGCGGGGAGTCGTCAGTCTTGGTCCATGGATGGTCTCTGTCTTGGCTCTGTTTCATCCCATGCCGGATGTTCTGGCCGCGAGCGGTGAACAGGTTCTCGCGCCAAC
Organism: Candidatus Magnetaquiglobus chichijimensis; assembly: GCF_045865675.1. Lineage (NCBI taxonomy): Bacteria > Pseudomonadati > Pseudomonadota > Magnetococcia > Magnetococcales > Candidatus Magnetaquicoccaceae > Candidatus Magnetaquiglobus > Candidatus Magnetaquiglobus chichijimensis. The sequence goes on from NZ_BAAFGK010000002.1 coordinate 585,622, forward strand.
CGTGGTGAGTCAGGCGGTTCAGGCGGGTGAGAATGTGGTGCTGACGATCCGTTACGCGACCGGCAACGGATCCGATGCCCGAACGAGCGGATTGGGCGTGGGGGTCCATTACGATGCCAATCGGTTGGTTTTTACCGGCTTTTCGGATGTCTATCAGGATCTCCAGACCCTGAGTGGCAACAGCGCGGCGGCTCTGATCGGTCGCGATTCCGTGCCGCGGGTTGATGAAGAGGATCGCGATCGCGATTCCACGACGAACCGAATGGTTGGTTTGGCTTGGGTGGGATTGGATGGACGCTGGCCGGATCAGGGCGTGACCTTACCCATGGAGTTGTTCAAGGTCCATTTTCGGGTCTCCGCAGGAGCCCAGGGGACGACGACGGTGCGTCTTTCCAGTCTGGGTACGGCCAATGGTTATGATTTGACGGCGACCTCCGCCGAGGTGAGCGCCACGCCTTCGGCGTATGTGGTCTTGGATGTGGATCACAGTGGCCGTGTGGATGCCACGGATGGCTTGTTGATTCAGCGTCGCTTGACTGGCGCGGATCTCATCGATTCGGATGTACGGTTGCCAACCGGTGAGACTAATCGTTCGGTTGTCGAACGGGTCGATGAGTTGCGGGTTTATCTGGATGTGGACCGAAGCGGGCAAGTGGATGCCACGGATGGATTGCTGATGGTACGGCGTTTGAATGGCGCGGATATCCTGGATTCCGGGCTTTTGCTTTCAGATCCTCAGAGCAATGCCACGGTGATCTCCCATATTGACGTCTTGAAATAGCGTGATGTCTGATGTGGAAGGTGGGCGTGGTTGACTGATTCTGAGACGAGATGGGGGTTGTTTGACGTTGAGATGTTACGCTTTGATATCATTTTGATCTCTTTTCCAATCATGTTTAAGTGAGGTATTTGCCATGTTTCCATGGTTGCATACGATGCAAGAGGGCAGGATCCGTCATGGTTTGATCGCGGTTTTCCGCGCGTTTATCGTGGCGGTTCTGATGCTGTTCAGTGGCCAGGTTTGGGCGGCCACGGGTGGCCAGTTGTTGGTGACGAGCAGTACGGATACCGCGGCCCCGGGCTCTTTTGTGGATGTGACGGTGGCGGTATCCGCCAATGCGGATGGCACGACCAAGATCAACACGGCGGGCGTGATTGTGCAGTGGGACCATCGAATTTTCGCGTTGGACGCGGGGAGCGTGGGAACCTCTGGGGATAATGATCCGCACAAAACCAAATATCTGGAAGCCTATACAGATAATGAGGGGGTTGATCGTACCAGACTGATCAACAATGAGAACAGCCGGATCACCATGATTGCCAACACGGGTGGCACGGACTCGATGGTTTCGGGCATTTCCGAACAGAGTGTCAGTGGCGAGACGCTGTTTGGGGTCAGCAACCAGGCCTTTATCAACTACACGCGCCTGACCTCCATGTACCAGGCCAATGCGGTCATCAACAATTACAAGATCATGACCCTGAGATTGGTGGTCAAGAGTGGCGCGACGGCGGGTTCTTCGTCGATCAAGGCTTGGTTCAAGGCGGTTTCGGACAACAAGTCATCGACGGTCAGTTCCTACACCGAGGGAACCGCGCCGGTCACGGTGGTGTTGCCCACCATGGATGCGGACACGAATGGTACGACGCGCACCGGGACGGTCAACACGGCGGTCTCTCCGGTGCTGGGAGTTTATCTGCATACCATCGACACGCCGAACGCGAATGTGGATGTGACCTTCACGGCGGATGCGGGCGGTAATTTCGCGGGTGGCACGGCAGTCGGTGGCAAGAGCACCATCACCGTCAAGAGCGGTTCGAATGGCATCGCCACGGCTCCGGCCTTCACGTTGCCGCAGACGGCGGGAGTCTACACGGTCACCGCTTCGGCCACCGGGTATACTTCCAAGACCTTTACCCTGACCGCCACGGCTGGCGCGGCGGCGAGCCTTGCCGCGGACTCCGGCACCGGTCAGAGCGGCACGGTGGACACCAACCTGGCCAATCCGTTCGGTGTGATCGCCAAGGATGCCTACAACAACGTGGTTTCGGGCGCCACGGTGACCTTCGCGGTTGCCGGCGGTGGCGGTTCACTCAGCTCGACCACGGCGAACACCAATTCCAGCGGTATCGCCACCTCCACCCTGAAACTGGGTCAGACGGCGGGTGTCAACTCGGTGACCGCCTCGGTCGCGGGCGTTGCCAATCCGGTCACCTTCACGGCCACCGGCAACGCGGGCGCGGCGACCCAGGTTGTTCTGGGGGCCTCGTCGTCCACGGTGAGCGCCACGTCGGCCAACCAGGTGACCTTGACCGGTACGCTCAAGGATTCGTTTGGGAACACGGTGACCTCGGATAACACGACGGTGGTCACCTTCGTGTTGGATTCCACCAGCTATGGCACATTGACGTCGGCCACGGCGACAGCCGGTTCCGGTGTTGCCACGACCACGTTGAACACGGTTGCACAGCCCCAGGGCACCACCAGCCTGGTGATCTCGGTGGACGCCTCCACGCCGACCATTCTGGCGAGCAGCGTGACCAATCTGCCGATCACCCTGGCCTACAACGTGATGACCAAGAATGCGGCGGGGGATACCCAGACCGGCACCGTGAACACGGCGCTGACCAACGCGATGAGCGTGACGTTGACCACGGGTGGCGCGGCGATCACGACGCAGCAGGAGGTGACTTTCACGGCCTCGGCAGGCAAGTTTGCCAACGGGACCGACACCACCAAGGTGACCACGGTGAATGGCGTGGCCACGGCCACGACCTTCACGCTGGGGACCACGGCGGGCACCCAGACGATCACCGTTTCGGCTTCCGGCTTCCCGTCGGTGACCTTCACCCAGACCGCGAATGCGGGCGCGGCGGCGAGCCTTGCCGCGGACTCCGGCACCGGTCAAAGCGGCACGGTGGACACCAACCTGGCCAATCCGTTTGGTGTGATCGCCAAGGATGCCTACAACAATGTGGTTTCGGGCGCCACGGTGACCTTCGCGGTTGCCGGCGGTGGCGGTTCGCTCAGCTCGACCACGGCGAACACCAACTCCAGCGGTATCGCCACCTCCACCCTGAAACTGGGTCAGACGGCGGGTGTCAACTCGGTGACCGCCTCGGTCGCGGGCGTTGCCAATCCGGTCACCTTCACGGCCACCGGCAACGCGGGCGCGGCGACCCAGGTTGTTCTGGGGGCCTCGTCGTCCACGGTGAGCGCCACGTCGGCCAACCAGGTGACCTTGACCGGTACGCTCAAGGATTCGTTTGGGAACACGGTGACCTCGGATAACACGACGGTGGTCACCTTCGTGTTGGATTCCACCAGCTATGGCACATTGACGTCGGCCACGGCGACAGCCGGTTCCGGTGTTGCCACGACCACGTTGAACACGGTTGCACAGCCCCAGGGCACCACCAGCCTGGTGATCTCGGTGGACGCCTCCACGCCGACCATTCTGGCGAGCAGCGTGACCAATCTGCCGATCACCCTGGCCTACAACGTGATGACCAAGAACGCGGCGGGGGATACCCAGACCGGCACCGTGAACACGGCGCTGACCAACGCGATGAGCGTGACGTTGACCACGGGTGGCGCGGCGATCACGACGCAGCAGGAGGTGACTTTCACGGCCTCGGCAGGCAAGTTTGCCAACGGGACCGACACCACCAAGGTGACCACGGTGAATGGCGTGGCCACGGCCACGACCTTTACGCTCGGGACCACGGCGGGCACCCAGACGATCACCGTTTCGGCTTCCGGCTTCCCGTCGGTGACCTTCACCCAGACCGCGAATGCGGGCGCGGCGGCGAGCCTTGCCGCGGACTCCGGCACCGGTCAAAGCGGCACGGTGGACACCAACCTGGCCAATCCGTTTGGTGTGATCGCCAAGGATGCCTACAACAATGTGGTTTCGGGCGCCACGGTGACCTTCGCGGTTGCCGGCGGTGGCGGTTCGCTCAGCTCGACCACGGCGAACACCAACTCCAGCGGTATCGCCACCTCCACCCTGAAACTGGGTCGGACGGCGGGTGTCAACTCGGTGACCGCCTCGGTCGCGGGCGTTGCCAATCCGGTCACCTTCACGGCCACCGGCACCCATGCCACGCCGACCAAGTTGATCATCGGTCTGTCGTCCACGCAGTCCGGCGCGGGTAGCGCGGCCCTCACCATGAGTGCGGTCAACCAGAATACGGTGCATGTGTCCGGCACGTTGAAGGATCAGTTCGACAACGTGGCGACCAGTGCGACGAATGCCGTGACCTTCAGCCTGGATGCGACCACCTACGGCACCCTGACGACGACTACGGCGGTGACCCCGACCAATGGCGTGGCCATGACCACCCTGACCACCGTTGCCCAGGATGTCTCTTCCACGGCGACGCGGACGATCGATGTGAACGGTGCCGCCACTGGTCTTGCGGTCACCAAGGCCACCTTGACCCTGGCGCCCTTCTCGGTCAATCCGAACAGCGCCACGCTGGTGATCGGGGACACCAGGCTCTTCGAGGTGGTGGGTACCTCTTCGACCACCCCGAGCTGGGCCAACAGCAACACGACCGCCGGTTCCCTGAGCGCGGCATCTGGCAACAGTTCCACCTACACGGCGCTTGCCGCGACCGGTGCCACGCCGGCCACGTTGACCGTGACCGGGAATGTGGGCGGCACCCAGGTGGCACCCACCGCGAGCGTCACCATTTATGCCCCGGTCGCGACCTCCAAGAGCACCGCCTCGGCGCTGTTGGTGAGCAAGACCGACAACTCGCTGATCATCACCGGTGGCAACGGCAGCTACACCTGCACCAGCAGCGATACCGCCGTGGCCACGGTCGCGGCCCAGGCCACCAACAGCATCTGTGCCATCACCACCCTCAAGACCGGGACCTTCACCGTCACGGTCAAGGACACGGCCACCTACAACGGCAAGACCGGTGCGGGTGCCGATCGGACCGAGAATGCCGTCACCACGGCGACCATCGAGGTGGTGGATCCGATCACGGTGACCGGATTGCCGGGCAAGATTCTGTATCTGGATACGGTCACCACCACCGGCGGACGCAATACCGCCAAGCTGGTTCCGGTGGGTGGTGGCAGCGGCGCGACCTACTCCTTCACCTCGGCGGATGCCGCCAAGGTGAGCGTGGACAGCGCGGGCAATGTCACGGGTCTTGGCGTCACCGATGGTGTCAAGGTGACCATCAAGAGCAACAAGTACACGGAAATCGCCACGGATGTGACCGTGATCGTGAAATCCGCGCTCTCCTTCAAGGATACCGCCGCGACGGAGATCGATGTCACCAAGGCTCAAACCACCACGAGTGGGGGTGCGGCCTTGCGCTTCGCGGTTTCCGGTGGCGCGGGCAATTTGTCGGTGACGGTCAAGGGACCGTGGTATGGGACCTCCTCCGAAACCCTGACCGCCACCAACGGGGTCTACACCTTCAACGCGCCGACGACCGGAGCCTTTGCCGGCGTCTACACCGTGACCGTGACCGATCCGGACTCCGGATGGATCAAGGAGATGACCGTCAACGTGCCCTACAAGGTGGCGATCTCCGCGCGTGCCATGCTCTCCTCGGATCTGAACCAATCCGTTTCGGTGACCGGTGGCAAGTTGGGTGATCAGTTCAAGCTGACGGTGGTGGATGGTGCTGGTGTTGCCGATACCACGGTGAAGATCGCCGGTCTGCTGGCCACCAAGGGGCAGGGGACCGCGACCAACAGCCTGACCGCAACTGCGGTCGCCGGTACCGGCACCGAACCGGCCAGCGCCGCCATCGTGCCCGCGTCCGGTTTGACCAAGGTGACCAGCTTCAAGGTCAAGGCCGTGGCGTTGGTCGAGAATGTTGAATCCACCGTGGCCTGGGCCACGGCCACTTCGGAGTCGGCGGCCATCGTGCCGGTCTCCAGCTACACCCTGACCGTGACCGATGGTTCCAACGTCGCCTTGAACGGTGCCACGATCGCCTTGCGCGACAAGACGACGTTGAAGACCGAGTTCAACATGGATTGGGTGAATCAGACCACGGGCACCGATGGTAAGGCGACCTTCTCCTTGCCGGTGGGCGGCAAGTATGCGTTCGATGTCACGCCGGCCAACGCCACGACCCACCTGACCAACAGCATCACGCTGGAGAGCACGCAGACCACCGGTACGGTGGTGCTGCGGGCGATCGGCAAGCCGATCAAGTTCAGGGGCGCTCTGTCGGGTGAGACCGCCGCCACTTTGACGGACATCTCCGTCTCGGTGTTGGATTCGACCGGCAAGCGCGTGTTCGGGACCGCCGCCGTGGCGGCGGGGGTTGCGAACACCACGTACAGCTATGTCGTCTCCGTGGACAGCGCGACCTTGACCCCGGATCGTCTGGTGATCGCGGCCAAGGATATGGTTTCCGACGTGCGCAGCGTGAAGACGGTGGATCTGACCAGCGCCAACGGCTTCACGGTCACCTGTGTCGATGGCCTGGGTGCCACGCAGACGCTTGAGACCATGAGCGCCTGTCTGGCGGTTTCCGGGAATACCTGGCAGGTCAACGTGGCGGCGATTCAGTTGAAGAGTCCGCCCACGGTTGGCGTGGTGACCGGGGATACCAGCAAATTGGTCGTGGGATCGACGACGTTTGCCTTGCCGACCACGGGCGGTGTTCAGGAGACTCTGGACAGCACCTTGAGCGGCACGGGGGTGCAGACCGCGAGCCTGGTGACGGCGGTGCCGACCTTCATCGCCATCAGCGACAAGACCGATACGCCGGAATTCAAGGACATCGCCTTGACGACCAGCGAGTCGGCGGTGATCAAGGAGGTGGGTATCGCGATTCCGGCCAACGCTTTCAAGAGCGCGGACGTGGCCAATGTGGTGACCAAGGTGAATGCGGTCAAGCTGGATAACGCCGCCACCGATGCCCTGACCGGTGGTGAGGTTCTCGAGATCAAGATGTTCGCCAGCGACAAGAGTGGCAACGTTCTTTCGACCGCTTCGGGTAACACCATTATCGACAGCTCGGTGGGTATTCCCATCGAGGTGCCGGTGAGCAAGAAGGTGGTCGAGCAGAAGATGGTTGCCGGTGAGTCCATCTGTGACGCGGCGGTGAAGGCGCGCATGGAGAGCGGCTATGTCTTCAAGATCGCCAATACCCTGGCCGATCTGAATGCCGGGACCAAGGTCGAGTCGTTGCCGTTCACCTTCAACTGCAACAACGGTGGCACGCCGTCGATCACCGTGAAGATGCCTCACTTCTCCGTGGGCGCGCCCGCCACCGTTTCCACGAGTGGTGGCGGTGGTGGCGGCGGTGGTGGCTGCTTCATCGCCACGGCGGCCTATGGTTCTTACGAGGAGCCGCATGTCCAGCTCCTGCGTGAGTTCCGCGACCGTTACCTGCTGACCAACGCCCTGGGCGGCTGGTTCGTGGAGCAGTACTACAACCACAGCCCGGTGGCGGCGGATTGGCTGCGTGAGCATGATGCGGTCAAGCCGGTGGTGCGGGTGCTGCTGCTGCCCTTGATCGGCATGAGCTGGCTGCTGTTGACCGGTTCCATGCCGGCGGCCCTGGGGTTGATGCTGCTGATCGCCGTGCCGGTGGCCCTGGTCGGCTGGCGGCGGCGGTCGCTGGTCAAGGTGAGCGGCGGACTGGTCTGACAACGCGGGAGCGGGTCGTGTATTCGACCGTGGAACGCCCTGGTGTGGGGGTTCCACGGTCGGGAGGTGCGTGGGGGATCTTCCCGTCATGGCCGTCACGATCCGCTCCTTTTTTTCAAGCCATTGTGATCACGAATCGGCAACCGATCCGGTCGAGCATGACTCCAACCTCGTTGAACCATCTGGGCGCGCGTGTCGCGCCCTTTTTGATGGCCGCCTGTCTGGGACTGGAACTCGCCCGTCTCTCCTGGCTGGCCGTTCCGGAACCCCAGGCGCTCGTCCAGGCGTTTCCATCCCAGTCCGGGAAGAGCGTTTCGGTTCCGAATCGCGCGGTTTCCGGGACCACGTTGCTGGAAGGGATGCGCGCGTTCAATCCCTGGGAGACGGTGATCGTCGAGAAGGAGAAACCCGTCGCCCCCCCGCCACCGGTGGTCAGGGAGGAGGTGGTGGAGTCGAAGCTGGAGCTGAATCTGATCGGCTGCATGATCCTGCCGCAGCTCTCCTGGGCGGTTCTGACCCGCAAGAAGGATCCGAACAATCAGTTGGTGTTGCAGGTCGGCGAGGAGGTGGATGGGGCGTTTCTGAAGAAGATCGAGCGCAACGCCGTCTACTTCGACAATCGGGGACGGACCGAACGGATCGTCATGCTCGACGGCATCAAGCCGCCGGAGCTGGCTGGGGCGCGTCCTGCCGCCGAGAGGAGTGTTCAGGCCTCACCGTCCACCGCAACCCTGGGCACGATCGCCAGACAGGAGTATGATGCCCTGGTGGGCAAGGGTATGGGGCTTCTGGCGGGCGTGAACGTCACCCCGTATTATCAGGGGAACGACTCCGTTGGTTATCGGGTGAAGTTCGCCGATACCAAGACCGAGTTCATCCGGTTCGGGTTGGCCAGCGATGACGTGATCCGCCAGATCAACGGCATTTCGGTCACCGATGCCCAGAAGATGGGGCAGTTGGCCGGTCAGCTCAAGGGGTTGTCCACGATTCGGATCGATCTGATCCGTGACAACCAACCCAAGACGCTCGAATGGACCATTGGCGATGGATCGTGAAGGCGATCCACTCTTCAGGATTTGGGAAGCGCGGATGAGTTTTCTTCGCATGTTGATGGTGCTGCTGCTTTCCGTGTCGATCGCGGAGGCGGCCCCATTTGGCGGGAGATCCTCTGGCAGGCCCTCGGACCCGAACGCGCCGGGCATGGGCGCCACTGCCCAGACGCCCGATCCGAACATCGCGGGCCATCCTGGTGCATCCGCGGTGACGGATGCGGCTTCCGGCGGCAGAGCGGGTACCGTTGCCGTCTCTCAAGCCGCGACCGGTGGGGTCGCATCCACCCCGTCCGCATCGATGGGGGTGATGCCGGGTTCCGGGGATCGGGTCACCATGGATTTTCAGGGCGTGGAACTGGCCCAGGTGGTCCGTTTTGTCGCGGAGATGACCGGCAAGAACTATGTGCTCGATCCTCAGTTGAAGGGCAAGGTGACGGTGATCACCCCCACGGCGGTTTCGGTGGGCGAGGCGGAGAAGATTTTCGAATCGATCTTGAGCGTGCATGAATTGACCGTGGTCGAGCGGGATGGCGCCTTCAAGATCGTGCCGTTGAAATCGGGCATCGCCGAGGGAGGGACGCCGGTGTTGGAACCTCTGCCGACGCCACCCAAGGAGGAGATGGTCTTGAGTCGTCTGGTGCGACTGCGCCATGTGGATGCCAACTCCCTGGCGGCCACCCTGAAACCGCTGTTGCACCCCTGGGGATCCCTGGCCGCTCATATGCCGACCAATGCGTTGGTGGTGACCGATGCGGCGGTGGTGGTCAACAAGCTGGTGATTCTGATCGAGGCGATGGACGTACCGGTGGGATTGGCCGAACGGCGGCTGTTCGTGTTGCAGCACGCCTCGGCGACCGCGGTCGAAAAGCTTGTCAACGCCATTTATACCGATTTCAACACCCGGCGGCGCAAGGAGGATGTGGGGGTCAAGGTGTTCGGGGATGCCCGGAGCAACACTCTGGTGGTGGTTTCGCCCAAGGAGCAGCTCAAGGAGATCGCGCATCTGATTGCCGGGTTGGACCATCCGGTGGTATCGAATGCTGGGAATCTGCATCTTTATTATCCGCGCAACAGCGAGGCCGAGGCGATCGCCAAGGTGTTGACCACGCTGATGGGGTCGTCGAGCGCCTCCAAGAGCGGTGGCGATGAGTTGAAGCCTTTGGAGTTCATGCGTTCGGTGAACGTGGTTGGGGAGAAATCGACCAACACGCTGGTGATCGCCGCGACTCCGGAGGATTACCGGACCCTGTTGCCGATCATTCAGGGGTTGGACAAGCGGCGCTTGCAGGTGCATGTCGAGGCCTTGATTATCGAGGTGACCGCCGAGCGGGCCGCCGAGTTCGGGGTGGAGTGGCGTTTCGGCAACATTCCGACCGCGGCGGGATCGAAAGCGTTGACCGGGTTTGGTGGGGCGTCGTTCGGGGATACGATCACCAACCCCCTGGACACGGGCAATGGCATGGCCTTGGGGTTGATGAAGGGGGCGATCACCTGGGGAACCACCACGGTTCCGAACATCCCGGCCATGATCAAGGCGTTTCAATCCGAGGGGGATGTGAACATCCTCGCCACCCCGAACATCGTCACCATGGATGGGGTGGAGTCGGAGATCATTGTGGGTCAGAACATTCCGATCGTTTCGGGAACCACCTCTTCCACCGCGGCCTCGTCCACCACCACGCCGGGTGTCACCTCGCAGACCGTGGAGCGCAAGGATGTGGGGTTGACCTTGCGGGTCACGCCTCGGATCATCGAGGATCAATGGCTGGAGATGAAGATCTATCAGGAGCAGTCCAGCATCACCCCGAAGAGCATGGATCAGCTCAATGCCGGCACTCTGGGCAGTAGTGTGGTGACCAACAAGCGTTCCATCAAGACCACGGTGAACTTGAAGAGCGGCAACACCATCGTTCTGGGTGGTCTGATCAAGGAGGAACAGAGCGATCAGGTGGGCATGGTTCCCTGTCTGGGCGGTGTTTCCGGGGTGGGGGAGTTGTTCAAGAAAACCAGTCGTTCGCGCAACAAATCCAATCTGATGGTGTTCATTCGTCCGGTGATCACCAACCAGTTCGACGAATTGGTCAAGCTCTCTTCCGACAAGTATCAGACCGCGCGGGAGATGTGGGGTGTGGCGGAGTCGAAGGGGTCGGGAGTGATCCACACTTTGCCGCCTTCGCCGTTGCCGGAGTTTGGCCAGGTTCTGCCGTATGTTCCCGCAGGCGAGGGGCACAAGAAGGGGGAGGGGGTCACGTTGTCGGAGGCGCCGACCGTTTCTGGCGGGTCGGACGGCGAGAAGATCCCGGCTCTGCGCGCGGAGGAGCGACCGTTGAAGCGTGCCGCCCAGGTGAAGGGGGAGACGTTGCCGGTCAACGCCGCGATACGGGGTGAGGCCAGGTCCGGCAAGCGGGGTGAGGCCAGCGCGAAACAGGATGAAACGAGGTCCGGCAAACGGGAGGAGGCCAAATCCGCGCCGCCCGGGCCGGTGAAGGCCGAGCCCTCTGTTGCGGTTGGGGCGGAGTCGGAAGAGGCATCCGTGCCTCGGGCTTCGGACGGGTATGCGTTGCAGGTCGAGTATGGCGACAATCTCGAGGGGGCCAAGGTCACGGCGGCCAGGTGGGTGGACAAGGGGTATGCGGCCAGTGTGGTGAGGGAGTTGGATCGGGACGGCAAGGCGCGGTTTTCGGTGCGGATTGGCCATTATGCCGGTGAGAAGGAGGCTTTGCGTGCGGCGGAGGCTTTCAAGAAGAAGGAGGGGAAGCGGGTCTATCCGATCCGGTGGCGTCCGGCGATCGAGGGGAATTGAGGCGGGGTGTGTGTTGAGGGGCGTGAACGTGTCGGGTTCGTGAGCGTGTTGGGTTCGTGAACGTGTCGGGTTCGTGAGCGTGTCGGGTTCGTGAGCGTGTCGGGTTCGTGAGCGTGTCGGGTTCGTGAGCGTGTCGGGTTCGTGAACGTGTCGAGGATCGTGAACGTGTCACGGGTCCAGGGGGATTATCCCCCTGGTGGGATCCAAGGGCAAAGCCCTTGGGACGTTTGTCTTTATTCTTTCAGGCGCGTCTTATAAAGAAAAATTTTTCACGTTTTTTGTGAAAAATTTTGCGCGCCAGCCTTGGCTGCGGGATCGTTTCGCGTTTTTGGCGAAACGATCCCGCGAACATGGCCAGGAAGAGCAGGCCGCCGGAGGCGGCGTGTGTGCAGACATGCAATTCGCCCCATCCATTGCCCTGACGGGCAACGGATGGGGCACATGAGACCTCGCGCGCTTGCGCCATTTTTCGCAAAAGACGCGAAAAATGGCTTATCGTAAAAAGCGCGCGAAAAGCAAAAGTCCCAAGGGCGTTGCCCTTGGAACCCACCAAGGGCGTTGCCCTTGGAACCCACCAGTGGCCATTGGCCCCTGGACCCCGGTGACGCTGAAATCTTATCCTTCCCCCTCGCACGGTTGGTTCGATGAGCAGAACAGAAACCCCACCGGAACGCTTGAACCCCGCCATCGCCCGCTCGCTCCCTTTTGCCGTGGCCAAACGGGCCCTGTTCCTGCCTGCCTGGAAAACCGACAATGGCCGCCTGGAGGTGTGGATCACCACGCACACCGATCCCCATGCCCTGGATCAGTTCCGTCTCGCCAGCAGCGAGCCGGTCAAACCGGTCCGGGTCTCCCGGGAGCAACTGCTCGATGCCTTGCAACGGGTGCACCAGGAACACGGCATCGCGGTGGAAAACGTCCTGGACGAACTCCCCCCCTCGATGCTCGCCAGTCAACTGGCGGAGAAACCGGATCTGCTCGAAGCCGACAACGACGCGCCCATCATCCAATTGGTCAATTCACTGATCATCCAGGCTCTGCGCAACCGCGCTTCGGATATTCACATCGAACCATTCGAGAACAACCTGATCGTGCGCTTTCGGGTCGATGGCCTGCTGCACGAAGCGTTGCGTCCCCCCAAACCGGTCCAGGCCCCGCTCATGTCACGCATCAAGGTGATGGCCGGCCTGAACATCGCCGAGAAACGGCTTCCCCAGGATGGCGCACTGCGGGTGCAGGTGGCCAGCCAGGATATCGACGTGCGCGTATCGGTGCTGCCGGGCCATTACGGCGAACGTCTGGTGATGCGCCTTCTGGAGAAACAGGGCGAGAAGACCGGATTGAGCGAACTGGGACTCACCGACGCGCAGATGGGGTGGATCCGGAGCCGCATGACCGCCAGCCACGGCATCATGCTGGTGACCGGGCCGACCGGAAGCGGCAAGAGTACGACTTTGTATTCGATCCTGTCGGCGATCAATACCTCGGAGAAAAACATCATCACCATCGAGGATCCGATCGAATACTCGCTGGCCGGAGTGGGACAGATCCAGGTGGCTCCAAAGATCGGCCTGACCTTCGCCTCCGGGCTGCGCTCGATCCTGCGCCAGGATCCGGATGTGATCATGGTGGGCGAGATCCGCGATCTGGAGACCGCCGAGATCGCCATTCAGGCGAGTCTCACCGGCCATCTGGTCTTCTCAACCCTGCACACCAACGACAGCGTGGGGGCGGTGGTGCGGCTGGTGAACATGGGGATCGAGCCGTTTCTGGTCAGCTCGTCGGTGGATGGGGTGGTGGCGCAACGGTTGGTGCGTCGGCTGTGCGAGCGGTGCAAGGAGGCGTTCGCGCCCGAGGCGTCGTTGTTGCGGGCGAGCGTGGGCGAGCGTCGCGCGGAGTTGTTGGAAGGGGCACGGTTTTATCGTCCCAAGGGGTGCGCGGGCTGCATGGGTACCGGCTATCTGGGACGGACGGCGGTGTTCGAGCTTCTGACCATGAGTTCGGCGATCCGGGCGCTGATCGATCGGCGCGCTTCGGATCTGGAGTTGCACCGCGTGGCGCGTGAGGAGGGGATGACCTCGCTGCGCGAGGCGGGCCTGATTAAGGCCGCCGAGGGGCTCACCAGTCTGGAGGAGGTGTTTCGCGTCACCCAGGAGCGCGGCGAGGTGGTCTGATGGCGGTCTTTCGTTACGAGGGAATGCGCGCCGGCGGTGGTCGCACGGTCAAGGGGGTGCTGGACGCCGACACCGAACGGGATGCCCGTCGTCTGTTGAAGCAACAGGAGATCTATCCTACCCTGCTGGAACGGCTCGAAGGGAGCGAAACGTCGAAACGGAGCCCAAGGCGTTGGTCGTTCAAGAGAGGCGCGCCTCTGCCGCCGATGCGGGAGAAGATCGTTTTTACCCGCCAGATGGCCAGCCTTCTGGCGGCGGGTTTCCCGGTCATGGAGGTGTTGAGCAGCGTGGAGGAGCAGATACGCACCGGTCCGTTTCGTGAGGTGGTGGCGACCATCCGCAACGATGTGGGCGAGGGTCTGTCGCTTTCCGAGGCGCTGGGACGACATGAGCGGATCTTTCCGCCGCTCTATGTGAGTCTGGTGCGTGCGGGAGAGCGGGGAGGAGGTGGGGCGCTGGATACCATCTTCGAGCGTCTGGCGGTGGTGATGGAGGAGGAGCGGCGCATCCGTGCCCGGTTGATCAGCGCCATGATCTATCCCGCGGTGATGGCGATCGTCGGGGGGATGATCTTGATTTTCATGATGACCGTGGTGGTTCCAAAGGTGACCACGGTCTTCAAGGAGACCCAGCAGGCGTTGCCGATGGTGACCCGTTCGTTGTTGGCGATCAGCGATTATCTGCGCGACTGGGGGGTGTGGAGCGCCGTGGCGCTGGTGATCGGGATGTTGGTGCTGGCGGGATGGGCGCGATCGTCGAAGGGGCGCGCGCGTTTGGAGGGGGTCTGGTGGCGTGTGCCTCTGTTGGGGGAGCTGTTGTCATCGGTGGCGACCATGCGGGTGTGTCAACTGCTTGGACTGCTTTTGAAAAGCGGGGTGCCGGTGATTGGCAGTTTGCAGGTGACCGCGGACGCCACCGGATTTGTCACGGTGCGTTCTGGCATGCTGGAGGTGGCCAAGGCGGTGGAACGGGGTGACTCCCTGGCCGAGGCCCTCGAGCGTACCGGCCATTTTCAGGGGTTGGCGATCCGCATGATCAAGGCCGGCGAGCGGTCCGGGAGTTTGGAGGCGATGCTGGAGCGGGCGGCGCGTTTGCATCGCGAGGAGATCGAACAGACCTTGGAACGGTTGATGCATCTGGTGGAACCTGTGATCATTCTGGTCATGGGTGGTGTGGTGGGTTATGTGGTGGTGGCGGTCTTGTTACCCATTTTCGAGATGAACCAGTTCATCAAATGAAGACACGGTTGCGCCTTTTTCTGGGGATTTTGGCCTGTTGGCTTCTTTGGCCGACGGGTGGCGAGGGGGGCTATCTGAATGCCCCGGAGGCGGTGTTTTCTTATGCGTTGGATCTGGAGAAACAGAGCGACCACAAACGGGCGGCCACCGAGTTCGGTCGGTATGTGTCGGCTGGGCGGGGCGGTTCGGAGCAGGCGTTTCCCAGACTCGAGGAGGCGATGTTCCGTCTGGCGGTGAATCTGGCCCAGGCCAACGAGACGGATGGCGCGTTGCGGGCCTTTTCCGAGCTTGGGGCGGCCTATCCCAAGAGTCCGTTCATTCCCATGGCGTTGTTGCGCATGGGGTTGATCTACGAGCGGGCCGGCGCGCGCGAGGAGGCGGTGAGGCGCTATCAGAGGCTTGCCGAGATGGGCATGGATACCGAGTTGAGCGCCTTGTCGCGTCTGCGTCTGGCCTGGCTGTCCATGGGCAAGCCGGGTGAGGAAGAGGTGGCGCGCGGCCATTTGCTGGCCGTGGATCACCCGAAGATGAAAGAACCGGTTCATGATTTGTTGCTTGAACTGGATCGTCTTCCCCAATTACCCTACAGGGATCCGTGGATCTCGGGTTTGTTGTCGGCGGCGGTTCCGGGCGCTGGCCATCTTTATCTGAATCGACCGGAGGATGCGGGGGTGGCGTTGCTCTCCAATGGCCTGCTTCTGGCCGGAACGATCCAGGCCTTTTCCAAGGGGATATCGGGGTTGGGGGCGGCGTTGGGCGTGGTGGAGTTGGGGTGGTATTCGGGTACGATCTTCAGCGCGGTCAGCTTGACCCACAAGCAGAACCAGCGCATTCGCGAGGACCACTTGAACCATATCTGGCAGTTGCAGCAGCCGAAGATCGAGACGATCGGGCTGGAGATGGAGTGGCGGTATTAGAGTGCGATGGGCGTGAGGCGAACCGGAATTTGATAAACCAGTTTACCATTGAACTCCCGAAGGGAGGTCCATGGTAACGGGGGTGAGTTTTTTTTCTCCCATCATGCAAGTTATTTTGAAGATGAGGTCTGGAGGGTGTGATGAACAATCGGTTGCTGGGTATGGTGGGCGTGGTGATTGGCCTGGGGATGGCGGGTGCGGCGTGGGCCGCCGGGGATGTGCCGGCCAAGGATGCGGTCAAGGGGGACAAGGCCGCGCAGTTCAAGGCGCGCAAGGCCCGCGAAATTCAGGATCTGGAGGCGAGACTGACCTGTGTCAAGGCTGCCAACAGCCCCGCCGAGTTGAAACAGTGTCACGAGAGCGTGAAGGCCCGTCACCAGAGCGAGCAGTTGCAGCGCATCCAGGAGCAGCGCCGCAAACTCAACGAACGGGAAAAGTCTCTGCGCGAGCAGGAAACCATCCAGGAACGGTAAACCGGTTTCTTGTTCTGGATGCGTCACCCGGTTCCGGAGACCTTTCCCTTCCGGATCCGGTATAAGGGGGAACCGAATACGTTTCAGGGGTTCGAGGAGAATGGCTCGGGCCCCCTAACGCCAGATCACGCCGATCTCGCCCAGCTTGCGGGTTCGCTCCGGGTCGAGCTGACCATCCCTTTTGGCCTGACGCTGAAACTGCAACCACATCCCCAAACGCGGCTGCTCCGGGGAGTCGAGCGGAACCTCGCAGTGACCGTGACGCCGGCGGAACGCGCGCAACTGCTCCATCATCTCCTCGGCCACGGCCTCCTTCGGATCCCAGATCATCCCCAGCGCGCTCAACCGTTCGGCATGGTCCGCGTTCAGATGTCCCTTCATGCGCGCATTGCGCTGCGCGGTCACCCAGGCGGCCAGACGGGGATTCTCCGGCCAGTCGGTGGGCACCAGCAGGTGGCCGAAACGCTCCTTGAAGGTCTCCAGCGCCCGGAATGACTCCAGCCAGAGCACCTCCTGGGCATCCCACACGAACCCGATCGCCTCCAGACGCGCCACCCGATCCGGTTCGAGTTGGCCGGCCAGACGGGCCTTGCGTTGCGCGGCCACCCACCAGGCCAGTAC
>NZ_BAAFGK010000003.1:0-41984 GCF_045865675.1 Candidatus Magnetaquiglobus chichijimensis
TTTTTTTATTCTGGTTTCCGATCGGGCGACATGTCCTTCAAGCTGACATGATGCCCGATCGGGGACTGAAAAAATCCTTTGAAGGAAGTTCTTGGTTCCATGAAAACCTTCACCCCCTCATCCAAAGAGATCGTCAACGATTGGATTCTCATCGACGCCACGGACAAGGTTCTGGGGCGTGTGGCCAGTCTGGCGGCGCATCGTCTGCGTGGCAAGCACAAGCCGACCTTCGCGCCTCATATGGACGTTGGCGATTTCGTGGTGATCATCAATGCCGACAAGGTACGTCTGACCGGTTCCAAGCTGGAGGACAAGCAGTATTATCGGCACAGCGGTTATCCTGGTGGACTCAAGACCACCAATGCGGCCACGGTGTTGAGTGGCCGGTATCCGGAGCGGGTGTTGCAGAATGCGATCATCGGCATGTTGCCCAAGAACACTTTGGGTCGTCAGTTGGGTCGCAAGTTGAAGATTTACGCGGGTGATGTGCATCCGCACGCTGGCCAGAAGCCGCAACCTCTCGCCCTGGATTGATGGGCGGTTAGACGTTACACGAGGATGGATCGGACATGTCTTTGACCAACGCCACGTATGCCACTGGAAGACGCAAGGAGGCGATTGCCCGGGTTTGGATTCAACCGGGTGATGGCAAGATGCTGATCAACAAAATTGGCATTGATGCTTATTTTGACCGTGCTGGTTTGCGTATCATTGCTCGGCAGCCATTTACGGTCACCCAGACCGATGAGCGTTTTGATGTCACGGTGAACATTGCCGGTGGTGGTGTGTCGGGGCAGGCGGGTGCGATCAAGCATGGTATTGCGCGTGCTTTGGTGGCGTATGATCCGGCTTATCGGGCGGTGTTGAAAAAGGGTGGATTTTTGACCCGTGACTCGCGTAGTGTCGAGCGTAAGAAGTACGGTCGTCACAAGGCCCGCAAGAGCACGCAATATTCGAAGCGTTGATATTGCGGTCGAAGAATCGGGAAGATCGGATGGGGGAGGCGTCGATACGCCTCCCTTTTTTATTGGTGGGGCGGGTTTGAGTTTCTTTGGCGGTTGGGAATCGAACCGTTGCGGGGGACGGGGGGCCGAAGGTCCCCGGCGGAGGTTCGGAGGCAGAGCCTCCGAGGTTTTGGTGGGACGGGTCTGAGTTTCTTTGGCGGTTGGGAATCAAACCGTTGCGGGGGGCGGGGGGCCGAAGGTCCCCGGCGGAGGTTCGGAGGCAGAGCCTCCGAGGTTTTGCTTTTGACTTTATATGATTTTGACTTTGTTTGAGTTCTGCTATTGCTTGTATTTTGATATTGTTTTAGGCGCGTCTTCGAAAGAAATTTTTTCACGGTTTTTGTGAAAAAATTCGCGCCAGCCTTGGCTGCGGTATCGGTTTGCGTCTTTTGCAAACCGATACCGCGAACATGGCCCAAAAAGCAGGCCGCCGGAGGCGGCATGTTTCCAGGCGGGCAATTCGCCATGAGTCGTTGCCCAAAATCGGCAACGACTCATGGCACATGAGACGGCGCGCGCTTGCGCCATTTTTCGCAAAAGGCGCGAAAAATGGCTTATCGTGAAAAGCGCGCGAAAAGCAAAGACAAGAGCAAAGACAAGAGCAAAGACAAGAGCAAAGACAAGAGCAAAGACAAGAGCAAAGACAAGAGCAAAGACAAGAGCAAAGACAAGAGCAAAGACAAGAGCAAAGACAAGAGCAAAAGTCGAAAAAACAAAGAAAAAGTCCCAAGGGCGTTGCCCTTGGATCCCACCAGGGGCCATTGGCCCCTGGACCCCGCCAGTTTGTTTGGGGCCCCGGACCTGCCATCGCAGACCTCTGGACTCCACAAATTGGGGTTCCACAGATCGGATACCTTGCACAAAGGAAGTTAACCATGACCATCGCTGTCGGCATTTTCGGGGCCAGCGGCTACACGGGAGGTGAACTGGTCCGCCTTCTGGCGCGCCATCCCAAGGTCCGCATCGCCTTCGTCACCTCGGAACGCCACGCCGGACGCCCCCTGGCGGAGGTCTTTCCCCACCTCGGCGCCTTGCCCGATCTGATCTGTCGTCCCTTGACCGACTTCAAATCCTCGACGGATTGCGATGTGGCTTTTTGCGCCCTGCCACACCTGACCTCCATGGATGCGGTGCCGGAACTGCTGCAACGGGGCACACGGGTGGTGGATCTCTCCGCAGATTTTCGTTTGCGCGACGAGGATATCTTTCACACCTGGTACGGCGAAGCCCACCGCGCACCCAATCTTTTGACCGAGGCGGTCTATGGCCTGCCCGAGATGACCGGACGCGAGGCGATCAAGAAAGCACGCCTGATCGCCAATCCGGGCTGCTATCCGACCTCGATTCTCCTGGCCTTGGCGCCCCTGCTTAAAGAAAAGGCGATTGAAACCGAAACCCTGATCCTCGATAGCAAGTCCGGGGTGAGCGGCGCGGGTCGGTCGGCCAAGCAGGATTCGCTCTACGCGGAGGTGGCCGAGGGATTCCGGGCCTACAAGACCATCGGTCATCGCCATACCCCGGAGATCGAACAGGAGTTGGGGCGCGTGGCGGGCACGACGCTCAAGGTGCGCTTTTCTCCCCACCTGATCCCGCAAAGCCGGGGAATTTTATCCACCTGCTATGTTCGGCCTCGTCTTCCCTTGACGCAACACGAATGGCGTGATTTGCTGGCTACCCACTACCAGGACGAACCGTTCGTGGAGGTGCTGCCGGTGGGTCAACATCCGTCCACGTTGCAGGTTCGTGGTTCGAACCATTGCGTGTTGGGTGTGGCGTTGGACGAACGAACCGGCTGGCTGGTGGTGATGTCGGTGATCGACAATCTGGTGAAGGGGGCGTCCGGTCAGGCGGTGCAAAACATGAACCTGATGATGGGCGTGGAAGAAACGGCGGGATTGGAGCAGTTGCCGCTCTATCCGTGACCGTGGTGATGCCGGAGCGGTTTTGCTTGCCATGCGGGGAAAAGTCTGCTAACAAGCTTTACTTTCCGGGAGATTTCCGGTGTAGTCTTGCGTTAAGAAACCAATCAAAGGAGTTGCAACCATGGCATTGATTATCACTGAGGATTGCACGAACTGCGACGTCTGCTTGCCCGAGTGCCCCAACGAGGCGATCAGCGACGGTTCGGACGTGAATCGGGACATCTATTTCATTCACTCGGACCTGTGCACCGAGTGCGTGGGCGCTTTTGACGAGCCGCAGTGCGTCGAGGTGTGTCCGGTGGAGTGCATCGAGCCGGACCCGGATCACGAAGAGTCCAAGGAAGCCCTGCAAGCCAAGTACGAAACCATTCACGCCAATTGATGGCGATGCACGATGGATGGCCTGCTGACGCCTGATACGTTCGGCACAGGCAGGCAGATGCGGCGGAAGAAGGGGCGTATCCGGGAGCGAGTGCGCCCCTTTTTTCTTGCGGAGCGGTCGCGGGGTGTGGGCTTGCCAACATGACGGGATGGAAGGCGTGTTGGCCTGACCACGCCCGCATGGCCCATCCAGGCGCGGGACGAACGGGATGGAAGGCCTGACCACGCCCGCATGGTCCATCCAGGCGCGGGACGAACGGGATGGAAGGCCTGACCACGCCCGCATGGCCCATCCAGACGCGGGACGAACGGGATGGAAGGCGTGTGCCCATCCAGGCGCGGGATGGCGTGGAAGGAGCTGCCGGTTCGGGGCGTTTCCGGAAGGGGATGGGAGCGGACGATGCCACGGGGCATGACGGGATTTGCGAGCGGGGAGCGGATGATCGGCGAGGCGCGTATCGCCTGGCGGGTCAAATCGGTGAATCATCGGTTCTTGGATTTGTCGATGCGGCTGCCCGAAGGGTGCGAGGCCCTGGAGATCGAGGCGGGCAAGCGGCTCAAGCAGCGGTTTGCGCGCGGTCATCTGGAGTGCGTGTTCACGGTGGGGGTTGATCCAGGCGCGACCCGGCGCATGGAGATGGATGAGACGTTGTTGAAAGCGCTGCTGGATCTGGAGCGGCGGATGACGGAGCTTGCGGCGCGACCGGGGGTGGAGCGGATGCCGCTGAGTCTGGATCGGCTGCTCTCCTGGCCGGGGATGACGAGCGAGCGGCGGTTGGCCGCGGAGTTGCTCGGCACGGCGGGACAGGAGGCGATTCTGGAGCTGCTGGAGTCGGTTTGCGATGATCTGGATCGGGCCCGCGCCGAGGAGGGACGGGCGCTGGTTGAGGTGTTGCGGCGGCTGATCGAGGCGTTGCAGGGGCGGATCGCGGAGGTGAAGGGGGCGATGCCCGGCGCGCGGGCCGTGGTGGAGCGGAAATTGCGTGAGCGTGTGGCAGAGTTCGTGGGCGGCGCGCGCGAGGGGATGGACGAAGGGTTGGCGCGGGAGTTGGCCTATCTGTTGAACCGCATGGAGATCGCCGAAGAGGTGGAGCGGTTGGGGGTGCATCTGCGTGAGATGGAGAGCCTGCTTGCCGGCGATCAGCCGGTGGGGTTGCGGTTGGATTTCCTGTGTCAGGAGCTGAATCGGGAGGGGAATACCCTGTGTTCCAAGGCGCAGGATCACGCGGTGTCGAAATTGGGGGTTGAGATCAAGGTTCTGGTCGAACAACTTCGTGAACAGGCGCGGAATCTGGAATGATGAAATATGGGGACAAGGGTTTCGTCTTGATTCTGTCCGCGCCGTCGGGCGCGGGGAAGAGTACGTTGGCACGCATTCTCAATGGGCGTCACGAAGGTTTGCTGACCTCGGTTTCGACGACCACGCGCCAGCCCAGACCCGGGGAACGCGAGGGCGAGGCCTATTTCTTCGTGGATGCGGAGAGTTTCCGGGAACGGATCGCTCGAGGTGCGTTTCTGGAGTGGGCCGAGGTGTTCGGCAACTACTATGGAACCTCGCGCGCCTTCGTGGAGGAGGCTTTGTCGCGTGGTCAGGTGGTGGTGCTGGACATCGATTGGCAGGGGGCGCGGCAGGTGCGCGCCAACATGGGAGGCGCGGATGTGGTGAGCGTCTTCATTCTGCCCCCTTCCCACCACCATCTGGTGGAGCGGTTGCGCGCGCGCGGTCAGGATGCTGTCGAGGTCATTGAACGGCGCATGGCCGAGGCCGCCGCCGAGGTATCGCATTGGAACGAGTACGATTACATCGTCATCAACGACGATCTGGATCGGGCCGGAGACGAACTGGCGGCGATCGTGACCGTGGAGCGGTTGCGCCGCGGTCGGGCCAAGGGCCGGATTCAGGATATTCTGGAGACCTTTGGTTTGTGATGTTGTCGTTGCATTGAAATAGAGGAGTGAGAGCATGGCTCGTGTAACGGTGGAGGATTGTCTGAATCACGTCAACAACCGCTTCGATCTGGTGATCATGGCGGCCAAGCGTGCGCGGCAGTTGACGGCGGGCGGTGAGTCGGCGCTGGCGCGGGAGAACGACAAGAATACAGTGCTGGCGTTGCGCGAGATCGCGGCTGGGGTTCTCGACCTGGAAAAACTGATGGCCGAGGAGGAGCGGTTGATGGTCAACGAGCCGGAGGAGGAGCTGATGCTTGTTCCCGAGGAGACCATGGCCATGGCCCGTTCCCTGGTGGGGGATGATCGCGACGAGGATTCGGACGACGAGGGGGATGAGGAGTTGGGCGAGGGCGAGGAGGATCTTGATCTGCTGGCCACGGCGCTGGATGTGCTGGGGGATGAGGATGATTTGGATCCGGACTCGGATGCCCGTGCCCTGATGGCCGAGGAGATGCGCATTCCTGGCGTGGACGAGGAGCGTTTTTCGGGTTTGGGATCCGATTCCGGTCTGATGATCGACGAAGAGGATGGTTGAGCCGCCAACCAGCCCCGATCTGGCTTAATCGGGGTTGGCGGGTGAGGTGGTTGTTTGACCCTTGAGCCTTGGCGGCGGAGGGCGTATTGAGGTGAACGGGGAACAGTGGACCGCGTTGGTGGACCGGATTCTGGGGTATCATCCGGGCGCTGATCAGGCGCTGTTGGAACGTTTGCGTCTTTTTCTGGTCGAACATGGGGATCGGGAGCCGGCGGGGTGTCGGATCGGCGAGCTGGACACTCCGTTCGAACCCTTGTCCGTGGCCGCGATTCTGGTGGAGTTGCGGTTGGATGTCGCCTCGATCGCTGCGGGGCTGCTGATTGACGCATTGACCGCGGGTTGGACCGATCTGCAGCGCATCCGCGATGAGTTCGGCGAGGATGTGGCTTTTCTGGTGGAGCGGGTATCGCGGATTTCGCTTTTGCCCGCGCGCCCCAAAAACACCCTCCAGGCGGAAGAGTTCCGCAAGATGATCCTTTCGATGGCCAAGGACGTCCGGGTGATCCTGGTACGTCTGGCCATCTGTCTGTGGCGCATGCGCCATCTCTCCGCGCGCGCTCCCGCGCCGTTGCCGGTTCCCCGTCAGGCCATCCAGGATATCGTCGAAATCCAGGCTCCGATCGCCCATCGGCTCGGCATCTACTGGATCAAGAACGAACTCGAGGATCACGCCTTCCGCCTGCTCGATTTCGATGCCTACGAGTCCCTCAAGAAGGAGGTCGCCAAACGCCGCAAGGGTGGCGCGGATATCGTTCAACAGGTGGTCACCCTTCTGAAGAAGCATCTGCGCAAGCACGGCATCTCTGGCCAGGTGCTTGGTCGCGAAAAACATCTCTGGTCGATTCACAACAAGCTGATCCAGAAAAGCATCACCCTGGACGAGATGTACGATGTTGTCGGCTATCGGATCATCGTCAAGAAGAAAGCCGATTGCTATCGGGTGTTGGGGATGATTCACGGCGAGTTTCCGCCGGTTCCGGGACGGTTCAAGGATTACATCGCCCTGCCCAAGAGCAACGGCTATCAATCGTTGCACACCGTGGTGATCGGTCCGTTCGGCGAGCGCATCGAGGTGCAGATTCGCAACGACAAGATGCATCAGGTGGCCGAAAGCGGGGTGGCCGCCCACTGGACCTACAAGGAACACGGCATCGTCGAGCGCAAGCACTCGGGTCCCACCGGCTACGAGTGGTTGCAGCGCATGCTGGAGAACCACAAGAAGGAAGACGATGTTGGCAAGTTCGTCGAGAACGTCAAAATCGATCTTTTTCCGAACGAGATTTACCTCTTCACCCCTGCCGGGGATGTGATCACCCTGCCGGTCGGGGCCACGCCGATCGATTTTGCCTATGCGGTTCACTCCGAGGTGGGGGATCACTGTCAGGGTGCCAAGGTGAACGGTCGCATGGTGCCGTTGCATACCATGTTGCACACCGGCGATCAGGTGGTGATCCTGACCGCCAAGACCCAGCGGCCCAATGCGGCCTGGTTGCGTTTTGTGGTGACGTCGCGCGCCAAGTATCGCATCAACCGTTGGATCAAGGTGCAGGAGCGCGAGCGTGATGTGGCGCTTGGTCGCAACATGCTGGAACGCGAGGTGCGCAAGGCCGGCAAGGGTGCGGTGCTGAACGACAAGCTGGTGCGCAGGGCCACCGAGCATTTCCGGTTGCCCAACGATGAGGAGTTGTTGGCCCGCATCGGGCGATCCCGGTTGTCGCCGGTGCAGGTGGCGCAGGCGCTCTTCCCGCCGACTTCCGAGGAGCGGGAGAAAGCGTTGGCCGAGGTTGATCCTCAGGGTGGTTCGGAGGTGCGTCTCAAGTCGCTGCCGACCCGCACCGAGGTGCGCACGGCCCGGTGTTGTGGACCGGTTCCGGGGGATTCCATCGTTGGGATCATCACCACCGGGCGTGGCATTGTGATTCATGCGCGGGGATGTCCGAATCTCACCCCTCTGATCGCGCAGCCGGAGCGGTGGATGGATGATCTGGACTGGCCTGCCGACCTGGAGCAGCGTTACCGGACCCGTTTGCGGGTGATGGCCAAGAACCGGAGAGAGATCATCACGTTGGTTTCCCAGGCGGTGACCGCGGCCAAGGCGGTCGTGGCCAGTGTGCATGTCTGGGATCGGGAGCGGGATCCGTGTGTGTTGATCGTGATGGTGGAGGTTTCCGGGGTGGAGGAGTTGAATCAGGCGCAGCATAATTTGCGTGCCCTGAAGGAGGTGTTCGGGGTGGATCGGATTCGAGGCGGGTAGGGGAAAGGTTGGGGAGACGGCGCGCGAGTCGGGATCTTCAACGTTTGCGTCCTTGCCCGCAAGGGAGGTCCACGGTCGGGGGTGAGGGGGGGTTGCCCGTCATCCCAGTTTGTGAAAATCGCGTGCGCGCAGCCTCGGCTGCTTGATCGTTTCACGTTTTTGGCGAAACGATCAAGCGAACAGAGCCCCATAAAGTCGAAGAGCGCTCACAAAGGCAACGTTCCAAGGGCTTTGCCCTTGGATTCCACCAGGGATCAATGGCCCCTGGATCCCGCAATGGGTGTGTTCTGATACCTTCGGAGGATCAAGGCATGAGCGGATTGAGTCAGGTGGAGAGTTCCCGCGCACCCGCAGCCATCGGACCTTACAGCCAGGCGGTACGGGTCGGGGAGTGGGTGTTCGTTTCCGGACAGATTCCGTTGGACCCGACAACCGGAATGCTGGTGGAAGGGGATCTTTCCCGACAGATGGAACGGGTGTTGGAGAACATCGGCGCCATCCTGGCCTCTGCCGGATCCGGATTCGAACAGGTGGTCAAATCCACGCTGTACCTGGTGGACATGAACGATTTCACCACGGTCAACGAAGTTTATGCCCGCTGTTTCAAGCCCCCTTATCCGGCACGCGCCACCGTGGGGGTTGCTGCCCTGCCCAAGGGGGCACGGGTGGAGATGGATGTGGTGGCCCATATCCAGTATGAGTCCGCGGGATGAAACACCTGCCCGGACTGCTGGTGATCCTTTTCTGGAGCGGATCGGCTTGGGCGGGTCTGTTCTGCGCCACCGATTTTTCCGGTCGGCACTGTGGATACGGAGATGTGGCGTCGTGTCTTCAGGCAGCGGGGAAACAGGGGGGATGCGAGCTGAATCAGGCCGAGATGATCCAACCCGTGGGTGGCGCCCCTTATTGCCTGGTGGAGAGTTGGCGTACCGAGTGCATCCATGCGGACGTGGCCGCCTGTCGCCGACGGGCCGAAGTGGTGCGGTCGGTTTGCATCGCCAATCCCAATGCGGTGGGTGGCCGGGTGGTGGTGGTGACCGGATTGGATGGTGAGCGTGGAGAGCCCTCCCCTGTGGGGCGTGATGGACGCCGCTATCTGCCGAGTCCGGGGTATGAGCCGGGCAAGGGGTGGTGAGGGGTGCGCATCGGGTTGGAAGCGGTCAGTCGCATGCTGGACCGGAGGGCATGGCCCCTGACGTGGAATTTTCGATGGTTTTGATACCGGTGACCTGGAATTTGGATCGTGACATGACCCGCATCAAACGCATGGCATTGTTGGTTGGCACGGTTGGATCGTTGTGCATGGCTGGTTGCGTGGCGCGTGCGGGTGGGGCGGGGGTGCCGGAGCATCAGGTGCTCCATGCCGGGCATTACAAAGGGCTTTCGGAATGTTTATACCGTCGGATGGTGGCGGATGGTTGGGTGGTGGATCTGTCGGTTTACACCTGCACGCGCAAGGCGGAGGTGGTGGGCAATGCCGAGGCGATTCAGGTATCGGCTGTCGCGGGTGGGGAGGGATCGACGGTGGCCGGTTCGCGGGTTGGGGTGGAGCGGATTGCCGGGTATTTGGAGCGGTGTGCGGTGGAGCGTGAGTGAGGGGGTAAAAGGGTAACGGGACGGGATCTTGCATGATGGGGGGAGCCCCCCTAACCCCCCTTGCCATGGACCTCCCTTCGGAAGTTCCATGGTAACTTGCATGATGGGGGGAGACCCCCCTAACCCCCCTAACCCCCCTAACCCCCCCTAACCCCCCTAACCCCCCTAACCCCCCCTGCCATGTTCCATGGCAAAATTCGCCGCCTTGGCTGCGGGATCATCTGGCGTCTTTGGCGACACGATCCCGCGAACATGGCCTGCAAACAGGCCGCCGGAGGCGGCTATCCCACCGTGGCCATTCACCTACGGCACGGAATTTTCGGCACGCTCTTCCATCACCGCCGGGGCCGCTTCACGCTTGAAAAACCGCTTCCTCGCCCAGATCCCAATCAGCACCACACCCACACCCCCGAAGAAATAGAACTGATAGTGTTTGATGTCGGCCAGAAATCCCTCCATGGCATGGCCGAAGATGTAGCCACCATAACCAAAACTGGTGGCCCAGATGAAAGCGGCCAGACAGTTGAGCAACATGAAACGAATCGCGGCGATCGGAGAGGCCCCCAGGGCGAATGGCGTGACGTTGCGAACCCCGTAGATGAAACGAAACCCCATGATGAACCAGGTGTTGTAACGATCCAATAAATACATCACCCGCTCGGTACGTCGCTTCCAACTTTCGCTGCTGGTCCGTTTGATCAACAGATGACCCCAGCGCCGACCGATGAAAAAGGCGGTCTGATCGCCCAGATAGGTTCCGGCAAACGAGGAGAGGATCACCCAGTTGAGATCCAATACCCCGGCCTTGGCCAGATAGCCGGCAATCAAGACCATGGTCTCCCCTTCGAGGAAGGTGCCGACGAACAGCACGATGTAACCATAATCCCGCAAAAAACCTTCCAGGGTCTCAATCATCTGTTTAACGTTCCTTGGTGATGCGGTACAGTGCGCGCGGCATGAAAAATCGCCGCCGGTCAGTTTTCAGGGTCATGTTCGCGGGGTCGTTTTGCAAACGGCGCAAAACGACCCGGCGGCCAAGGTGGCGCGCCAGCGATTTTCATTAACTTGCATGATGGGGGGAGTCCCCCCTCACCCCCCGACCAGGAAATTCCTGTCAGGGCGTTCCATGGTCAAGAGGTGAAAATCGTTTTTTGTGAAGAGCGCGCCAGAATCAAAACCAAAACCTTGGAGACTCCGTTTCCAACCCCCCTCTGTCGGGAATTTTTGCTCCCCCGTTCCCTGCAACCGTTGACATCGGCATGGATTACGGCGGCGGAATGTATCCGGATCGGGTGAGAATCTCCCTCCCCTCGGGTCCGCGCACCCACTCCAGGAACTTCGCCACCTCCGGTCGCGGCTCGCCAAGGGTGTACAAATAGAGGGATCGGGCCAACGGATAGGCCTGATCCATGGTGGATGCGGTGGTGGGAGGAACGCAAGGGGCATTGGCCTCCTGCTCCCTGGAGATGCACAGGGTCTTGACCGTATTGGTCACATAGGCCATGCCCACATAACCGATCGCACAGGGCATCTGACCCACCATGCTGACCAGACTCTCCGAAGCGTCCATGCTGAGTATCTGGGAATCGAAATGCTCACGTTTTTCGAAGATGGTCTGCTTGAAAAAGACATACGTGCCGGAGTTGTTCTTGCGGTTGATCGGTATGATCTTCTGATCCGGACACTCCGGCACCTTGACCCCGAAATCCCCCCAGGTGAGGGAACGGTTGACCTTGCTGTAGATATCGGTGAGCTGGTGCAAGGCCAGGCCGTTGATCGGATTGTCGGGGTGGACGATCACGGATACCGCGTCGCGTCCCACCACATGCGGAATCGGAATTTGTCCCACGCGCTTGCGCGACAACAGATTGAACTCCCGTTCGCGCAACAACCGACTGGCGGAGGCGATCTCCACATGGCCGTTGATGAGGGCGGCGATGCCGTTTCCGGAACCGCCACCGCTCACCTCGACGCGCATGCCTGGATTTTTCTCCGGATAGATGCGTGCCCACTCCTTGAGCGCCTTGATCAGGGTATCCGAACCCTTGATGCGAATCACCTTGCCCGCATCCTCGTGCTCGCCGGTCCAGGCCGGAAACGGCATGGCGCCGATCACGAGAAAGAGCAGGGCAAGGATAAGCCGGCGGAGAGAGGTGGGAACGATTGTCACGGGCCAGACCTCGCGGAAAGGGTCAGGGTGTCGGCATCCACGGAACAGGTGATAAGACGGGACGAGGCGATCGTCTCGTGCTCGAAGGTTTCGGCGGTGATCCACAGTTGCGGCAGCTGATCGGAGAAGTGGATCAAGGCCGTCAGGGTGGCGCGTGCCCGCTCCCGGTCGAAATAGGCGAACGGTTCATCCAGGGCGATAAAATGGACCGCCTGGGTGCGCGCGGCCAACGCCTGACACAACGCCAGACGCAACGCCAGGGTCAACTGACGTCGCACGCCGGTGGAAAGCTCCTCCATGTGCATGAAATCGTTCTTGACCACGGAGAAGATGGCCAGATTCAGCTCTCCGTCGAGACGCGGCTGGTGATACCGTCCACCCGTGAACAGGGGCGCGGCCCGTGCCACGAGCCGGTTGGTTTCGTGGAGAAAATCGCTTTTCAACTGGGTGGCGCAGCCGCTCAACAGGGATTCGGCGATGCGTCGCACCTCGATGGCGCGGCGATCGCGCTGATTTTCGTTTTCGAAGGAGGCCACCGCAGCCAGCAGACGGGCATGCTCGCGGCGTCTGCTCCGTTCGTTCTCCACCTCGCTCTCCAGGGTGGCCACCGCCGCCAGATGGGCGGCATGCTCCTCCTTGGCCATGCGCACGCGCGCTTGACTTTTTTCGCGCAACAGGGCGTGTTCGGCCTGGAAGAGCTTCAACCGCTCCCCAAGCTCGTTCAGCTCCTGTTCCATGAGCCCGGCATCCAACAACGGCTGGCCATCCGCCATGGACCAGCTTTTCAAGGCATCGGACCAGGGGGTACCCTCCATGCCCAACAGGATCTCCATCTGCTCCTTGACCGGGCGGTTGGCCGCGTCGCGCAGGGTTTCCAGGGTTTGACGGGCCTGGGCGGCGCGTGACTCGATGGTTTGTCCAGCCTGGGAGATGGCCTGCAGGCGACTGCCGGCGGAAAAGCGTTTGATGAGGTTCCAGATCGTCAGCAGCGCGAACAGCAGCGTCGGCGCTCCGAGAACCATGGGGGAGAGCGGCCAGGCGGGCAGCAGGCGGGTCAGCAGGGCATTCAAATCGGGCGCGAAGCCGGGATGATGGGTCATCTGCCAGGTCAGGGCGGTGCAGAGCCCGCCCACCAGCGACAGAATCAGAAACACCACCACCCCCCAACCACGATGGGTACGGGTTCGGCTGGCTTTTTGGCGCGCCTGCTCGAGTTCGGTATTCTCATGCGCCAGGGTCGGCGCTTCGACCGGATTGGAGGTGGGTTCGCCGAGCCAGCTGGCCAGCCGGTTCTGTTCGGAAACCACCGTGGCCAGAATCCCGCCCAGCGAATCGAGACGGGCACGGGATTTGGCATGCCATTGACGCACCGGACCGGCGGGAACCTCCACCTCGCTCAAGTGGCCACCCTGACAGATGCTTTCGATCTCCTTGAGGCTGTGATCGAGCTGTTGACAACGGCTCGTCCAGCTGGCCACGCCGATGTTCGGCGAGGTTTGGATCATCCGGTTGCAGGCCGCCTCGATGCGCCGACCCGCCTGGACCACGCCGGCATCGAATCCCAGCCACCGTTCGATGGCGGCCACCGCCACCGCCACCCGGTTGCGCGCCGCCTTCAGTCGGCCTTCCAGCTGACCGAGGGTCTCCTCGATCAGATTCAATCCGGTGATCTCGTTTTTCAGCTCATCCTGACGACGCACCCGGGCTTCGATCTTCTGACCGATGGCCATCCGCTCCTGGGTGAGGGTGGTGGCCAGGTTTTCCAGGGTGGTCATGCCGGAGAGCATCTTGACCGTGCCCAGGCCGCGGGCGTGGTGGGCATGGCGTCCCTGGGTGAGATACAGGGTATCGATGTAGGTTTCGAAGCCGAATCCCAGCAGGGTGGCCAGGGTGGCATCGACCGACTCCGCGCCGTGGGCCAGGGGGGTCTCTTCGCCGCTGCGCTTGAGCAGGGCATCCTGACCGCCCTGATTGTCGAAATGGCGGATCAGGGTATAGGCGGTGTGATCGTCCAGGCTGAAATCGAGCTGGATGGAGCCTTGTTCCGCGCCCCAGCGGACCGCCTTGGCCACCGCCTCGTCGGCGAGATTGGCACTGCGTCCGAACAGGGCGAGACACAGGATCTCCAGGAGGGCGGATTTCCCCGCCTCGTCGGGTCCGGTGATGAGAATCGGACCGGCGGCGGGCAGGTCGTCGAGGTCGAGTTTTTTGAAGCGGAGGATATTTTCGGATTGCAGACGGCGGATGATCATGCCACGCCCTCCATGGTGGGACGCGGGGCGTTCAAACGGGACATCAGCAGCTCCACGGCATCCTGATGGAGTGTCAGGTCCAGGGAGGGATTGGCGGCCTTGCGGCGCTGCAACTCCTCCTGGGCATGGATTTCAAGGAGTTGCACGGGGTCCTGGACTCGAAAGAGGACGTCGTTGGAGGAGGGATCAAGGGCAGGCATCGGTTCACCTCGCGGTGGGGTGTCATCGGTCGCGCGATTACGGGCTTGCGCATTCACATTGGAGCATGAATCATCCCCCGTACGGCGTGGATCGTCGAAAGCGTGATCCACGGTGGGGGTTGGGGGGTCCTCCCCCAGTTTGAAAGTTTACGGGTTTTATTCGGTCTGGTAAACCCTGCCAGACGATCAATCGATTCGAACCGGCAGAAAACCGTTGCCTGGTTCCCGGAAATTGGTCACCTGACCGCGATAGCCGCGCACGCCGATTCCCAGCAGTTGGTCCCGGTACATGAACAGGCGCACATCGCTCTTGAGAGGCGATGCACCCGCCACCGGGATCAAGGCCGGCGGAACATGACGTTGCACCAGCGTGGTGGCCGGATCCAGGGTCGCGAAGCGGGCTCGGCTGATCTTGTCGCCGATCAGCACCCCGCGTCCGCCGAAACCGCCGAAGCCGGGCTTGAAGACCCAGCGGGCGCGCTCCTTCCAGACCATCTCGGGATCCAGGGAGGCGAGCAGACGGGTCCGGGGCACCAGGGTGGCGATCCGGGCGACCTCCGTTTCGGAACAGCCGAGCGCGCGCAGATGATCCGGGTCCGACCAGCCGATCAGGCGTCGTTTGTCGGCCAGAAGGCCATAGGCGTGCGGATT
This sequence comes from Candidatus Magnetaquiglobus chichijimensis, assembly GCF_045865675.1. Taxonomy (NCBI): domain Bacteria; kingdom Pseudomonadati; phylum Pseudomonadota; class Magnetococcia; order Magnetococcales; family Candidatus Magnetaquicoccaceae; genus Candidatus Magnetaquiglobus; species Candidatus Magnetaquiglobus chichijimensis. The sequence continues at coordinate 14,916 of NZ_BAAFGK010000003.1, forward strand.
GGGGGTGAGACAGACCTGACGGTTGAGCCAGGCTGTTCTCAGTCTGGCCAGGGTTGGGGTTTCGAGGTGGAAATCGCAGTGGCGGTTGTAGATCAGCTCCACCCGTTGCCCGTCGAGAAACACCCCGTCCGCGCGCGCGTCGAGCTGGTCGGGAGCGACGATCCGACACGGCATGCCGGCCTCGGCGAGCAGTCGGGCGGCGACCACCATCTCGGGGTAAAGGAATTGCGCCTCGGGTTGTTCGTCGAGGATCGCCATCAGACCGGGCACGCGCGTCGGACTCCCCGTGAACAGGGCCATTTCGGTACGAAAGGTGTCGATCAGGCGCGTCAGGCGCCGATCGTTCCGGGTGGTGGCGGGATCCCGGGCGGCGAAATCCGGATGGCGGGTTTCGTGGGCCATCAACAGGCCACCCGCATTGGTATTGATCTCGATCAGCCGCGGACCTTCCGGGGTGAGATGAAAATCGTAGCCCATCATCACCGCCTCGTGCCCCGGATCGAAGCGGGCGGTATCCGGGGCATCCGGGAGGGGATGCGGATGGGCGAGGGCGAGACGGCGCAGGGTGCGCGCCAGTCCGAGCATCGCTTTCAAGTCCGGCCTTGGGATCACGGCAACGGGAGGCGGAGGGATTGGGTTCATGTCCGGATCTCAAGGGTTCCAGGGAGGGTCGCGGGGATCGGGCGATTCGGATCCCGTGAGGGTGGGGATGGAGGCGGCGTGACCCGCCAGCAACCGTTCGGAGCGGCGCGAGGCGAGCGTGCCCACGCCGGCGGCCAGAGCCAGCATGCCGAACATGGCCGTGTGGCCGGCCTGTTCGAGGAGCACTCCGGAGAGGGCCATGCCCATGCCGCCCCCCACCCCGTAGGAGAGGGCCGCCAACCACCCCTGGGCCACGCCGCGCGCGGACTCGGGGGCGAAATCATGCACGCGCCGCACCGAGGCGACATGAAAGGCCCCGAAGGTGAAGGCATGCAGCAGTTGCGCGCCGACCAACCAGACCAGCTCCACGGTGGTGGCATAAACCGACCAGCGCAGCGTGGCCAACAGAAGGGAAAGGGTCAGCAGGCGCGCCACGCCGACCCGTTCGATCCAGGCGCGCGAATGGCGCATCAACATCACCTCGGCCAGCACCCCGATCGCCCACAACAGACCGATGGCGGTGCGCGAGAATCCCTGGTGTTGCAGATGCAGGGACATGAAACCATAATAGCCGCCGTGGGAGAACTGCATCATGGTGGCGCTGAAATAGAACCAGCGCACGTCGGTCCGCTCGAACAGGGTCCAGAAGCGGATGCCCGCGTCGTGGCGGATCGAGGTGCGCGGCAGCCAGGTGGTGCAGAGCGCGGTCAGAGCCAGCAGCAGGGCGATGAGCATCGGAATGGCGCCGAGCCCGAACTGGTCGCTCAACGGGCCGCCGCCCAGGGAACAGACGATGAACCCCCACGATCCCCACAGGCGCAGGCGTCCGTAATCCCAGTGGCGGGCGATGGATTGTTCCATGGCCGTGGCATCGACCAGGGCGAGCGGACCGGTGTGAAAGAGGCTGTAGAGGACCGTCACCCCGAAGATCCAGAGCAGGCTGGAGTCCATGAAAAACAGCGAAAACGCGGCCAGGGCGCCGAGGCTGGTGCCCAGGATCACCGGATGGCGACCGCCCCGGTCGGCCATGTGGCCCCAGAAGGGCGGGGCCGGGATGCGGATCCACTGGGTGAGGGCGGTCAACAGGCCGATGGTCTGGGCGCCATGGCCCAGATGGGCCAGATAGAGCGGCCAATAGGGGATCCAGACGCCCACCACGGCAAAGTAGCAGGCGTAGAAACCGGCGATCGGCCAGCGGCGAACGGAGGTGGTCAAAGGTGGCGGTCAGGCGGGATGGATCAATAGCGGAACAGAACCCATTGCGGAACCACGGTCAAGGGTTCATAACCGTTGCTGCGCGACTCGAACAGACCATCGCCGTCGGTGTCGATCAGATAGTAGGTCGGTCCGTTGGCGGGCACCACCTGGATCTGATAGACCGCGCCCTGGGAGCTGAATTCGCGCACCTGATTGCCCTGGGCATCCTCGTATTTGCGGATGATGGTGATGTGTCCGGGTTTGTCGGACTCCACCTCTTCGCGCAGCTCCGAGACCAGCGGTCCCTTGGCGGGGATGGGATGGCCCCCGGCGCGGACCTCGGCGGCCCGGGCGAGACCGGTGGTCGAGAGCGCCACGAGCAGGGCCACGAGCAGGGCCAGAAACGGCGAACGGGCGGTCAGGCGACCCTGAATGACGATGGAGGATGATCTGGACTTCATGACAACACCCCGGCTGTTTTTGATGGATGGCTCCGGATTTTTATACCGGGCCTTTTACGGCGTCAAGCAACTGGCCCGACGCGATGGTTTTCCCACGAATGCCATTTTCGGCTTCCTGAAGATGATTCGCAAGGTCGTGCATGATCACAAGCCGGAATACCTGGGCATGGTGTTCGATGCCGGGGGTCCGGTGTTCCGGCACGGGATCTATCCGGAGTACAAGGCGAACCGTCAGGCGATGCCCGATGATCTGAAGGCGCAGGTGCCGGTGATCCGGCGGCTGGTGAGCGCCTGGAACGTGCCGATCTTCGAGCGTGGGGGGCACGAGGCGGATGATCTGATCGCCACGTTGGCCCGCGCCGCCGAACGCGACGGGTGGGAGGTGGTGGTGGTGACCGGGGACAAGGATCTGTCGCAGATCGTCTCCGAGCGGATCCGGATTCTCGATCCCGGCAAGGAGCAGTGGATCGGACCCGCCGAAGTCCAGGAGAAATGGGGCGTGCCGGTGGAGCGGCTCACCCAGGCCATGGCGCTGATCGGCGATACCTCGGACAACATTCCCGGCGTGCCGGGGGTGGGACCGAAACTGGCCGCCGGTCTGATCGGGCAGTTCGGCGATCTGGAAACCCTGTTCGCCCGCGTGGCCGAGGTGAGCCGACCGGCGTTGCGTCAGACCCTGAGCGATCCCGAGGTGGCCCGTCTGGCGTGGTTGTCGCTGCGGCTGGTGACGGTCGATGACGCCATGGAACTGCCTTTCGAGCCCGAGGCGCTCAAGCGTCGCCCGCCGGATCGGGAGGCGTTGCGGGCGTTGTTGACCGAGATGGAGTTTCTCTCCGAATTGCGGGATCTGGATCGCTGGGCGCCGGCAGGCGCGGAGCGCGTCACCCCGCCCGGGCGGACCGACCCGTGTCAAGTCCCAGGCGATCAGTCAGCCGGTGGCATCACCCCGCCCGGGCGGACCGACCCGCCATCCGACCCGCTGGAGCCGACGGGCGAACTCCCTGGCAGCGGTTATCGGGCGATCACCGATGCCGCCACCTGGGCGGGGTTTCTCGAGCGGTTGCGTCTGCGTCCGGCTTTTGCCCTGGACACCGAAACCACCGGTCTGGACCCCTCCCAAGCCGAGCTGGTGGGCTTGTCGATCGCCTGGCGGGCCGGGGAGGCGTGGTACATCCCGGTCGGACACGTTCCCGAGGCGGCGCCGGATGGTCAGTTGGCCCGCGAGCGGGTGCTGGCGGATCTCAAGCCGATTCTCGAGGATCCGCGCATCGCCAAGCACGGCCAGAACAGCCAGTTCGAATACGCCATCCTGCGCCGGTACGGGATCACCCTGACCGGGATCGGCAGCGATACCATGCTGCTTTCCGGCTTGTTGCACGGCCAGACGCGGCGGCACAATCTCGATGCCCTGGCCCTGGCCGAGCTGGGACGCCAGACCATCTCCTTCAAGGAGGTTGCCGGCGTCGGCAAGAAGCAGGTCACCTTCGATCGGGTGGCCCTGTCCGAGGCGGTCCCGTATGCCTGCGAGGATGCGGAGGTGGCCTGGCTTCTGACCGAAAGAATGGCCCCGCGCCTGGCCGAGGTGCCCTCCCTGACGCGGCTGTATGAAACCGTCGAACGGCCCTTGATCCCGGTGCTGGGCGAGATGGAGCTGGCCGGCGCCCTGGTGGATCGGGCCGCGTTGGAGCGGCTCTCCGAGGATTTTTCCGTGCGCCGCGCTGCCCTGACCCGTCAGATCCACGACAAGGCCGGTCTGGAGTTCAACATCAACTCCACTCAGCAGCTCGGGGAGATCCTGTTCAACCGCATGGGGATCAAGGGGGGCAAGCGCACCAAGACCGGCTTTTCGACCGATGTCGAGGTGTTGACCCGGCTCTCCGAGGAGGGACATGAACTGCCCGGTCTGGTGTTGGAGTATCGGGGGCTGACCAAGCTGCAATCCACCTATACCGATGCCCTGACCGCCCAGCTCGATCCGCGCACCGGACGCATCCACACCCGTTACAACCAGGCCGCCACCCTGACCGGTCGGCTCTCCTCCTCGGATCCCAACCTGCAGAACATCCCGGTGCGTCGTCCCGAGGGCAAGGCGATTCGCGCCGCCTTCATCGCGCCGCCCGGTTCGGTGCTGCTTTCCGCGGATTACAGCCAGATCGAGTTGCGGCTGTTGGCCCATCTGGGCGACATCCCGCGTTTGAAGGCCGCCTTCGAGCAGGGGCTGGACATCCACGCCGCCACCGCCGCCGAGCTGTTCGGTTCCGCGCCGGATCAGGTGGACGCCGAGGCGCGGCGCCTGGCCAAGACCATCAATTTCGGGTTGATCTACGGCATGAGTCCCTATGGTCTGGCCAAGCGGTTGGGGATTTCGGTGGGCGAGGCCTTCAACTACATGGACCTCTATTTCAGCCGCTACAACGGCGTGAAGGCGCACATGGAGCGGACCATCCGCTTCGCCCGCGAGCATGGCTATGTCGAGACCCTGGGCGGACGGCGCTGTTTTGTCGCGGATATCGATCACACCAACCGCAATTTGCGCGAACTGGCCGAGCGCACGGCGATCAACGCGCCGTTGCAGGGGTCTGCCGCGGATCTGATCAAACTGGCGATGATCCGGTTGCAGCGTGCCTTGCGGGATGCGGGCTTGAAGAGCCGCCTGATTCTCCAGGTCCATGACGAGCTGGTGCTGGAGGTTCCCGAAACCGAGCTGGAGCAGGTCCGGTCGGTGACCCGCGACGCCATGGAGCAGGCCATGAACCTGTCGGTCCCCTTGCGGGTGGACATGGGGGTGGGCGCCAACTGGGCCGAGGCGCATTGAGGTCATGCCCATCTTTCGTTTACAGCCCGAGCCTTATTTCCCGGATCCGAGTCTGGCCGAGCCCGAGGGGGTGCTGGCCGTGGGTGGGGATCTGTCGCCCCGGCGGTTGGTGGCCGCCTATGCCGAGGGGATTTTTCCGTGGTATTCCAAGGGGGAGCCGATTTTGTGGTGGAGTCCGGATCCGCGGGTGGTGTTGGAGCCGGGTGATTTCCACATTTCGCGCAGTCTTCAGAAGACCATCAGGCGGGGAACGTATACCGTCACGTTCGACTGTGCCTTTGACCAGGTGATTCGTGGTTGTGCCGCCGCGCGGGAGGCGAGTGGCACCTGGATCACCCATGAGATGGAGCGTGCCTTCATTCGCCTGCACCGGTTGCGGTTGGCCCATTCGGCGGAGGCGTGGCTCCTGGACGAGGAGAGCGGGTTGCCCCTGTTGGCGGGTGGGGTGTATGGCGTGGCATTGGGAGCGGTTTTTTTTGGTGAATCGATGTTTTCGGTACGGACGGATGCTTCCAAGGTGGCTTTTGTGTTTCTGATGCGGCGGTTGGTGGAGATGGGGTTTGAGTTGATCGACTGTCAGGTGGCCACGGATCATCTGTTGCGGTTCGGGGCCCGTCCGATTCCGAGGGATCGGTTTCTGGCGCGGTTGCGGCGGGCGGTCGCCAGGCCGATTCCGGCGGGAATGTGGCGGTGAGAAAAACGTTTGCGGGCGGATCTTCCCTGATGACGGGAATCCATCCCGCCGTCACCCGGTCAACCGCTCCACGATCGCATCCAAACAGGCCACGCCAGCCTCCGTCACCCGCACCCGCGCCTCATCCACCTCCAACAACCCCGCCTCGACCAACTCCCACACCCGCGCGCCACGCGCCTCCACCAAATCCACCCCCGTGAGCGCCCGATACCCCGCACGATCCACCCCAACCGCCATCCGCAACCCCATCATCACGCACTCCATCCCCACCTCCCGCCTGGACAAAGGCTCGGGCGTGGCAAACGATCCGTGTAAATAACCCGTCAGATCCGTTGAATTGGCCCAGCGCCAGGTCACACCCGCCTCGTCGCGCCACTTGCCATGCGCGCCGGACCCGATGCCCAGATAATCTCCATAGGCCCAATAGTTCCGATTGTGACGACACGCCTGCCCAGGTTTGGCGAAATTGCTGACCTCATACGGATCATAGCCGTGCCCGGCCAGAAAGCGCCGCGTGAACCCAAGGAACTCGAGCGCCAACCCCTCATCCGGCATCACCATGCGTCCGGCATCGTAACGACGCTGAAACGCGGTGCCCTCCTCCAGCGTCAACGCATAGCCGGAGAGATGACCCAACCCCAAACCAACCGCCTCGCGCAACTCCGCTTCCCAAGCCTCCAAGGTCTGGCCCGGCGTGGCATAAATCAGGTCCGCGTTGAGATGGCTGAAACCAGCCTCCAACAACCCCTGCACCGCATCCAGGGCACGTTCCCGATCGTGGGGCCGCCCCAACAGCCGCAACCGCTCGTCATCCAGGGCCTGAATCCCCAGACTCACCCGGTTGATGCCGGCTTCGCGCCAGATGGGCATCTTCTCGCGCGGACACGACTCCGGATTGGCCTCCAACGTGATTTCGCATCCGGGTTCCAGGGGCCACAGGGTTCGCACCGCGTCCAGGATCGTCTGGATGGCCGCCGGGTTGAGCAGGGAAGGGGTGCCTCCCCCGAAAAAGATCGCGTGCAGGGGTCGCCCATCCCCATGGGCGAAGGAGCGCCAATGGCGCAACTCCTCGATCAGACGCGCCACATAGGCCGACTCGTCCCCGAGTCGGTCGGGGAGCGAGTGGAAATCGCAATAGGGGCATTTGCGGATGCAGAAGGGGAGATGAAGGTAGAGCGTGATCGGGATGCCGGCCTGTCCGGTCACGCGGACAGCTCACCCAGAAAGGTTTTGCGTTGCAGAGCGATCAGTTCGCCGATTCCCTTGCTGGCCAGGTTGGCCATGGCGTTGAATTCGTTGAGGGTGAAGGGGGTGGTTTCGGCGGTGCCCTGGATTTCGATGAATTTGCCGCTACCGGTCATCACGAAATTCATGTCGGTTTCGCAGTCGGAATCCTCCTTGTAGTTCAGATCCAGCAGAGGGGTTCCCTTGACCATGCCGCAACTGACCGCGGCCACGAAATCGGTGATGGGCAGGGATTTGATCAGGCCCTGTTTTTCCAGCCAGCGGCAGGCGTCCATGAAGGCGATGAAGCCCCCGGTGATCGAGGCGGTTCGGGTGCCGCCGTCGGCCTGCACCACGTCGCAGTCGATCCAGATGGTGCGTTTACCCAGTTTGGTCAGGTCGGTGACCGCGCGCAGCGAGCGACCGATCAGCCGTTGGATCTCCAGGGTGCGTCCGCCCTGACGGCCCTGGCTCGCCTCGCGGGTGGTGCGGTCGTGGGTGGCGCGGGGGATCATGCCGTATTCGGCGGTCACCCAGCCGCGATTCTGGTTTTTCATCCAGCGTGGTTGTTGTTCTTCGACCGAGGCGGTACAGATGACTCGGGTTTGGCCAAAGCCGATCAGGCAGGAGCCTTCGGCGCGGTGGTTGAAAGGGCGGGTGATGGTCACGGGCCGCATTTCGTCTGGTTGGCGTCCGTCGTTTCGGCTCATGTGTCGGGCTTTCGGCGGTGAGAACCGCGTTGGAAGGTTGAGAATTCCTGCAAGAGTGGGGAGCCTGAATCGTTACGCTGTTTTGCTACACCACACCCTTTTTGGCACCCAACTGAATCGCATTGCTCACCAATTGATGCACCCCACCCACCATCTCCATGGGAATTCCATACATGGGCAACACCTTGGTGAACTGGGCTTTGCAGATGGCACAGATCAACGCCATGAAGTTAACCTTGTCGCTCTCCATCACCCGCTTCAAGGCGGTGACGCGCGGTTGCACCCCGCGAATGCGCAGATCCATCAACTCGTCGGTCAACAATCCCCCACCACCGCCGCAACAGAAGGTCTTCTCGCGAATGGTGTCTTCGTCCATGTCCACGAAATGGTTGCAACTGGCGCGAATCAGATCACGCGGAATCTCGAACTGCCCGCCCGCCTTTGGTCCCATGCGGGTGGCGCGCGCCACGTTGCACGAATCGTGGAAGGTGACCCGGTATGGATCGTTGGCCTCCTTGTCGAGAGTCAGGGCGCCCCGGCCGAGCAGATCGTGGGTGAACTCGCAAATGTGCTGCGGAGCCGGATAACGGGGATCCAGGAAATCGAACGGACCGTTCAGGGTGTTCCAGAAAGCGTAGGCCACACGCCAGGCGTGTCCGCATTCGCCCACCACCAGGCGCTTGACCTTCAAGGCGCGGGCCTGCTCGACCACCCTCTTGGCGATCTTTCTTTGCTGCTCATACGAGCCGATGAACATGCCGAAGTTGGCCGCTTCCGAGGCATAGGAGCTGATCGTGAAGGAGATGCCGGCTTGATGGAACACCTTGGCATAGCCCATCAGGGACTGGATGTGCGGCTCGCTGAAGAAGTCGGCGGAAGGAGCGACCAACAGCACGTCGGCGCCCTCCTGATCCAGGGGGATGCGCACGTCGTGACCGGTGGTGTCCAGGATCTCCTCTTCGAGGAACTCGAGGGTTCCCTTCAAGGCCGGTTTCGGGATGCCGAGGTTGTTGCCGATCTGATGGACCTTGCCGATGATTTCCACCGAATACTTGTGGCCCACGCCGATGGCGTTCATGATTTCGCGAGCGGCCATGGTGATCTCGGCGGTGTCGATCCCGAACGGACAGAAGACCGAACAACGCCGACACTGGGAACACTGGTGGAAATAGGTGAACCACTTGTTGAGGGTCTCTTCGTCGAAATCGACCGCATTCACCAGCCCCGGAAACATCTTGCCCGCCGGGGTGAAGTAGCGGCGATAGACGCTGCGCATCAACTCCGCGCGCTGCACCGGCATGTTGTTGGCGTCCTGGGTGCCCAGATAGTAGTGGCACTTGTCGGTGCAGGCGCCGCACTTGACGCAGATGTCCAGATAGACCTGCAAGGAGCGGTACTTCTTGAGCAATTCACCGAGCTTCTCGATGCCCTTTTGCTGCCAGTTTTCCACCCGTTCGCCAGGAAAACCCATGGGATCCATATGTTTGGCCGTGGCCGGATAAGGGGCCAGATGCGCCATGGTGCCGGTTTTCAGATCAGGCGTCTTGATGTCATCCCCGACAACGGGAACATGATAGTCAGCCACGCGAGAACTCCTGAAAAAAGGTTGCGATCATCCAAATCATGAAGACGAGCCGTTGCGATCCCGAATCAGGTCACGGTTCCGCCCAGGGGTTGACGTGTTTCTTTTCCCGGGGGTTGTCCACCTGGTTGCGCGTCGGGCTGAAGAAGATCCCGCCGGCATGCATCAGCTTGCTGAAGGGGAAGACCACCAGAAGCAGGCCGACCAGCAGCAGATGCAACAGGAACATCACATCCCCCGCGGAGTTGAGCGGCGGCAGACCGGTCACGGAACTCCACATGGTCAGCAGGTGGCTTTTGATGGCCACGATGTTGGGACGCAATGCGAAATCCATCAGCAGGCCGGATCCGGCGATGGCCAGAAGCAGCGCCAGGAAGAGATAATCGGCCTTGGAAGAGATGTGCTTGACCCGCTGGAAGACCAGACGGCGCAACAGCAGGAAGGCCAGGGCCCCCGCCATGACGATGCCGGCCACGATGCCGAAGATCTGCAACGGCCCGACGAAGGCCGGCAGGGGATCGACGAAATAGCGCAGATGCCGGATCAGCACCACGGCCATGGCTCCGTGAAAGGCCAAGCCACCGGCCCAGGCCAGTTTGTCGCTCTTGAAGAGGCTGTTGAAGAAAAAGACCTCGGTGCAGAGCCGCCAGGCGACACCCGGCAGGGTGGTCGGAGCCGGCGTGGTGGCGATTTTGAGCGGCGCGGGGGAGCGGGCGTAAACGAAAATCCGGCTTGCGAAACCGAGAACGAAGATGGCCAGAACAATATAGGCGAGGAAGGTCAACATCCGGCTTTCCCCATGTCAAGAAAAGGGATGAGGCTTGGAAATGGGTTGCCGATCCAATCCGTGATCCATGGATCGGCAACCATCTCGACGCCGTCCGAATGGTGCTTGAAAAAAAAAGCGCCCGGACGGTTGATGATCTTTTTTGGGGTGTGGCCCGATCCTGGGATTACACGCAGCCGGTCGGCTTCGGGAGTCCAGCGATTTTGCAGGCCTGCTTGGCGGGTCCGCCCGGATAGAGGTCGTACAGGTATTTGGTGTTGCCTTTTTCCTTGCCGAGTTTCTTGCCGATGGCCTTGGTGAGGATGCGGATCATCGGGGCGATTTTGTACTCGTCATAGTACTCGCGCAGGAAATTGACCACTTCCCAGTGGGACTCGGACATATCCACGCCTTCGGTCTTGGCGAGATAACCGGCGACATCCTGACTCCAGTCGGTCAGGTTGGCCAGGTAACCGTCCTCGTCGGTCTCGTAGGTGCGGCCGTTCAGTTCAAAACTCGGCATGATGACATCTCCTCAAACGTGCGATGAAAGGGGGCGAAACATTTCGCGGACAAAGAATATCTGAACCATTCTGGATCCAGTCGGGGGAGTCGTGACCCGGTTGGATCGATAACGCCGCGTCGCGCCGTGGTCTGGGACCAAAGGCGATTCGCGGCGGATACGGTTGAAAAATTTAAAAAAGTTATATTTATCGCTTTCGCGTCTTGCGTATGATCGATTCGAACATTAGCATATCATGATTCTCCAAAACAGCAAGTCCCAATCCACGCACCGCCATTTTCGCTCCGGTTGGGGAGTCGCTCCTGGAATCCATTGGGAACGCCCACGCGCTTGGACAAAATCTCTTTTGATTGACTTTCAGGGATTTGGCACCCAAAATCAACCCCCATTGAACATGAACCGTTTTTTTTTACCCAGAGAGGAAATTGACGCGATGAAACTCAAGCATCATCTCTTCGTGTGCATGAATCAGCGTCCGCCGGGCCATCCGCGCGGCTCGTGCGGCGGCGCCGGGGCAGGTTCGGTCTACGAGGCGATCGCCGGCGAGATCGAGAAGCGCGGTCTGTTCGAACAGATCATGGTGACCGGCACCTTCTGCATGGGGCCGTGCGACAAGGGACCGACCGTGGTGGTCTATCCGGACGGGGTCTGGTATGGCGGGGTGAAGCCCAAGGATGTCGCGGAGATCTTCGACACCCATCTTGTGAGCGGCGAACCGGTGAAACGGTTGCGGATCATGTAGGGCGAACCGGTGAAACGGTTGCGGATCATGTAGGGCGAACCGGCGAACCGGTGAAACGGTTGCGGATCATGTAGGCGAACCGGGCGGCCATCCGGGTGAGCATGTCGGGCGGGGGTGAGGGGATGAATCCAACCCTGAAACGTGTTTTTCGGGTGACGGCGGGCCTGGCGGGTCTGGTGATGATCCTGCTTGTCGCCGTGCCGGTGCTGGTGCATCCCAACCAGCTCCGGGCGCCGATCGGCGCGCTGGTCAAGAACGCCACCGGTCGGACGCTGACCATTCACGGCGAGGTCGGCCTGGCCTTTTTCCCGAGCCTGGAACTGATTCTGCGCGACCTCTCCCTGGAGGAGGATCCGGCGTTCGGCGTCGAGCCGATGGCCGAGGCGCGCAGCCTGGCGATGGGGGTGAAATTCATGCCGTTGCTCTCCGGTCGGGTGGAGATGGATCGCGCGGAACTGACCGGTCTGCGGTTGCGCCTCTCCACCTTGGCGGATGGACGCTCCAACTGGTCGGCACTCCTGGCCTCTCCGCATCCGGGGGGAAAGACCGGCGACACGGAACCGGCGGCCCATCCCGCCTCCCTGCTCGACCGTCTGCTGGGGATGTCCATCGGCGGCATCGAAATCGCCCAGGCCACGCTCTTTTGGCATGATCGGCAGGCCGGCCTGGATCTCAAGCTCGAACCGTGGGCCTTCAAGACCGGGCCGATCCATCCGGGCCGACCGGTCACCGTGACCGGTTCGAGCCGTTTTCTGGAGGCCGGGCATGGCAGCAACGGTCGCCTGGAGATGAAAGCCCAGCTGCGTCCTCTCTCCCAAGGCCGGATCGGCATCGAGGGGTTGACCCTTCAGCTTGCTTCCGGGGTGGTCAACGGCATGGTCAAGGAGGTCAAGGCCGGACTCCAGGCCGAATTGATCCTGGATCCGCAGGCCCGGCAGGCGGTCTGGTCGCGGGTGGAACTCAACGCCAACCTTTGGTCGGATGCCGAGTGGATGCGCGAGTTGACCCTGGGTTTCCAGGGCGGCATGGAGATGGATCTGAGCTCCGGTCGTCTGGCCGCGCCCCAGGCGCGGCTCAACCTGCTCCTGAAGGCCAATTCCCTCCCACCCGCCGGGGTGCGGGCGCTGGTCCGAGCCGATCTGAGCGCCGATCCCTCGCGCCACGTTCTGGATCTGGACAACCTGGAGATCGAAGGGCCGGCGGGTTTGAAGGTGAACGGCGACATGCGCGCCGCGGCGCGACCCCTGCTGATCGAGGGGAGCCTGGAGGCGCGACGTTTCGATTTTCGGGCGCTGTTGATCGCCCTGGGACGGACGATACCCGCCCCCGCGGATGGCAAGGTGTGCGCCGGCGCCGAGGCCGAGATGGCTTTTGAAATCAAGGACGGAACCTGGCGGATCCCGCGCCTGGAGGTGGGTGTGGATGACAGCCATCTGACCGGCTCTGCGGCGTGGTCGGTGGATGAAACACGGCTGCGCTTCGATGGACGGGTGGACAGTCTGGATTTGACCCGCTTCGTGCCGCTGCTCTCCGGCGGGGTCAAGGCCGAGAGCGGCGCGGAGGGGTGGCCCATGCCGGCGCGTGACTGGCGGGTGGAGGGTCGATTCCTGGCCGGTCGTCTGATCACCCCCAAGGGGGAGTTGACCGATCTGGATCTGCTTCTCGCGGCCAGCGATGGGGTGATGCGCATCGATCCCGTTACGTTTGGCGCGCATGAAGGCCGGATGCGCACGGTGGTCGAGATCGATCAACGCGGTGAGGAGCCGGTGATCCGGATCGAGCAGCAGGCCGAGGGGATTCGCGTCGGACCGCTGCTGAAAGAGGGGTTCGGTTGGAGCGGTATCGATGGCAAGGGGGGCTGGCGGGCCCGCCTGGCCACCCGTGGCCGGGAGCGGCCGGCGATGTGGCGTGCCCTGGAGGGCGAGATCGGCCTGGAGGTGGCGGAAGGGGTGGTCACCGGGCTGGATCTGGTCGGCAAGGCGCGTCAGGCCCATGCCCAGTTCATCCGGCAAAGGGCTCCGGCCTCCGGGGCCGACGAGACCGCTTTCAGCGGTTTGGACGCGACGGTTCGCCTCGGCGACGGCAAGGCGCGCATCACCGATCTCAAGGTCACCGGCCCGGATCTGTTGGCGACCGGCTCCGGCGAGGTGGATTGCGCCAAACGGCAGGTGGAAGCCGCCTTGAACGTCGATGTGACCACCGCCGTGCGCGGGGTGGCGATCGATGTCGAACGGTATCAGGGTCTGACCCAGCCGTGGACGCTGCGCGGCCCGTTCGACGCCATCAAACGGTTCGAGCCGGGCACGGTCGATTTCTCCCGCGTGAGTCCGCCGACCGGTACGCCCACCAAGGAGTGAGAGGCTGTTTGGCACATGCCAGACAGCCGACGCGGGCCATTCATGGCCTGCCAAATTGCGCAGCAATTTGAGAAGCACGAATCGATTTTGTAACCATTCAGGTCCCCCTCTGTTACGGGGGGCCGGGGGCGATTATCGCCCCCGGCGGGGTTCGGGGCGAAGCCCTGAGGTTTGGCTTTTATGACGTTGACTTGGCCTTTCGCGCGCTTTTACGATAAGCATTTTTCGCGGTTTTTGCGAAAAGTGCGCAAGCGCGCACCGTCCTTTGTACATTCCCCCGTTGACCGCAGGGAAACGGGGGAATGTGAATTTGCATGAAGGGGTGGTGAATAGTTACCCATGGACTTCCCTTGGGAGTTCCGTGGTAAGTGATTTTTCGTGTTGAAAGCCTGGATGCCTTTGCCATGATCCCGCCCCTGATCGACATCATCGCCGGCGCGCGACCCAATTTCATGAAGATCGCGCCGATCCTGCACGCCCTGCTGAACCGGGCGCCGGGCGAAGCGCGTCTGCGGCACCGGTTGGTGCATACCGGTCAGCACTACGACGCGCGCATGTCCGGGGAGTTCTTCACCCAGCTGAACATCCCGGCCCCGGATGTCAACCTGGAGGTGGGTTCCGGCACCCAGGCCGAACAGACCGCGGCGATCATGACCCGTTACGAGCGGCTGCTGTTGGAAGCGCCGAGCGTGTTGTGCGTGGTGGTTGGGGATGTCACCTCCACCATGGCCTGCGCGATTGCCGCCCAGAAGCTCCGCATTCCGGTGGCCCACGTCGAGGGGGGGATCCGTTCCGGGGATTGGACCATGCCCGAGGAGATCAACCGCATGGTCACGGACGCGATCACCAACCACTTTTTCACCACCAGCGGCGTGGCCAACGACAATCTGCGCCGCATGGGTGTTCCCGAGGAGCGGATTTTCTTCGTGGGCAACACCATGATCGATACCTTGCTGGCCAATCTGTCCCGCCTGCGCCCGCCACCGTTCTGGGATGAACATCGCCTTGAGGCCGGCGGTTATCTGTTGTTGACCCTGCACCGTCCGGCCAATGTGGATGGGGAGGCGTCGCTCTCTGCCCTGCTTGCGGCCATCGGCGCGGGGGCGCGGGGGTTGCCGGTGATCTTTCCGGTCCATCCCCGCACCGATCGGACCTTGCGCGGGTTGGCCGGGCTTCCGGAAAACCTCATCCTGGTCGAGCCGCAACCCTATCTGGAGTTCAATCATCTGGCGCGTCACGCCAAGGCGGTGATCACCGATTCCGGCGGCATCACCGAGGAGACCACGGTGATGGGGGTGCCGTGTCTGACCCTGCGCAACACCACCGAGCGCCCGGAGACCGTGACCATGGGTACCAACGAGCTGTTGGGCACCGATCCACGGGCGATACCGCCGGCCTTGGAGCGCTTGTTCGCTGGAAAGTGGAAAAAAGGGGCGATCCCGGAGTTGTGGGACGGACGCACGGGTGCGCGCATCGTGGCGATTCTGGAGCGGCTTTATGGGGAACCGGATTGTTGAAGGATCGGGAACGTGCATGATGGAGGGTGAGGGGGTTCTCCCCCCATCATGCACGTTTACCGTGGAACCTCCCGTCAGGAGGTCCACGGTACGGGGGGTGAGGGGGTTCTCCCCCCATCATGCACGTTTAAGAATGCAGATACAGGAGCGCTCTGGAATAAGGGATTGGGTCACGCCGCAGCCAGGATCCGTTCCAGCTGTTCCCAGAGGGTGGGGATGCCGGTGCCGTCCAGGGAGGAGACCGCCAGGGGTGGGGCCATGGCCAGTTTGGTTTGCTCCTTGAGGCTTTTTTCCAGGGTGACGAGGGACTGGCGGCGTGGATTGGCGTTGAGTTTGTCGATCTTGGTGGCAACCGGCAGAAAACCGATGCCGCGCGTTTCCAGGTAGGCGATCAGCTCCAGGTCCGACTCCAGCAGACCCCGGCGCAGGTCGATCAGCAGGATCACCCCGCGCAGGCAGCGTCGTTCCTTGAAATAGGACTCGGCGACCCGATCCCAGACCAGGCGTTGATCGCGTCCCACGGCGGCATAGCCGTATCCGGGCAGATCGACGAAGCGGGCCTGTTCGCGGATGGCGAAGAAGTTGATCTCGCGGGTGCGGCCTGGCGTGCGGCTGACCCGTGCCAGGTTGCGGCGGTTGAGCAGGCGGTTCAAGAGCGAGGATTTGCCGACGTTGGAGCGGCCCGCGAAGGCCACCTCGGGCAGGTCGTCGGGGGGGAACTGGTGACGCGATACGGCGCCGACGAGAAATTGGGCCGGGTGACCGGCCAGGGGGGTGGGTGCTGGGCTGGTGATGGTGGGATCGGAGCCGGTGATGATGTGTGTGGGGTCGGGTGTGTTCATGGGGGAGATGGTATCATTCGGCCCAGGTGGTTGACAAAGTGTCATGGGAGACTGGGGGAGATTATCTCCCCCGGCGGAGGTCAGAGCCGCCGGGATTTTGGTTTTGAGTTGTTCGTTGACTGTGCAACGATTCAGGCCCCCTGCATTCGGGATGCTTTGTCTCCGCACTTAAGCCGGGGATCTTGCGGTTCTCCGTCCCCTGCAACTTGTGCATGGAGAACCCCCTAACCCTCCTGCAACTTGCATGATGGGGGGGCTGACATGGTTACGATATTCTTTGAAGGGAGCACGTTTTCGGAATGACCCTCTCCGATCCCGTGGAACGACTTTTCGCACCCCGCACCAACGGCACGCCACCCCTTTTGCTGGCGCCCATGGCCGGCGTGACCGATGCGCCGTTTCGCGCCCTGGCCACCCGTTACGGCGCGGATCTGACCGTCTCGGAGATGATCGCCTCCCAGGCGATGATCCGCGGCATCGCCAAATGTCTGAGAATGTCGCAAGGGGCCACCCCGGATGCCACCCTGGCGGTGCAGATCGCCGGGGCCGATCCGGTGGCCATGGCCGAGGCGGCACGCATGCAGGAAGATCTGGGCGCGGAGATCATCGACATCAACATGGGTTGCCCGGTGAAAAAGATCGTCGGAACCGGCGCGGGGGCCGCCCTGCTGCGCGACGAACGGCTCGCCGCGCGGATCATGGAGGCGGTGGTCACGGCGGTCAAGGTGCCGGTGACGGTCAAGATCCGCCTGGGGTGGGACGACAACAGCCGCAATGGCCAGACCATGGCCCGCATCGCCCAGGAATCGGGCATGCGCATGCTCACCGTGCATGGCCGCACCCGCGCGCAGATGTACTCCGGCATGGCCGATTGGGAGGCGATCGGCGCGATCAAGACCACGGTGTCGATCCCGGTGGTCGGCAACGGGGATGTGACATCCCCGGAGTTGGCATTAAAATGGTGGAAAAATACGGGCGTGGATGGCATCATGATCGGACGTGCCGCGCTTGGACGTCCCTGGCTGTTTGAACAGGTCGCCCGGTATCTGGCTTGTGGCGCGCCGGGCGCGCCGCCTTCGCTGACGGAACGGGGTGCCGTGATCATCGATCATTTTCATGCGATGATCGCCCACCATGGCCCGAGAAGCGGACACTTGTTGGCACGCAAGCACCTGGGATGGTTCACGCGCGGGTATCCGGACGGAGCCGCGTTTCGGGATCGGATCAATCACGCACCTCATCCGGAGGCAGTCTTGACCATGTTGCGGGAATTTCTCGATCAGGCGGCGGAACGGGCGGCATGAGAACCCCCCCGGATCGCGAAGGATTCTTCACGCCCGTGTCGCTCTGGGATCAGATGACCCTGGGCGTGGTGGGCGTGGATGCCGCCGGCGTGGTGCGCGCGGTCAACGACGCCGCGGAAAAACTGTTGGGCAAACCACGCGGTCGGCTGATCGGCGTGCGGCTGGAGGCCCTGCTTCCCGGTCATCCGGTGGCCATGGATCTTCTGACCCGCGCCCGCGCCCTCAACACCCCCTGCCGGATTCGCGACGCGCGCCTCAACCCCTCTCCGGAACGGACCGTGGCCGTGGCCCTGACGGCGGTTCCGCTGCACACCCCGGATGGAGCCTGGATGGGGGCGATGTTGCAGATGGAGGAGGTGGGCGCCACCGAGCGCATCGAAGAGGGCAAACGGATTCACGATGCCCTCGACTCCCTGGGCGATCTGGCCATGACCGTGGCCCACGAGGTGAAAAATCCCCTGGCCGGGATCCGCGGCGCCGCCCAGTTGCTGGAAGGACGGGCCAGCGGAGCGGATGCCGCCTGCGTGGAGCTGATCCGCTCCGAGGTGGATCGGGTGAGCCGTCTGCTGGACGATCTGTTGGGGCTGGCCGAAAAACAGCTGGTGCGCGAAAAGGATCTGAACATCCACGAAATCCTCGATCATGTGGGACGGGTGTGCATCAGCTCCGGTGAACGCCCGGCGCCGATCGCCGATTACGATCCGTCGCTGCCCCCGGTGCGCGGGGATCGGGATCAGTTGATCCAGCTGTTCCTGAATCTGGTCAAGAACGGCATGCAGGCCGCCGGACCCGATGGCAAGGTGCGCATCCTGACCCGCTTTTCACAACGCACCCGCATGGAACAGGGACGCCGGCGCCGCCACATCGAGGTCGAGGTGCGTGATAACGGTCCGGGCATCCCCGAGGAGATGCGTCAACGGATCTTTCTGCCGTTCGTCTCCACCAAGGCGAGCGGCACGGGATTGGGACTGTCGATCAGCCAGAAGATCATCCAGGCCCATGGCGGTCAGATGGAGATGGAGAGCATGCCCGGAAATACCATTTTTCGCGTATTGCTGCCGGTTGGGTCGCCATGAGCGGCATACGTACCATTCTCGTGGCCGATGACGACCGCGCGGTACGCTTTGTGCTGGAACAGGCCCTGACCCGCGCCGGCTTCACGGTGCGTGCCTTTGAGTCGGGTCGGGCGCTGCTCGACTTCGCGGCCAACGGGGCCGGGGATCTGGTGATCACCGACATCATGATGCCCGGCGGATCGGGCCTGGACGTGATGAAAACCTTAAAGGCCAGTCGCCCGTGGCTGCCGGTGATCGTCATCACCGCCCAGAGCACTTTGCGTCACGCGGTGCAGGCCTTCGAGGGGGGCGCGTTCGAGTATCTGGCCAAGCCGTTCGACATCCATCAGGTGGTGGAGCTGGTGCAGCGCGCCTTGGAACAGACCCAACGGGCCGCGCCGCGGGATCCGGCCCGCGAAATGGACCGTTTCGGCGGGGTGATCGGCGCCTCGCGGGCCATGCAGGAGCTGTTCCGCACCATCGGTCGTCTGGCCAACTCGGAGATGACCGTGCTGATCCACGGCGAATCGGGCACCGGCAAGGAGCTGATCGCCCGCGCGGTCCACGCCAACAGTCCGCGCCGCAACGGCCCGTTCATTGCCGTGAACATGGCGGCGATTCCGGCCAATCTCATCGAAAGCGAACTGTTCGGTCACGAGAAGGGGGCCTTCACCGGCGCCATCGCCCGTCATGTCGGTCATTTCGAACGGGCCCGCGAGGGGGCTTTGCTGCTCGACGAGATCGGCGACATGCCGCTGGAGGCCCAGACCCGGCTGCTGCGGGTGTTGCAGAACGGTGCCTTCACCCGCGTCGGCGGCTCGGAGACCTTGCGCGCCGACGTGCGCATCATCGCCGCCACCCATCAGGATCTGCCGGCGGCCATCGCCGCGGGACGGTTTCGCGAGGATCTCTACCACCGCCTGAACGTCACCCCGCTGCATGTCCCGTCGCTGCGCTCCCGTCTGGAGGATATTCCGGTGCTGGCCGAGTTCTTCCTGGCCCGCGCCGCCCGGCAGATGAACCTCCCGCCCAAGCGGTTCACCCCGCAGAGCCTGGAGAGGCTCATGGCCTACGACTGGCCGGGAAACGTGCGCGAGCTGGAGAACCTGATCTACCGGCTGATGGCCCTCACGCCCGGGGTGCTGATCCATCCGGAGTACCTGCAACTGCCCAATTCAGCCGGCAAGCGGGTCGGCTCTCCCGGCGGCGCGCCTCCTGGCGCGACGCCTGCGGTCACCGGCGGCGAAAGCGAACCGGTCACCCTGGAAACGGCGGTGGAACAGGCGATCACCCAGTATCTGGCCGTCCATCCCGGTCGGGAACCCGATGATCTCCACGACGCCATCATGGGACGGGTGGAACGGGTGCTGCTGGAACGGGTGCTGCGCGAAACCCGCGGTAATCAGGTCAAGGCCGCGCGCATGCTCGGCATCAACCGGAATACGTTGCGCAAAAAAATTCAGGAATCCCGAATGGAAAACGTGTCTGGCGCCGAGTCAGACCTTGACACGGAAAACGGGTCTTTACTAGTATGATGCACCGCACACCACCGGAGATCCCCAAGCGCGATACCGGGCGTGGCGCGCCGCAAGGCTTGGGCTTGGGCATGGGCATGCGCATGAGCACCGAACTGGTATCTGCGGTGTTCGTAGGTGGGGGTATCGGGTATCTGCTTGACTACTGGTTCAACACCAGGCCGTGGCTGACCGTTCTCTTCTTCATGTTCGGTCTGGCCGCCGGCTTCCGGAATATGTATCGCATTGCCACGCAGGATCCTCCCGGTAGGGAGGGAATAGGCCGGGGGGAGACGATCCGCGACGCGAATCGCCCGGAGGAACCACCCAGATCGTAGACAATGGAGGCCAAGCGTCCATGGATTTATCGCTCATCGCCGCCGCGCATGCCGGGGCTGCCCAAGAAGTGGCAAACACCGCCCCGAAAATGGATCCGCTGCACCATTTCCAGGTGGTCAACTACCTCAACATCACCCCGCTCGGATTGGACATCTCCATCTCCAATTCGGTCCTGTGGATGTGGATCGTCGTGGGCGTGGTCATCGGACTCTTCCACCTGGCGCTGAAAAATCCCACCCTGGTCCCCGGACGTCTCCAGAGCGTGGCCGAAGCCGCCTATCTGTTCGTGGATACCATGATCAACGAGATCATCGGCCACGAAGGAAAAAAATTCTTCCCGATCATCTTCACCCTCTTCTTCTTCGTCCTGTTCTGCAACTGGACCGGCCTGATCCCCGGTTCGTTCACCGTGACCTCGCAACTGATCGTCACCGGTACCCTGGCATTGGGGATCTTCGGTTTCTGCATCTTCCTCGGCGCCCTGCATCACGGCTGGCATTTCTTGAGCTTCTTCGTGCCTCATGGCCTGCCGCCGGCCCTGCTCCCCCTGATGGTTCCCATCGAGATCATCTCCTTTCTCGCCCGTCCGGTCTCCCTGTCGGTGCGTCTGTTCGCCAACATGACCGCCGGTCACACGGTATTGGGCGTGTTGTTCTTCTTCACCGCCACCCTGGAGTGGTTCGGCGCCTGGCTGCCGTTCGGCTTCACGGTGGTCTTCACGGGCATGGAGATCTTCATCGGATTCATCCAGGCCTACATCTTCACCATCCTGACGTGTGTCTACATCAACGATTCTCTGCACATGCACTGAATCGGCGATGTGAGGTTATTTTGTCCCTTGGATCCGTTTTTTTTGCGTTGGCATGAGGAGAGATAAAATCATGGAAAGCCTTCCCGCTTCTTTTATCGGAATGGGTTTGGCCGCCACGGGGTTGGGTGGCGCGGGTATCGGACTGGGTTACATGTTCGGCAAGGCCATCGAAGCCTTCGCGCGGCAGCCGAGCGCGGAGGGTCAGCTCTCCAAGTATGTCTGGATCGGTGCCGCGTTCGTCGAAGCCATCGCCCTCTATGGTCTGGTTCTGGCCTTCATCATCATGGGTAAAGGCTGATGATTGCCTCGGCGCATGCCTCGGCGGGGGGCGCCGCCGCGTCGTCGGGCTTGCCGCAATTCGAGCCCAGTGTGTTCGAGTCCCAGATCTTCTGGACCGTGGTGTCGTTCTTCTTGCTGATGTTTCTGCTCAAGAAGTACGTGCTGCCGCCGATCATCACCATTCTGGACAGCCGCGCCAGTCGCATCGCCGATGACTTGCAAAAGGCCGAAGCCTCGCGCAAGGAGGGGGAGCGGTTGTTGTTGAACTATCAGGGTCAGTTGGTGGCGGCCCGTCAGGTGGCGGCCCAAACCCTGGACGAGGCGCGTCAGGAGGCCAATCGCTATCGCGAGCAGGCGTTGGAGGAGCTTAACAAGGAGCTTGCCAAAAAGAAGAACGCCGCCCTGCTGGAGATCGAACAGGCCAAACAGAAGGCGATGGAAGAGGTGCGCGACGCCGCGGTGGATCTGTCGATGTTGGCCGCAGAGAAGCTGATCGCCAAATCGATCAACGCCAAGGATGCCAATCGCATGGTTCAGGAGGCGGTGACGCAGCTCGGGAAACAGTCTCAGTTGCACTGATCCGTTCTCTTTAGAGCTTTTCCCAGCGGGAGGTTACGATCTGCCCGTCCTCGGGGCGGTCAGTCGTCTCCCGTTTGGGGAAAGGAAAAAAAGCCTGGTGGATGCGTTCCACCAGGCTTTTTTTGATCAGGTCGGTCTGATGAATCCAGAGCGAACCGGTCTGATGAATCCAGAGGTCGCCACGGATGTCCCCGGCGACCGTGATCAGCCGCCATCCGTCTGTCCACCCGCCACCACCGCCAGGGCACGGGCCAGATTGTCCGTCCAACGATATTGTCGTTCCACCATCTCCCGACCCAACCGCCCACACTCCCCACCGTCCGCGTTCGCCAACAACGCCAACCCCTTGTCGATCATCTCCTCCGGAGAGTCCGCCACCCAACGCCGCAACCGGGCGTCATGCCGAATCCCCTCCATGGCCTGCGAGGTGGCCAACACCGGACGTGCCATGGCCATGGCCTCCAGCACCTTGTTCTGAACCCCGCGGGCAATGCGCAACGGCGCCACCGCCGCCTTGGACCAGACGATCCAAGGCCGCACATCCGGAACATGACCGGTCACCGTGACCCCGGACACCCCCTGAAGGCGCACAACCTCCGGCACGGGCCGACCTCCCACGATCACGAAACGGGCGCGCGGCTCCCGCGACCGAATCGCGCCGAACACCTCGCGGGCAAACCAGGTCACGGCATCCACGTTCGGCCAGTAGTCCATGGCACCGGTGAAGACCAGGGGCAGGTCGTCCGGCTGATAGGGGTTCGGATAGTCGCGGACGGGTGAGAAATGGTCCAGATCCACCCCATTTTCCCAATAGCCGGTCTTGCCGGCGCACTCGGGCGCCAACTGCCCGAATAACGCCGCTTCCGGGGCGCTGACGAACAACGCCGCATCGCACCGCATGGCCATGGCGCGCTCGGCCTCGAGAAGCAGTCGCGCCTCGCGCCGGTAAAGCCAGCGGGTCCAGCCACGTCGCTGTTCGGCATAGGCGGCCCACTTGGCGGAATCCACATCCACGAAGTCGATCACCCGTCGGATCGCCGGGTCGCAATCGAGGATGAACTGGGCCGGGGCTGCCGAATAGACCACCACCCGGCGAATCGGATGGCGTTTCAGGAGGGATGCGACCCAGGCGCGCATGTGCGGATGGTCGTAATAGGGGAGGGTGAGCGCCTGACCGGTGAGCAGCCCTTTCAAGGCGCGCAGTTTGGTGGTGAGGGGATCGAGCCGGACCAGACAGGTCTCGCCGCCACACAGGCCGGCCACGGTTCCGGCGTGCTCCCGGTCCGCCTCATCGTCGATGAAGGCCCCCAGATGGACCCGATACCGGGTCGTCAGGGCGCGCAACAGGTGATAAGAGCGGATTTTGTCTCCCTTGCGCGGCGGGTAGGGGATGCGGTGGGCGAGAAAGAGCAGCTCGTCCATCAAGAGGCCGGACGGTGAATGACCAGGGTGTCGGCAATCTTGTCGTGCAGCCCCTGCTTTCTCTTCGTGAAGGCCACCATGATGAAACCGATGAACAACAACAGCACAGAAAGGATCTTGGACCAGTAACGCGCGTTCGCGCGGCCAAAACCGATGCGTTGCCCCTGTTCATCGGTAACCTGCAGACCGAACATTTTTTTGCCGAGGGATGCCTGCCAGTGGGAGGACTCCCCCACCGTGAACCACAGCCAGTTCACCAGGATTCCCAACAGATAGCCACTCACTCCGGCGATGGAGATGATTTCGTCCTGCGTATGGCTTTCGGCCAGGGATGCGCCCAGGGCAAAGCCCAGAGGAAAGGCGAGCGCGATGGTCACGATCTGGGAAAGCAGCGTATCGACCAGGGATGCCAGTACCCGAAACCAGAAACCGGCATAACGGATCGTGGGGATCTCCGTGGTTGGGGATGTCACGGAGGAGGTCGCGGGTGCGACCATCAAGCCGCCGCATTGAGTACAGAATTTGGCATCCGACTCGTTTTTGGTTCCACAATGGGTGCAAAACATGATGTTACGGGCTCGTCAAAAAGGGGGGATCCGATCGGGCTCACGGAGCGTGTCGATCGACAACGCTTCCTTGCCGATGTTACCATCTGCCATCAGGAAGTCAAACCGCTCATCCCTTCGGATCAGCCAGCCGCACCGGCAGGGAACCATCGACAAGTGCCGTTTTGGCCTCCAGCTCCGCCAGGGCCAGCAGACGCTCCTCGGTCAGACCCAGACCCGCCTGCCAGGCGACCACCCCCACCCCCAGACGCAAGGTGACCAACGCATCGATCAGCTCATAGCGCTCACGGGCCAGGGAGGCATGGATCGCCTTGGCCGTTGCCAGGGCGACGGGTCCGTCGGCACCGGGACTCAAAATGACAAAGCTCTCTTCGTTCCAGCGGGCCAGATAATCCTCCGGGCCAGGCAGAAGGGCCAGCCTGGTCGCCAGAGCGGTGAGTACGCGCGCTGCCCGGTCGCGACCCAAAGACTGGGTAAGCTCCACATGCTCATCCACCTGGATGAAGATCACCGAAAAGGGATCTCGCGCGCTCTTTTCGCCCGGTGCGGACTCCATCTCCCGCGCCAACCGGGCCAGAAAGGCAAAACGGTTCGGCAGCCCGGTGGCCGTATCGACGAAGGTCTCATCCCGTGAGGCCATCAAGGCATTCTCGGCGCGCCGCAACAGGTTCTGGAACTGGCCGACCACCGCCTGACTGCGCGCCAACGCCTCTTCGAGTTCCGTCACCCGTTCCCAGTAACCCTGCTCTTCGGCCAGCAACGCCTCCATCACCGCCTCGGGCCGCGTCAACACCTCGTCGCTCAGACCGTGTGCCCAACTTGTGGTGGCGCCATCCTTGCGACCGATCAACGCCGAAGCCTCCACCAGATCGGCGCCCAATGTGGCCACCGCCTCGGTGATCGTCTTGCGCTCTCGCGCCCAGGAGGATCTTCCCCGGTGTTCGGTGGTGATGATCCGGCCCAGGCGTCGATAGAGGTCGTGCCAGCGCATGTTGAGCGGCGTTTCGGCGCCCCCGGAGGAGAGGACCAGGTTCGGTGGGGGTTCGTCCGGATCGTCGCCGTTCTCCCAGGCGTCCAGGGCACGCAACGCCTCGGTGATCAATTCGGGTTCGAAGTTCGGCAACGGCTCGCGTCGTCCACCCCGCAAAGCCGCCTCGGCGATCCAGGGAGCGATCTCCTCGATCATCGGCAGCAGGGTTTCCGAGTCGAGTCGATCCACGCGACGGATCGCCCGGATCAGGCGACTCACCTGCACCTGGCGGTCGCGTTCGCTGTTCAGGGCGGAAAGGGTGAGTTTTTCCAGGATCAGGATGGCCGCCTCGCGGATCTCTTCCAGCTCTCGTTGACAGGGACCGCGCGTCAGAAGTTCGCGGGTGGCCATGAAGGCGCCGCGCAGGTCGGGACGCGGCTCTTCGAGCAGGGAGCGGATGCGGGTCAACTCGGTGGTCAACCGTTCGGATTTCATGGTTTCGTCCCCAGTCTGGCGACAATGTAACGATTCAGAACCCCCACGGTGCCCTTGGGTTGCTGTAACGATTCAGGACTCCGATAGATTGGCGGGGTCCAAGGGCCCATGGCCCCTGGTGGGATCCAAGGGCGAAGCCCTTGGGACTCTTCTTTATGCCTTTTGCGCGCTTTTACGAGAAGCGATTTTTCGCGTTTTTTTGCGAAAAATCGCTCTACAACGCCTCACCACCTAACACGGACAAACCCGCATCGGCTCCAGCTTTGGCTCCCGCGCCACACCTTCGCGCCGCGATACCACCGCCACCCGATCGGTCAACTCCAACATCTCCTGACCGCTCATGCCCGGATCCAACGCCACGGTGCCACAATGGACCTCCAGCTCGATGCCGCGTTCGTCCAACAGGAACTGGGTCCGTCCCACCATCCCCTCGATATCCCGCACCGCCACATCGGCGCGACTTTGATCCGAACGCGGAAACAGGATCACCAACCGCTCGACGCTCAACCGGGCCAAGTACTCCTCATCGCGCAGATGACGACGGATCTCCCGCACCAGACCATCCATCAACCGGGTCTCCCCCTCGTGACCCAGCTTGGCCACGAGCGGCGCGAACGCATGCAGATGCAACAACGCCAACGAGAACGGCTCGTTCAGATGCACGGCGCGCTCCAGATGCCGCTTCAATTGCGCGGTGAAGGCAAACCGGTCCGGCAGGCCGGTCAAGGGATCCATGAACCCCTCGATGCGCGCCTGACCCACGGCCTCTTCCAACTGCCGCAACCGACTCTTGAGCCGCTCGGCCATCGCCTTGCTGTCCGCCATGCGCCCGGCCAGGGAACGGGCCTTCTGCCGCGCCTCCTTGCCGCGCTGTCGCAACAGGGCAGCCAGATCCGATTGTTGTCCTTCCGGTTCTTCGGTGTGGGAGGGATGCACCGCGCGCAGCGCCTCCAGACCCTGGACGATCTCTTGCCGCAAACCCTTGCGTTCCCGCGCGAGCGGCGTGGGGGGGAAAGGTTCGCGATTGGCCGCCACCCGCCGCAACAACAGCTCGATCTCGGGCCACGGATCCGCGACCGCCGGACGGTCGGCGAGACGGTTCGCCTCGCCGGCCACCTCGGCGAGGGCCTCGCCGTGCAGCCGCAACGCGGTCAACAGTCGCCCGGAGAGGGTCGCGGGCAACGCCTCGCGGGACTCGTCCAGCGGCGGGGGACGGAGGATCCAACCGGCGGCTTTTTCCAGAGGGGATTTGGCGCCGCTCAACGAACCGCTCTGGTTCAACCGCTCGCGCAACCCCTCGGCCACCAGCCGGGTCTCCGGATGCCCTTCGAGCACCGGCAGGGCCAGCCGGTCGAAAAGATGCACCACCGCCTTGCGCGCGCCGCTGCTCTCCTCGGAGCAGGGGGGCAGGGCGATCAGATCATCCAGTTGCTTGCGGGCCGTGGCCAGATGGGGCGGCTTGGCGCCCAGCAGCACCAGAACCCGTTCGAGAACCCGTGCGGTGTGTGCGTTCACGCTCTTGCCTCCGGGCGTCAGGGATGTCGGTCCACCGGCAGCACGTATTCGTTGGATTCGTGCTGGGCAGGGGGAGGCGCCGATGGATCGTCCGGATCCAGGGGCACCGGTTTGGGTTTTGGCGCGACCGGTGCCGGCGCGGCGGCGG